>DASYNI010000001.1:0-16907 GCA_036008645.1 Solirubrobacteraceae bacterium
CCACGACCAGGATCGGACGGCCGGCGGCGGCGACCAGCGCGCGCATGTCGCTGGGGTCGCTGGTCACGATCTTGTCTCCTGCGGCCGAGATTGCCACAACGCTCGCGTCCACCGCGTCGCTCGCGCCGGCAATGCCACAGAGCGCTCCTGCGCTTTGGCCGAGCTGGCGATCGACCGGCTTCACATCGACCGATCGAAGAAGCCGGGCCAGGGCGGCCTGTCGTCCCGAGGGATCGCGCCACACCTGCGCAATCACCGCACCGTTGCTTCGCAGCTGCAGCCCGTCGCGCTCGGCTGCCATCAGTCGCGCCGCCATCGCCCGGTCGCCTCGCTCGATCGCGAGGAAGGCGCCGGCATCGAGCACAAGCGCGCTCACGCCGCTGTCCGCGCAGGGGAGGCGGGCAGCCTGAGCTCGGCTGCAGCCCGCGCCACCTCCTCCTCGGTGAGCTTGCCGTGCTCGGCCTCCCACTCGTCGAGGAACTCTGCAAGCGCCTCGGCGCGCAGCCGAGCGGCGGCAGCCTCGGCGAGCCAGCCGGAGAGCCCTCGACCGCTGCGCTTGGCGGCTGCGCGAACCGCATCGCCAAGATCTGGGTCGAAAGAGACGCTGAGCTTGTCGACCTTCACGAAGATCATCCTACTACGGTACGACCTACCGGGGTAGGAATAAACGCCTCACGTCGCGGCTTGCGTTGACTGTCCGTCCGCCGCTTCCCGCATCGTTCGCAGATCCAGCTTCTTCATGCCCATCATCGCCTGTGCCGCGCGCTGTGAGCGCTCCGGGTCGGGGTCGCTGAGAACCGCAGAGAGCCCGTCCGGCACGATCTGCCACCGCAGGCCGTAACGGTCCTTCAGCCAGCCGCAAGCGATCTCCTGTCCGCCGTCGGTGAGCGCCGACCAGTAGTGATCGAGCTCATCCTCGGTCGCGACGTTGACCATGAAGGAGATCGACTCATCGAAGCCGTAATGCGCCGGCCCGCCGTTCAGCGCGAGGAACTCATTGCCGTCGAGGATGAATCGCACCGTCATCACCGAGCCGGCCGGCCCGGGGCCTGCGGTGCTGTAGTGGGTCACATCCGCGATGCGCGAGTTTGGGAACACCGACACGTAGAACTGCGCCGCCTGCTCGGCCTGGTCGTCGAACCACAGGAATGGGGTTATCTGTGGCATGGTGGTGCCTCCTTGTCTATGGGATGTTCGACGATACAGACGGTGTCTGTCGCTGAGAGTCATCGCAGCGGCGGCCGACGTACACACGTATGTGATAGCGTACGCGCGTATGGCGATGGCGCAGAAGCAGAAGACCTCTGATCGGCAGGATCCAGCAGCTCAGGAGGCACTGGACCCGGCGGTGATCGGCGCTCGCGTGAAGGCGCTGCGGGAGGCGTCCTCGCTCTCGTTGCGTGAGCTCGCCCTGCGCTGCGGCGTAAGTGCGCCGATGCTCTCTCAGGTTGAGCGCGGCGAGACGAGCCCGACGTTGGTGGTGGCGGCGAAGATCGCCGCGGGCCTGGACCTGAGGCTCTCCCAGCTTCTGCGACTGGACGAGGAAGGCGCAGTCACGATCGTGCGCGCCAAGGAGCGCGGCCGCGGCGGCGCGAGCCGGCGCGGGCACAGCTTCGAGGTGATGACCTCCGATCAGCCCGGGCAGCGCGCGGAGCTTTCGCGGCACACGCTGGCGCCCGGCGGCGCGACCGGGGCCGCAGATGACCCGCCGATGCACGAGCCGGGCAGCCGGGAGGTGGCGCTCGTGGAGAGCGGCTCGCTCACGCTGATCTGCGACGGAGAGCACTACGAGCTTGACAGTGGCGACTGCGTCACCTTCGACGCCGATCTGTCACACCACTTCGAGAATCGAACCGCCGCCGGAGCGACCTTCCTTTCGGTCGTCAGCGCGGGCCTGAGACGCAGCTAAGGAGCGATGAGATGCCGAGCAGCTTGTTCGAGAAGATCTGGGAAGCGCACGAGGTGGCAGGCACAGGCTCCGGCCTGATCTACATCGACCTCCATCTTGTCCACGAGGTCACGAGCCCGCAGGCCTTCGATGGTCTGCGGATGGCCAGCCGCAAGGTGCGCCGCCCCGATCGTACGCTGGCAACTGCTGATCACAACACGCCCACTGACGGCACGATGGCCGCACGGCTGATCGCTGACGAACTCTCGCGGGTGCAGGTGCAAACGCTGGAGCGCAACTGCGCGGAGTTCGGCGTGCCGGTCTATTCGCTTGGCTCCGACCGGCAGGGGATCGTGCACGTGATCGGCCCGGAGCTTGGCGTCACCCAGCCGGGCATGACGATCGTCTGCGGCGACTCGCACACCGCCACCCACGGCGCCTTCGGGGCGCTCGCCTTCGGCATTGGCACCAGCGAGGTCGAGCACGTGCTGGCCACGCAGTGCATGGTCCAGCACAAGCCGAAGTCGATGGTGATCCGCTACGAGGGCGATCTGCCGTTCGGCGTGAGCGCCAAGGACCTGATCCTCGGCACGATCGGCCAGATCGGCGTCGGCGGGGCGACCGGGCACGTGGTCGAGTACGCGGGGCCCGCGATCGAGAAGCTCTCGATGGAAGGTCGCCTGACCGTCTGCAACATGACGATCGAGGGCGGCGGGCGCGCAGGCATGATCGCGCCCGACCAGACGACGTTTGCTTGGTTCACCGATCAGGAGCGTCCGGGTGCGCCCAAGGGTGCAGAGCTCGAGCAGGCATTTGAGTGCTGGAGCGAGTTGCGCAGCGATCCAGGGGCGAGCTTCGACCGTGAGATCGTTGTGGACGCCGCCGCGCTTTCGCCTCAGGTGACCTGGGGCACAAACCCCGGCATGGTCGCGCCGGTGACTGCAACGGTGCCCTCGCCGGATGACTTCCAGACGGAGGCCGAGCGCGATTCAGCTGAGCGCGCCCTGCACTACATGGGCCTGACGGCCGGCACGCCGATCGAGGAGATCGGGATCGACCGCGTCTTCATTGGCTCCTGCACCAACTCGCGCATCGGCGACCTGCGCGCTGCCGCCGAGGTGGTCGCCGGCCGCAAGGTTGCAGAGAGCGTACGGGCGATGGTCGTCCCCGGCTCACAGCAGGTCAAGGCCGCGGCCGAGGCCGAGGGGCTGGACAAGGTCTTCAAGGACGCAGGCTTTGAATGGCGGGTGGCCGGCTGCTCAATGTGTCTGGGCATGAACCCCGACACGCTGGCCGAAGGCGAGCGCTGCGCCTCCACCTCAAACCGCAACTTCGAGGGCCGGCAGGGCCGCGGCGGGCGCACACATCTGGTCTCCCCGCAGATGGCGGCGGCCGCCGCCATCGAGGGGCGCTTCACCGACATCCGATCCTGGAACTAGAGGAGGCCTAGTCACTTATGGACCCCATCGAGACGATCTCCGGCAAGGTCAGCTTCCTGGACCGCGCCGACGTGGATACCGACCAGATCATGCCCAAGCAGTTCCTCAAGCGGGTGGAGCGCACCGGCTTCGGGGAGTTCCTCTTCTACGACTGGGCCAAGGAGCCCGACTGGGATCTGCCGGTCAACCCGATCCTCGTCACCGGCGATAACTTCGGTTGCGGCTCCTCGCGCGAGCATGCGCCCTGGGGCCTGCAGGACTATGGCTTCCAGGCGATCGTCGCTCCGAGCTTCGCGGACATCTTCTACTCCAACTGCACGAAGATCGGGCTGCTGCCGATCGCGATCGACGAGGAGCACTGCCGCGCACTGGCGGCTGCGGGGAAGGGGCAGGTCGACCTGCGCGCCCAGGAGGTTCGCTACAGCGACAGCGACGGCCAGATCGTGCGGGTCCCATTCGAGATCGACCAGGAGACGCGCCGGCGTCTGCTGAAGGGTCTCGACGACATCGGCGTAACGCTCGGTCAGCAGGATGCGATCGCCGCCTATGAAGCGCGGCGCGAGCAGAAGTCAACGCCCACACCTGTGACGACGGCGCTCTGATGGCACATCGAATAGTCACCCTGCCCGGCGACGGGATCGGCCCGGAGATCATGGCTCCGGCACTGGAGTTGCTTGGCAAGCTCGGCGACTTCGAGTTCGAGCAGCACGCCTTCGGCGGCGCCAGCATCGACCTGCACGGCACCGCGCTGACCGACGAGACGCTGCAGGCGTGTAAGCGGGCTGACGCTGTGCTGCTGGCGGCGGTTGGGGGCCCGAAGTGGGATACCACCGATCCCAGCAAGCCACGTCCAGAGCAGGGGCTGCTCGGGCTGCGTAAGGGCCTTGGCCTCTACGCCAACCTGCGCCCGGTGCGTCCGCTGCCGGCGCTTTATGACGCCTCCCCGCTGCGCAGAGAGCGCATCGAGGGAACCGACTTGCTCGTGGTGCGTGAGCTCACTGGCGGCATCTACTTCGGCGAGAAGACGCGCACGGCCGACTCGGCCAGCGACCTCTGCGCCTACACGACGCCGGAGATCGAGCGGATCGCGCGGACCGCGTTTGAAGCGGCGCGCTCTCGTGTCACAAGCGTCGACAAGGCCAACGTGCTGGAGACTTCGCGGCTCTGGCGGGAGGTGGTCAGCAATCTGCACGCGCGCGAGTTCCCCAACGTCGAGCTCGAGCACGTGCTGGTCGACAACGCCGCGATGCAGCTGGTCTCTGCACCGCGCCACTTCGACGTGATAGTGACCGAGAACATGTTTGGAGACATCCTTTCGGATGAGGCGGCGATGCTCACCGGCTCGATCGGGATGCTCCCGAGCGCCTCCCTGGGTGGTAACGGTCCAGGCCTCTTCGAGCCCGTCCACGGCTCCGCCCCTGACATCGCCGGCCAGGGGATCGCCAATCCGCTTGCGATGTTCCTCTCGGTCGCGATGATGCTGCGGCACGGCCTGGGCTTGGCAAGCGAGGCCGCGGCGGTAGAATCGGCAGTTGACCGCGCGCTCGCCGCGGGTCTGCGCACCCCGGACCTGGGCGGAGAGGCCGGTACCGCGCAGGCGGCCCGGACGGTGTTCGCGAATCTCGAGTAGCCCAGGGGCAGACACGGCCCGGATGCGCCGGGGCGATCGAGGCCAACAGCAACTCAAGCAAGCAAAGCAAGGAGCCTCAGAGCCGTGGAGCCCACCGACCTCATATGGATGAACGGAGACTTCGTCGCCTGGGAGGACGCGAAGATCCACGTCCTCACGCATGGTCTGCACTACGGCACAGGCGTCTTCGAGGGCGTTCGCTGCTACGACACCGAGCTTGGCCCGGCTGTCTTCCGCAACGCCGAGCACAACGAACGGCTGCTGCGCTCGGCCGAGCTCTATTACATGCCTGTGCCATTCAGCTGCGACGAGCTGAAGGCCGCAACGCGTGAGCTCGTGGCGCGCAACGAGTTGCGCTCCTGCTATATCCGCCCGCTGGTCTATCGCGGCTACGGCTCGATGGGCCTGAACCCGATGGAGGCGCCGGTTGAAGTGATCATTGCCGCCTGGGAGTGGGGCACCTATCTCGGTGAGGAGGGCAAGCTCAACGGCGTGCGCGCGAAGGTCTCCTCCTGGCGGCGCATCAGCCCCGACTCGCTGATCCCATACGCGAAGGCGTCCGGGCAGTACCTCAACAACGTGCTCGCCAAGGTCGAGGCCACGAAGGCCGGGTACGAGGAGTCGATTCTGCTCGACGACCACGGCCACGTCTGCGAGGGCACAGGCGAGAACGTCTACATCGTGCGTGACGGGCAGATCATCACGCCCGGTCACCACAACTCGATCCTCGACGGGATCACGCGGCGCTCGATCATCCAGATCGCAACCGACCTCGGCTACCCGGTGTGCGAGCGCAACGTTGCAAGGGCCGAGCTCTACCTCTCCGATGAGGTGTTCCTCTCAGGCACGGCCGCCGAGATCGTGCCGGTGCGCGAGGTCGACGACCATAGGATCGCCGACGGGCGCCCGGGTGAGATCACGCGGGTGCTGCAAGAGGCTTTCGACGACGCGATCCACGGGCGCAGCGAGCGCTACCGCGAGTGGCTTGACCCGGTGCGCGCGGCCGCCCCAGCACCCGCGCCCCCCGCCAGGACGGCGTAATCCATGGGCGAGATCGAGCTCTACGACGCCACCCTGCGGGACGGCATGGGGGGCGGGGGCCTGGATCTCACGGTCCGCGAGAAGCTGCAGGTCGTCCACCGCCTCGACGCGCTCGGCATCGACATCGTCGAGGCCGGCTTTCCCGCGTCCAACCCCAAGGAGAGCGAGCTGTTCGCGCTGCTGGCAACCGAGCAGCTCGACCACGCCGAGGTGGCCGCGTTCGGGATGACGAGGCGCAGGGACGCAAGCGCGGACGCCGATCCGGGCCTGGCGGAGATCGCCGGCTGCTTTGCCCCGATCTGCACGATTGTCGGCAAGAGTTCGCCGCTGCACGTCGAGGTGGTCGTACGGGTCTCCCCTGAGGAGAACCTGGCGATGATCGCGGAGTCGGTCGCCTTCCTGGTCGGCGAGGGCAAGCGCGTGATCCTCGACGCCGAGCACTTCTTCGACGGATACGCCGAAGACCCGTCTTTTGCGCTCGAATGCGTGCGCGCCGCCGCGGAGGCTGGTGCAGAGCGTGTCGTGCTCTGTGACACTAACGGCGGCTCGCTGCCGATGCAGGTGCAGGCGGTCCTCGGCACCGTGCGCGAGAGCCTGCCGGACCTTGCGCTTGGCATCCACACCCACGACGACTCCGGCTGCGCCGTGGCCAATTCGCTCGTGGCCGTACACGCCGGCGCCACCCAGGTCCAGGGCACGATGAACGGCATCGGCGAGCGCACCGGCAACGCGAACTTGGTCACCCTGATCGCCGATCTGCAGCTGAAGATGGGCTTCCAGCTGCTGGACCCCGAGCGCCTGGCGAGCTTGACCCAGACAGCTCACTTCATGGACGAGGTGCTCAACCGCACCCCGGGCGCGGCGCAGCCCTACGTAGGCAAGAACGCGTTCGCGCACAAGGCGGGACTGCATGCCGCGGGCGTGCGCACGGACGCGCGCACTTTCGAGCATGTCGATCCGGCGCTGGTGGGCAACGACAGGGATCTACTGGTCTCAGAGCTCTCCGGGCGGGCGACGATCATGGAGAAGGCGCAGGAGGCTGGGGTGGAGCTGGACGAGCTCTCCGCGCAGCGCACCGCCCAGCGAGTCAAGGAGCTCGAGCATCGCGGCTACCAGTTCGAGGCTGCCGACGGCTCCTTCGAGCTGCTGATGCGCCGCCAGTCCGGGCATTACGAGCGCCTCTTCGAGCTGGAGTCCTGGCGCGTGATTGTGGAGAAGCGCGCCCAGGGTGGAGTCGCCACCGAGGCGACGATCAAGCTGTGGGTGCCAGACCGCAAGACCGGGATGAGAATCGTGCGTACCGCCGAGGGCAACGGGCCGGTAAACGCGCTCGACAAGGCGCTGCGCGAGGCGATCGGGGAGATACACCCACACCTGCGCGACATCGAGTTGGTCAACTTCAAGGTGCGGATCCTCGACGAGGAGAAGGGTACGGGCGCGGTCACCCGCGTGTTGCTCGACAGCAGCGACGGCGATCTGAGCTGGGGCGCGATTGGCGTCTCGGAGAACGTGATCGAGGCCTCCTGGGAGGCGCTGGTGGACGCGATCGAGTACGGGATGCAGCCGGGCCGCCAGCACAGCGAGCGGCCGCCTGCGCTGAAGGGCTCCAGCGAGCCGGCTACGTGAGCGAGCAGATCCCGCTGGCCAAGCCGGCGATCGGCGATGAGGAGGAGCGCGCGGTGCTGGAGGTTCTGCGCTCGCAGCGCCTTTCACTCGGTCCGCGATTGGTGGAGTTCGAGCACGCGTTCGCGCGACTGGTCGGCGCGCCGCTGGCAAGCGCGCTTTCCAGCGGCACCGCCGGATTGCACCTAGCGCTGCGGGTGGTGGGCGTGGGAGAGGGGGATGAGGTGGTGACCAGTCCGTTCTCCTTCGTGGCGTCGGCCAATGCGGCTCTCTACGAGGGCGCGCGCCCGGTGTTCGCGGACATCGACCCGGTCACGCTCAACCTCGATCCGCAGGCCGCCGAGGCGGCGATCGGTCCCCGCACCCGGGCTCTGCTGCCCGTGCACATCTTCGGCTACCCAGCGGAGATGCCGGCGTTCGAGGCACTCGCCGGGCGTCACGGCCTGGCGATCGTCGAGGACGCATGTGAGGCGCTTGGCGCCAGGCACCCCGATGGCATCGCGGTCGGGGGCCGCGGTCATCCTGCGGTGTTCGGCTTCTACGCCAACAAGCAGCTGACCACTGGCGAGGGCGGGATGATCACGCTCGCCGATCCCGTGCTGAAGGAGATCATCGACTCCGAGCGCAATCAGGGGCGCGCGCCCAACATGGACTGGCTCGACCACGATCGGCTCGGCTTCAACTACCGTCTCTCGGACATCGCCTGCGCGATCGGGATCGCGCAGCTTGGCAAGATCGAGCAGACGCTCGCGCAGCGCGCGCATGTCGCCGAGCTCTACCGGCACGTACTGCACGGGATCGAGGGCCTGACGCTGCCGTGCGAGGACCGCGATGGCGCGGTGCGCGGGTGGTTCGTGTTCGTGGTGCAACTACCGCACGGCGTCGATCGCGACGGCACTGTGCGCGAGCTTGCGGCGCGTGGCATCCAGAGCAAGCCCTATCTCCCGGCGATTCACCTGATGAGCTTCTACCGCGAGCGCTTTGGCCATCGCGAGGGCGAGTTCCCGGTCTGCGAGGACGTTGCGGCGCGCTCGCTGGCGCTGCCGTTCTTCCCCCAGATGAGTGAGGGCCAGGTGCAGCGCGTTGCGGCACAGCTCGCCGGCGTGCTTGGACAGAAGCACGCCGTGGCACCCTGAGGGCGCCCAAGCCCGAGGTCTCAGCGGAGTGCTCTGCCGGCAGAGCTCAGGTGATGCCCTGCAGCAGCTCGCGCGGCTTGAGCTGTAGCCCGTGCGCGAGCAGCACGATCGTCTCCAGTTGGGGCGAGCGCTTGGAGCGCTCCAGCAGACTGATCTCAGTGCGGTGCAGGCCACAGGCCTGCGCTAGGCCATCCTGCGTCAGGCCCAGTTCCTCGCGCCGCGCGCGCAGATTCGTTGCGAACTGCTCGCGTACCGTCAGCATCTAGGCCAGTGTCCCATCGCGGTCGTGGCCAGTCGACATACAGACGTCGCAGACGCCATTGCTCGCCGGCGCGCAGCCGGCGGAGATCATGTCTCCTGCGCTGCTGGGGAGGAGGCGATCCATGCCTGCAGCAATCCGAGTGCGCGCTTGGATACCTTTGCATCGCCAAGCCGCGCCGCATCGGTGAGCGCCAGAAGCTCGTGCATTTCCGGGTCGGCGGCGGCCAACGCGAGCACGCCGGCGTGCAGCGGACGCACTGCGACTCCACGCACGCGACCGCGTGGCTGGGGCCAAACTGGCTGTGGTGCGTTTGCGGAAACGCGCAGACGCTTGGCAAGTGCGGGAACCGCCCACGCCGTCGGCGTTCCGCGCGCGTTCTTCCCCAAACTTGCAGGCGCTACGAACGCGAGCGCGTGCTCGAAGAGCTCTTCAGCGCCGGCGATATTCACGTGACGGCGCTCGGGGTCAAATGCAGGCGTCGTCCCCAGGCGCCCGAGCGAACGCTGCACCGTGGCCAGCGGCATGTGTAGCTCACGCGCGAGCATGCGCACGGTCCACTCACCGGCACGGTGGCGGAGCAGACCCAACACGACAAGAACATCGACGCCTCGCAAGGCTTGCGATGGTACCAGGCGAAGCGTGCCTGGCTCACTATGGGGAACACACATGGACGTCGTGGTGAACTACTGAGGTCCACTGTGGAGACTTGTGGAGCGCGTTGGGGAGCGGCTCCTCGGCAGGCCGATAGAGTCTCGCCGCGATGTCCCGCTTCAGCGAGCCCCAGCATCCTGACTTCCGGCGTCTGAACACCTCGCTCGGCTTCGATCGCAGGCTCTGGCCGTTTGACGTCGAGCAATCTCAGGCGCACGCGCGCATGCTCGCGGCACGCGGAATCATCTCCGAGCAGGACCGCGATCAGCTGCTCGCCGGCCTGGATGCCGTCCGGCGCGAGCTCGAGCAGGATCGTTTCCCCTTCAGGGACGACGATGAAGACATCCACATGGCGATCGAGCGGCGCCTGACCGAGATCGCGGGTCCAGTCGGGGGTCGTCTCCACACAGCGCGCTCGCGCAACGACCAGGTTGCTACCGACGTGGCAATGTACACGCGTAAGGCATCCGCCGACGCTCATGCCGCAGTCCAGCAGGTGATGGCTGTACTGCTGGCGCGCGCCGAGGAGCATATGGACTGGCCGATGCCCGGCTACACGCATCTCCAGCGCGCGCAGCCCGTCTATCTCGGCCACCACCTGCTCGCGTATTTCTGGATGCTCAGCCGCGATCGCTCCAGGTTCGACTTCGCCGCGCGCGAGGCCGGCCGGATGCCACTGGGAGCGGGGGCGCTCGCGGGCGTCAGCTTCGACACCGACCGGGGCATGGTCGCGCGGGAGCTGGGATTTGAGGAGGTCGCACCGAACTCGCTGGACGCGGTCTCCGGAAGAGACTTCGTGCTCGACTACCTTGGCGCTGCGTCCACTTGTGCCACGCATCTTTCGCGCCTGGGCGCAGAGCTCGTGCTCTGGTCGAGCGAGGAGTTCGCCTTCTGCGAACTACCCGACGCGTGGAGCTCGGGCTCCTCGATCATGCCGCAGAAGAAGAACCCCGATGCTGCGGAGCTGCTGCGCGCCAAGGCGCCGCGGATCGTCTCCCACCTCGCCGCGATGCACGGCGTGATGCACGCGCTGCCGCTGACCTACAACAAGGACATGCAGGAGGATAAGGAGCATCTCTTCGACGCCGCCGACACGCTGCAGCTCTGTCTGGCCGCCGCGGCAGGGATGCTGGAGGGTGCGCGCTTTGACGCGCAGCGTCTGCAGCAGGCCGCCGCGGACGAGATGATTGCGGCCACCGACATCGCCGACTTGCTGGTGCGACACGGAATGCCATTTCGCCAGGCGCACGGTGTCGTGGCCGGCCTGGTTCGGAGTGCTGTGGAGAGTGGAAGGGCGCTTTCGCAGCTGAGCCCTGAGGAGCTTGCGCAGCACAGCGACGCCTTTGCCGGAGCCGAGCGCGCAAACGAGTACTACGCGGTGCTGTCCCAGAGCTCTTGGCTGGAGTCGAAGGTCTCGCAGGGCGGAACTTCGCTGCCGCGGCTGCGCGAGCAGCTCACGCTGGCCAGGAGCGTCCTGCATGAAGAGCACGGGCGCTGAGGCATCGCCGGCGTCGAGCGCACAGGTGCGCTCACAGCAGCGGCTGGGACACTCCTTCTACGAGCGCCCGGTGGTGCAGGTGGCGCGAGAGCTAATCGGTTGCACCGTTGCGCACGGCGACACTGCTGGCGTTATCGTCGAGACCGAGGCCTACCACGACAGCGAGCCGGCAAGCCATGCTTTCGTGGGACTGACTGCACGCACCAGCACCCTGTTCGGGCCGCCGGGCAATGCTTACGTCTACCGCTCCTATGGCATTCACGCCCTGCTGAATGCCGTCTGCGAGCCGGAGGGGGTCGGCGCTGCGGTGCTGATCAGGGCGCTGCGCCCGATCTCGGGGCTGCTGGAGATGCGCAAACGGCGCGGCGTTGGCAGCGATCTGGAGCTCTGCTCAGGGCCCGGGAAGCTCACACAGGCTCTTGACGTGGAGCTGCACCAGAATGGCTCCAGCCTGCTCGACGGGCCGATCGCGATCTTCGCCGCTGCTGGCGTGGAGAGCATCGAGGTGCTCAGCGGACCACGGGTCGGGATCACCAAGGCGGTTGACCTGCCTTGGCGCTTCTGTCTTGCGGGCAGCCCGTATGTCTCGCGTCCGCGGCTCAGCTGACCGGCGGCAGACCGCTACCCGC
Source organism: Solirubrobacteraceae bacterium (assembly GCA_036008645.1). Taxonomy (GTDB): domain Bacteria; phylum Actinomycetota; class Thermoleophilia; order Solirubrobacterales; family Solirubrobacteraceae; genus Palsa-744. The sequence continues at coordinate 11,798 of DASYNI010000001.1, forward strand.
CGCCCGCGCTTGCGCCGCCCGTGGGCGCGGTGGCGCCCCCGGTGGCCCCGCCGGCCGGAGTGGACGGTGCTGTTTCGGGCGCCGGTGACGTGCTCGGTGTGCCAGAGCCCGAGCTGTTCGGGCTCTGCGTCGGCGGCGTGGAGGGCGCCTGTGTCCGCGACGGTTCCCTTGTCGGCGTGGATCCCTGGCCACCGGCCGCTTCTTCGGCGGCGGATTCGCCTCCAGTGCCAGCATGGCCGTGAGCGTGCCCGGCGCCGCCCCCGGCCTGACTGCCGAATGGCGTAGCCGTCGTGGAGGTGGCAGTCGTGGCGCCCGAGCCGCCATGGCCGGCGCCTTTGGCCGCTTCTTCGCGTTCGATCCCGATCGCGGAGAGCATGAAGTCTTTCCAGATCAGCGCCGGGAAGGTTCCGCCATAGACCGGCTGGCCACCGAAGTCGGTGGTCATCGGCTTGGCGCCTTCGGGATAGCCGACCCAGACCGCGACGGTGTACTTGCTGTCCCAGCCGACGAACCAAGCGTCGACGTAGTTAGAGGTCGTGCCGGTCTTGCCGGCGGCAAACTGTCCGATCGCCGCCGAAGTGCCGGTGCCGTGCTGGATCACGGCCTCGAGCATCTGGGTCTCGGTTTCGGCGATTCCCGCAGGCAGAATCTGACGCACGTGCGTGTGGTTGACTTCGCGATGGCGGCCGTTGGGGAGGCTGTGCGTTGGGTCGCTGACTTCCTGAATGCCGACAGGCAGGCCTTCGCCGCCCGCGAGCGTGCCGCTCACGCGCTGGCCGCCGTGCGCGATCGTCTCGTAGGCGTGAGCCATGTCCAGCGGGGTTACGCCGATTTTCAGGCCGCCGATCGTCATCGCGTAGTTGGTGGATATCGGGGTGGTGATGCCCATCTGGTGCGCAATGCGCGCAATCTTGCGCGTGCCCACCTTGATCCCGACTTCAGCAAAGATCGAGTTGTCCGAGACCTCAGTGGCACCTATCAAGGTGTTGGTGCCTGTGTAGGAGCCTTCGTCGTTGTGGACGACGAAGACTTCGTTTGAGTCCGGGACGTGGAAGGTCTTTATCTTCGAGGTCCACTCCGAGTAGGGGGAGATGCCGTCCTCCAGCGCGGCGGCGAGATCGAATGCCTTGAAGGAGGAGCCAGGCTGCCGCTCTCCCTCGGTGGCGAGGTTGAATGGGCTTTCTTCAAAGTTGCGACCGCCGACCATCGCACGCACGTCGCCAGTTGAGTTTTCAATCGCAACCAGCGAGGCGGTGGGGCCGCTCGGGCTTTCCAGATAGGAGTTGACTGCCCGTTCGGCGGCTCGCTGGAGGCCGAGGTCGAGTGTGGTCTTGACGTGCAGGCCGCCGTCGAAGGCCAGGCCGGCGCCGTACTTGGAGATCACCTGCTGGTCGACCCAGCTTGTGAAGTAGCCGCTGTCGACCCCTTCGGCTAGCTGTTCGCGGGGCGGCTGGACCTCCTGCTCGGTGGGCAGCGGCTGGTTGATGCTTTCGGTGTAGATCTCCCTGTCGATGTAGCCCTGGGCGAGCATCTGCTGCAGCACCAGGTTGCGCCGTTCACGGGCGGCCAGCGGGTGTTCGATCGGGTTGTACTCGGTCGGCGACTGCACCATGCCCGCCAGCAGCGCGGCCTGCCAGGGCTTGACGTTCGTGACGCACAGGTGCTGCGGGGTGCCGCAGCCGTGGTTGTCGGCTTCCTGGCCGAAGTAGGTGCGCGCAGCTGACTCGATCCCGTAGGCGCCGTTGCCGTAGTAGATCGAGTTGAGGTACTCGGTGATGATCTTTTCCTTGCTCCAGCGGTGGTCGAGGTGAAAGGCGAGCGCTGCCTCGCGGAGCTTCTCGAAGATCGTGCGCTTGCCCTGGGCTTCCAGCGCGTTCTTTACGAACTGCTCCTCGATCGTGGAGGCGCCCTGCACGCCGCCGCCACCGATCACGTCGTGCAGGACCGCGCGCCCGAGCGAGCGCAGGTCGACGCCTTCGTTGCTGTAGAAGCGCTTGTCCTCGATCGAGATAACCGCGTTCTTGACGATCCGGGGGATCTGTTTGGGGGCCAGCAGAATCTGATTGCGCCTGCTCAGCACGGCGAGCAGATGACCGCGGTCGTCGACGAGCACGGAGTTGTGGGCATTGCGGTACTGCACCTGGTCTTCGAAGCCGTGCAGGTCGGAGGTCACCGCCATGAACATGCCGAAGACGAAGGAGATGCCGCCCAGCACGAGGACTGCGAACAGGATCGCCAGCAGCCGCACCCACTTGATGCGCGGACGCGAGCGGCGGCGTGCCTGCCAGGCGTGAGCGCGCACCCGCCAGCTCAGGCGGGCCGAGGCGATCGCACGCTGGAAGAGGTTGCCGAGCGGCGGCGTGCTCGAGGGCTGGCGCCGCCGTCGCGCGCCACGCCTGCTGCGAGGCGGAACGGTCGAGCTCACGCGCAGCTGCTCACCGGATACATGTCGAGAAGCGGGATGTCGTGTCGGTCATGCCCGGTGGTCCTGTCGATCGTCCTTGGTCATCTGATCGCCAAGAGCTGAGCCGCCGCAACGATCCAGGCGCTTGCACACCGTGAGCGGCAGAGCGGACAGCGCCGCTCACCTCTGGCAGCGCCGGCCCGCTTGGATCGCGAGAGTCTAGCATTGGCGCCCGCATGCAGAGCAACTCCCAACAGCCCGCAGAGCAGGCGATGAGCCTGTTGGCAAACGTCGTCGACAGCCTGCCTGACGGAGCCCTGCAGGAGCGGCTTTCCGCCGCGAGAGTCGAGGCTCGACCGCTGCGCGTGAAGCTCGGCATCGATCCGACGGCGCCGGACATCCATCTCGGCCACGCGGTCGTGCTGCGCAAGCTGCGTGAGTTTCAGGACCACGGTCATCGCGTCGTGCTGATCGTGGGGGACACCACCGCGCAGGTCGGCGATCCCTCGGGTCGCTCGACGCTGCGGCCGATCCTCTCCGCGGAGGAGATCGAGCGCAATGCGGCGAGTTTTCACGAGCAGGCGCTGAAGATCTTGGACCCCTCCAGCGAGCGCCTTGAGATCAGGCGCAACGGCGAGTGGCTGCAGATGGCTCTGGGAGAGCTGCTGGCGCTGATGCGCACCACGACCGTGGCGCAGATCCTCGAGCGCGACGACTTCGCCAAACGCCTGGCGGCCGGCCAGCCGGTTTCGGTGCTGGAGATGATGTACCCGCTGTTGCAGGGCTACGACTCGGTCGCGGTGCGAGCCGACGTCGAGCTCGGCGGGACCGACCAGAAGTTCAACCTGCTGCTTGGCCGCGATATCCAACGTGCATACGGCCAGCCTGGCCAGGCGATCGTGACGATGCCGATCCTGGTTGGCATCGACGGCAAGCGCAAGATGTCCAAGTCGCTTGGCAACCACATCGGCATCACCGACGAGGCGTCGGAGATGTACGGCAAGACGATGTCGATTCCGGATGAGGCGATGGAGGAGTACTTCAGGCTGCTGCTCAGCCGCGAGACGCCGACCGATCTGGGTCCGCGCGACGCCAAGCGGCTGCTCGCGCGCGAGATCGTGACCTGGTTGCATGGTCCGCAGCAGGCGCAGGACGCGCAGGAGGCGTTCGACCGCCTGTTCGTGGAAGGCAGGGAGCCCGAGAACATGCCGGAGCACCGCGTCACGGCCGACGGGGAGCCCGTGCACCTCCCGGCGCTGATCGCCGACGCGTTCGGCCTCTCGCGCTCGGAGGCGCGGCGGATGTTCGCGCAAGGCGCCGTGCAGCTTGGCGATCGGCGCCTGGGCGCCAAGGAGCAGGACCTGCCCGCAGAGCAGCTGGATGGCCAGGTGCTGCGGGTCGGCAAGCGGCGCTTCTGCCGCCTGCGTGCGGCCTGAGCGTGCGTTCCGTCCGCCGATCGCGTATCATCCTCGGCGCTGGCGCTCTTCGGAGCGCTTGCTGGCGTCAGACGGCATCGAGGCGCGATTGTCGAAGCATGCCGTCTAGCGCTATACTCCCTTGTCGGCCTGCAGCCGCCTTAGGGCGCAGGGCCTCTTGTCGGTCCTCCTCGGAGCACCCCTCCGGAGATGGCTTGGCGGTCTTTGAAAACTCAACAGCATGCGCACTTGCGATCTGAATGGATCGCGGTGTGCGTCCAGGTTCGACCCGTCACCGCGGGGCGCTTGCGCGTTCGTGGTGGCGGAAACAAGAGTCAAGTAGGAACCCCGTCATGGCGCGGGACCGACGTGTATACGGTTCCGTCTGTCGCTGTGGCACCGGCTTTGCCGGCGTCGCATCGGCTACTCCATGACAGCTTTTCGTGAAGTTCTTCACGGAGAGTTTGATCCTGGCTCAGGACGAACGCTGGCGGCGTGCCTAACACATGCAAGTGGAGCGACGAACCAGGGCTTGCCCTGGGGCCAAGCCGCGAACGGGTGAGTAACACGTGGGTTACCTGCCCCGATGACCGGGACAACCCGAGGAAACTCGAGCTAATACCGGATGTGCCCGCAAGGGTAAAGGAAGCCTCGGCCTCCGCATCGGGATGGGCCCGCGGCCCATTAGCTTGTTGGTGGGGTAATGGCCTACCAAGGCAACGATGGGTAGCTGGTCTGAGAGGACGATCAGCCACACTGGGACTGAGACACGGCCCAGACTCCTACGGGAGGCAGCAGTGGGGAATCTTGCGCAATGCGCGAAAGCGTGACGCAGCAACGCCGCGTGGGGGAAGAAGGCCTTCGGGTTGTAAACCCCTTTCAGTTGGGACGAAGCTCCGTCGGTTAATAGCCGGCTGGAGTGACGGTACCTTCAGAAGAAGCCCCGGCTAACTACGTGCCAGCAGCCGCGGTAATACGTAGGGGGCAAGCGTTGTCCGGAATCATTGGGCGTAAAGAGCGTGTAGGCGGCTCGGTAAGTCCGCTGTGAAAGTCCAGGGCTCAACCCTGGAATGCCGGTGGAAACTGTCGAGCTAGAATCCGGAAGAGGCGAGTGGAATTCCTGGTGTAGCGGTGAAATGCGCAGATATCAGGAGGAACACCAATGGCGAAGGCAGCTCGCTGGGACGGTATTGACGCTGAGACGCGAAAGCGTGGGGAGCAAACAGGATTAGATACCCTGGTAGTCCACGCTGTAAACGATGGGCACTAGGTGTGGGGGGTGTCGACTCCC
>DASYNI010000002.1:0-543959 GCA_036008645.1 Solirubrobacteraceae bacterium
GTCCTCGTCACCGAACAGGAACTCAGCCAGCGTGCGTGCTAGCTCGGTCTTCCCCACGCCGGAGGGGCCGAGGAAGATGAACGAGCCGGTGGGGCGCTTGGGGTCCTTGAGCCCGGCGCGCGAGCGGCGGATCGCCTTGGAGATGACCTCGATGGCGGGGTGCTGGCCGATGACGCGCTTATGGAGCTCCTCCTCCATGCGCATCAGCTTGGCGGTCTCCGCCTCGGTCAGCTTGAAGACTGGGATGCCCGTCCACATCGAGACGATGTCGGCTATCTCCTCCTCACCGATCGAGGGACGCTCGGTTGCCTCGCCGGCCTCCCACTGCTCGGCCAGCTCGCGCTTCTTCTGTGACAGACGGCGCTCCTGGTCGCGCAGGTTCGCGGCCTTCTCGAACTCCTGGGCCTCGATCGCCTCCTCTTTCGCGCGGCGCGTCTCCGTGATCTCGTCTTCGAGCTCGCGGTACACCGGCGGTGAGGTCATCGACTTGATCCGCATCCGCGACGCGGCCTCGTCGATCAGATCGATCGCCTTGTCGGGCAGGAACCGGTCCGAGATGTAGCGGTCGGCAAGGTCAGCCGCCGCCTCCAACGCCTCGTCGGTGATGTTGACCTTGTGGTGCTGCTCGTAGCGGTCGCGCAGCCCCTTCAAGATCTGCACGGTCTCTTCAGTCGTCGGCTGGTCGACGGTGATCTTCTGGAATCGACGCTCCAAGGCTGAGTCCCGCTCCAGGTACTTGCGGTACTCCTCCAGCGTCGTGGCGCCCACGGTCTGGAGCTCGCCTCGCGCCAAAGCCGGCTTCAAGATCGAAGCCGCGTCGATCGCGCCCTCGGCCGCGCCCGCACCGACGAGGTTGTGCAGCTCGTCGATGAACAGGATGATGTCGCCGCGCTGGGTGATCTCCTTCATCACCTTCTTCAGGCGCTCCTCGAACTCGCCCCTGTACTTGGAGCCCGCGACCAGCGCAGCGAGGTCGAGCGTGTAGATCTGCTTGTTTCTAAGAAGCTCTGGGACTTCGCCGTTGGTGATCCGCTGGGCCATGCCCTCGACCACCGCGGTCTTGCCCACGCCAGGCTCGCCGACCAGCACCGGGTTGTTCTTGGTGCGGCGCGAGAGGATCTGCATGATCCGCTCGATCTCGGTCTCGCGACCGACCACCGGGTCGAGCTTGCCCTCGGCGGCGAGCTTGGTCAGGTTGCGCCCAAACTGGTCGAGCAGCTTCGAGGACTTCTTGCCCTCGCCGCTGGCCGCGCCGGCACTCGCGCCGGCCGGGCCTCCCTGGCGGCGGCCGCCGGGACCGGAGAGCATCCGAATCACCTCGTTGCGAATCTTCTCGGAGTCGGCGTCGAAGTCGAGCAGGATGCGCGCCGCCACGCCCTCGTTCTCGCGCACCAGTCCGAGCAGGATGTGCTCGGTGCCGATGTAGTTGTGGCCAAGGGAAAGCGCCTCGCGCAGCGCGAGCTCGAGCACCTTCTTGGCGCGCGGAGTGAACGGGATCTGGCCGGAGGTGACCTCCTCGCCGGAGCCGACGATCCGCACCACCTGAGCGCGGACACGCTCGACGGTGATGTCGAGGCTCTCCAGCACGCGCGCAGCGAGTCCCTCCTCCTCACGCAACAGACCCAAGAGGATGTGCTCGGTGCCGATGTAGTTGTGCTTGAGCGTTCGCGCCTCCTCCTGCGCGAGAACGACGACCTGTCTCGCCCGTTCTGTGAATCGCTCGAACATGATGGGGCATCCCTTCCTGCGACGGCGCGTCCCGTTGTGCGGGGACGCCTCAGAAGCCGCTTTGAGCGGGTCCTTCGGCGCCTGCAAGCCAGTCTACCAATAGCCCACCACGCACTTCCGGGGTGGCATCGCAGATTTTCCGTGGTAGTTCGCTCGATGCGGCGCGAACGGCCCGCAGGATCAGGTTCGCATCGCCGGAAAGAGCACTACCTCGCGGATCGAAGCGCGGTCTGTGAGAAGCATCACAAGGCGGTCGACCCCGAGCCCCACGCCACCTGTCGGCGGCATCCCGTGCTCCAATGCCTGCAGGAACGTCTCGTCGTGGGGCTGGGTCTCCTCGTCACCCTCCGCCGCCAGCCGCCGCTGCGCCTCAAACCGCGCGCGCTGCTCATCGGGGTCGGTCAGCTCGCTGAATGCGTTGGCGATCTCCATTCCGCCCGCGAATGCCTCCCAGCGCTCGGCCAGCCGCGGCTTGCTGCGGTGCTCGCGCGCGAAGGGCGAGAGCTCAATCGGGTAGTCGAGCACGAACGTGGGCTGGACCAATGTGGGCTCGACGTGCTTTGAGAGCAGCTCGTCGGCAAGCTGCGGCCAGGAAAGCCCGGCGGTCTTGACGCCCAGGTCGCGCTGCTCGATCGCCTGCGCCAGCGAGGCGGCGTCCTCATATGCGAGCAGATCGACGCCGGTCGCCTCCTGTACCGCCTCCACGAAGGTGACCCGCCGCCAGGGGGCAGCGAAATCCAGATTGCCCTCGTAGCCGATGCTCTGCGCAGCCGCACGCACCGCGCCTTCAAGGCGCGCCGCCTCGTCGGTATAGTCGGCGTAGGCCTCGTACCACTCGACCATCGTGAACTCGGGGTTGTGCTTGGTGGAGATGCCCTCGTTGCGAAAGTCCTTGCCGAGCTCGTAGACACGCTCCAGGCCACCCACGATCAACCGCTTGAGGTACAGCTCCGGCGCGATCCGCAGGTAGAGATCACGGTCCAGGACGTTGTGGTGGGTGGTGAAGGGCCGGGCCAGCGCCCCGCCGTAGAGCGGCTGCAGGATCGGCGTCTCCACCTCGATGAAGCCCTCGCCATCCAGGTAGGCACGAATCGCGGCGAGGATCCTGGCGCGGTCGATGAAAGCGGTACGCACCTCCTCGTTGGCGATCAGGTCGAGCTCGCGGTGGCGGTGGCGCGTCTCCACGTCGGTGAGTCCGGCGTACTTGTCCGGCGGCGGTCGAAGCGCCTTGCCCAGCAGCTGGAAGCCCTGCACCCGCAGCGTCGGCTCGCCCGCCTTGCGCGCGCGCATCAGCGCGCCGTCGACGCCGATCAGGTCGCCGAGGTCAACCTCGGCCAACTGGGCGAAGGCCCGCTCCCCCAGCACGTCATAGCGGGCGTGCAGCTGGATCTTGCCGGTGCGATCCACGATGTCGATGAACGCGGCCTTGCCGGCGCCGCGACGTGCGGAGACGCGGCCCGCGATGCGGTGCACCTCGTCGGTCTCCTCTCCCTCCTGCAGTCGCCCGCAGGCGGCCCGCACATCCGCGATCGCCTCGACGTGGGGAAACGAGTAGGGGCAGACCTCGTGCCCGTCCGCGCGCAGCCGCTGCGCCTTGCTGCGGCGCTCAGCGATCAGCTCGGGCAGGCCGTGCCGACCCCCCTCGGGAGCTTGCTCGTCGGTCCCGCTCACGGGAAAAACCTACTTCAGACCGACGTCGATCTTCGTGATCTTCAGCTTGCGCGCGGGGCCACGCGGCACCTGCACGTCGACCGTCTCGTTGCGGCCGCGCCCGAGCAGGGCTCTGCCGACCGGAGACTCATTTGAGAGCTTGTTTTCTTCCGGTTTGGCCTCGGCCGAGCCCACGATCGTGTACTTGACCGACTTGCCAGTCTGCTCGTCCTTGACGTGCACGACAGAGCCCACCTGGACGACGTCCGTGGAGAGATCTTTGGGCTCGATCACCGTGGCCATCCGCAGCTTCTCCTGCAGCTGCGCAATGCGACTCTCGAGCATCGCCTGTTCGTTCTTGGCGTCGTCGTACTCAGAGTTCTCGGAGATGTCCCCGAACTCGCGCGCCTCCTTGATCCGCTCGGCAACCTCGCGGCGCCGCTCGGTGGAGAGCGTCTGCAGCTCCCCCTTGAGCTTCTCCAGACCTTCTGGGGTGAGGATGACGTCCTTCGGCATGTAACCCTCGATCGCAGGAATTTGAAATCGGCGGCTCTCAAAGCAATCCCCGCATGCAGCGGGGAGGTGCCACCCGATCAAGCCGCAGCGCCGCCATCAGGCTGCAGCGAGCGCAGGAGTATAGCGCTGGCCCGCCATCTCTCAAGGGGGGCTTAAACGGTCAGCGCGCCGACCTCGGCGGCACCCCACGAGAGGCATTGCTGCAACAGCAGATCCACCGCATCAAGCGTCTGCGCGCGCTGCAAGTCTTCCTGCAAGGCCTTGGCATCCGGGCGGGTCAGGCCGAGGCGCTCGACGTACCACGGATAGGCCTTTCGCATCCAGCGCGTGGCGCGCTCGCCGCCGAGATGCTCCACGGCCGCCGCAATCATCCAGCGCAGCTCGGCCACCACCTCCGCGCGCTCGGGCGCGATCGCCTGCGGCCCCAGAAGCCCACGGAACAACCACGGGTTTCCGAGCGCACCGCGCGCAAGCATCACCGCGCTTGCTCCGGTCTGCTCGAAGGCCGCCAGGATCTGCTCACGCTCGCGCAGGCCGCCCGAGAGGATGACGGGAGCCTCCAGCTCACCCGCCAGCTGCTCCGCCAGCTCGTAGTCGGGCTTACCCTTGTGGTGCACGGCAGCAGAGCGGGGATGCAGCGCTATCGCCGCCACCCCGGCCTCGGCGACCAAGCGCTTTGCCAACTGGAGGCCCGAGGTCTCCCCCGGCCGCCGGCCGCTGCGCAGCTTCACGGTCACCGGCAGTCCGCTGCCCTCACACGCTGCCTTGGCGACCGCGACCGCGAGGTCTGGCTGATCCAGCAGCGCCGCGCCCGCGCCCGTCTTGCAGACCTTCGGCACCGGGCAGCCCATGTTCAGGTCAAGCGCGTCGGCGCCGCTTCCCGCCGCATAAGCCGCGGCGGAGCGCATCACCTCCGGGTCGGCGCCGAAGAGCTGGATCGAGACCGGCCCGCCGGGGCGCTCCTGCGGATGGATGCGCAACATCTCCTCACACGTGCGGGCGTTGCGGTGGTGGATCGCGTGGCTTGAGACCATCTCCGAGACGGCCATTCCCGCCCCATAGCGCTTGGCCTGCAAGCGCACGAACCAGTTGCCGATACCGGCCAGCGGCGCAAGCATCACGCGGTTTGGCACCTCCAGCGGGCCAAGCTTCCAGCTGTCCGTCAGTTGGGGCTGCACCGGCCCATTATGGCCACTATCCAGAGCGTCGCTGAGCAAGCCAGACAAGGACGCAGTGAGCGTGGCGTACTCAGTACGCGAGCGAGCGAGGACGCAGTATGGCGCCGCTCAGCGGTCGCTCTGGTTGCGTTCGTAAAGCAGCCGCAGGCCTGTGAGCGTGAGCAGGTCGTCGACCTCCTCGATCTCCTCTGTGAATGGCACTACTAGGCTGGCCAAGCCGCCGGTGGCCACGACCGGCGCGCGAGCGCCAAGCTCCTCATAGAGGCGACGCAGGATCGCGTCCACCGCGCCGGCGTAGCCAAAGACCACCCCGGAGCGGATCGCGTCGATCGTGTTCTTGGCCAGCGCCGTCCGCGGCGGCGCGAGCTCCACCTTCGGCAGCCGTGCGCCCCGCTCCGAGAGCGCGTCCAGCGAGATCTCGATCCCGGTCATCAACGAGCCGCCGACGTAGTCGCCCTGCTCCGAGAGCACGTCGAAGGTCGTCGCAGTGCCGAAGTCCACGCAAATCGCAGGGCCACCGAAGCGCTCGCGCAGCGCGACAGCATTGACCAGGCGGTCGGCGCCCACCTCGCGCGGGTTGTCGTAGCGGATCGCAAGGCCCGTGCGCAGCCCAGGGCCCACAACGACCATCTCGTGGCCGAGGTAGCGCGTGGCCATCGCGGTCCACTCCGGCTCCAGCTGTGGCACTGTCGAGGAGACGATCGAGCGCTCCACGTCCGCGAAACCGTAGCCGCGCAGGTCGAGCAGGTTGCGCAGCGCGGCGCCGAGCTCATCGGCGGTCGAGACCCGGACGGTCGCAAAGCGCCAGTGCTCGACCAACTCCTCCTCGCGGAAGAGGCCGAAGTGCGTTTGCGTGTTCCCCACGTCGACTACGAGCAGCACAGCGGAGCATTATGCTCTGCGCATGGGTCCAGGGTCCGGCTCGTGCTCTAGGAGCGCGACATGACGGCGAAGCTGTACGCGGTACCGGCGTCGCATCCGTGTGCCGCGGTGGAAGTCGCGCTGAACATGAAGGACATCCCCTTCCGGCGCACGGACATGCTGCCGCTGGCGCAAGTGCTCGTAGGACCGATCCTCTACGGCGGCGTCACAGTGCCCGGCCTGCGCATCGACGGCAAGCGCATGGTCGGCTCGCGAGCGATCATGCGCCGTCTGGACGAGATCGCGCCGCAGCCGCCGCTGCTGCCCGCCGAGCCGGCGCAGCGCGAGCGTGTGCTGGAGGCCGAGCGCTTCGGGGACGAGGTGCTCCAGAGCGCCGTGCGGCGGATCCTCGATGTCGCCTTCGTGCGGGCTCCCCGCGCGATGGAGAGCTACGCGGCGCAGGCCAGCCTGCCGATCCCGCCCAGCGCGATGCGGCCGCTGATGCCGCTGACCGCTCGCCTGATGGCGATCAGAAACAGCGCTAGCGAGGCTGCGGGGCGCTCGGACATCATGGCCCTACCGCGTCATTTCGAGCGGATTGAGCAGTGGATCGACGCCGGTGATCTCGGTGGCGATCCGCCCAACGCCGCCGACCTTCAGATCGGCTCCTCGATCAGGCTGCTGTGGACGATCGCCGACCTGCGAACGCTGATCGACGTGCATCCGCGCATCGCTGAGCTCACGCGGTACTTCCCTAGCCCCCAGCCCGGCGAGATACCGCTAGGCACGCTGCCGGCGCAGTGGATGCCGGCTGCCTGAAGAGCTCGGCACCACTTCGATCCAGTCCAGATGCGCTCCGCAGAGCGAGCGCCAGTGAGCGGGCGAGACCGTCTGCAGGTGCTGCTGTCCACCGAAGCCGGCTGGCGTGAAGTAGATGGCCTGCAGATAGGCTTCGCTGCCGGCGCCGGGCGCGAGGCTGAAGCCACTGCGCACGATGCTCAGCGTGTGCCGGCCTGCGCCAAGACGAACGCGGATCGGCGTAAGCGGATCGGGGCTGTCGCCGTTGCCGCTGATCTGACCGCCGACCGAGGCCACCTGGCGGTCGTCGATCTTCACACGCATGGTGGGCATCGCCTCGCCCTGTAGCCAGAGCTGGTAGACGCCGGCCCGCGGAACGCTGAAGCTGCTCCAGAGCCGTCCTTCTCCATCCATGGAGAACTCCACCTTGTGGAAGTACCACCCGGCTGAATGGTGCAGACGACGCAAGTTGAGCTGGATCACCTGCGGATGGCTGTCGGTGACCAGCTGCGCGTGGTGGGCGCGGGCGATGCCTGCCAGGTGGCCTATCAGCCTGCAGCCCACCGTCTGGGAGCCATGGAGACCCAACGCGACGATTGATGGCTGCGCCCCGTGGATACGGCCCCAAACCTCGTAGTAGGTCCCCTGCCAGAGCAGTCGGTAGGCCGCGGGAGGCCTGAAGGCCATCGGGCTCACTCGGGTCACCACCAGCGGATAACGCGCGAGCGCAGCGGGTCTGGCGAGCTCCAGGTCCACCGTGTGCCCGTGGCCCTTGGAGGTCTGGAGCAACGCTGGAGGCATATTCAGGAAATCGGGACCGCCGATGTCCATCGAGCGCATCTCATACAGCGAGTATTCGTCGAAATCGGTAAAGAGGGTCGGCCCCCTGCCAGCAAATCGTGTGTTCAGGAAGGCCATTTCGTCATAGCGCGCAGTCGGCGCGAGTGGCATGTCGTGGTACTGGATCGCATCGGAGAGCAGTACCCCACCCGCGATCGTCGCCGCCAACGCGGGTGCGAGCATGCGCATGCCGATCCGAGTGCCTGCGCCTCGAACGGCGAACACTCCAGCCCAGGCGGCAAGAATCAAAACCGGCGCAGTGAGCACCAATGCCTTCGCGTCGACCCAGGTGGTCCCGTAGGCGGTGAGGGCGAGCCAGACGACCAGTGAGCCGGTCAGCCAGCCGACCAGCGGGATCTGCTTGCGATAGACCAGATGAGCGACGCCGATCACGCCGGCGAGGAGGGTCACGACGACCAGGACATAGGTGACGGTAGCGGCGAGGCCGTGTGGCGGGATCAGATAGTTACCCGAGAGCCAGGTGCCGACCATCTGCACCGGCCGCAGCGGCTGCTGGAGGTTGCCGGGGTCGGAGGTGCTCGCGATCGTCTGGGTGACTTTGAACGCTTTGGATGCCTGCGCCCAGGTAGGCAGGGCGAACAGCACGAGCGTGAACGCCATTGCAGCCAACGGCGCCACGACCTGCCTTGATGTGCGCGCGAGGTCCCTGATTGCAGCCCGATGGGCTAGCGCGAGCACGAGAAGCGCCATCGCAGCCCATGCGCCGAAGCCCAACCCAAGCGCCGATATCCCCGCGGCGCAGAGCAGCGCGAAAGGGATCGCCCCGCGCGCGCCACGCGCCAGCCAGCGAGTGTCCGCGGCGATCAGCGCGCCGAGGCCGAGCAGCATTGCAAGCGCGACGATCTCCTTCACGGAAGCGATCAGCTCGTAGGCATACACAAGCGCTGGCACGGTCACGGTGAGCGCCGCCAGCGCCGCCCAGAAGCCGTTCAGGCCGACGCGCCTGACAAGCAGCCAGGCAGGCCCAACTGCCATCGCCAGCACGAACGCATTGAACGGCTGGAAGGCCCATATCATCGGCAGGCCGAGCAGGAATGCGCTGGCCCCGAAGAGTGTGTCTGCGCCGGTCGGATACCCGGTCGGGAAGTAGGAGTTGACCAGCTGCCCGTATGAGTTGCTCAGATCCAGGTGGGCGAAGCTGAAGCCGTGGGTGATCAGGTAGTCGGCGCCGACCATGTGTATCGAGGAGTCGGTCAAGATCATGTAGGAGGAGAACGACGGCCGCCCGCCGGCAAGCACCGGCGCAATCGCGATCAGGTATGCCAGCACGACGATCGAAACCTGGATCGCCGCCGAGCCACCGGTGCGCAGCGCCGCCAGCAGGCGTGCAGCCCTGATCCTGCCGGCAACGAAGCCGGCCACCGCGACCACCGCCACGATGCCGGGCGAGGCCGGCGCCAGCCAAGCGATCCAGGTGCTCAGCTGCGTGATCCCGATCAGCGCGGCCATGCCGACCAGTGGGATCAGCGCAGCGGGCAATATGGACCCGCTGGCGCGATCGAGAAGCAGGCCCGCGCCCGTGCAGAGCAGTGCGAGCGCTATCGGGTAGAGAACGACCGTGAGCAGATACATCCGTCAAGCCGCTCCGTGCCCGATATCGGCCGCATCTGGCGGCCGGCGAGCGGACGGCGCCGGGTAGACAACCAGCGCAATCTAAGGATGCTCTAAACGATCCGCGGACATCCGATTATGGGACGCCCGAGATGCCGGGGCGGGAGCATCCGCCCGCCCCGGCACACGTCCCTAGAGCGCCTAACAAAATGCGTGCACGTCTGGATGCGGCCGATAGCCTTCGCGGAGCTTTGTCCTCGGAACTCGACGTAGCTCTGCTACGCCTTCGCTCCTGCGTCCGCGCTCCACTCGACTCTCGACCACCCCAGCCGCACCCGCATTTCGATAGGCACTCTTACGACTTCTTGATCACCTGCCCGCCCGGCGAGAGCACGTACCAGAGCGCTCCGAAGGAGTTGATGCCCTGGCCGGTGATGTCGGATTCGGTGCTGTCAGGCGTGTAGTAATAGAGCGGATGCCCGGCATAGGTGACCTGCTTGGCCCCTTCACTGCGCGTAATCGTGCCGAGCTTGGATGCGCTTGCGCCGCCTTCCGCCTTCGGGCTGCCGCTGGTGAGGACCGGCGGCCACGCCGCCGCGCAGGCTGCGTAGCAGGCCGAGGTGCCTCCGTGGTCGGCAGCGAACATGTAGACCGTCAGCTTCTTCGGTCCCGCGGCGAGGATCGTCGTTTCCAGGACGGGGTTCGACTTGGTAGCGATCACAGCCTGGCTGGCCGACCCCCCATTGCCAGCTGCCGCCGACGTGGTGCTCGTGCTGGTCGAATATCCATTTTCCGAGGACCCTCCCGAACCGCTTTTCGATTTGCTGCTCCCGCAGCCTGCAAGCAGAATCGCGGTGGCGGCCGCGACCACGAGGACCCCCGGCCCGACGGCACTCGATCTTCTCATCAGACCTCCAACTCGATCAGTTCAATTGGCGCGCGTCCGCTTCTTCGGACGCCCTGATACTGAAGACTCTGCCAGGAAGCAGATCATTCCGCCTCGATCGCGATAGAAGCCGCCGGCACGCTCAGCGGCGGCCCGGCCCACCGCACGCCCTCGTCGACAGGCAACCGAGCGAGTGCGTCGGACAGGCGCTCGCCGTCTGGCGTGTGCAGGTCGAAGTCCAGCTCAAGGGCGGGGATCAGCACGAATCGACGTGTGAGCACCTGCTCGTGGGGCAAGGTCATCCGCTCATCGCCGACCAGCAGATCGCCGAGCATCAAGATGTCGATGTCGATCGGCCTGGGGCTGTGACGAGGACCGCTGGCGGCGCGACCGAGCTCGGACTCAAGCCGCTTGACCAGGTCGAGCAGCGGCAGCGGCTCCAGAGCACTCTCGATCAGCAGGCAGGCGTTGAGAAAGCTCGGCTGGTCGAGGATCTCTCCCACCGGATCGGTGTCGTAGACGCTGGAGCAGGCGAGTACCTTCACGCCAGCCCTACTAAGCGCATCGATCGCACCCTGCAGATTGGCGCGCCGATCGCCGACATTGGAGCCGAGGCCGAGCAGGCCCTGCCGTGCAACCGCCATCGCTCTTGGGGAGCCTATCCCGGTAGGGCCCTACTCGGCGGGCTCGCGCCAGACCTCGACGGCGACCTCGTCCACAGGCAGCGGGATAGGCGGCTCGGGCTTGGCGGCCTTCACCCAGACGCCCTCGAGCGCATAGTCGACGATCAGGCGATCGGCAATACTGCTGACCAGCCGCTCCAGGGTGCGGTGGGAGCGCTGCTGGGCGATCAACGTCACCAGCTGGCAGACCTCCGCGTAGTCGACGGTGTCCTCAATCCTGTCGGTGGCCGTTGCGTCGGTTTCCCCCAGCTCCAGGCGCAGATCGAGGACTAGACGCTGCCCGACCTCCCGCTCGGCCTCGCTGACGCCGTGATGGGTGTAGATGGAGAGACCGCTGATCTCGATCGTGACCGATTCGAGCGAGTCCTGTTCCTCCTCGCCCTCCTCTTCGAGCTCGTGCTCGTGATCCTCTGCACCGAAGCCGAGGGTGCCGTCCGGCTCGGTCAGGTCGTCCTCTGCGGACTCATGCTCGTGCTCGTCCATTCACGGCCCAACGTAGCAGCCGCGACCGCTAGCGCATCTCTCGCGGGGGCGACGTCGTGGACGCGGAACACGGAGGCGCCACGCTCCAGCGCGAGCACGTTGGTGGCAATCGTGCCGGGGAGACGCTGGGACACCTCGATCGGCTGCTCTGCTCCCGCCGCGTCGGCTGCAAGACGCCCAAGGAAGCTCTTGCGCGAGGTGCCGATCACCAGCGGCCGCCCGAGCTCGGCGATCTCCGGCAGCCGGCGCAGCAACTCGAGATTGTGTTCCACGGTCTTGCCGAAGCCGATGCCGGGGTCCAGCAGCAGCTTCTGCTCGGCGATGCCAGCCGAAATGGCGTAGACCATCCGCTCCTCCAGGAAGAACTTCACCTCGCTGACGACATCGCGATAGCGCGGCTCACGCTGCATCGTGCGCGGCTCGCCGAGCATGTGCATCAGGCAGCAATGCGCACCCGTCTGCGCAACGACGACTGCCATCTCCGGATCCCCGCGCAGGGCCGTGACGTCGTTGAGGATGCTCGCGCCGGCGTTGAGCGCCGCCGCCGCGACGGTCGCATCGGCCGTGTCGATCGAGACCTCCGTGCCCGGCACACGGCCGGCGAGCCCCTCGATCACCGGCAGCACGCGCCGCATCTGCTCCTGCGCCGCCACCGGCTCGGCGCCGGGGCGGGTCGACTCGCCGCCCACATCGATGATCGCCGCGCCTTCACGGACCATCTCCACGCCATGCTCAATCGCAGCGGCGGCGTCGAGATAGCGGCCACCGTCCGAGAACGAGTCGGGCGTGACATTGAGTATGCCCATCAGGGCATAGCCGCCCGATGGGAGCAGAGCCACCGACTTTTTCAGGTCAGCCCGGGGAGCTCGGGATCGTTGCCGCGCATATCAGCGGTGCCGCCTGCGAGCCCTGGACGCGGTATTGGGCGTGGCACCTCGCGACCCGCACGGCCGGCCGGCGAGGGCGGCGGAGCGGGCAGCTCCGGCGTCGGCTCCTCGTCGGGCGGAAACACCTCGCCCTCGCTCTTGCCCGCCAGCAGCGCCTCGAACTCGAGCTTCTCGATCGTCTCCCGCTTGACCAGGATCTGCGAGATCGTGTCGAGCTTGTCGCGATGGTCGGTGAGGATGTCGCGGGCACGCTGGTGCGCCGATTCGACGATCCGCAGCACCTCGTCGTCGATCTCGCGCGCGATCTCGTCGGAGTAGTCGGGCTCGGTGGAGAACTCGCGGCCCAGGAAAGGCTGGCTGTGATCATGGCCGAATACGCGCGGGCCGAGCTTCTCACTCATGCCGAAGCGCATCACCATCTGCTTGGCGGTCTGGGTCACCTTTTCGATGTCGTTGGAGGCGCCCGTCGTGATCTCGCCGAAGATGATCTCCTCCGCGGCGCGGCCGCCGAGCGTCATCGCCATCGTGTCGTTGAGCTCCGCCCTGGTGGTCAGGAAGCGGTCTTCCTGGGGCAGGGAGATCGTGTAGCCGAGCGCCTGTCCCCGGGAGATGACCGAGATCTTGTGGACGGGGTCTGCGTACTCGAGGTAGTTGCCCACGATCGCGTGGCCCATCTCGTGATAGGCGGTGATCAGCCGCTCCTTTTCGCTCATCACCCGTGTCTTCTTCTCGGGGCCGGCGATCACGCGCATGATCCCCTCCTCGAGCTCTTCCTGGCCGATCTCGCGACGGCCGGTGCGGGCAGCCAGCAGCGCGGCCTCGTTGATCAGGTTGGAGAGGTCGGCGCCGGTGAAGCCGGGGGTCTGGCCCGCCAAGGTATCGACGTCGATGTCCTTGGCCAGCGGCTTGCCGCGCGTGTGGACCTCGAGGATCTTCGCGCGGCCCTTGCGATCGGGGCGATCGACCGCGATCTGACGGTCGAAACGGCCGGGACGCAGCAGAGCCGGGTCGAGGATGTCGGGCCGGTTGGTGGCCGCGATCATGATGATGTTGTCCTTGGCCTCGAAGCCGTCCATCTCGACCAGCAGCTGGTTGAGCGTCTGCTCGCGCTCGTCGTGGCCGCCGCCCAGCCCGGCGCCGCGGTGACGACCGACAGCGTCGATCTCGTCCATGAAGATGATGCAAGGGGAGTTCTGCTTGGCCTGCTCGAAGAGGTCGCGCACGCGCGAGGCGCCCACGCCGACGAACATCTCCACGAAGTCCGAGCCGGAGATCGAGAAGAAGGGCACGCCCGCCTCGCCGGCCACGGCGCGCGCGAGCAGCGTCTTGCCGGTGCCGGGCGGGCCGTAGAGCAGCACGCCGGTCGGGATGCGCGCACCCAGAGCCTGGAACTTCTTCGGGTTCTCCAGGAATTCCTTGATCTCGTGCAGCTCCTCGACGGCCTCATCGACGCCCGCAACGTCCCTGAAGGTGATCTTCGGCGAGTCGGCGGAGAGCCGCTTAGCGCGCGACTTGCCGAAGCTCATCACGCGTGAGCCGCCACCCTGGACCTGGTTCATGATGAAGAGCCAGAAGCCGAAGAACAGCGCGAAGGGGATGATGTAGGTCAGCAGCGAGAGCCAGACGCTGGTTTTGTCGGTTTCGACGTTGAATTCGACCCCGGAGGTGCTCTTGAGCTGGTCGATTAGTTGCCCCGCTGCCGCCGGCACGTAGCCGACTTCAAATTTTTCTTTGTTCTTCAGCGTGACTTCGACAGCGTTGCCTTTCTGCTTGATCTCCGCAGACTTGACTTCGCCTTTGGGCAGGTTCTGGTTGACCAGTGTCTGGTAGGTGTGCGTTGCTTCAGTCGATTTGCTGGAGGTGATCAGCTTGGAGGCAAAGAACGCAAGCACGACCACGATCAGGATCGGGAATGCTGCGCTTCTGAAGAAACGGCTCATCTGATTACCTCTCATTGGCTCTGGCGCCGCCTCGTTTGCAAGCTCGCCAGTGGTTCAGCGTACCACGGGCCAGCGCGCGCGCCGAAGGGTCAGTGGCCCTCCAGCGCCGCGACGTAAGGCAGGTTCCGGAAGCGCTCAGCATGGTCGAGGCCGTAGCCGACCACGAAGCGATCCGGTATCTCGAAGCCCACATAGCGCATCGGCAGCTCCACTTTGCGGCGGTCGGGCTTGTTCAGCAGCGTGCAGACCTCCAGCGACCGGGGGCTACGGGACCCAAGGTTGCGCATCAGGTACTGCAGGGTCAGCCCGGAGTCCACGATGTCCTCGACGATCAGCACGTCTCTGTCTTCGATCGCCGCGTCCAAATCCTTGAGTATCCGCACCACGCCCGAGGAGTCGGTCGCCGACCCGTAGGAGGCCACCGCCATGAAATCGACCTGGACCGGCACCTCGATCTCTCGCATCAGATCGGAGATGAAGAAGACCGCACCCTTCAGTACGCCGATCAGCAGCGGTGTGCAGCCGGCGTAGTCCTGCGATATCTGCGCTCCCAGCTCGGCGACGCGGCGGCGAAGATCCTCTTGCGCAACGATCACCTCCCCCACGCCCGGCTGATCGCCGCTGTTTCCGCCCGGGTGGGTCGGCACGGTGCTCTGCTGGCTGCCCACCGCCCGCAGTCTAGTCCTCGAAGCCTTCGGCCGAGACGGGGCGCTCCCGGCCTGTCTCCTCGGCGGCGCCCGACCGCCGCGGCAACCTCACCATCGAGAGCCTGCCGCCCTGCAAGACCGCGCCCACCAGCGCGCCGATGTGCAGCTCGGCCCTGCCGCCGTGCCGTCCCAGCTGCACCAGCTCGGCGACGCGCTCGCCTGCCTGCGGGACCAGGCGCCCGGCTGTCTGCTCGGCCAAGCGCACCACAATCAGCCGTGCAAGCGCAGGCGGCAGCGCAGCCAGCCGTTCGATCGCAATACTCTGGGCGCCGTTAAGCTCGAGGTCGACCAGACCTTCCAGCAGCTCAGTCTCCTCTCGCAGCAGTTCTGCGGTGCGCAGCACGTTCGCCTCGGCAGTGGGATGCAGCTCGCGCAGCGCTGGCAGCAGGCGATGGCGCACGCGATTTCGCGCGTAGAGATCGCTGAGGTTGCTCTCGTCCTCGCGCCAGGAGAGGCCCCGAGCTTCACAGTACTGCGCGGTCTGCTCGCGGCTGATCCCGAGCAGCGGGCGCACCACCCTGCCCTCCTGTGCGCTCATCCCCAGCAGCGCACGACGTCCCGGCGAGGCCGCAAGCCTGTACAGGATCGTCTCGACCTGATCGGAGGAGGTGTGGCCAACGGCGATCGCGGCGTCGGAGCTCTGTGCGATCCGCTCCGCCGCCTGGTAGCGCAGCTGCCGCGCCCAAGCCTGGAGGTTGCCGCGCATCGGCTCCTGCTCCTCGCACGCGCGAACCAGCTCCAACCTCACCCCCAGCCGCTCGCAGAGCTCGGCACAGTGGCGCTCGTCCTGCTCGGCCTGATCGCGCAGGCCATAGTTGACGTGCAGTGCCCTGACAGCGTCGTGCCCGCAGATCCTCACCGCGATGTCCAGCAGGCAGACCGAGTCCCTGCCGCCGGAGAGCATCGCCACCACGGGCTGGTCGCTCCAAAGCAGACCGCCCTCGGCGACGCGCTCCAGGATCTGCTGGGCGAACAGATCATCCACGCCGTCTGGCCGCCTGGAAGAGCTCTGTGGGCTGCGAGAACCCCTTCAAGCCTACCTCGCCGATCCGCTCGAAGATCAGCCCGTCGACACCCGTCGCGGCGTCCACGACGGCCCTGGTCACCAGCACCTCGCCGCCACTGGCGCGCGCCACCACGCGCGCGGCCTGGTTGACCTCGCGCCCGTAGTAGTCGCCGTCGCGGTAAAGCGCGTTGCCGTGATGGATACCGATCCGCGGCGGCGGCTCGGGGGTGTGGTCGCGGCGCCCCCGTCGCGGACGGCGAGCGAGCCGCACCGCCCAGTCGGTCAGCGCGACCGGGTCGGCCGCGACGATCATCACCTCGTCGCCAAGCGTCTTTATCACACGCGCGTCAGCGGGCAGCGTGCGCGAGACCGTCTCCACGAAGCGCTCGACGGCTGCCACCGCCTCCTCGTCGCCACGCTCCTCGATCAGCCGTGTGTAGCCGGCCAGGTCGGCGAAGGCGATCGCCACGCGCATGCGTCCCTGTCCTTGGGTCTCGCCGTCGAAATCGTTCTCGACGTGCCCGATCACGTCCTGCTCGACGAAGTAGGAGAGCATGCGGGCGTGGAAATAGTTCATCAGCGGCACGATGAACGGCAGCATCTCGCGGGTCAGCGCCTCCATCTCCTCCGCGACCTCCACACCGGAGACGCCTGCCCGCATCAGCGGCTCGTGCACATAGAGATGGAACAGCCGCACCTCGGCGTCGGCGATCTGGGCGATCGCCTGCGCGTAGACGCGCGCCAGCTGCAGCAGCACCGGCAGCGGCAGGCCCGCGGCCAGCATCTCGGCGACGTATTTGAGCATCTGCAGGTCCTGCTCAGAGAAGGAGTCGATCGAGAGCGTGCTCGTGCCCATCGCCGTGTAGATGCGTTCGATCATCTCGGAGCTGAGGCCCGTCAGACGCGCAGCCTCGGCCAGTGAGTGACTTCCATCGTCGCCGGCGAGCAGTTCGTCGACGAAGCCGAACACGAGCCGGCCGCTCTGAGTCGCCTCCCGGATCTGCTGCACCGTGTAGCCGCGCTCGCGCAGCCGCGCGACTATGCGCACCTGCGAGGCCGCGGCGGACGTCCAGGCGCCTTCGTACTGTGGCACGAGGCCATCCTTGACCCAGCGCCGCACTGTGCCGGACGAGACTCCCGCGCGCCCGGCCACGTGAGCGAGTGTGAGCTCCGTGCTCACGCCGGCACTCTCCGCAGATTCACCATCAGACGCCAGAAAAGGGCCACCGACCTGAAGGGCGTCGCCATCGCTGGCAGTCTAGAGTCGCCGGGCGATGCGCGCCAAAGCCCTGCAACCGGTTCACCTGCGTCCCACCGCACCGCTGGCGCCCAGGGCGCTTCTGCCGGGTGACCCAGGGCGCGCGCTCGCGCTTGCCCAGGTCTTGATCGAGCAGCCGAAGATGTTCAACCACCACCGCGGCCTGTGGGGCTACACGGGTCCCGCGCGCGCAGACGGGCAGCCGCTGACCATCCAGAGCACCGGCATGGGAGGTCCCTCGGCGGCGATCGTCTTCGAGGAGCTCGTGCTGCTCGGCCTGGAGCGGGCGGTGCGCGTGGGGACCTGCGGAGCGCTCGATCCGCAGCTCCGGCTCGGGGACCTCGTGCTGGCTACCGAATCTATCCCCGGCGATGGGGTCGGGCGGCGCCTGACAAACGGCACTCGCCCTGCAGCGGACGCAACTCTGAGCGCCGCGCTGCGTGATGCGGCCGACCCTCAGAGCGTCGGCCTGATTGTCAGCACAGACTTGTTCTACGACCCGGCCTCCCCTGAGACCGAGCGCTCCTGGCGCGCCGAAGGCGCGCTCGCGGTAGAGATGGAGGCGGCAAGTCTGTTCGCGCTCGGCACGCTGCGCGAGGTCGCGGTCGGATGCCTGCTAACGGTCTCCGACGTCTTTCCGGCGCCCGGTGAGCGCAAGCGGATCGAGGACACAGACCTGCTGCATGCCGCCGAACGCATGGGCGCAGCGGCGCTCGCAGCGCTTGCAGAGCGCTGAGCCGACGCGTCAGGACTTGGGCTTGGCCCGGGACGCCCTGCGCGAGCCGGGCGCGCTCGCTGGCTTGGGCGCCGCTTTGCCCCGCGAAGTGGACGCGGAGCGCGCGCGGCGCGGCGCGGCCGGCTTGGGCGCAGCCGAGAGATCCTGCACCTTCGCAGCGATGGCTCCAAGCTGATCCTCGATCGCGCTCAATCGCTGACCTGTACCGCGATCGATTCGCGAGAGGCCGTCCTCGATGCCCTCAAGCCGCTGGGAGAGCGAGCGCAGCCGCCGCGTGAGGCGTTCGATGTCCGCCGCGGAGGGCAGGTTCAGCGCGCCCATCGCAAGCTCCTGCGCCTGAGCAGCCTTCTCGCGCGCATCGAAGGCCCTGCCTATTGCGCCGCTGATCACAGGGTTCTCGAGCAGATCGCCGAGCGCGCGCCCAAGCCTGTCCTCGGCGCCGTTTGCCAGCCGCTCACGCAGCGCCCCGACCCCATGTTGATCTTCGTTCATTGCCGGCTCCTCGTCTCGCTTGTTGAGGATAGGCCGCGCGATCGCGGCGCTTGCTCCTGCAGGGTGCCGGGAGGATACGGTGATGAGGTGGCAGAGCGCGTCTTCCCCTTCGTGCAGGTCGAGATGCCCCTACGGCTCGGAGTGCCCGACGGACGCTGGATGGTGCGCGAGCAGAAAAGCGAGCAGGTGGAGCGCGTGGTGGTGCTCGCTACGACGCAGGCGCCGCGCGCAGACAGACAGCTGCGGAGACGAGGTCGGGTGCCCGTGCCGCCGGAGGCGCAGCCGGCGGCGGTCCCTGTTACCCGCGTGACGATAATCAGCGCGCGGTCGTTCCCAGACCAGGAGGCTGCGCAGTCATGGCTTGCGCGCCTGGATGGCGAACATGAGATCGACCTGGCCTTTGCGTCGCTGAACCGACTGCTTGCCGCCCATCGCGTGGCAGCGGCCGATCCCTATGTGCACGAGGTCGGGCCTGGGCAGGCGCTCGCGCTGAGAGCCGGCTTCGGTCTTGGGGAGCAGGTGGCCGAGGGCCGCTGGCTGCAGGCGCAGGAGATACGCCTGGCAAAGCCCCATCGCTGGAGGCGTGGACGGCGTGCGGCGATTCTGCACTCGCATGAGCGCCTGTCTAGCCTGCTCTCCAGCGAGCGGGGGGCGCTGCTTTGCGAGGAGCTGGCGCTGCGAGCGCGGCTGGATCTCGATGCCGGTCGGCTGGCGCTCGGGGCAGGTGAGCTGCAGCGTGCGCTGTCGCTAGCCCTCACAGAGCTCGCGGGGCATCCGCCTCGCGTAGCGGAGCTGCGCGAGTTGTTGCCCGGCGTCAGCGAGATTGCAGGACGAGAGCTGCCGATTTCCTCGCGAGGGGCCGACAGCAGCCAACAGGATGCGGAGACCCTCTCCCACGCGCTCGCTCGTCTGGAAGCGGCTTTGCGGATGCACGCGAGCGCGCTTACCTGGGGCTGAGCGCCGAGCTCAACGACCATTCTCGCCGCGCCCGGCCGCAGTCACAGCCGAGCGCTGCATCGCCGCGCGCAGGAACGCCGGCACGTCCTGTACCGGCAGAGGCCTCGAATACAGGAATCCCTGGCCGCTATCGCAGCCCTCGCGCCGCAGCGCCAACAGCTGTTCCTCGTCCTCTATCCCCTCCGCGATCGTCTGTAGGCCGAGCATCTTGCCCAGACGCACGAGCGTGTGGACCAGGGGCGCAGCCTCCTTGGAGCTCGCAAGGCCCGCAACGAAGGAGCGGTCGATCTTCAGCGCGTCGACCGGGAACTGGCGCAGGTAGGCAAGAGAGCTGTAGCCGGTGCCGAAGTCGTCGATCGCGACGCGCACGCCGATAGCCTTCAGCGCGTGCAGCCGGCTGGCCACGACCCCGGCGTCCTGCATGATCGTGGTCTCGGTCACCTCGAGCGTAAGCGCGCTGGGCGCAAGGCCGCAGGCGCGCAACGCCTCGCGCACCTCTGCCAGCAGCCCCTCCCTGTCCACCTGGCGCGCCGAGACGTTGACAGCGACGCCGATCCGGTGCCCTTCGCGATGCCAGGCGGCAGCGCTCGCGCATGCCTGTGCAAGCACCCAGCGTCCGATCGGCACTATCAGACCGCTGTGCTCGGCGACAGGGATGAACTCCCCCGGCATCACAAGTCCGCGCGTGGGATGCTGCCACCGCAGCAGCGCCTCCAGGCCGACGGGCTGCCGGCTGCGCAGGTCGAAGGTGGGCTGGTAGACGATCTCCAGCTGGCCGGCGCTCAGCGCCTGCGAGAGATCCATCTCCAGCGTCATACGGTCCTGGATCGCAGTCTGCATCCGCGACTCGAAGAGCACGTAGCGATCGCCGCCGCCAGCCTTGGCTTCGTTCATCGCCACCTCCGCGTCGCGCAGCAGATCCTCTGCGCTTGTGCGAGGCCCAATGGCGATCCCGACGCTGGCGCTGAGCGTCAGTTGGCGCCCCGGCTGCGATGCGATGTCGTAGGGCACGCGCAGTACCTCCAGCAGGCGCTCGGCGACGAGCTCCGGGCCGGCGTCCAAATGCGCAGCGTCAATCAGCACCGCGAACTCGTCGCCGGCCAGGCGCGCAGTCGAGTCGGAGTCACGCAGCGCGCTGCGCAGCCGCTGGGCGACCGTGCGGAGCACCGCATCTCCGGTCGGGTGTCCGAAGGTGTCGTTGACCTGCCTGAAGCGGTCGAGATCGATGCAGAGCGCCGCAACGGGAGCGGTGTCACGACGGCTGCGGGCGAGCATCTGTTGCGCGCGGTCGAGCGCGAGCAGCCGGTTGGGAAGGCCCGTGAGCGAATCGTGCAGCGCCTGGTGGCGCAACTGGCCGGTCCTGCGCTCGACGAGCACCAGAGCGTCGCGGCGCGAGCGCAGCAGAACCAGCGCCAGCGCGAAGACCAGCGCGCTGATCGTCGCACCGATCAGGAACGCGAGCAGGCCTTGCGTTTCGGCAGGACTTCCGGTCGGCAGACCCACGCCCACCGCCTTCAGCAACCAACCGTTCCCGTCCGGCAGTGGCAGCCGCTCAACGAAGCCCTTGCCCTTGCGCGAGCCCGCGCTGCCGATCAGCAGCGCAGAGCTCCTGGGATTGCGGTGGTAAAACCAAAGCGCGAGCCCCGGGTGTCCCCTCAGCGCCACCCCCATCGCCGCCTTCACATTCAGCGAGCTCCACACCCACGCGACCACCGCCGCCCTGCGC
Source organism: Solirubrobacteraceae bacterium (assembly GCA_036008645.1). Lineage (GTDB taxonomy): Bacteria > Actinomycetota > Thermoleophilia > Solirubrobacterales > Solirubrobacteraceae > Palsa-744. Next base: position 20,905 of record DASYNI010000002.1, read on the forward strand.
TGTGCCGGCGTGGCGGCGCGCGCCCCCGCACGGTAGACGGCCGTGCCGACGAACACGGTTCCAAGCGCCGGCGGCGCGACCGCCAGCTCCCCGGTTTCGGTCTCCTCGCGCAGCTCCTTGGCGGCCCCCGGCAGCGCTGAGCTGCACCAGTCTGCGTGCGTGGCAGCCTCTACCAGCGGGTTTGCTTCTATCTGGGAGACGCCAGCTGAGAGCAGGCAGTAGCGAGGTCTGGCGCCCCCCGGCACGATCTGCACACTCCCGCCGGAGAAGCGCATGAACGTCGGGTCATCGAGTCGGCGCTGCTGAAATGCCGCCAGTTCGCCTGCGCGCACGAGCGAGACCACTCCGGTTGCGAGGCTGCCGGGCTCGCGCTCACGGCCTTCCAAGGCCGCATACCACCGCTTAAAGCTGGCCTCGCTCAGATGCGGCTGTATCTGCACCAGAGCCCGCACCGTCGCGATGAAGTCGCCGTCACGGCGCAGCTCGCTGCCAAGCGTGCTCGCCACGTCGGAGACGCCGCCGCGGAAGCTCACGCCTTCGCGTTCACGCGCGCTCTGCCGCCAAATCAGCCCCACCGCCACCGACACACCCAGGCCAACGACCAGCAGCAGCAGGGCGGGCAACAGGGCGCGCCATCCGCCGCGTCCTCTGGCAGGCGTGGTGCGCGCTGGTGATCCCTGATCTGAAACCGCATCGTTGGCCGGCGACATTGTCTTCTCCGGATCGGCAAGCGCAGGGCTCCCAGCCGAGAACGGCTCGACAGCCGCGCCTATTCGTCTCATCGAACATTCAGAGGCAGAACTGAAGTAGCTAAAGCGCTCACAACGCGCGCCGATCACCTAAGACGATGTCCGAGCACACGCAGCTCTCCGATCCGACTCCGCCGGCGGTGGCGATCGCGCCAAAGCTGCAGCATGCCCACAACTCCTCCCCAAACGCCGCGCTGCGGGCGCTCGGAGACGAGCTCAACGCCCGCACGGGCGAAGTGGTGGACCGCATCATCGCGCTCGTGGAACACTCTGGGCAGGTCTTGGACATGCGCGTCGAGGACCGCTTCCTGCGCGTGGGCGAAGTCTCCACGGTCGCGGTCGCGCGCTGGATGGCCGGCGGAGGCGAGGACGCAGCGCGCGAGGTGGGACGCGACGCCTCCCGCATATTCGGACAGATCGGAGCGCAACACGACGCGCCGCTGAATGAGCTGATCAAGCGCTGCCTGCGCTGGCGCGACGCCGCGGCGGGTGTGCTGGGAGAGATCGCACAGGAGCGACAGCTCGACGCGAGCGTGCTTACGCAGGCCCTTGCGATGCTGCAGCGCAGCCTCGACGTGACGCTCGTGCGGATGGGTGAGTCATTCGAGGCCGAGCGGCGGCGTGCACGCGAGGAGCTCGACCGCCAGCAGGAGGAGCTCTCCTTCATGGCCACCCACGACCCGCTCACGGGCCTGCCCAACAGGGCGCTGATAATCGACCGACTCGGGCACATGCTCGGCCGCTCGCGGCGCCACAAGACGCCCGTCGCAGCTCTGTTCGTCGACCTGGACAACTTCAAGGGCATCAACGACTCGCTCGGCCACGCCGCCGGCGACGAACTGCTGCGCGCGGTCGCGGCCCGGCTGCAGGGGGTGGTCCGCGACAGCGACGCGCTCGGACGCCTCGGTGGAGACGAGTTCGTGGTGCTGGCCGAGGATCTCTCGCTGGCCGCCGGCCCAGAGCTGATCGCAGAGCGCCTGCTCGACACACTCAAGCAGCCGTTCGTGCTCACCGGCCACGAGGACACCCCGCTCACGGTGACCGCGAGCGTGGGGGTCGCAACAGCAGCCGAGGGTAGCGCCGGCGAGCTGCTGCGGGACGCCGACGTTGCGATGTACCGCGCCAAGTGGGACGGCAAGAACCGCTACACGGTCTTCGAGTCCGCGATGCAGGACGCGCTGCGCAACCGGATGGTGCTTGAGATGGACCTGCGCAGCGCTCTGGAGAACGACGAGTTCTTCCTGCTCTACCAGCCCACCTTCGACCTGGAGACGATGACCACCACCGGCGTGGAGGCCCTGATCCGCTGGGCCAGCCCGACGCGGGGTCTCGTGCAACCGAACGACTTCATCCCGCTGCTCGAGGAGACCGGGATGATCGTGGAGGTCGGCAGGTGGGTTCTGCGCAAGGCTTGTGCCCAGGCAGCGGCGTGGCATCAGGCAGGACACGAGGTGGACATCGCCGTCAACGTCTCCGCCCGCCAGCTCGACACCGACGAGCTGGTCGACGACGTGCGCGAGGCTCTGCAGAGCAGTGGCCTACGACCGAACGCACTCACGATCGAGGTGACAGAGACGGCGATCATGCGAAACGCGCAGGAGACCGCCGCGCGTCTGTCCGCTGTGAAGGAGATCGGCGCGCGGATCGCAATCGACGACTTCGGCACCGGCTACTCCTCTCTTGCGCACCTGCAGCGCTTCCCCGTCGACTCCCTGAAGATCGACCGCTCCTTCATCGCGGCGCTTGCGGACGGACGCGAGGCCGAGCAGCTGATCAGGACGCTCGTGCAGCTGGGCAAGGCGCTGAGCCTTGAAACCCATGCCGAGGGGATCGAGCGCCATCAGGAGCTTGCGATTCTGCGCGAACAGCACTGCTCGGGCGGCCAGGGCTTCCTGTTCGCTCGCCCGCTGGACGCGACCAAGGCGCAGGAGTTTCTGGCCAAGGGCGATTCAGCCCGCCCGCCGCGCGGCGCCGCAGCCTAGAACCTAGAATCAGGCGCGTGGAGCCCACGCGAACCGCAGTAGGCACATGGAGCGGAGGGCGCTTCATGCACTTCGGGCAGGCGATCCCCGAGCAGCGCCTGCGCGATCTTCTGCGTCCCGGCAACGGCATCGACACGGTGATCAGCGCCGACGTCTACGGCGAGGGCGCGGCTGACACGCTGCTCGGAGAGGCGATCGCAGGCACTGATCGGGACTCCTTCTGTCTGGTGGGCGCGATCGGCCACGACTTCTATGAGGGCACGCGCGAAGGCGCGAAGGGATTCCCGCGCTTCACCGACCCGCGCCTGCGTGAGCCGTCCGGCTACACCGCCTACATCAGGAGCGCGACCGAGCGCAGCCTGCAGCGCCTGGGCACCGATCACCTCGACCTGCTGCTGCTTCACAACCCGGACAGCATTGGGTACTCCAGCGAGGCTGTGTGGGAGGGCATGCAGTCCGTGCGGGACGCCGGACTTGCGGGCGCGATCGGCGTGGCCCCGGGTCCGGCCAACGGCTTCACTCTCGACCTGATCGACTGCTTCGAGCGCTTTGGCGCGCTGATCGACTGGGCGATGATCATCCTCAGCCCAATGGAGCCCTGGCCCGGCCGGATGGTGCTGGAGGCCGCGCAGCGCCACGACGTGTCCCTGATCACGCGCGTGGTCGACTACGGCGGCCTCTTCCACGGCGACGTGCGCCCCGGCCACGCCTTCGCCGAGCGCGACCACCGCGCCTTCCGTCCCGCCGGCTGGGTGGAGCGCGGCTGTGAGCGACTGGACCGGATGGCCCCTTACGCGCAGCGCCACGACCTCACCACGCTGCAGCTGGCCTGCTGCTGGAACCTAGCCCACGACCCCGTCGCCTGCGTGGCGCCGACGCTGATCCAGGAGCAGGGAGATGACGCACGGCCGATCGAGGACAAGCGTGCGGACCTCGCAGGCGTGCCGGCCATCTCGCCTTTGAGCGAGGCGGAGGTGCAGGAGCTCGCAGCGATCGGCGACAACTCGGGCTCGATGGTGCTCAAGGGCGCAAGCGCCGACTACGAGGGCGCGCCAGCGGCAGACCGCTGGCCACTCAGCGAGCGGCTGCGTGAGATCGCGGTGCGCTGGGAGATCGCGCCGGAGCGCGATCTCGCCTACGTGGCCTGAGCCTCACCGCCCGCTGAACTTCGCCTGCCGCTTGCCCAGGAAGGCGGAGATGCCCTCCCTGGCGTCCTCGCTTGCGAACGCGGCACCGAATGCCCGCTTCTCGGCCTCGATTCCCTGATCGAGATCGCCGGCGGCAGAGACAGACTTGATCTGTTGCACCGCAAGCGGCGCCTGTCCGGCGAGCTTGCGCGCCCACATCAGGGCCGTGTCTAGCAGTTCGTGGTCATCGACGACCCGGGTTGCCAGACCGAGCTCGTAGGCCTCCTGCGCAAGCACCGGCTCGCCCGTCAGGTTCATCTCGAGCGCCTGCGCCTCCCCCACCAGCCGTGGCAACCGCTGGGTGCCGCCGAAGCCGGGGATGATGCCGAGCTTGATCTCGGGCTGGCCGAAGATCGCCGAGCGCGCAGCGATCCTGAAGTCGCAGGCCATCGCGATCTCACAGCCGCCACCGTAGGCCAGGCCGTTGACCGCGGCGATCGTGGTCACAGAGCTTCTCTCCATCTCGCGCAGCAGGCCGTGCATACCCTCGAGCAGATCCGCGCCTGCCTGCTCGTCCATCTGCGTGAACGCCTTGATGTCGGCGCCTGAGCAGAATAGGAATGGATTGGAAGATGCGAGGATCAGCGACCTGACCTCGGAGGCGCGGACCTGCTCCCACACCGCCCGCAGGTCCTTGACCACCTGCGGCGAGATCGAGTTCATCTGCCCGTTGGCAAGCCAAGCGATCGCGATGCCATACTCGCGCGTCTCGATCTTCACGGTTTCCGCGGGCTGGGCTTCGTCAAGCTGGGCGTAGGCGTAGAAGCCCTGCCCGCTCTTTGCCCCCAGCCGGCCCTGGGCGACCAGCCGTTGCAGGATGCGCGGCGGCGCGAAGCGCTCGCCGTGACGCTCCTGCGCCTGCTCCATGCGCTTGAGCACGACGTCGAGCCCTTCGGCGTCGGCCTTCATAAACGGCGGCATCAGACCCCTGCGCGGGTCCAGGCCCGCACCCGCCATCATCCCGAAGTCGATGTCGCGATGGGTGGCCACGCCCTCCTCCAGCACCATGCACGCCTCGGAGAGCGTCTTCAGCGAGAGCATCTCGACCAGCTCCTGCACGTCGGGATCGGCCTCTCCAGCGACGTTCGGCTGCCCCTCGGGGCCGTAGAAGCCGTCGCCGCCGGTCTTTGCCCCCAGGCGCCTTTCTGCGACCAGCTCGCGCATGCAGCGCGGCACAAAGAAGCGATCCCCGCCATAGGACTCGGCCATGTGCTGTGCCACGTGCAGCACCGTGTCCAGGCCGAGCAGGTTGATCAGGAAGTACGGGCCCATCGGCACCACGCCGGCGGCGCCGACGCCCTCGTCGATCGCCTTGATCGAGAGGCCGTCCTGCTCCTGGGCGCGCCAGATCTCCGACATGCCCGAGGTGAGGATGCGGTTGACGACGAACCCCGGCACCTCGGCGCAGACGATCGGCTGCTTGCGGATCGCCTGGGCGAAGGCGACCGCGGTGGCGAGCGTCTCCGAGGAGGTGTCCTGCCCCTCCACGATCTCGATCAGCGGCATGAGCGAGGCCGGGTAGAAGTAGTGAAAGCCGACGACCTTCTCGGGCCGCATGGTCGCCTCCCCCATATCGGTGATCGAGAGCGATGAGGTGTTGGAGGCCAGGACCGCGTGCCCGGGCGTGGCGGCATCGAGCTCGGCAAAGACCTGCTGCTTGATCTCCATCCGCTCCGGCACGGCCTCGACCACGAAGTCGACGTCGCCGAAACTCTCATAGGAGACGGCGCCCTCGATCCGATCGACGATCTCCTGCACCTGGGCGGCGGCCTCCTGCTCGCTCAGCTTGCCCTTCTTGACCAGGCGGGCAACCTGGCCCTCGCTGACTTTGCGGGCCTCCTCGATGCCTGCCTGAACGAGTTCCTCGTTTACGTCCTTGAGCACCACGGGAATGCCGGCGGCGGCGATCGTCTGAGCGATCTGGCCGCCCATCGTGCCGGCCCCTACGACCGCCGCCTTGAACACGAACATGCGCGCAGTCTATGCCGCGGCCGGCTCGGCGGTGCGGCGCGGCAGCAGCGTCTCGCGAGCGATCACCAGACGCTGGATCTGAGAGGTGCCCTCATACAGCTGCATGATCTTCGCGTCGCGGAAGAGCTTCTCCACCGGGTACTCCTTGATGAAGCCATATCCGCCGTAGATCTGGACCGCTTCGGTGGCGGCCTTCATCGCCGCGTCGGCGGCGAAGCGCTTGGCGTGCGAGGAGACCAGCGTGTTGCGTTCCCCGTTGTCGAGCATCGAGGCCGACTTCCAGGTCAAGAGGCGCGAGGCTTCGATCTCGGTCGCCATGTCGGCGATCATGAACTGGATCGCCTCGTGCATCGCGATCGGCACGCCGAACTGGACGCGTTCCTTGGCGTACTCGCTGGCGAACTCCAGCGCCGCGCGGGCGATGCCGGTGGCCATCGCCGCCACGCCGGGGCGCGTGCGATCGAGGGTCATCATCGCGAGCTTGAAGCCCTTGTTTTCCTCGCCCAGCAGGTTCTCGGCGGGCACCTCGACGTCGTTGAAGGAGATCGTGGCGGTGTTGGAGGCGCGCTGACCGAGCTTGTCCTCCTTCTTGTCCACAACCACGCCCCAGTCGCGCTCGACGACGAAGGCGGATATGCCGCGGTGGCCGGCGTCCTTGTCGGTCTTGGCGTAGACGGTGTAGTAGTCGGCGTAGCCGCCGTTGGTGATGAAGCACTTGGAGCCGTTGAGGACGTACTTGTCGCCCGTCTTCACCGCGGTGCTCCGCATCCCGGAGACATCTGAGCCGGCGTCAGGCTCGGTCAGACAGAAGGAGGCGAGCTTGAGCTCCTCGGTGACCATCCCGAGGTACTTGCGCTTGATCTCCTCGGAGCCGCCGAGAGCGATCGGCGCAGTGGCAAGGCCGTTGCAGCCGAGCGAGGTCTGGATGCCCGAGCAGCCCCAGGAGAGCTCTTCCTCGATCAGGCAGCCATCGAGGTAGCCGAGCCCCGGGCCGCCGTACTCCTCGGGGATGTGGGTGTTCATCAGGCCCACCTCCCACGCCTTCTGCAGGATCTCCTGCGGCCAGGTGCCGTCCTTGTCGTACTCCCAGGCGACGGGCCTGATCTCCTTCTCGGCGAAGTCGTGCGCCAGCTCGCGCAGGTTCTTCTGCTCGTCGGTGAGCGTGAAATCGACCATTTGGTGTGCTTTCTCCTCGGTTGTGCGGTCCCCGAGGACCGCCCGGCCGACTGCCGGGGACGCCGGCGCGCCGCCGCATGTGGGCTCTAGATTGACTGATCAGTCAATCATCCCGAAGGTTAGCGGAGTGGCCAGCGACCTACAAGCGCCCGGCCACCGAGCGGCCGCAGCAGACTCATCTCGTGCGAAAGGGACCCTTAGTGGGCGCCGATCAGCGCACGAACAGCGGGGCGCTGGAGGCAGCGCTCTGGGCGCCCGCGACCGCGGCATAGACCCGATAGAGGCCCCTGCGTCGGCGGATCGCCACGCGATAAGAGGAGCGGTCAGGCCCGTCGGGTTGGAGCGTCGCACTGGCCACCACTGTTTCCCGGCCGTTCCGCAGCCGCATGATGTCGACGCCCATACCGTTCTCCGCCGGCGTGACGGTGCCGTATATGCGCACCCGGTGGCGACGCCTGGCGGGCGCATGCGCTGCGCTCAGAAGGACCGTGACGCTCTCTGTTACCGTCGGGCTGACCACCGCCGGCGCGGCGGTCGCAACGACGCGAAACTGGCTTGTGAGATCGAGGCTGAGCAGCACGAATGAAAAGCCTCCGGTCGAGCTCGTCAACTCCGGGTTATCCACGTCGACGAATCCCGCGGTGAACGGAAATGCGTTGGACTGCAGGACGACCTCGCGATTCACGTTGCCGGTGCCCGACAACGTTCCTTGAATGCTGACCGGCCCGCTGAAGGCGACCGGGTCGGGCGAGGCGACGATTGCAAGTGAGAGCGGAACCTTGGTGGTCTTCAGCGAGCGGCCGGCGCCGAAAGTCGTGCCGGCTGAGCTGACTGCGACGAGGCGGTAGTGGTAGATCGTCAGCGGGGAGAGACCTGTAATCGCAACCTTGACGGCGAGCGCAGCATCGCCCGCCCCCGCTTCGGCGAGCGGAGTCTGCAGCCCGTAGGCGCCGGTCGGTCCGTACTGGAAGTAGTAGTAGGTGGCGCTCTTGTGGGGATTGACCGATCCGGTGAGCGTCGCGCTTGCGTAGCCGAGGTCGGTCGCAGCACCCGTGTCGGCCGCAGGCTTCTGCACAGCCGGGCTGGCCGCTGCCGGGCCGGCGCCGACGCCGACGCCGACGCACAGCATCAGGCCGAGCGCCATCAGAACGATCCCCACCCGGCCTCCGCGTGAGCGGCGTAAAGGACTCCCTTGCATGCCCCCTCAACCCTCAGCAGCGGCGAACGATTTGCTGGTCCGCAGATTATGGTCAGCCTGCAAACCCCCGCGGCGTCTGACCTGCCTGCGTGCGCGCCGTCGCGATCAGGCACAATCGGAGCATGGGCAATCCGCTCATTGACCTCGTGGTTGCGATCGTGGCGCTCTTTGGTGCGATCGCCATCATCGGGATGCTCCGCACGGGCAGCCTCTACCAGCGCATTGGGCAGGACGGCGAGTCCTCGATAGCCAACGCGCGCCCAGAGCCTGCCCCCGGTTCTACGGCTGCGGCCGCGGAGCGGGACATCGAGATCCGGCAGATGCTGCTGGCGCGCAGCGAACGCCTCGTGCGGCGCGGCGAGCCTCCGCTCGATCTCGACGCGGAAGTCCGGCTGATCGTCGAATCCACCGCAGCGCACCGCGCGGCCACCGCCGGCGAGCCCTCTGCCGCAGAGGCGCACAGCCACGACCCCGAGCTCGTGGAGGAACTTCGCCAGCTCGCGGAGGCGCGCAACCAGCGCAGGATGCGTCGCGGCGAGCCGCCGCTCGACGTGCGCGCAGAGGTCGCACGAGCGCTGGCCGAGATGGAGATCTGAAGCGGCGCAGCCGGCCGCCTTCAGACGTCCGTCGCGACGCTCGGGTATAAAACCGCCCTGTGGCCGCCATCAGACGCTTTGAGTTGGACGATCTGCTGATCCGTCCGGGGACCTATTTCAATCCTCAGACGGAGATTCTCGTCGTGGTCGACGACTCGCCGGAACTTGACCGGGAGATCTTCGACACCAAGGAGATCGAGGGGCCTGAATGGGTTCTGATCTCCGACGAGACGCCCATCGACGAATCGCTGCGCGACGAGGTGCTCGAGCGCTTCCAGAGCGCCCACCAGAGTGGAAGCGCGCTCGGCGCAGATGAGGAAGACGAGGACGAAGAGGACGAGGACGATCTCGAACCGGACGAGGAAGAGGTCGACCTCGATTAGAGACGACGACCGCAACAGCAGCGGTCGTGTCGGTGTTTAGGGCTGGTGCGCTCAATTGACATCCCGGCGCTGCTGGTCGCGTGCGGTCTTCTTGTGAGCATCGGCCCGACCACTGCGCAGGCGCGAGTCACGCCCACACGCCCGCATCCACTCTCAGAGCAGCTGGCGCCGCTTCCCGGCAGACCCGCCGCCGGGCACGCAAGGACCACTGAGGCACGCGCTGCCGCCGCGCCGGCCGTGCTGGCGACGATCACGCGTCTGCGCCGCAGCGGCTCGATCCCCCAGTCGGCCGCCAGCCGCTACCGCAGCGTCTACCTGGAAGCGCAGCGCGCCCTCTCCCACCTTTCGGGCACCAGGCATACCGAACTTGCCGCTGTGCTCCAGAACATGCTCCGGATGCAACTCGCAGGGCAGATGACCCCCTCGCGCATGCCCGAGATGTTCCTCACGCTCCAGCGCAACCGGGAATGGTGGTCCACCGGCTCGCTGCTCTCCTACGGCGCGCGCGTCTCCTTCCCCGGCAGCCGCCTGGTGTGGGAGTACTACAACGGCCAGGGCATCGAGCTGCAGTGGCTTGCCACCTTCGGCGAGGCCAACGGCTACTACCTCTCAGGCAACGAGAACGAAGCGCTGCGCCAGGTGCTGGACGAAGCGTCCGGGCTAGCGGTGCAACGAGCCGGTGGGATCGCCTTCGACTACCTGTTCAACTTCGACGGCGGCAGCCCCCCTTGGACGAGCGGACTCTCGCAGGGCACCGCGATCCAGGCGTTTGCGCGCGCCTCCCAACGCCTCGGCGAACCTGCTTTCACCGCGACCGCGGAAAAGGCGCTTGGGGTATTCCAGACACCGCCCCCGGCGGGCGTGCGGCTGCAGATCGCACCCGGCGCAGCCGGCACACCTGCACGGGTGCACTACCTCGAGTACAGCTTCGCCCCCGACGAGCGGATTCTCAACGGCTTCATCCAGTCCCTGAACGGCCTCTACGACTTCACCAAGATCACCGGATCGGCGGTCGGGCTGCGACTCTTCGAAGAAGGCGACGCTGACGCACGGGTGGAAACGCCCCACTACGACACCGGCGCCTGGTCGCTATATGACCAGCACTCCGAATCGGACCTCGGCTACCACGAACTGCTGGCCGAATTCCTGCAGGACCTGTGCGAACGCACACGGCAGGGACCACCGATCGCCACCGGCGGCACACCGGTGAGCGCCAAGGCCTCCCCCCACTCCAGCGCCCATCCCGCTCAGATCGCCGGCGATCAGATCTACTGCACGACCGCAACCCACTTCTATGAATACCTGCACACCCCGCCGTTGATCTCGCTGCTCTCAAAGACGCTGCCGGCGAACGCGCATGCCGGGATCCAGCTCTCGCTCTCAAAGATCTCGACGATCGGCGTCACGGTCACGACGATGGGCGGCAAGACCGTGTGGACCAACAGCGCAACCGTCGAAGCGGGCAAGCCACGACTGCTGTGGGTGACGCCGAAGGGGAGCGGCATCTTCAAGGTCACGATTACCGCCACCGACCTCGCCGGCAACCACTCTTCGGCCGGCGGGCAGATCACACTGACGGGAAGCGCCCACAAAAGCACAACCAAGTCCACCAGCTAGCATCCCCTCTCCATGGAGAGCACCGCGCCGAGAACGATCGCCGAGGTGGAGGAGGGCCTGCGCGCAGCCGGCTACCTGCCGAACCGCGCCACGGCGCTCGTCTCCCATCTGGCGGTCACGCTCGGCAAGCCGGTGCTCGTCGAGGGGCCGGCGGGAGTCGGCAAGACCGAGCTCGCGAAGGCGCTCTCGACTATGCTGCAACGTCAGCTCATACGGCTGCAGTGCTACGAGGGACTCGATGAGGCGAAGGCCTTGTACGAGTGGAACTACCGCAAGCAGCTGCTGCGCATCCAGGCCAGCGAGGGAGAGCAGCAAACCGCCTGGGAGAGCCTGCAGGAGGACATCTTCGGCGAGGAGTTCCTGCTCACGCGCCCACTTATGCGCGCGATCGCATCCGAGCAGCCGGTCGTGCTGCTGATCGACGAGATCGACAAGACCGACCAGGAGTTCGAGGCGATGCTGCTGGAGGTGCTCTCCGACTTCCAGATCTCGATCCCGGAGCTAGGCGTGGTCAAGGCGCGCACCCAGCCGGTCGTGGTGCTGACCTCCAATAACTCACGTGAGCTGACCGAGGCGCTCAAGCGCCGCTGCCTGTACCTATGGCTCGACTACCCAGAGCTGGAGCAGGAGCTCGCGATCGTGCGCCTGCACGCACCCGATCTCTCAGAGACGGTTGCGCGTCGCCTGGTGGAGCTTGTCGGCATGGTCAGGGACCTCGATCTGAAGAAGCCGCCCTCGATCGCTGAGTCGATCGACTGGGCCCGCGCGCTGCTGCTGCTCGGGGCCAAGGACATCGACGCCACCCTGTTCACCGAGACGATGTCGGTGATCGTCAAGCACCGCACAGACATGGACATCGTCGCCGAACGAGTCGGCGTCAAGCTCGCCGAGCAGCCCGAAGCAGCAACTGTCGATGCCGGCGGCACCTGAGAGGCTGCCCGCGAGCCTGCCCGCGCAACTACTCTCCTTCGGCGAGCAGCTGCGAGACGAGGGCGTGCCGGTCGGCACCTCGGAGCTGCTGGACTGCTTTGCCGCTCTTTCGCAGGTGAGCTGGACCTCGCAGGCCGACTTTAAGGAGGCGCTGGCAGCCACGCTGGCAAAGAGCCCCGAGGACCGGCGCACGTTCGAGCGCGTCTTCGATCGCTTCATGTTCAGAGCCGTAGAGGCGCAGGCGATCGATCCCGAGATGAGCGAGCGGATCGGCGAAGGCGCGGCGGCGAGCATGCAGGACCTCTCGGCGGGCGAGCTGGAAGCGCTGCGCGAGCAGATCGCCGCAGCGCTCGCACAGGGCTCGCAGGGCGCACTCCGCGACCTCGCGCTGCTGGCGATCGCCGCCTTCTCCCGCGAAGCGGAGGGCTCGGGCGTGATCGGCGTGGACGTTCAGCGCATCCGCAGGGCGCTCGGCCTGCGTGCCGAGCAGCAGCCTGAGGATCCAACCCGGCCCGGCGTCTCGCGTGAGGCGCTGCGCCGCTTCGAGGCGCTGCTGCGCGAGGAGCTCGAGCGTGCTCAGGCACGCCGCGCGCAACGCCTGCCGCCGGCGCGCCCCTTGAACGAGCTCGATCGCGCGCTGCCGTCCGGCCCGCTGGCCGACCTGGCCGCGGTGCATCGCGTGGTGACCCAGTTGCGCCGGCGCCTGGCGACCCAGGGCATGCAGGCGCGAGGCCAGCGCCGTCACGCCCACGTCGACGTGCGTCGCACGATGCGCGCATCACTGCAGACCGGCGGGGTGCCGGTGGAGCTGAAGTTCCGGCCGCGGCGGCCCAGGCGGCCTGAGATCTACGTGCTCTGCGACATCTCCACGAGCGTGACCTCCGCCTCGGTCTTCTTTCTCTCGGTGCTGCATGCGCTCCATGACGCCTTCCGCAAGATGCGCTCCTTCGTGTTCATCGAGCGGGTCTCCGAGGTGACCGACATCTTCGAGCACGAGCGCGACTTCCGCACCATCAGCGAGAAGATCGGCAAAGACGCGGGCGTCGCTGATATCTCCGGCTACACCGACTACGGCAGGGTCTTCAGCGAGATGCTCGAACTGGTGCAAGACGATCTGCATCCGCGCGCCACCCTGATCGTGCTGGGCGACGCACGCACCAACGGTCGCGACCCGCGCGCCGACCTCTTCGGGCAGCTCGCGGCTAGGGCTGGCCGCACATTCTGGCTGAACCCGGAGCCGCGCCTGTACTGGAACTACGGCGACTCGGTGATCGCCGCCTACGAGCGTCACTGCACCGCCTTTGAGTGCTGGACGACCGCCCAACTGGAGGACTTCGTCAAGGCGCTGACCAAGCCAGTCACGCAGGCGCTGTAGGATCTCAGCAACGCAACAGGGGGGCTGACGGGATCAGTCGGCTGAGATGGCGCCCTGGAGCTTGGCTCGCCTGGCGCCGACCCTTCGAACCTGTGGGGTAATGCCCGCGAAGGGAGCGCAGTGCCAAGCAGAGTGCAACAGTTGATCCGGCCGCCGGTCGTCGGTGGGCCGCAGACCGATGCGGAGCAGAGCAGCGGCATCCTTCTGCGCCAGGTCAGCCGCAGCTTCACCGATCGCTCCGGCCGGACTGTGGAGGCGCTGCGGGACGTCTCGCTGCACGCACGGCCGCAAGAGGTGCTGGCCGTCGTTGGCCCCAGTGGCTGCGGCAAGACCACGTTGCTGGAGCTGATCTGCGGGCTGCAGGCCCCGGACGCTGGCAACATTCAGTCCGCGTCGGCGGCGCTGATGCCCCAGCGCGACCTGCTGTTGCCGTGGCGCAGCGCACTGGACAACGCCGCGCTGCCGCTGCAGATCGCCGGCCTTTCCCGCAAGCAGGCGCGCGCACAGGCACTGCCGCTCTTCTGCGAGCTGGGGCTCGACGGCTTCGAGCAGGCTCATCCCAGCGAGCTCTCCGGCGGTATGCGCCAACGCGTTGCCTTCCTGCGAACGCTGCTCTCCGGCAAGCGAGTGCTCTGCCTCGATGAGCCCTTCGGCGCACTCGACGCGATCACGCGCATGCAAATGCAGAGCTGGCTGGCACGGGTGCTCGAGCACGAGCCGCGGACCGTTGTGCTCGTCACCCACGACGTCGAGGAGGCCGTGCTACTGGGAGATCGAGTGGCGGTGATGAGCCCCCGCCCAGGCCGAGTGATCCAGGAGCTGGAGATCGAGCTGCCACGGCCGCGCGATCGCGTCGACGAGGACGTGGTGGCCCTGCGTGAGCAGGCACTGAAAGCTCTGGGCGCAGGGGAGCGCCCATGAGACGTCGACTGGCGATCATGCTCCCGCCGCTTGCGTTGCTGATCGCGCTGATCGGGGCATGGGAGCTCTATGTCGACCTCGGCGGCGTGGACCCGGTGCTGTTGCCGGCGCCGCACTCGGTGGCGAGCACGGCCTGGAGCGAAGCCGGACTGCTGTGGCGCAACACGCTCGTGACCCTCAAGGAAGTGGCGCTCGGGCTCGCGCTGGCCGTGGCGGCGGGCTTCGCGCTGGCGGTCGCGATCCACCTCTGGCACCCGGTGCGCCGCTCTGTCTATCCGCTGGCCATCGGATCCCAAGCCCTCCCCTTCGCGGTGCTGGCTCCGGTGCTCGCGTTCTGGCTGGGGTTCGGCATCCTGCCAAAGCTCGTCGTGATCGGACTGATCTGCTTCTTTCCCGTGACAGTGACGACCGTCGACGGCCTGAATGCGGTTGACCCCGACCAGGTCAAGCTGCTGCGCACACTGGACGCCTCGCGATGGCAGGCTTTTCGCTTCGGCGAGCTGCCCGCAGCCTTGCCAGCGGCTCTCAGCGGCGCACGGATCGCGCTCGTCGTCGCATGGATCTCGGCGTTCATCGCAGAGACTTCAAGTCCCACAGTGGGCCCGTATGCCGGCCTCGGGCGTGAGATCACCACCGACATCGGCGCCTCGGTCAATCCAGCCGGCGCCGCCGCCGGGACTGCCGTGCTGTTCGTCTGCTCGATCACCTTCTTCTACCTGCTGTCCCTTGCCGAGCACCGCCTCGCGGGCTGGGCCCAACCTCAACAAGGAGAGAATCGTTGAGATCCCTGACCCGCCGCCTCCTACCGGCAGCCATCGCGCTCGCCTGTGCCGCACTACTCACTGCCTGCGGAGAGAAGCAGGACGTGATCAACGCGACATCCGTGCGGCCCTTCTCGGTGATGCTCGACTGGTTTCCCAACGCAGATCACGCGGCGCTATTTACCGCGATCGACCACGGTTACTTCAAGGCCGCCGGGATGGAAGTGCATGCTGTCACGCCATCCGAATCCGCCGAACCATTGAAGCTGCTGGCTGCGGGCAAGGTTGACATGGCCATCTCATATGAGCCAGAGGTGATGATCGCCAGAGACCAGGGCCTGAAAGTGGTCTCGATCGGTGCACTGGTGCAACGACCGCTAACGTCGATCATCGCGCTGCCCTCGGCTCACGTTCACTCGGTGGCGCAATTGGCCGGCAAGAGCGTGGGCACGGCCGGCATCCCCTACCAGGCCGCCGAGCTTCACACCGCACTGCAGAGCGCGGGCGTCAACCCGAGCAAGGTCACAGAAGTCAACGTGGGCTTCAACCTGGTCCAGTCGATGCTTTCTGGGCGCGTGGCGGCGACGCTCGGCGGCTTCTGGAACTACGAGGCGATCCAGCTCGAACTGCTGCATAAGCACCCGCTGGTGATCCCCGTCGACAAAGCCGGCGTGCCCACCTACAACGAGCTCGTGCTCGTCGTCCGCGAAGAAGAGGCGCGCCACCGCGGCCGCGAACTGCGGGCGTTCATGCAGGCGCTCACCCACGGCGAGAGCGAAGTACGCAGCGATCCGGCCGCCGCCGCGGCGCTGATCCAGCAGGCCAACCCAAGCCTTGAACCGAAGCTGGAGCGGCTTTCGATCGAACACACGCTGGCCGCGGCGAGCCCCAGCGGCGGTAAGCCCTATGGCTGGCAGGAACCAGCCGCTTGGGCTCACTTCGCGGAATGGATGTATGAAAAACGGCTGCTCCAGCACAACCCTAACGCCCAAGGTCTGCCCCCATTCACCAACGAGTATCTGCCAGGACAGGGCATCTGAGGCCGATGCCAGGACGCTCTCGGCCTCGAGTCCACTTGAGCGCGTGCGCAGGAGCATGGGATGATCACGATGCGTAGAAAGCCGTAGAGGCTGTGTCGGGCGCCCCGGATAATCGCCGCGAGGTGCTGGCATAGCTTGCTGGGCGACAGAGTCCAACCGCGAGGCATAGGAGCCGCGAGGATGTTCAAGAACGTGCTTGTCGGAGTCGATGGAAGGTCGAGCGGACGCGACGCGATCGTGCTCGCGAGGCGGCTGCTGGCCGACGATGGGCATCTCACCCTCGTCCACGTCCACGGCGGTGCTCCCCGCTCGCCACACAGCTCGATTCCCGTGGTTGCTACCAATGCCGAGCAGGAGGCGCTGGAGCTGCTGCAGCGCGAGCGCGACGCCACAGAGGCACAGGCGGATCTGCTGCCCTTCTGCGCCAGCTCGCCGGGGCACGGGTTGCACGTGCTGGCCGAACAGCGCCAGGCCGACCTGATCGTTGTGGGGTCGTGCTCGCGCAGCGGGATCGGCAGGGTGATGCTGGGCGATGACACTCGCGCCTCACTGAACGGGGCGCCTTGCGCGGTGGCGGTCGCGGTGCGCGGCTACTTCGAGCACCCAATGCCGATCGCGACCATCGGGGTGGGTTACGACGGCTCGCCGGAGAGTGAACGGGCGCTCGCAGCAGCCAGGGGGATCGCGGCCCGCAACCAGGCGTTGATCCGCGCCCTGCACGTGGTGATGCTGCCGAGCTACACCTTCGCCGGCATCGCCGCACCCGCCGTCGGCGAGAGCGTGGACGCTTTGCTGGAGGACGCGCGCATCGAAGTCGAGGGTCTGGAGGGCGTCTCAGGACGCGCCGTGTACGGCCTGGCCGGCGAGGAGCTCGCCTCCTTCGGCGAGGAAGTGGACCTGCTGATCGTGGGCTCGCGCAACTATGGACCGGTCAAGCGCCTGATGCTGGGCAGCACCTCCAACCATCTGCAGCGACACGCCCGCTGCAGCTTGCTGGTGCTTCCGCGCGGGGCGGCCTCCGAAGGCGACCACGCGCAAGACAGTACTTTCCCGCAGCCGGGCGCCGCCTCCGATCGGTAACTTCTAACGGCATGAGCGCAAGCGAAACGGAGGGGCTCGCCGGCGGCGGGGACGGTGGGCAGGAAAAGGTCACCGCGGGCAAGACGATCAGGATCGTGCTCGCAGACGACCACGCGGTCGTGCGCAGCGGACTGCGGCTGCTGCTGGACAGCGAGCCGGACTTCGAGGTCGTCGCCGAGGCGGGCGACCTGGAAGCCGCGCAGAGATACGTGCGGGGCCACCACCCCGACGTGCTCGTGCTGGACCTCAACATGCCCGGCGGCTCGAGCCTGGAGGCGATCCCCACGATCCGCCAGCAGATGCCAGAGACAGAGATCGTGGTGCTGACCATGCAGCAGGAGCCCGCGTTCGCCCGGCGCGCGCTTGGCGCTGGCGCGATCGGCTACGTGCTCAAGGAGGCCGCCGACGACGAGCTCGTGGAGGCCGTTCACCGCGCCGCAGCGGGTGAGAGCTATCTGAACCCGCGCCTGGGCGCCCGGCTCGCATCCGAGCCTCCACCGGGCCCGCCCGACGATCTCAGCGAGCGAGAGGTGGATGTGCTGCGCCTGATCGCCCTCGGCCACACCAACGCCGAGATCGCCGGGAAGCTCTACCTCTCGGTGCGCACGGTGGAGACCCATCGTGCGCACATCCAGCAGAAGCTGAACCTCTCCTCGCGCGCCGAGCTGGTCGGCTACGCGCTGCGGCGCGGGCTGGTCACTAGCAAGGACTCAGAGGACTGAAGCTTCAGGCGCCTGCAGCTCAGCTGTCAGGCGTGTCGGTCCCGGCGCCCGCCACCTCCCGCTGCTCGCGATAGTGCTCACGCCAGATCAGCTTGTAGAGCGGGATCGCCCGCGGGATGTCGCGCACGCCCGGAATGAACGGGATCAGAATGAACAGCGCGCTCAGCACCAGCATCACCAGCATCACCAGTGCGTCCGCGTTCGCAGAGGCCTTGAAGGGTTCGACCTGATACCAGAAGGTGTAGAGCCAGAGCCACACCTGCCCTGGGTAGCTCCCGGTCTCGTTCATCATCCCCCACTGCGTGCCGAGCAGGTGCTGAGCTTCGGCGCGGCGTTCCAGTTCACCACCGTCGGCGAGGAACAGCAGCGGCTTGGTGTAGTCGGTCTGGTAGAACTGCCGGCTAGTCAGCAGCGCGCCGTCGACGCCGCCGCTCTGGGTCAGGCCGAGCAGGGAGGCCATCATCGGCGCTACCGGGCCATATTCGCCGGGTGGTACGCTCACCGCGCCGTTTGACTGCCTCGCCTTTTCCAGGCCCTTCGCGTACGCACCGGTCCAGCCCTGCTGCTGCATCTTGGAGGCGGCGACATAGCTCGCAAGCGCCGCAGTCAGCGCCGGATCGCCGGGGATACTCCGCAGCGGATCGATCACGTAGTCGTAGGCGGTGTTGATCGGGTGACTGACGCCAAGCCACTTCTGCAGGTGGATGAAAGCGATGTGCTGGCCTTCGCCGTTGTGGTTGTAAGGGGGACCGTATTCGGCGAGGTCACTCGTGCCATCGAGCTCGGCGGTCGCGGTGGTGAGGAAATCGACCGGCATGTTGCGCGACCAGCTCTGGATCGTTGAGGGCTTCTCATCCGGCGATGAAAAGAGGATCGCCATGACGATTGCGATCGCCGCCACAACGGCCGTGGCGATGACGACCTCCTTGACGAGGTCGTAGGAACGGTAGGGACCGCTCCAGGTGCGCGCCATCTCGTTCAGCTGCGCGTTGCGCGAGCGCCTCACTGCGGCCTGCCCGTCTGCGTGGGAGAGGGCATCGTCTGCTCCGGCCGGCCAAGCCCGGGCGCGCCGCCGGCCTCGCCATCCACTGCGGCAGACTCAGGCCCGCCATCCGACTTGCCGAGCGGAAGCGGTGGCACCACGCCATGCCGTCGCACGAGCAGGATGTGGGCGCCCACCAGCACGACGACGGCCGCCGGCAGCAACAGCACATGATAGGTGTACATCTGGCCGAAGTTCGTGACGTTGAAGAACGCGCCGATCCCGACTGAGTTCATCGCGTCCTTGCCCTGCGTGGAAATCCACTGCGAGTCGAAGTTCTGCTGTGAGACATAGCCCGTGAAGGCGGTGCCGATCGCGATCAGGAAGATAAGCGCGCCGGAAATCCATGTACGCGCGCGTCCTCCGCGCCAAGCCGCCATAAAGAACTTGCCCCACAGGTGGACGACCATCGTGAAGAAGAACAGCTCGACCGACCACAGGTGAACGCTGTTGAAGAAATGACCGACACCCGTGTCGTGCCACCATGCAGGCCCCTTCAGTCCGAGGATCACGCCGCTTGTGATGACCACGATCAGCGCGCCGATGGTGGCGGCGCCGAAGACGTAGATCCATGAGGCTACGTAGCTTGGCTGACTGTCGGGCAGCAGACGCTCAGGCGGCCAGGACCGCACCGCGGATTCGCGCAGGCGTACTGTCCAGGAGCTCGCAAGCTCGCTGTCGGCCGGCCCGCCGGCCGCGGGGTTTGATGTGGACAGGTCGCTCATGTGCTCAGCCCCTGCGTCCGGCGCTGCGCTGCGCTGCCCTGCGGCGAGCGCCGGGGAACGGCAGCACGATCGCCAGCGCAAACACGATCAGCATCGCGATGATCAAAGAGATGTTTGCGACCGACATATCGAAGAAGTGCCAGTGAACGTAGCGCGCCGGCTGGTTGAGACTGAACACCGCACCAGATATGAGTCCAACACCCACGCGTATCCCCACCTCAATCTGCTGATTGGACTCAGCACCAAGATCGGCTTACTCGTCAGCCGATGATCGATGCAGCGTAAGAGCTTCCAAAAAGAGCTGCATCCGTACTTTTCCACTCGCGCCCAGAGGACCTCCCACCGGCAATTAAGGTCTGCATCAGCCTGTGGGAAACCCACACCACAGGCGACGGGCATCCCGGGATGCGACACCATGGTGTCGGCGGAAACATGGTTGCGACGGCAATGGTCGCGATGCTCAGCCCTCCTGTCACAGGGGCGGTGTCGTTTATCCAGCCGAAGGCGGCGAGGTGCTCTTGCTCCCCTAGGACGCCCGCCCGCTGCGCGGGGTCGCCGCCGTCGCCCGCTCTCTCCCGGGCGACGGCGGGCCCGCGCTCACGAAGGTCAGCCCTCTCAGCTCGCGCCGCTCTTGGACACAGACCAAGTCAACTGCGCCGCGGCGTCCGCCACGACCGCGCAGCCCAAGGAACACCGAGCCCAGCGCGTCTGATCATCGAGCGGGTAGCGCATCCCGACGCCCGTGAGCAGCTGCAGCACGCCGCGGCTCGCCTGCACGGCCAAGGCACTGGCGCAGGCGCCGACTTGCAGCTGCTCTCGGATGAGAGCGGCACCGCCGGCCACAACCCGGACACGGCACCCGAGCGCCATTTCGGCACAATCGAGTGAGCATGCGCTTCGGAGTGCTCACCGGCGGAGGCGACTGCCCCGGACTCAACGCCGCGATCAGGGCGGTCGTGCGACGCGGGCTCGGCGGCAGCCACGAGCTGCTCGGCTTTCGCTACGGCTGGGCGGGCGTGATGGACGGCGACCTGATGCCGCTCACGCTGCAGACCACAGCCGGGATTCTGCCGCGCGGCGGCACGATCCTCGGCACTTCGCGCACAAACCCCTTCTCTGCCGACATCGGCGAGCAGGGTCTTGACGGGATCAGGCAGACGCTCGCGAACCAAGGGATCGATGCCCTGATCGCGATCGGCGGCGAGGACACGCTCGGAGTGGCGCTGAAGCTGCATCAGGCGGGAGTTCCCGTGGTGGGGATCCCCAAGACGATCGACAACGACCTCGGTGGCACCGACGCGACGATCGGCTTCAACACCGCGGTCCAGATCGCCACCGAGGCGATCGACCGGATCCACACCACCGCGGAGTCCCACAACCGCGTGATGGTCGTAGAGGTGATGGGCAGGCATGCGGGCTGGATCGCCACCCACGCAGGCATCGCCGGCGGGGGCGACGCGATCCTGATCCCCGAGCGTCCGTTCGACATCGAGGAGGTGTGCACGCATTTGCGCCGCCGCCACCAGCGCGGACGCAGCTTCTCCATCGTGGTCGTGGCGGAGGGCGCGAAGCCGCAGGAGGGCACGATCGCGACCCGGACGGGCGCCCCGAAGGATGCATTCGGCCACGAGCGCCTCGGCGGTATCGGCGTAGTGCTCGAACATGAGATCGAGGAGCGCACCGGCTACGAGACGCGCGTCACGATCCTTGGCCACGTTCAGCGAGGTGGCGTGCCAACCGCGTTCGATCGGGTGCTCGCAACGCGCTTCGGCGTGGCTGCGCTGGACGCGGTGGCGGGCGGACGGCACGGCATGATGGTTTCCCTGCAGGGACCAGCAATCGTGGAGGTCACGCTGCAGGAGGCGTTGCGTGAGCCTAAGCTCGTCGACGCCGCGCTGTACGAGACCGCGGCCGCCTTCTTTGGTTAGGTCGCTACGCGCCGCGCGAGATCGGCCGATCGCCGTCCTGCGCCTGCGGCAAGCACAGGCCCGCGGTGTCCGTGGTCGCCTGACGCGGAGCCCGCAGTTGTAGAGTCGTGACGATGATTCGGAGAGTCCGGGTGGCTTTGGCCGGCTCCGCGCTGCTGATGGCTGCACTGCTTGCCGTCAACGTCCCGTCTTCGGGCACGACGGCGCAGGCCTCGAGCACCAGCAGCATCAACGCCTCACGGCAGGCCAGCGCGATGCTCGAAGATCTGAGCCTGCCGACGCAGGCGCAGCGAAGCGAAGCCGAACCGGCAGCTGCCGAAGGCAAGCTGCCGACTCCCACCGGGTCGCGCCCGTCGAGCCCGCTGACCGTTCATGTTCACGCCTACTGGACGCTGAACACCTCCGTGCCAGAAGTGATCTCATGGGCAACGAGCCACTACCGCCACGGAGCGTCAATTTTCAGCCAGGGCGGATCGGCGAACTCGCCTGCCGGAGCTCCGCTCGGCGTCGCTGCACCCGCCGAGCAGTCGGTCGGCTTTGGCTGGGAGCCGCGAAATGGCCCGATCGCGCAGCGCTTCCTGGATCTCTCGGTCATCGCCGGCGCAGGCGGCGTGACCGTGGTCAGAGCCGACGTCTACGTCGTGCCTCGCGTCTTGCGACGCACCTCGGAGCGAATCCCTCCGATGGCGCAGATTGTGAGGATCACCGCGGTGGCACCATTTGGAGACGGGCACCAACGCGCCTCGATCCCGCCAATTCTCATCACCGACTTCTCGACGGCGCGGGCTATTGCGAAGGCAATCGACGCGCTGCCGCGCCTGCAGCCCGGTGCCTACAGCTGCCCGTCCGACAACGGCAGCAGCATCAGCTTCACGTTTCGCGCATTCGAGGGCGGTCCCGCCCTCGCGCAAGTGAAGGCGGAACCGACCGGCTGTGGAACGGTCGAGGTGTGGATCGGTCAACGCAGCGAACCTGCCCTGACAGACGGCTATCGACTCGTGCGTCGGGTGGAGAAGCTGCTCGGGCCCGCGGGAGGCCGACTCCCACGGCCGCTTTGAGCCCTCCGCCTCTTAGCCCTCGAAGCGCAGCCGTGCAAGCCGCCAGGCTGAGGTAGGGAACTCGACCGCATCGGTGCCGCGGTCGAAGCTCACCTTCGCGTCGAAGCCATCTCTGAACACGTCGAGCATCGCCTTGTTGTCCGGAAGCACCTCCGCCACGAACTGAGAGACCCCGCGAGCCTCGGCTTGCTCGGCAAGCCGCTCCACCATGATCGTGCCCATACCGAGCCCGTGTAGCCGGTCGGCGACCTCGACAGCGACCTCCGCGCTCTGCTCATTCAGTGGCACGTATGCGGCATGCCCAATGAGTGTGTCCGTCTGGTCGATCGCGACGATCCCCATGCCGCCCGGCTCGCTGACCGCCGCCCAGTGCGCGGCGCTATCGATGTTCGCCGCGCCGGTGAAGAACCGGAAGCGCAGCGAGTTTGCACAAAGCCCACCGAAGAACTCGCGCAGCGCCTGCGCATCGCCCGCGCCGGCTGCCCTGAAGCTGACCGTCTGGCCGTCTCGCAGGCGCGCTTGCGGGATGAGTGGCGTCTCTGAATCTGCAGCGCAGCCCATGCCCTCAGACGATCCCCGACCGACGCCGCCGGATCATCCGCCTCGATCCGCGCCTCCGGGTCGGCAAAACACGGATCAGCGTGGCAACCAGGGGGCGCCTTAGAGCGGCCAGTAGTGACCGACGTAGGAGGCGGCGCGGGAGGTCAGTATCGGCTCCGGCGCGCTGGAGACCGCCTCCCCCTCGCCGTCCAGCGCGGCGAGCGTCATGCACAGGCTCTCCGCCGTGGCCTGCGGCTCGTATCCGCCCTCCAGCACCGCCCCCACCGGGGCATGCAGCGATGCAGCCAGATCCCGCACGTGGCAGGCCATCTGGGCAAACGAGGAGCTCTCCAGCCTGCACCCGGCCAGCGGATCACTGCGATGCGCGTCGAAGCCGGCGGAGATCAGCACGAGCTCCGGCTGGAAGCCCGCGGCCGCGGGCAGGATCACGTGCTCCAGCAGCGAGAGCCACAGCTGCTCGTCTGATCCGTCCGGCACCGGCAGATTGATCGTGTAGCCCTCCCCCTCACCTGTGCCTGCGTCTCCCAAAAAGCCGGTGCCGGGGTAGATCCCGCTCTGATGGATGCTCGCGAACAGCACGTCCGCGCGAGAGCGGAAGGCCTCGGCAGTGCCGTTGCCATGGTGCACGTCCCAGTCGAGCACGAATACGCGCGCGATGCCGAGCTCGCTGATCGCCAGCTGCGCTGCGATCGCGACGTTGTTGAACAGGCAGAAACCCATCGCGCGGTCGGGTTCGGCGTGATGGCCAGAGGGTCGCACGCCGCAGAAGCCGAGCCTGGCCTGCCCTGCCACCAGCGCCCGGGTCATCTCGCATGCGGCGCCGGCGGCGTGCCTGGCGGCGCGGTAGGAGGACCCACCGACGGCCGTGTCGCCATCGATGGCGCCGCCGCCGGCGAGACAGAGATCGCGGATGGACGCAACGAGCGCGGGAGTGTGGATCAGCTCCAGCTCCGACTCGTGCGCGGCCGGCGCAAGCCGGCGCTCGAAGCCGAGCCAGTCACGCTCCTGTAGCGCGCCCTCGATCGCATATATCCGCTCTGGCGTGTCGGGGTGGCCCGGTATGTGCGCCCGCGGATCGTGCTCCAGTGAGCTTGGATGATGGAAGTAGAGAGCGGGCGGGCTCATCGGTCAGGCTCAGCGTAGAGCCTACGCTGAGCCGAGGCTCTCACTGCTTTACGCGTCCTTCAGGGCCAATCAACGTGCTGCAGCAGATCGACTCTGCGACCATCAGATTCAATGCGCGCGATGGTCTTCGAGCAGGTGGGCGCGCCGCTGAGTGCGGTGGAGCGCTCGGTACCGACGCCGGGACCCGAGCAGTTGCTCGTGCGGGTGAGCGCGTGCGGCGTCTGCCGCACGGATCTGCATCTGCTCGACGGCGAGGTGGAGATCGCCGATCCGCCGCGGATCCTCGGCCACCAGATCGTGGGCCGGACCGCGCCGGGTGATGTGCGGGTCGGAATCCCCTGGCTTGGCTGGACCTGCGGGCACTGCCGCTTCTGCCGCTCCGGCCGCGAGAACCTCTGTCCGCAAGCCCGGTTCACCGGCTGCGACATCGACGGTGGATTCGCTGAGTGGACCGTCGCCGACCGCCGCTTCTGCTTCCCGATTCCCGAGGGCTACCCCGACGAGCAGGCCGCGCCACTGCTCTGCGCCGGGCTGATCGGCCACCGCGCGCTGCGGATGTGCGCCCATGCCGCCACGATCGGCCTCTACGGCTTCGGGGCCTCTGCGCACATCGTGATCCAAGTGGCCCGCTACGAAGGCAGGACCGTATTCGCCTTCACACGAAAAGGCGATGAGCAGGCGCAGAGCTTTGCGCGCGAGCTCGGCGCGACCTGGGCCGGCTCCTCGGAGGAGCCCCCGCCGCAGCCGCTGGATGCCGCGATCATCTTCGCCCCCGTAGGGGAGCTAGTCCCGCAGGCGCTGCAGGCGCTTGCGCCCGGCGGAACCGTGGTCTGCGCCGGCATCCACATGAGCGACATCCCCAGCTTCCCCTACGAGCTGCTCTGGCACGAGCGCGCGATCCGCTCGGTCGCCAACCTCACGCGCCGCGACGGGCAGGAGTTCCTGCAGCTCGCGCCGCACGTGCCGGTGCAGACCCGCGTGCGGGCCTATCCGCTGGAGCAGGCAAACAAGGCGCTGGCGGACCTGCGCACCGGCGCCTTCACGGGGGCCGCGGTCGTCGTGCCGTAGTCAACCATTGGCGCCGGCCAGCGCTGCTGCCGGCTGGGGCACAACGATCCGGCGAGCTGCTGCCCACCTGCGCCCGCGCCGCTCATCTGCTCGCGGCCGCGCCGGCATCAAGGCTTGCCAGGCAGGGGCCGAGGTGCTTGGCGACGATCTTGCCCGCCGGCGACCACAGGGGCGAGTCGGAGATCTCGGAGGCA
Organism: Solirubrobacteraceae bacterium; assembly: GCA_036008645.1. Taxonomy (GTDB): domain Bacteria; phylum Actinomycetota; class Thermoleophilia; order Solirubrobacterales; family Solirubrobacteraceae; genus Palsa-744. The sequence continues at coordinate 46,294 of DASYNI010000002.1, forward strand.
AAGCCATGCCCCCCGGTGATGCGCGCGCTCAGATACCGGGGGGCCGCGCCGGTCAGCAGCAAGCCGCGCAGCACCGGCTGGAACTGCTCGCGCTCGATCTCGGCGCCGGCGAGCACGGCTATCGAGCGTGCTGCTACGTCGGCCTGCTGGGAGGAGATCCCGCCGTGCTTGACCGCGAAGTCGACTGCATCGCCGGCCGCGAACACGGGCCCTGAATCTGGCACCTGTCCGAAACGATCGACCCTGATGAAGCCGTGCTTGGCCGCAGCGATCCCGCGGATCGCCGGGCCGTAGAGCTCCGGCAGCGCAACGATGCGATCGGCGATCAGCTGACGATCGCCTGGGTCTATCGCGATCTCTCCCACGCCGCAGACTTCGGCGTAGGCGGAGGTGATGGTCGTGATGCCGGACACCTGCAGCAGAGCCTCGACCGCGTCGCTGGCCCGCCCGCCGAAGATCGCAAGCGGCGTCTCCTCCGGGGTGATGATCGTGATTTCGATTTCGACGTTCATCTCGTAGGCACGCGCCGCGGTCATCAGGGCCAAGTCATAGACCGGCATCGGCCAGGCCATCCTTGCCGGAATCACGAACGCCAGCCTTCGCACCGCGCCTTCCTCGACGTCGAGCACCAGACCGTGCATCAGTTCGTCGAGGTGGGCGTCGTCGATTGTGATCGCGTGCGCGAACCGCGGCCGCGCGTGCGCGCCGATGGCGATGGCAAGCGCCCCGTATGGCAGCTGGCTGCCGGATGCCGTGTGCAGCACCTGCGCCTCGGGATCCACCCAGGCGAGCTCGTCGACCACGTGCGCCGCTCCCGCCGCGTCGAGGATGCGGTCCACCGGGTACCGCGTCGCGGGCGCATATCCGAACGGCTCCCGCACCGCGTAGGGCCGGTAGACGAAGTCGTGGTTGGGCGCCACCACCGTGACGTCCGTCTGCGCCGGCGCAAGGTCGGCAAGCGCAAGCGCAAGCTCAAGGGCAGCCACGCCGCCGCCGGCGATCAGGACCGGCAGTCTGCCACCCGCCGCCACACCGCTGAGGTCGTTGGTCTCTCCGTTCATGATGCTTGGAGATTAGGCTCGCCCGCCTGGTCGATCAGCCGAGTAAATCCGCCATGCTCTGCGCAAAACTACTCAAACCCGATCCGCGCGCAGACGGTCGGGCGGGATCACGAGGACAGAGCAGCCAAGCATCCTCACAGCCCGCCTGCTGACGCTTCCGAGCATCGCCCCGAGCCCACCTGCGCGGCGACTGCCGAGTACCGCAAGCGTGGCGTTCTGCGCGTCCATCACCTGCTCGATCAGCTCACACGCATCGCTGGGCTCGATCGTGGTCCGCGCCCGGTCGCCGCAGACGCGCTCCAGCAGCGCCTTCTGGGCAAGGACGCGATGCGGGTGGGCATTGGACTCGCTGCCCTGGGCATGCACGAGCACGATGCGCCCACAGGTTTCGCCGGCAAGCTCGCCGGCTAGGCCAACCAGCGCATCGGAGCCCTCAGAGCCGTCGCTTGCCACGACGATCGTCTGCGCCACCGGTTGTCCCGCACAGGAGCGCGCAAGTAGCAGCGGCGTCGTGAACGTGCGCAACGTCTCCACCGCGACGCTGCCGCCGAAGAACCCAAAGGAGGAGTGCGTGGGTGCTCCGATCGCCAGCAGGTCGTGGTCTCTGGCTCGCTCGGCGATCACCTCGGCGGGTGGCCCGTCGGGATCGACCACAGGCGTGAAGGGCACCTCGCTGCGCTGCGCGATCTCGCAGGCGCGCTCCATCACCCTTCCGGCTCGCAGCGAGCTGAGCGCAGCCGAGCGGAAACGACCGGCGCCGCGCGGAGCGGTCACCGCCAGCAGTGTGAGGTGTCCGTTTGGTCCGACAAGTTGCGCGGCCTGCTCGACTGCGGCGAAGCTCGGCCTCGTGCCATCCACCACACAGAGCACGTCTGCAACGGGATGCCCGGGCTCCCGCCGCGATGCCGGTGCCACTGCCGCGGCGCGGACCTCACGCCGTGGGTCGGTTGCATGCTCTCTGATCTCAGCCATGTCGCACCTCTTGCCGTCTGGGAGCCCCGTAGGGCGATTGCCCTTCCTCCAACGTGCTGAGGTGCATCAGATCCCTCACCGGGGTGATGGCGCTCGCCGCTGGCTCTGTCATCAGGCTCTCCTCGGGCTGAGTCGAGTTAACTTTCTGTGCGCAAGATTTCCAGCGCCCCGGCCCGTACGCATCCGGATTTGTCCAGCCGCCATTTGCGGCTTCTCTGCGGACCATGGCATTACCTCCGCGCACCCGTAGTTACGAGCTTTGTACGGATGCGAAGAACGTTCGTGGTTAAGCTTTTATCCAGGACGATGGCCGAGCGCGAGAACGACCTTTGGATCAGACGTCTGCTTGACGTCGGCCGCGCGCTGATGGGCGAGCTCGACCAAGAGGCGGTCCTGCGCCGGGTGCTTGAGATCGCTTGCGAAGCAACCGGCGCGCGCTACGCGGCGCTGGGCATCCTCAACAGCCGCCGCACTGGCTTGGAGAGGTTTGTCACGCTCGGCATCGACGAGCCGACACGGCGCCAGATCGGAGAGCTGCCAGTCGGCAGAGGCGTGCTCGGCGTGCTGATCGACAACCCCCACCCACTGCGACTGGATGACGTCTCGCGCCACCCGCGCAGTTACGGCTTTCCAGCAGGGCACCCCGTGATGCGCTGCTTCCTGGGCGTGCCCGTGCTGATCCGCGGCGAGGTGTGGGGAAACCTCTACCTGACCGAGAAGCAGGACGCCGCCAGGTTCACTGACGAGGATGAGCAGGCCGCGAAGGTGCTGGCCGAGTGGACGGCGATCGCAATCGAGAACGCCCGCCTCTATGAGACAAGCGAGCAGCGGCGCGCCGAGCTCGAGCAGGCCGTGCTCGGGCTGCAGGCCACCCGGGACGTCGCGACCGCGATCGGCAGCGATCTGAGCCTCGAACACGCGCTCGAGCTGATCGTCAAGCGCGGGCGCGCACTGGTGAGCGCCCGCAGCGTGGTGATCATGCTCCGCGACGGGCCGGATCTGGTGATCTCCTCCGGCGCCGGGCACATCGAGGACATGCGTGGCACACGCATCTCGATCGCCGAGTCCACCTCCGGGCAGGTGATGCTACAGGGCCGATCACAGCGAATTGGCAATCTCGACGAGAAGCTGTTGATCGCGCCGCAGAGCGTATTCGGGGTGACCGATCCGCATACGGCGCTGCTGGTGCCGCTCGTCTACCGCGGCGAGCCCGTGGGAGTGCTGGCCGCCTTCGATCGTGGCAACGAGGGCGAGGGCTTCACCCCGGAGGATGAGCGGCTGCTCGAGACCTTCGCAGCCAGTGCCGCAACAGCCGTGGCGATGGCCCAGAGCGCGCAGTCCGATCGGCTGCGCAGCGCGCTGGCGGCAGCCGACGCCGAACGGCGCCGCTGGGGCCGGGAGCTGCACGACGAGACGCTGCAGGGGCTCGGCGGCTTGCGGCTGCTGCTCTCCTCGGCGCTGCGCAAGGGCGACCCGGCGCACATGACCAAAGCGGCAACCGAGGCAATCGGTCACATCGAGCGGGAGATCAAGAACCTGCGCGCCATCATCTCCGAGCTGCGTCCGGCAGCGCTCGACGAGCTCGGCCTGCACGCGGCGATCGATGCGCTGGTGGAGCATCACCGAGAGCTTCACGGCCTGCAGATCGTCTGCGAGATGTCGCTGCCCGATCCCGACAGCGGGCAGGCGCGGCTTGACCCCGAGCTGGAGGTCGGCGTCTATCGACTCGTTCAGGAGGCACTCACGAACGTGGTCAAGCACGCGCAAGCGAGCACCGTGAAGCTGTCCGTCAAGCAGGCTGGCGAGGAGGTCGCGATCGAGATAGCCGACGATGGCGTGGGCTTCTCGCCGGATTCCGGCAGCGAGGGCTTTGGCCTCGTCGGGATGCGCGAGCGCGTCCGACTGGCGGCCGGAGGACTGCGGATCATCTCCAGCCCCGGCTCCGGCACGGTCGTGCGGGCGCAGCTTTCGGCGGTAAGCGGCGAGGCAGGCCTGCAGGCGATGATCTCCGAGCGCCGCGGCTCTCGCATCGAAATGGAAAGACCCGAGCAGAGCCGGCCGACGGAGGAGACGGCGGACGCTCAGACGCCGAGCAGGCCACGCCGCAGCGCGTAACGCACCAGCTCGGCTCGTTTGGTGAGGCCGAGCTTGCGATTGATCCGGGCGCGGTGAGTCTCGACGGTGCGCGGAGAGAGGTGGAGCTGGCGGGCGACCTCAGCGGAGGTGTGGCCGAGCGCGATCAGCTGCAGCACTTCGGTCTCGCGGGCGCTGAGCCCGTCCGGCCTGCTATCCCCCGAGCCGTTCACCATCCTCGATGTGGCAATGCTGTTCATAGGGTGAAGCTAGTCCTCGGATTCTCTGCGTCCACCGTGCAAACTCGCCAGATCAGCGTGGCAAAGCACTGAGCCGCGCCCGGACGTGGCCGCGGCCTCCCTCGGTTCCGCCCGTGTAGCGATGCCATGCTCACCATCGAGCACGGGCGCCTGACCGTCCCTGACGGTGGCCTCCCGCGCCGACTCGACGCGCGCGATCTGCGCGTGCTCGGCGGGACGACGGTCGTGCCCGCGGGCGCCTGACGGGCTCGAGGGCGAGAACCCGGGCAGCACCAGATCAAAGCGGGCGCCTCCCGCCGCCGCGCCTGCGGCACTGACCGTCCCCCCATGCGCCTCGGCGATCGCGCGCACGATCGCCAGTCCCAGGCCAGCGCCGCCGGAGGCCCTGTCGCGAGCGGCGTCGGTGCGATGGAAGCGGTCGAAGACCCGCTCCAGCTGGTCGGCCGGTATCCCCGGACCGTCATCTTCGACGGTGAAGGCAATCCCGCCATTCTGGGGGCCGGAAGCACGGTGCACCGAGAGCTTGACCAGGCCACTGCCAGGCTCGGTGTGCTCGATTGCATTGCCAAGCAGGTTGCGCAGCGCCTGCGCCAGCCGATCGGGGTCGGCCTGCAGCGTCCCGGCCGGGATGCTGCCGAGCTCGAAGCGGCGGTCGGCGATCAGGCTCAAGCCGTCCCACAGCTCTTCCACGAAGGAGGGCAGATCGACCGCTTCGCGACGCAGGAACTCGGTTTGCTCGGCCTTGGCGAGCAGCAGCAGATCGTCGACCAGCCGCGTGACGCGCGCGACCTCCGACTGCAGCAGCCGCTCGACGCGACGCACCTCGTCGACGGAGGGCTCGCTCTGGGCGGCCAGCACTTCCAGCTGGCCGCGGATCACGGTCAACGGCGTGCGCAGCTCATGCGAGGCGTCGGCGATGAAGGCACGCTGCCCCGCGAAGGCGTCTGTGAGACGATCGAGCATGTGGTTGAAGGCGTCAGCCAGCACGCGCACCTCGTCACCCGGACGACCCACATCGTGGATGCGAGGGTGCAGATCGCCGGCGTCGACCCGCGTGGCCACGGCCGCCATGCGCCGCAGCGGCCGCGTGAAGCGTGAGCCGATCAGCAGCGCGCCGAGCAGCGCGCCCACCAGCGTGAGCACGCCGGCGAGGATGTAGGCTCGGGCGAGGCCCTGGCGAGCGCGGGCGACCGACGCCAGCGACTCGCCCGCGCCGAGCGTGATCGTGGGCCCATGCGGGACCTTCACACTCCGCTTGAGCAGCCGCAGCGAGCCGATGTCCGGCATGTGCAGAGTCGAGTAGCCGGCCGGCGCCGCTAGCACCCGACCCGCGGCGCGATTCTCCGCATCCTGTTCGGCGGCGCTCTCGCCGTCGTCGGGCGTGGCGCCCGAGACGAGCTCCGGGGTGTTGGTCTGGATCGGCACGCCCGGAATGACCGCAAACAGTGCAGTGGAGCCGGTCTGAAACGGCTGCCCCTTGATGTAGCCGGCGGCGGCGCGCTGCAGATGCAGAGCGCCGGGGCCGGCCTGGACGACTGCATGAGTGAGCTCGCTCACATCACCGGCGAGCTCGTCGTCGATCTGACTGCGCAGCTCGCTTGCGGTGCCGCCGTAGACCACGACGAAGGTGAGCACCGAGGAGACCATGACCACCAGGGCGACCCACGCCGCCAACCGCCAGCGCAGCCCTCGCAGCGAGAACCTGCGAGCAGGCTCAGCCGCCATGCCCGAGGCGATAGCCGACCGAGCGCACCGTGTAGATCGGGGTGGGGCTCTCGGGCCGGCGCAGCTTGCGGCGCAGATAGCCGATGTAGACGTCGACGATGTTCGTGGCCGGATCGTGCTCGTAGCCCCATACGGCGCTGAGGATCTGCTCTCGCGAGAGCACCTGGCCGCGGTGGCGCAGCAGATAAACCAGCAGCTCGAACTCGGTGCTCGAGAGCGGCACCGTTGTGCCCGCGCGCCGCACACGCCGCGTGAGCAGGTTGACCTCAATGTCCTCGCCGCGCAGGAGAGTTGCTGAAGCCTCAGCCGCGACGCGCAGCTGCGCGCGCATCCGTGCCACCAGCTCCGCCAACGAGAACGGCTTGACCAGATAATCAGCGGCGCCGGCTTCAAGGCCCGTGACGCGATCCTCCACCTCGCCTCTGGCCGTGAGCACGATCACCGGCAGCGCCGGCTTGGCGGTGCGCAGCGCCTGCAGGATCTCGAGACCTCCCCTGCCCGGGAGCATCAGATCCAGGACGACCATGTCGAAGCCCTCGCGCAGCGCGGTGCGCTGCCCCACAACTCCATCCAGCTCGACCGCGACGGTGAAGCCCTCCGCCTCCAGCCCGCGCTTGACGAAGTCCACGATCCCGGGCTCGTCCTCGATCAGCAGGACACTTGCCGAGCCCGCAGCGCCGGTGGCCCGCGGCGTCTCCTGGGCCTGCTGCTGCATGCAATCAGCATAGACGGGCAGGGTTTCGTTGTTGCACGATCAACACATTCAATGAGTTTTCTCATGGTCCGGTTACCGATTGCTTAGCAACCGCTCGCAGACTGGCAGCGATGGCAATGCACCCAGCGGCACCCGCGTCGGAGCCGGGCATCTACAGCCGTGAGCACGGACGCCGGCCTGGTCAGAAGATGACCGGAGACGGCACCGACGGCAACCGGCTGCTGACAGCGCAGACAGGCGCGGTCCTGATCGTGCTGCTGGCTGTGATCGGAGTAACGATCCTGCGCATGGGACAGCTCGTCTCGGTGCACATGTTCGTGGGCATGATGCTGATCCCAGTCGTGTTGCTGAAGATGGGCAGCACCGGCTATCGCTTCGCGCGCTACTACACCTTCGACCCCAGCTACCGCCGCGCCGGGCCGCCTGCGCCGCTGCTGCGGATCATCGCCCCGATGGTCGTGCTCAGCACGATCGCGGTGTTGCTCACCGGCGTGCTCCTGATGATCGAGGGGCCGAGCGGGCGCGGCACCCTCTCAGAGCTGCACAAGCTCAGCTTCTTCGTCTGGATCGCCTTCACCGCATTGCACGTGATCGGGCACCTGGGTGAGATTCCAGGTGCGATCAGCCGGCGATATGCAGGCGTGCTCTCGGGTCTCACCACCGACATTGAGTCGTTTCCCGGCATGCGACGGGTGGCGCCCGTAGAGGAGTCACCGGAGTGGGATGCTCACGGCACTGGGAGAACCGGGCGGCTGCTTTCGCTCGCCGGAGTGCTGATCGCAGGCGTCGTGCTGGCGCTGATCTCGCTGACATGGTTTGGCCCGTGGCTACACCAGCTCCCGTTTGTCGGCCACTGAGATGCGTCTGCATACCCCAAACTCCCGCGACTCAGCTCTGAGCAGACTCAAATCCGCCAATCACTGGCTGATCGGCGTAAGCGTCACTCTCACCGGCGTCCTCACCGCCGTCGCGGCCAACGCGTTCCCGGGCAGGACGGTCAAAACGAGCGGCGCCGCAGCCGCCTCGGGCACGCGGAAGGCTGGCAAATCCGCAGGCTCGGGATCGAGCGCCTCGCGGCTGCAAGCACCCGCACGCACACCGCAGTCAAGCGAAGAACGTGGCGCCGAATTGGGCGCAAGCGAAGGAGAATCCACAACCGCTCAATCACCCAGCGAAGGCTCAACCGAAAAACCGACCGAAACAGAAAAACCCGTTGAAGCCGAAAAGCCAGTGGAAGCAGAAAAAGCGGTGGAAGCTGAAAAACCTGTGGAAGCGGAACGGAAAGTCGAAACACAGCCCGAAGCCCCGGTTGTCTCGGGAGGCTCCTAGCGAGCGGGGCACCCCCATGACGAGCTCGGAGAGAACCGCCATCTGGCAGGCACTTGGCACCACCGCGGTGCTGCGTCTGGCGCAGGCCGGGGCGGCAGGGAGCTTGAACGATGCAAAGGTGGCGGTGGCGAGCGAGCTGGACGCGATCGACCGCGCCTGCAGCCGCTTTCGCCCCGACTCGGATCTGTCGCGGTGCAATGCGGCTGCCGGGCAAGCCGTGCCCGTCAAGCGGTTGCTCATCGACGCTTTGGAGGTTGCAATCGGCGCTGCCGAGGCGACCGAGGGCCTGGTCGACCCGAGTGTCGGCACGGCGCTGGAGCTGGCGGGCTATGCCTGCGACTGGAGCCTGCTCCAGCAGCGATCGAGTGTGCCCGCGGCGCCGGCGGCGCCGGTCGTGATTGCCGCCCGCAGAGCGGCGGGATGGCGTGGGGTGCAGATCGACCGCGCCAGGAGCACCGTCAGGGTGCCGGCGGGCGTGAAGCTGGACCTCGGGGCCACTGCGAAGGCGTGGGCTGCCGATCGCGCGGCCGCGACCGCCTTCCGGCGGACCGGCATCGGCGCGCTGGTCGCACTCGGCGGAGACATTGCAACCGCGGGCGCTGCGCCAAGCGGCGGCTGGCGCATCCGGGTCACCGACGACCACAGAGCGAGCCTCTCCGCGCCCGGCCAGACGGTTTCGATTCACGACGGAGGTCTGGCGACCTCCAGCGTCACGGTACGCCGCTGGAGCAAGGGCGACACGGAGATGCACCACATCATCGACCCGGCCACAGGAGAACCTGCGCGCGGAGCCTGGAGGACGGCGAGCGTCGCCGCCGCCAGCTGCACCGATGCCAACATCGCCTCGACCGCCGCGATCTTGCTTTCCGAGCAGGCAATCGACTGGCTTGCGCAACGTGGCCTGCCGGCGCGCCTTGTCTCACACGACGGCGGCGTGCTGCACCTGGCAGGTTGGCCCGCGCAGCCGGTGCAGGTGGCGGCATGAGCGCCGTGCTGGCTACAACGACCGGCCCGAGTATCGCCTGGTACCTGACACGCGCAACGGGCACTGTCGCGCTGCTGCTACTCACAGCGAGCGTCGCACTCGGCGTGCTCGACGTGGGCCGCTACAGCTCACCCCGCTGGCCGCGTTTCTTGCTTGACGCATTGCACCGCAACGTCTCGCTGCTCGCCGTCGTCTTCATCGCCCTGCATGTGATCACGACCGTACTCGACAGCTTTGCCCACATCTCGCTTGTTGCCGCATTCATACCTTTCACGAGCAGCTACCGCCCCTTCTGGCTCGGCCTCGGCGCCGTCTCGCTGGACCTGCTGGCGGCGATATTGATCACCAGTCTGCTGCGGCGCCGGCTCGGGTTCTCCGCCTGGCGGGCGACGCACTGGCTCGCCTACGCCTGTTGGCCGATCGCGCTGGTGCATGGCCTCGGCACCGGCAGCGACGCGAAAAGCAAGTGGATGCTGGCAATCACGATCGGGGTCGTGCTTGCAGTGATTGCAGCGGTGTGCGTGAGGGCGCTGCGCGGCTGGCCTGAAAATGCGCGTTTGCGCGGCGGGGCGATTGCGCTCTCCGGCGCCTTCGCGCTCTTCCTGGTGCTGTGGGTTCCCTCCGGCCCGCTCAGCAGCGAATGGGCCAGGCGCTCCGGCACTCCCACCTCGCTGCTGCCCCATGCCACCAGCACCAGGACCGCACAGGTGGGCCGATGAGCGCCACGATGACTGCAACCCTGCCGCGGCTGCTTCTCGGCATCGATTCCGAGAGAGCGCTCAGCCTGGAGGATCATCTCGCCGTCCATGGGCCGATGCCGGTGCTCGACGCCGGCACGCGCAGGCGCTTTGGCCGGCACGGGAACCCTGGCGGCGCGCTGGTGCAGGAGATCGAGCGCGCGGGGCTGCGCGGCCGCGGCGGGGCGAGCTTCCCAACCGCCTCGAAGATGCGGGCGGTGATGGCCGCCGCAGGAAAGCCGATCGTGGTCGTCAACGCGACCGAGGGCGAGCCGGCGAGCGTGAAGGATCGGCTGCTGCTGCAGAGTCTGCCCCATCTCGTGCTAGATGGGGCCGTGCTTGCCGCCAAGGCAATCGGCGCCGAGGAGGCGATCGTCTGCGTCTGCGAGACCAACGCCGACCTGCACAGCGTGCAGCGAGCGATCGGCGAGCGCCGCTGCCTGCGTGAGGGTGTACAGCTTCAATTCTCGGTGGTGCCCAACGGTTACATCAGCGGCCAGGAGTCCGCGCTCGTACATCATCTGAACGGTGGCCCTGCCCTCCCCACGTTCGCTCCACCGATGCCCTTTCAACGCGGAGTCCAGGGACGCCCGACGCTCGTGAGCAACGCCGAGACGCTGGCCCACATGGCGATAATCGCTCGTCAGGGCGCCGAATGGTACCGGCAGCTGGGCACGCCCACCCAGCCGGGCTCCGCGCTAGTCACGCTCTCTGGGCCGATCGCCCATCCCGGCGTCTATGAGATCGAGCACGGCGCCTCTATCTCCAGCCTGATCGACGCGGCGGGCGGGCTGAGCGCGACCGTCAGAGCAGTCCTGATCGGCGGCTATGCGGGCACCTGGATCGATGCCCGCGCGATGCACGGCGTCGCGCTCTCCGACGAGCACCTGGCGCCCTTCGGGGCATCCGTTGGGACGGGCGTGATCGCGCTGCTCTCCGCGGAGGCCTGTCCGGTCGCGGAAACGGCGCGGCTGATGCGATGGCTCGCCGACCAGAGCGCCGGACAGTGCGGGCCGTGCGTCAACGGCCTGCATGCGATCGCGAGCACCTTCGCCCAAGTCGCGACCGGAAGCGCCGGCGCCGGCGCCGCCCAGAATCTCGCCCGCCTGATCTCGCTGACCCGCGGCCGCGGTGCCTGCCGCCACCCGGACGGCGCCGTCAGGCTGGTGCAGAGCGCCGCCCAGGTCTTCGGGGAGGAGCTCGCCAACCACGCCGCTCACGGCTCCTGTGCCGCCTGCGGCCGGCACGCGGAAATGCCGCTGCCCGCCTGGTCAAACGACGCACGCGAGGATCGCACCAGGCGCACCCGCGGCCTGGCGCGCAGCAGCTCGAAGCTGAGAGTGGGAGCGCGCGCATGAGCCGGCGCGTAGTGGTCAACCCGATCGCCTGTGAGGCGCATGGGATGTGCGCCGAGCTGCTGCCCGAGCGAATCGCGCTCGACGACTGGGGCTACCCGATCGTGGACGGACGCCCGCTTTCGGCAGAGATGATCGAGCATGCCCGCCGTGCCGCGGAGGCGTGCCCCACGTTTGCGCTGCTGATCCAGGCAGATGGGACGCCGATCAGGGCATCATCAGGTGCATCGCAGCCAGCCCCGCCCACTGTCCGTAACGTGCGAAGAAGGCCCGAACCTGTGATTCGTCGGCAAACGCGTTCGGATCTCCGCCGCTGAGCAGCCGACCCACGCCCCGCAGCAGGCCGAGATCACCCGCGGGCACCTGGTCCTCTCGCCCTTGGCCGTGCAGCGCGAGCATCTCCACGGTCCACGGCCCGATACCGGGGATCGCCCGCAGGCGCCGCCAGCCGCGCTCGTGGTCGTCCTCGTGCAGGTCCACCCTGCCCTTGGCCACTTCGGTAGCGACACGTCTCAGCGCGATCGCACGCGAGCCCGCGAGGTCGAGGGACTGCAGCAGCGCCGGAGAGGCGCCGGCGATCGCAGCGGCGGAAGGAGCGTCGCGCAATCCGCCGTCGGCGAGCCCGTCGTAGCGGCGGCCGAGCCTGTGCACGAGCCGCCGCTCGATCGCGGCCGCACGCTCGTATTCGATCAGCTGCTCGCAGATCGCCCACGCCAGCGCCTCAAATGGCTCGGGCCGAAGCGTGGGCCGAAGCCAGGGGCGTGCTCGCAACGAGGGTCCGATCGCTGGATCGCTGCGAAACGCGCGGTAGAAGGGCGTCACGTCGATATCGACACCGAGCGCGAACCGCATGCGCTGGATGCCATGGCCGGCCGCCTCCCGCGTGGTGCTCCACGCTCCAATCAGCACGCGGTCGCGAGCCGTCTGTGCGGCTCGCACCACGATCGGCGCGCCCTCGTGATGCAGCAGCCGGTGCAGCACGCCTGCGCGCATGCGCATCAGGCCGTCGCCGCCCCCACGCGGCAGTCGATAGGGGCCGCGCGGCGTTAGCTCGGCGCGCAGCTGCACCGGCAGCACAGCGCTGGCCGCGCTCACCGCCGTCCGCGAGCCGCAGAGTCGAGCAGATGCACGTCCACGAGCAGGGAGCGGCTGCCCACGATCTGAAGCAGCTCACCGGCACCCTGGCGCGCGCCCTTGGCGCGGCGGCCACGCGCAGAGTCCGAGCCGCGGCGTGCGACGCGTACCGCGCCGCCGCGGCGCCGTCGTGCAATCCCCACCACGGCAGCGCCCGCGACAAAGCCGCCCGCCGCGACGGCTGCGGCCTGAACGGCGGGCGCAGAACGCAGGCTCGCCAGCGCCCCGGACCGCCTGGATGCGGGAACCGGCACCGTGCCGGCCGGCACGATCGCCGGCGCCTCATCAACGGGCACCGCGATCGCGTCGATTTCCTCGGTATCGCCCTCGTGCAGCTCGAGGATGGGCTCCTCGAGGCCGGCGTCCTGCGCGTCGCGGTCGGATCTCTCGATCACGCCAGCGAGTCTAGCCCTCGGCCCAGACGCGAACTCTCACCCAAGCTCCCGCTCGTAGACCCGGTAGCGCTTGACGATCTCCCCGCCCATCGCTTCCATGCCCCGGTTCATCGGGGTGTTGGTCTCCAGGATCCAGCCCATCTCGCCCCAGGTCTGCGGGCGCACTTCGGCGGCGTCGAAGTGGAGCTGATACATGCGTGCGGCAACGCCCGTGTGCTGGAACTCGGGCTTCACGCCGAGGTAACCGACCCGCACGCGGTCCATGACTTTTCCGCGGTTCAGGAAGTGCCACCAGCCCAGCGGCAGCAGTTTGCCTTTCATCTTCGCCAGCACCTGGTTGACGTCGGGGAAGGTGAGCGCCGCGCCGACGACCTCGCCGTCGGATTCGCGCTCGGCGATCATCGCCCAGTGCTTGTCGAAGACGAGCTGCAGCTCCTGGGCGTAGGCGTCGAGATCCTTCTTGGAGAACGGCACAAAGTCCCAGTTTTTGGCCCATGCCGAGTTGTAGACCTCGGCAAAGCCGTCGAGATCCTTGCGCAGGCGGCGGCGCTTGATCGGGCGCACGTTGATGCCGTGCTCAGTCTGGACCTTCTCGGCCAGCTCCCAGATCACGGGCATCACTTTGTCGCGGCCGGTGATCGTGAGGCTCCACATGTAGAGGTCGATCGCCTTGGCCATACCGGCCTGCTCCATCAGGGTTTGGTAGTAGGGCGGATGCCAGGGCTGTCGGATCATCGGCTCGATCTCGAAGCCCTCGATCAGAATGCCGCTCTCATCATTCATCGAGAAGTCGGCGGGGCCGACCATCTTCTCGCAGCCGCGCTGTGCAAGCCAATCCTGCGCGGCGGCCAGCAGCGCCTGCAGCGCCTCCAGGTCCTCCTCCATCTCAAGGAACCCGAACCAGCCCCATTTCGTCTGGTGCATCTCGTTGTAGGCGTGATTGATCTGAGCGCTGATGCGCCCGACCACGCGGCCGTCGCGGAAGGCCAGGAAGTACTCGCCCTCGCCGTGGCTGAAATAGGCGTTCATTTTCCGGTTGAGGAAGAGCCAGCGCTCCAGCTTCAGCGGTGGTATCCACTTGGGTTGGTTAGCATGCAGCCTGAAGGGCAGGCCGATGAAGCGCCTGATGTCGCGCCAGCCAGATGCCTTCCTGACCTCCACACCCAACGCCCGCTCCTCGCCAACGGCAGCCATCGCGGGCCCACCTTACATGGCAACCTCGACAGACGTCTTCGCAAAGGTCCACGGCTACGAGCGTGAAGCGCTCCTGCGCGCCGCACGCGAGGCCGACCTCTTCCCCTACTTCCGCACCGTCGAGTCGCCGGCGATGCCGATCGTGGAGATGGAGGGTGCGCCGCGGATCATGCTCGCCTCCAACAACTACCTCGGGCTGACCGGCGACGAGCGGGTGATGAATGGCGCGGAGGACGCCCTGCACCGCTACGGAACCGGCCTGACCGGCTCGCGCCTACTCAACGGCACCACGCCGCTGCACCTCGAGCTCGAGCGAGAGCTCGCGGAGTGGATGGGGACCGATGACGCGCTGGTGTTCACGACCGGCCACCAGGCCAATGTGGGCACACTGGGCACGCTGCTCGGGCCTGCCGACACCGTGATCGTCGATTCGGCCGACCACGCCTCAATCCTCGACGGAGCGCTGCTCTCCAAAGCAAAGCTGCGGGCGTTCCGGCACGGCCGGCTGGAGAAGCTGGAGCGAGCGCTGGAGCGAGCCAAAGCCGACGGCGGCGGCATCCTCGTCGTGACCGACGGCGTCTTCTCGATGGAGGGGGACGTCGCGCCACTGGTGGACGTGGTCGAGCTCTGCAAAGCACACGGGGCGCGGCTGATGGTCGACGAGGCGCACGGCGCCGGTGTGCTCGGCGCACGCGGCGCGGGCGCCTGCGAGCTGCTGGACGTCGAGGGAGAGGTCGACCTGCGGATGGGCACCTTCTCCAAGTCGCTGGCCTCCTGCGGCGGCTTCGTGGCCGGCCCTGCCGAAGTGATCGACTACCTGCGCATCTCCTCCCGCGCGTTCCTGTTCACGGCCTCCGCGGTGCCGGCTGCGCTCGGTGCAGCGCTTGCGGCGCTGCGGATCATCCGCTCGCCAGAGGGCCCACCGCTGCTGGCGGAGGTGCTGGAGAACGCGCAGCACCTGGTGGCAGGGCTGCGGGAGATCGGGTACCGCACTCTCCAGGGCGAGCCTGTCCGCACCGGCTCGGGTCCGGACGCTCCGATGCAGAGCTTCACCACGCCGATCGTGCCCGTGCTGGTCGGCGATGACTGGAAGGCGGGGCTGCTCTGGCGCGCGCTCTACGACGGCGGCGTGTTCACCAACTGCGCCCTGCACCCGGCCGTGCCGCCGGGCGGCGCGCTGTTGCGCACGAGCGTGATGGCTACACACGATCGTGACACGCTCGACCGTGCGCTTGAGGTGTTCGCGCGCGTGAAGCGCGATTTCGAGGCCCAGCACGGGCCTCTGCCGGCGTCATAGGGCCGGCTGCGGAGCACCGGACCCTTGTCCGAATCTTTACAAGGATCTTGTCCACATCTTCACAAGTTCTCAAGCTTGAAAAAAAACCCGCTTCTAGCGGGCGAAGCGTCAGCTCGGCGTTGACCGCCGACGGGTCGCTGACGTAGTTTCCTTTGAGCACGCTTCAAGGCGGCCGAGGGGTCACCCAAGCGTCATCCGACAGAGGGGTGCCGGGCGACGCGGCGCAGCATAGGGAAGACATCTCGGGGGTTTCTTGAGCGGCTACCTGCATCTGAAATCCAGCCGATGTCGCCGGTCATGCGCTCCACATGGCCGCGACGGGGAGTGAGTACAACCATGAACGCGACAGCGACGATGGCCCCTGCCGTCCCGCAGCATCTCCGCGCGCTCCAGCGCGCCAACGAGGTGCGGCTTGCACGCGCCGAGCTCAAGCGACGAATCGCAGATGGCGAGATGGACATCGCAGAGGTGATCCTCGACTGCCCGGCGGAGGCGCAGTCGATGGCGGTCTCCGACCTGCTCATGAGTCAGCGCCGATGGGGGCAGACGCGCTGCCGCAGGTTCCTGGCACAGATCCCGATGTCCGAGAAGAAGACCCTCGGCTCGATGACCGAACGCCAGCGGCGGGCGCTGGTGAAGATGCTCGTCGCGGTGAGGGCAACGCGCGTGCGCGTCGCCTGGAGCGGCGAAGAGGCGCGGCAAATCTAAAGCCACAAGCTGCGCGCGTCCCCCACGCGCGCAATCCGCAAGGGCCGCGCTCTCTCCGCGCGGCCCTTGCCCTATGGGCAGCCGGAGCTGAGCTTCACGCGCCACCAGCCGGCGAGCATGCCGATCACGCCGAGGCGGGGGCGCACCTCCCAAACTCCGCATCCGCGTTCGCCCACATCCACGGCGCGCAGGCGCACGAACTTGTATCGCGCCGGTTCGAGCTGCATTGCGGCGAGCAGCTCGCGGCCGGCCTGGTGGCGCTGTACGCGCGCAGCCGCGGCGGCCTGTGCGGTGCACAGCGAGCCCACGAGCGCATCCCGGTCGCGCTCGAGCTCGGCGAGGCTGAGCAGGCGCGGTTGCTGCACGGACGCCACGGCGCTACCTGCCGCCGGTATGTCGGGGAACCCGTCGGCCACGAGCGCGGAGAGCTCGCGCTCCATGCGCGAAATCTGACTTCGCAGCAGGCGCCGAGCGGACGCCTCGCGGTCGGTGGCAGCATCGGCGCCGACCTGCGCAGACCCGGTCTCCAGGTCTACCGCCGTCGCAGTGCGCGTCAAGGTCAGCTGCTCAGATCCATACATCAGCCGTCTCCTCCGATCCGGGTCCATTGAGTCTAGCCGCCACATGCGCCACGCCGCAAGCACGGGGGCGCCGCGCGGGCGCAGGGTCCAACTGGCATGCTTTCGCCGGATGGCCAGCCAGCCAGTCGAGCACCCGGCCTTCGCCCGCGTCTACGCGGCGGTCGCCAAGTACGCCGAAGCTCACGGCGGGGCGGAGCATCGCCGCAGGCTGCTCGCTGGGCTGAGCGGCCGCGTGATCGAGGTGGGCGCCGGCAGCGGGACAAACTTCGCCCACTATCCCGACACGGTGAGCGAGGTGCTGGCGGTTGAGCCTGAGCGTCATATGCGCGCACGAGCGCTGGAGGCGGCAAAGCGAGCACACGTGGCTATCGAGGTGGTCGAGGGTGACGCAGAGCAGCTGCCCGGCGTCGAGGGCTCCTTCGATGCCGGAGTTACTTCACTCGTGCTCTGCACGGTGCCTGACCAGGCGACTGCGCTGGCCGAGCTGTTCCGCGTGATCCGACCTGGCGGCGAGCTGCGCTTCTACGAGCACGTGATCTCCATGCGCGGATGGGAGGCGCGCATCCAGCGCCTGGCGGATGCGACCTTCTGGCCGCGTCTGGTCGGTGGCTGCCATCTTGCCCGCGACACGGCATCGGCGATCGAGCGCGCGGGGTTCGAGATCGAGGCGTGCGAGCGCTTCGGCTTCAGCTTCGCTCCGCTGCTGCCGCCCGACCCGCATGTACTTGGGAGGGCTCGGCGGCCGAGTCCTGCCGTGCATGCCCCTCTCTAGTGGTCCATCCGGGAAATTCGGGGTAGGTTTGCCGAGTGGATGGTCGCGTCTGAGGTTCGACGGCGGCGCGGCGCGTACCGGGCGTGCGTAAGCGTCGTCGGCGGGCGTCAGGCGCGAGCAGGCGCCGGGAAACGCCAGCGAATTTCCCGGATGGGCCACTAGGCCACCCAGTGCCAAGTGGCGAACCGGGCGCTGCAGTAAACGAGCCCGACCACGAACACTCCGAGCACCACAGTGAGTGCCCGGCGGTCCTTCAAGCGTGCGCCGCCCCACATGAACAGCGGGAAGATCGTCAGCACGTAGCGCGCCGATGAGGCGAGCGGATGTCCCTGCTCAGGCGCCGAGAGCGCCCAAAGCAGTGCCGCTGCGCTGTACGCGCCATAGGCAGCCGGAAGCCGGAGACACACGCCGACGACCGCCACGACGGCGAGGAGAGCCGTGCCGAGCAGCGCCAACTGTTGCAGCGCCGAAGCCGAGACGTGGCCGCTGAGCAGATGGCCTGCCGCCGCAGCGGCAGGCGATAGACCCTCCCACAGCGCGCTCAGCGGCCCCGCAAAGCCGCGCTGCCAGTGCGCCTCAGCATGCCAACTGGCAAGCGGATCGTTGAAGAGGATCAGGTTCATGAGCACCACCGCGATCAGCCCGAGCGGGACCAGGCCAAGCCAGCAGGCGTCCGGGCGCAGGCGGTAACGCGGTGCTTGCAGACCTCGTATCCGCCGACGCGCAGGCAGGCTGCCCCAATCCTCCCGGCCGCCGACGGCCGGCTCTTCGCTACGCCCGCTCCGCGGACCGTAGAGGTAGAGCAGCAGGAGCGGGATCAGCAGCAGAACGCCAGAGTTCCGCGCCGCGGCGGCCAGCCCGCCCAGCGCGCCGGCGCTCGCCCAGCGCCCGCGACGCGCGGCCAGCACGGCTCCCACCTCCAGAAGCAGGAACAGCGATTCGGGGTAGGTGGCCGAAAAGAACAGGGCGGTCGGAAAGAGCGCCAGCAGGTACAGCGTGCGGTGCGCCGCGGCCTCTCCAATTTCGAGGCAGGTGAGCCGGTAGAGGAGCACGAGCGCCCCGAACAGGCAGCCCACCGAGATCAGGAAGGACGCAACGATGTCTGAACCCGTGAGCGGAGCGAGCAGTGAGATCAGCAGTGGGTAGAGCGGGTAGTAGGCGGCTTCGACGGAACGCAGGTAGCCATGCGACGCCAACGCGAGGTACCAAACGCCGTCCCAGTGGATCACCGGCGCAGCCAGCGCATCCCCGACGGCGCCCAGGTGGCCGGTCAGGCCGAGGAAGTCGTAGCTTGCGTCTGGACCGTTGCCCAAGGCCAGAA
Organism: Solirubrobacteraceae bacterium; assembly: GCA_036008645.1. Lineage (GTDB taxonomy): Bacteria > Actinomycetota > Thermoleophilia > Solirubrobacterales > Solirubrobacteraceae > Palsa-744. Next base: position 64,908 of record DASYNI010000002.1, read on the forward strand.
ACACAGCGATGCCCGCTGCGAAGACGATGCATCGCGAGATCAGCCACGCACCCGCGCTGGCGGATATCCACGGTCTGCTCGCGAGAACTGTGGGCAGAGCGCCCGTGCTCGACCGGCGCGTTGTCGTCGGAGCTGCCGGCTCGGCAACCGCTGAGCCAACCGGGTCGCCGCTCCCCTCGAGCATGCGGGACATCATCGCATCTAGACGACCCGAAAGGTGGTCCACAGGGCCGCAACGATCGCGCCAGCCACCTACCCGTTCTGGTCAGCGAGCTTATGATCCCTGCCGTGAGGCTGCCAGGTAGGGAGATCGAGCGGCTGGTGGGCGAGGCCGTGCCTGCCGATCACGCCCGCCAGATCCTGGCTGAGCATTACATAGACCGCGCCGTCGGGCGCGTGGAGGGGCGGCCATGGCGAGTGCTCGATCTCGGCTGCGGATCCGGCAGCTCGGTCGATTTCTTCCGCGCCCGCGATCCCGCCGTGGAATGGATCGGCCTCGACATCCCGGACTCGCCGGAGCTGAGAACACGCACGCGCATAGACGCGCGCTTTGAGACCTTCGACGGCGTCAGCATCCCCTTCGAGGAGGGCAGCTTCGACCTGGTCTACTGCAAGCAGGTGCTCGAGCACGTCCGTGAGCCCCGGCCGCTGCTCGCAGAGGTCCACCGGGTGCTCGCGCCCGGCGGCTTCGTGGCCGGCTCCACCTCCCAGCTGGAGCCGTTTCACTCCTTCAGCACCTGGAACTACACGCCATATTTCCTGCGTCTGCTGCTGCAGGAGGCCGGGCTCTCGGTGTTGGAGCTTCGCCCCGGCATCGACGGGATCGCGCTGATCGCGAGCCGCATGGTCACTCAGGGGCGGCTCTTTGACCGCGTGTGGGGACGGTGGTGGGGCAGGCAGTCACCGCTCAACCGCGCGATCGATCTCTATGGCCGTGCACTGAGGCTCGACACACGTGCTATCAACGCGACCAAGCTTCTCTTCTGCGGACAGTTCGCGTTTCTGGCGCGGCGCGGATAGACCTACGCCACCGCCTCAAGCGCCGAGCGGCAGATCCACAGCGACTCCTCGATCGCAAGCCAGGGAACGCCCGCGACCTGCAACGCGTAGAGCAGCAGCCTGCGCGAGCGCCCACTTGGCCGGTGAGCCGGCGCTGGATCGGCGAACAACAGCGCCAGCGCGCAGCGGGCGTCGGCCACGACGAGCTGGCCGGCGCCGACGGCCTGTCCATCGTCATCCGCTGCCGACGGCTCGGCTGCCCCGCTGTCGAGCGGCACATCGGCCACGCCACCTAGCCTCTCCCCCGACCGCCCGGTTCGCACCCCAACCTCGCCCTCGATCTTCTCCGCGTCCAGCGCCCACACCGGCACGCCGGTGTCGAGCAGCGCGATCAGCAATACGTCCGCCAGTAGGCACCGAGACAGGAACCCGCCATCCAGCATCCGCTCCAGGACCGCCGCCTCGATTGGGGTGCGCACAACGTCCGGATCAAGGCCGATGTGCCGGAAGAAGACCCTGTAGGCGGCGGTCACCGGCTCACGGCGCAGGTTCACCGCCTTCGCGCCGTTGAAGCGGTTCGAGAGCGCGGCCAGCCGCTGCCTGACCGGCTCCGGAGACGGCCGGCTCGGTGCCGCGCGCTGCGAGAGCTGCACCGGTTCCAGCGCTATGCGCAGTTGCGGCAGCTCGTCCCGCACCTGCGGCTCGCACCAGCCGACCGAGGCCTGCAAGCTCACGGCCCCCTCCAGCCGCGTGCCCGCGCGTCGGCAAGCAGCGCCTGCACGCGCGCATCCAGTCCAGCCGGCGTGGGCCGTTGCAGCAGCGCATCGCTCTGCATCCTGCCCCCCGGGTAGATGAAGCTCAGCTGCGGGCAGCTCAACATCCGGTAGAGCCCTGCGAGCACGCCTTCTTCGTCGTATCCGACAGGGATGCTCAGTCGCCCGCGGCGCACGAGATGACGCACTTCAGCCTGCTGCGCCCTAACCGCGACCGCCGCGAAGCCGACTTCAGGGAACCGCTTGGCGGCGGCCTGCATCTCCGACAGCACCGCCGGGCAGGACCCTTCGTTGACGAACAGTGCAAGCACGACCGGACCCCGTTCGTAGAGCGCGCAGACGTTCAGCGCCCCGGGCGGGCGCTCCGCGCAAGCCGGCACCTTGCCGCGCTCGCCTTCTTTGGCGTGCAGGGCGGTGTCGGGGTTGCCCTTGAGCGTTCCCGTGGCCAGCGGCGCCGCGAACGGCGGCACCTGCACGCCGGCCTTCAGCCCGCTGCTGATGTGCGGTTTGCTGATGAGCGCCACCACCAGCAGGATCAGCAGAATCGTGATGGCGCCCACCGCGATGTAGCGGGCATACGGGACTCCCTGGATCGGGCGCTCAGGCCGAGATCCCACCGCGGGCTCCGGGTCGCCTGCGCGCGAGCACCCGCCACCTGCCGATCTCCATGCGTGCGCCGGCCAGCCCGCGATCCTCCTGACGCCCGTATACGAGGCTCAGCGCAGCGGGCAGAACGATCATCACCCCGACCAGCGAGACCGCGAGATCGATCAGCGTGACCAAGCCGAAGTCGCGCAGCATTGCGATGTCCGAGAGCACCAGCACGCCGAAGCCCGCAATCGCCGTGCTCGCCGATGCGGCAACAGCCGCCCCGGTGCCACGGTAGGCGGCACGCAATGCCTTACCCCAGTCCTCGCCTTCGTCGCCGGCCTGCTGGCCGAGCTCTTCGCGGAAGCGCTCGCAGATCAGGACGCTGAACTCGGTGCAGATCGCGATCACAAGCACTCCGAGCGTGACCGACATCGGGTTGAGCGGCACGCGCACGATCAGCAGCACGAGCGCCGACCAGCCAGACGCCAGCATCACCGGCACGAGCGGGATCAGGGCGCGTCGCATGCTGCCCCGGAAGGCGATCAGCAGCACGAGCGCGACCACCAGCAGGCCGAGCAGCATCTGCAGCGTGCGGCGTCCCACGGAGGCGACCTGCGAGTCGGCCTGCGCGGCCAGTACCGGCAGGCCCACCAGCTGGGCCCCGACTCCGCGCGGCGGGTGCAGCGCCGCCTGCATCGTTTCGATCATGCGCTGCTGGCGCGCGAGCGGCATCAGCTTCAGGCCGAACGCGAGCGTCGCGGCGCGGTGGTCGCCGGAGATCACCTCTTCGGAGAAGTAGCGCGGCACGCTGGCAAGGAAGCTGTTCACTTCCGTTGCGGTCAGCTTGCGCACCTTGCCGGATCCGGCTTCCCCGGACGCGCCTTCGGCGCCGCTCAGCAGGCCTGGCAGCGAGAGCGCGGGGCAGAGCGGAGCCGTGCCGCAGCCACGACCCTTGCTGTAGCCGAACCGCGCGAGCATCCGGCTCTGGTAGTCGCGCATCCATTCGATCGTCGCGGGCTTGATCACGTTTGGACCAGAGACCATCAGGTCAAGTTCGCCGCCCACGCCGGAGAGCTTCTCCAGGGTGGCAAGGTTGCGCAGCGAGGGCATGCTCTGCGGCACCAGCTTGGTGATGTCGGTTTGCACCGGCGTCAGGCCCGATAGGCCCCACCCGACCGCGGCGCAGACTCCCCCGACCGCGAGCACCAGCCACGGCCTGCGCGGCACGCGCTCCAGCGCAAGACGGGCGACCCCGTCTATCAACGTGTTCTCGCGCACGAGCTGCTGCGCACCACGCCAGGCGGCGCCGAGGCCGCCGAGATCCGGGCCTCCCCGCAGCCCGCCACGCGCAAGCGCCATGCCCGCAGCGCCGACGGTCACCGCGCACACGAGCGCAACCGCCAGCCCGACCACGAGCAGCAGCGCGAAGTCGCGCACCATCGGTACCGGTGAGAGCTCCAGCACGAGCATCGCGCCGGCGCTTGCGAGCGCCGCGGCGACGATCGCGGGACCTCCGGTGCGGGCGGCCGCGACCGCCGCACCGTGCACGTCAAGGCCGCCCCCGGCGAGCGCTTCCTCGATCCGCGACTGCAGCTGGATCGCGTAGTCGACGGCCAGACCGATCAGAATCGGCAGCACCGCCACCTCGCCGACGCTCAGCTGTGCGCCACTTAGCGCCAGCGCGCCGAAGGTGATCGCCGTGGAGAGCAACGCCACGAGCAGCGGCAGCAGCCGGGGAACGCCGCGGAAGACCAGGCCGAGAACGAGCGCCATCACCAGCATCGCGCCGAGGAGCAGCAGCAGGATCGAATGAGTGATCGAGCTGCTCAGTTCGTTCAGGATCACCGGCTCCCCGGTGATCAGGTACGACTCGCCGAAACGCAGCCGCCACTGCGGCATCGCCACCGCCTTGCGGATGGTCGAGATTGCCGCTTCGGTCTGTCGCTGGCTCAGCCCCGGCTTCAGCCGCACCGAGATCAGAGCCGCTTCCCTGCTCGGGAACAGGTAGGCAAAGCGCTGCTTGGGCGTGCCCGGAACCTTGGCGGCGCTGTCGAAGACCAGCGTGGAGATGAATTCCGGTTCGCTCAGGCTCGGCGGTTTGGTGATGCCGTAGCGGACCGCAAGCGACGCGACTTCCGCCTCGAAGGTTCGCGTGATCACTTCGCGCGCCTGCTTGCCGAGTGCGCCCGCTTCGGCGCTGGAGATCCCTCTGGACAGCGCGCGCTGCCGCACCACTCGTTCGGCGGTCGCGGCTCGCCGGCTCGCTTCGCTCTCGCGCGCGGTCAGTTCCTTTTCGATCTGCAGCGCCGCCTCGTTGATGAATGTCCCAGGGCCGACCACGACCTTCGCCGGCTGGGTCCTGGCCAGCTGCGAGCAGGGACCGCCGGCGCCGCCCTCCGCGGAGAGGCTGCTGCCGCTCGTCCTCCCGGCCAGGCAACCCTCCAGCCCCACCAGCCGCTCGAGGTCTTCGCTCAGCAGCAGCCGCTGCAGGTTGCCCTTGACCACGATCTCGATCGGCTCGCTGCCGAAGCGGCGGTAGAAGGACTGCGTGGCACGATAGGTCGGGCTCGACCCTTCCACGAAGGTGCTCACGGCACTGCTCGGCGTCAGGCCCACGGCCAGCCCAGCCCCGGCGGCGCCGAGCACCAGCGCGAGCGCACCCACCAGCAGCGGCCGGCGCACCGCGCCGCCGGCGAGCGCACCCAACGCTCGCTTCACACTCAAGCGCTCACTCCATGCCCAGCGGCCCCGAGGACTCCCCGGAGAGGAACTGCCGCACGAATGCGTTCTCGGACTCGAAGAGCTCCTGGGAGGGCCCGGCTTCCACGATCCGCCCGCGCCAAAGCACCGCGATGTACTCCGCCACGCGCCGCGCGCTCATGATGTCGTGCGTGATCACCACATAGGTGCCGCCGTTCTCGGCGTGCACTTCCTTGATCAGCTCGCACAGCAGCGCGGTGCGCACGGGGTCAAGGCCGGAGTCGGGCTCGTCGAAGAGCACGATCTCCGGTTCGAGCACAAGTGAGCGCGCGAACCCCGCGCGCTTTCGCATCCCGCCGGAAAGCTCGTTTGGCATCTTCTCGTTCGCATCGCCGAGGCCGACCTCGCCCAGCCTGCGGTTGACGATCTCGGCGATCTCGTCCTCGCCCTTCTCGGTGTGCTGGCGCAGCGGGAAGGCGACGTTGTCATAGAGGTTCAGCGAGCCGAACAGGGCGCCGTCCTGAAAGAGCACGCCGAACTTCTTGCGCAGCTCGAAGAGCTCGGCGTCGGGCAGCGAGGGGATCGACTGGCCGGCCACCACCACGTCGCCGCTGTCCGGGTACATCAGCCCCACGATGTGCTTGATGCACACCGACTTGCCGGTGCCCGATGGGCCGATGATCATCGAGACCTTGCCTTCCGGCAGGCCCATGTTCAGGCCGCGCAACACTTCGTTTGATCCGAAGGACTTGTGCACGTCGATGAACTGGATCGCGTCGGGGACGCCCGCAGGGCGGTTCTGGCCCGTGTGCCAGTCGAACTCTTCCTCCTTGACCACCGCCACGGCCGCTCAGCCTCCGATTGGGGCGTTCGGATTGCCGCCCCAGAAGATCTGCGTGCCGAGCATGCCTATCAAGTGAACGAGGACGAGATTGAGGACCATCGACTTCGCGGTGGCCGTGCCGACCCCCACGGGCCCGCCGCTTGCGTTGTACCCGTAATAGCAGCCCACAAGCACGATCGCCGTGGCCATCACCATCGCCTTGATCAGGCTGTAGAGGAAGTCTGGAGGGTTCTGGAACTCCCAGAAGATCAGCAGGTACCCGCCGGATGAGACGAACCCAACCTGCTGCACCACCGCAATATAGGAGGCGAGGAACGCCCCTCCCATCCCCGCCATGTACACGAACGGCAGCACGATCCAGGCGGCCAGCAGCCGCGTGGCGCACAGGAAGGTCATCGAGTCGATGCCCATCACCTCCAGCGCGTCGATCTCATCAGAGATCCGCATCGCGCCGAGCTCGGCCACGATCCCGGTGCCCACCTTCGCGGCCATCATGTAGCCGAAGGCGTAGGGAATGATCTCGCGCAGGTCGCACCAGGCCGCGAACACGCCGGCGTACGCGGGCGCGCCGTTGGCCTCCAGGAAGTAGGCGCCCTCGGTGCCGCAGACCAACCCGAGGATGAACATCAGCGCCCACACCACGAGCGTCGAGGAGACGATCAGGATGCCGGCCTGGCGCAGCGTCTCGCCGAAGAAGTGCAGGACCCGTCCGCCCCAAACGTCTCCCACCACCGTGCCCATGAAGCGGCCGATTTCGCCGGTCGCCGCGAGCCATTCGCGGGGGAGTGCGAGCAGTTCGTTCATACCGTCGCGCTCATTCGCTACTTGATGACGAGCAAGTTGGGATGCGTAGCCAGCAACATCTGGGTGAAGGTGTAGTTGAAGGCACCGATCGCCAGGAAGGCCACGACCACGGCCTGGTTTACGGCGCGGCCGACTCCCTCGGCGCCACCGGAGGCGGTCATGCCCTTGTAGCAGCAGACGATCGCGATGATCGCGCCGAAAATCGTGCACTTCAGCACCGATCCCCATAGGTCGGTGGTGGAGGCATTGGCGAACAGCGTGTTCCAGAACGGCCCAAGCGGCTGACCCTCCACCTTCTCGGCCAGCAAGCCGCCGAAGAGGCCGAACAGGACCGCGTAGATGTCGAACAGGCCGGTCACCAGCATCAACGCGAGGAAGCGCGGCACTACGAGGTTCTTGACCGGGTCCACGCCCAGCACCTGCAGCGCGTCGAGCTCCTCCCTGATCTTGCGCGCACCGAGATCGGCCGTGATCGCGGTACCCGCCACGCCGGCGAGCACGATCGCGGTTACGTTGGGGCCGATTTCCCTGATCGCGGCGAGCACGAAGATCCCGCCCAGGCGATCCAGCGCGCCGAAGAGCGTGAGGAAGTTGGCCGCCTGCAGGCCGGGGGCGGCGTAGTTCAGTGCGACCGTGGAGAGCAGCAGCGGGAACCAGCACAGCCGCAGCGCGAAGAGGAATTGGGAGACGAACTCGCCGCCGTAGGGGTAGGGCGGGCGCAGGGCAGCGGTAATCGTCCTGCCCGTCAGGATCATCATGTCCCCAATTTCCTCGAGCAGGCTTCTCGCAGGGAGAAAGGCCCGCTCGGCCACGTTTCGAACCACTCTGCCCCTCCTCGGGTGGCAATCGGGAAGATCGCGCGCTCATCGGAACACTACGCGATCGGAGGGCGTCGCACCTCCAGCCCTACCCACTGGTATCGTCAGCGCCGCTGTGAGGAGGGTCCAAATCCGCAGGAGCAGAGGCGCAGGCCGCCTCTCGCAATGGGGTCCAAGAGCGGCCGCGCCGACGGTCGCGGTCGCCGCGTGCGTACTTCTTCTCGCCGGCTGCGGCGAAGCCAAGCAGGACGCAAAGGAACCCAAAGCCACCTACACGGTTGCGCTCGCCAACACCAGCTTCCCTGCAAGGCAGGCGATCGCGCGGCCCACCAGGCTCACGATCGCCGTGCAAAACACTGGCAGAAGGACGCTTCCCGACGTCGCCGTCACGGTCAACTCGCTGACCTACCGCGCCACGCAGCCGGCCAATCTCGCTGACCCGGAGAGGCCCACCTGGATCATCTACGACGGCCCTGGCCCGCTCGCCAAGCCGGCTGTGGAAAGCGAAGAAATAACGAAAGCGGGTGGGGCGCAGACCGCCAATACCCACACGTGGGCGCTCGGACGACTTGCCCCCGGCGCGACCAAGACCTTCTCATGGAAGCTTCTGCCAGTCGTTTCCGGCGTGAAGACGATCCGCTACGAAGTCGCCGCGGACCTGAACGGCAAGGCCAAGGCGCAACTCGCCGGCGGTGAGAACGCCGCGGGCACCTTCATCGTCCACGTCGCCCCCGCGCCGCCGGACATCCACGTCAACCCGGAAACAGGCGCGGTGACCCAGGGCGCCTACAGAGCCGCGCAGGGGCCGGTCGGCGCCGTTCCGTAGTCGGCGCCGTTCCGTAATCAGGCCCGCGCCGCGCCCGCGCGAGCGCGTTTGGCCCGATGTCGAAAGATCGCCTCGCCGATTTCTCCATCCGGGGTTACACCACCTCCCCCTGATCGCACTACGATGCACCCTGGTCCTCCTCGCGGCCCTATGAGCGCAATGCGCCCAGCCCGCCGGTGGCCCAATCCCATTCTTCTCCAGGAGGACTGAAAGCCCCCGATGCCAAGGACTCGCCAGCAAAACGTCACCGCCGCTCAGTGGAGCGCAAATGGCTCGGCGCTCGGATCGCCCGATCTGACGCAGCCGGGCAACCAGATCTTCGCCTCCAACGTGTTCTCGCCGGCCGTCCAGCGCGCGCGGCTGCCAAAGCACGTCTACAAGGCGTTGCAGAAGACCCTGGAAAGGGGCGAGGCGCTGGACACCTCGCTGGCCGACGCCGTCGCCCAGGCAATGAAGGACTGGGCGCTGGAGAAGGGCGCGACCCATTTCACGCACTGGTTCCAGCCGCTGACCGGCTCCACCGCCGAGAAGCACGACTCCTTCTACGGCCCAGCCGGAGACGGCACCGCGATCGCGGAGTTCTCCGGCAAAGAGCTGATCCAGGGCGAGCCCGACGCCTCCTCCTTCCCCACCGGGGGCATCCGCGCCACCTTTGAGGCACGCGGCTACACCGCCTGGGACCCCACCTCACCGGCCTTCATCCTGGAGAACCCGAACGGGGCGCTGCTGTGCATCCCGACCGCGTTCACCTCCTGGACAGGCGAGGCGCTGGATCACAAGATCCCACTGCTGCGCTCGATGGACGCGCTCTCCAAGGCCGCGATCGGCGCGCTTGCGCTGCTCGGCGACGATCAGGCCAAGCGCGTCTTCACCACGGTCGGCCCCGAGCAGGAGTACTTCCTGATCGATGAGCAGTACTACTTCGAACGGCCCGACCTGCTGACGACCGGCCGCACGCTCTACGGCGCAAAGCCGCCGAAGGGCCACGAGCTCGACGACCACTACTTCGGCTCGATCCCCGAGCGGATCCTCGCGTACATGATGGAGACGGAGCGTGAGCTGGCCAAGCTCGGCGTGCCGGTGAAGACCCGTCACAACGAGGTCGCGCCGAACCAGTACGAGATCGCGCCGATCTTCGAGAACTCAAACGTCGGCGCCGACCACCAGCAGATCACGATGCAGGTGATGCAGAACGTCGCCCGCCGCTACGGCCTGGTCTGCCTGCTGCACGAGAAGCCCTTCGCGGGCGTCAACGGCTCCGGCAAGCACAACAACTGGTCGATGGGCACCAGCACCGGCACCAACCTGCTCGACCCGGGCGACACGCCGCACGAGAACCTGCAGTTCCTGTTCTTCTGCACCGCGGTCATTCAGGCGGTCAACAAGTACCAGGAGCTGCTGCGGGCCTCGATCGCGAGCCCTGGTCAGGATCATCGCCTCGGCGCCAACGAGGCCCCGCCGGCGATCATCTCGATCTTCCTGGGGACCGATCTCGAACAGGTCTTCGAGGTGATCGAGGCCGGCAAGGTCGGGGCGTCGAAGCCCGGCTCCTTCCTTGGGCTCGGCACCCCGGTGCTGCCCCCGCTTCCGCTGCACGGCGGCGACCGCAACAGGACCAGCCCGTTTGCGTTCACCGGCAACAAGTTCGAGTTCAGGGCGCTTGGCTCCAGCATGTCGCTGGCGCTGCCCAACACGGTGCTGAACACGATCGTCGCCGAGGCGATCGACGATCTCGCCGAGAAGCTTGCTGCCGCGATGAAGGGCAACACGAGCCTGGAGAAGGCGCTCACGAAGGTCGTCAAGGACAGCTGGAGCGCCAATAAGCGCATCGTCTTCGGTGGCGATAACTACTCCGAGGCCTGGCACAAGGAAGCCGAGAGTCGCGGCCTGGCCAACCTCAAAAGCACGCCGGACGCGCTGCCGTGGCTGATCGACAAGAGCACTGTCGCGGTCTTCAAGAAGTACAAGGTGCTCTCCAAGCGCGAGCTCGAGTCGCGGTATGAGGTCTTCACCGAGCAGTACGCGGTGAAGATCAACATCGAGGCCGAGACCGCCGCCTCGATCGCGCGCACCCAGATCCTGCCCGCAGCGGTACGGCACCTCAACGAGCTCAAGGCCAGCGGCCTGGACGAGCTCGTCGAGGAGGTCGAGCCGGTCGTCAAGGAGCTGCACTTCGCGCTCACCGCGCTGGAGGACGTCAACCTCAAAGACAACCAGCCGGATTCCAACCCGACCAAGTGGGCGGCATACATGCACGACCGCGTGATCCCCGCGATGGAAGACGTGCGCGAGGTCGCCGACCGGCTGGAGAAGATCGTCGCCGACGACCTGTGGCCGCTGCCGAAGTACTCGGAGATGCTCTTCATCAAGTAGGCGCAGTGACGGGCCGAGCTTCCAGAGCCGGCCCGTCACTAGCATGGTCGTGTGCGCGACTACCTGAATGAGATACGCACCCGCGTCGTCGTCTACGACGGCGGCATGGGCGCCACGCTGGAGCAGATCGACCTCACCCAGGAGGACTACGGCGGGCTGCAGGGCAAGTGCCATGAGGCGCTGGTCCTGCACCGGCCAGACGTGATCGAGGGCGTGCACGCCTCGATGCTCGACGCCGGCGCCGACGTCGTGGAGACCTGCACCTTCCAGGCCTCGCGCCTGAAGCTGGAGGAGTGGGGGCTTGCCGAGCACACGCTCGAGATCAACCGCAGGGCCGCTGAGCTTGCGCGCAGCGCCGCCGGCCAGCACCGCTTCGTCGCCGGCTCGATCGGCCCGACCGGGCACCTGCCGGCCTCGGAGGACCCGAGCCTCGGCCAGATCCGCTTCTCGGAGCTGGTGGAGATCTTCAAAGAGCAGTCGCGGGGCCTGATCGAAGGCGGCGCGGACCTGCTGATCATCGAGACCGCGCAGGACATCCTCGAGGTCAAGGCGGCGATCTTCGGCGCGCGGGAGGCGTTCAAGCTGACTGGTCGCACGCTGCCTATCCACACCTCCGTCTCGCTGCTGCCCAACGGCGGCAAGATGCTGCTCGGCACCGACATCGACGCGGTGCTCACCACGCTCTACGCACTGGACGTGCAGGTGATCGGGCTCAACTGCTCCACCGGCCCGCAGGACATGCGCGACGCGATCCGCTTCCTGGGCGAGAACAGCCCACTGCCGGTGGCGTGCATCCCTAACGCCGGACTGCCCTTGCAGGGCCCAGACGGAGAGACCATCTTCCCCGAACGGCCCGAGCCGATGGCCGCTGCACTGACCGAGTTCGTGGAGCGCTACGGCGTCTCGATCGTGGGCGGATGCTGCGGCACGACGCCTGAGCACATCGCCGCGATCGCGCAGAGCGTTGGCGGGCGCTCCATCTCACCGCGGCCCAAACCAGGCCCTCCCCGCCTCTCTTCGATGATCGCCGCTACGCCGCTGGTCCAGGAGCCGCGGCCGAGCATGGTCGGTGAGCGTGTCAACTCCCAGGGCTCGCGCAAGGCCAAGGAGCTGCTGCTCGCAGACGACTACGACGGCCTGGTGCAGATCGCAGAGGATCAGGTCGGCGGCGGTGCGCACGTGCTGGACATCTGCGTGGCGCTCACTGAGCGCGCCGACGAGGCGGAGCAGATGCGGCTGCTGGTTAAGAAGATCTCGCTCACCCAGCCCTCCCCCATCCAGGTCGACTCGACCGAGCCGGATGTGATCGAGGCGGCGCTGGAGCAGATCCCCGGTCGTGCGATCGTCAACTCGGTCAACCTGGAGGCCGGCCGCGAGAAGCTCGACACGGTCGTGCCGCTCGCCAAGGCGCACGGCGCCGCGCTGATCGCGCTCACGATCGACGAGGTGGGCATGGCCAAGACGGCGCAGCGCAAGGTGGAGATCGCCAAGCGGATCGTGGAGCTTGCCTGCGGTGAGCACGGCCTGGACCCCGAGGTCCTGATCTTCGACTGCCTCACCTTCACTCTCACGACCGGCGATGAGGAGTGGAAGCCCTCGGCGGTCGAGACGATCGAGGGCATCAGACAGATCAAGGCGCAGATCCCCGGCGTGAAGACCTCGCTCGGGGTCTCAAACGTCTCCTTCGGAGTCTCGCCGACGGCGCGTGCGGTGCTCAACTCGGTCTTCCTGCACCATTGCGTCGATGCGGGGCTCGACCTCGCGATGGTCAACCCTAACCACATCACCCCCTACAGCGAGATTCCCGACGCCGAGCGCGAGCTGGCCGACGATCTGGTCTTCAACCGGCGCGAGGATGCGCTGGAGCGCTTCATCTCACACTTCGAGAGCAAGGGCGAGCAGGAGCAGGCCCAGGGCGCCGCCGACCCGACGGAGGGCATGGAGCCCGAGGAGGCGCTGCACTTCCACATCCTGCGCCGCCGCAAGGAGGGCGTGGAGGACTGGATCGACCGCTGCGTGGAGAAGATCGGTGCGGTGCCAACGCTCAACGAGGTCCTGCTGCCGGCGATGAAGGAGGTCGGTGACAAGTTCGGCGCCGGCGAACTGATCCTGCCCTTCGTGCTGCAGTCCGCCGAAGTGATGAAGCGGGCGGTCGCCCGGCTGGAAAATTACCTAGACCGCATCGAGGGCTACACCAAGGGCACCGTCGTGCTGGCGACCGTGTTCGGCGACGTGCACGACATCGGCAAGTCGCTCGTAAACACGATCCTCACCAACAACGGCTACACGGTTGTGGACCTCGGCAAGCAGGTGCCGATTCAGACGATCCTCGACGCTGCGCAGGAGCACAACGCCACCGCGATCGGCCTCTCGGCGCTGCTGGTCTCAACCTCCAAGCAGATGCCCGCCTGCATCCAGGAGCTGCACAGCAAGGACCTGTCCTACCCGGTGCTGATCGGCGGCGCGGCGATCAACAGGGCCTTCGGCTACCGAGCGTTTTACCCCGGCGGTAAGGAGTCAGACGAGGTCTACGAACCCGGCGTCTTCTACTGCAAGGACGCCTTCGAGGGGCTCTCGGTGATGGATCAGTTGATCGATGAGCAGGCGCGCGAGGCGCTGGTCGGCAAGCTGCGCGCCGGAGCCGAGGACTACAGGCGCAACGGCGTGGAGCCCGAGCAGCTGGACACCAGCGACGACTCGGTGCGCTCGGCGGCCCGCACCGACACGCCTGTGCCGTCCCCGCCCTTCTGGGGCGTGCAGGAGATCCCGGTCGATCTCAACGAGGTCTACTCGCATCTCGACACGCACGTGCTGTTCAAGCTGCACTGGGGCGGCAAGGGTGTCAAAGGCGAGGCATGGCGAGACCTCGTGGCAAACGACTTCAGGCCCAGGCTGGAACGGATGTGGCGCGAGCAGGACTACCTGCACCCGCGCGCGCTGCTCGGCTTCTTCCCCTGCTACGCGCTGGGCAACGAGATCGTCGTGCTCGACCCGGAGGACCGCTCAACCGAGCTGACGCGCCTGGTTTGCCCGCGCCAGCCCAAGGGCGAGCGGATCTGCCTCGCCGACTTCTTCCGGCCCGCGATCGACGGCAAGCCGCCCGCGAAGCTGGACGTGATCGCGGTGCAGGCCGTCACCGTCGGCGATCAGGTCACCGAGCTGATGAGCACTCTGGAGTCCGAAGGCTCCTTCGCCGAGCAGCTCTTCGTCCACGGCATCGGCGTCCAAACCGCAGAGGGTCTTGCTGAGTGGCTGCACAGCAAGGCCCGCGAGATGCTCGGCGTCGCACCGGCTCAGGGCCGTCGATATTCCTGGGGCTATCCCGCAGTACCCGAGCAGAGCGAGCATGTCAAGGTCGATCAGCTGCTCGGGTTGGAGCAGATCGGCCTGTCGATCACCGACGGCTACGCGCCCGAACCGGAGCAGTCGACGCTCGCGCTGATCGCCCACCACCCCCAGGCGATCTACTTCGGCACCCGCCAAGGGCGCCTGCCAGCGGAGACCTCGCCTGACCAGCTGATTAAGGGCTCATCCAGCGATCCCTCGCTGTTCGGCCGCAACGGCAACTCGCCCGACCTCGCCGACGAGGACCCCGACGAGGATGTCGAAGGCGCTTGAGCGTCTCGCGGCCACACCGCTGTCGGATAACAGCATGTGGCAAAGAAAGTCTACGAAGTGATCATGGTGCTCAAAGCCCATGGCTGGACGCAGGTGCGTCAACGTGGAAGCCACCGACATTTCAAGCACCCCGACCATGCATCGGTGGTGACAGTGGCGGGCAAGCTGAGCGCTACGATGCCGGTGGGGCAATTGACGAACATCAGACGCCACACAGGAATCGAGGATCTGCGGTGACCGAGTATCTAGTCATCTATGAGAAGGGCGATGATGGTGGATGGGGAGCTTCATCTCCCGACATTCCCGGTTGCGTCGCGGCTGGGAGTACCAGGGCCGAGGTCGAAAGGCTCATCTCCGAAGCGATCCCGTCGCACATCGAGCTGATGCGTGAGTGCGGGCAGCCCGCGCCTGAGCCGCGTCACGCTGCCGGCACAATCGCCGCCTGAGCGCTGCGGACTTCAGCCCTCGCCGCCAGCACTCAGGCCGGCAGCAGGTCGCAGAACACGAACCCATCGCGCTCGACGATCTCACCCGTTGCGCAGCCGATCGGCTGATCGAAGATGGGGCCGGCGTAGACGAAGGTGTGAAACTCGCCGTTCTCTCCGCAGGGATCGACCTCGTCGGGCAAGTCGGCGAGCAAGCTCTCGTCATAGGCGCGGCCGGCAAATGATGCTGGCAGCATGCGTGGGTCCAAGCAGGCAATGAACGCCTCAAAACCCGCCTGCACGAACTCCTTCGCAAGCGCGGTCGTATCCTGGCCCCACAGTGGGAATAGGCCGCGCCTGCCGCTTGCAGCCAGCCGCTGCTCGCGATAGGCGCGTATGTCCTCCAGGAACAGATCGCCGAAGGCGACGGTCTGCACGCTTGCCAGCGGCTGCGCCTCGAATGCCTGCGTCATCCGCTCCTCGTAGACCTCATTCACACACGCCGGCGGGATCTCGACCTGAACGAGCGGAACACCGACGGACAGCGCCTGCGCCAGGAGCAGCTCACGCCGCACGCCATGCATGCTGATGCGGTCATAGGCATCGGTGATGGTCGTGATCAGCGCCTCCGGCTCGATGCCCTGCGCCCGCAGCTTCCAGAGCGTCAGCGCCGAGTCCTTTCCGCCGCTCCAGGAGAGCGCGTGTCTGCCTTTGGTCGCCGCGTCCACAGCCAACTGCGGTTCAGCGCTCACGAACCCAGGCCGGAATCGACCGCCGGCTGGCCGCCGGAGGACAGCGGCCGCAACTTCACCGGCGCGGCATGGATCGTGCGCAGTCGCAACTCTCGCCAGGAGAGCCCCTCGTTCACCAGGGCCGGCACCCCCATGACGGCGGCCGTGGCGAGCTCGACCGCCTGCAGCACGATGCCGTAGGCGAGCGCGTCCGGCACCGAGACGTGGTACACGCCAGCGAGCACGGCCACGCAAGCGGCCTGAAAGACGCCGACGTTCGCGGGCGTGAGTGGCACGAAGGCGGTCGCGTTGACTGCGAACAGGACCGCGACCGCGGCGCCGAAGTCGAGCTGACGGTCGAGCCCTAGCGCCATCAGCACAAGCCAGCAGGCGAGCACCTGCATACCCCACGCCGCGAGCTGGGCGAGCGTCGCAGCCGCCGCAGCCCTGGGGTGGGAGAACAGAGCGAAGCCGTCGCGCACGCGCCGCGCCACGACACGCAGCGCGGCGAGCACCCGCTCGACGCGGCTGCGGCGCTCGCTTGGCGTAGGCGGCGCCAGTAGCACGGGTGCCAGCAGCAGCGCTAGCAGCCCGGCGGCCGGCACGAGCGCGAGGGCGAGCAGGATGCCGACCCCGCGCAGCAGATCAACGCTCAACATGCTCGCGACGCCGAGCACGGTGAGTGCAAGCACGTTCAGCAGCGTCTGGGAGACGATTGTGACCAGCAGCACGGGCAGCGTCTCTCGCGCGCGCCCGAGTCGGCGCGCGACGATGAGGGCACGAGAGGTCTCCCCCAGACGCACCGGCAGCGTTGCCGACATCAGCACGCCCACGAAGGTACCCTGCATGGCGTCGCGCCGGCGTGCCTGTCGCCAAGTGGGAGCGGCAGCGAGGATCGCATGCCATGCCAGACCGCGCGCGACCATCGAACCGCACATCACCCCCAGACCCGCGGCCACGAGCCCAGGCTGGGAAGAGACGATGCTCGCGATCACCTTCGTGACGCCGACGCGTTGCAGCGCAAGGAGCGCAACCACAACGGCAGCAAGCCCGGCAGCAAGCAGCGCCAGCCGCGCCCCCACGCGAACCGCCGTTGCGATGCGCGAGCGGCGCCGTGCCGGCTCAAGGCTCGGTAGCCGTTTTGGCCCAACTCGCGGCTGCCCGTCGGCACACGCGAACCCGAGTGCAAGCGAGAGCGCGTGACCGCGGGTCTGCGGCGCCGTCACCGCGATCGCCTGCTCGTAGGTCTCAAGCACCTCCGCGGCCACCTGCGGCCATGCAAAGCGCTCGGCACGCAGGCGCGCCTGCGCGGCCATGCTCGCCCGCCGTTGCGGATCGAGCGCGACCGCACGCAACGCCTCGGCCAGAGCAACCGGATCTCCCGGCGGCACGAGCACGCCGTCGAGACCATTGCGCACCACATCGCGATACCCGGTGATGTCGCAGGCCACAACGGGCGTGCGGGCCGCAAACGCCTCCGTCAGGATCATCCCGAAGCTCTCCCCGCGCAGCGAGGGCGCGCACAGCACGTCCGCCTGGCTCAGTGCTTCCGCCTTGCGCTCCTCGGAGACCTTGCCAAGCGCGCTCACGCCCCGGCCATCGAGCAGCAGAGGCTCGACCTGCTCGGGGCTTGCGCCCACGAGCGTGAGCGTCGCGGGCACGTGCTCGCGCAGCGCCTCGAAGGCCTTCAGCAGGATCGGGAGCCCCTTGCGCTCAACCGCCTGCCCGATGAAGAGGATGCGCAGCGGACGATCGATCCCGACCGAGGCGTCGTCCAGACCGGCCGGCAGCGGCGGCAGGCTGACTCCGTTGGGCACGATCCGGTAGCGGCCGCCGAAGAAACGCCTGGCGGTCCACGCCGCCGCCTCGGAGACGGCGATGCGCGCGTGCAAATGGTTCATCCTGCGCGTGGCGCCTGCCAGCCGCGCGCCTCCGTTTGTCAGTGCATTGTGCGAGTAGGTGTGGAAGGTGCCGACGAGCGGCACGCCCTTGGTTGAGCAGAGCGCGTCCCAGGAGGCGATCGGCACCACAGGCTCGTGTATGTGCAGCACGTCGTAGTCGCCGTTCCTGAGCTCTGCGCGCATGCGACTCAGCGCCTCGGGGAACAACGAGAGGTTGGACACCGCTCCGTTGGCCTCGATCCCCACCGTGCGCCCCAGCGAGACCAGGTGCTCGGGCGGCTGCCGTGGCTCTGGCCGGGCGCCGCGATGCAGGTGACGCGAGAGCGCGTCGTCGGGGTCGAACGGCGCGAGCACGCTGACGTCGTGGCCAGCAACGAGCAGCTCGCTCGCGAGCGCCTCGATGTGCCTCGTCACGCCCCCTGGGTAGGTCCAGGAGTAGGGGCAGAGCAGGGCGATCCGCACAGCAAGACTTTAGACCGTGGAGAGCATCGACGCCTGCCGCCGCGCCCAAGATCGGCCCTTATACTCGATGCCTTGAGCGAGCGCCATTTCGTCAAGTACACCTTCCTGAAGGTCGACCCCGCATGGCGCCGCCTCGACGAGGAGACCCGTGCCCAACACAAGCTCGAGTTCCTCGCCGCCTGCGAGGACTTCGCCGACGGCCACCTGCTGCAGTCATTCACGCTCGTGGGCACCCGTGGCGACGCGGAGCTGCTGCTGATCTCTGAGGCCGAGAACCTCGACCGCATCCACGAGTTCCACGTCGTGCTGCTGCAGAGCGGGCTGATGAAGTGGGCGCAGACGCCTTACTCGTTCCTCGGCATGCGCAAGAGCTCGGAGTACTCCGAAGACGTACGGGCGATTCCGCGCGGCTTCAAAGGCAAGTACGTCTTCGTCTACCCGTTCGTGAAGTCGCGCGAGTGGTATGCGCTGCCCGCCGAGCAGCGCTGGCAGATCATGCAGGGCCACATCAAGGTCGGCCGCGAATACCCGGGCGTCGACAACCACACCACCTACTCCTTCGGCCTGGACGACCAGGAGTTCGTGGTCGCCTTCGACACCGACGACGTGGCCACGTTCCTCGATCTGGTGCAAAGGCTGCGTACCACCGAGGCCTCCCGCTACACGATCCGCGACACGCCCAGCTTCACATGCATTGCCGCCTCGCTGCCCAAGGCGCTGAATGCGCTCGACGGGGAGCCGGTGGCGCTGGAGACGCTGGCCGCGCAGAGCTGAGCGCAACGCCATGAGCCCCCGCGCGAGAAGCCCTCGCTCGCACCTGCGTGCCAGCGACCCAGTGCTCTGCGAGCTGATTGACGCCGTCGGCCCGCTACCGGACCCCAGCGACGGTAGACCTGAGCGCGACGATCACTATGGCGCGCTCGTGCGCTCGATCATCAACCAGCAGCTCTCGGTCAAGGCCGGCAGGGCGATCTACCAGCGCCTACTCGACCGCTTCGACGGCCGACCACCGGCGCCCGAGCAGGTGCTGGTCGACGAGCCAGAAGAGCTTCGTTCCGCGGTCGGCCTCTCGCGGGCGAAGGTCGGGTTCCTGCGCTCGCTCGCCGAGCACGTGATCGACGGCAGCCTTGAGCTAGAGAAGCTGGACGAGCTCCCCGACGATCAGGTGATCGCAGAGCTAGTCGCCGTCAAGGGCCTAGGTGTCTGGACCGCGCACATGTTCCTGATGTCCCATCTGCAGCGCCCTGACGTTCTCGCCGTCGGGGACCTTGGCATCAGGCGCGCGATCGAACTTGCCTATGGCCTGCCGGAGCTTCCTGATCCGGCCACGATTGAGCGGATCGCGGAGCCGTGGCGGCCGCACCGGACGCTGGCCTGCCGTTATCTCTGGCGCTCGCTGGACAACGAGCCCTGATGGTCGATGGCCGGCGCATATCTGCGTCCTCACTCGCTCGCGTACGGAGTACGCCACGCTCGCTGCGTCCTTGATCTGCTTGACCCTCGACCATCAGCCAGCCGAGACAGTCAAACTGCGGAGACCTGCTCCTCATCAGCCACGCGGAACGAGGATCCGCAGCCGCAGGCGGCGACGACGTTTGGATTGTTGACTTTGAAGCCGGCGCCCTGGAGGCCCTCCTCGTAGTCGATCACCGAGCCGCGCACGAATGGCAGGCTGGGACCGTCCACAAGCAGCCTCAGGCCGTGGTCCTCGAACACCTCGTCCCCGTCGCGCTGCTCGTCGAAGGCGAGCTGGTACTGAAAGCCTGAGCAGCCTCCGCCACGAACGCCCACGCGCAGCCCAGCGAGGCTCAGGTCCGCCTGCTGAGAGTCCAGGAACTCGCGAACCTTCTCGGCACCCTTGTTGGTCAGGGAGATCATCGCTTTCTAAAGTATAGCGAGGCTCGATGATCGCTAATGTGGGGGCATGCCAACCGCGGAGGAGATCAAGCAGCGCATCGAGGCTGCAATACCGGGAGCGCACGCCGAAGTGCAGGACTACACCGGCGGCGGGGACCACTTCCGCGCCAGCGTCACCGCGGCTGCGTTTGAAGGGCACAGCCGCATCGAGCAACACCGTCTCGTCTACGAGGTCTTCGGCGCCGAGATCGGAGGACCGATCCACGCGCTCTCGCTGAAAACAGAGATCCCCAGCAATGTGGATGCCAGCCCGCACGCATCCGCGCAGACGTCAAGCCGATAGGAGCACGCCAATGTCCACTCCGGATACCAACCCGATTCGCGACGCGATCGCGGAGGCGATCTCTGAGAACGAGGTCATCCTGTTCATGAAGGGCACCCCCGACGCGCCGGCCTGCGGCTTCTCGGCGCGCACGGTCGCCGCGCTGCAGACGGTCGGCTCACCGTTCGCGGCGGTGGACATCCTGCCCGACCCGCGCATCCGCCAGGAGCTGTCCGCCCTTTCGAACTGGCCCACGATCCCACAGCTGTTCGTCAAGGGCGAGCTGGTCGGTGGCTGCGACATCGTCACCGAGATGTACGAGACCGGCGAGCTCGCCGAGGTGCTCGGTGTGGCAGACGCGCCCGCTCCGCAGCAGCGGCTGCAGGAGGCGCAGCCGGCAGCGCAGGGGCTCGGCATCGAGAACCGCCTCGGCTGAGCAAACCCTTCCCGGGGCGACGGGCGCTGGCCCTGCGCTTGCTGTAGGGTCAGCGCCCGATGGCACCAGTCGCGATCGTCAGCGACACGACGCACTACCTGCCCCCCGAGCTGGTAAAGCGCGAAGGGATCCACCAGGTCAGCCTCTACGTGGGCTGGACCGGCGAGTCGGTGCGCGAGCTGGAAATGGACGGCTTCGACGCCTTCTATGCGCGCCTGCGCACAGATCCGGGGACGCCCAGCACCTCGCAGCCGTCGATCGGGGATTTCCTAACCGTCTGGGAGCCGCTACTGCAGGAAGACAAGGACGTGGTCTCCGTCCACCTTGCAGGCGGGATCTCCGGCACCTGTGAGGCCGCCCGACAGGCTCAGGCGCTGCTGGCCGAGCGCGGCCTTGGCGACCGAGTGGAAGTGATCGACGGCGAAACCGGCTGTGGCGGCCTCGGCTTCGTGGTGTTGGCGGGCACAGCGGCGGCACGAG
Source organism: Solirubrobacteraceae bacterium (assembly GCA_036008645.1). Lineage (GTDB taxonomy): Bacteria > Actinomycetota > Thermoleophilia > Solirubrobacterales > Solirubrobacteraceae > Palsa-744. Next base: position 85,868 of record DASYNI010000002.1, read on the forward strand.
CGGGCGGTGATCTGCAGGTCGTCGCCGAGCGGGTCAAGCAGGCCCGTGCGCGCGCTCGGATCTGGTTCTGCATCGACACGTTGGAGTACCTGCGGCGCGGCGGTCGCATCGGCAAGGCGCAGGCATGGCTCGGCGGCACGCTGAAGATCAAGCCGATCCTCACCCTCCAGCGTGAGATCACGCCGGTCGAGCGCGTACGCACCTCAAAGCGCGCTTTCGAGCGGATGGTCGAATATGGAGATCGGCTGGTGCAGGAAGGCATGACCGCCTGGGCGGTGCAGCACATCCAGGCTCCAGAGGAGGCGGAGCGGCTCGCACAGCGCTGCCGCGAGAAGATCGGTGGCGAGCCGGTGTTCATCTCCGAGGTCGGCCCGGTGATCGGCACCTACACCGGCCCCGGACTGCTTGGCGTTGGCGGCATCGATCCGTCGCTCCTGGTCTAAGCGCCTCTCAGAGCGCGGCTATCGGCCGTCTAGCGGCGGCGTTTTTTGCCGGCGAATATGGCCGCGATCCCGCCACCCAGCACGAAGCCAGCGACCGCCGCCCCGATCAGGGCTTCTTTGCGATGACGCTCGAGCTGCCCGCGCCAGTCGGTGACGATCGCGACCTCGCCGCGCAGGCGTTCGATGGAGAGCGCAAGCTCGGTGCGGTTGGCCTCGATCGAGTTGCGGATCTCAGCTGGAGAGCGACTTGGCATCGACGCGATCCTCCTTCAGTTCCTTGCCTTGGTCACGACGTGCGAGACCCTTCGGCCACATCCTGCGCGTTCGCACTAACCGTCTCGCGAATCTTGCGCGCCTCTTCGATCGCCATCTGCGGCGTCGGCGGCGTGGCGGCTTTCACGGCCTTGGCGGCTCCGAAGCCGGCGATCACGCCGAGCAGCAGCAGGATCAGGGCCATCGCGAAGAAGCCCCAGAAGTAGGTGAACTGGTTGCCGATCGGAAGCTCGTAGTAGAGCAGCCAGGCGAGGCCGATCAGCACGAAGAAGAGCGCCATCACGATGAACACGCCTGCGACGATGCCGACGATCGCGCCCTTGGCGATGCGGCTCGCCTTCTGGGTCATCTCCGCCTTGGCAAGCTCGATCTCCTCGCGCACCAAAAGCGACGCGCGCTCGGAGACCTCCGTGATCGCGGCGGCAAGATTGGGGGATCTCGTCTCGTCCTCGCCGGTGGCGCTCATGAGCGCACCCGGCGCAGCAGCAGCGCAACCACGAGCCCGCCGAGGAAAGCGGCGCCCACCGCGACCTCGGGCCGCCGCGCAGCCGAGTCCTCGATCGGCGCGTAAGGGTGCCCTGAGGGATCGTGCGGCCCCGCACCGTTGCCGGAGCTCGGCTCTTCGACGATGCCGTTGACGTGCGAGGCACTCATTCCGGCGGCTCCTCGTCGAACATCCGCCGCCAGACCACCGCGGCCAGACGTTGGGAAGCGATGCTCGCCAGGGCGCCGCATGCCGCGAGCACACCTGACCACATCAGGCGCTTGACCATCTCGTTTTCCATCTCCCGCAGTCTAATCACCACCTCGGTCGGCGTCTGGGCGCCCACGATCTCCTCCCGGATACTCCAGGCCGCCGCAGATAGTCTCAACGATCAGCCGCTTGGAGCGCTCGAAGTGCTCCTCATCGCTTGGCAGCAGCTCGAAGATCCATCCCGTGAGCACCTGCTCGATCGCGCCGTAGAAGGCCATCGCGGCAAACTCGGCGTCGATCTCGGACTTGAATGCGCCCTGCTGCTGCGCCTTGGTCACGATCGCCGCGATCCCGCTGTAAGCCTCTCTGATACGTGCAAGGTGCGTCTGCCCGAACGAGTTCGCCGCGCGAGTTACGTCGACGATGATCACCTTCATCAGATCGGGATCGTGCCTATAGCTGTCCACGATGAAGGACGCGATTGCGTAGAGCTTCTCGCGCGCCGAAGCCTCCGTGGCATCCACCTCGGCGATCATCTCCAGCATGATGTTCCAGCGCTCCAGGAAAAGCGTGTCCAGGACGCTGTCCTTGGAACCGAAGTAGTGATAGACCAAGCCATAGGCGACGCCCGCCTCATCGGCGATGTCCGAGACCCGGCAGGCGTGGAAGCCGCGGCTTGCGAACACCCTCACGGCAGCGTCGAGGATCGCCTGGCGGCGGTCCTGGCGGGCGCTGCGGGCAGGAGCCGCACTCAACTTTGCAGCGCCTCCGTCGTGTGCTCCCGCTGCGGCGAATCGGGATCGGCCTCGCCCACCGCGCGCAGCTGTTCGGGCCAGCGATAAGTCGCGGGCCGCCTGTTGGCAAGGGAGGGCAGCTTGCGCCTGATCTCCGCTTGGGCCTCAAGATCGAGATCGGCGATGACGTGTCCCTCGCCCTCGTCGAGCCGAGCTAGCACCTCGCCCCAGGCATCGACGATCATCGAGCGTCCGCCCGAGCGGCTGCCGTTGGCGTGCTCGCCCACCTGGTTGGCGGCGATCACGAACGCCTGGTTCTCGATCGCCCTGGCCCGCAGCAGGGTCTCCCAGTGATCGGTCGTGGTGCGCAGCGTGAACGCGGCCGGCACGACCATCATCAACGCGCCGCGCAGCGCCAGGATCCGGTAGAGCTCCGGGAAGCGCAGGTCGTAGCAGATCGAGAGGCCGACGGGCACGCCGGAGCCCGTCCTGCTCAGCACGATCTCATCGCCGGGGCGCTCGACCTCCGACTCGCGGTAAATGCGCCCGTCCACTTCGACGTCGAACATGTGGATCTTGCGATAGAGCGCCTGAATTGAACCGTCGGCAGCTATGTGCAGGCAGGTGTTCGACAGCGTCCGGCCATCCTCCATGCGCTCCACGATCGATCCTGCGATCAGATCGATCCCGAGCTCGGCCGCCGTGGTCCGCGCCCAGGAGACGGTCGGTCCGTCCAGCGGCTCGGCGGCCGCTCTGAGCGTCTGCGGGTCGCCGATCACGATCCACTTCTCAGGCAGCAGCACGAGCGTCGCACCCTCCGCGGCCGCGGACCTCACAAGGCGATCGGCCGAGGCAAGGTTCGCCGCCTTGTCGTCGATCGAGTTGAGCTGGACTGCCGCAACCCTCATCGCTACAGTGACCTCCTAGCCTCGCACGAGGCGCTTCGATTGACAAGTCAGTCAATCATTGTGAAGCATAGCGCCCGGGATTTCTCGCTCGGACCCGGCCACGCTTCCCGGATCCACCCTGCCCACGCGGCCCGTTCTCGCCGCCGCGGCCCTGCTGTTGGCGGCGTAGCTCGGCAATCAGCAGCTTGGAGTGCACCGCACCGATCAGCTCCCGCAGCGGCTCCACCCCGGCAGCGATGATCGCAAGCGCCCGCTCAACCTCCACCTCGCCGGCGAGCCGGTCCAGCAGCGCCCTGACCTCTTCGCGCACCAACGGCTCCAGCGCCTCCCGGTAACGCAGCGTGTCATAGACCGTGAAGCCCAACTCCTCCTCATAACCACCGGCCCTGAAGCGGGATATCGCCTCGATGATCTTCACGTCGTCGCGGTCGTAACCGCCCCGCGTCGGCGTCAGCACCCCCAGCTCGACGAGGCGCTTCAGCACATTGGCGGGCATGTCGAAGCGCTCGCGCACCTGTGCGGAGGAGATCCGCTTGCCCTCCGCGTTGACCAGCGCCTGCTCGACGATCCTGTCCTCGAGGTCGATCAGCGCCTGCACCCGTCCGGGGTCCTGCGCCAGCAGCACCTTGATCACGCGCAGCGGCATGAAGCGCTCCTCCTGCAGGCGCTTGATCAGCTCGATCCGCTGCACGAAGTGCGGCGGGTAATAGGCCATGTTGCGGCTCGTGCGCCTGATCTCAGAGTCCTCGCCGAGCAGGCCCTCGCGGAGGTAGTGCCTAATCGTGCCGGCGCTCACCCCGCTGCGCTGGGCTAGCTCGCTCATCTTCAGCGCAGAGCCATCGTTCATGCCGTTGAGCCAGCGCCCCTCTCGGCCAGCGGTCCGGGCGTGCAGCCCGCAACCGCCCCGGAGGCAAGCAGCGCCGAGATCTCGGCCTCTGAGAGGCCGGCGTCGCGCAGCACCGCCTCGGTGTGCTCCCCCAGTGCCGGTGCCGGCATCCGTGCGGCGTCGCCAGGCGTGCGCGAAAGCTTGACCGGCACGCCGAGCTGTCTCACCGGCCCCTGCACACCGGGCTGGCTGAGCTCGACGACCATGTCGCGCTCCCTCATCAGATCGCTTGAGAGCGCCTCGTCGAGGTCGAGAATCGGCTCCAGACAACACTCGTGCTCGGCGGAGAACGCCTCCCACTCCGCGCGCGTCCTGCCCTTGAAGATCTCCTGCACCTCAGCGTGGGCGCCGGTGCCCGGGCGCTCGAACTGGCGCTCGATCAGGTCCTCGCGACCCACGCCCCGACACCACGCCTGCCAGAACTTCGGCTCCAGGGCACCGAGAGTGACCCAGCCGTCGGCGCACTCGTAGGGGCGATAACAGATCAGTGAGCCGGCGAGCTCGAGATCGCCGCGGTGCGGGCTACCTCCGTCGGCGAAGTAGCGGCCCGCCACCAGAGCAAGCCAGGAGAGCGCGCCGTCGGACATCGAGATGTCCACGAGCTGGCCCTCGCCGGAGCCAGGTCTGGCCAGCGAACCGTCGCGCTCGTGCAGCGCCGCCATGATGCCGAATGCAGCCATCATCGCGCCGCCACCGATGTCGGCGATCTGGCCCGCGGCCTGAATCGGCGCGCCGTCGCGTTCACCGGTTAGGCCAAGCATGCCCACCAACCCGAGGTAGTTCATGTCGTGACCGGGAGCGTCGCGCTTGGGGCTGTCCTGTCCGTAGCCGGTGATCGCGCAGTAGACGACCCGCGGGTTCTCTTGGCGCATCCGCTCATAGCCGACACCGAGGCGATCGAGCACCCCGGGCCTAAACGACTCCAGCACCACGTCGCAGTCGCACACCAGCTTGAGCAGCATCTCCCGGCCCTGCTCGGTCTTCAGGTCGAGCCTGATTGAGCGCTTGTTGCGATTCAAAGCCAGGTAGAGCGCCGAGCGCGCGCTCTCGTGCGCGCCCTCGTAGTAGGGAGGGGACCAGCGGATGTAGTCGCCTGCGCCCACGTCCTCGACCTTCAACACCTCTGCGCCCAGATCGGCCATCAGCAGCGAGCAGAAGCCGCCCGGCAGCAGTCGAGACAGATCAAGCACCTTCACGTCCGCAAGCGGCAGGCTCATCGGGTCTCCTCCTTGGAGATTGGATCTATTTGATCGGCCGGGCTCCGCCCAGCCTGCACGTCACGTCGCATCCTGCCGCCTGACGCCAAGCAGCGCTCTGGCCTCCTGCACGCTCGCCGGCCTGCGACCGAGGTCTTCTACCATCTGGCGCGCCTTGGCGATCAGGTCCCCGTTGGAGCGCGCCATCTGGCCGTCGGGGAGATAGAGGTTGTCCTCCAGGCCCGCCCGCACCGAGCTGCCAAGCGTCAGTCCTGCCGCCATCAGCATCCATTGCTGCCGCGAGATACCGATCACACCCCAGTGGGAGCGCTGGCCGCCCTCGGGACCGACGTGCAGCCATGGGATGTTCTCCGCCATCGCGGCGAGATTGCGCGCGGTGGGCGGCACACCCCCGACCACCCCCATGATGCAGTCGACGTGTAGTGGAGCCTTCAGCACACCCATGTCGATCAGCGGCGCGAGGCTGCCCACGTGCCCGAGGTCGAAGCACTCGTGCTCGGGCTGGATACCGAGTTCGTTCATCGCGCTCAGCAGTTGCACGATCTCGCTGAACGGGTTGGCGAAGACCATGTCGAACACGAAGTCTTTGCGCGACTTCGAGTACTTGGCGTAGTTCATCGAGCCCATGTTCAGGGCGGCGACTTCCGGTCTGCCTGCCTGCAGATAGGCGATCCGCTTCTGCACGGGCACGCCGATCGTCCCGGTCGAGTAGTTGATGATCACATCGCCGGCTGCCTGCCTGATCGCCTGCGTGATCGCAAGGAAGTCCTCGATCTCATAGCTGGGGCTGCCGTCCGGCTTACGGGCGTGGATGTGGATCATCGCCGCTCCCTCCTCCACCGCACGGCGCGCCTCCTCCCCATACTCCTCCGGCGTGTACGGGATCGCGGGACACTGCTCGCGGTTGGCGATCACTCCCGAGATCGCGCAGGTGATGACCGCAGGGTCCTCAACGCTCATTTTTCTGCCTCCAGCTTCCAGGGGCACGTAGGGCAAGCTGGGCAAGGACGCAGCGAGCGAAGTGTGCGAGTAGCACATGAGCGAGCGAGGACGCCGCCCAGCGCCGCCATACGTGCCCCTGGGCTCATACCGGCACGACTCCTTGTCTCTTCCACGGTCGCTCGATCTTCTTGCTCTGCGCCATCTCAAGGCCCCGGCAGATCGTCTGTCTCGTCTCGCGCGGATCGATCACGTCATCGACCAGGTTGTTGCCGGCGGCGATGTAGACGTCGAACATCTTTTTGAAGTTCTCGATCAGTTCCGCGCGCTTGGCCTGCGGGTCATCAGCCGCCTCGACCGCCTTGCGGAAGGCGATCTCGACCACGCCCTCAGCGCCCATCACGCTGATCTCCGCGCTCGGCCACGCCACGATCAGGTCGGGCTCGTACGCTCGCCCGCACATCACGTAGTAGCCAGCGCCGTAGGCCTTGCGCGTGATCACCGTGATCTTCGGTACGGTCGCGTTGGCCACCGCGTAGAGCATCTTGGCGCCGTGGCGAATGATGCCCTCGGCCTCAACCTTCGTGCCAACCATGAACCCCGGCACGTCCTGGATGAAGATCAGCGGAATGCCGAAGGCGTTGCAGAGGTTGATGAAGCGCGCCGCCTTGTCGGCGGAGTCGTTGTCGAGAATGCCGCCGAGCTGCTTTGGCTGGTTGGCGACGATGCCCGCCGGCCGGCCGCCGAAGCGCGCAAAGCAGGTGATGATGGTCTTGGCCCACTGCTTCTTGATGTCCAGATAGGAGCCATCGTCAACGATCGCCTCGATCACGTCGTACATGTCATAGGGCTTGCGGTTCGACTCGGGCAGCACGTCCAGCAGCGACTCCTCGCGGCGCTCCACCGGATCGCTTGCCTGCAGGATCGGCGGCGGCTGTTCGCAGTTCTGCGGCATGTAGGAGAGGTACTGCTTGATCCGCTCAACGCACTCCTCGTCGCTGTCGACTTCCATGTCGCCGACGCCAGACTTGCGGCAGTGCACGCGAGCGCCGCCCAGTTCCTCCTGGGTGACGTCCTCGCCGACGGCAGCCCTGACCAGATGCGGCCCGGCGAGCGCCATCGAGCCGCGCCCCTTGACCATCGGCACGAAGTCCGCAAGGCCGGGGATGTAGGCGGTGCCGGCCGCACAAGGACCCATCAGCGCGGCGACCTGCGGGATCACGCCGCTCATGATCACCTCCTCACGGAAGAGGTGGCCAGAGCCTGCGAACATCGCCCCAGCAGCCTCCTGGACCCGCGCGCCGGCGGAGTCCAGCAGCCACACGAACGGAATCCGCTTGGTCAGCGCCAGCTCGCGCAGGCGGGTGACCTTGAACTCGCCGGTCATGCCCATCGAGCCGGCCATCACAGTGAAGTCGTAGGCGCAGACGGCAGTCAGGCGACCATTCACCTCGCCGTAGCCGGTGATCACGCCGTCCGCGGGCGCATCGACGCCCTCCATTGCGCGCTGGGTGGTGTGCGGTTTGCCAAGGATGCCGAGCTCGACGAAGGTGCCCTCGTCCACCAGCAGCGTGATCCGCTCGCGCGCCGTGAGCTTGCCGGCGTCGTGCTGCTTGTCGATCTTCTCCTGGCCGCCGCCGAGCCTTATCTGCGCGCGGCGGGCTTCCAGGTCTTCCACCAGCGGCCGCAGCAGCGAGGTCGGGGGGCTGTCGTCCTGCGCGCTCATCGACCCTTCCACTGCGGTTCACGCTTCTGGAAGAAGGCGGTGACGCCCTCGACCACGTCCTCGGTGGAGACCGCCAGGCTGAGCTGAGCGCGCAGGTAGTCCAGCGCGTCATCGAGCGGCATGTCCAGCTGGCGCCGCATCGCTTCCTTGCCAAGGCGCATGATCGCCGGAGACTTGCCGGCGAGCTTCGTTGCCCACTCGCCCACGGCGGCGTCCAACTCGTCCGCGGGGACCACCTTGTTGACCATGCCCGCCTCCAGCGCCTGCTGCGCGTTCATCCGCTCGCCCAGCAGCAGCAGCTCGTTGGCCTTCTTGCGCGGCACATTGCGGTAGATCAGCGCCATGATCATGAAGGGGAAGACCCCCACGTTGATCTCGGGCGTGCCGAAGGTCGCGTTCTCGGAGGCGACGATCAGGTCACAGCAGAGCGCTATCCCCAGCGCGCCTGCGAGCACATGGCCGCCGGCAGCGCAGATCGTGGGCTTGTGTAGCGAGGTGATCTTCCTGAAGAGATCGACGAACAGGTCGCTGCCGAAGTGCTTGTGCACGAGCGGGACGTCCTGGCCAAACCCGGTGAGGTTGGCCCCCGAGGAGAAGACTTTGTCGTGAGAGGAGGCGAGCACTATGCAGCGCACCTCGGCCTCCTCGACGGCCCTGTCGAAGGCTCGATGCAAGCCGAGCAGCATCTCCGCGGACAGCGAGTTGCGCGTATCGGGGTCGTTGAGCGTGATCGTCGCGACCCCGTCTGCGACCTCGTATAGAACGTGCTCCCCGGCCATTGGCGACATCCTAACCGGACGACGGGCGTTGTGGGAAGTATGCAGTGCTACTGCTTACTTTGCGGCTGCTTCGAGATCCGTTCGCATTCGTGCACGGTCTTGTTGAACTCGCGCTTGCTCACGTGCTTTGCGTGCTTTGAGAAGCGCTTGTCTATGCAGGCCTCGAAGCGTCTCGCTTCTTCCCTTTCACGCTTGCTCAGGTACGTGAGGCCTGAGCCCGCTTCCTTTTCCTGCTTCTCCAGTTCCGCCTGGCTGATCGTTTCGCTTGCAGGCGGCGGTGTCACCGAGACGGGGACTTCGGTCGCCAAGATGTCTGCGGTGAGATCGAGGCGCCCCTTCCCGACCCTCACCTGCTCATGCGTACGCACGGGCAAGCCGTCGGAGGCGAGGAAGAGGTAGAGCGTCTCATGCTCGTGCACCAGACGCTTCCTGCGCCCGGCCTTGGAAGTCTCGGCATTGGCCGCGCTGAGGGACTTCTGGAGGTCGAGCGTCGCCCGGAACTCGGTCGTGGGCTGTCCGTCGACGACGGCGGGACCCATATCCACGACCGACCGTGCCTTCGTAAGCCAGGCGATTAGTTTGGCGAAGCCGGCTTCCGGTTCCCCCGTCGCCGATACCGGGGAAGCGCCTTCCGTCGTGTTGCTTGCCCGTTCCTTGGCGCGTTCCGCCGGGCTTATGTAGACCCAAGGCTTGCCTGAGACCAGGAGCCCGAGGAAAGGCGAGCGCTCATACTCCTGTTCTCCAATCAAGCGCAGTTGCAGGGAGATCCCGCCGAGGAACTCCCCGCGGATGATCGCAAGCCTTGGGGAGACGCTCGCTTCAAAGTCGATCGTGAGTAGCGGAATGCTCATAGGTGGGGCGAGGGGAAGTCTCACAGTGGGGTCAGTTGCTGTTGCGACCTTGCCTTCGCTCTGCGCCTGCTTGCCTTCCGCGGCTTCCAGCAGGCCGCCGGCGCTGCCGAAACCAACGCCGCTCAGCGACTCTACGATCGTGCCGCGCTCTGTGTTGACGCGCAGCGCCTTCATCTTCTGCTCGAGCGCGAGGAGCGCCGAGGGCAGCCTGGCCCGGGGCGTCAACGCGGATGCGTCGGCAGGCGATCCAAGCAGAGTGAGAACCGCGAGACACACGCCGAGGGCTGCCACCTGCGAGCCTCTGAGAATGAGCATGCCTCTCGTCCCCCTTTGGACAATCGCAGCGACGGGCAGCGATTCAGGACGATGCTACTGGAACATGATTTCCGAACGTAGGAGCGTACCGGCGCCGTGGTAGCAGCACTCGGCACGGCACGTCGTCCGCGCGCGGTCTCGATCGCCGATCGCGGCACACGCATCGCCCTCGTGGCCGGCGCGACCGCTGTCGCTGCGGCTTTGCGATTGCCTTTCATCTCCCACCAAAACCTGTGGTACGACGAGACGTTCACCCGCGCGATCGTCGCACGCGGCTCGCTCTCGGGAGTGCTGAGCGGGGTGCACGCCACCGAGTCCACGCCCCCGCTCTACTACGTGCTGACCTGGGTATGGACGCAGGTCTTCGGCCTATCGACGGCGATGCTGCGGATGCCGGGCGCGCTGGCGGGGGTGCTGTGCGTGCCGGCCGCCTACTTTGCGATGCGCCGTGTGGTGGGCACGGGCGCGGCGACTGCTACGGCCTGGCTGGTCGCCACCAGCCCGATGCTCGTCTACTACTCGCTAGACGCGCGCGCCTACTCGCTGATGGTGCTGCTTTCCGTGCTCTCCCTGTGGGCGACGAGCGCTCTGTTGCAAGCGCCTTGCTCCCGTCGATGGGCCTGGTGGGCACTCTCCTGCCTCGCGCTGCTCTACACGCACTATTTCGGTGGCTTTGTCGTACTGGCGGAGATCGGCCTCCTCACCTGGAAGCTGCCGGCGCAAAGGCACGCCCTGGCGGCCGCAACGGCGGCCGTCGTGGCCCTGACACTGCCATTGCTGCCGCTGTTCCTGCACCAGCGCGGCAGCGAACGCGCCTCGTTCATCTCAGGCCTGTCCCTCTCCAGCCGCATGGAGGAAGCCATCAGGCAGTTCGCGATGGGGCCAAACGTGCCCAGCGCGGCGCTGGAGGGCGCGGGAATCGCGCTGGCGGCGGCAGGCCTGATCGCGGGAGCGGTCGCGCTTTGGCGAGCAGCCCAAGCCTCACGACCCGCCCCCGCAAGAGCCGCGGGCGCGCTGCTCGGCGCGGTCTTCGCGTGCGTGGTGCTGCTGCCGCTCGTACTCGCCGTGACGCATCTGGACGACGTCTTCTATGCCCGCAACCTGCTCGGCGCATGGATCGTGATCGCTGTGATCACTGCGCTCGGGCTGAGCCGCGCGAGAGCCATACCGCTCGCGCTCTTTTGCGTGCTCTGCATAGCGACAGTCGTTGCGATCCAGTCCAACTGGCGCTACCAGAACGTCGACTGGGGAGGCGCGATCAATCGCTTCCGGACCGATCTGGCAGGACAGCCGGTGGCCGTCTACGGCAGCCAGGCTGCCCCCGTCGCAGCGTTCTACCTGCACGCTCGCCCGACGTCAGCGACGATTGACACCACCAGCCTGTGGGTGCTGGTCGAATCTGCGCGAATCGGGACACGGGCCCTCGAACCAGTGCTCGGCACTCCCGCGCCAAACATCCCAGGCCCGCCCTTCGCGCCGGCGGGCACTTTCACCTTCCACGGCATCCGGGCGCTGCATTTCCTCGCACCGCGGCCGGTGAGCGTCACGCCGGCAATGCTGGGCACGGACAGCGTCGACGGTAGCCCCGCGACGCTGTTGACGCCGCAAAGCACCCAAAGCTCAAAGTAAGCAGTCCTACTGTTTACTTTCGATCGCGCCTGCGCTAGCTTCCCCGCAGCAGCGTCGAGAACCACGAGAGAGGAGCCCTGTCCGATGGCCACCGCCCAGAGCAACGTCGTCAAGCCCGATTTCGGGGCCAAGCGCAAGCACTTCATCTTCACCGAGGAGCACGAAGCGCTGCGCGAGTCGATCCGCAACTTCGCGATCAAGGAGCTCGCCCCCCACGCGGCCGAATGGGAGGAGACGACCTTCCCCAACTCGGTCTTCCCGCGCATGGGCGAACTGGGCTTCCTCGGCCTCGACAAGCCGGAGAAGTACGGCGGCCAGGGTGGCGACTACTACACGAGCCTCGTGCTAGCCGAGGAGATCACCAACGCCAACTCCGGTGGTCTGGCGATGGGATTGGCGGTCCACACCGACATGGCGATGCCGCCGATCCTCGCCTTCGGCACCGAGGAGCAGAAGCAGGAATGGGTCGTGCCCGCGATCAAGGGCCAGAAGATCCTCTGCCTGGGCATCACCGAGCCGGACGCCGGCTCAGACGTCTCGGGAATCAAGACGCGCGCGGTCAGAGACGGCGACGAGTACGTGATCAACGGGTCGAAGACCTACATCACAAACGGTCACCGGGCTGACGTGATCGTTCTGGTGACCAAGACCGACCCCGATGCCGGCTACGACGGCTTCACGCTGTTCCTGGTGCCGATGGACGCCCCCGGCGTGATCCGCGAGAAGCGTCTGGAGAAGCTCGGCATGCACGCCTCCGACACCGCGCTGCTGGCCTTCCAGGACGTGCGCGTGCCCGCCTCCGCCGTGCTCGGCCAGGTCGGCAAGGGCTTCTACCACATCATGTGGGAGCTTCAGGGCGAGCGACTGATCGGCGCCGCCGGCTGTGTCTCGGGCGCCCAGAAGTGCTTCGAGCGCACGATGCAGTACGCGCTTGAGCGCAAGGCGTTCGGCAAGCAGATCGGCCACTTCCAAGTGATCCGGCACAAGTTCGCCGAGATGGCGACCAAGATCGAGTCGGCGCGCCAGATGGTCTACGTGACCGCGTGGCGCTTCAACAACGGCGAGTACCCGGTCAGGGAGATCTCGATGGCCAAGCTGCATGCCTCGCGGATCGCCGTGGAAGTCGCCGACGAGTGCATCCAGATCCACGGCGGCGCCGGCTACATGCGCGAGTACGGGGTCGAGCGCGTCTGGCGGGACATGCGCTTGAACCGGATCGGCGCCGGTACCGACGAGATCATGCTGGACGTGATCGGGCGTTCCTACGGGCTTTGATGCTCAATCAACCGAACCGCGTGGCACCACCCACTGAGTAGCCTGGTTGGTCACGCTTGCGATCAGATCGAAGTCGGAGTCGTAGTGAAGCACGGTGAGGCCAGCCCGCTCAGCCGTCGCCGCGACGATCAGGTCGATGACGTTGGCACCGCGATGCTGGCCACGATCCGCGAGCAGGCCCTGGACGTCGATTGCGCGATCGAGCACCTGTCGCTCGATCGGAACTTGGCCAAAGCGCAGTTCGAGGTCAGCCCTCTTGGCACGGTGCTCAGCTCCCGATCGAACGCTGAAGAGCACCTCGAGATCAATCGCCGCGCAGGTCGCAAGCGACCCGTTCATGATCAGTGGTTCCACGACCGCCGCGACAGCGCCCTTGCCCATCCGAGCAATGACGCTCTTGTCTACCAGGTGGGTGGCCACGGGATCATCCGCGGCGCTGGCCGCGCATGCTTCATGATCTCCGGGTCGGCAAGGTCCTCGTTTTCCTTGAACCAAGCGATCAGGCGCTTGCCCGCCTCGCGCTTCGCGATCTCGCGCAGAGCCTCGTTCACCGTGTCCTTCACGCCCGTTGTGCCGAGTGCTTCCCGCGCCTTCTCGAGCATATCCTCGTCGATATCCAATGTGGTCCTCCGCATGGGAAAAATATAGCCTGATTCGTCTTATCAATGCATAACCCTCGATCTCGATGACTGCCTCACTACCTTTCTCCGACGAGCACGAAGAGCTGCGGACATCGATCCGCGGATTCATCGAGCGTGAGCTGACGCCGCACGCCCAACAGTGGGAGCGCGACGAATGGTTCCCGGACGAGGTCTTCCCGAAGCTGGCCGCCCAGGACCTGCTGGGTCTGAAGTACCCGACGGCGCTCGGCGGCCAGGGCGGCGACTACCTGCACGAGGCGGTGCTGGTCGAGGAGCTCGCACGAATCGGCTCCGGCGGGACCGCCGCAGGCATCGGCGCACATGTGAACATCGCCACCCCGCCGATCTGGAAGTTCGGCACCGCCGACCAGAAGCAGCGCTACCTGATGCCCGCGATCAAAGGCGAGCTGATCGGGGCGCTCGGCATCACCGAGCCCGAGGCCGGCTCCGACGTGGCCTCGCTGCGCACGCGGGCGGAGCGCGTGGACGGCGGCTGGCTGATCAACGGCGAGAAGACCTACATCACAAACGGCGTGCGAGCTCACTTCATCGTTACCGCTGCCAAGACGACGGCGGACGGCGGCCACCACGGGATCTCTTTCTTCATCGTCGAGCGCGGACAGGGCGTGAGCTCCAGCAAGCTGAAGAAGCTCGGCTGGGCCGCCTCGGACACCGCCACGATCTCCTTCGAGGACGCCTTCGTGCCAGATGACGCGCTGCTCGGCGGCGAGAACGAAGGCTTCAAGCTGATCATGGCCAACTTCCAGTGGGAGCGGCTTGCGATGTCGCTAGGCGCAGTGGGCGCGATGCAGCTGGCCTACGAGCGCACCGCGGAGTACGCCAAGCAGCGTCCGGCGTTCGGCAGGCCGCTCTCAAAGCACCAGGCGATCCGCCACAAGCTCGCCGACCTCGCCACGAGTGTCTATACGGCGCGCACAGTCACCTACGACGCGCTGCGCCGCTTCCACGAGGGCCACGAGCCGATCGCCGAGGTGACGATGGCCAAGCTGCTGACCCAGCGCGCCTGCTTCGATCTGATGGACGCCTGCCTGCAGATCCACGGCGGCCTCGGCTACATGGCCGAGCACTGGACCGAGCGCGCCGTGCGCGACGCACGCCTTGGCCCGATCGGGGGCGGCACCGACGAGATCATGCGCGAGATCCTGGGGCGGGTGCTGGGGTTCTAGCGGCGCCCCGGCGCCGCGACCAGCTTGTGCGATTACGCGGCAGCTCAGCCCAGCGCGACGATCGCGTCCATCTCGACCTGGGCGCCCTTGGGAAGGGCGGCCACGCCGACCGTCGCCCGCGCGGGCGGGTCTATGGCGAAGTAGGTGGCGTAGACCTCGTTGACCTCGCCGAAAGCGCCCATGTCGGTCACGTAGATGGTCATGCGCAGCGCCCGATCGAGCGCGGTGCCCGCGGCCGCGCAAACGGCGGCGAGATTCTCCAGACACTGGCGTGCCTGCTCGGCGGCGGTGGTGCCCACGATCTCGCCCGTGGCCGGATCCAGCGGGATTTGGCCGGAGCAGAAAAGCAGCTCGCCGTAGCGCACCGCATGGCTGTAGGGACCGACCGCGGCCGGCGCTCCCGAAGCCTCAATCACCTCACGATCCAAGCTCATCACGACGCGCAGAATAGCGCCCACTGTCTCCAGAAGCCATGCCGACCGCGGTCTGCGCCGACTGTGACGAGGCTCACCGCTCTCTCAGCTCCCCGACGCCGACGCAAACGGCACCGCGCTCGCGCCCTGAGCCTCGATCTCGTGCGGATGACTCCACAGCCCGCGCTCGGCCAACAGCGGCAGAACCCCCTCCGCGAACCAGTAGGCCTCCTCGAGATGGGGGTAGCCGGAGAGGATGAACTCGTCCAGGCCAAGCTCGTGGTACTCGACGATCCGCTCGGCCACCTGCTCGTGACTGCCCACCAGCGCCGTGCCAGCGCCTCCGCGTACGAGCCCGACGCCCGCCCAAAGGTTGGGGTAGATCTCCAGGTCCTCGCGCCGGCCGCTGTGCAGCTCCATCATCCGGCGCTGCCCCTCCGACTCGCTGCGGTGCAGGCCCGTCTGCACGCGCTCGATCGCCTCGTCGTCGAGCGCGTCGAGCAGACGCTGCGCCTCCGCCCAGGCTGCCTGCGGCGTGTCGCGCGTGATCACGTGCATCCGAATCCCGAAGCGCATGCTGCGACCCTGCTCCTCGGCGAGGCCGCGTATCCACGCAAGCTTCGCGGCGACCTGCTCGGGCGGCTCCCCCCAGGTCAGGTAGACGTTCGCATGCTTGGCGGCGACCGTACCGGCGGCAGGCGAGGAGCCGCCGAAGTAGATCGTGGGAATCGGATCGGGCGGCCGCTCCAGGCGCGCGCCCTCCACAGAGAGGTGCTCGCCCTGGAAGTCCACGGTCTCCCCCTCCCACAGGCGCCGCGTGATCGTCAGGAACTCGTCCGCGCGGGCGTATCGGTCGTCCTTGCCCAGGAAGTCACCGTAGGCGCGCTGCTCGTGCGGCTCTCCGCCGATCACGACGTTGAGCAGCAGTCGCCCGCGGGAGTGGCGCTGAAAGCTCGCGGCCATCTGCGCGGCGAGAGTCGGCGAGACGAGCCCCGGCCGAAAGGCGACGAGAAACTTCAGTCGCTCACTGGCCTCACTGAGCATCGCGGTTGTGATCCAGGCGTCCTCGCACCATGCACCGGTGGGCGTGAGCGCCCCCTCGAAACCGAGCTGCTCGGCAGAGCGCGCGATCTGGCCCATATAGGGAAGGTGCGCCGCGCGCCCGCCGGCGGCGACGCCGGCGGCCAGGCCGTGGCCACCCTCGATGATGTAGCGGCTATCGCCGTAGGTGGGCAGGAACCAATGGAAGTTCAGCGGCGTCATTGGATCCTCACAGCTGCCCGTGGCGCGGAGGGAGCGTGCCACTCAGCGTGTAGCGACCGATGTGCTGAATCTTCCAGCGCACCGGGTCGTGCAGCGTGTGCGTGCGCGCGTTTCGCCAATGACGGTTGAGGTTGTCCCGGTCCAGCGCGGAACGTGTGCCGCAAAGCTCGAACAGCGCGCTGCCGGTCTCAACCGAGACCCTGTCGGCGAACGCCTTCGCGCTGGCCACAGCGATCGAGGCCGCCCCGGCGCTCTGCTCGTCCAGCTGCGCAGTGGCGCGGTCGATCTGATCAGCGGCGTCCGCGAGCAGCGTCTCGGCGGCTCTGACCTGGATCGCAAGCTCGCCGAAGCGCTGAATCACGAGCGGATCATCGGCAGCGTGCTCGACGCCCGCCTCCCACCAGGGGCGGCTGCGCTCGCGGACGAACTCGGCTGCCTCCTGCAGCGCACCTCTGGCGATGCCCACGTCGATCGCGGCGTGCAGCAGCTGCGCGGTGGCGCCAAAGGTCTGCGGGCCCTCGAAGAGCCGGTGATAGGGCAGGACCTGGTCGGCCGGGACGCTGACGCCGTCCAGCCGCACCTGACCGCTCGCGGTCGTGCGCTGGCCCATGCCGTCCCAGTCGTCGATCACTTCCACGCCGTAGGCGTCAGCGGCCACGAAGGCGGCGTAAAGCCGATCGTCGGATCCCCGCGCGAGCACGGTGATCCAGTCGGCGAACAGCGCTCCGGTGCAGTAGTGCTTGATCCCGTCGAGCAGGAAGGAGCCATCCTCCAACGGGCTCAGCTGAGTGCTGATGTCCAGCACGTGGCGGCGCCCCATCTCGGCCTGGGCGTTGCCGAGCCGGCGGCCGTCGAGGATCTCGCCGAAGAAACGCTCGCGCTGCTGCGCGCTGCCGAGCTCGCGCAGCAGGTTGACGTAGACGAAATGGCTCTGGGGAATCTGAGCGACGTTGGGGTCAGCGGCCGCCAGGATCCTGAAGACCTCGGCCAGCGTCGGGCTGGAGACCTCTGCACCGCCGAACTCACGTGGCACCGTGATGCCCAGCAGGCCGCTCGCGGAGAGGGCGTCGATCTCATCGCGCGGCAGCCGCCGATCGAGGTCCCTGGCGGCGGCGTCAACGGCCAGGTCGCCCGCCACGCCGCGGGCGACCTCTAGCGCCTGCAGATCGGAGGAGATGACCACGGTGGTCGCACTCATGAATGCACCACCTCGGCGGCCGAGTCGCCGACCTGAACGCCGCGCAGATGCTTGCGGCGAATCTCCGCAGCGGGATGGCGGTCGTTTAGGCGCGGCCCGGAGGCGCCGTCTGTCAGCTTCTCGCGCAGAGTGCCTGGGGTGTACTCGCGCTGCTGCAGGCCGCGCTGCTGCAGCACCGGTGTCACCCCCTCGATGAAGTCCTCGAAGGAGCCGGGAGTGGTGTAGTAGGAGACGTTGATGCCGTCGACGCCCGCGTCGGCCCACCGCTGCAGCTGGTCGGCGATCTGCTCGGGGGTGCCCACGATCCGCATCGCCGAGCGGTACATCAGCAGGTCGCCGAAGGTCCAGGTCTTGTCCTCGCTGGTCTCGATCATGCCCTTGACGATCCCCTGGGTGTTGTAACGCTCGAGCTCGCCGATGGGGGTGTCGAGGTCGATCTCGGCGAGGTCCACGCCCATCCCGCCGCCCATGTGGGCGGCATAGCCGCGCGCGCTCGCCGTCTCCTCCAGCTCATGCGCCTTGGCCCAGGCCTCCTGCTCGGTTCCGCCGACCACGAAGGAGAGCCCTTGGAAGAAGAGCAGGTCCTCCGGGTCGCGGCCGGCCCGCAGCGCGCGGGCGCGCACGTCCTCGATGTTCGTCCTGGCCGCCTCCGGGGAGCGCGCGATGATGAAGATCGCCTCCGCGTTGCGCGCGGCGAAGTTGCGTCCCTGCTCGGAGCTACCCGCCTGGAAGAGCACCGGCGTGCGCTGGAGCGAGGGCTCGGAGAGGTGCGGGCCGACCACGTTGTAGAACTCGCCGACGTGATCTATGTCGTGAATCCGCGCCGGATCGGCGTAGATGCCGCGCTCCAGGTCACGCACCACAGCGTCATCCTCCCAACTGCCCTCCAGCAGCTTGTAGAGCACGGTGACGTACTCCTGCGCCCGCCGGTAGCGGTCCTCGTGCACCGGCAGAGAGCCATAGCCGAGGTTGCGGGCCGCGTTCTCCAAGTAGGAGGTGACGATGTTCCACGCCACCCTGCCGTTCGTGAGGTGGTCGAGCGTGGAGACTCGCCGCGCGAAGTTGAACGGGTGCTCCTGCAGCACCGAGTGCGTGAAGGCGAACCCGAGATCGCTGGTCGCGTACGCCATCGCGGGAATCAGCAGCGAAGGGTCGTTGAGCGGGATCTGCAGGCCCTCCTCCACTGCCGCGTCGCGCGAGCCGCCGTAGCTGTCGTAGGTGCCGATCACGTCGGCGAGGAAGAGCGCGTCGAACTTGCCGCGCTCCAGCAGCTGCGCCAGCTCCACCCACGGCTGCAGGCCGGCGTACTCCATCTGGCGTGTGTCCTGCCGCACCCATTGACCGTGGTGAATGTGTGAGACGCAGTTCATCGTGAAAGCGTTGAAGCGAAGACGGCGATCAGGCATGAAGGGCTCTCTTGTCGTGTTTTGTCATGTGTGCGTGCATTCGGCTCAAGCCGCCTGCACGGCCCGCGCCCGCGGCGCGCCAAGGCTCCGCCGCGACTCGGGCGTCAGGGCCAGGACGTCCGGCGTGGGCCGCTCGAGCGTCGGAAGCGAGGCGACCAGCCGCTGCGTGTAGGGATGCCTTGGGCGCGTGAGCACCTCCTCGGAGAAGCCGTGCTCGACCACCCGCCCCTCGCTCATCACCAACACGCGATCGCTGATGTGGTGGATCACGCCGAGGTCGTGGGAGATGAACAGGTAGCTGACTCCCAGCTCGGCCTGCAGATCGGCTAGCAGGTCGAGCACCTGGGCCTGGATCGAGACGTCCAGCGCCGAGACCGGCTCGTCGCAGACGATCGCCCGCGGCGCCGGCCCGAGCGCGCGCGCGATCGCGACGCGCTGGCGCTGGCCGCCGGAGAGCTGGAGCGGCCGGCGGGTGAGGTGCTCCTCCTGCAGCCCCACCAGCTCCAACAGCTCGAGCACTCTCTTCTTGCGTGCCGCAGCGGAGGGATGCTCGGTCGGCGAGAGCGAGTCGAGCAGCACCTGCCCGACGCTCCAGCGCGGGTCGAAGGAGCTCAGCGGGTCCTGGTAGACGACGGTGATCTGGCGACGACGCTCGCGGCGCTGCTTCTCGGAGATGCCCGTCCACGGCTGCCCGGCGAGCCGCACCGCCCCCTCGTCGGGCTCGGCGAGGGCGAGCGCCAGGCGCGCTGTAGTGGTCTTGCCGGATCCGGACTCGCCGACGATGCCAAGCGTCTCCCCCTGCCCCAGCGTGAAGGAGACCTCGTCCACGACCGTGCGGTGAATACCGTCAGGGCCACGGAACCGCTTGATCAGGCCCTCGGCCTCGAGCACCGGGCCGCCTGCCGTCTCTCGACGGGGCGGGAGGCCCAGCGCCACCCGCCGCGGCGCCGGCGAGAGGCGCGCGCCGCGTGACTCGGCGGATGGGATCGCCCCGATCAGCGCCTTCGTGTACTCGTGCTTTGGCGCCGCGAACAGCTCGCTCGCGCGCCCGTACTCGAGGATCCGCCCGTCGTTCATCACCGCGACCGTGTCAGCCAGGCGCGAGACGACCGCGAGGTCGTGGCTGATCAGGATCAGCGCCTTGCCGCGGCGCTTGGTCGCCTCGAGCTGATCGAGCACCTGAGCCTGGATCGTCACGTCGAGCGCGGTTGTGGGCTCGTCGGCGATCACGAGGGGCGGATCCAGCGCGAGCGCGGAGGCGATCAGCGCGCGCTGGCGCAGCCCTCCGGAGAGCTCGCCGGGCCGCTGTCTAGCTCGCACCTCGGGCTCCGGGACGCCGACCATCTCCAGCAGCTCCACCGCGCGCTGCCGGCGTGTCCGCGAGGTGCCCCACCTGTGCAGGCGCAGCGCCTCCTCGATCTCCTTGCCGACCGGACGCAGCTGGTCGAGCGAGACCAGCGCGTCCTGCAAGATGAAGCCGACCTGGCTGCCGCGGATCCCGCGCCATTGACGATCGCGCAGGCCTATCAGGCTGCGACCGCCGAGCTCGAGCCGATCGGCCTGCACGTGGCTGCGGCCGCCGGTCAGCCCCACGAGCGTGCGCGCCGTCACGCTCTTGCCCGACCCCGACTCGCCCACGATCGCAAGGCATCTACCGGCTGACAGCGAGAAGGAGACGCCCTTGACGACAGGGCGCGCATGCCGGCCCTCGCCAAAGCCGACGTTCAGGTTCTCGACACGCAGCAGCTCGCGCGTGCCATCCGGCTCTTGATCGAATCTCATCGGGCAAGTCCTCCTTCGAGCTTTTGCTGGATGCTGCGGCCAATCGTCGTAAGGGAGAGCGCGAACAGGACGATCGCGAGCCCCGGCATCACCTCCAGCCACCAAGCCTGGGTGACGAAGTTGCGTCCCGCGTTGAGCAGCGCGCCCCACTCCGGCGAGGGTGGCGCCACGCCGAGGCCGAGGAAGGCCAGGCCGGAGGCCCAGACGATCGACTGCCCCACCCCGAGGGTGAAGATCACAACCAGCGGGCGCATCGCGTTGGGGAAGATGTGGCGGCGCACGATCCGGCGGTGCCGATGGCCGAGCGCCCGTCCCGCCTCCACGTAGCCTGAGCCGCGCACCGCAAGCACCTGGCCGCGGATCATCCGCGCATAGCCCGGCGCGGTCCCAATCCCGACCGCGATGATCTCTGTGGTGATGCTGGGACCGAAGACAGCGACGAACAGCAGCCCCAGCAGCAGCACCGGGAAGGAGAACATCACCTCGATCCCGCGGCTGATCGCGCCGTCCAGAATGCCACCGCTGAGCCCCGCGGTGACCCCGAGCACAATCGAGATCGCGATGCTCACGCCGGTCGCGCCGAGGCCGATGAGCAGCGACTCACGGGCCCCATAGACGACGCGCGAGTAGAGGTCGCGGCCGGACTCGTCGGTGCCGAAGATGTGGTGGATCGAGGGAGCGCGCAGCGTGTTGGCGAGGTCGACCGCGTACGGGCTGCGGCTGGCCAGCAGCGAGGGGGCAATCACGGCAAGCAGGAAGAACGCGATTACGAAGCTGGCAAGCGTGACGCCCGGACGCAGCTCCCGCAGCCAGCGCGGCAGCGAGATGGGCCTGCCGGCAAGCGGGGGTGCCGCTGACGGGGCCGAGAAGACGCTGCTCATGCTCCACTCAGCCTTGGGTCGATCGCCACGTAGGCGAGGTCTACGAGCAGGTTGGCCAGCACGTAGACGACTGCGACCAGCATCACGACCCCGGAGACGAGCGGCACGTCGCGCGATTCGGCGGCCGTGACCAGCATGTTGCCGATGCCGGGACGGGCGAACACCGACTCGACGATCACCGCTCCCGATATCAGCGCGCCCAACGCCCAGCCGGAAAGCGTGACCGCGGGCAGCACGGCGTGGCGCAGGACGTGCTGCAGGCGCACCCCCAGATCGCCCATCCCGCGGGCGCGCGCAGAGGTGACGAACGGCTGGTCGAGCACCTTCTCGAACTCGTCGCGCGTGACCTGCCCGATGAAGCCCGCGAGCGGGATGCCGAGCGTCAGCGCCGGCAGCACGAGGCCAGCCAAGCTGGTCCCGCCCTGCACGGGGAAGACCTTCAGGTCGATCGCGAAGACCACCAGCAGGATCACGCCGAGCCAGTAGTAGGGCAGTCCCGCCGTGACGATCTCAAATCCCGACCCAAGGGCCGAGACGAAACGGCCGCGCTTTGCGGTGGCGATCGTGAGCGCGAGCGCGATCACCCACGCGAACGCCAGCGCGGCGCCGGTCAGAACGAGCGTCGGGCCGACCTCGCGCGAGATGATCGTGAGCACCGGCTGATGCTGGGTGTAGGAGGTGCCGAAGTTCCCGTGCGCCAAGCCGCCGATGTAGTCGAGGTACTGGACGATCAGCGGCTTGTTGAAGCCGTACTCCTTTTCCACCGGCAGCAGCTGCGCCTTGCTGTAGCTCTGCTGCTGCCCGCTGGCCTCATTGAGCAGCAGCGTCGCGCGGCTGCCCGGCAGCAGTGCCTGCACGAAGAACACGAACGTCGCGGCCGCCCACAGCACGGCGAGCGCGCCGAGCAGCCTCGCTCCCACGCGTCGGGCGATGCGCAGCGAGCGACGCGGCGTCCCGGCGACCGGGGGGCGCGAAGGAGAGGGGCCCTTCGCGCCCCCCGGAGCGGCCGCGACCTCAGCGGGTGTCGGTGTGCTCACGCTCATTTGCTGAAGTAAGCGTCGGAGAACACCGGCTCGCCCTGCGAGGCCTCGATCCAGACGTCGTGAAGGCTCTTCACCCAGGCCAGCGATGTGGTCTGGGTGTAGACGCCCACGACGGCCGCCTTTTGTACGACTATCTGCTGAGCCTTGTCGTAGTCGGCCTGCTGGGTCGCCGGGTCGGAGGCGGAGTTGGCCGCTTCAATCAGGCTCACGACTTCGGGGTTGTCGTAGAAGGAGGCGTTATTGGGGTTGGGCGCCGTCTTTGAATCCCACGGCCGCCAGACGATCAGCAGCACGCCCGGCGTCGGGCTCGTCCAGTAACCGATCGTGGCGTCGTAGGAGGTCGGCGTGGAATAGGTGCCGCTGAAAAGCTGTGAGAGCGTCGCGGGCACGAGCGTCACATCGAAGCCGGCCGCCTTCCACTGCTGCTGGAGGTCCTGCAGCACGGTGGCGCCTTCGTCGGTGATGATCGAGCCGGCGCCATAGACCAGCTTCACTTCCAGCACCTTGCCGTCCTTGGTGCGATACCCGGCCGCGTTGCGGGCGCTCCAGCCCGCCTGATCGAGCAGTGCATTCGCCTTGCTCGGGTCATAGGCGTAGGCGTCGGCCAGAGTCGCGTCATAGTCGGGCGTCGACTGGCTGAGCGCCCCGTTGCCGTTGAACGGCACCTCGCCGTCGAATGCGCTCTGCACCGCCGCCGGCCGATTGGCCGCGTACGCGAACGCTTCGCGCACCTGCTGGTCGGTGAAAACGCCGTGAGTGGTGTTCAGATCCAGCGTCTGCGGACGTCCAGGCGTGATGTACTGGGCCACGTTGTACTGCTCCTTGGCTGCGTCCCAGTCGGCAGTCGGAACGTCGTAGATCACATTGGACTGGCCGCTGGTGAGCGACCCGTAACGCGTCGTCGGGTTGGCGACGAAGCTCCAGACCAGCTTGTTCACATACGCGGGGCCCTGGTGCAGCGCGTTGGCCGGCGCCGAGTCGTAGTTCGGGTTGCGGACGAATTCGATGTCCTGCCCGTGGTTCCATTTTTGGATGATGAACGGTCCGCTGCCGATCGGATCGTCGCACGTCGCGGCCGCACCGCGGGCGAGCCCCTTCGGAGAGAGAATGCCGTCATAGCCCTGTGAGAGCGTGGAGAGCAGCGGCGCGTATGGCTTGTTGAGCGTCACCTGCACAGTGAGGTCGCTCAACGCCTGCGCGGACTTGAAGTAGGGCACGATGAAGGCGTTGACGTCACCGTTGGCGGTCTTCGGGTTGGTCCAGGTGTCGAAGTTGTCGACCACCGCCTGCGCGTTCAGCGGCGTGCCGTCGGTGAACTTCACGCCCGGCTTGAGGTGAAAGGTGTAAACGAGCCGATTGCTGGAGATCGACCACGAGGTGGCCAGCCACGGCACGATCTTGCCCCCGGTCTCCTGCGAGACCAGCGAGTCGGCGTACTGACGCTCGATGAAGGCCTCCTGCACCCAGCCTCCGGTCAGGCACGGGGTTTCCTGCTCGTGCGCGTAATAGATCGTGCCGCCCTGCGTCGGCGTGGAGTCCGTGGCGGCAACCTGGCTGCCGCTCGCGCCGGCAGAGGAGCCGCCGCCCGAGCTCGAGGAGCCGCCGCAGGCGGCCACCGCCACCGCGGCTATCGCCATCGTGGCGGCCAGGCCGGCGCGCACGCTGCCGCGCATCCGGCGAGCGGGACGGGGATCGTGGCTTACAGCGCCCTGCGAGCGAGCGGTGATGACCATCTTCGAGCTCTCGTGGTTCATGAGTGAGGTGCCTTGGGTCGATGACTGGGGTCGTGGCGCAGGTCGGTGCAAAGCGGCAGATGACCGCGACCCGTGGCAAACTAGCCTATGTGGATCAGATTTATCAGCATTTCCAAGAATCGTTACCCGAACAGGGAATTGCCATCGTCCGAGCCGTCCAAACCGAGCGTGACGGACAATTTGGACCTCTTTAGTATAGAATTTTCCCATGCTCACCTCTCCCGCCTCCCTCCCGCTCCCTAATCGGTCCGTGGACGTTCTGATCTGCGGCACCCACGCCCCCACCCGTATCGGCATCGGCGTGCTGCTCAAGCGCGAGCCGTGGGTGGGCCGCTGCCTGCTCGTCAGCGAGCACAGCAAGTCGGTCGATCTCGCCCGCCGCCGCAGGCCGAAGGTCGCGATCCTCGACATCTCCGACGCGACACCCTTCGCGCCCGCCATGACCAGGGCGCTGCGAGAGGCCTCGCCGCCGACCCAGGTCGTGCTCACCTCACGCTGCGAGCGCTCGGCGCTGATGCCGGCCGCCCACGGCGCCGACGCCTTCGTGCCGCCCGGCGCCTCCGGCGAGGCGATCGTAGAGACAGTGCGCTCGGCGGCGCTGCGCCAAGCCGGCGCGGCGCTCACAGAGCAGGCCCCCGCGCCGCATGGTCTGACCGCCCGCGAGCGCGAGGTGATGCTGCTGCTCTGCACAGGCGCCACCAACCAGGAGATCGCGGCCGAGATGCACCTCAGCGCCGAGAGCATCAAGAAGCACGCGACCGCGCTCTATCGCAAGCTCGGCGTGCGCAACCGCACCGAGGCCGCCCAGCGCGCGGCGGCACTGCTCGGAGTCGCCGCCTGATGTCCCCAATCGGGTACTTCTGCACACCGATCGCCTGTGAAGAAGTGAATTTGTGCAAAAGATGAGTGCGGCTACCGCCATCTCAAAGCTTCTCCGATCATGAGCGCCACCGACATCTCCCGCAAGCATGAGACGCGCTCCGCGCTGACGGCGCTCCGACCGCGGCGTCAGGAGGGCACGCTGCGAGTGCTGCCCGACCTCTCGCCCGGAGGCGCCTCCCAGGCGGACGGCGTCACTGGCCGCGAGCTGCGCGCAGCGATCGGCAGCTTCGCCACCGGCGTGACGGTCGTGACCTCCACCTCACCCGCCGGGATGCCGCTCGGCAGCACGGCCAATGCCGTCTCATCGGTTTCGCTGGACCCGCCGCTCGTGCTCGTCTGCCTGCGCAACGAGTCCGAGACGCTGGCGGCGCTACTCGGGCACGGGCACTTCGCGGTCAACGTACTCCACCAGGATCAGATCGAGCACGCACAGACATTCGCGAAGCCCACGACTGGCGAGATCTGGGATGGCGTGGGGCACCGCGTCAGCGCTCACCAGCTGCCGCTGCTGGAAGGGTCGCTCGCGACGCTCCAGTGCAGGCTCCACGACGTCGCAGACGGAGGCGACCACAAGATCGTGATCGGGCGCGTGCTGGAGGTAGAGCACCCTGAAGCCCACCAGGATCCACTCCTCTTCTATCGCGGCGCCTTCGCACAGCTCGACCAGCCGGAGGAGGATCAGGCGACAGCGGTAGGCGCCACCACAGAAGACGTCTTCCTCCCGACGGCAGATGGCGACCTGCGGCTGGTGCCCGTCGAGCACGGGGAGGGCAGCCCGCTCACGAGCGTGATCGCCCTAGTCGGCCAGCCCCAGGACTCCACGGGCGCGCTCGTCTACCTGCACGCAGCCTGCATCTTCGGCGACGCGCTCGGACACCTGCACTGCCGGCGGCGCGCCTCCCTGCAGGCCGCAATGAGGCGCATCCGAGCCGCCCGCAGCGGTGTGCTCGTCTATCACCGCGACGACTCCTCGCCGTTTGCGGGGTGCTGCGCCGGCACGCCGGAGGTGCAAGCCCCCGAGCTGCCCGACGCAGCGAAGCCACTCGGCGCCCTGCGCGACGCACTGGATCGCCTGCGCCTCAGCGGGGTCCTGCTGCTGAGGCCAGAGCGCGCCGAGGGCGGGCTCAACCCCTTCGCGCTGGGCCTCGACGTCGCAGCCGTGGAGCCGATCGTCCACCTTCACGAGCAGGCCGGTGGCTGATGGCACCACCTCGGCTCGTCGCGGTGCTCGGCAGCGTGACGCCTCCAGGTCGGTTGCGCCTGGCGTTGGAGCAGGCACTGGCGCGCGCACAGGAGCGTGCACTGCTGGCCCCGCGTCTGCTCGACCTCGCCGAGGTGAAGATCTCTTTCGCCGACGGGCGCGCCCCCCAAGACCTCGACGACGACACAGCGAGCGCGATCGAGCTACTGTGGCAGGCGGATGCGGTTCTGCTGGCCACGCCCGTCTACCGTGGATCGCTGACGGGAGCGCTGAAGAACCTGCTCGACCATGTCCCAGTCCAGGCGCTGCGCCAGAAGCCCACGGCGATCGTCGCGATGGGCGCAAGCACGCACCACTTCCTCGGCGCCGAACGTCACCTGCGCGACGTGCTCGCATTCTTCGGTGCGACGCTCACGCCCACGGCGGCATATCTCAGCAGCGCCGACTTTCTGGACGGGCAGCCCACCGACGGTGCAGCCGTCCAGCTCGACGAGCTGATCGCAGGCCTGGCTGCGATGGCGAGCGCGCTCGCTCGCGAGCCGGACATCGCGCTGGGACCGGCACCGCTTGCGGCAAGGCACGCCTGATCGGCGTGGAGGCGCTCCCCTCAGAAGGTCTTTCAAAATAGGCGGTGCGGTTGGGGCGTGCCTGGACCAAGCTGGGCGACGCGAGGCGGTGCAGCGCGTGCTGGTGGCACGTGCAAGCCGTCGCGTGGCGATCCAGCGCCGTGTCCAGGTGCGCATCCGGGCGTGCCGATCTTTTTGAAAGACCTTCTTAGCGAGTGACCCAGGAGTCGCGCTTGTCTGCGAGCGTGTCGATCTCGGCAGGAAGGTGGCCCTCGGCGATGTCTGCGATCGTGACCGTCTCCAGCACCGAACGCACATTGGTCCGCAGCGCTACCCAGACCCGCTGCAGCGGCGCTGTGCTGCCGGCGTAGCTGACCTTCTCCGGCGGCTTGCCGCGCACGTTGGCCAGCGGGCCATCGACCGCGCGCAGCACATCGGCGATCGAGATCTCCGCCGCGGGCCGTGCCAATTCATGGCCGCCGTCTGGCCCACGCTGGCTGGAGATCAGGCCCGCCAGACGCAGGTCATGCAGGATCTTCACCAGGAACGCCGGCGGAATCCCCTGACGCTCGGCGATCTCTTCCGCTTTCACGGGAAGCCGCGGGGAGACGGCCAGCTCCACTGCGGCGCGCACCGCGTAATCAGCCTTCGCCGAAACCCTCATGTCCGCATTCTCCCTGAAGACGACGGTCCCCGCCCGGACCGCGGGCATGCTCTGAGCGTGATGCTCAACGCCAATCTCATAGTAGCTATTCCCGACCCAAAGTGTCGAGTTTAATCCGATACTCAGGACGCTTCGCGCCCGGTGGCGCTCATGCGCCGGCGTCTGAGCGGCCGCCCAGGTCCGCCTGCGCAACGCCCGCCGTCTGCGCCGCGAAGTGCTTGCTGAGCATCGTGACCTGGCCCTGGTAGTTGGAGCCGAGATCCTCGCCGTAGAGCACGTCGGGCTCGGCCGCCATCTGCTCGAAGGCAAGCTTGCACACCGGCTGGCGGTGCTCGACCATGAAGGGCACATCCCTGGCCCTGACCTCCAGCGCCGCCCTGCTGCCGTGGGTCTCACGGCGGCGGGAGTAGCCGAAGCCGGGGTCGAAGAAGCCCGCGTAGTGGGTGCGAAGCTCGCCTGCGGTGGGGTCATAAGCCATCATCTCGGCCGCATACGGCGGCGGGATGCTCACGCCCTCCGCCGAAAGCAGCAGGTAGAAGACCTCGGGCTCCAGAACTATCTTGCCCCCGGCCTCGGGGTGGACGGGGTCCCAGTAGTCCTGCCATTTCAGAGCGCCGATGCGCGTGAGGTCGACAGGCAGGCTGTTGCGCTTGGCGCGGTAGCCGACGATGCTCTCGCTGTGGCCGCTGATGTCGAGGCTCAAAAACAGGCCGCCGGCGAGCGAGAGCTCGGTGGCGCGCAGCGGGTGGGAGTCGAGGTAGAGAAGCGGAAACTCCTCGTGGACGCGCAGCAGTTCCTCGTCGCTCAGGCGTGCCTCGCCTGAGAGCAGTCGCACCTGGTTGAGCGCGATCCCAGTCTTGACCCTGATCGCAAATGAGCGCGGCACGACCTCCAAATAGAGCTTGCCCTCGTAGCCCGAGGTGATCTCGTCGAAGCGGTGGTGGCAGTCGGTGATCACGCGCGTAAAGACGTCCAGGCGGCCGGTCGAGCTCTTGGGGTTGGCCTTCGCCCGCAGCGCGGGAGGCAGATGCAGCTCCTCGATCAACGGCACTAGATAAGGGCGGTCGCGCTCGAGCGTCGCGCCGTCACGCAGGTCAATCGTGTCGAAGGCGAGATCCTGGATCTTCTCCTCAACGCTTGAGCGGCTGTCCGGCAGGAAGCTGCATCGCAGCGCCCAGGCCCGCTCGCCCAGCCGCAGATCGATGCTCGCCGGCTGAATCGACTGTGCCGGGATGCGCCAATCGCCCGCGGTCACCCACTCGCGCTGCACCGCCTCGCGCAACCGCTGCGCCGGCAGCACGCCCAGCCGCTGTTTGCCAACCTCTTCGCCGGCGCCCGCGAGCACCGCCGGCTGAGAGCCCATTGTCGTGTCGACCATCGAAGCACGCAGTCTACGCCCCGCCTGAGACGGCGGCAGGAGCGGCCCAAAGCTCTCAAAAGGTGTCCAGGACAGCGCCCAAGGCTAAATGCGGGCGCTGGTAGGCCGATGCGAATGGCATGAGGCGCATCCTCAGATCCGTCGCAGCGATCCTCACTCTGGCCGCCGCGACGCTCGTGCTCAGCGTCACGATCGCCACCGCCGGCCAGACGCAGGCCCCCCCGCGCGCCAACGCGGCGCTTCACGTTACAGCCCACGGAGCGCGCAAGCACCACCACCACCGCCACCACCGCAGGCATCACCGCCACCACCGCAGGCATCGCAGGCAGGGGGCTCACAAGCGCAGCCACACCGGCGTGGCGCGGCGCCGCGCCGTGCGCGCCGCCTTGCAGTGCGACGGCGCCGACCTGATCCCGAGCCAGGAAAACCTCGCCGTGGTGCGCAGCGCCACGGTCTGCCTGGTCAACAGGGAACGCACCGCCCACGGCGAGCGGCCGCTAATCGTCAACGGAAGATTGAACCGCGCCGCCCAAGGCCACACCGAAGAAATGATCACCCAGGACTACTTCAGCCACTACAGTCCGGCAGGAGACACTCCCGGGAGCAGGATCAGAGCGGCGGGCTACATCTACAGCGCCGACCTCGGATATGAAATCGGCGAGAACATCGCCTGGGGCACGCGCTACCTCTCGACTCCCAGCGCAATCGTGGAAGCCTGGATGGCCTCGCCCGGGCACCGCGAAAACATCCTCGACGCCCGCTATCGCGAAACCGGGATGGGCGTCGTGGCGGCAGTGCCCACCTCCGACGGCCATGGCCAGCCGGGCGCGACCTACACGCAGGACTTCGGCGTTCTGATCAAGGGCTGAAAAACCCGCACAGGGCAGCGCCGACCGGCAGCCGCCGCGCCACGCCGTCCCTATAACCTCCGCGCTCACACCACGAACGAGGAGAAGACAGAACATGGGAGTACTCGAGGGCAAGTCCGCCATTGTCACGGGCTCGGCACGCGGGATCGGCCGCGCGACGGCCGAGCTGCTCGTCTCACAGGGCGCGCAGGTCCTGATCAACGACCTTGACGCCGATATCGCCCAGCAGGCATCGGATGAGATCGACGGACAGACGGCGGTCTTCGCCGGGGACCTGACCGTAGGCGACACCCCAGACAAGCTCGTACAGGCCGCGGTTGACGCCTTCGGCAAAATCGACATCATCGTCAACAACGCCGGCTACACGATCGACGCGCCGATCCACAAGATGACCGACGAGCAGTTCCAGGCGATGCTCGACATCCACACCGTCGTGCCCTTCAGAATCATCCGCGCGGCGGCACCGCACCTGCGCGAGCCGGCAAAGAAAGAGCGCGAGGAAGGCAAGGAGGTCTTCCGCAAGATCGTCAACGTCTCCTCCACCTCCGGCACGCTCGGCAACGCCGGCCAGGCCAACTACTCCTCCGCCAAGGCCGGCGTCGTGGGCCTGACTAAGACCTTGGCCAAGGAGTGGGGCCAGTTCAAGATCAACGTCAACGCGGTCGCCTTCGGCTTCATCGACACGCGCCTGACCCAGGCCAAGGTGGAGGGCAACGAGATGGAGATCCACGGCGAGAAGGTGCAGCTCGGCATCCCCGAGCAGCTGCGCCAGATGGCCTCGATGCTGATCCCGCTCGGGCGCCCGGCCACGCCGGAGGAGGCAGCCGGCGGCGTGTTCTTCCTGTGCTCACCTTGGAGCAACTACGTCCACGGCCAGACGCTGCACATCACCGGCGGGCTGTTCGGAGGTATGACGGGCTGAGAGCCCGAGTGCGAGACTGAGCGGCCCCGCCTGGGCTGCTCAGTCTTCGTGCTGCGCTTCCGCGCCGGAGTCCCGCACGCCGGGCGCCCGATCGCCAGGCAAGTGCCCCAAGGGCGGCTGGAGCGGCTCTGCAGGCTCTCCCCTGACTTCCATCGACGCGTACGTGACAGGCTCCACATCGCGCCGTGCATCGCCTCGCAACTCGAAATAGAGGACCGCGGCAGCGAGCGCCGAGATCGGCGCCGTCAGCACGCCGACGACCACTCTCACCACGAGGCCGACGCTGCTGCCCGCGCTTTCGGCAAGGGCATCGAGCAGCCCGCTCACGACAACGACCCCAAGCACGAGCACGATGATCACGCCAAACACCTGCCAGGCGTTGCCGCGTACGAGCGCGCGGCTGCGACCCAGGGCGCGCAGGCCGCCGGGATGCTCGATCACCACGACCGGAGCGACGACCGACCAGATCGTCATCAGGATCAGACCAGGGATCAGGATCAACACGAACCCGATCGCCTCGAGCACGCCTGCAACGATCCCTACGAGGATCAGTTCGCCGAGCACGGGGGTGACTGCTCGCAGCAGCGCTGTCGCGCTCGCGTTGCGTCGCCCGTCTTGGACGTCGGCGACCAGCTCGACGACCATGCCCGTGAACAGCGTGCCCGCGATCAGATCGAGGATCAGGACGAGCAGCGAGAGGCCGGTCGATTTGGTCGCAACGATCAGATCGGTCAGGACCCCGGTGATCACAAAGACTACTGCCGCCGCGGGCATCAACACCGATGCCTGATCGACATAGACGCGGAACACCTTGCGGATCACCGCGCCCAATTCGATGGGACTGCTCACCGTCTTCCCCCTCCGGGTTGCTGGATATCCTCGCCGGCCATCGCGTCAGGACGCCACGATAGGGCTCGGCGCAGACGCCCGCTCGCTCAGGCTGTCGCGGCGCCGCTTGAGGCAGGCGCCTTTGCGCGTCGCTGCTCGCGCACGCTTTGCAGAACGCCTCTGCGCCCGTGCTCCTGAAGGCCGTCGTAGAGCGCTTTGATCTCAACGAGGATCGCGTCCGCGACCGCCTGCTGCTGCTCACGTGTGGGGTTCTCGATCCGGTCCCACTGCAGTGCGCGCCCGTACTGGACGGTGATCTTGGGGAAGCGCAGCCGCTTCCAGTTGCGGATGTGCGAGGAGCCGTGGATCGCGATCGGCACGACCGGGACTCCCGTCCGCAGGGCGAGCCGACCGATGCCTGGCTTGGCCTGCTCGGCAAGTTTGCCCGACCGTGAACGACCGCCCTCGCAGTACATCGTGATCGCACCGCTACCCGCGAGGATCGTCTCTGCGGTGATGAAGGTCTCCTCATCTCGTGCGCCGCGCCGCACCGGGAAGACGCCGCCGTGGGTGTAGATGAACTGCATCGGCCTTTTGAAGAGCTGTGACTTGGCCATGAAGCGCACCTTGCGGCGGATGTAGCAGCCCATCAGGAAGTGGTCCATGAAGGAGAAGTGGTTGGGCGCGAGGATCACGGCGCCACGCCCAGGCACGTGCTCGCTGGAGATCGAGCGCACCCGCAGCAGCGTGTAGGCATATAGCGAGGTGATCAGGCGCGTGAACTCGTAGGCCCAGTCTGGCTGCCGGGTCCGCGCACGCTCATGGAAGCGGTCGAAGTACTCCTTGGGCCGCGGGTCGGTGTAGACCTGCGCCTTCATTGAGGCCAAGTCAGGCATGTGGCCTGCGCGATCGGCGCCGGCCACCGACGGCGGCTGCGGGCGCAAGGTGGCGGAAATGAGCTCTCACGTGATGCTTCTACCTCTCTGCGCCGGGTAGGTTACGCGCGCTGCGCGTCAGCATCCTCCACGCCCTCGCTGCGTGCTCGCGCAAGCGCCCGCTGCCAGCCGGCAAGCAGGCTCTGGCGCTCATCCTCGCTCATCGACGGCTCATATCGGGCACGCTCGCGCCAGCCGGCGCCAACATCGGAGATGCTCCAGGCGCCGACCCCCACTCCCGCGAGCAGGGCCGCGCCGAGCGCGGTCGTCTCCGCGATCTCCGGCACAAGCACGGGCACACCAAGGATGTCCGCCTGGAACTGCATCAGCCAGCGGTTGGTGGTGGCGCCGCCGTCAGCGCGCAACTCGCGCAAGGGCTGGCCGCAAGCCCGCTCCATGGCCCGCACCGCGTCAACCGTCTGGTAGGCGATCGCCTCCAGGGTTGCGCGCGCGAGATGAGCTGCGCCGGATCCCCTGGTCAATCCGACGATCGTGCCGCGGGCGTCGGGGTCCCAGTGCGGCGAGCCAAGCCCGGTCAGGGCGGGAACGAAGTACACGCCGTCGTTGCCGGAAAGCGAGGCCGCAAGCGCCTCGCTCTCGTGCGCTGCGGCAATGATGCCCAGGCCGTCGCGCAGCCATTGCACCGCGGCTCCGGTGGCGAAGATCGACGCCTCCAAAGCGTAGGAGCGCGTCTGGCCGATGCCCCAGCCAACGGTGCTGAGCAAACCGTCCACGGGATCGGGCGGAGAGAAGCCGGCGTGCAGCAGCACGAAGGAGCCTGTGCCATAGGTGTTCTTGCCCATGCCGGGGTCCACGCATGCCTGTCCGAAGAGAGCCGCCTGCTGATCGCCGGCGATGCCGGCAAGCGGAGCGGATATGCCCGCGAGGGCGTCGCCTCGCACGGTCGCGATCGCACCGGCACTCGGGCGGATCTGCGGCAACGCCCGCCGGGGCACGCCGAAGAGATCGAGCAGCTCCTCGCTCCAGTCGCCGTCGGCGAGGTCGTAGAGCAACGTGCGTGCCGCATTGGAGGGATCGGTCACGTGCTCCCCGGTGAGCTTGAAGGCCAGCCAGGAGTCGACTGTGCCGAGCAGGGCGTGGCCGGCCTTGGCCTTCTGCGCAAGCCCCTCCACGTTCTCCAGCAGCCACTGCATCTTGGTGGCCGAGAAGTAGGGGTCGAGCACGAGGCCCGTGCGCTGCCGCACGAGCGGCTGCAGGCCCTGCGCGCGCAGCTGCGCGCAGCGCTCTGAGGTCCGCCTGTCCTGCCAGACGATCGCCGAGTGCAGCGGCCGCCCTGTGGTCACGTCCCATGCGCAGACCGTCTCGCGCTGGTTGGTGAGCCCGATGGCGATCACTTCCTGCGCAGCGACGCCGGCATCCCTCAGCGCCTGTCCGGCAAGCCCCTGGACGAGCTCCCATATCTCGTCCATGTTGTGCTCCACCCATCCTGGACGCGGAAAGCTCTGAGAGAGCTCGGCCTGCGCGCGGCCGATCGGCTCGCCACGCTCGTCGAAGACGATGCACGTGGTTGCTGTCGTGCCCTGATCGATCGCGAGGATCATTCCGCGCCCAACACTAGACCGGTCGCATGAGTCGCATAAGCTTCGCGCGCGCGGACGAGCTTCGTGCATGACACCAACCAGGAGGCGGCCGATGGCTCACGTGGAGGCTCACATCACGGGCACGATATGGAAGATCGAATGCGCCGTCGGCGACACGATCGAGGAGGGCGACACCGTCGCGATCCTCGAGTCGATGAAGATGGAGATGCCGGTGGAGGCCGAAGATGCAGGCACGGTCGTAAAGATCCTGTGTGAAGAGGGCCAGGCCGTCAACGAGGGCGATCCTCTGGTTGAGCTGCAGTAAAAAGATCTTCTAAGGAAGCCTCGAGCATGAAGGGCTTGCACGAGCCCGTCGCGGCGAGTACGATCTAACAGAATCCAGGCCGGACTTGGAATCCTGCGAATTCTTCAAACGCGGTCTTGCGTCATGCAGAAGCGCCACAGCTCGGCGGATCTCACATACAACGTATCCAAGAGGGGGACCGAGGATGGTGAGCAGACGCCGCGCGGTTGCTGAGAAGGGCACGCGCAAACTCGCCAGCGGCAAACGCGCGTCCGAACAGGAGGGGATCGTGATGCTCACGCTCTCCCCTGCCCAGGTCGAACAGGTACTGCGCTCCGCTACCGCCGATACCGAGACTGGGACAGCGGGCTTGCTGAGCGCCGATCAGCTTTCCGGCGCCAGGGAGCGGCGTTACCGCGCGCTCCTCGACGACCGCAGGCTCTCGCGCTCGCTGCTGGCGGGATTGCTGGTCCTGACCTGCTTTCCCCCGAGCGGGGAGATGGGGATAGCTGATCTGGCGCGTCGCCTGAACATGCGCACGAGCACGATCCACCGTTACGTGAGCACCCTGCTCGCGGCGGGCCTGCTCGAGCGGGACCCGGTCTCGCGCCAGTACCGCCTCGCCCAGTGATCGGCTTCCGCGGCTAGCCTTCCGGCTCGGATCTGCGGCCTTGCATCGCCGCCGCCCGGCGGCGTTGACGCTCCAGATGATCGCTGAGCTCGGCACGCGTGCGGCGCACCCAGTCCAGCTGAGCCGCCAGCATGCTGATGCGCTCGTCGCCGACCATGCGAGCCAGAAGCTCGGGCATCAGCTCCGGGTCCTCGGAGGTGCGCTCCGGCGGTCGGGCCTCCAACCGCCGCTGCTCCTCCAAACATTCGGCCTCATAGCGCTCGAGCACCTCGTCGAGTGCAGGAACGCCCCTCAGGCAAACCGAGAGCAGTCGCAGCAGCAACTCCGAGCGATGGTCGATCTCGCGCAGCCTGCGCGCCAGCCAGCTGCGATACGCACGAGCGCCCTCGCTGGTGGCGCGATAGTGGAGCTTCTGCTGGCGGCCACTGACCGTCGCTGCCTGGGCATGCGTGGGCTCGATCAAGCCGAGGCGGACGAGCCGGTCGAGCGTCGTGTAGATGTTGGACAGGCTCGCCGGCACGAAGTCGGCGAACCGCGTCAGAAAGCGCCTTCCGATCTCGTAGCCGTAGCTCGGCTTCTCGATCACCAGGCCCAGCACGGCCCAATTCACGCTCGCCTGCAGCGCTCGCTCCGGATTCCAGCTCCTGCCGGCGTTGCGTATCCCTGATTTAGTTGGTTGTTGCATCGGATGCATCTCCGTTTCCACTCGCACTGATGGCCCGAATGGTCTGAAGTACACCAAACGGTCTCCGCTGATGTCGTGCGGTCGGCTCGGCGGCACGCCTAGAGCCGCCGAGGGGAGCCCACAAGCGGCTGAGAGCGAGCCGACAGCCGCTCGTCGGTTAGCCTTCGCCGGGATGGCTTCTACCGCACAGACCACCGAGTTGGCAGACGGCAAGCTGCTCCTGGACCGGCCGGCCGAGAATGTGGTCCGACTCACGATCGCCAACCCCGCCAAGCGCAACGCGCTGGACCACCCGATCCTCGACGCCATCTCCGCCACGCTCAGTCGTCTGGCCGATGAGCAGAGCGCCCGCTGCGTGCTTCTGACCGGCTCGGGAGGAATGTTCTCGGCCGGTTATGACATTGGGGAAATCCCAGACGAGGAGTTCGAGGAGCAGGCGGAGCGATTGGTCGCGCACCCCTTCACCGAAGCGATCGACGCGCTGGAGGCATTCCCGAACCCGACGCTCGCGGTGTTGCCCGGCCATACGATCGGCGGCGGCCTAGAGCTCGCGCTCGCATGCGACCTGCGCGTGGCCAAGCAGGACATCAAGCTGGGAATGCCGCCCGCGAAGCTGGGGCTCGTCTACTCGCACACCGGCCTGCGGCGCTTCATCGATGCGATCGGCGCGGCCCGCACCCGCGAGCTCTTCCTGCTTGGACGGCACATCGACGCGAGCACCGCGCTGGACTGGGGTCTGGTCAACAGGGTCGCGACCGAGGATCAGCTGGAGCCCGTAGGTCTGGCGATCGCAACTGAGATGGCCGGCAACGCCCCGCTCTCCCAGCGAGGCAACAAGCGCGTGATCGCAGAGCTGCTGGCGCAGGAGGGCAAGCTCGACCCGGAGACGGCCAGCGAGCTGATCGAGCTGCGCCGGGCCTCCTTTGCGTCTGAGGACATGCGCGAGGGCATCCGCGCGTTCGCGGAGAAGCGCACACCGCGCTGGCAGGGCCGCTGAGCTACGCGGCCGCCGCAGGCAAAGCCTTCAGTCGCTCGACGGCGCGATTGGGATCTGCACGAGGATGCGCTTGCCGCCCCCCGACATGGAGCTCATGTGCAGCGATCCTCCGATCAGCTCGACGCGCGCGCGTGTCGCGACCAGGTCCGCGTGGACTTCGGCAGGTTCGGCGGCGGCGCCCACCACGGCGTGGGCGGCGAGCTCGGCGCGCGCCTCGATCATCACCTGCACCTGCTCCTGGTTTGCGTTCAGCGTCACCGACACCGATCCCGCGCCCTGCAAAGCCTCTAGCATCTCCTCGATCGCGCGGTAGGTTGCGGTCTCCACCTCTGATGGCAGTCGTGGCGGCAGCGTCCCAAGCAAGAAGTCGATCGAGCGCACTCCCCGCTCGTCCTCGATCTCCGCGAACCGCTCCAGAGCCATCGCCAGGCCCATCTCATCGAGGGCGGGCGGCCTCAGCGAGCCGGCGATGTGCCTCAAGTCCACGATGCACGCCTTCACCTGCTGGCGCACGTCCTCGAGCTGAGGACGGCTCATCTCCTGGTCGACGCCGCGTTCGAGCAGCCCGACGGTGAGCAGTGCCGCGGCCATCGCCTGAGCAGCCTCGTCGTGCAGGCGCTGTGCGATCCCGCGCCGCTGCTGCTCGTGGTGCTCGATCAGTTGGCTTGCGTTGCGCAGTTGGTCCCCGAGCCGCTTGCGCATACGCTCGATCTCATCGTGCAGCTCTTGCTGTTCGCGCTCAACCGCCAGCAGCCTGCGATTCTCGGTTGCAACCGCGGCCTGCAACGCGATCGCCTCCAGGATCAGGCGATCCTCGGGCGAGAATTGCCGCTCGACGCCGGCCGTCACCTCGATCCAGCCCTTCGTCTTCTCACGCGAGACGACTGGCACCCGGACCTTCTCACCGCCAGGGCTGCCGCGCTGGGCCGCAGGCGATCCGTCGAGCTCGACTCGAACCGAGGAGACCTCCACCGCCCGCTCGATGTGGTCGGTCAGCAGCGCCAGCAGATCCTCGGTCTCGTCCAGGCGCGCCAGATCCAAGCCGGACCGGAGCAGGCTCTCGTCTCTGGCGCTGTGACTGCGCATCCGGTCGCTGAATCGCCCCGCGATGGTGCCGACGGAGAGAAGGATGATCGCGCGCACCAGCAGTCCCACCCAGCTCATTTCGGTCTCCACAGTGACCATCGCGCCGATCGAGACGATCGCGGCCACCACGCCGGCACGGATGCCAAGCTCCAGAGCGAACAGCGCAATGGGGATGACATAGAGCAGGCTGAGCGCGTCGCCCCTGCCAGTCACGAACTCGCGCAGCAGGAAGATCGCGACGAACATTGCCACCGAACTCAGCAGCACCGCCGAGCGCCGCTCGGGCCATCTCTTCACTGGTGCGGCCACCGCCGCCAGCAAGCTGGAGGTGGAATCGTCCCTCATCGTTGTCTCAATCACACTCATCCGTTTATAGGAACGGTCGCGGGTCGCGCGGTCGGACCTATCCGTGCCGCATGGCAGCCAAACGCAGCAAAACTACTGATCTGCTGGCCCACGACGCCCAGCGGGCAAGCCTGCGTTTTCAGGCGTGGCGACGCATCGGTAGCGGCTACGAGTGGCAGGTGCGGCTTTCCCGCACTTTCCGCATATTGGCAACTCTCCTCACGCGCTGGAGAGGACGTGTGATGCTCGACGCTCGCGGCACCGAGCATCGGCGGCACCCTCGCGCGCCCGCCGTGTACTGTGAGGCAGCCCCAATGTACGTCTCGACCACGGAGGTCAGCGCAGATGCCGCCGCTCATCACCCGCGAGGAAGCCCTTCGGCTCGGCGAGCTGGAAGATCACGCCGAGATTGAAGCCCTGGTGCAGCGCGCCTGGGAAGCCCGCACGGAGCGGTTCGCCGACTCAACCGACATGTGCTCGCTGGTCAACGCAAAGTCCGGCGGCTGCGCGGAGGACTGCGGCTTCTGCGCCCAGTCGCGCTTCGCCGAGGCGCAGACGCCGATGCACGCGATGATGGACCCGCTGCAGATCCTCGAGCATGCAAAGGCGGCAGAGGCAGCCGGGGCGCATCGCTTCTGTATGGTCACCCAGGGCCAAGGGCTCTCCAAGCGCGACTTCGAGAAGATCCTGCAGGGCGCCCGCCTGGTCGCCGAGCACACCAACCTCAAGCGCTGCGCCTCGATCGGGCACATGTCGGTGGAGCGTGCCAAGGCACTCAAGGACGCGGGCATCCAGCGGGTGCACCACAACGTGGAGACCGCGGAGAGCTACTACCCCGAGGTCTCTACGACGGTCCGCTACGAGGGACGAGTGCGGACGATCGAAGCGGTCAAGGAGGCGGGGCTTGAGACCTGTGTCGGTGGCATCCTCAACCTCGGCGAGAGCCGCGAGCAGCGCGTGGAGATGGCCTTCCAGCTGGCAGAGATCAACCCGACGAGCGTGCCGATCAATCTGCTGATCCCCAATCCCGGCACCAAGTTCGGAGACCGCGAGACGATGGACCCCTGGGAGGCCGTGAAGTGGATCGCAATCTTCAGGTTGATCCTGCCGGAAGCTCTGCTGCGGCTCTGCGGTGGGCGCATCCAGAATCTGCGCGAGCTGCAACAGCTTGCCGTGGGCGCCGGCATCAACGGCGTGATGATGGGCAACTTCCTGACCACCCTTGGCAACACGCCAGAGGAAGACCAGGCGATGTTTGAGGAGCTTGGGCTCAACGTCGCGCGTCAGCCCGATAACGGCTCGACGCCGCGGCCGGACAACCGCTCCGGGTGGCTTGCCGGCAGTACGCCTGAGGCACAGGATCGGCCGGATGCCCCTGAGCCAGCGCCGGCCGCGGATCTGAACGTACGTCTGTGGGATCCGTCGGCGCAACTGCGCTTCCGGGCCAAGGGCACGGTGCCGCCGCGCCCCGATGGGGCTGCCAATGCTCCGCTCGCCCTCGCAGAGGCGGTGAGCGCTGGCGAGTCGTGAGGCCATGAGCGACCTCGGGCAACGCTTGGAAGAATTGGCGGAGCTTGGGCTCGAGCGTCGCACACGGCTGATCGAGGGGCCGCAGGGCCCGCAGGTACTGCTTGACGGCAGGCCCGTGGTCCTGCTCTGCTCCAACAACTACCTCGGGCTTGCAGCCCATCCGCAGGTGCGGCAGGCCGCGGCGGAGGCTGCGCTGCAGTTCGGTGTCGGCGCGGGCGCCTCGCGCCTGGTCTCGGGCACGATGAGCGTGCACAGGCAGCTGGAGCAGGCTCTTGCCGAGTTCGAGGGCACTGAGGCGTGCGTGCTGTTCGGCTCGGGATACCTGGCCAACATGGGCGTGATCGGCGCACTTGTCGGCAGCGGCGACCTCATCTTCTCAGACGCACTCAACCACGCCTCGATCGTGGACGGCTGCCGCCTGAGCCGAGCGCAGGTGCTCGTCTACCGACACCTGGATCTCGAGCATCTGGAGCACCTGCTGGCCCAGCATCGCGGCCGAGATGGCCGCCGCCTGATCGTCACGGACTCGGTGTTCTCGATGGATGGGGACCTCGCGCCTCTGGTGGAGCTGGTCGAGCTGGCCAAGCGCCACGGGGCAAGGCTGGTCGTGGACGAGGCGCATGCGACCGGGGCCCTGGGACCCGGTGGCCGCGGCGCGCTGGCCGCCGCCGGTCTGGAGGGCGAGCCGGATGCGATCGTCGGTACGCTCGGCAAGGCGCTCGGCTCCTATGGCGCCTACGTCTGCGCGAGCGCCGAGACGGTGCGATACCTGGTTAACGTCGCGCGGGCGCTGATCTTCTCGACCGCTCCGCCTCCACCTGCGATAGCGGCGGCGTCCGCCGCGCTCGATCTGATGCAACGCCGGCCGCAGCTGATCGGGGACCTGCACCTCGCGGCCGGCACGCTGCGCCGAGAGCTGCGCACCCAGGGATTTGCCGCGGGCGATGGCGACATGCACATCGTGCCACTCGTGGTCCGCGACGCGCGAGCTGCGATGGCTCTGTGCGAGGCGGCGATCGAGCGGGGCATCTTCGCTCAGGCGATCCGCCCGCCCACCGTCCCTGCGGGCAGCTCCCGCCTGCGTCTGACAGCGATGGCCACTCACACCCCGCAGCAGATGCAGAGCGCCGCTCTCGTCCTACGCGAAGCGGCAATGCAGGTGGGACTCGATCCGACGCTGATCGGCGAGCCCGCTCGTATGGCCCTGGCCGCCTCGGCATGAGCGCACGCCCCCCTGGCCTGTTCGTCACGGGAACGAGCACCGACGTCGGGAAGACGGTCCTGAGCGCGGCCCTGATCTCCGCGATGTGCAAGGCCGGAATGGAGGTGGTCGCGCACAAGCCCGCAGTCAGCGGTCTGGATGAGCCGGACCCTGTGTGGCCGGCCGACCACGTGCTGCTCGGATCATTGTGCGGGATGACTGCCGAGCAGGTCTCGCCGCTGCGTTACGGACCAGCCGTATCGCCGCACCTGGCTGCGAGCCTGCTTGGCGAGCCGGTGACAGATGGCGCAATCTTGGCTGCCGCACGCGCAGCAGCCGAGATGGCGGCCAGCCGGGGCGCAACGCTCGTGGTGGAGGGCGTGGGCGGCCTGTTGGTGCCGCTCACCGACACGCTTAGCGTGCGAGCGCTCGCCACCGAGCTGGCTCTGCCGCTCTTGATCGCGGCGCGCCCCGGCCTTGGCACGATCAACCACGCCCTATTGAGCGTCGAGGCTGCGCGTAACGCAGGCCTGGAAGTACGGGCAGTGGTCCTGACGCCGTGGCCGGCGGCTCCATCGCCGACGGAGCTCTCCAACCGCGAGACGATCGAGCGGCTCGGGGACGTGGAGGTCGCGGGGCTGCCGCAGATCGCAGGGCCAGATCCAGGGCTGCTCGCAGCCGCCGCCGAGCAGCTTCCCTGGCGATCGTGGCTTGACGCCTAGAGCGTCATGGAGTCAGGCTTGCTCCCGCCTCGGCCGCCGCCACGACGGCTGCACTCACACTCGCCAAATCCTCCTCGGAAATCACGTATGGCGGCATCGTGTAGATCAGATCCCTGAACGGGCGCAGCCAGACGCCGCGCTCCACCGCCGCCACGGTCGTAGCGGCAACGTCGACGGGGCGATCCAGCTGGACCACCCCGATCGCGCCGAGCACACGCACATCGGCGACACCCAGGATCTCGCGCGCCGGCGCAAGGCCCTCCCACAGGCCGCGCTCGATCACAGCAACCCGCGACTTCCAAGAGCCGTCTGAGAGCAGATCGAGGCTGGCGAGCGCGACTGAGCACGCCAGCGGATTGGCCATATAGGTCGGCCCGTGCATGAGCGCGCCGCCCTCTCCGGCACAGATCGCCTCGGCGACCGCAGCCGTGCAGAGCGTCGCCGCAAGCGTGAGGTAGCCGCCTGTCAGCGCCTTGCCCACGCACATAATGTCGGGGCTCACGCCGGCGTGCTCGCAGGCGAACGTCGCGCCGGTGCGTCCGAAGCCGGTCGCGATCTCATCCAGGATCAGCAGCAGACCGTGCTCATCGCAGAGTCGGCGCATCAGCGCCACGCATGCGGGCGAGTGGAAGCGCATACCGCCCGCGCCCTGCACGACCGGCTCCATGATCACCCCCGCCAGCTCGTGTGCGTGGCGGGAGATCAGCCCCTCGACCTGCGCCGCCCAGGCCGCGTCCAGCGGCGCGCCGAAGCCGTCGGGCGGACGATCGGCGAAGACGTGCTCAGCGATCGTTCCGATGAAGAGGCTGTGCATGCCCTCGATCGGATCGCAGAGCGCCATCGCGCCGAAGGTGTCGCCGTGGTAGCCGCCACGGACCGTGAGCAGGCGTCGTGCCGAGGGCCCGCGGATGGCGCGCTGGGCCTGCAGGCACATCTTGATCGCCACCTCCACCGAGACCGAGCCGGAGTCCGCAAAGAAGACGTGCTTCAGCCCGGCGGGGGCCAGCTCCGCCAGCCGCTGCGCCAGGCGCACAGCGGGCTCGTGGGTGAGCCCGCCGAACATCACGTGCGACATGCGGCTGAGCTGGTCGCAGACGGCAGCGTCCAGCGCCGGGTGGCGGTAGCCGTGGATCGCGCACCACCACGAGGACATCCCGTCGATCAGCTCCCGTCCGTCGGCCAATTGGAGACGAACGCCGCGCGCCCCCACGACCGGCAGGCTCGCCATCGCCGCCGGCATCGGCGCGTACGGATGCCACACGCGCTCCCGGTCGCTTGCGAGCAGCACGTCCCACTCGCTCATGCCGAGAGAAAGCTAGTCCTCGTAGGGAACGAAATCCCGCTTGCGCGCGCCGCAGACGGGACAGAACCAAGTGTCCGGAATGTCCTCGAACGCGGTGCCCACCGGGATGCCGCCGTCGGGATCGCCTTCGTCGGGATCGTAGATATAGCCGCAGGATTCGCAGATCCAGCGCTGCAAAGTCTGTGTTGTGCTCATCGGACTACAGACTACATGCGGGCCCGCATCTGTATGTTCACCCTATGGGCAGGGAGGATTCGGTGGCACGGCCGGCACCAGGCGAGGAGCTCAACCTGGGTCCGCAGACTGCGCCGCGCCAAGCGGCGACGGTGATCCTGTTGCGCGGCGGCGGCAGCGCGCTGGAGGTCCTTTTGGTGCAGCGCAGCCAGCAGGCGCGCTTCATGGCCGGAGTGTGGGTGTTCCCGGGGGGAGCCGTGGAGCAGGAGGAGCTCGCGCAGCCCGAGTTGCACGCCTTGGCCGCACGCAGAGAGCTGCGTGAGGAGGCGGGCATCGAGCTGCCGGCGCAAGCGGAGTTGATCGAGCTCTCGCGCTGGATCACGCCGGCGATCGTCAAGGTCCGCTTCGACACCATCTTCTTCCTCGCTGAGCTGCCGGACGGCCAGCGGGCCAAAGTCGACGGCAACGAGTGCACGGCCCACCGCTGGTGCTCGCCCTCCCAGGCATTGCAGGCGTACACCGCCGGAGAGATGCCGCTCGTCTTCCCCACGATCAAGCACCTGGAAGCGATCGCGCCGTTTGCCAGCGCTGCGGAGCTGATGCAGAGCTCGCGCGGCCGGCACGTGGAGGCGGTGCAGCCCAGGGTGATCATGGACGCGG
The DNA here is from genome assembly GCA_036008645.1 of Solirubrobacteraceae bacterium. Taxonomy (GTDB): domain Bacteria; phylum Actinomycetota; class Thermoleophilia; order Solirubrobacterales; family Solirubrobacteraceae; genus Palsa-744. The sequence goes on from DASYNI010000002.1 coordinate 129,529, forward strand.
GAAGCCCGCGAGTGGTGTTGCCCGGCGAGCCGGGCTACTGAAGCACCCGCGCAGCCCGCTCAGCCCTGCTGCGCGTCGATCACGTGCACCACGGCGTTGATCAGCGCCAGATGCGTGAACGCCTGCGGGTAGTTGCCGAGGTGGCGGCCCGATGAGGGCTCCAGCTCCTCGGCGTAGAGCTGCAAGGGCGAGGCGTAGGCGAGCAGCCGCTCGCAGAGGTGTTCAGCCTCGCGCAGCTCGCCGATCTCGCACAACGCGGAGACCAGCCAGAAGGAGCAGATCAGGAAGCTGCCCTCCTCCCCATGCTGGCCGTCGTCGGTCTCCGCGGTGCGGTAGCGCAGCACAAGCCCGTTCTCGGTCAGCTCCTCCTTGATCGCGTTGACCGTTGCGCGCACGCGCTCGTCGCTGCGAGGCAGAAAGCGCACGAGCGGCACGAGCAGGTTCGAGGCGTCCAGAGCGTCGGTTTCGTAGTGCTGGCGAAAGACGCCGCGCTCGTCGACGCCATTGCTCAGAATGTCGTTCTTGATCTCCTCCGCGACCGCCTGCCATCTCTGCGAGACGTCCTCATGCCCGCGGCGTTCGGCAAGCCTGGCGCCGCGGTCCATCGCCACCCAGCACATCAGCTTCGAGGAGACGTAGTGCCTTGGCTCCCCGCGCGCCTCCCAGATGCCCTGGTCGGGCTGCCGCCAGACGCGGTCCGCAGCTTCGATCTGATCCTTGAGCACCGGCCACAGCCGCTCGGGGATGTGGTCGCGCTTCTTGGAGTGCAGGTAGACCGAGTCGAGCACCGCGCCGTAGACGTCGTTCTGGCGCTGGTTGTAGGCGCCGTTGCCGACCCGCACCGGGCGCGCGTTCTCGTAGCCCTTCAGATGATCCAACGTGGACTCGGCGAGGTCCTTGCGACCGTCGATCCCGTACATGATCTGCAGCGAGCCGTCGTCGTTGCGATCCAGGTCGGCGACGTACTGCACGAAGTCGTCGGCCTCCCAGTCGAGCCCCAGTGCGTGCAGCCCCCACAGCGTGAAGGTCGCGTCCCGCATCCAGCAGTAGCGGTAGTCCCAGTTGCGCGACCCGCGCGGCGTCTCCGGAAGCGAGGTGGTCGGCGCAGCCAGCAGCGCGCCTGTCGGCATGAACGTGAGTCCCTTCAGCGTCAGTGCTGAACGCTGCAGGTGATAGCGCCAGGGGTGGTCTGGATAGGTGCCTTCGGCCATCCACGTGCGCCAGAAGCGCTCGGTCTCGGCAAGGTCCTCACATGCCTGTTCGGCGTCGCGCGGGCCGACGCGGTCCACCGCCCAGGACATCGCGCAGAAGCGGCGCTCGCCCTCGACCATTGTGTGCCTGCCATGCGCCCTGTTGCCCTCGATGCCCAGGCGCACGTCGGAGTAGAGCCGGAAGACCCACTCATCATCGGTGGCGTCCAGCGCGCAGGTGCCCTCCTGCTCGACGTCCACTTGTGTCCACGTGGCTGGGCGCAGGCCGTAATCGAGCATCGGCTCGCAGACGATCTCGACCTGCGCGCGTCCCTGGATGCACTCGATCATCCGCACGAGCATGTGGTTGGCGTCGTTGTCGGTAGGCGGCCTGGTGTGGCTGAAGCTGTGCTTGTCGTCGCGCCACGGCCCGATCGTGAGCGCGTCGAGCACCCTGATCCAGCCCTGCGGCGTCATCCAGGTCGTCTCGATCACGTTGGTACCAGGCAGGTACCTGCGGCCCGCGGGCACGTAGATGCCGTACGGGCCGACTCTGAAGTTGCCGGCCCCGCGGTCCAGCAGCGACCCGAACACCGACGGCGAGTCGAAGTGAGGCAGGCACATCCACTCGATCGAGCCGTCAGAGGCCATCAGCGCGCAGGTGTGGCAGTCCGAGAGGAAGGCGAGGTCGGCGATCGGGGGAAACGTGGATTCCGTGCCGGTGCTGGCCGATGTGCCAGAGCCGATCGTCGTCGAGGCATCGGGGGTACTGCCCGCTCTCGCGCCCGCAGTGACCTCGACGCTCGCCATCTCCCCGTCCGGCGATGCTGCGGAGGAAGGGCTCATCGTGGAGGAACCGTAGCGCTCAGACCGCTTCGGGCGCGTCCCATGAGGGCCGCTGCACGCCATCTGGCAGCCGTCCTTCCTGCTCCAGCTTGTCCAGGTGGGCGGCGAGGGTGATCGCGGCGAAGGGCCGGACTTGCTGCGGCACGTCGCTCCAGGCGGCATCGAGCATGCCCTGCACCTCCCGCTCTCCCGCCGCAAGTGCCGCGATCAGTCGCCGCTCGCGGTCGAGCCTGTGCTGCAGATATTCGCGCAGCTTGTGCTGTGGCTCGCTGACCGGCGGCCCGTGGCCGGGGCACAGCAGCTCCAGCGGCATCTCGATCAGCCGCTGCAGCGCCGCCAGGTAGCCGGCCAGGGCGCCGGGGTCAGGGGCGATGAAGACAGAGCCTTCGCCGAGCACCGCGTCTCCGGTGAAGCACACGCTTCCGTGCAGCAGCGCGTAATGGTCGGGTGCGTGCCCAGGGGTTGCCAGCGCCGTCAGCGGCCCGAAGCGGCCGCCGTCGAATAGGACGACATCCCCCGGACGACGTAGCTGATCCGCGCGCGCGGCCGCAAGTGGCGCAGGCATCCGCGCACGCAGGGCGTCCACCGCCTCGCAGTGGTCGGGATGGTCGTGGGTGAGAGCGATCCCGCCCAGGCCGCCGCGCCGCTCCAGCAGCTCCACCAACGCATCGACGTGCACCGGCAGCGCCGGCCCGGGATCGATCACGAATGCGGGGTCGCGCCCCACGATCCATGTGTTGGTGCCCGAGAGGGAGAGCGGCCCCGGGTTCCCCGCCCGCAACCTCATCACATCGTGACGCGCCAGCAGCCCTTGCTCGCCGGCCGCGTCCCCTGCGCCGGGGCCGCCGCTCACCCCTGGCCGCTGGCCTGCTGGGGAGGCGGGGTCAGGGCATCGACGCCGGACTCTGCGGCAGCAATGTTCTCGGCCTGGACGGCGAGCCAGATCTCCTCGCGGTAGACGGGCAGCTCCTTTGGGGCCGCAATGCCGAGACGCACGGTCTGGCCGGCCACCTCCATCACCGTGACGGTTATCTCCTCGCCGATCACAACGCGCTCACCTGGACGACGCGTAAGTATCAGCATCGCGGACCATTATGCCTGATTAGGAGGCGCTTCCGTGCCACCCACCAGGTCCGTGTAGGTGGCAAACTGTCCGAATTCCTCCACAAAGTGTCTTAATGCAGACACTCCGCAGCAGCGGAAGCCCTGCTCAATGCGCGTTCTTTCAGGCTTCGCGAGCCGCAGGCGCAAACAGCGCCGCGCGCAGATCGGCACCCGGCGCGGTGTTGATCACCTGGTGCCCGCGGCCTTCCCAGATAACAAGTGGAGCACGCAAGTTGACAGTCGTCTGCATCGGGTCGGGGCTGGCCCTCACGGTCACATAGACCTGCGCCGCGTCGAGGTCCTGCGCGCCGACGCGCTCCCGTTCCTCGACCCCCACGGCAAGCTGGAATCCGGGCAGCGCACGACGCGGATCGATCACCGGCAGCGCCAGGGCCGGGTCCTCGGTGGAGTGCAGCCAGCGGATGTCGCTGCCGGGGCTGGCGTCGACGAGCGCGTATCCGGAGCCGGCGAGCCCGATCAAGCCGAGCGGGAACTCCACCAACGCCTCGTCAGCCACCTCAACTGCCCCGAACCTCACGCTGTCGATCACCATGGTCATGCCTCGCCACCCTACTTCAGGAATTCGAGCAGGGACATCTGCACGATGCTCCCACCGGCCTTCAGCGCCGCTTCGTAGGCGACCTGGTCGCTGGTGTATTCGGTGGCCACCTGGGCGTAGTTGGCATCCTGGGTGTTGCCGAGCGCCTCGGTGGTGCTCGTGGTCAGTTCTTCGATCCGGCTTTCAGCCATCTGCAGCTGGTCGACGGTGCCCCCCGCCTGCGCCTGCATCTGCAGCAGCGTTTCGAAGTTGGCGTCGAGGTTCTTGAGGTCGCCTCCGTCGAGCGCTTCAAGCGCAGCCGGGGTGCCTTCGCGCATGTTCTTGGCGATCGTGCGCAGCGTGTCCAGCAGCTTGCCGTCTTCTGCGGCTTGCCCGTTGCCTAGCAGCGTGGCCGCGGACTGGTTGATCTGGATCGTCATTCCGGGCGCGATCGTGCGGCTGATCGTGCCTTCGTTGCCGTGGTAGGCGTCTTCGGCTCCGGCGGCGTAGGGAGCGGTCCCAGTGAGGGTGCCGGAGAGCACGTACTGCCCGGCGTACTGGACGTTGGTGTCCTGCTTGGCCGATTCGGTCAGCTGTTCGACCTCGATCGCGAGATTTTCGAGGTCGGACTTGCCGTTCACTCCGCTGGTCGCCTGCAGCGTCAGTTCGCGCGCCTTCTGGACCACCTGGCCGATCGAGCTGAGCGCGCTGGAGGCGGTGTGCTCCCATCCGATCGCTTCGTCGATGCTGGTCTTGTGGTCAGAGAGGCCGTCGATCGTGCTCTGCAGGTCGATCGCCTTGCCAGTGCCGTAAGGGTTGTCGGAGGGTTCGAGGATCGACTTGCCGCTGGAAAGCTCGTTGGAGCGACGCTCCAGGGCGGCGAATGCGTTGTTGACGTTGCGGACCGTGGAGCTGGTCACCATCTGCGGCGTGATGCGAATCACAGCCCCACCACCCCGGTGTGCTCGATCAGCGTTTCGAGCATCTGGTCCATCGCGGTCAGCGCGCGCGCGGAAGCTTCGTAGCCGCGCTGGAAAGTCATCATCTGGGTCATTTCTTCGTCCGTGGAGACGCCTGAGACCTGTTGGCGGCGTTCTTCGACCGCCGTCACCATCGCCTGCGCGCCGGCTTCGGTCTGCTTGGCTGACTGGACGTCGCTGCCGACCTTGGTGACGAATGCGGACCAGCTCTGGTCGGTGGCGCCGCCGCGCAGGTTCGCGATCGACTGGGCGAGGTTGTTTGCGCCCGGTTCGCCAGCGGGGCCGGTCTGGATCTGTGCGGCGGTCGCGTTGACCGCCATGCTCGCAGCGGTGGTGCCGCTGAAGAATGGGGTTTCGGGCTGCAGCGCGTTGACCGAAGCGGCCAGACCCGCGGCGACTTCGTTCAGCGAGACCTTGTAGCCGGCCAGCGCGCCCGTGGCCGAGGTGAGGTTCAGCAGCGCGCCCAGTTGCCCACCGGCGGCCGATGTCAGTGCCTGCGGCCAGTGGACGGTGCTGCCTTCGACCAATGGTTCGGCGGCGTTGCCGAAGCCGAGAGCGATCGTGCCGTCTTCGTGTTCGGTGACAGACACGTTGGCCAGCTTGGAGAGGTTGTCGACCAGCTGGTCGCGACGGTCAAGCAGTTCGTTTGGCTGCTGGCCGGCGTCGAGCGCGAGCTTGATCTGGCCGTTGAGTGAGGCGATCTGTTCGGCGTCGCTCTGGACTTCTCCTTTGGCGCCAGTGAACGTTGCGTAGCGGGTAGTGGCTTCGCCTGAGGCAGCTTCGACCTGAGCACTCAGCTGTTTGAGGGTATTGGCGAGATCCTTGCCGGCGGTCACGACGCCTTCCCTGGCGGCACCGCTGCTGGGCGAGTTGGCGAGATCGTTCCAGGCGGTCCAGAAGGCCGATAGCTGAGACGAGAGCCCCGAGCTCGACGGTTCGTCCAGGCTGGTCTGCACCTGGCCAAGCACTTCGGCGCTCGTGCTCGCTTCGCCAAGTGTCGAGCTCTCGGCGCGGTACTGAGAATCGAGGTAGGAGTCCCTGATCCTCGAGATCTCGGCCACGCCCACGCCCGTGCCGAGCCTCGCGCCTTCGCCGGTGGTCGGCGAGAGCGAGGAGATCGTCAGCGGCCGGTTGGTCTCCATCACGGCGGTCTGGCGCGTGTAGCCCGGCGTCTGGGCGTTGGCGATGTTGTTGGAGGTGACGTCAAGCGCCTCCTGGTTTGCCAGCAGTCCGCTGAGTGCCGTCTGTAGGCCCTGTAGCGTCGGGATAGACACTATGCCTCCAGATCGAGCACGCGCATGCCCGCGGTCGGGTCGGTGCGAGCCGAGCTGCCGCCCGCGCCGGTGGCATCGTAGATGTGGTTGGCGTCGAGCGAGAGGGTCTTCATCAGATAATCGAGAAACGAGAGCTCGACCTTCATCAGCGCCCTGTTGAGCAGGTGCTCGCGCTGCAGCTCGTGCAGCATCCCCGTCAGCTGGGCGCTGCGCGAGACCGCCTGGGCGGCGCTCTGCGACGGCAGCATGGCCGACAGACGAGAGATGCTGACCGCCTCGGGCGGCACCCCGAGTCGCAGCCCGCTGCGAGCGAGCAGGTCGCTGCGCTCGACCTCGATCTGCTGGCGGCGGCTCATCTCCGCCTGCAACATGCCCGCCAGGCGCACGACCTCGTGGACGTCGCGCCGCCTGATCGCAGCGCCCTGTGAGATGACGATCTCCAGCAGCCGCTCTGCGGAGCCGATCTGCGCGGCGAGGTGGGCGAGCAGGTCGGCAGCCAGCAGCTCATCGCCGCTGAGCGTCCGCTGCCCGGCGGCCGCGAGCTGGGGAGCCGGCGCGAGCGTGCTCATGAGCCTGCCTTCTTGCTTACGAGGGCGCTCGGGTCGATCTCAGTCGTCAGTTGGGTCGCAAGGCCCAGGCCGCCGCCGCGCGTGAGCGATTCGGCGAGCGTCTGTGGCAGCATCGAGGAGAGGAGGCTCATCGAGCCCCCACCTTCTTCGCCTTCGCCGCCGCCTTCCTGGCCGCTTTCGGTCAGGCCTCCCGTTTCGCTCATCGACTTGGAGAGCTGTTCGACGAGCATCTCTTCAAAGCCGACGGCCTCTTTGTAGGCGCTCTTGACCGCAGTGGAGCCGTTACGCACGAAGGCCGGTTCCACGCTGGCAGCGACTGTGGGCAAGCCCGCCGCCGGGATTGCGGATGCAGGGTTCACGCTCATGCGCGCAGTTGGTTGGCGATCGACATCATTTCGCCCTCGATCTTCACGGCGCTTGAGCCCATCTGGTAGCTGCGCTGGGTGTCAATCATCGTGGCCATTTCGCTGCCCATGTCCACGTTTGAGCCCTCCAGCGCTCCCTGGATCACGCTCGCGCCTGCAACCGGCGTCGCGGCTCCGCTGGCTTGCGTAACGGTGAACTGACCATTGCCGGCTGCAAGCAGCGCGTTTGGCGCAGGCACGTCGACCACGGCGATCGTGCCGAGCGTGCGGCCTTCCGCGGTCACGGCGCCGTTGCTTGCGATTTTCACCTGTTCGGCAGAGACGCCTGCCGGCAGTGTGATCGGCGGCTGCAGCACGCTGCCGTCGGCGCTCACGATCTGGCGCTTGGAGTCCAGCTGAAAGGACCCGTCCCTCGTCAGGACGGTGCTGCCATTTGCGCGCTGCAACTCGAAGAAGCCCTGGCCTTCGATGGCCAGGTCCAGAGGCGCTTCGGTGCGCTGAAGCGAGCCCTCGACTTCCACATCACCGATGTCGCGCGCCGCAGCGCCGGCGCCGTCTGTCGTGTCGGTGCCGGCTTCGTTTATCTGGTTGTAGAGCAGATCTGTGAAGGCAGTACGCTGGGCGTGGTAGCCGGTGGTCGAGATGTTGGCAAGGTTGTTGGCCACGTTGTCGAGCTGGAGCTGCTGCGCATTCATACCTGCCGCTGCCGCATAGAGACCGTCGAGCATTCCTCTCCCCTCCTCTAGCTGACGGTGACCGAGCCGACCTGCGTGGCGGCCGCCTGCAGCGTTTCGTTGATCGCCTGGATCGCCTGCTGGCCCGACTGGAAGCTCCTAAGCGAGGCCATCATTTCCACCATCGTCTCGACGAGGTTGACGCCCGATTCTTCAAGCGAGCCCGAGCGCACCGTGGCGCTTGCCTGGCCTTCCGGGGTGCCGGTGAAGAGGTTTTCGCCCTGCTTAACCGCCCCGCCCACCTTGGAGACGCCGATCGCGGTGGGGTCTACCGTGCCATCTGAGTTCACTTTGATCGGTGCGCCCGTCGGGCTGAGCACGTCGTTGCCAAAGCTGTCGGTGAGCAGCCCGCCGGCCGAGACCGCAAACTGGCCATCACGAGTGTAGCGCACTCCCTGGGTGGTCTTGACCGCGAAGAAGCCTTCGCCTTCGATCGCGAAGTCGAGCGGCTCTCCGGTTTCATGCATCGGCGCAGCAGCGAGGTCCGTGTAGGACTTACCGCTTTCCACCCCGATCGTGATCGCGCCCACCGGCGCTCCGCTTGCCGTGTTGGAGAGCAGGATCTGCCCGAAGCTGTGCTGAGATGACTCGTCCGCCTTGTAGCCAGGCGTGGAGCCGTTGGCTAGATCGTTGGCGAGCTGGTCCTGACGGGCCTGCTCGGCAACCATGCCAGAGGCGGCTATGAAGAGGCCGAGGTCCATCTCGCCCCGGGTGATCGTCGCCGCCCCGAGGATCTTTAGTGCCGAGCCTCGGGCAGGCGTTGCCGAGCCGCGAGCTCAGCAGGCGAGCGTGAAGAGCGTCTCCTCTTCGGAGAGATGCCCGCGTAGCTTGAGGCGCAGCTCGGAGTGAATCTGGCACACCCGGCTCTCGGAGACGCCCAGACGAGCGCCGATGTCGCGCAGCGTCCAGTCCTCTACGTAGAGCAGCACCGCGACCTGCCGCTCGCGCGGCGAGAGCTTGCGGAAGGCGACCCGGAAGTGCTCCTTGGCCTGGTGGCGTTCGGCGGTGATCACCGGATCGCACTCGAGGTCGCCGCTCTCCAGCGTGTCGATGCGCTCAATCGTCGTGTCGTCTTCTGAGCGCACGGTCTGGTTGAGCGAGCCCACGTCAGCCAGGGCGAGCTCGTCGAGCCGGCAGGCAAGATCGCCTGTGCTCATCCCAAGCTCGGCGGCCAGCTCATCCCTGGTGGGCTGGCGGTCGTGCTGTGCCGCGAAGCTGCGACGTGCGCCGTTTATCGCGCGCTCGGCGCGGCGCAGGGAGCGCGGCGCCCAGTCCTGGCGGCGCAGCTCGTCCAGCACCGCGCCCTGGATCCGGGTCCAAGCGAACTGCTCCAGAGTCGCGCCCTTCTCAGGGTCATACCTGTCGATGGAACGGATCAGCGCCTCCAGGCCGCACGAGAGGAAGTCCTCGACGTCACACTGCGCCGGCACCTCCCTGACCTTGCGGTAAACGATGTAGCGCACCATCGGCGTGAAGGTGAACACCAGCTTGTCGCGCAAGCGCCGATCGCCCGTCCTGCGGTACTCCTCCCAGATCTGCAGCACCTCCGTCGCCGAGACCCTGGCGGTGCTCTTCTCCGTGCTCTGCATCGATCCTCCGGCCTTTATCGAGGGAACAAGCCCGGCCCTCTCCATTGGCCCGAGCGTGCATGTAACTCGACTCCTCTCCTTGGAGCCGGCTGGCCGAGAGCTGGTCGGTCGTCCCCGCCGGCCTCGCTCAGCGATGCCCTAATCGGTGGCATCCGGCTGGGACTTGAGCGATGAATTGCAGATCTCGACAAAGGCGTTTGAAGTGCGGCGTTTTGGGTACGCGCATTCGGTCGTCTCATGTATCGGCACCATTGGTCGATCACCTGCTCGCATGGCTCTGCGTCTGTCCGATACGCCGCCCGTCCTCGACTCGGCGGGTAGCGAGGACCTTTCCTTGCCTGCGCGCAGCGCTCTCGCCGCCGGCGAGATCGGCGCCTACCGCGCGCTCTTTGCACAGGCGTCCACCGCCGAGGAGCACAATGCTCGCTACCAGGCTTTCTGCCGGCTGATCTGCGGGGGGCTCTCCGCCTGCGCGAGCGCTCCGACCAAGCGGCTGCCCGCGATGTTCGCTGCCGTGGCGGCAGGTGCCTTGCAGGCGCTCGAGGCCGAGCCCCGCGAGCCGCTGCTGCTCAACTGGGCGGGAGTGGCGATGTACGAGCTGTGGGCGCTCGACGGCGCAAGCGCGCTCTTCGGCGCCGCCCACCGCCTGGATCCCGAGTTGGCCAGCCTTGCGAGCAACCTGGAGGCGCTACGGCAGCGCCAAGCACAGCTCGGACGCCGTCCTGCGCCGTCCCTGCTGCCTGAGATCCCCGTGCTCGTACGCCATGCCAAGCGCCTTGCGGCACGCGCGCACCCGGCCAGCGGGATGCAGATCAGCCTTTGCATGATCGTCCGTGACGAGCAGGAGATGCTGCCCCGCTGCCTGAGCGCGGCCGCGCCTGTCGTCGATGAGATCGTAATCGTCGATACGGGGTCGACGGACACGACGATCGAGATCGCGCACTCCTTCGGCGCGAAGGTGATCGAGCGTGAGTGGACGGGCTCCTTCGCCCAGGCGCGCAACGCGTCCTTGCAGGCTGCCACCGGCAACTGGCTGCTCTACCTCGACGCCGACGAGATCCTTGTAGGCGATGACGCCGCTGCGCTGCGCGCACTCGCCGGCCGCACGTGGCGCGAGGCATTCATGCTGCGCGAGATCAACTACACGGGCAGCCGGGATCCCGCCTGCGCAGTCACCAACGACGCACTGCGGATCGTGCGCAACCGTCCCCAGTACCGCTTCCAGGGCGCGCTACACGAGCAGATCGCCTGGAGCCTGCCGACCCACCTGCCCGAGCGGATCGAGTCGACAGAGATCCGGATCGAGCACTTCGGGTATCTCGACGAGGTGAGGGAGACCCGCGGCAAGACGCAGCGCAACATCGAGCTTCTGAACGCCGAAGCCGACGGCGGGATGGAGGGTCCGTTCCTGCACTACAACCTCGGCTGCGAGCAGCTGGCCGCCGGCCGGATCGAGCAGGCGATCCTCGAGTTCGAGCGTGCCTGGCAATTGATCGAGCAGGACCCCGCGCACGGCCAGCGCCGCTGGGTGCCCACGCTCGCGATCCGGCACGTCAGATCCCTGGCCGCCGTCGATAAGCACCGGCAGGCAGCAGACCTCGCGGAGTCGGCGCTCGCACGCTTCCCCGACTTCACCGACCTGCTCTTCGAGCAGGCGCGCGCGCTCGCGGCGCTTGGCAGCCACGAGCAGGCGCTGCGCCTCTGCGAGCAATGCATCGAGATGGGCGACGCGGGCACTCCCTATACAGCGACGGCCGGCTGCGGATCCCACCTGCCGCGGATGCTGATCGCCGAGCTCCTCGAGGTTCTTCTGGCAAGCCACAATTTCAAGTCCTTCGAGCAGCTGCTGCCGCTACTGGAGGCCGTATCCCCCGCCCAACGAGAGCGCCGCGAGATGCTCGCGGGCATGTATCTGCGTCAGGGCTTCCTCGCCTCCGCTGCGCAAGAGTGGATGGCCGTCTGCGCGGACACGCCGGACGCGCGGGCATGGGTTGGCCTGGCAAAGGTGGCGCGCTGCCAGCAGATGCCCGAACAGGCCATCGACTTCGCTCAGGCGGCCCTTGCCTGCGAGCCCGGCAACGACGAGGCTCGGCAGCTCATTTCGATGCGGGGCTAAAGTCCTGGCGACCTCTGCCGATCAGGACGGTTGAAAGACAACCCGGCGAGGCGGCCCAGGGACGGGACCGCAAGAGGCACTTCCAGGAGGAACAAGACATGAGCTCGCTGATTCAGCCTTCACAGGCCCTACCCAGCACGCCACGGGCGACATCTCTCGCCCCAAGCGGCGCTATGCGCGCATTGCTCGCGCCGCAGACCTCGCCCCTGAGCGAAAGCGAGGCGCCGGTGTCGCTTGACACGCTTCCAAGTACTCCTCCGCCTGACGTGGTCGCCCAGATCCAGACGGCGGGAGCTAACTACGAGGGTCTGCGCGCGCAGGGCTACGAAGTGCATTACTCCTACGATGAACAGGCACGCAAGACGATCGTCCAGCTGCTCGACAGCAGCGGCACGGTGGTCAAGACGCTCTCACCGGCTGAAGCGGTCGAGCTTGCGATGGGCGGTACCGACGGAACAACGGCCGGCTGATGACTGCCTCCGCGATCGGCAGCGCCAACGGCGCCGTGATGAAAATCCAGGGGCTCGGCTCAGGGCTGAAAACCGAAGAAATCATCTCGGAGCTGATGTCGATCGAACGCCGGCCGCTGACCCGCCTGGAGCAGGAACAGACGATCAACCAGGCGCAGCATACGGCGCTGCAGGGCCTGCAGACTGACCTACTCTCGCTCTCGCTAAGCGCCGGCGAACTGAAGTCCCCCGCCCTCTTTACGCAGAGCCAGGCCGTCAGCTCAAGCGAACCCTCGCGCGTGGGCGCTACAAACAGCGGCAGCGGGTCTGCGATCGGCGGCTATGAGGTGGAAGTCACCCAACTGGCCAGCGCCGCGCAGCGCACCTTCACCTTCAAAAGCCCAACCGCCGCCGAATCGCTGAGTATCGACGGCCACGAAGTCAAGCTCACCGTGGGCGAGAGCATCAGCGAATTTGCCGACTCGATCAACTCCAACAGCGAATCGAGTGTTTATGCCGCCGCCGTTAACGGCGAAACGGTGGTGCTCTCCGGTCGCGCCACCGGCAACACCGGCTCTAGCTTCATCGAAGTCTCCGATCCGGGGAGCACGCTGACCGAAAAGGCAGCCCAGGCCAAGGAAGGCCGCAACGCCGAATATTCGATCAACGGTGTGAGCGGCAGCTCGGCCTCCAACACACTCACCGAAGCAATTCCCGGGGTCACGCTGACGCTAAACGCGCTGACTCCGGCCGGCCCCGTAACCATCAACGTCGCACCCCCAGCCGCCGAAGTGAGCAAGATCACCGAACAGGTGAAGGCGTTCGTGACGCATTACAACACGACCTTGGAAGCGATCGAGAAGGAAGAGAACACCAAGCCTGCGATCGGCCTGCAGGCGGAGGCGGAAAACACCGCCGGTCGACTCTTCGGGGACTCCGAACTCAGCGGCCTGCTCGCCACGATGCGCGAGGCCATCTACACCCCCGTCAGCGGCCTGCCCGCCCAGATGAGCAGCCTGGCGGACATCGGCGTGAACACGGGCGCCGCCTCGGGAGCAAGCCCGTACTCCCAGGCATCGGTCGAAGGCAAGCTCGTGATCGACGAAGCCACGCTGGAAGAAGCGATCAAGACCAATCCCGAAGGCGTGGAGAAGATGCTCAAGCAGTGGGGCGGGAGCTTTGAAAGCACGATCAACACCTTTGCCGAACCGGGCGTCGGAACGCTTGCCAGCAGGATCGGCGGCGACGAATCGGAGTCCACCTACATCACCCAGCAGATCACGACGCTTACCGAATCGCTTGCCGTACGCCAGCAGGCGCTCGAAGCCCGCTACGTGGCGCTGGAAACTGCGATGAGCAAGATCAGCTCTCAAGGGTCGTGGCTGGCAAGCCAGCTGTCCTCGCTGCCGGGCTTCTCATCTGGGAGCTCCAGCAGCTCTTCGATCTGAGGCTCAACTTTCGCGGTGCGTGTCCGATCACCTGGACGCGATGACGCCGGTAGCCTCCCCCCTCGCCTCCTCGAAGGCATACCGCCAGAACGCGGTGCTCTCGGCCTCCCCCGCCCAGCTAGTGGTCGAGCTCTACGACGGTGCGCGGCGCTTCCTGCGCCAGGCCGCGGATGCGATGGACGAACGCCAGATCGAACGCGCCCACCAGAAGCTGCGGCGCGCCGAAATGATCATCGACCACCTCAACAGCGTGATCGACGACGATCAGGGCGAGATCTCAACCCATCTGCACGCCGTCTATGCCTTCTACCTCGCCCATCTCAACGAAGCTCGCATGAACCAGGATCCCGAGATGGTGCGCGAGGTGGCAAGCATGCTCGGCCAGCTGCGAGAAGCCTGGAAGGAGGTGGCCGGGTGACTGCCGCGCAGACGCTCGACCACTACGCCGAGATGCTGCGGATCGCAGAGCAGCAGGCGGATCTCGCGCAGGGCGGGCAGCTGGAGGCGCTTGCCGGCCTTGACAGCCGCTTCGACGAGCTGGCGGCCACACTGCCGGCCAACCCTCCGGCCGGCGCGGCGGCGATGCTCACCCGCGCCGCGCTGATCAGCCAGCGCACCCAGGAGCAGCTGGCAGCGATGCAGCAGGCGTTGATGCAGGACGTTGCGGTTGCGGCGAAGGCCAGCCGGGCAGCGCACTCCTACGCGCTCCAGGCGCGACACGCGCGCCGCATCGATCACTGCGCCTAAAGATCGCGCGATCGCAGCCGATCACCGGGCAGACCTCGATGAGTCCCGGCACGGTGCCGGGATACGGCCTCAGGGAAGAGCGCCGTGCAGCCCAGGGACGGGCACGCACAACACCGAACATGTCTTCCCTCGACAGCACTCAGGCGATCCTCACAGCCGCGATGCGCGGCGCGTGGCAGCGGCAGACGCTGCTGACCAACAACATCGCCAACGCCGACACGCCTGACTACAAACGCCAGGACGTCAACTTCCAAGCCACGTTGCGCAGCGCGATCGGAGACGAAGAATCGCTGGAATCGGTGCAGTTCACGCCCGAATCCCAGTCGCAGATCGTCTCGCCGAACGGCAACGGGGTGAGCGTCGACCAGGAATCGGCGCTGCTGGCCGAAAACGGACTCGACTACGAGACGCTCAGCCAGATGCTCGGCGCCGAGAACACGACGCTGCTGGCAGCGATGGGGCTGCAGTAATGGGACTCTTCGACGCGATCGACATCGCCGGCAGCGGCCTGAGCGCCGAACGGGTGCGGATGGACGTCACCTCCGAGAACCTCGCCAACGCGCAGACCACCCGCACCGCCTCCGGCGGCCCGTACCAGCGCCAGGAAGTCGTGTTGCAACAGGTTGGTTCCTCGAGCTTCAGCTCGGCGCTGGCCGGCGCGATCGAACAGGAAGGCGGGGAAAGCGCAGAAGCGCAAGACGGCGTCTCTGCAGGCGCGAGCACGCTGATGCCTGCCAGCACCGGCGAAGGCGGCCCCGCCGGCGGCGTGCAGGTGGCGGGAATCGTCAACGACCAGACCCCGGACCAGCTCGTCTACAACCCCGGCAGCCCTGAAGCAAACGCCCAGGGATATGTGCGGATGCCCAATGTCGACACGGTGACCGAAATGACCGACCTGATCTCCGAGTCGCGCGCCTACGAGGCGGACGTGACCGCGATGCAGACCTCCAAGTCGATGTTCAACTCAACCCTCGGGATCCTCAAATGATCCCCCCTGTCGGTGGCATCGGCGGCGGCTTTCACGTCGCGCCGCTCACCCCCTCAAGCCCCGCCGAAGCTGGCGGGCCGGAAGCAGCTGGCGCGGCCGGGGGCGAAGGCAGCTTCGCCGGCGCGCTCGGCAAAGCAGTCTCCTCGCTTGAAGCCTCGCAGAACGCGGCGCAGTCGGCAGCCACGGGAGTCGCGACCGGCACGACCTCAAACCCTGAGGCCGCAGTGGTGACCGTCGAGAACGCGCAGCTTGAGATGCAGCTCGCATCGCAGATGCGCGCGAAGGCCACCGAAGCGTTGCAGAACATCTTCCAGACCCAAATCTAGACCGGGAACCGATCCAGGAAATCATGCCCAAGTTCGCCCAGCTGGCTTCACGTCTGAGCACCCGCGGTTGGCTTGTCGCCGGCGGCGCGACCGTCGGCGGAATCCTCGTCCTCTATCTGTTCATGCACATGATCTCGGCGCCGAGCTACTCAACGCTGATGACGGGCATCGAACCTGCGCAGACCGGCAAGATGACGGCGGCGCTGAGCGCGAAGGGCATCCCCTACGAGTTGCAGAACAACGGCACGGCGCTGGCGGTCCAGTCCAACAAGGTTGCCGAAGCGCGCGTCGCGCTCGCTAGCGCCGGCATGCTCGGCGACGGCAGCCAGCCCGGTTTCTCGCTGTTTGAAAAAACCAGCCTCGGCGAAAGCAACTTCCAGCAGCAGGTCACCTACCAGCGAGCGCTGCAGGGTCAGCTGGAGCAGACGATCGACCAGATTCAGGGCGTCTCGGGCTCCCAGGTCGAGCTCGTGCTGCCAAGCGCCCAGAGCCAGGTCTTCGCCGAAAGCCAGCAGCCCTCCTCTGCGGCGGTGCTGTTGACCACCTCCGGCGCACTTGAACCGAGCGCCGTCCGGGGCATCGCGCACCTGGTCGGCTCAAGCGTTCCCGGGCTAAAGCTGAACCAGGTCACGATCACAGAAGGCTCTGGCCAGCTGCTTTGGCCCACACAGGGCTCCGAAGGCGGAGAAGGCAGCGAAGCGGACACCACGCAGGCGGCCGAAACCAGATATGACCAGCAGACCGCCGCCGGCCTGGAGGCGATGCTCGCTCAGACGATCGGGCCCGGCAAGGCGCAGGTCCAGGTCCACGCCAACCTCGATCTGAACAAGACCACCGAAGAACAGCTCAAGTACGGCAAGAAGGGCGTGCCGCTGCAGGAATCGAAGAACCTCGAGACATTGACCGGCAATGGAGCGGGCGCCGCCAACGGCACCGGCACCGCGACGATCCCTACTTACGCGACCACCTCCGGCGGCAAGTCCAACTACAAGCACGAAGTGACCAACACCACACTCGGCGTCGAAAAGACGGTCTTGCACACCGCTGTCGCGCCTGGAGCTGTCACCGGCGAGCACGTCTCGGTGCTGCTGGACAACTCCGTACCGGCCGCCGCCGTCCCCGCCGTCCGTCAGGCTGTCACCAACGCGGTCGGCCTTGAAGAAAAGCGCGGCGACACGATCTACATCGGCAGGATGGCCTTCGCCAAGACGCCGAGCGCGGCCGCCTCCGGCTCAAGCAGCATGATGGGCTACGCGAAGGACGCGCTGCTCGGGATCGCCGCGATCGTGTTCCTGTTCTTCACCACGCGCTTCCTGCGCAAGCGTGAGCGGGAGAAGATCGACCACGAGCCGGTCTGGCTGAGCGAGCTGGAGATGCCAATGCCGCTCTCCGAGCTGCAACGCGAAACCGCAAACCCCGCCCCGGAGCCAGAACTGGTCGCTAGCGGCAGCCCCGCGCGCCAGCGAGTGGAGGAGCTCGCCGCCAGCAGCCCCGATACCGTCGCCAAGCAGCTGCGCAGCTGGATGAAGGAGGAATGAGCCGGTGAGCATCGAGCTGCCGCCAATTCAGGAGGCGCCGGCGCTGCCCGTTCACGCGCTGGAGCGCATGCCGGGCCGCCGCAAGGCCGCCGTGCTGATCGCCGCTCTGGGCGCCGAGCGCGCCGCCAGCGTGATTCAGCACCTCGGCGAGGACGAGGTGGAAGCGCTCTCGCTGGAAATGAGCAAGCTCGACGCAGTCGGCGAGCGCACCGCCGAGTCGATCATGGTCGAGCTCGCTCACCTGACCGAGGAGCAGATCGCCGTCTCCGGCGGGCTGGAGCTGACCCGCGAAGTGCTGGAGAAGGCGCTCGGCTCCGAGCGGGCGGCCGAGCTGCTCGGGCGGCTTTCCAGCCTCACCGAGATGCGGCCCTTCGAGTTCCTGCGCCGTACTCCGCCAGAGCAGATCGCGGCGTTCCTGAAGACAGAGTCGCCGCAGGCCGTCGCGCTCGTGGTCGCCAACCTGCACTCGAGCCTGGCCGCCCAGGTGCTCGCGCGGCTGCCGGAGGGCATGCGCGCGGAGGTCGCGCTGCGGATCGCCCGCATGGGTGATGCCAGCGCCGAGATCATCCACCAGATCGAGGAGATCATCCGCCAGAAGCTCTCGGTCGTGGTTCAGCAGGAGTACGCGACGGCCGGCGGCGTCAAAGCGCTCGCAGACATCCTCGGCCACACCGACCGCTCCACCGAGCGCGTGGTGCTCGACCACCTCGGCAGCGAGGACGGCGAGCTGGCCGAGGAGGTGCGGCGCATGCTGTTCGTCTTCGAGGACATCGTCAAGCTCGACGACCGCGCGATCCAGCAGGTGCTGCGCGAGGCCGACCAGAAGGATCTGGTGCTGGCGATGCGAGGCGCACCGGAGGCCGTCAAGCAGGGCGTGCTCTCCAACATGTCAGAGCGCGGCGCCGCGATGCTGATCGAGGAGCTTGAGATCCAGCAGCCGCAGCGCAAGCGCGACGTGGACGCTGCCCAGGGCCGAATCGTCGCCGTGGTCAGGAGGCTCGAGGAAGCGGGCACGATCGTGATCTCGCGGGGCGAGGACGACGCCGAGAGCGACGTTGTCTGAGAGCGCGGACACAGGCGCGTCAGCGTCGGCGTCGCTCTACGCCTTCGAGCACCTGCAGTCCTCCGCACCGCCAGACCCGCACGCGCCTCAGCAGATGATCGTGCTTGCACAGGCGCAGGCGGATGCGATCCGCGAGCAGGTGCGCAGCGAAGGCTTCCAGCAGGGCATCGCCGAAGGGCAGGTCGAGGGACGAAGCGCGGTCGATGCCGCAGCGGCGGCTCTCAGCCAAGCGCTCGATCACGAGCTCGCCCAGCGCGAGCAGATGACGATCGCGCTCGCCCACGACGCCGTCGAACTGGCGCTCGAGCTCGCAGCCAAGATCGTCCACGGCACGATCGAGGTCCAGCCCGAGCGCATCCTGGACGTCGTCACCGACGCTCTGCGCCCGATCGCCGACAGGCGCAGGCTGACGATCCTCGTCGACCCCGCCGATCTGGAGCTGGTCACGGCATCGCTCGATCGGCTGCGTGGCCAGGCAGGCGGCATCGAGCTCTGCGAAGTCCAGGCGGACCGGCGCGTCGGCCGCGGCGGAGCGATCGTGCGCACCTCCGAGGGCGAGGTCGATGCCACCGTGGCCACCCAGCTTGAGAAGGCGCGCGAAGTGATCGTCGCCGAGCTTGGCCAAAGGCCGCAGCCGTGATTGCGGAGTCGCAGGTACCGACCAATCTGATGGGCAGGGCTGCGGGCGCCCTGCGCCGCGCCGAGCTGCTCGGTCGCCACGGCCGGGTGAACAACCTGATCGGCCTGATCATCGAGGCGACCGGCCTGGTTGCTGAGGTCGGCGAGGTGTGCAAGATCAGCGCCGGCCGCGACCGCCCGCCTGTCAGTGCCGAGGTCGTCGGCTTCAGGGAAGGACGCACGCTGCTGATGCCGCTCGGCGAGCTGCAAGGCATCGGCCCCGGAACCAAGGTCCAGGGCACCGGCGCGCCGTTTCGCGTCGCGGCCGGCAGCCACCTGCTCGGCCACGTGCTCGACGGGCTGGGACGGCCGCTGCAAGATGACCTCGGTGCAGGCGAGCAGTGCACGCGCCGCAGCATCACCGTCCCGCGCTCTACGATCGCCGCGCCCCCGGACCCGCTCAGCCGCCCGCGCATCACCGAGCGCGTGGGTCTCGGCGTGCGCGCGCTGGACGGCCTTACGCCCTGCGGCCGCGGCCAGCGCCTTGGCATCTTCGCCGGCTCGGGCGTGGGCAAGTCCTCGCTGCTGGGAATGATCGCCCGCTCCAGCAGCGCCTCGGTGAACGTGATCGCGCTGGTAGGAGAGCGTGGCCGCGAGGTGCGCGAGTTCATCGAGCGCGACCTCGGCGATGCGATCGAGCGCTCAGTCGTTGTCGTGGCGACCTCAGACCAGCCGGCGCTCGTGCGCATCAAGGCGGCGTTCACCGCGACCACGATCGCCGAGCACTTCCGCGACGAAGGCCACGACGTGATGCTGATGATGGACTCGGTGACAAGGTTCGCGATGGCCCAGCGCGAGGTCGGCCTGGCGATCGGCGAGCCGCCCGCCACACGCGGCTACACGCCGAGCGTCTTTGCGCTGCTGCCGCGCCTGCTGGAGCGCGCCGGCACCAATCCGCAGGGCTCGATCACCGGCCTCTACACCGTGCTCGTCGACGGCGATGACATGAACGAGCCGATCGCCGACGCCGTTCGCTCGATCCTCGACGGCCACGTCGTGCTCACCCGCTCGCTGGCACACGCCGGTCACTATCCGGCGATCGACGTGTTGCAGAGCGTCTCGCGCCTGATCTCGGACATAGCCACGCCCGAGGTGATCGCCGCCGGCCAGAGCGTGCGGGCCGCTCTGGCCGCGCTGCACGATAAGGAAGACCTGATCTCGATCGGCGCCTACCGACCCGGCAGCGACCCTGCGCTGGATGCGGCGCTTGCGCACAAGCAGCAGATCGACGCCTTCCTGCGCCAGAGCGTCGGCGAGCGCAGCGACCCGACCGAGAGCGACGCGGCGCTGGTGGCACTCGCGGCCTCGCTGGATGCGGCGCTCGACCGCAGCTATGAACCGGTGGTTGACGCGGAGCCGGTGCTCGTTGAACCGCAGGTCGCGGTGGTTGACAACGCGCCGTCGGCGATCCCGGCGTTGCGGCTGTAAGGCATCCCAAGCCGCGAATAAACTCGCGGCGCCTGTGAGTCGCAAGCGCGACATCAAGCAATTCCGTCAAGCTTGTCGGGAGGCAGGGCTGACCGTCGAGGAGCGCTATGCGGCCAGTGAGGCGTTGCATGACGAGAAGGCATCTGGCGTTGTGGCTGCGGACATGAGCTATGGAGAGATGCTCGGCTGGCTGCGAGAATGGCGGGAAGCATGGCAACAGCTGTAGCGCTCGATGCATCTCCGATGAGTTTCGTCCGCTCACTGCGCGGAGCGATCGTCGACGCTCGTGTGGCTCATCCAGATGTGCTCCACGTCGCCATTCGCGACCTGCACGGTGGCATATGGCATCTCGCTAGCCAGGATGCAAGCTACTCACCCTCCGACCCGAGCAATTTGATCGGGCAATCGGTCGAGGAGGCCCAGATCGATGAGACGACCCGGCAGCTGCGGTGCCTGCTCTCCGACGGCTCGACGTGCATCCTCAAGCCCGCGCCGGCGGAAGCGGAGGACGATCCACCCAATTGGGAATTGATAAGCCCAGGTGGCACGGTTCTCGAGTTTGGCCCTGGGCTTCGCTGGCAGTTCAGCACGGTTGACGCGAAGCGTTGAGAAGCAGAAAGCAACGGCAATGAGGCAAGCCCCGGAGCCCCAGGCGATCATCCAGGCGCCCACAGAGGCGGCGATCTTTCTCGTGCTCTGTGTGAATGAGGGTTCAGAGGCCGAGATCCGCGAGGCACTCGGCGATGTCGGCGGCCTGATCCGCTCGGTCGGCTTTCGCATCCCTGACGGTTCACTGAGCTGCGTGGTGGGCATCGGATCGCGACTGTGGGATCGCATGGTGGGCGGCCCACACCCCGCTGCGCTGCACCCATTCGCCGAGATCGTGGGGGAGCGCCACAAGGCCCCCGCGACCCCGGGAGACCTGCTCTTTCACATCCGCGCCAGCCGGATCGATCTCTGCTTCGAGCTTGCACGGCGGCTGGTGGAACGCCTCGGTCCAAGCGCACAGGTTGTGGATGAGGTCCACGGCTTCAAGTCTTTCGACGAGCGCGATCTGCTCGGCTTCGTGGACGGCACCGAGAACCCCATCGGCCAGGCGGCGCCCGAGGCAACCCTGATCGGCGAGGATGACTCCGACTTCGCCGGCGGCAGCTACGTGATCGTACAGCGCTACCTTCACGATCTGCGCACCTGGGACGCGCTATCAGTGGCCGAGCAGGAGATGATTGTCGGCCGCACGAAGCTGAGCGACATTGAGCTTCCGGATGAGGTGAAGCCCAACAACTCGCACGTCGCGCTGAACACGATCGTAGATGCGGATGGCACCGAGCGCCAGGTGCTCCGTTACAACATGCCCTTCGGCACAGTGGGCGACGGCGAGTTCGGCACCTATTTCATCGGATATGCGCGCGATCCCGGAGTCCTGGAGCAGATGCTGCGCAACATGTTCATCGGCAACCCGCCGGGCAACACGGACCGCATCCTCGACTTCTCGACCGCGATCACCGGGAGCCTGTTCTTCGTTCCGGCGCTGGATCTGCTGGAGGAGCTGCCGCCTCCAACGGCAATCTCGTCCTCGGCCAACGATCAATCCGAACAGGCGTCGCCGTGCCCGGAGCGAAACGACCCCTCGCTGGGCATCGGCAGCCTCAGCTAGGCGCCGCGGACTGGCGGTCCTCGACGATCACCTGCCCGCCCTTGGCCGGCACCATCGTTATGTGGTGAACCTTCATGCGCTCAGACCGCTGCGTCGGAGCGCGCAGCTGCACCTCGCGCAGCACGGTGCAGATGACCGCCTTCATCTCCATCGTGGCGAAGCTCGCTCCGATGCAGCGGCGAGGGCCGCCGCCGAAGGGGATGAAGGTGTACGGCTGCGCGCTGCCTTCAAGGAAGCGCTCGGGCCGGAAGCTCGACGGATCCTCGAAGGCCTGCGGGGAGTCATGCACGAGAAAGATGGATGGCATCACCAGCGTGCCCGCGGGCAGCAGCCGTCCCTCCACGATCGCCGGCTCAGTCAGCTTGCGCCAGACGGCGTCGAGCACCGGCCGCACCCGCAGCGTCTCGTTGATCACGGCCTCCAGATAGTCCTCTCCGTTGCCAACAGCAAGCTCGTCCTGAAGGCACTCGAGCACGTGCGGATGGCGCAGCAGCCGCTCGAAGCACCATGCCAGGGCCGTCGTCGTCGTCTCATGTCCGGCGACCAGCAGCGTGATCAGGTGATCGCGGAGCTCCACGTCGCTCAGTCCGTCTCCGTTCTCATCGGCAGCGGCGATCAGCTGTGAGAGCACGTCATTGCGTCCCGCGTACTGCGCACGGTGCGCGGCGATCTCCTCATGGAGCAGCCGGTCGATCTCGGGCAGGATCCGCAGAGTGCTGAGCGCCCGGAAGCGACGACGTCTGGCCATACCGGGGTACGCCCACATCACCCACATCTCCACGATCCCGACACCTGTGATTCGCGTGAGCAGATCGCGCAGCCGTGACAGCCTGCGCTCGTCACTGACGCCGATCACCGCGCGCAGGATTACCTCGAGCGTGATCGCCTGCATGCGCGGACGGATCGGGAACGTACTCCCAACCGGCCAGCGCTTGACCTCGTCGGCCGCGATCTCGGCGACCTGCTCGCGATAGCTGCGCACCGCCTCGCCGTGGAAAGGGCCGGTGAGCATCTTGCGGTGACGCAGGTGACGCTCGCCATCGAGCAGCAGCAGCGAATTGAGCCCCGTGATCGGACCCATCACCGCATTGGCCTCTCCAGCGTGGAAGACGTCCCGGTCGCCCATGAACACCTCCCTGATCGTCTGTGGAGAGGTGATCACGACCACATTGCCGATGGCGAAGGGACGCAGGGTGAAGGTGTCCCCATAGCGCCAGGCGCCATAGCGCGCCATGAGGCCCGGCTGGGTGGCCCAAAGCAGAGTCTGCAGCAGTCGCGGCCACCGCAGACCGGGCGGCAGCTGCGGCTCGCGGTGCGCAGCGGCCGCGGGATCGGTCTGCGCAGGCGCTCTGTTGAGCGTTGCCGATGGGGAACTCATCTCGCCTACGAGACTACACCTGCAAAAGTCAAAAGGCCAGACTCATCGGCGGTGTGATCACGCAGGCGAGCAGTCTGCAATCTTTCTCACGGCCCGCCTCATTACAGTGTCCTTGCGCGATACCGGTCGCGTCGCCGTTGATCTGAGAAGACATCGAGCAAGGAGGATGCTGTGAGCCTCGACCAAGACATTGCCGTGGGCGGCCACCTGCTGAGGTCGCACGCGCCGATCAGCGACGCCAGCTGGAAACTGCTCGACGAGGAGGCCAGGCAGAGGCTGCTGCCTGCGCTGGCAGCGCGCAAGCTCGTCGACTTCTCCGGGCCGCACGGCTGGGCCTACTCGGCGAGCAATCTGGGGCGAACGAGCCCGCTTCCTGCGCCAGCAGGCGCAGGTGTGAGCGGATTGCAGCGACGCGTGCTGCCCCTGGTCGAGACCCGCGCGGACTTCGAGATCTCGCGTGCGGAGCTGCGCGACGCCGACCGCGGCGCCGCGGATCCCGATCTCGATGCGCTCGACCGCGCCGCGCATCGGATCGCCGTCGCCGAGAACATCGCCGTCTTCCACGGGTGGGGCAATGCGCTCACGGGCATCACAGAGGCATGCCCGCATCCTCCGATTCCGCTCGGGGAGGGAGCAGAGGCTTACTTGAGCGCGATTGCGGCAGGCATCGAGCTGCTGCTGGGCAGCGGGATTGCTGGCCCCTACGCGCTCGCTCTGGGCTCAGAGGAGCACCGCCGCGTGGTGCAGAGCACCGAGCATGGCGGCTACCCCCTGCTCGACCATTTGCGTCAGATCCTCGACGGGCCGATCGTGTGGGCACCGGGCGTGCGCGGCGGCGTGCTGATCAGCCAGCGCGGCGGCGACTTCCTGGTGGAGTGTGGCCAGGACCTCTCGATCGGGTATGACTCGCACGACGCTGAGGTCGTACGCCTCTACCTGCAAGAGAGCCTTAGCTTCCAGGCCGCAACGCCTGAGGCGGCAGTCGTGCTCGCACGGTGATTGACGGCCGCCTGACGCACAAGCACTGAAGCGTCCTTAGGAGGCGCCGCGGCCGAGACTCAAGAGACGGCGCGGCGAACCGATTAACGAGGCATGTCCGACTCGGGGTTCCGCTTCCGCTTGGAGCGCGTCCGTGCATTGCGCGAACGCAAGGAGGAGATCGCGCAGCAGGAGCTTGCTGAGGCGATGGGCAGGCTCTCCGATAACGAGCAGCGGCTGCGCGAGGTGGACGACCGCCTAGCGCAGGCACACGAAGGCCAGCGCGGCGCGGGCACCCAAGGCGCGCTCAGCGCCGAGGACCTGATTGCAAACCAGGCGTTCGTGGAGCGCGTGGAGCAGCAGCGCCGGCACGGCGTGCGAGAGCTGCGACGCAGCGCCGGCGAGGTCGCAGACCGCGGCGCGGCGTTGCGAGCCGCCGCAAAGGACCACCAGATGCTCGAGCGCCTGAAGGAGCGCCACCGCGACGACCACGTCCGCGAGATGGCCCGCCGCGAAGGCGAGACGCTCGACGAGATCGCCCTCGACCGCTTTCGGCGGAGAGTCGCGTGAGCGCCGCCCCGGCGGGGGTGGCGTCCCAAGCGAAGGGTGAGCAGCGATGAGCAGCCCAATCGCAAGCATCCTGATCACGCCGGCCGAAGCCGCTGCACTCTCGCGCTCGAGCCAGGTCGAACAGCTCGCCACCAGGGCCGCGGAAGGGGCCGCTCCCACCGGCGAAGCGAGCTTTGCCACAGCGCTTGAAGCCGCGAGCTCCGCCCAGGAAGCCGGACCGGAACCTGAAGTGATGCCGAGCTCCGCCCCCGAAGCGCTGCCCGGCGCAGAAGCCGAACCGGTCAGCGAAGGCGCGGCCGGCGAAGCGAGCTCTGCGCTGGCGGCCGATGCGATCGGGAGCGCCTCACAAACCGGCGCGACCGGCGAAGCCACCGCCGCGGCCGCGAGCGCCGCCCCCACCTACGCGTCCTACAGCGGCCTTGCGCCAACCTACGGAACCGGCAGTTCCTACCCACTGCCCGCTTCCACCCCTGCACCGGCAAGCGCCACGGGCGCAAGTGGCGCCAGCAGCGGAGCATCCGCGTACGAATCCTTGATCCAGCAGGCCGCCGAGCGCAACGGCGTGGAACCGGCACTGCTGAAGGGCCTCATAGAGCAGGAGTCTGGCTTCAACCCCGCCGCGCGCAGCAGCGCCGGCGCGATGGGCCTCACACAGTTGATGCCCTCCACCGCTGCCTCCCTCGGGGTCAGCGAACCGCTAAACCCCACTCAGTCGATCGAAGGCGGAGCCAAGCTGCTTGGCGAGTTGTTGCACCAGTTTGGAGGCAATGTGAGCTATGCCCTGGCGGCCTACAACGCAGGTGCGGGCGCAGTGCACGAGTACGGCGGCGTGCCGCCATACCCTGAAACCGAAGCCTATGTGGCCAAAGTGCTGACCAACGCGCAGTCTTATCGGTAGTGGGCACAGCGCAGCCACTGCGCGCCTACATCAGATATGGTGTAGATATGGATGAGGCCGCTCACTTGCTCGCCGACGCTCGACGCAGGCATAAGCTCGATCAGCAGACCCTCGCTCGACGTGCAGGCACCAGCCAGGCCCAGATCAGTCGAATCGAGCTGGGAAAGACCTCGCCCGGCGTCGCAACGTTGCAGCGGCTTTTGCGTGCGATGGGCGAGCAGCTTGTGCTCAGCTCGACCCCCGGCCCACACGGCAATATCAGCACTGATGATCTGCGCCGGCAATTGAGAGAAAGCACAACCGGCGAGCGCGTCTCGGAGGCGATCGAGTTGAGTCGCCTGCTGACAGGCATCGCGGCAAGCCGACCTCAGCATGGATGAGCAGACTTCACAGCCAGATGAGAGCGTCGAGGAGCGTCCACAAGCGCTCCACGCCGATCAACTGCTGAAGAGCCTGATCGCCCGCGCAGTCGACTTCGTGGTGATCGGCGGTTTCTCGCTTGCGGCCCACGGCATCGTGCGAGCAACGAAGGACCTCGATGTCGTGCCTGCGCCCGACGCCGCGAACCTGACGCGGCTTGCGGTCGCGCTGCGAGACATCGAGGCACGGCCGAACCTTGCCGACGATTTCGACCTCAGCGAGCTCCCGGTGCAGCTCGACGCCGAGGGTCTTGCGGCGGGTGGCAATTGGGTGCTTACGACTCGATTTGGTCGCCTGGACGTAATGCAATACGTGCCTGGCACGACAGGGTATGACCAGCTGCAAGATCATGCAGTCACGGCGCTTGTGCCGGGCATAGAGACTCCCGTGACGTTCGCCTCGGCAGATGACCTGATCGCAATGAAGACGGCCGCAGGGCGTCCACAGGATCTGCTTGACATCGCGGATCTCGAACGCACGCGTGGCGTCATCGATGAAGAGCGTTGATTTCGCCGCCATGAACGCTGTCGAGTAGCGCTCGTCGCTGAGTGGCCGCCTGCACCTCCGGCGCTCCTCAAGATGCCGTTGCGCCGTCCGATTACCCGCGCATGACCGCAATGGCAGCTCCTCCCGAGGCGTTGGGCGCGACGCCCCAAAGCCTCACGGGGCCACCGGATGCTGGGCCACCCGACGGCCCGGGCTTCCAAGGCGCTCTCGAAGATTCAATGGCCCGGACCGCCACTGCGGAAGGCCAGCACGAAAAGCAGAGCGCGTCAAAGGCCGTCGTCGGCCGCGAAGCGGCGACCGACCCAGAAGCTTTGGCAAGCGCAGCTCAACCGGGCGCTACAGCGGACCCGACAGCAAGCCGATCCGAAGGAACCACAAGCTCCAGCGGCAGAGCCAGCCAGGCTTCCGGCACCGATCTTGGCCGCGGTGCGGGTCACTCGCACTCCGCCGATGCCAAGGCGAGCTCAAAAGGTTCGACGGACCTCGTATCGCAGATCGGTACAAGCGCCGCAGACGCCGCGACTGCAGGTGAGAGCCAGGCACAGTCCGGCGCAACCGCGCTTGCCACTGAGCACGCGAGGCCTGGTGCAGTGAACCTCGACACGACCGCGGGCGCAAGCAACTCGACAGCACAGGCAGCGCCGGTACAGGCCGCCGCCGGCGCGGGGCCAGACAGCCAGCGCGATGCGCTACCGACGACGGCCTCCTCGAAGGCCACGGCCACATCGGCGCCCGCCGATGCGGCGACCGGGATCGCGCAGGCCGACGGCGCGAAGCAGCAAGGCCAAGACCCGGCGCCCATCGAGCCTGCGGCATCCAGGCCGGGGCCCACAGATGCACCGCCGGCGACCGGCACGACTGCGGGTGCCAGCGTCTTGGCGCAGGACGACAGCGAAACCGTGACACCGTCAGGGCAGTCCACCGCGCAGACGAACGGGGCGGCCGCGAGCAACCTCCGACTGCACCTTCCGTGGCTCGATTCATCGGCCCCGGACGGCGCGAATCTCCCAAGCACCGGCAACGTCAATGCAAGCGCGACGCCGCTGAAGGAAGTTGCGGGCCAGACGCGATCCGGCAGCACCTCCACCACGCAGGTCGCATCGCGTTCGACCGGCGCCGGCGGGCACCTCGCGCCCGGTGGCCAGAACCTCACCGCAGCCGTCCACGCGACCGACGCCACGCAGTCGAGCCTCGCTGGCGACGGAGGCGTGCAGGGAACGTCGGCCACCGGCGAGGCAAATGCCGCCACAGCCGCGAGTGGCCCCGTGGCCTCTGCAGGCCCGACCGGAGGCGCACAGGCGCTGCCCTGGACCTACGGCGCCAACATACAGGAGACGATCGAGACGATCGAGACGATCCACGCGACCGTCGCGCTGGCCAGCCGCCAGGGCACCGCTCAGGCTCAGATCTCACTCGAACCTGCCGAGCTAGGCGCGGTGAGGATCCACCTCACTCAAACCAATGAAGGACTCGTGGCGCGCGTCAGTGCCGAGACCTCCGCCGGCGCCCAGGCGATCGCCTCCGGGCAGAGCGAGTTGCACAACACGCTCAGCTCGCTCGGCATCTCGCTGCTGCGCCTCGACGTCGCTCAGCAGCAGGCCCAGGCGGGCGGCCAGAGCCCGCAGCGTTCGCAGCAGCAGCCGGCTCGATCGACGCTCGCAGGCGAGCAAGCAGAAGAGATCGCTGCCGCGAGCCCGACAAGCACCGTCTCACTTTCATCCACTAGCGCGCTCATCGACGTGCTCGCCTGAGAAGCAGAGGACAGGAGCAATGACCCAGATACCGACCGCCACGATGGCAAGCGCCACGCCGTCTGCCGCCACGCCCACCAACCCGAAGGGCGAACTCGGCCAGGAAGGCTTCCTGAAGCTGATGGTGGCCCAGCTGCAGGAGCAGAACCCAATGGAACCGGGCAACAGCAACGAATACGTCAACGAGCTCGCCACCTTCACCCAGATGGAGCAGATCACCAACCTCGCGAGCACGAGCGAGCTCTCGGGCGCGGTGCAGCTGATCGGCCACGAAGTCTCCTACACCAGCCCGCTCGGCAAGCTCGAAAAGGGAACCGTGGAAGGCGTCCAGCGAACGACTTCCGGGATCACGGTCACGATCGACGGACAGACCGGGATCGAAATGAGCAAGGTGACGCAGGTCTCCTGAGGGTTCACTCAGATGAGCGCAATCACCAACCCAGCTCTGCTGCCGCCCGGCGCCGCAGCGCCCGCGGCGACGCCGGCTTCCACACCGGCCGCACGTGGCGCCGGCAGCGGCTCTGCGCCCGCACAGCCTTTCGCCGACGTCCTCAAAGGGGTGCAGGCCGACAGCGAAGCCGCCAACGAAGCTACCCAGCTGCGCTTCTCTCGGCACGCCCTTCAGCGCGTGGAACGGCGCGGCGTGGCGCTCGACGCCTCCACCCTCGGGCGCCTGAACGAGGGAGTCGGACGCGCGGCCAGCAAGGGCTCGCGCGCCTCAGTCGTGCTTGTGGACGACACCGCGTTCGTGGTGTCAGTCACCAACAAGACAGTGCTCACCGCAGTTCCGCAGGAGCACATGAAGGAGCAGGTGTTTACCAACATCGACAGCGCCGTAATCGCATGACGCTGTCAAAGCGACGCGGCTGGACCTCTGTGAGGAGGCCGCAGAAGGAGATGAGCAAACCATGATGAGCGGAATGTATGCCGCGATCAGCGGCCTGGACGCAAACCAGACGATGCTGAATGTGACGGCCAACGATCTGGCCAACGTCAACACCGTTGGCTACAAGGCGGTAAGCACCACTTTCGCCAACTCGCTGACCCAGATCCTGCGCGGATCCTCCGGCGCCAACGGCGCAACCGGTGGCACCAACCCGGTCCAGGTCGGCCTCGGCGTGCAGGTCGACGCGACGGTCAACGAAATGGGCGAAGGCGCCTTCCAGCCCACCAACAACCCGATGGACATCGCGATCGAGGGCAACGGCTTCCTGCGCGTGGGCACGGGCGTCCCGCCCACCGAAGCGCCGTTCACAGCCAAACTGCCGGCGACCGTCGACTACACGCGCGCGGGCGACTTGACGACCGACGCCAACGGCTTCCTGACGACTGAGACAGGCCAGTATGTGATCGGCCGTAACGCGGTGGCCACCACCGAAGGCGGCGTGAGCACCTACGCGCCGGGCACCGAAGACTCATACATAGAGATCCCGCCCGGCTCGGCCAACGTCTCGATCGGCGAAGACGGGGCCGTCAGCTACCTCGACGAGAACCCGGCATCGCCCACCTACCAACAGCAGGTGACCGCGGGCTACATCTCGCTGGCCCAGTTCCCCAACCAGGCGGGCCTGGAGCGCCTCGGCGGCTCGCTGTGGGCGCAGACGCCGAACTCCGGCGCGCCGATCGTGGGCACGCCGGCGACCAAGGGCTTCGGCGCCACGATCGCGGGCGAGCTCGAGATGTCAAACGTCGACCTGGCCAGCGAGATGACCTCGATGATCACCGCCGAGCGCGGCTATCAGGCCAACTCGCGCGTGATCACCACCGCCGACGAAATGCTCTCCGCGGCCGTGAGCATGGTCCAGTGATCGCCCGCAGAGCACATCTGATTCCAAGACGACATGAGAGGGGCAAGGCAATGATCACGCTGCACAGGCTCGGTCACACCGGGGAGGAGCTCATGCTCAACCCGGACCTGATCGTCTCGGTCGAGTCCACTCCCGACACGGTGATAACGCTCGCCACGAGCGCGAAGGTCGTGGTCGCAGACTCTCCTGAGCAGGTCACCGATGCGGTCCGCGACTGGCGGGTGCAGGTGCTCTCAGCTGCACTGCGGGACCGCTCGCAGTTGCTGGAGCACTCATCTGCCGGCACCGAGCCAGGAACCGCCAGCTTCCGGGCGCGCAGCGGCGAGCCAGCCAGAGCGCTGGGTGCCCGACCAGCGCTTGCGGCCATCGGGGGCGGCGGCCACTGAAGTATCGCCGCCCCCGGTCGATGAACGAGGTTGATGAGGACCGTGCGCGTGAGAGCTGAGAAGCACAGATGAAGGCCGCTACAGCCATCGGAATCGGGGTGGGCATCTTCGCGCTGCTGCTGAGCGCGATGATGGACGGCACCAGCCCGGCCACGTTCATCAACATCTCGGCGCTGATCACGATCATGGGCGGCACCGGCGGCGCGACGCTCGCGAGCGTAGGGATGCGCTCGATGAAGCGCATCCCGAGCCTCTACAAGATGGCCTTCAAAGCCGACCCGCCGGACATGCGCGGGCGCCTGGACCTGCTGGTCTCCCTCGCGGACAAGGCCAGGCGGGAGGGACTGCTCGCGCTGGACGCGACGCTGCCCGAGATCGAGGATTCCTTCACCCGTAACGCCCTACAGCTGGTCGTAGACGGAACTGATCCGGAGATGGTCCACACGATCGTCGAGGCCGAGGTCGATGGCATGGCCGCCCGCCACGAGGCGGCCGCCAAGCCGTTTGAGAAGGCGGGCGGGTTTGCGCCCACGATGGGCATCATCGGCACCGTGATGGGCCTCGTGCACGTGCTCCAGAACCTATCCGCCCCCTCCACGCTCGGTCCCTCGATCTCCTCCGCCTTCCTTGCCACGCTGATGGGCGTCGGCTCGGCGAACGTGATCTTCCTGCCGATCGCCAATCGCCTCAAAGCGATCTCCGCCGAAGAGGTGGAGCTGCGGATGATGACCCTGGAGGGCATCCTTTCCATCCAGGCGGGCGATAACCCGCGCCTTGTGGCCGACAAGCTGATGTCATACCTGCCGCCGGTCGAGCGCACCGAAGAGCAGAAGTCGA
This sequence comes from Solirubrobacteraceae bacterium, assembly GCA_036008645.1. Classification (GTDB taxonomy): domain Bacteria; phylum Actinomycetota; class Thermoleophilia; order Solirubrobacterales; family Solirubrobacteraceae; genus Palsa-744. The sequence continues at coordinate 160,689 of DASYNI010000002.1, forward strand.
GCAGTGCCGCGCCGGCGCCAAGCCTGCAGCCGGAGGCGGCGTAGCCATGGCCGGCGCAAGGAAATCGGCCCGCGGGCGCAGACGGCACGGTGGCGAGGAGGAGGAAAGCGCCGAGCGTTGGCTGCTCACCTACGCGGACATGATCACGCTGCTGATGGCGCTCTTCATGGTGCTGTTCTCGATCTCTTCGGTCAACATCTCGAAGTTCAAGACGCTGCAGCAGGCGCTCAAAGAGGCCTTCTCCGGCCAGATCCTGCCGGGCGGGCGGGCGCTGGAGAAGACCGGCACCACCGAAAGCGCAAGTCATGTCCCGAATCCCACGTCTGCCGCGACGATCATGCCCTTCTCGCTGGAACCGAAAACGTCGAGCCTGCGCAGCACTCCCGCCAGCGCCCAAGCAGCCGCCCAGCAGGAGCAGCAGAGCTTCGAGCACCTAAAGCAGGAAATCGAAACCTACGCACACCAGCATGGCCTCAGCTCCTACGTGCAGGCGGTGATCGAACCGCGCGGCCTGGTGATTCGCCTGCTCACCGACAAGCTGCTGTTCGCCTCCGGCAAGGCGACCCTCGCCCCGGCTGCCTCCCCGCTGCTGGAAAAGATCTCGAGCCTGATCAACATCGACCGCGTGCACCCGATCGCAGTCGAGGGAAACACCGACAATGTGCCGATTCACACCGGGGAATTTCCCAGCAACTGGGAGCTTTCCACCGCGCGGGCGAGCACCGTCGTCAACTTCCTGATCGGCCAGGGCGTAACCCCGAGCCGGCTGAGCGCGATCGGCTACGCCGAACAACACCCGATCGCAAGCAACGCGAACGCCACCGGCCGCGCGCGCAACAGGCGCGTGGAGATCGTGCTGCAACGGCTCTACTCAGACCCCGGCGAAGGCGGCTCCGAACAAGCGCAAACAACCAACAGCGAAGGCTAGACAGATGCTCAAAGGCAAGCGCAAGTTCATCGTCATACCCGTGATCCTGGTGGTGCTGATCGGCGCGGCCTACTCGTTCGCCAAGCCCAAGCCTCTCGAAAAGCTGAAGGTGAAGGGCACGCTCTACCAGATGCCCGCGAGCTTCCTGCTCAACCTCCAGGGAAGCCACTACATCAAGCTCAACGTCGCGCTGTTGCTCTCCCCAGGGCAGAGCGACGGCGCTAGCGCTACCGGCGGGACCTCCTCTGGCGGCGGAGAAGAAGCACAGGGGACCCTGCCTGAGGAAGCACTCGTGCGCAGCATCATCACCAACGTGGTGACCGGCCAGCCCAGCGGGACACTGGTGGCAGAACGCAGTCGCAACGCGATCAGGCAGGAGATCCTGCAAGACATCGAGAAGCAGACCGACGTGAAGGTCGAATCGGTTCTGTTCCCAGACTTCACCGTTCAGTAGCAGCGAGCACAGGAGAAGCCAGCCGTGGCACAGGAGATCGAATACGAGCAGCTCGACGCAAGCGCCTCGCAGGAGCAGGGCGAGAGCGAGGTCGACCTACGGCGCATCAGCGGCATCCCGATGGAGCTGAGCGTCGAGATCGGCCGCACGCAGATGACCGTTGGCGAGACCCTCGCGCTGCGCCCGGGATCGATCGTGACGCTGCAGCGCTTCGCCGGTGAGCCCGTCGATCTGCTGGTCAACGGCACTCCGATCGCGACCGGCGAGGTTGTGGTCGTGGACGACAAGTTCGGGCTGCGCATCTCCACGATCGTGCAGGACGGCGAGATTGAGCAGGAGAGCGCAGTTGAGGACGCTTCCGGCGACCCCTCCACCGGCGAGCACGTAGAGGGCTAGAGGGAGCGCGCAGAGATGAGCACCGCGGTGCAGCAGCCGATTGCAGAGCAGCCGCAGGACTCCGATCCTGCGCCTGACGCGCTTGCCGGCGCGACAGAAGATGGTCATCTCGTCGCGCGAGTCCAAGCGCTCGACTTCTCAGCTCCGACGAAGTTCAATGCCGAGCTGCGCCGGCGCATCGGCCGGGTGCTCACTCCTTTCTGTAAGGCGCTCTCTACACGCATGGCGGCCGATCTGAGGGCGCCATGCGAGTTGCATCAGGTGGACGCGCGGCAGCTCTCCTTCACTGAGGCCAGAGCCTCGCTGCCTGCGGAAGCTCTGCTGAGCGCCGTGGACGTGGCGCCAATCGGCGGGCAGATGCTGCTCGGCCTGGAGATGCCGCTCGTGTTGCGCTCGCTGGATTGCATGCTCGGCGGCAGCGTGGCCGGGGCGCCGCAGACCCGCAAGCTCAGCGAGATCGACTGGGCGCTTTCGCGGCGCCTGGTCGAGTCGATTGTGCTGCAGCTCTCGATGGTCTGGCGCGATCTTGGCGGCCTGGAGCTCTCGGTCGGCGAAATCGATCTGGAGGGAGACGCGGGCCTGATCGTGCCGATCGGCGAGCCGACCTTCGCGGCCACCTTCGAGCTGGAGCTCGCCGGCCTGCCCTCAAAGCTCGTGCTACTCGTGCCGTGGGCGGCGATCGAGCCGGTCTCAGCCGAGATCCTGCGCAACGGCTCTCTGGCCCACGACGCCGACCCGCGGCAAGCAAGCGCCATGCACCGTGGGCTCGCGACGGCAAAGGTGCTTCTGCGTGCGGAGGTCGGCGCCACGATGCTGCCGGTCGAGCAGGTGCTCGCCCTGCAGCAGGGAAGTCTGCTGCGCCTCGATGCTCGTGCGCATAACGGTGTCAGTCTGCTCGCCGAGAACGTGCCTTTGGGCAGTGGGGCGCCCGGCCGCAGCGGGGTGCGCAGGGCGATCAAGCTCACAGGCCCGATTGAGCCGGAAGGCGAGACGGGCGTGCGGCCGGTGCTCGGCACCACTACTCAAACACAGTCCTGCACACCGGCAGAGCGCCAGTCAATGCTCGAAGGGCTTGCGCGCCTGCGCGGCGTGGACGTGCGCGTCTGGGCGGAGCTCGGGCGCACCCGGATGTCGCTCAGCGACGCCCTGCGCCTGCCGCAGGGCAGCGTGATCGAGCTAGATCAGGGCGCCGATGACGCGATCGAGCTGTTCGTCAACGGGTTGCCCTTCGCCGACGGAACGCTTGCGATCACAGCCGACGGCGACTGGGCGATTCAGGTCTGCACCCTGAGCTGAGCTCACCGCATCTCAACATTCAGGGCCAATCTCGGTAAGCCCTAAAGGCAGCGCAGACACTGCCGATTACCTGGGCGACTCTCCTCGGAGTCTCCCTCGATGCCTAGGTCGATCACGCCTATCCGCGCGACCGCGATGGTCGCCATGCTCACGCTCGCCTGCGCTCTTTTTGCGCCCGGAGCGCTGCTTTGCCCTGCCGGCGCATCCGCCGCGGGCGTGATCGCCAAAGCAAAAAGCGAACAGAAATCGCTGAACCTTTCCACGTCTTCGGCCAGCCCCACCAGCGGCACCGGCGGTGCGAGCCTAGTGCGCACGATCGTGGGTCTCGCGATCGTGATCGCGGTGATCTGGGGGCTGACCTGGGTGCTCAAGCAGGTCAAGTCGGGCCGCGAGGCCAAGGCTGCAGGGTCCGGGCTTGCTCCGATGGCTACGCTGCCGCTCGGCTCGGGCCGCTCGCTGCAGCTCGTGCGCGCCGGCAACGACTACGTGCTGCTCGGCGTCGCTGAGAACGGCGTGGTTCCGGTCCACCGTTACAACGAGCAGCAGGCGCGCGAAGCAGGCCTGCTGCAGGTGAACGCCGCCAACCCGATGCTCGCCGATCAGGCTCCAAGCGGCGGCCCGATCGGGATTCCGGGACAGGCGCCGCAGACCGCACTCGATCGCCTGCGCGGCTGGACGGTGCGCCCGTGACCCTCGCCCTGAGTATTTCATCGGGCAACGCGGTCCAGATCCTGTTGCTCGCCGGCGGCCTGACGCTGATCCCCGCGGTCCTCTTCACCGTCACGGGCTTTAGCCGCATCTTGATCGTGCTCGGCTTCATCAGGACCGCCGTGGGCACGACCACCGCGCCGCCAAACCAGGTGCTGATCGGGATCGCGCTGTTCCTGACGATCTTCGTGATGTCGCCGACGATCAGCGCGATCAACAAGGAAGCGCTGCAGCCGCTGGAGCACAAAGCGATCAGCACATCAGTGGCGCTGGAACACGCAGAGGTGCCGCTGCGCCAGTTCATGTTCCGCCAGACCCAGGTGCAGGACATCTCGCTGTTCGTCAGCCTGGCGAAAATCAAGCGTCCCAAGACGCAGGCGGAATTGCCCACTCAGGTCCTGATCCCCGCCTTCATCGTCTCGGAGATGAAGAGCGCCTTCCAGATCGGCGTGCTCATATTCCTGCCGTTTTTGATCATCGACCTGATCGTCTCCTCGACGTTGATGAGCATGGGGATGATCATGCTGCCGCCGACGTTCATCTCGCTACCGCTGAAGATCCTGCTGTTCGTGCTGGTCGACGGCTGGGACCTGGTCATCAAGGCTCTGGTGCAGAGCTTTCACACATGAGCCTCGGGAGCCGAACGTGAACCAGGACACAGTCGTCAACCTCGCATCGCAGGCGATCACGCTCGCGCTCAGCGTCGCCGGCCCACTGTTGCTGGCAAGCCTCGTGATCGGACTGGTGATCAGCGTCTTTCAGGCCGTCACCCAGATTCAGGAGCAGACGCTCTCGCTGATCCCGAAGATCGTGGGGATCGTGCTGGTGATCGTCGTGCTCGGCCCGTGGATGGTCAACAAAATGGTGACCTACACCCAGAACCTCTACGGGTCGATCCCGTCGCTGGTGGGAAGCGGCTCGTGAACGCCCTGCTCTCAAAGCTCGCGGGCGGCGAGCTCGCCGGGTTCATCCTCGTGCTCGCGCGCGTGACCCCGCTGTTCCTGGTCGCCCCGCTGTTCTCCTCCAAGATCATGCCGCCGCAGGTGCGAGGCATCATCGCGGTGGGCATCTCGATCGGCCTGACCCCGCTTGCGCTGAGCGGCCAGCACATCCCGACCAACATGCTCACGCTCGCCGCGCTCGTACTCGAGGGTCTGCTGACCGGACTCGCCTTCGCCTTCTCGATCGCGGTCCTCTTCGCCGCGCTGGAATCCGCCGCCGCCTTCGTGGACGCGGTCTCCGGCTTCTCCTTCGGCTCGCTCGTGGACTCAATGAACGGGCCGCAGAACGGCGTGATCTCAGAGCTCTACGCGGTGATCGGGACAGCGATCTTCCTAGCGATCGGCGGCGATGGCTGGATGCTGCGCGGGATCGCGCGCACCTTCCAGTTCGTGCCGCTGACCTCAGCTCCGCGCCTGACCTCATTGGTCGGCGGCGCTGAGCAGTCCTTCTCGACCGTATTCGCTTCGGCGCTTGAGATCGTCGCTCCGGTGCTGCTCGCGCTGCTGGTGGCGGACGTCGCCTTTGGGGTGGTCTCGCGGGTTGTCCCTCAGTTGAACGTCTTTGCCGTGGGCTTCCCAACGAAGGTCGTCGTTGCGCTGGCACTCGTTGGTGTGACGCTGCCGTTCGTCGCGGGCTGGCTCTCAGATCAACTCTCCTCGAGCGTGGGCGCCGCTTTGAGCACGCTGCACGTCACCTGATCATGGCCGGCGAAGACCGCACAGAGAAGGCCACACCCAAGCACCGCGAGAAGGCGCGCAAGCAGGGACAGATCGCGCGCAGTTCTGACCTGAACGGTGCAATCGTGCTGATCGCGGGGATCGTGACGATCGCAGCGATGGGGCCGCACATCGCGGAATCGATCGGCAACTGCATGCGGGCGATGCTGGCCGACATCGCCCACCCGCGCAGCGTGACCAGCGCCGCGGGCCTGAGCAGCCTGCTCAAACTGGCTCTCAACACGGTGGCGCTCACTGTGGGACCTGTCGCCGGCGCCTGCATGGTGGCGGCGATCCTCAGCGGAGTGGCCCAGGTCGGCTTTCGCCCCCGGCTAAGCGGCCTGAAAATCGACCCACACAGGATCTCCCCACTCAGCGGCGCCAAGAACCTCTTCGGGCCGAACATCCTCTTCGAGACCGGCAAGGCAACCACCAAGGTCCTGATCGTGGGCGCAGTCGCGGCGATGTCGCTGCTGCCTGACATGACAGGTCTTGCCTCCAAGGTCGGGATTCCGCCACTCGCATTCGGCGGCCTTGCCGGCAGCAGCGCGCTTGGCGTGGCAGAGCGCGCCGCCTTCGCCTACGCGCTGATCGGCCTGATCGACTACGCCTGGCAGCGCCGCCGCAACGAGCGCGCGATGCGGATGACCAAGCAGGAGGTCAAGGAGGAGGTGCGCCAGCACAACATCTCCGCCGAGCTCAAGGGCGCCCAGCGCCGACGCCAAATGCAAGCCGCGCGGGCGCGCATGATGGCGGCGGTGCCGACCGCCGACGCGGTTGTGACCAACCCCACCCACTACGCCGTCGCGCTGCGCTACGACGGCAGCAAGCCAGCGCCGGAAGTCGTGGCCAAGGGCCAGGACCTGATCGCCGCCCAGATCAGGAAGGTTGCCGCCGAACACGGCGTCCCGATCGTGCCCGACCCGCCACTGGCGCGCGCCCTGCACGGCTCGGTGGAGATCGGCCAGAGCATCCCAGCGGAGCTCTACATCGCCGTCGCGCGCGTGCTCGCCTTCGTTTACAAGCTCGCCGGACGCAAGCGCGCCGCAGCTGGGGGCATCCGATGAACCGTGAAGCGATCGATCATCGGGACAGGATCTCAGGCCTTTGCGTCGAAAGCGCCGAGGCGATGGAGGCGCGATGAACAACGTTCGCAAGCTGCTGCGCTATACGGACATGCTTGCCGCGGTCGGGGTCGTGGTCGTCATCACGATGCTCGTCGTACCGCTGCCATCGGCGCTGCTCGACGTCCTGATCACGCTCAACATCTCCGGCGCGCTGACCGTCGTCGTGGCGACGATGTATGTGAACAAGCCGCTGCAGTTCGCATCCTTCCCGAGCCTGCTGCTGCTGACCACGATGTTCCGACTAGCGATCAATGTGTCGGTCACGCGCCTGATCCTCACCAGCGGCGAAGCCGGCAGCGTGGTCAAGGACTTCGGTCAGTTCGTGGTCGGTGGCAACGTGGTCGTGGGGCTGGTGATCTTCCTGATCCTGGTCGTGATCCAGTTCGTAGTCGTGACCAACGGCGCAGGTCGCGTCGCGGAGGTCTCCGCGCGCTTCACCCTCGACGCGATGCCGGGCAAGCAGATGGCGATCGACGCCGATCTGAACGCGGGCCTGATCACCGAAGATCAGGCACGCGAGCGCCGCAAGGAGATCTCCCAGGAGGCCGACTTCTACGGCTCGATGGACGGCGCCTCGAAGTTCGTCAAGGGCGACGCGATGGCCGCGGTGATCATCACCGGCATAAACCTCGTCGGCGGAATCATGGTCGGCATGCTGCAGCACGGCTTCGGGTTCACCGAAGCCACCCACAGGTACTCGATGCTGACGGTAGGCGACGGCCTGGCCGCCCAGATCCCGGCGCTGCTGATCTCTGTCGCGACCGGCATCATCGTCACCCGCTCGGCCTCCGACACCGACCTTGGCTCCGACATCGCCAACCAGATCCTCGGCCAGCGCAAGGCGCCGATGGTGGCAGCCGGCGCGATCTGCCTATTCGCGCTGATCCCGGGGCTGCCGAAGATTCCGTTCCTGCTGGTGGGCGCGATGTTCGGCGCGATCGGCTGGAGCCTTCGCAAGAGTCCCGATGAGGAGACCGAGACCAAGGAGCTCGCACCGCCGGCAAAGACGCCGGGCGAAGAGGCGCTGGAGAGAATCGGGGTCGACGCGCTGGAGCTCGCGATCGGCTTCGGCTTGGTTCCCCACGTCGACGGCAGCTCCGGCGGCAGCCTCGTGCGCCGCGTGAGCACGATCAGGCGTCAGCTCGCGGGCGAGCTCGGCATCGTGATCCCCGCGGTCCGCATCCACGACGAGCTGGGACTCGACTCGCACGAGTACGTGCTGAAGATTCGCGGCTCTGAGGTCACGCGCTGGCGCGTGATGCCCGGTCACCTGCTCGCGATGGACCCGGGCGACGCGGAGCAGAGCCTGCAGGGGATCGCTACCACCGAGCCCGCATTTGGCCTTCCCGCCAAGTGGGTGCATGAGACCTCGCGTGCAGAGGCGGAGGAGCTCGGCTACACCGTGGTGGATGCGGAGTCGGTGATCGTCACCCATCTCACCGAGACGATCAGGGGCCACTCCGCAGAGCTGCTCACCCGCCAGGACGTAAAGACGCTGCTGGACCAGCTCAAGCAGAGCAACGCCGCCGTGGTGGAGGAGGTGGTCCCCGACGTGCTCACCCTCGGCGAGATCCAGCGCGTGCTGCAGGGTCTGCTCTCCGAGGGCGTGGCGATCAAGGACCTTTCGGTGATCCTGGAGGCGATCGGCGACAGGGCGCGCGTCACCCGCGACGTGGGCCTGCTGACCGAGTACGCCCGTCAGGCGCTCGGCCGCTCTATCACCGCCCCCCACCTGGATCAAGACATGCGCCTGCGCGCGATCACGCTCGATCCCGCGATCGAGCAGGAGGTCGCGACCTCCATCACCCAGACCGGCGAGGGCGAGTACCTGGCGATGGAGCCCTCGCGGGCACACGCGATCATCGGCGCGCTGCGCAGCCAGGTCGAGCATGCCAGCGCCCGCGGGGTCCGGCCCGTGCTGCTCTGCTCAGGGCGCGTGCGCCGCCATCTACGCAGGCTGACCTCCCAGGCTCAGCCGCATCTTCCGGTCTGCTCGTACAACGAGATCGCGCCGGGCATCGACGTCGAGACGATTGGAGTCATCAACGCATGAGCACCCCCAGCCTGACCCTTCCGCAGGTCCCTGAGGAGCAGACGCCAACCGGCGAGAGCCCGTCGGGACGCCTCTACCGCGGCCGCAGCGTCGCGGAGCTGATTCCGCGCATCCAGGCCGATCTCGGCCCCGAGGCGATCGTGCTGCGTCGCCGCAGCGGGCTGGAAGGAGGCATCGGCGGCTTCTTCCAGCGTCCGTTCGTGGAGATCGAAGCGCGCGAGGGCGCCGGCAGGGTCGACTTCTACGACGGAGCTGACGCAACTCCCAAGGACGACGCTTTTGCTGCGCTGGCAGCGAGCTTTGACACCCCCAAGGATCCGCCGCAGGGAGAAGTGAGCGTCTTTGCCAACGCACTGGCCGCGGCCGGGATCGCGATCTCCGACACGCGACCCGGTGAAGAGAAGGCAACGGCAGCCCTGGTGGCGGCCAGGCCTCTGTCGCAGTCTCATCTGCTGAGTGCGTACACCGCCGCGCAGGCAGAGCCGGCCGCGCCGCTGGCGCCGGCCCCGCTGCCGGAGCCCGCCGCGCCGCCGGAGGACGCCGCGCTCTTTGCGCCCGCGTGGCCTCCCGCCCCCGCCGAGCCGCTGACACCAACGCAGCCGGCACCCGCCCAGGCCTCCTCGCCAGCGGTGCAGCCGCCCTCCCCCACTGCCGCACCCGCGCAGCCTGCCGCCACTCGCTCCCGGACTCAGCTCGGCGTGGTCAAGGAGCTGATCGCCACAGGAATGGATGAGCGCTTCGCGCTGGAGCTGATCGACGCGGCATGCGCACACGTGCTGGTCTTCAACCCGCGCATCGGCCTGCGTAAAGCCGTCCGGATCGAGCTCGAACGCAGGATCCCAGCGGCCGCGCCGCTTCCCAGCACCGGCGCCGCGATCGTGCTTGCAGGCCCGGGCGGCAGTGGCAAGACCCGCTGCGTCGCCTCGTTGGCAGGCGCTTACCGCGCAAGCGAGATGCTGAAAGTCTCATGCGCCACTCTGCTCGCCGACGGCGAGAACGGCGCCTTGAAGATGCTCCTCAGCCCCGCAATCGTGGCGCCTGCAGACGCCGCCGGAACTCGAGCGTTGCGAGTGCTCGCCGATGCGCGCGCCCAGGGGCTCGCGCTGATCGACACGCCGTCCCTTTCGCCCGCCGACCAGGCACAGATCAAGACGCTCGGCAAGCTGTTGGCAGCCATCAAGCCCGACCGTGTGGTGATCGCGCTGCCCGCGACTCTGGGACGAGTGGCCGCCTCGCAGTTGCTCACGTCGTTGAAGCCGCTGCAGCCAAGCGCGCTCGCGATCACCCATGCCGATGAGACCGACCAGATCGGCGTCGCGGTGCAGGCGGCGTGCGAGTCGGGCCTTGCACCCGAGTATCTGCTGAGCGGGGCTCGTGGCACCGTGGCCAGGCTCGACCCTGCAGCTCTGGCGCAGAGGCTGCTGCGATGAAGCTCCGGTGGCGCGATCGTGAGCAGGAGGCGAGTGCGCCGGGCCTGCCGGCGGACTTCAAGATGCCCAAGGCGCAGCAGCCGGCCACGCTGGTGATGCCCGACGGCGTGCATCTGCCTGCGCGCATCGCCGGCAACGAGGGCGCGGACCTGCTCGTGCTTGCAATCGTACGCCTCGGGGGAGATCTCACACCCGATCGGCTGCAGCACATCGTGCTCGAGATCTCCGGCGGCAAGGGAGTGATCCGGCTCGGCGGAACCGTCTCATTGGAAGATGGAGAACAGTTGCGCTTCGCGAACCTGCACTCGCTCGACGTGGTGCAGAGGCGTGAGTACGTACGCGTGAAAGCCACCAGGCAGGTGCTCATCACGCTCGACGGCAGCTCCACCGCAATCGAGACCTACTCGGTGGATCTCAGCGGGGGCGGGATGCTACTCGGCGGCCTCGACCACGTGCGTGTAGGGGAGCGCATCGGCTTTCGGCTGATCACCGAACAGGACGGGGAGGGTGGGTCTCAGATCGTCGGCACCGGCAGAGTGGTGCGCAACGATCCCGGCGGAAAGCGCGCAGTCTCGTTTGATTCGATCAGCGAAGGCGACAGGCGGCGCCTGATCAAGTTCTTGTTCGAGTGCCAGCGCGAGGAACGTCGCAAGGGCCTGCGCATGGAGGGATCCGATGGCCGCTGATGCAACACGCGTGCAGCCCGCGGCCGACTCCGGGCTGCCCCCCACCCACAAGCCGAGCATCGCCGAGCACCCGCGCGCCGCGCGCCATGTGCGCCAGGCACGGCAGGCGGCTGGCCTGATCGGTTTCCTGGTTGCAGGCTGGACCTCGATGGCGACCAGCACGCTGGCTGAGACGCTGCTGCGGGCGTTGATCGCAGGCGTCGTCTGCCAAGTTGTCGTATGGGCTGCCGCGGTGGCGCTGTTTCGCCACCTCATCCTCGCCGAGCTGAAGAGCAGGGAGCACGCGCTGGTGGTCGCCGCCAAGGCGCGCGCCGAGGCACAGGAACGCGCGCAGGCAGACCTCGGCTCGCGCGGGCCGGCGATGCAGGGCGGAGCCAGGTCATAGGCATGGTGATGCCAGGTGGACCGCATCGAACCGATCCGGCCAAGCATTCCTCCGATCGACGCAACCCGTGTGCGCAAGGTGCTGGACGAGCGCGAGCAGCGCGCTGGCGCCCGTCAGCAAGCCGAGCAGGAACAGCGCCGGCGCAATCAGGCGCGCCCGCAGCAGGACGGCGAGCGCGAATGGAGCACCGACGAGGAGCTTCAGGAAGACGAGGACCAGGACGGTCCGCCGCGAATCGACGTGCGCGCGTGAGCGTGCAAACACGCATGCAGGGCCTCAAGTGCGCCTGGTCCCGGCCGATCAACAGGCGGCAAGGGCGGACAGGGAGTCGGCCCGGGACTAGGCAAACGACGTCATCAAGGAGATGAACGAATGTCCCTTTCGATCAACACCAACATCGCCGCGCTGAACGCACAGCGCAACCTGCAGGCCACAGAAGACAAACTGGCCATGTCGATGGAACAGCTTTCGTCGGGCCTGCGGATCAACACGGCCGCCAACGATGTGGCTGGCTACGCGATCAGCGAGCGTCTGGAAGGCCAGATCAACGGTCTCAACCAGGCCTACCAGAACAGCCAAGACGCAGTCTCGCTCACGCAGACCGCCCAGGGCTCACTCAACGAGGTCCAGCAGATGCTGCAGCGCACCAGGACCCTCGCGGTGCAGTACGCAAACGGCACCAACTCCGAAGAAGATAAGAAAGCGATCGAAGAAGAGGTCACGCAGCTCAACAAAGAGATCGAACGCGTGGGTGAAACCACCAAGTTCGGCGAAGTCAAGCTGCTTTCGACCAAAGAAGAAATCAAGTTCCAGGTCGGCGCCAACGACAAAGAAACGATCGGCGTCAACACCTTCGAACTCGCGAAAAACGCCAAGGTCGAAGCCGTTCTGAAAATCAAACTGAACGGCGCGGAAGCGATTTCCGAAATCGACGCGGCGATCAACGCAGTCTCAACGGCAGCCGGTGAATTCGGATCGGTCCAGGACCGCCTGCAGTACACGCAGAGCAACCTGGAAATCTACAGCCAGAACCTCGCCTCGGCGAACAGCGCCATCAAGGACGTCAACATGGCGGAAGCGATGACGAACTTCACCCAGGAGCAGGTTCTCCAGCAGGCTGGCACCGCGATCCTCTCACAGGCGAACTCGCTGCCCCAGGCGGTCCTGAAGCTCGTCCAGGGCTGATCGCCACACACCCTTCCTCGGCGGCGGCCTCCTAGGCGGCGCCGCCGCCGAAGTGAAGCCCATCGCGGGGCGATCTCCACGCTCGCGACGGGACACATAACGCTTCGCCTGGCCACGGACGGCCGGCGCGGCCACATACCGCCGATTCATCGAGGGAACGGTGGTCGAGGCGGGCGGCCTTCGGGCTGCCCGCCTCGTCTTTTATTAAGGCCGAATCAGCGCCGGGGATTAGGGCGAAACCAAGCGTCCAGCGATGGCCAGAAATCGTCCAGATCGCTCAAGGCGGAGCGCCTGCCCGCCGATACACGCCGGGATATGGCCGACATGGAGTCGGCCGGGACTAGAAAACCAACGTCATCAAGGAGATGAACGAATGTCCCTTTCGATTAACACGAACGTCGCTGCGCTGAACGCGCAGCGCAACCTGCAGGCGACGGAAAACAAACTGGCGGCCTCGATGGAACAGCTCTCATCGGGTCTGCGCATCAACGAGGCGGCCAACGACGTGGCCGGCTACGCGATCAGCCAGCGTCTGGAAGGCCAGATCAACGGTCTCAACCAGGCCTACCAGAACAGCCAAGACGCAGTCTCGCTCACGCAGACCGCCCAGGGCTCGCTCAACGAGGTCCAGCAGATGTTCCAGCGTGTGCGGACGCTCGCGGTGCAGTACGACAACGGCACCAACTCCGAAGAAGATAAGAAAGCGATCGAAGAAGAGGTCACGCAGCTGAACAAAGAGGTCGAACGTGTGGGTGAAACGACCAAGTTCGGCGAAATCAAGCTGCTCTCGACCAAAGAAGAAATCAAGTTCCAGGTCGGCGCCAACGACAAAGAAACGATCGGCGTCAGCACCTTCGAACTCGCGAAGAACGCCAGCGTCGAAGCCGTTCTGAAAATCAAACTCGGTGGCGCGGAAGCGATCTCCGAAATCGACAAGGCGATCAACGCGGTCTCCACGGCGGCCGGTGAATTCGGGTCGGTCCAGGACCGCCTGCAGTACACGCAGAGCAACCTGGAAGTCTACAGCCAGAACCTCGCTGCGGCGAACAGCGCCATCAAGGACGTCAACATGGCGGAAGCGATGACGAACTTCACCCAGGAGCAGGTTCTCCAGCAGGCTGGCACCGCGATCCTCTCACAGGCGAACTCGCTGCCCCAGGCAGTCCTGAAGCTCGTCGGCGGCTGATCCCGATCCATTCTTCCTCGGCGGCGGTCTCGCAAGAGCCGCCGCCGAAGTGAAGCCCTCCGCGGCGATCTCCACGCTCGCGGCGGGAACATAACGCTTCGCTTGGTCATGGACGGCCGGCGCAGCCACATACCGCCGATTCATCGAGGGAACGGTGGGGCAGGCGGGCGGCTCTTGGGCTGCCCGCCTCGTCGTTCCCCTGCCAAGGCCTCAATCCGCCGCGCAGACGGCCGATCACCGGGACGATGTCCCTCGAGTCGACCATTCAGCGCGTCGCGGCGATCAACAACGCCCTGGCAAACCCCGCACTGCTGGTGCAGAGCTCTCTCTCCGGCGCCGGCAAGACCGTCTCCCAGACAGGCGGCACCGCAGCGCCAAGCGGCTCCGCGTCCTTTGCAGACGCACTGGAAGCGGCAAGCGCGCCACCCGAAAGCGAAGCGGGCGCCTACGGCGCTCAGGCGGGCGCGCCGGGCGTCGCCGACGCTTTGGGTGGCGCCTCCGGCACCCTCGGCACGGCAGGCGCCCTGGCCTATCCCGGCCTCTCGCAGGCGAGCGGCCTCGGCTCCTCCCTCCCGACCGCTGCAGTCGGAGGGTCCTATGCAGGACAGACCCCCGGGCAGCGGATCGTCGCGATCGCCGAAACCCAGGTCGGCCAAACCGAGCAGCCGCCCGGGTCCAACGAATCGCCCGCGATCGCCCAGTACCGCTCCGCGACCGCGGGCGCCATCCCTGGCGCGCCCTGGTGCGCCTACTTCGCCTCCTGGGCCGCCCGTCAAGCGGGCGAGCCGATCGGCAGCCAGGGTCAGGGCCTTGGAGCGGTCTCGGAGATCTGGTCCTGGGCACAGAGCGTGGGCCGGGCGATACCGAACAGCCCTGGCGTTGTTCCCGCGCCTGGCGATCTGATCGTCTTCGGCGGCGAGCACGTGGGAATCGTGCGGCGGGTACTCCCGGACGGCGACATCGAAACGATCGAGGGCAACTACGAAAACAAAGTTGCGCTCAACGTCCGCACTCCAAGCGAACCGACCGGCTACGTGAACATGAGCTAATCCGGCCTGGCATACCGACGGCCGACAGCTGCGTTCCAGCTCTCAAGGCCGCGATGCTGTCAGCCGAATGACTGTCTATGGAGGGATCGTGGCTGTGCCCCACGGAGCTGGACCGCATGCGCGTCGTGGACGCGAACGCTCGCGTGCGGACGATCCGCCACGTCGGCGCTGCATCGATCGGGATCGCGCTGCTGATCGCGGCGCCCTGGGTCGGATGGTGGACGCTGCTCCCCTTCGCCGCAGCGGCATTCAACCTTTGGCACATCGACCGTCGTATCGCCCGCAGCCCGCGGCCCGAGCGGGTGAGCGCGCTAGGCATCCTTGTCACAGTCACGATGCTCGCCCTCGGCGTGGCGATCAGCGGCGGGCCACACAGCCCTGCGCTGCCGTGGATGGTGCTGCCGGCCGCGATGGTGGCGGCGCGCTTTCGCCCGCAGGTCGTGATCGCCGGCCTTGCAATCACGGTGCTGCTGATCCTCGGCGCCACCTTCAGCGTATCGCCGGTGCAAGCGATCCATGATCCAGTGCCAGTGCTGGCGACGCTTGCGCTGCTGGTCAGCCTGGTCTCGATCGTATGGGCAATGCAGGCTGCCGAGCTGCATCATCGAGATGAGGCCATCCTCGACCCGCTCACCGGCCTGCTCAACCGTCACGCGCTTGCCCCGCGATTCAACGAGCTCTCCCAACAGGCGCAGCTGACCGGCCAGCCGATCTGCCTGCTGCTCTGCGACGTCGACGGGTTCAAGGCGATCAACGACGAGTTCGGTCACGACCGTGGCGACGCGGTGCTGCGTGACATCGCCTACGTGCTGCGCAAGCGGCTGCGGTCCTTCGAGCTCGTATACCGACTCGGTGGGGAGGAGTTCCTGATCGTGCTGCCCGGGGTTGACCTCGCCGGCGGACGTCAGCTCGCCGAGCGCCTGCGCCTGGCGGTGCTGGAGGCCAAGCCGACCGGCGTCGAGACGACCATCTCGCTCGGAGTCAGCGCCGCGAGCGGCCAGGAGGCGTCATACGAAACGCTTTTCAAGGCAGCCGACCAGGCGCTCTATGCAGCCAAGCGCAGCGGGCGCAACAGGGTGCGCGCTGCCCCTGCCGCCGGGCCGCGGCCGGAGCTGGCGCAACCGACCATAGATCCGCAGCTGCAGCCTGAGCTGGTCTAAGAAAGTCTAAGAGTCCCCGACCGCTTCAAGCCTGGGCGGGACCCGACGCTATTCGCAGTTTGAATGCTCGGGACTCGAAAAGCCCCATCTCCGACTACCAAAGCTGTCGCCCACCTGACACGCTGGTGGTTGTGCCCGGGTCTTCAGGACAAAGGCGTCCGCGGCCGAAAGTACCGGCGGCCGAGCGCGCGCAGGAGCATCTCAGGTACAGCGTCTCCGTAGATCGAGGCTTTGCGATCCTCGAACGCTTCAGCAGCACTCGGGCATCGGAGGGAATAGCCGATATCTCAGCATCGGTCGCTCTTCCCCGCTCGAGCGTCCATCGCTACCTGCAGACTCTCTCCGCACTCGGGCTGGTCGAGCAGCGCGGGACCCCGCGCCGCCGCTACAGGCTCACAGCGCTCGCGGCCGACGTGGGCACGGTCGCCATCGCGGCCACGGGCCTGCGGGCGCTCGCCCATGAAGAGCTGGTCGCACTTCGCAGGAGCAGCGCCTGCACCGCACGGCTTGCGATCAGGCTTGGGTTGGACGCGCTGCTGGTCGACCAGGCGATCAGCTTCGCTCCCGGCCAGGGGATGCTCGCGCTCGACGCACGCCCGGGCACGCGATTGGCCGATGCGGACTGCGCGTTGCGGCAGGCGCTGCTCGCCCAGCTCGACCTGAGCGATCTGCCCGGCGATTTGCATCGCAAGGGCTGCACCGCACGAGCTGCGCTCGAGCAGGTGCGCGAGCGCGGGGTGGCTGTGCAGGACCGCGCGGGCGACGCCCGCGCATGTGCTCTTGCGGTGCCGATCGCCCTGCCCGACTCCGGTCAGGCGATCGCGGCGATCGACTTGGTCGCAAGCCTGCCGGTCACGCTCGCGACATTGCAAGAGCACCTCGACGCGCTCACCGCCACTGCGCAGCGGCTAGCCCCGGCGATCGCGCAGCTGCCGTGGGCGCAGTGGCGCCCATACCGGCGCCCGGAATAACCGCCACTCGCCAGCTTCGCGGGCCGCGCGAGCGATCCAGTCAGCCAAGCAGGCTCGTGAGCGCGCTGCGCGCCTGCTCGCTGCGCTGCGCCTCGATGTGCAACTCCTGCGCCAGCGCGCTGACCCACGCCTGCGGGTCCATCTGCTCTCGCTTGATCGATATGCCCCCCACCTCGCGTCCGCGGGTCGCGGCGACGCCACCGTCTTGCATCTGCAGGCAGAAGCAGTTGTTGCCCAGCCGCACTTCGATCTCCGTCACGCGCTGGTCTTTGGAGAGCGGGCTCTTGCGCCGGCGCGTGATCTTGGTGGCGCCCGGAAGAGCGCCCTCCAGCTTGCTTGCAAGCACCTCGACGGAGATCGTCAGGTCAGTGCCATCGAGACGCAACCCGGCGGCATCGAGCTCGAAATCCTGCTCTGCGGACACCCCTGGAGTCTAGGTCTTTCAGTTGGAGAGGTCGAGCACTGGCGTCGGCGGCTCGATCTGTCCGTCGTGGCCCTCGGTCTCCACGATCGCGGTGCCAATCGAGAAGAACTCGATCGTGTGCGAGCCCCAGCCGTGGCTCTTCTCCTGCAGGTCCACACCGACGATGCCCCTGGCCTTCAGCTCCTGCGCCTCGTTCTGCATCCGCTCCATCGCGAGCTCGCGGGCGTCGTAGAAGGCCTGGGTGAAGTTGGAGAGCTCAACGTTTCGCCCGGTCTGGCCGAGCGACTGCATCATGCCGCGACGGGCGACGTGGTAGACGCAGCTGCCCATCACCATGCCTACCGGCCGATGCCCTGTACGGAGTAGCGTCCAGAAGTCCTGGCCGGAGAGGTCGCTGGTGAACGGCCGCCCGTTCGGCGCCCTGTGAAGGATGCCCTCGCGGTGCTTGACTGCGGTGCCGATCGCGATGAACTCCGCCATGTCTTGACCCCACTCGTAGCGGCCGATGTCCAGCCGCACCCCGACTACCCCGTCGGCGCCCAGCTGATCGGCCTCCTCCTCCATCCGCGTCATTGCGAGCTGACGCGCCTCGTACATCGCCTGGGAGAGAACCGTGAGCTCCTGGCTCTTCTTCCAGCCCGCCAGCTGGATGCCGATGTGGTAGATCGAGCTGCCCACGACCAGGCCCACGGGATCGAAGCCCGCCTGCCTGATCAGCAGGAACTCATTGACCGAGAGGTCGGAGGTGAAGAGGCCCTGCTTGTTCTGCGCAAGGCGCTCCCTGCCCGCCTGCGGCACGCCCTCCATGGAAGTGGGGTCATAGGCCATCTCGGTCTCACCGTCGCTCATCTTCTCGCCTCCGCTTGCTTGCCTGTCGATCGTCGAAGTGCTCTAACTGCTCGCCATCATGTCCATCGTCATCTGCGGAGCCGCCGGTGCACTGCGCCCCTTCTCCGCGACCGCGGTCCCGATCGCCGAGAAGCTCGCGACCACGCCCTGGCGCGCGGCGCCCGGGCCCATGTTCAGCGACTCCGGCCTGGTCGTGTGGTGGATGCGCACGCCGACGATGCCGCTGGCGCCAAGGGCCTGCGCCTGCCTGCCAAGCTCCGCGGTCACGCGCTCGCGCGCACCGTAGAAGCATTCCGTAACTTCTCGGTACTCGAAGTTCTGATAGGCGGCTCCGCCGAACAGAGTCTGTCCCGAGCGGATATAAGCGAGGCTGACGAAGAAGACAGAGGTCCATGCCACGATCCCGACCGGCTCGATGCCCGCCGCGATCAGCTTGGCGTAGTCGGCCACCGACAGCTCGGTCAGCACAGGTCGTGGCTGCGCACCGTCCCGGCGATCGCCTGCGCCCGACCTGCTAACCGCGGTCCCGGTCACCAGGTACTGCACCGCCCCGTAGCCCCCGGTCTGCGCCCAATCACCGACGCTGCTGCCAACGCTCACGCCCACCACTGCGCTTGCGCCGACGCTCTGCGCCTCCTGGGCCAGCCTCGCGAAGGAGCGGTCGCGGGCCTGATTCCAGGCCGCGGAGATGGTGCTCAGCTCGCTCATTTCGCCTTCGGCTCCCCACAGCGGTGCCTGGTAGCCGATCTGGTAGACGGAGGTGCCCATCACCTGCGAGAGGGGCTTGAGCCCCAGCTGGTGGCAGAGCGCGAAGTCGGCCACCGAGAGGTCGGAGCTGAACGCTCCGCGCTCACCCAGCTCACGCAGCCTGCGGGCCGCCTCTAGCGTGATCCCGCCCGCCTCCAACTGCGAGATCGAGCCGCTCTCGTCTCCCGGCTCTTCAGTCAGATTGGGATTCTCGTCGCTCATCGGCGGCCCAGATCCTACTGCTGTTCCCCACGATCAGACGCCGTCAGAGACGTAACCGCCACGCCGCTCATGTAAAGCGGGCGGGCGGGTAATACCGATTAGAGCAAGTTGCCTGAAGAGACGGCGCTCCCGACATCAGACAAACGTCCTCGGGCGTCCCATGAAAAGTAATCAAACCTCTGCATTTTGGGCTAAAAACAATTGTGGGCCGCCTATGCGGTGGCGATTGGATATGGCACGCTGGGAGTCGATGGGCGACTGGGGCAGAGGAGGACGACACCCCGAGAGGCGTCGACGTTTGCGCGCGGCGCTTTTACAGTTTCGAGATATACGGTCTCGGTGAAGTCATGAAACGGTTCCTGCGCCGACGGGCGTCTGCACAGCAACACAGCGCACCGGATGATGCCGCGCGCATAACGGCTCCGCCGGTCCAACACAGACCGGCGGCCACCGCTGCGGGGCAAGCAAGCACAGAGGACGGCGTAGGCGCTCAGGGCGCGGCGATGCTGGCCCAGGCGCCGGCGGCCTCTCCCCACGCGCTCGCGGGAGTCGAGATGCCGGGCATTATGTTCAACAATTTCGACCGCCGCTTCCTGGACTTGCGGGAGATCGCCGATCACAGCCTCGTGCTCTACGTCTACCCGGGTTGCGAGCACTCTCCCGCAGACGGCGCAGCAAGCCTCGGTGTCGACGCGATGCAGCACAGGACCTACTGCGTCCTGCGCAAGCGCTTCGCAGAAGCAATGCCGGGCGGGGCGCTGGTTGCGCTTAGCTCGATCCCTCCTACGCAGCAGTTCCACCAATCCCCAGAGCTCGCCTGGGATCAGGACGAAGGCGCCCCCTTCCAGCATTACCTGGTCAGCGACGAGACGCTGCAGCTCGCCAGAGAGCTGCAGCTTCCCACCTTCCAGCACGACGGGGAGACCTACTACGAACGTCTGACGCTGGTGGCGCATGAGGGCCGCATCCAGCGCGTCTTCCACCCGGTCACGGCCGGCCAGGATGCACGCCAGGCGCTGACCTGGCTCCAGCTTCGTTGAGCGCGACAACGCCACCGCCGCGGTGAGCCTGCACGCATTTTGTTAGGCGCTCTTAGGGAACATCCGGTTCGCCGCGCCCGGGTCACCAAGCGTGTCGAACTTGATCAGCTGCCCCTGCTCGTTGTAGGTCAGCACATCGGCGCTGTCAGTGCTCTCGCCGTCGAAGGACGCGGTTGTGAGCACCACGACGACATCGCCGTCGGCCATGAAGTGGTGCGGCTCCGTGCGAAAGCCCTTGCCGACTAGCTTGGCCCACAGTTCCCCCACCGCCTGCTTGCCTTTGTAGGTTCCCGTGAGCGCGTTCTCGCCACGCGCGGTCCACACGATCGACTCGTCGATGTTGCGCATTGCGCCCTCCGCGTCGCCACGGACGAACGCCGCGTAGGCCTCCTGCGCTGTCTGCTTGTTCTCAAGTGCACCCATGCTGAGCCCCTTCCTCGTATTGAAGACGGAGCGACCGACGGTACGCCTACACGACAGGCTCGACATCCGGGAAGCGCCGCATCTTCGTCGACGCCCGCGGGCTACTCGACGTGCACGGTGAGTGAGACGGTCGCGTGCTCGCCACTGCAGTTGACGTACGCGCTGGCAGAGATCTTGTAGGTGCCGTGCTTGCGGTAGCGGTGCGTGTAGTGCCAGGTGCGGCTCCCGGCCGGAGCATTGCCGCCAAGGCAGTACTGCGGCAGCGCTACCGGCGGTGTGGAGGTCCCGTCGCCGAAACTCACGCTGTCGCCAAAAGCCCCGTTTACGCTGCGGGCGTGCGCGACCAACGACACCGTGACGGGTGCCCCGGGCCGAGCGGTATCCGGATTGACGCTGAGCGACAACGAGAGGCCATGAGAGTGCGTGGTGGCCTTCGCGCTCGCACTGGCCGCCAGCGCCCGCCCGCGAGACGCGGCTCGCGTGAGCTTTGCCGTCTTTGCGCTCACTGCTGCCACGCGCAGCAGCACAACCGATTCTCCGGGTACTTCGGCGGAGATCGTGCCGCTGGCGTCTCTGGTGGTGTGCGACCACAGGTTGCGCAGCTGATAGCCGGCGGCAGGCGGCATGCCAATCGCGGCTGCAGTCGTCGAGATGCGCTGCGCTTTGGAGCCGACGTTGAGCAGCGCGACCGCGCGCTGGCCGCCATAGAGCGGCTTGACCCACACCTGCCCTTCGCCGCTCGTGCTCAGCAGCCTTCCCTGCACGCCGGCTGGATCCTGGTCGATCGCGAGCACTTCGCTGTTCTTCAGGGCCCTGAGGCTCGCCGGGGAGATGGTGGTGAGGTTGTCGCTGACCATCAGCGGCGCGGCCACCATCGCCCACATGCTCAGCTGCGTCTTGAACTGCGCCCCGGAGAGCCCCTGGTCCGGGGCCAGGTAGTCGGGGTCGTTCCAGTGACCGGGCCCGGCCGCTTCGGGGTGCGCTGCATCGGCGTCGAGGTTCCGGAGCACCTCTGGGAAGCTGACAATGTCCGGGAACCCCACATCGGTGTCGGTGCGCCAGCTATTGCCGTCGCTCGGGCCGAAGGTGTAGGAGGTGAAGGCCGATTCTTCATACGGCGGTTCCCCGGGGCTCTGCCCCGGTTCGCGGAAGTCGCAGATCGAGAGCAGCATCGGGCGGTGGCTTGCGTTGTGCAGCAGGGCCTGGTGGAAGGCGCCATAGGCTTCCGCTGGGCTGAGGTGCATGTCACCGCCGCCGCAGAAGTCGACCTTGACCGCGTCAAAGCCCCATGCTGCGAAGGTGTTTGCGTCCTGCTGGTAGTGCCCGTAACTACCCTGTTTGACTCCACCGCACCCTTCCTTGCCGGCGTCGGTGTAGAGGCCAACCAGGAACCCGGCCTTATGCAGCGTGCTGGCCAACCACTCCATCCCGTGCGGCCACTGCGCAGGGTCGACAGCGATTTCGCCTTTTGAGTTGCGCTGGCCCTGCCACCAGCCGGCGTCTAGCCACACATATCGGTAGCCCGCCTTCTGCAGGCCGTCGGAGATCATCCTGCTTGCCTGTGTGAGCACGATCGACTCGTTGATGCGCGGGCCGAGCGCAAGGTATGTATCCCACCCCATATAGGGCGTGGGCGCGAGCACGGCCGGAGACTGCGCTGGGGTTTCAACTGCGCCTGCCTGGGCGGGCGCGCCGGCGCCTGAAGCGCCGAGCAGCGCGAGCGCGCCCGCCAACGGCGCGAGCATCGCCCTGCGCAGGCTCACCTGCGGCGCCTGCCCCGACGCACGTGTCCGGCAGATGCGCGCCGGCCGGACTTCGCGCTCGGCTCCGCGACGCTCACCTGCTCTTTGGCGATCGTCGCGCTCAGCACCCCGATCACCGTACCTTCAACGGTCAGCTGCGCAGAGAGCCCTTTGGTCCGGGCGAGCAGATCTCGGCCGATCGCGTTGAGCTGGGCCGAGACCGTGCGCTGCCTGCCGCGGGGCAAGCTCAGCTTGCGCGAAAGCAGCGTCACGAGCCGCGAGTGCTTGGCGGAGGTGCGCCCAGTGGGCGCACGCGCGGTCACGGCGAGCAGCTGGCCGCCGCGCAGCGTCTCCACCGCGGTGAGACGCAGTTCGAGCTTGCAGGACGGGTCGGCCGCCGGCGAGCAGCTGATCGGGACCTTCAGCGTCTTGCCCACCATGCGCGGCACGCCGATCGTCGTCTCGCCGGCCGCGGCCGGCACGCCTTCGGCGGGAACGGCGACGAACGCGCTGCGGCCGCTCGCACTGCCGGCTTCGGTAGTGGCGATCACTTCGCAGAGCAGGTGCTGGCCCACGTCTTCGGGGCCGATCTTGTAGAACTGTTTGTTGCCCCCGGGGATCGGGGAGGCATTGCGCCACCAGGCGTAGACGATCGTGGGCGCGGTCCCGCCGTGGAGGTTGGCGTTGCAGGAAAGGCGATCGCCGTCGGCGGGCACGCCGCTGATCGAGGGAGACGGGTATGCGAGCTGGGCGGTCGACGGCGCCGCGGTGGTGAAGGTGCCATCGGCGCCGGTGCCTTCGCCGGTGGCGCTGGTCGCCTGCAGCCGGTAGTGGTAAGTGCTCGCCGGCGCAAGCCCCGCAAGCGCCGCGGAGACTTCCAGCGGAGCGCTCCCCGGGCCAGGCGTGCTGCCGCACGGCACGTTCTGCCCGTAGCCGCTCGTGGTGCCGTATTCAAAGCGGCACGAGGCAAGCGCCACGTCCTCGGAGTTCACGCTGCCCGAGATGGTCGCGCTCGTTCGCGTGACACCAGAGGGGCCGCCTGTGATCACAGCGGGCGCGGGCAGCTGGCCGGCCGCCACTTCGCCGTTGGTCTCGCCCACAGTGCAGAAGCCTTCAGCCACGCATGAAACCGAGCTCGGCGAGCCGCCCACCGTCGACGTGCTCCAGCCCGGCATGGAGCCACCGGGATCATCGCTTGCCTGCGCACCACCGGAGCCGACCGCCACGCACAGCCCCGAAGCGACGCAGGAGACTCCAGTCAGGGCGCCCGCCACGGCAGGCGTGAAGCTCCATGTGGGACTGGAATAGATCGGATCGCTGCTCACGAGCGCACCCCCGCTCGCAATCGCGGCGCAGAGACCCGCCGCACAAGAGACGCCCGTGGACGCGCTCGCGGAGTCAAGGCCGACGCTCCAGGAAATGGCCGAGGACGGATCGGAGCTCGCGATCAGATGCCCATCCTTGTCGGCCGCCACACACAGCGATTCGCTTGCGCAGGAGACCGAAGTGAGCGACACACCGCTGCCGATCGATTCGGGTTTGCTCCAGGAGACGGAGACCGCCGGGTTTGTGCTGCTCAGCATGTCCCCCGCTTCGTCGACGGCAACGCAGAACGAGTCGGTCGGGCAGGAGACGCCGGTGATCGGGGCTGAATCGATCTTGGTCGCCGACGGAAATATGCCGCCCGCGGCGCTGCCGGTCGCAAGGTCTTCAATACCGGACCCGACAGCCACGCAAAGCGAGACCGTAGGGCAGGAGACCGAGTCGAATGAGCCTGTCTGCTTGCTCCAAGGGGCGCTGCTGCGGGGATCGCCCGCGATCACACTGCCGGCCCCATTCACCGCAGCGCAGAGCGAAGAGCCCGTGCATGAGATGCTCTCGATCGTCGAGGTCCCTGCCGTGGCGCCAACGCTCTGCCGGGCCCAGGAAAACGGCGCCGCCGCACCGGCGCCCGCCGGCGCGCCCAGCAATGCCACGGCGATGCCAAGGCATGCCGCCGACCCTCGGAGCCCATGGAGGAGTCTCAGGCTCACAATCTCAGACAACTCGGCCGAGAACGCGAGGTTGCGGTCGTGGGGCAGCATCGTGTCAGAAGAATGGCGCCCGCGGACAAGCACGTAAGGCTCTGCGCCCATCCGGCGCCGCGCGCGTCACAAACCTTATGCCCGAGCGTCATCGCCGCTTGTGAAAAGTCTGCGATGCGCCTGTAGCGCCGTCAAGACGCCCGCACCAAGCGCATTGCGTCGGCCAGGATCAGCGCGTGGTCGAAGGCCAGCTCCGGCAGCGCATCGGCCGCGAACCACCGGGCGTCGGCTGCATCGTCAGCACCCGCGACCGTCTGCAGCTGCTCCAGGTGAGCCAGGTATACGACAGAGACCGTCCAGCCGCGTGGGTCGCGCCCCGGCGTGTCATAGACGCCGAGCAGCCGCAAGCCGTCAACGGTTAGACCGGTCTCCTCGGCAAGCTCGCGGGGTGCGGCCTGATCCACCTGCTCGCCTTCCTCCACGAAGCCTCCAGGCAGCGCCCACCGGCCCTCGTAGGGAGGGTTGCCGCGCTGAATCAGCAGCACCTCGGGCGTCTGCGCAGCCGTGAGGACCACGACGTCCACCGTGAGCATGGGACGTGGGTATGTGCCGGCATCACCGGAGCCGGCCATCTCATCTGCCGTGTCCATCACTGCCCGTGCGGGATGCCGCCCCACTGCTCCGGAGCGATATCGGCCTGACTCTCAGAGAAGGTCCACTGGTGCCCGGCGAAGTCTTCTGCGTTGTACTGGCGCTCGCCGTACTCGAAGCTGGTCGGCTCCATCAGGATCTTCGCGCCCGCGCGGCGTGCGCGGGCGCAGTGCGCGTCGACGTCGTCAACTCTGACGAGCACCGAGTGAGTTGCCTCGCCCGGGCGTGGCGGACGGCGATCTCCGCGAACGTCGCCGACGATCAGGGCCCCGTCGCCAAAGCTGAGCTGCGAGCGATGGCCCTCGCCGATCTGGAGCCGCTCGCGGAAGCCGAAGGCGGCACAGAGCCAGTCGACCGCCTCACGGACATCGGGATAGATCAGCACCGGGATGACGGCTGCATTCGGTATCGAGCGATTCGACTTCATGGCCTCAGCGAGTGTGGCGTCCTCCTGCGCAAGACAGATAACCACAGTGCGCTCGTGGCGGTAGGCTCAGCGCGACGCAGCCATTCTCAAAAGGGGGGAAAAGCATGCCCGAGGTTCCCACGCTCTACGTATGCCACGGCGACGCCCGCGGCCCCATGATGCACCCATGCGCCCGTGTGCAGAAGGCGATGCACGCCAAGAACATCCAGTACGAGAAAGTGGTCGCGGCGCAGGGCAATCCGATTCCCTTCCTGCGCAAGGGCTCACGCGATGACCTCCAGAGCGCGACCGGACAGACCAAGCTGCCGGCGCTGAAGCTGCCCGACGGGACCGTACTCACGCACTCGCGCGCGATCATGGCCTGGGTCAAGGAGCAGCCGGCAGCTGAGGCAGCGACTCCCTCTGCCTGACCGGGGGCCCCGTCAAGGCAAAGATACGAGCATCAGCGGGCCGCTGGCTGCGGGTCGTCGAAGCACGCAGCGGACCCCTCGAGGATCGCATCCCAATCTTCGCTTCGTGGCTTCACTCCGCGGTCGCTGATGAGGTACCGGATCACGAGCTCCAGCGGCATCCGGGGGGCGGGTATGTGCTGGCGGCCAAGCGGCTCGCCGTCGGGGAACGTCGCGTTGACATGTACATGCGCCCGCGGATAGGGATAGTCCGTGCTCGGCGGGTTACGCCGATATTCCCAGCGAATCAGCCACGAGCGCGCCGAGGCGTCCGCCTGCAACCGATAGATATAGGACTCCGTCTTGCAGCGCCCGTCCTGTACCACGACGATCTGCGCTACGAACAAGTGCGCCGTCGTGCCATCCAACTCAAGCGGCGCGTCATCGTCGTCGACGAGCCGTGTCAATTTGAAGGCATCGGGATAGCCGGCGATCGGCGCGACCACCAGGCGCGAGTCGGTGACGGTCCTATTCAGGACTGCGTTCAGACGATCGGCGAGGTCCTGCGCGACCTTACGCGGCAGGGCTCTGCCCGTTCTGGCCGATACGCAGCAGACTGACGAGATAGTCGACGGCCACGTTCCCATCTTCGAGATCGCCAGCCGAATAGGCGCGCTTGAACATCGCGACGGACATGCCCATTTCGCGTTGAACCTGACGCTCCAGGTACGCAGCTTCCTCGTCGAGCGTCCGCTCGACGATCGGCGTACCAGCCGCTGTCTCGGTGATCCTCATGGCGCGAACAATGATAGTACCTGCTGCAGGAGACACTTACGACCTGATGCTGGGCACTTACACGTAAGAGAACAAACACCCAGGGTCAGGCGGCCGAGTCTGAAGGCAACCTGCCTAAGCGATCCCCTCGACAAGCATGTGAAGACCCGCGTGGCGGACCTTTCCCGGGGTCAGCCCGGCCGCCCGCATCAGCTCCTGTACCGCTGATGGAGAGCGCTCGCGTCCGCCCTCGCACTCGGTAAGCATGAGCAGGTCGGCCATCGAGCTGATCGGGCTCGGCCGGCCCGGATCGAGGTGCTGGTCGATCGTCACCACGCGCGAGCCGGGCGGCATGCTCGCGGCCAGGCTGCGCAGGATCTGAACGCAGGCAGCGTCGCTCCAGTCGTGCAGGATCCACTTCAGCACGTAGACATCCGCGCGCGCATCGAGAGCGCCGAAGAGGTCCCCGGGCTGGCGTGAGATGCGGTCGATGACTCCTTGGCAGCGCAGGAACGGCTCTGCCTCGGCCAGCACCTCCGGCGCATCGAGCAGGATGCCGCGGGCCTGCGGGCGGCGCGTGAGAATCGCCGCCAGCAGCGTGCCGATGCCGCCGGCAACGTCGCAGATCACCCCATCGCGCGGCCATGGGTAGGCACGCACCAGCGCCGTCAGGTCGACCGAGGTCAGCTGCCGCATCGCCTCGCCGAAGCGCGCGCCCTCCTGCGGATGATTGCCAAAGTACTCCCAAATCGAGTTGCCGAAGGCACGACGATGCCCTGAGGGCTGCTCCCCCGCGCGCAACTGCGCCTCGAGTTCGTTATGCGCGGCCGCATTGGTGCTCGAGGCCTGGTAGGCGGCCCAGGCCGCGATCGAGGAGCGGTGATCGCTTCGCAGCGGCGCGCCCAGGCGAGCAAGGCGCACTCGGCCGCGGCGATCGATCGATACCAAGCGCGAGGCGGCGGCCGCGCCGAGCACCCTCAGCGTCACCTCCTCGGAGAGGCCGAGCTCACGTGCAAGCTGGCGCGGATCGCGCCTGGCGGTGCCGATCGCGTCAGCCAGTCCGGAGGTGACCAGCACGCCGGCGAGCTTGGTCCGCTGCATCCCGGCGATGAAATCCCACAACGCCGCCTCCGCAGGCAGCATCCTGTCTGCAACGCCCTGTGCACGAGACCTGAGCCCGAGCCCGAGGCGGACCGCAGCGTGCGGCACGGGAAACGGCGGCAGCGGCAAAGCCGGCACAGCTTACGGCGCATGGGCATGTTCTGCGACTCAACGCTATGGATGCCACGCGCTCTGATTCCCCAGGCGCCCTCTTGGCGCCACGCCAGGCGCAGGGGTGGTACAAGCTAGGGTCGTGGGCGCATCTGCTGTTAGCCACCCAGCCTTGCGACGCATCCGCGATGCGCGCGTCTCAGAGCGGCGTTTCAGGCTGCTCACGCTGCTGACGCTGATCTCGCTGGTCGCGCTGATTGGCAGCGGCGGCTGGGTGCGGCTCTCCGAATCGGGCCTCGGCTGCCCCACGTGGCCCAAGTGCTACTCCAACCGTCTCGCCGCGCACGACACCTACCACGCGCTGATCGAGTTCGCCAACCGCTGTGTGATCACGACGGTAGGCGTGCTCGTGGTGCTGACCCTGATCGCCGCGCTTCGGCGCCGCAACCCCCGCCGCGATCTGAGCTGGCTGGCGGGCGGCCTGGTGATCGGGTACGTCGGAGAGGCAGTACTCGGTGGAATCACAGTGCTGCTGAAGCTCGCGCCCGAGCTCGTCGCCGCGCACCTCGTGCTCGCAATGCTGCTGCTGGTCGACGGGGTGGTCCTGCACTGGCGCGCAGGAGACAGCCGGCCTGAGAGGGCTCCCGCGCCGGAGGGCGAGCCGAGTGTCGGCGTGGACGTGCGGCGGCTGGGCCAGCTGCTGCTGGCCGCAATCACGGCGGTGATCGTGCTGGGAACGGTCGCAACCGGCAGCGGACCCCGCGCCGGCAGCCCGAACACCAAACGTTTCCCCTTCAAGTTCTCCTCCACAGTGGAGCTGCACGCAGTGGTCGGCATGTTTCTGTTCGGCCTGGTGGTGGCGTCCTTCTTCGTGCTCAGAGCCACCGGCGCGCCGCAGCGAATACGCAAGCTGCACCTTCGGTTGCTCGGGCTGATGGCTCTGCAGGGGATCGTCGGCTACGTCCAGTACTTCACGAAACTGCAGATCGATCTCGTCGAGATCCACATCATCGGCGCGGCGCTGCTGGTGATCGCGCTCGTGCGCTTCAACCTCGAGCTGGGACCGCCGCGAACCCCGGACTACGCGCTCGCCGAGCGCACCCCCTCCACGATCGCGCTGCCGACGAGATCGGCAGCCAGAGCCTCCACCGCGTCATAGGGCGCCGCCACCGCGCCGGTGGCCATGCAGAAGATCGTGTCGCCGTCGTACATCGTGTGCGAGGGACGGATCGCTCTCGCAATTCCATCGTGCGCAACGGTCGCGATCCGGTTGGCCTGTTCCTTGGTCAACTTCGCGTCGCTCACCACCACCCCGATCGTCGTGTTGGCGCCCGGCACCAGGTTCGACGCCTGATCCCAAGCGCTCAGCGGTGCCACCCACTCCTGGCGTTCCGGGTCGAAAATCCCGCCCACGCTGTTGACCACCATTACGGCCGCTATGCTCGCGCCCGCCGCCCGGCCCGCCGCAATCCCAACTCCGCCCGCGCGAATCTGCGATCCATCGCCGCCCTTGGCAACGGTGGCGCCCGTGCCCGCACCCACACCGCCTAGCACCGGCGTGCGACTGGCCGCGGCGCACGCCGCATATCCCGCCTCGGCGTCAGGGCGGGCGCGTGGGTCTCCGCTCGGCAGGTCGAAGATCACCGCCCCGGCGACGATCGGGACACGCACCGAGGCCAGCTCATAGCCGATCTCATGCTCCTCCAGGTAGCGCATCACCCCGCCGGCGGCAGCGAGGCCGAAGGCGCTACCGCCCGTCAGCAGCACTCCATGGACCTGTTGAATGAGCGTCCCCGGGCGCAGCGTGTCGGTCCCGAGCGTCCCCGGCGCCGCGCCGCGGACGTCCACGCCGCCAACCGCCCCCTCGGGGGCAAGCACGACCGTGCAGCCGGTACGCCCAACGGGATCGCTCCAATGCCCGATGAGGATCCCTGCCGGCAGCTGGTCAGGCTCGAGCACGCTCATCCGACCGCTACCTCCTCACGAGGTGCCTCAGCAGTCACAGGCGGCTCGCCGCAGAGCTCGCGCGAAAGGCGCAGCAGCAGCGCGGCAACCTCGGGGGCGTGCTGCGCGCTCCCGTCCGCGAGCGCCTCGGATAGCAGGTCACACCTTGCGCTCAGCAGACGCCGCGTGTGCTCCACCCCGGCCGGCGTGAGTGCCCGCGCCCCGTCCTCGCCCATGACCAGGCCGCGCTCGGCGAGCTCCGCGACCACTTCCGCGACCCGCTCCGCGCTGACACCTTCGCGTTCGGCGATACTCTGAGCGCCCGGGAAGCCGTGCTCCTGGATATGAACCAGAGCCCACGTGGCGCCCGAGCTGAGCCTCACCCCGGCGCGCTCCGCCACCTGCTCCCTGAAGCGCTCTCGCTCCTGGGGCGTCGTGACGCGGGTCAGCGAGCGCTCGATCTCGGCCAGCGAGTCGGGTGAGCGGGGCGCCGCCAGGCTGTCCTCCAGGCCCGTGCTGGTTGCGGGCGCCTCCCGCAGTGCGCGCTCTTGCAGAAACCAGCTGAGCAGGAACCCGAAAGCGGCGACGATCGCGGCCATCAGGAAGACGGGGCTCAGCGAGTGCACGTATGCGTGCTGGTAGGCGCTGCGTGCCGCGGGCGGCAGCCGCGCCACGTCGGCGCCGGTCAACCGCGCACCGTGGCTGACCTGGACGCCGAGCGTCCCAGGCAGAGCCCCGCGCAACTCGCTGGCCAGTCGCGTGGAGAACAAGGTCCCAAATACCGCTGTCCCGAGCGCGCCGCCAATCCCACGCAGCATCGTCACGCCCGAGGTCGCGGTGCCGAGAACCTTGTAGTCCACCGCGTTCTGGACCGCGAGCACGAGCACCTGCATCACCGAACCCAGGCCCAGGCCGAACACGAACAGGTAGGCGGCGCTGGTGGTAGAGCTGGTGCTCACATCAAGACGTGAAAGCAGCAACAGGCCGATCGACATGAAAAGCGTGCCGAGGATCGGGAAGACCTTGTAGCGGCCATAGCGCGAGATCAGCTGTCCCGAGGCGATCGACATGATCAGCAGCCCGAGCATCATCGGCACGAGCTTGAGGCCCGCAGCCGTCGGCGAAGCCAGATCGACCGTCTGGAAGTAGAGCGGCAGGAAGGTGACGGCGCCGAACAGCGCGAAGCCCACGATCAGCGAGAGCCCGCCCGCCACAGCGAAGACGCGGTCGCGCAGCAGGGGGATCGGCAGCACCGGCTCCCGCGCACGGCTCTCGGCGAACAAGAAGCCCACGATCAGTGCCACCGCGAGCAGGCCAACCAGGAACACCTCCGGCGAGGACCACGCCCAGGTCGTGCCGCCGAGGCTCGTGACCAACACGAGCGCGCTCAGCCCGCTCGCCAAAAGGCCCGCACCGAGATAGTCGATCGAGGGACGCCCCCGGGGCGCGGTGGCAGGAAGCGTCGCTGCGAGCACGCCCAGCGCGACCAGACCAACCGGGATGTTGACGTAGAAGATCCAACGCCAGGAGACGGCTTGCACGATCACGCCTCCAAGCAGCGGCCCGGCGACGCTCGCAACCCCGAAGACGGCGCCGAAGAGGCCCTGGTAGCGGCCGCGCTGCCGCGGCGGCACGACATCGCCGATCACGGCCTGCGTGAGCACGATCAGCCCGCCTGCACCGAGTCCCTGGACGGCGCGGAAAGCGATCAGCTCGGTCATGCTTCCGGCCTGCCCGCACAGCGCCGAGCCGACAAGGAACAGCAGCACCGCGCTCTGGAGCACGCGCTTGCGGCCAAAAAGGTCGCCGAACTTACCGTAGAGCGGCGTAACGGCCGTCTGCGCGAGCAGGAAGGCGCTCGTCACCCAGGAGAGCTTGGTTAGGCCACCGAGGTCGCCGACGATCGTCGGCAGCGCGGTGGCGACGATCGTCTGGTCAAGCGCCGCCAGCAGCACGACCAACATCAGGCCGGAGAAGATCAACCCCACCCGCGGGCGGGAGACCGTAGTGCTGACGCTGGCGCTGCCCGCGGCGGACACCTCCGCCTCAGTGTAAAGCCGCGCCGTCCGATGAGGCAAACCCCGCTGGCGCCCATGAGCTGCAGCTGGTTGCATGAGGCAAGCGAGCGCGAGCGGGAGCTGACCGATGCCAACTTTGCAACAGACGACGAGCAGGACTGCACGCCTTACGCCGGCGGAGCGCGTCCGGATCGGCAAGGACGCAAGGGCAAAGACGCCGCGTTCCAGCCACGCCACCTTCGAGCCGGCGGCCAACCGGCCCGATCCGGTCAAGCAGCTGGAAGGCCAGGCAAAGAGCCGGGTGCAGGATCTCGTGCCGATCCGCTACGGGCGGATGCTGGTCTCGCCTTTCACCTTCTACCGCGGTGCGGCCCTGATCATGGCCAGCGACCTCGCGGGCACGCCGCGCTCGGAGCTGACGGTGCAGTGCTGCGGGGACGCCCATCTCTCCAACTTCGGCGTCTTCGCGTCTCCCGAGCGCAAGCTCATCTTTGACATCAACGACTTCGACGAGACCCATCCGGGCCCGTGGGAGTGGGACGTCAAGCGGCTAGCGGCCAGCATGACGATCGCCGCTCAGGATCGCGGGTTCGCGGTCAGCGTGCAGGAGCAGATCGTGCTGGCCACCGTCGAGGGATACCGCAACGCGATCACGCAGTTCGCTGGCATGAGCAACCTCGAGGTCTGGTATGCGTACCTCGACATCGAATCGCTGCTCGCGGACGTCGCGGGTCAGTTCAAGCCGAAGATGGTCAAACGCACGGAGAAGGGTCTTGCCAAGGCGCGCACGCGCGACAGCATGCAGGCCTTCTCGAAGCTGACCGAGCGGGTGGACGGGCAGGTGCGGATCGTGCCCCAGCCGCCGCTGATCGTGCCGATCAGCGCGCTAGCCGAAGCCGAAGGCGCAAGTCGCGACGAGATCTTCGAGCAGCTGCGCTCGTGGCTTGTCATCTACCACGACTCGCTCGCCTATGACCGGCGCGTGCTGCTGGAGCAGTTCCACCTGGTCGACTTCGCGCGCAAGGTGGTAGGCGTCGGCAGCGTCGGCACCCGCTGTTGGATCGGGCTGATGTTCGGCCGCGACCAGGAGGATCCCCTCTTCCTGCAGATCAAGGAGGCGGATGCCTCGGTGCTGGACGCGTTTCTGAGCCGCAGCACGTTCTCAAACCACGGCGAGCGGGTGGTGGTCGGGCAGCGGCTGATGCAGGCCAGCAGCGACATCTTTCTGGGCTGGCTGCGAATCCCCGCCGGTATGGACGGCAAGCGACGCGACTTCTACGTGCGCCAGCTGCGCGATTGGAAGGGCTCCGCCGAAATCGAGCAGATGGTGCCGGAGGGAATGACCGCCTACGGCCGCCTGTGCGGCTGGACGCTCGCGCGCGCTCACGCAAGAAGCGGCGACCGGATCGCGATTGCCGCCTACCTCGGTAGCGGCACGAGCTTCGACAAGGCCATCGTCGAGTTCTCGCAGGCGTACTCAGAGCAGAACCAGCGCGACTACGAAGCGCTCTCCCAGGCGGCGAAGTCCGGCCGCATTCACGTGCAGACGGGCCTCTGACGCAGGATCATGGCGGGCGCGCCGCATCCCGGGATCCGGCAGCGGATATCCCGGCCGATGCAGCTGCTGCTGGCTCCCGGCAAGCCGCTGGCCGCCTGGCTTGAGCGTCTGGCGGGCATGCAGTTCGTGGATCGCAGCGTCGGCATCGGCGCGCAGGCGTTCACGACTTTGATTCCCCTGCTGATCGTCTACAGCGCAGTCGTGCCGCTGGCCGACGCGCATAGCTTCGCCGACCGGCTGGTCAACGAGCTGAAACTCTCCGGCGCGGCGGCTGAAACGGTGCACCAGGCGATCGCCCCGCCAAAGACAGTCGCCGAGGGCGTGTCGGTGTTTGGCTTCCTGCTGCTGATCGCCTCTGCTCTGTCCTTCGCTCGCGCGCTGCAGCGGATGTACGAGACCGCCTACAGGCTGCCCGCGATGGGCATGCGCGGCACGCCTTGGCATCTGCTGTGGATCGCGCTGATCCCCGCCTACCTGACGCTGCGGCCGGTGATCGCCTCCCTATCCGACGGGCTAGTCTGGAAGATTGTCGGCTCGCTGCTGCTGGGGGCACTCGCCTGGCTGGCAACCCCTTACATCCTGTTGGGCAAGCGCATGAGCGGCAGACGGCTGCTTCCGGGAGCGCTTTTCACTGCGGTCGGGATGACGGGGCTCGCCATTGCCTCATTGGTATATCTGCCCCACTCGCTGACCGCCTCAGCGCGCAGCTTCGGCACGATCGGCATCGCGTTTGCGATCCTAGGTTGGCTGGTCGGCGGTGGCTTCGTGCTCGCGGCCAGCGCCGCGGCGGGAGCCGTGACACTGGAGCGTCTCGACGCGAATCCCGCTAGCCGTGCCAGCACGTTGCTCAGGCCGCCGCAGCGCGTTTGAGCTGCACTCCCACCTCGGCCATCGAAGTTCAGGGCACACCCACGATCGACTTCCGTAGTTCGCCCGGAAGGCTGCAAGCCGCCTCGCCATGAAGCTGTCGGAGGGCGCATATGCAATCCCCTCAGCCTTTCCATGAAAGGCTGCGCCCCGGCGCACTGGTGATGCAAGGCGAGCTCCGGACATCCGACGGGACGCACTACTCCCGCAATGCCGACCAAGCGCCGACGATTGCCACCAAGCTGGTAACGCCGCCGACACCGTCGTACCTGATCGTCCGCAAGCGCCTGCTCGACAGGCTCGACGCCGGATCGCGTGGGCCGCTCGTGCTGCTCTGCGCACCGCCCGGCGCAGGCAAGACGATCCTGCTCGCCTCATGGCTACAGACCCGTCGAGCGTCTGGGCCACCCGCATGGCTTTCACTCGACGAGGACGACAACGACGCCAGCCGCCTGGCCGCAGACCTCCTGAGCGCGCTGCGTACCGCGGGCGTGATCCGGCGCGGCAGCGCGCTCGATCGTCTGGCGCCGCCGCACGGAGCCCGTGCCGACGTATTCATGGCGATGCTCGTCAACGGGCTCACCAAGCTGCGCAGCCCCTTCCTGATCGCATTCGACGACGTCCACGAACTCATCAGCCCTCAGGCGATCGGCATGCTCGACTTCCTCGTGCGGCACGCGCCGCGCCAGTGTCATCTACTGCTCTCCAGCCGCGCCGACCCTCCGATCCCGATCGAGCGGCTGCGCGTGAGCGGCGCGCTGAGCGAGCTGCGCGCGGCAGACCTTGCCTTCGACCGCGACGAGGCCGGCGAGCTGTATCGCCAGATGGACCTCAGCCTCTGCGATGCCGATGTGGACACGCTCTGGCGGCGTACCGAGGGGTGGGCTGCAGCACTGCGGCTCGCGGGCCTATCGGCGCAGAGCCACCGCGAGCCGCACAGGTTCGTGGCGGAACTGGCAGGCACCGAGCGGGCGGTGGCCGACTATCTCGTCGCAGAGGTGCTGGCACACGCTACCACCGAGCGGCGCGCGTTCATGTTGCGGACCAGCCTGGTGGACTCGCTCTGCCCCGACCTCGGCGATGCGCTCACGTGCATTGAGGGCAGCGCGAGCACGCTGGCTGCGCTGGAACGCTCAGGCGCGCCCGTGCAACCAACGGCGGCCGACGGCCTCTGGTACCGCTACCACCCGCTCTTTCGGGAGCTGCTGCGTGCGCACCTCCGTCATTCCCATCCCGAAGAGGTACCGCTGCTGCATCGTCGCGCGGCGCGGTGGTACGCGGAACATGGCCATGTCCGATCCGCGATCCGACACGCGCTTGCGGGCGAGAGCTGGGAGCAGGCCGGCAGCCTGATCGAGGAGCACTGGCTGGAGCTATTCATCAGCGGCGCCTCGCTCTCGATGCGGGCGCAGATCTCGAAGCTGCCGGCCGAGGTAGTCGCAGCCAATCCACGGCTGGCAGTCGCGTTCGCCGGCAGTCGCCTGGAGGACGGCGACATGCAGAGCGCCGAGAGATACCTCTCGCTGGCGCAGTCGGCCGCCAGCCTGCAGGCGGACACGCGACTGGCGCTCTCCTTCGCCGCGGTAGCTCTGATGCAGGCTCGGCTGCAGCTGGATGCAGGGCAGGCGCGGCGCTTCGCCGATGAGCTCACAACGCTCTCGGGAATGCCCGAAGAGCCGGTCGGGCTGCGCCTGCGCAGCTTTGCGCAGGCAAACCTCGGGGCCACGCTGTTGTGGAGCGAAGATCTCGACCTGGCCGAGGCGAGCTTGCAAGAGTCGCTCGGGATGGCACGCGCGTGCGGGTGCGCGCACCTGGAGCTGGACTGCCAGGCGCAGCTGGCGCTCGCCGGCCTGCTCGGCGGCAACCTTTCGCAGGCCGATCGCATGGCGCTGGAGGCGCTCGCGCTGGCCGAGCGCTGCGGCTTGGATGCAAGCCCGGCAGCAGCCTGCGCCTATCTGGTGGCCGGCAATGTGGCCTACTGGCGCGGCGAGATCGAGCGCGCCGAGGGGCTGGCCGGCAGAGCCGTAAGCGCCGCCCAGGCGGCGCCGGCAAGCGTGCGACTGGCCTGCCGCGTGCTCCAGGCCGCCGCACTGGCGGCTGGCGGCCCCCGTTCGGCACGCGCGGCCATCGTGACGCTCGATGCCCTCAGCGCAGCGCTGAGAAACCAGGCGTCTGCTCCTGGATTCCTGATCGCGAGCCTGGAGAACACGCAAGCGCGTGCGCTGCTTGCAGCCGGCGAAGTGAACGCACCCCGCAGCCTGCTCGCCGCGTTGCGCTCAGATCCCGTTGAAAACGCTGCCCTCCAGGTGCGGCGCGCCGAAGCGGCGCTGCGCGACGGGCAGCCTGACCTCGCCCGCCGCCTCCTTGCCGAGATGCGAGATCAATCCCCCGGCGAGTCGCCCAGTTTGCAACCGAGCGTCGCGGCTCAAATCGACGCCCGATTGCTACTGGCCATGGCCTCACAGGCCGACAGCGAACCTGACGCAGCAGCGCAAGCGCTGGAGCACGCACTAGAGCTTGCCGAAGAGGATCAGGTCTGTGGCCCGTTCCTGATGCGAGGCGGCGCGCTGCAAGGGCTCCTCGAACGTCAAGCTCAGCTCGGTACTGAGCATCCCGCGCTGTTGGAGGTCCTGCTGGATGCCATGGCGCAGCGGTCCGGTGCTGCCGGCGAGCCGGGCACCCTTGCCACACCTCTCACCGAGCGCGAGATGAAGATCCTGCGCTACCTACCCACGATGCTCTCAAACGCCGAGATCGGCGCGGAGAGCTTCGTCTCGCTCAACACCGTCAAGACGCACCTGCGCAACATCTACCGCAAGCTCGACGCCACAAATCGGGCAGACGCCGTTGCGCGAGCCCGCACACTCGGGCTGCTGCCGCAGGGGATCGGACGGCGACACACGGCGCGGTAGGGCTGAGCGCAACCGCAAGCCGGCGGCGTAAACTCACGCAGTCAGGAAGAGCAATGAGTACACGACGACTTGATGCCGAACTGCTCGCACGAGCCGCCGTCGGCAAGACGCTCTACACGGTAGATAAGAGCTTGCCCAACAAGGTTCTGGGTGTCACGGGCAATTCCGTCCTTGTAGAGACGCAAGCAACAGTCGATCCGGGCGGTGCGCCCGTCGCACTAGGCCTCATCCAGCAGGCGGCTGACCAGCTCTCACGAGACGGACAGCTACGCCTGGACCCTAAGACGCTGGGCCATCGCCGCACATCATTTGTCGGTGCGCTCCTGGCGACAGATCCAAGCGTCGTAGCTCTCGTCAAACCGGCGCGCCTTCGCCTCCGGAGCACAGGCGCCATGCGCTCCGAAATCGCTGAGGCGCTTGCATTGGTACCTCTGCCACGACAGACACCTACCGCGCGCAAAGGCGAGCCGCTTTTTGATCTCTTTACTGGGTCTCTACGCGACGAGGTCGCACTCGCCGTAGGCAACGAGACCACCTACAAGACACATGGGAGCGCCGGAGCGGGTAACTGGGCAGGGACTCCCTGGGTGGGCGTATTCGACCTGAGTGTCACTGACAGCGCGACGCGCGGACATTACATCGTCTACCTGTTCAGAGCCGACGGCACCGCGGTCCACCTCTCCCTCAATCAAGGGACCACCACGGTATTCAACGCTGAACGTAGTAGGTACAAGGCGGTACTCGAAGCCAGAGCCCAGGAGTATGCATCGCTCCTAGGCCTAACCAAGCGCGACGGCCTTCACCTGGGACCGGTCGACCTCGGAAGAGGCCGGCCACCATTGACACCTGGGTACGAAGCCGGAAATATCGCCGCCATTACGTACGAGATCGCGAGCATCCCAGATGATGCGCAGCTCGCGGAGGACCTCCACCAGATGCTCGCTCTCTACTCGCGCTTGACCGAACAAATCGACCAGATGACTGACGGCGACGAGCGAGCGGAAGGGCCACCAGCCGATCACGAGGAGGAGCGCCGCCTCCGCTGGCACAGGCAATTTGAGGGCCGCAACACGCAAGCCGCAAAGGCAGCTAAGCGCGAGCAGGGTTACCTGTGCCAAGGCTGTGAGCGAGACTACGTGGCCATGTACGGCGAGATTGGCCAGCGATGCGTCGATGCCCACCATGTCGTCCCTTACGCTCGACTTGGAGAAGGGCGTCGGCGCCTTGACCCACGGCGTGACTTCCTGATCCTGTGCGCACCGTGTCATCGGATCGTCCACAGCCGCCATGGCGAGCCCCTAACACTGCCCGAGCTGCGCAGAATCGTGCGCCCGAGGAGCAGCTGAGGTGGGCTCTACTCATCCTCCCGTGATGCGAGAACGCACAGCGCGTCCCGCCCACGGTCGGATGCCCGCGCCGCGGCACGCTGACCGCAGCCCCGATGTGGCCGACCCCCGCGCTCTTGGCTCCAGGGCGGGGAACGCAGCGCTGACTCGTTGGCTCTCGGCTCGCCGCCCCATCCTGGCGCGAATGATGGAGGAGGATGATGATGCTCCCTCAGAGCCGACGCTCCGCCGCGACAACGAGAGCGAATACAGCGCCACCTGGCTCGGCAACGAGGCCGGCAGTCTCACGCTGTACTGGGACGAGGCATCCGAGACCTACTGGATCAACAACATCGAGACCGAGCCGCCCTACCGCCGCCGCGGAATCGCCACCGCACTACTGCGGATGGCGATCGCCGAGCATGGGATCGTCTACGCATCTACCCAGCCGAGCGCCGAGGACACGGCGACCGATACGCGCCACCTCGAGCCCGACGGCCTGGCACTCGTCACCCGACTGATCAGAAGAGGCCTCAGAGGTCTCGTTCTCCTGCATCCCCGCGACGCTCCGGTGCACGCGTTGCCCGCGCCGCCGCTTGAGCACGGCCAGCGGCTCATCACCCAGTATTTCCAGCCGCCACCCGGGTTCTGAGGCCCTCCGCGGAGCCCGTGCTTTCGAGCACGCACCCAGCGCCTCGCTGGCCTCTACCTGGCTCCATCAAGCGACATGTGACCGCCGAAGCGCCGCACACAGCGGTTCGCGTTGACTTCGGCTGGCTCCATACCACTTAGTTGCACACTGTCACGGCCGATCAAATAGTCGCGACATCGATCACGAAGCGGTAGCGCACATCCGAGCGCTCGACACGGTCATAGGCCGAACCGACCTCGCCGGCCTCGATCAGCTCGATCTCAGGAACGACGCCGTGCGCAGCGCAGAAGTCGAGCATCTCCTGCGTCTCCGGCAATCCGCCGATCGGCGATCCAGCCATGCTGCGCCGTCCGCTAATCAGCGAGAAGGCGCGAACGCTGTCGGGCTGCGACGGTGCGCCGACGCTGACCAGCGTGCCGTCGACACGCAGCAACGACAGGTAGCGATCGAGGTCGAGGTTCACCGAGACGGTATTGAGGATCAGGTCGAAGCTGTTCTTGAGCTGCTTGAACGTGTCACGCTGCGACGTCGCGTAGTAGTGCTTGGCGCCAAAGCGAAGCCCGTCCTCCTGCTTGCTCAGCGTCTGGCTCAGCACGGTCACCTCGGCGCCCATCGCCGCGGCGATCTTCACGGCGACGTGGCCGAGCCCGCCCATGCCGACGATCGCGACTTTCATGCCGGGGCCGGCGCGCCAGCGCTTCAGCGGCGAGTACGTCGTAATGCCAGCGCACAGCAGCGGCGCCGCGTCCTTGAGCTCGAGGCCATCGGGAATCTTGACGACGAAGCCGTCCTCGACGACGACCTGCTGGCTATAGCCGCCGAACGTCGGCGCGCCGTCGTACTCGCGACCGTTGTAGGTCGGCACGGCCCCCTTCGTGCAGAACTGCTCCTCGCCCGCCTGGCAGTACTCGCACTGCCCGCAGGAGTCGACTAGGCAGCCGACGCCCACGCGCTCGCCGATGGAAACCCTGCTCACGGCACTGCCCACCGCTGCCACGACGCCTGCGATCTCGTGACCGGGGACCATCGGGAAGATCGACCCACCCCACTCGTCCTTGACCTGGTGAATGTCGCTGTGGCAGATGCCGCAGAACTTGATGTCGATCAGCACGTCGTGCTCGCCTAGGTCTCGCCGCTCGATCGTGGTGGTGTGCAACGGGGCGCCCGCCGAGGGGACGCTGAGTGCGGGGGTGCTGGACATCAGGAGGCGAGCTCCGACTCAATGGCTGCCGTCAGCTCCTGTGACTCGGGCTCGACTGTCGGGCGAAAGCGCGCGACCGCGCGACCGTCTGCAGAGACGAGGAACTTCTCGAAGTTCCACTGCACGTCGCCTGCCTCGCCGGCTTCGTCGGTCGTAGCGATCAGCGTGCTGTAAAGCGGATGGCGCCCAGGGCCGTTCACGTCGAGCTTCTCGGTCATCGGGAAGCTGACGCCGTAGGTGGTCGAACAGAACGTCTGGATCTCCTCCGCGCTCCCGGGCTCCTGCTGGCCGAACTGGTTACAGGGCACGCCCAGCACCGTGAAGCCGCGCTCGCCGTAGCGCTCCTGCAGGCGCTCCAGCCCCGTGTACTGCGAGGTCAACCCGCAGCGCGAAGCGACGTTGACCACCAACACCGTGCGGCCCCGCAGTGCACTCTCATCCAGCGATGCGCCGTCCAGCGCGCTGAGGTTCTCGAAGATCGCCACCGCGCTCATACTAGGCGAGCACCGATGCGAGGCTGCGCTTGGCCCATCCCTAGGCAGCAGATCGAGCGTTCGTCCCTAACCAGGCGCTCGAAAACCTCAGCGAATTTGGTGCAGCTCGACGCCGTGCCCTGGTCCGTCCTATGCGGTGTCAGCGCTCACCGCGAGATCCGAGCGTGTGGCGATCGCTGGTTTCGGCGGGACCTTTGATGCGCTATGATGAGCTACGTGGAATCGCGTAGAAGAGCCCCGCACCGTGCGGGCCACAGGACAACGCTCACCGTGCCTGACGCGATGATGGAGGCAGCAGGCCGCTTGGCGCAAGAACTGGGCACCACAGTCAACGACGCGATAGTGCGCCTCGCGGAGGATGGTGTCTCGGCGCGACAGCGACGTGCGCGGATAGTGGCGGTGGCCTCCGAGCGTCGCGCCGCGGTCGAGCAGGCCGGCTTGAGCGATGCGCTTGCGCTGCCCTCGCCAGAGCAACTCCATGAGGCGATGCTCGCGGGTCGACGCGATCCTTGACGGACGCGTGGGACACCACCCTCGTCTCCCGGATCTATCCGGGCGGGCCGCTGGAGCAAGTTCTGCTTGATCGCGCAAGCGCAGGCGAGCCGGTGGCGATCACCGCGCCCACCGTCATGGAGACCGTGCGGGGCCTGCAGGCAACAGCAACACGCAAGTCCGAGATGGCGGCAGCACTTCGATGGTTCACAGGCGCGATCGCAAGCGATCTTGTCGAGATCCTCTCACTCGACCGCTCTGCGGCGATCCTCGCCGGCCGCCTGCGCGCAGTCCAGCCCACGCCGCCGACTGGCCTGCGCCGCAGAGGCACAAAGCCAGAGCAGCGTGCAGGATGGATCCTCGACATCCAGATCGCCGCGTGCGCCTGGACTCACGGCCGCCATATCGCAACCGAGAACCGCCACGACTTCCAAGCCCTCAGCAATCTCATTGCAACCCTCTACCCCAACACCACACCACTGGTCATATCCACCTCACCACTGGCCTGAACACGCAACGAGCAGGCGCTCAACCTGGGACGGCCTCGATGTACACAATGCATGCCACCGGAAGCTCGATATGGCGCCCGGGCGGAAATCAGGCCAAAAAGCAAGCCTTGGATGCTGGTACACTCGGCCCGCTCGAGATCAGCCTCGTCAGACGCCGTCAACAGATCGGGGGCAGCATGCCGCGCAACGCACACCGGAGCGACTCTTTGCCCAGAGCGGTCCTGCCCCGGCTCCTCGCCGGACTTCTCAGCTTGTCCTTTATGGCTCTGCTGCCCGTGACGGCCCAAGCCACGAACCTATTCACTCTTGGCTCCCATGCCACGACGAACGACATTGTCACCGAAGCCAACGGAACCGGCTACTCAGCCTGGGTTCAGCCTGCCGCCCACTCATCTGAACCCGAAGTCGTGCTGTTCTGCAAGATCCCGCGCGGCGGCGCCTGCACAGCGCCGATCACGCTCCCATTGCCAGCTGGCGCCAACGAAGAAATCATCCAGCCATTCGCGGTGCTCGGATCGAGCCCCAACGTGGTCTACGTCGTCGGACCCCGCTACATAAAAGACGAAGACACGTTGATCTGGACCTCGACCGACGGCGGTGAAAAATTCTCCGCGGCCAACCGCGTCCACTCGGCCTCGCCGGACAAGACGAACGTCGGTGACGTACTGCTTGACCCAAATACTCCCGCAAGCGCCAGCCCAACCGAAGACTACTTTGGGATGGCTTTCAACAATCCAGGGCTTGGAT
The DNA here is from genome assembly GCA_036008645.1 of Solirubrobacteraceae bacterium. Taxonomy (GTDB): domain Bacteria; phylum Actinomycetota; class Thermoleophilia; order Solirubrobacterales; family Solirubrobacteraceae; genus Palsa-744. The sequence continues at coordinate 203,064 of DASYNI010000002.1, forward strand.
TCGGCTTCACGGCCAACGAGATCACCTCGGGAATGACCTCCTTCACCTTTGAAAACCCGGGCACAGGTGGCGTGGCCAGCTCAACGCTCGGCTACGTCCACGGCACGATCGAAGACTCCTTCACCAAGAAGCAGATCCACCCCGAAGTCGAGGCGTACTACAACCTCTCCTCTCCAGCCCCCGAAGTCTTCTTCTACCGCTACTACGCCAAGGGGGGCAATGTCGACGGCGAAGAAAAGGGATGGGAAGGGCCATTCAAGGTCGGCGACGGGTATGTGCCGCGCCTGGCCGGTGGTCCCGCCGGGCTGTTCATGCTCTCCACCGATATCGCCCCGGGAGAATCGACCGAAGCTCAGCCCTCGGCAGTCGACGTGCGCAAGTTCAACGAAGCCAGCCACACCTTCGAAGCGCCGGTGATGATCGCAAAGATCCCCACAAGCGCGGGCACGCTGTTCAACTCGGGCGACATCTACGAGAACCCGGAAACCGGGACGCTGTACGTGGTCGCGCCCGTGGTCGACGGCGAAGAATATGTGATGCGCTTGTGGGAATCCAGCGACGCAGGCAAGACCTTCCACGGCGAACGTGACATCGCGAAGATCGGCTCGGGCTATACGGGCATTCCCCGCCTCGCCGTGGCGGCCAACGGCCAGGGCTGGCTCACGTTCAATGACGGAGGGGGCTTGGAGGTCGCCAACCTCATCGGGCCCGGGTCATCGTCGCTCACGATCCCCAAACAGACCGATCACGTCAACAGCAAAGGCGCCCTATCCGTCGTCGTGGATTGCGCCGGAGCCAAGTGCACTGGCTCCCTCAAGCTGCTCGTCCATCTCAAGAAGACGGGCAAAGGCAAAAAAGCGAAAACGATCACGGTCGTAAAGACGATCGGCGTCGCCTCTTTGCACTCGCTGGCAATCGGCGCCGACAAGGTCGCGCTGAAGCTGAGCGGCAAAGGCCTGAAGCTGCTGAAGGCCGGCCACTACAAGCTGGATACCACCGGCAGCGCAACATACCTCTCCGGCTCGACGTCCAACACCACAACGGGCAGCGTCGAGCTCAAGGGCCACAGACCGTCGACGAAAAAATAGCGGACGCTCGGGGATACGCGAGCGTGCGACGCGTGGTGCTCAGGGAGCGGTGAGTTGGCGGCTGGCAGGCCGATCGTTCTCTGCCCGCCAGCGCCAGCGCTCAACCTACTTCGCGTTTCTCAGCCAGCCACGAGGCCTGAGCCTCTGCGGCCGACCGACGACCTACAAGACTTTGACGTTCGCGGCCTTGGGGCCCTTGTCGCCCTGCTCGGCGTCGTATGAGACCTTTGCGCCCTCGGCGAGCGAGCGATAGCCCTCGCCTACGATGGCGGTGTGATGAACGAACAGGTCCTTCGACTGGTCGTCGGGGGTGATGAACCCAAAACCCTTGTCGTCGCTAAACCACTTTACGGTTCCAGTAGCCATTTGCTTTCCTTGGTTTTGATAGTGCTGCGAACGTGAGGATTGCTAAGCAAAGGCTACGAGCGCTGGCACTTCGGCGTTGGGCAGACTGCCCAACCGGACGCGGCCACCATAGCAGCTACCAGATCTCGGCACATTCGGCTCCTCGCCGCTCACAGCTGCCTGACCTCGACCAGCTCCAGACCGAGCGCCTGGATGCGATCGAGCAGGCCGTGGAGTGCGGCCTGATCGAGCACCGGACCGCGCAGGACCGTCTCCCTGGCCTGCACGGTCCCGTCCATGCCCTCGAAGGAGCTCATCACCTGCACGCTCACCTGCCCCTTGATGCGGATCTCGTAGGCACGAACAGCCACAGGCCGCTGCTCCAGGTTCCTTGGGCTCACGCTAATCCTCCGCGAACACCTCGCGCAGCTTGTCCTCGTCCTCCTTGGAGAGATTTGTCTCCAGCAGCTCCGCTTTGGCGCCGGCGAACACGCCCTGCACCCTGTCCATCACCGCATCGGAGGTGAGCGCAAACAGCGCCGAGGTGCCGGGGGTCACCTGCGCGCGAACTCGCTTGATGAAGTCATCGTCGATGCCAACGTCGGTAAGCGCACCGCCGATCGCGCCCGCAGCCGCGCCGATCGCCAAGCCGAAAATCGGTATGAAGAAGATCAAGCCGAAGAGCAGCCCCCAGAACGCTCCGCCCAGCGCCCCGGCTCCCGTGAGGTTGTGCAGCTGCCGCGTGCGCGGCTTCTTCTTCTCGGGCGGCCAGCTGACGACGGCCGCATCGTGCACCTTGATCAGCTCCTGACGCTGCAGCTGCTCGAGCGCGCCTACCGCCTCCTCGGCGCCGTTCTCGTCGGGAAACTTCCAAACCGTCAGGGTCGCCATCTCGTGTCCTCGCTTTCGCGTTCATCGGTCTCTGGGCCTAGTGCGGTCAGACGACGCTAGGAGCGACTGGGATGAGCGCAAATCACCCGGTGGGGATGAAGCGATGGGACACGGCGCGCTCAGCCGACCACTTCTACGAGGCCGACAATCAGCAGGTAGACGCCGAGCACCGCCGCAACAAGCACCGCCAGGCGGCGCCAGTTCGCTCCAAACCAGGCGTTGACGCGCTCCAGCGCGCTGACGGTTCGCTCCCGGAACGCGATCAGCAGCAGGATCGGAAGCTCGATCAGCCACAGCATTACGATCAGCATCAGAGCCAAGTAGCCGAGCTGGGTTCCGGTCGCAGCGTGCGTGTCGACGATCGACTTGATCCCGCCGATGAAGATCGGCGATGGCACGATGTAGAGGACGACCGCCAGCAGCAGGATGCCCCGTCGGCTCTCCAGGTAGCGCTCGATCTTCGAGCCCTGGCTCGCGCCCGCGGCCCCGTCCCTGTTTGGCTGCGGCTCGGCAGCCTTGCGCCGCAGGCGGGCCGCGAGCAGCAGCAGCGCGACGCCGCCGGCGATGTAGAGGCCCGCGCTCGGCGTGCGAACCTGTTTGTTGGTGACGCCGGCTTCCCTGAAGAGCACCAGGATCAGCACCCCGATCACGAACACTGTGAAGTAGGCCGCGATCGCGAAGAGCATCACCCTCAACTGGACCTCTGCGCCGCGGCCGAGCGCGATCACCGCCGCCAGCGCCGGCGGGTAGATCGAGGCCGCAAGGGCAAGCGAGATGGCTTCAGAGGGCAAGCGTGCAGCAAGCAAACAGCCCGCCGGGGTTACTGGGCATCACCTCTTCCGGGTGATCTCAGCGGCTCGCAGAACGCGTGCTGGCCATAAGATCCGCTCATGCCAAACCTGCTGCGCAGAGTCGATCTTGCAGAGTTGCGAGCGTTCTGCGTGGCGGTGGAGCTGGGCAGCCTCGGGCGCGCCGCGCGGCTGATGCGCGTGACCCAGCCGGCCCTATCGAAGCGAATGCGCGAGCTGGAGCTGCTCGCCGGCACGACGCTGCTCACGCGCTCAGCCCGCGGCGTGCGCCCGACGCCCGCGGGTGAGCGACTCTACGCCGAGGCGCGACCGCTGCTGACCCAGGCCGAGCGCGTCGAGGAGATCCTCGAGGGACTGCGCCGCGAGGACGCACCGATCCGGCTCGCAGCGGGGCACACGATCGCCGAGTGCCTGCTGCCGCGGCTGCTCTCGGAGTACCAGGCACGCCGTGGACGGCCGCTGGCGCTCGAGTTGCTGGCCGCCAACTCGACCGTGGTGCACGATCTGGTTGGCGAGGGTCGCGCGGACTTCGGGGTCGCGGCGGCCGCGCCTGACACAGTTCCCAACGAGCGGCTGCAGCAGCGAGACCTTTGCGAGGACGAGGTCGTGGTCGCGGTCTCCCCTGCCCACCCGTGGGCGGCGAGGCAGACGATCCCGCTGCAGGAGTTCGTATGCACGCCGATGGTGATGCGCGACCCAGCCGCCAACACGCGCCGCGTCGTCGATGCGGTGCTGCGCGAGCACGATCTGCGCCTGGCGGCGCCGCTGACCGAGGTCGGCTCCACCGGCGCAGCCATCGCGGCGGCGATCACCGGCAGGGCGCCGGTGCTGATCTCAGCGCTTGCAATCTCGCCGCACGACGAGCACATGGTCGCGCGCCGAGTGCAGGGGCTGCGCTTCCGCCGTCGCTTCGTGATGCTCTGGAGCGCGCGAGAGGCGCTGGGGCCTGAGGTGCGGTCGCTGATCGACCATCTCGCCTCCTCAATCCATAACCTGGGGTTATCGCTTTCGAGATGATCCGAGCACTACCCGCAGCTTCGGGGTAGGGATAAGGTGACCCGCAATGTGGCTCCTGGCCAGTGCCCAGCAGACCTACCTCGACCAGGCCGCCCAGATGCAGGCGCTGTCATTCACGGTGCACATCCCGCTGGTCTGCTTCGGGATCGCGCTGCCGAGCATGATCGTCTTCGTCGAGTGGCTGCACCTGCGCAGTGGCGAAGAGGTGTATCGCACGATCGCGCGGCGCTGGACGCGCATCATGGCGGCTCTGTTCGCAGTCGGGGTGATCACGGGCACGATCCTCAGCTTCGAGATGGGGATGCTCTGGCCAGGCTTCATGTCGACCTTCGGCGGGGTTTTCGGCCTGGGCTTCGCGATCGAGGGCTTCTCCTTCTTCCTGGAGGCGATCTTCATCGGCATCTACGTCTATGGCTGGGAGCGCCTCTCTCCGCGAGCGCACCTGCTCAGCGGCATCCCGATCGTGATCGCCGGCTTCACCGGCTCGTTGATGGTGATCTCCGTCAACGCCTGGATGCAGCATCCATCCGGCTTCAAGCTCGCGCACGGCCGCGTGGTCGACGTGCATCCGCTGGCGGCGCTGTTCGGCAACAGCTTCCTGTGGAACGAGCTGATCCACATGTACCTCGCCGCCTACATAGTGACCGGCTTCTTGCTGGCCACCCCCTATGCGATCGGCCGCCTGCGCGGACGCTTCGGCCGCTACGAGCGCACGGCCTGCGCGATCCCGCTCACGATCGCAGCCGTCGTCTCGCCGATCCAGATCCTGATCGGCGACTGGGCCGCGCGCGACGTGGCCACCGAGCAGCCCACCAAGCTCGCGGCGATGGAGGGCCTTGCCAAGACCACCCACGGCGCCTCCGAGCACCTGCTGGGCTGGTACGTCAACGGCCAGATCAAGTTTGGGATCGGGATCCCCGACCTGCTCTCGATCCTCGCCTTTCACAACCCGAACGCGAAGGTCCAGGGGCTGGACACGGTGCCAATCTCCCAGCGCCCGCCGGTCAACATCGAGCGAGTCTCATTCCAGCTGATGGTCGCGCTCGGCACGGGCTTCGCAGCACTCGGCCTGTTCTTCCTATTCTTGCGCTGGCGACAGCGGATCATGCCCACACAGCTGTGGTTCTACTTGCTGGTGGCGGCCGCTGGACCGGCGTCGGTGGTTGCCCTGATCGCCGGCTGGTTCGTGACTGAGATCGGCCGCCAGCCGTGGACGGTCTACCGGGTAATGACCACCGCCGAAGCGGTCACGCGCGCACGCGGAGTGCCGGTCGGCTACGGCGCGCTTGCGGCCACCTACCTGCTCGTCGCCTGCGGTGTCGTATGGGTGCTGCGCCGCCTGGCACGGGCGCCGCTGAACGGCCTTGGCGAGACGCTGCCTGGCGAGAGCGAAGTCGGCGCGCAGCCGACAGGAGCCTAGAGGGAGCGCCATCGACGATGCATCTCTACGACCTCCCGATGATCTGCGTCCTGATCGGCCTCGCGCTCTACGCCGTGCTTGGCGGCGCCGACTTCGGCGCCGGCTTCTGGCAGCTGACGAGCATCCTGCTTCCGGGCCGCACAGAGCAGGCGCGCCAGCGCGCACAGCAGCTCCGTGAGCACGCCCATCACTCGATGGGGCCGGTGTGGGAGGCCAACCACGTGTGGCTGATCTTCGTGTTGACCGTGACCTGGACCGGCTACCCGATCGCCTTCGGCGCGATTGCCTCCACGCTGGCGGTACCGCTTTTCGTCGCAGGGCTCGGCGTCGTCTTTCGCGGCACCGCCTACGCGCTGCGCGCCGGTACCTCCAAGCCTTCGGAGCTGGGCCTGATCGACACGATCTTCTCGCTCTCCTGCGTGCTGACACCCTTCGCACTGGGAGCTATGGTGGGCGCGATCGCCTCGGAGAGGGTGCCTGTCGGCAACGCGAGCGGACACCTCCTCTCCAGCTGGTTGAACCCGCTCTCACTCATGATCGGCGTGCTCGCAGTCCTCTTCTGCGCCTACATGGCCGCGGTCTACCTCGCCGCGGACGCCGACCGCCACGGAGACAGCGAGATGACACAGCGGTTCCGGACCCGTGCGCTGATCGCAGGCGTCCTTGCAGGCGCAGTCGCGATCGCAGCTCTGCCTGTGCTGAGCTCGCAGGCACACCGGGTCTTCGAACGTCTCATAGACGGCCCTGGCCTGGTCGGGCTCGTGATCTCGGTGCTGGCCGGCGTTGCGACGCTGGCGTTGGTGAGCGCACGCCGCTTCGCGCTGGCCCGCATCTCCGCGGCGCTGGCCGTCGTGGGCGTGATCGCAGGCTGGGCGCTCGCGCAACAGCCGATCCTGCTTTCGCACCTGACCATCCAGCAGGCGGCCGCGCCGAACGAAACGCTGATCGTTCTGCTGGCGGCAATCGCGATGGGCGCCGTGATCCTCTTCCCCTCGCTCGGCCTGCTCTTCGGCCTGTTGCTGCGCGGACGCTTCGACGCGCCCGGCGACGAGGAGGCCGCACCCCAGCGCGCAGGCCTGGCCGCAATCGGAGGCTCCGCGCACGCTCTATACGCGCGCATCTCGATCGCCGGCCTGCTCGGCGGGCTTGGGTTCCTGACAGCCGCCGAAGCTCCCTGGGCACATGGCGTAGGGGTCGCCTGCCTGTTCGCCTGCATGATCTTCGCCTTCCTCGCGGTCGATCCGGCCGAGCTGGCCAAGCCGGCACATGACGAGCCGCTGACGCCACTGCGGCTGCCTCGACTTCGGCGGCGCTGAGCTCAAATGCGGTCCGCGCACGCATCCACGCGACCACCAGAACGCGAGAACGCGAGAACGCGAGAACGCGAGAACGCGCAGCGTGTCACCTCGGCTCAGGCATGTACGACGACGACGCGGGTGGCCCTCACCGCCGCGCCATGCTGTGGCATGAGCGTGATCTTCACCGTCAATCCCAGATGCCGATGGCGGCGCAGCGCGGCCTTGCCCTTGGCACTCAGGGGCACCGAGAAGGACACGTTTCCCGCCTTGAGCGACGAGCGCACCAGCCGCCCGACGCGCACCAGCTTGGAGTGCCCCGTCCTGGACAGCGAGGCGCCCGTGACAAACAGGCCAACTTCCAGCTGCCCGCCGGAGTCGGCCTGGGACAGCTTGATCGATCCGTGCACCGTCGAGCCGTGCTGGCTGCCGGCGAGCTGAAGCGCCCTGGCTTCTCCTTCCACAGGCGAGCCGGGCCCGGGTTCGCTTGGCGCCGTGGGGTAGTTCGTTGGGGCATTTGGTGTCGAGGTCGAGGTCGTCGTGGTGGAAGTTGTGCCAGTGCTGCCGCTTTCCACGACGACTTCGTACTGGGTGTAGTTCTCGCCCGGCCCACCGTTGAAGAGGGTCGAGCTTTCGAACTTGTAGGTTCCTGGGTCTTCGAACTTGCACGTGCCGTTCCATTTGGTCATGGCGCTGGCGGGCACACCAGAGCAGGCTGGCGCAGAGCCCGTCCATACGACGGTTGCCGCCTTCGCGTTATCGGCGAACTTGACTTCGCCGCCGGCGGCGATCGTGATCTTGCTCGCTGGTTTCGGATTCGACCCCGAGCCGGGGGTTGTCCAGCACGCCCAGCCGTTCACGACGCAGTTTTCGTTGACTTCGAGCTTCGCTTCGGGCGGAGCGGCAGCGAGAGCGGGCAGTACGGCCACGGCCGCCCCAAGCAGCGCAGCGAAGGCGAAAAGCAACAGCGTGACCGGCCTCATCGTAAACCCACCTTTCTCGTGCTGGATGTCCCTGTGGCAGTCGCGGGGCGCCGCGTAGGGCGCGGCGCCATCGCGGCTCGTCATTCCCCAAGGACCCCTACGCGCGGCGATCCTTCCATCAACGCTTGGCTGCGCACGCCTGCGTCTGGAAGGTTCGCAGCCTGGCGGCGTCTATAGGTGCAGATGACAGTCACGCATCCGAGCACCTCGACCTTCGGAGGAACCATGAAGCGAACCTACTTTTTCTTGGCCGTCGCCTTGGCAAGCGCAGGGAGCGCCGCGACGGTGGCCAGCGCCCAGAGGAGCCTCCCGGCCGCGCACGGGAGCCGCGCTGCCACGGTGCAGCTGCGCCATACGAATCTCGGCAACATCCTCGTCAGCAGCTCAGCCCGCACGCTCTATGAGTTCACAAGGGATCACGGCAACAAAAGCAGCTGCGCGACGACTCACGGCTGCTCGGCCGTATGGCCGTTGCTGAAGGCAAGCGGCAGGCCGACGGCCGGCTCAGGCGTCAAGGCTTCGCTTCTGTCGACTACCAGCGGCAATCAGGTCACCTATGCCGGCCACCCGCTCTACACCTACAGCGGAGACAGCGGCCCAGGGAAGACTTCCTATGTTGGCGCAAAGGAGTTCGGCGGCACCTGGTACGCGATCAACGCCTCTGGAGGCGCAGTCAAGTAGACCCGGCGCTGAAGACCCGCGCCGGGTGGCCACCGCCGTCGATATTCGTCGGCGGCGGTTCAGCTGCCTAGCGCGAGCGCCAGGTGCAAAACGGTGGAGATCGCGTATCCGAGGCCGAGCAGGTGGCGAAACCAGTTGACGCCGTGTACCAGCTCCTCATAGGACCATATGCCAAATGCCAGGAAGGACATCGCGGCGAGATAGGCGTGGCCTGGGTCATGCGTGCGCGCAGCCGCGGCGCCAGCGAGGAACGCGATGATCAGTGGCGCGTTGGGGAACTGCACGACGGGGAAGCTCTTGGGCCATCCGAGCTGGGTCAGACGCTCGAACCCGAGCCACAGCCCGCGCGGGCTCAAACGCTGCGGCGGGCGCGTGTCACGTCTAGCTGCCGTTGGGAGACGGTGCGATCTCACCGCGGCCTGCTTGTTGGAGGTCTGCAGGCAGCGGCGCGTCGGCGGTGCGGGCGAGGACGGTCAGGCCGATGCGCCAGCGGATGATCGCCGCGCGCTGGGCTGCCTGCGTGTTGGGCAGCCCAGTGAGCTCGTCGTTGGCAAGGCCGGCAACGAGCGCGCTCAGGTAGGCGTCCTCGTACACATAGGTGTTGGCGTAGGGGGCGTTCAGAGCACGCAGCTGGGCGGTTGGCGGATCGACTGCCGCGATATCGACCGCGTAAGCCGCAAACCGCTGCTCTAGCTGACCCATGCGTCGGGCAGCCTCGCTGGGTGAGATGCGCCGGTCGTGAAACGCCTCAAGGATCGGGTCGGCACCACCCAAAAGCTTGTTTACCGCAAGCCTGATCGGCTCGACCTCGCCCATGTAGCGCTCGATCGCCGCCCGGCTGGCAGATTGCGTGCTGGCCAGCGAGCCGGTCTGGCTCGCGCACCCGCCGAGCGCAACCATGCACAAACAACTGGCGGCCAGCGCGCGGGTGTGGCCTCTCACTGCCGCGCACGCTGCGCCGCGCATCTGCGGGCCGGCTCAGTAGCCGTAGCCGCCGCCTTTGGAGCCTTCGCCGCTTGAGCCACTGCCGCTGGATTTTTCCGTTTCCGATGAGCTGCTGCCGCTCGGCGGGGTGCTGCTGGAGCTGGCCGTGATGACGCTCCAGGTGCCTACGTCTTTGATGCCCTGACCTTTGGTTTCACCGGCCTGCTTGTCTCCCGTGAACGTGTAGAGCGGCGTGCCCTTGTAGGTGATCTGCATCGTTCCTTCGGGACGCTTCACGGTTCCAAGCGAGCCGACTTCGCCGCCGGAAGCGCCGCTGGACGACGCGATCAACGGGTGCCAGACACCGAGGCAGGCCGAGCTCGTGCAGATGAATTTGCCGTTGACCTCGCCGCTGAGGTGATACAGCGTCATCCCCTGGCTATCCACCAGGATCGTGCCGAGCGAGCTGGAGGCGCTCTTCACGAGGACGGCGCTCGACGAGCTGCTGGTCGTCTGTGCGGCGGGCTGTTTGCTGGCCGCCGAGCCGGTCGTGTTGCTGGATGAGCTGCTACCGCATGCGGCGATCAGGAGCGACGCGGCGATTGCCGGTAGGGACAGCTTCAGTATATGGCGCATGTGTTACTCCTATGGATGAGTCGGGGCACCGCCTGTCGCGTGAGCCTCCTGTACTAAGGGAGACTCCGCGCAGGCGTATTCCCTTCCAGCGAGACGGTCTCAGTTCGTCGTGATGACCTTCCCGGACGGTGCGATGACATACCAGTGCCCGCCGTTCGCTTCGACCGCCTGGCCGTTGTTCTGGCCGGCCGCCGAGTCGGCCTCGTAGGTGTAGAGCGGCCAGCCCGCGTAGGTGAGGACACTGCCGCCTTCGGGGTCGGGGTCGCTGCTCAGCAGCGATGCCTTCAGCTGTGGCCCTGTGGCGGTTTCACCGCTCGCGAGCTTCAACGGCGGCCACACAGCCGCGCACGAGGACACGCACGTGACCTTGGAGTGCTGGTCGGGCATGAAGGTGTAGAGCGTGTGACCTTCGGCATTCACGAGCACCGCCCCCACGTTTGGCAGGGTGCGCACAGAGAGACTGATCGACTTCGCCGCTCCAGACGCGGTCGTGGTCGTGCCTGTTGGCGTGGTCGGTTGGCCTGCGTGCAACAGGTTCAGCGTGTTTTCGCCGTCATCGACGAAGAAGATGCCCTTGCCTTCTGGTGCCACGACCAGGCCGAATAGCGATCCGGCTCCGGTCTTCTTGTCGACGGTCTGCACGGCTACCTGCTGGCCGCCGGGTGTCGTTTCGACCATGTTGCCGTCACCGCCGTTGCTCGTGACGATGTTGCCGTTCGGTGCGAGCACCATGCCGAGCGGTTCCTTGAGGTGGCCGCCTTCGGTGAGGACGGTGCCGCCTTTCGCAGCCGCGGTGGTGCGCGTCATTGCTTCGGAGATCGCGAAGATCTTGTTGCCGTCGGTCGAGGCCACATACAGCGTCCCGTTGGAGCCGAGCGCGAGCCCAGTCGGGCCAAGCACTAGCGCTTCTGCCGAATCCACCCATGGGATGCCATCGGCGATCACTGTTTCGCTGAGCACCTTCGGCGTCTGTCCTTCTCCGGATTCCAGTTCGATCCGCAGCACGGTCGAGTTGTCGATCGTGTGGATGCCCTTCGCGGCGCCACCATTGAGCGCGTTGCTGAGAAACAGCGTGGTCTTCGACCCTTCGCTGACGGATGTCGAGTCCCACGGCCCCTGGATGTTGTTGCTGGCGATCGTCTGGATCGCCTTGCCTTCGCTGTTGAGCACGATCAGGCAGCCGTACTTCGCGGTCGCGGACTTGCCGTTCGTGGTCGGCAGGCTGCCCACGACGACGTAGCCGCCCGGCAGGACGTTCAGCGCCGTCGTCAGTCCTACTCCGCCAGGGCAACTGCCGGGCAGGGACCTGGCGTCGATCTTGGCGAACAGCGAGACCTTTCCGGAGGTCGAGACCTGCACGATCGTCGTGCCGGTGCCCTGACCGCTCTCCTTTGCACCTTCCTTGGCGTTGAAGTTGCTGATCAGCAACTGGCCCGCCTGGAGCTTGCCCACGCTTGTGGGAACAGTCACGATCCCGTAGGGGTTCACATCGCCGTTGGACGGGACCGTCGAGGCGAGTTTGCTGACGCTGGTGAACTTGGCCAGGAACGGGCCGGAGCTCTGTGTGGACGCCGTGGTCGTAGTAGCGCTCGCCGCGGAGTTGGCGCTGGACGAGTTGCCGGTTTTGCTGGAGCTGCCACAGCCAGCGACGGCTAGCGCAACACCAGCTAGAGCAAGGATCGACGTTCTAGGCACTGGGGTGTCTCCTGTTGTTCGGGGTATCGGACAAGACGGCGTTCTGACCAAGACCTTCTTGGTGAAATCACCCGTGGGAAGTCGCCGCCGCTCCCGGGCAGGCGCTTCCCACGGGCTCCCTTCCCTCTCCAGCCGGCGCCAGCCGACGCCGACGTCTCTGCTCTGAGCGCCCTGCCATCCACCGCTGCGAGCCCAGGCCCGATTCCGCGGCCTCACCTATCGATCATCCACTCAGGTGTGCGATGACGATCGGCGCATCGTCATTCGATCGTGCCCACATTGGTGATGGCGGCGGTGAACGCCACACAGGCCGTGCGACGAAGCGGACCCTCCCTCCTGCCGGATGGCTCAGAACTCAAACACTGCAAATTTGCCGCGCTGCGTCTTCATCCACTGAGACGCCGCAGCCCAGCGATACCTTTCACGCTCCAGCAAAGTTTTTCGTCTCCACCAAGCGGTCGCCGCTGCATCCGCGGTTGCTAGAGTCGTTGGCCATGGACTCACTGCCTGCACGCTGGCAGGAGCTCTGATGCCCGCGCTTGACCCGCGATCGCTGCCCCGGCACACCGATCGGCTCTACCGCGCGGCGTGGGCTCTATGCGGGTCGCGCGAGGACGCCGAGGACCTCGTGCAGGAGACATTCGCACGCGTGCTCGCTCGCCCGCGCTCGCTGCGCGGTCAGGATGAGCTTGCCTATCTGATGCAGGTGCTGCGAAACACCTTCCTCACACAACGCCGCACCGCTTCGCGCCGCCCCCAGGTCTCCAGCACACTGGAGGAGATCGCGCCGGTGGATCACAGCGCCGCCGACCGGCCCGAGGAGGCGGCGCAGATGCACGAGGCGCTTTCGACGATCGCGAAGCTCTCCGAGCCACAGCGCCTGGCTCTGATCGCCGTCGACATCGTGGGCCTCTCCTACCGTGAGGCCGCGGATGCGCTCGGCACTCGGGAGCAGACGCTCGCCGTACGCCTCTTCCGCGCGCGTGAGCGGCTTGTCCGGGAGCTGAGCGGCGAGCAGCGCCAGCCCGATGGTGGGACATCGCGCCGCGATGGGGAAAGTTCTACCGCCAAGAAGGCGTCTTACTCAATGGTGGTAAGAGATGAAACGTGACTCGTCGCAGATGCAAGCCAGGCTGGCGGCGTTGGCAGATGGGACGCTTGCGCCCGGCGAGCGTGAGCAGCTTCTGGAGCAGATCGGCCAGCGTCCGGAGCTTGCTGGCGAGTTGGAACGGCAGCGGCAGGCTCTGAGCGTGCTCGCCACGCTTCAGAGCACAAGAGCGCCGGACACGCTGCGCCGCTCCGTCGAGTCGCTCGCGACCTCGGCGCCGCCCACCAAGCGGCAAGACCATCTGCGTCTGCGGTTTGCGGCGGCGGGAGCGCTGGCGGCACTCGCCGCAGCCGCACTCGCGATCGCGCTCGCGACCTCGAGCCAGGGCCAGCCCACGCTTATGCAGGCGGCTGATGTCGCGCTGCGTGCGGCGACGGTGCCCGCCCCGCCGCAGAGCCCAACAAGGCACGACGAGCTCGCACGCTCGGTGGAAGGCATCCCCTACCCCTACTGGCAGGATAGCCTCGGCTGGCAGGCGACGGGCGCGCGCACCGACCAAATCGCGGGCCGCACGGTGAATACCGTCTTCTACGCCGCGCAAGCCAGAGCAGGATCTGACTCCAAGCGGATCGGCTACGCAATCGTCACCGGCGGTGCGCTGGCGCTGCCGGCCAACGGCAGCGTGATCCACGATCGCGGCATCCGCCTCCAACTGCTGCGATCAGACGGAGCGACGGTGCTGACCTGGCGCAGGGCGGGCCACACCTGCATCCTGGTCGGCAGAGGCGTCAGTGGCGCGCAGCTCGCCCGCCTTGCCACCTGGCAGTAGGCCCCTGTCAATCCGCGTAGGGCAGCGTCGGCTGTAGCCCGCGGGCTCGCGCCTCCTGCACGCTCACGATCTCCCGGCCCAGCGGCAGCAGTGAGATGGGGATCATCTTGAAGTTGGCCAAGCCGAGCGGAATGCCGATGATCGTCAGGCACAACAGCGCGCCCGAGACCAGATGCCCCAGCGCCAGCCACCAACCGCACAACAGCAGCCACAACACGTTGCCTAGCCCTGAGGCCACGCCCGCATCGGGGCGCCTGACGACAGTCCTGCCAAACGGCCAGAGCGCGAAGAGCGCGATCCGCAGCGATGCGATGCCGAACGGGATCGTCACGATCAGGACGAAGCAGATGACTGCGGCGAACGCGTAGGCGATCGCGAGCCAGAACCCTGCAAGCACCAGCCAGATGACGTTGAGCAGCAGCCGCACCCTTGGCCCTCCCGCGGCGCCAATCAGCCGCCGAGCACACGAAGCGAGGCGATGCCAGTCGCTTCTTCGAAGCCTGCCCCGGCGATCCACTGCAGATAGGCGCAGTAGTGATCGACGTGGTAGAAGCTCTTGCGGACCGTGGTTTTGGCGCTGTAGCTGAAGGACCCGGGTTTGATCTCCTCGTAGAGCACCTCGCTGTCGAGGCCAAGTTGGGCGCCACTGCTCAACGCTTCGACGCCGGGGCACTTCGATTTCGCCTTCGCCGGCGTCTCGTAGACGAATAGGCGGCCGTTGCCTGGACTGCTGCCGGTGACGGTGATCATGTTGTGCTGACCGGCGCGACCACGCTTATGAGCGCTCGCCACGGTCACCTCACCCTTTTCGGTGGAAGCACCCGGCGTCTGTGCGGCGCCCGCGGCACCGAGGGCCGCAAGCGCGCCAGCCAGCGTCAGGACGCAGGTCGCAACTGCCAGTCGAGCGCCTCGCCAGCACCGTCCTGAACGTCTAAAGCCGCCCATCCATCCTCCTTGGTCCCGGACAGAGAGGTCATGTTAGCTCCTGTGCACCGCGACTGTTCCCACAAGCTCAATGTGGCGGGAGCACGTGGGCACGGACGAACCCGGCCCACGCACTTCCTTGCACCGCTTACGCTAGTTGGCCAGCTTCATGTTCAGCATCCAAGGCGCATCAGTCGTCGTGTAGAACGAGAGCGCCGGGCTGACGAACTTGTTCGACACCGCCATGAACGTGCTGTGCATAAACAACGGCACGTAAGGCTCTTCGGCTGCCGCGATCCCAAGCGCCTTCCCGGCCAGCTGCACTCGCCTCGCTGCTTCTGGAGTGTTCACCACTTCCGGCAGTAGCCGGCCCAGTTCAGCGTTCCTGTACTTGGGCCAGTCGGTGCCCGTGCCAGCCGGGTAGATGTCGGTCGGAGATAGCAGCGTCTCCATCATCAGATCTGGCTCATTTGGAACGAAGGAGGGATATTCGTTTACGAACATGGCCTTCTGCTCGTCTTCGAGTATGCACTGATCATTCTGCAATCCCTTGACATGCACCGTGATGCCCAACTTCCCCAAATCCGCGGCCAGAATCTGGGCCACATTCAGCAGGATCGGTTCGGCGACGCAGGCCGCGGCTGTCGTCGTGAAGCCGTGAGGATAAGCCGACTTCGCCAGTTCTTCCTTTGCCTTGGCGAGGTTATATTCGTATTTTGTCAGCGTGCCAATCATGGAGCTCACTTCACTGGTCGAGCCCAGGCCGTCCAGCAGCGGAGTCGGGATGATCGACGGCTCTTTGCTAGCTCCGCCGCTTGGGTAGAGCGCCTGGATGATGCCGTTGACATCGGTTGCATACGCGATCGCGCGGCGCACGTGGACGTCGTTGAAAGGCGGCGCTGAGGTGTTCATCGAAACCCAGGTGGTCTGGTTCTGCGCTCCGTCGAGCTGATGGGTTCCCGGTATGTTCGCGAAGAGCTTCTGCGACTCATAGGTGGCAGCAGCGTCGATCGCGCCCGACCGTAGCGCCAGGGCCATCGTGGCTTCGCTCTTGAAGATGGTGATTGTGATCTTCGTCGCCGGCTGTGGCGGTCCGCTCCAGTACGGATTGGACGACAGCTGGATGCTGGATTCAGGTGTGTAGCTATCGAACTTCCACGGCCCCGTCCCGATCATCAGCCCGCGCGGAGTACCCAGAGCTTCTTCGCTCACCTTCTCGGCGGCCGCCTTCTCGAAGACCTGGCTGAACCCAGCCATGATCGCCATCCAATCCGGACTGGGATGCTTGAGCTTGATGACCACTGTGGAGTCGCCGCGAGCGGAAACCGAAGCGACCACTTCCCACGGTTCTTTTGCCACGCTGGAAAACTTGCCCTTGTTCAAGTCGAGCGAGTAGACGACATCCGCAACCGTCAGCGGCTTGCCGTCCGAGAACCTTATTCCTTTTCGAACACCATAGACATAGGTTGTCGGGTTCGGATGCTCAACCGAGCTTGCGAGCTCGAGCTGGGGCTGCCCTTCTGGTCCGATATCAACCAGGCGCTGGACCACCAGCGATTCTATCTGGCCTTGCTGTGTCCAACCGTCGCCTTTGAAGTTCAGGCTTCCATTTGCAACTCCAAAGACAAGCTCCCCCAAGTGGAATTCAGGGTACTGCTTGGACGACCCGGCCCCCTCGTGTGATGCAGAGCTCCCGGCCCGGCCACTGCCCCCGCCACACCCTGTGATGACGACCGCGAGCACCAACGCCATGCTCGCGTACAAATACTTCCTCATTGCGATGCCTCCCATGGATATGCCCAACGCACAAGAAGAGAGGACGACTTCCTCTCTTCGTCTCGCTGCATCACTCCGACGGTTAGATTGACTGACTCGGTGACATAATGACAACGTTGTCATGTACGGTAGCGACCTCACCCGCGGCTGTCAAGAGGCTTCCTCAGAGTCCCGTGGCAAGGCCAGCGGCACGACGATGCTACGGCGCGATCTCGCCCGACCCGCGAGGCACCAGCTCGGTTGGCACGACGATGCGCTTAGGACGGTCAGCGCGTCCGCCTATGCGTTCGAGCACGCGCTCGGCGGCAACGCGACCAACCTCGGCGGGATTCGTGCGCACGACGGTGATGCCAAGCAACTCACCGAGCTCGAGATCGTCGAAACCCACCAGCGCCACAGTGTCAGGGCGCAAGCGAAGCGCCCGCAGGACGCCAACCGTCACGCGACTGTCATTTGTGATGATCGCCGTTGGGCGCCTGCCCGCGGGAAGTGCCAGCAAGCTGTGCACCGCCGCCTCGGCATGCGCGATCTCCGCCTCGGCGATCAGGCCACTAGCGGTGACGATCAACTCCTCATCAAGCAAGCCGGCGCTTGCGACGGTCCGCCGAAAGCTCGCAAGCCGCCGGCGCGCCGAGTACACGACGCTTGCGTCATCGCCTATAAAGGCGATACGCCGATGACCTTGCTTGACCAGATGCGCCACGGCCTGCTCAGTGCCGCCGACATCGTCCAGGAGCACGACATCCGCCTTTAGGTTACGCGCTGGCCGATCGATCAAGACGGTCGGGATGCCGCCATTTGCCTGAGAGATGTAACGCTGATCGGACGTGAACGGCACGAGCAGCAGGCCGTCGATTCGACGGCCTAGCAGCGCTGTAACGAGCTCCCGCTCACGCCGGGCGTCGGCAAACGTCGAGGCGCTGATCAGCATGTACCCGTGCGCCTGGGCAACCTGGTCGACGCTGCGCATGAGCGCCGGATAGAAGGGGCTGTTAAGGTCCTCAATCACCAAGCCGAGCGTGTGCGTCCGATGTCCTGGCCGCAAGCTGCGCGCCACGTCGTTGCGCTGGAAACGCAACGTAGCCACAGCATCCTCGACCTTCGCGATCGTCGCGGGGGCAACGCGCGACTCGCCGTTGACCACGCGCGAGACGGTCTTCAGGCTCACCCCTGCAAGCGTCGCGACGTCCCGCATCGTCGGTCGCCGCTTTGCGCCGGCAGCACTCTCGGTCACGACCGACCTCGGATCGCAGGCTTCATGGAGATCGATGCACCAAGCCTCACGGCCTTGGCCGTGCCCTGCACTGCACCAGTCTGGAGTAGCGCGCGTCTGGTGGGACAGTCACTGCAGGCGCTCGCTCTTGGCATCGTCGCAGAAGTCATGCATGCTCACATAGTGTGATGACCATGACCGGAAGCCCCTCGGCAATCGCCGGATCACTCCTGCGAAGGCTCCAGCAGGCGATTGCGCCAGATCTGAAACGAGCGCAGCAGCTCATGCTCGCCAAGGTTCCCTAGGCGCACGACATGATCGTTGATGTAGTAGGCATACAGGGGGGCCAGCTCCAGTGGCAGCAGCCTCGCCGCCTGCGCCTCCCAGGCCGAATCGCCCATGCGCCAGGCGCGCGCGGCAGCCACCAGAGCATGGCTCGGCGCATCACTCCTGGCGAGGTAGCCCTCGACCGCACCATCGTTGGTGGCGACTTGGCCACTGGCCGAGGTGAACAGGAAGCGCACGGGGAAGAGCACAGTCTTGGTCACGTACCGCACACCGCCGGCGATCAGCAGCTCTGGTGAGCGCAGTTCCTCCACGGGATCCCTCGCGCGAGCCTGTCGATCGCGATCCGATCGTTGCCGGCCCTCGCCTGCAGAGAACTCGAAGCCCGCAAGGCGCTGCAATGCGAACCGTGCTCCCGCGACGAGCAACTCTGCGGCGCTCGGAGACGGCAGGCCGTGGCGCGCCTGATCGCTGCCGGAGATCAGCCGGCCGTGCGCGATCAGGTCCAGCCTGTCCAGCGCTGGAAAGCGCCCGCCCTCGCGTTCCCCGCGCAGCGTGGAGGGCGTACCCCAGAAGACCGACAGCCGCGGATCGAGCGGCTCCCCTGTGCGACTTGCCTCGACGGCGATCCTCCGGATCAGCTCAGCGTCGCCGGTACGCAGCGGATCACTGAGGATGAGCCCCAGATCGATGTCGCTGACAGCCTCACTGAATCCCCCATGGGCAAGACTGCCGAGCGCATAGGCGGCGAGCAGTCGATCGCCCAGCTTCGCCGTATACCTCGCGGCCGCCTGCACAAGCGCGAGCTCGCCAGAGGCTGCATGTCCCCCACCACTCATCGCTTGGCCTATGAGCGCACCGACGCTCGGGCGTCAACCGACGGGAGCGCAGCCGCATCCGCGCTGCACCGGGCGACTAAATCGAGCGCGACCACGGACGAGCTCGCCCCATATTGAGATCCAATGATACGATCAAATGCCATGCAGAGCACCGTATATGAACGTTGCTGATCACGTCAATTCACGGTGACGGGAACGCACGGAGAGAGCAGATGAGCGAGTGGGTGCCAGTGCTCCCAGATGTCCTGCGATGGCGGGACAGCTGCAACGTGTATGCGGTGCTTGGCGACGAGGCCGCTCTGATCGTTGACGCGGGCACAGGCGAGTGGCTGCAGCAGGGCGCCCAGCAGCTGCCGGTGCCAGCGGGCGCGGTGCTTCTCACCCACTACTTCCGCGACCACGCCGCGGGGGCCGCACTTGCCGCGCGGGCGGGCATTCCTGTCTACGTTCCCGAGGGAGAGCAAGAGATCTTCGCCGATCCAGCCGAGCACTTCCGGCGGCGGGAGACACGCATCCTCTACGACAACATCTGGGACCTGTTCGCACCGGTGGAGCAGATCCCGCTGGCCGGGATGCTGCGCGACTACGAGCGGATCACTCTCGCCGGGATCGAGCTTCAGGTTCTGCCGCTGCCCGGTGCCACGCCGAGCCAGGTGGGATTTGTGCTGCGCACGCCGCGCAGTAGCCGCCTGGTCGCGTTCTGCGCGGAGACGATCCACTCGCCTGGGCGCGTGCCACGACTCGCACCGCTTCAGTACAACTACTGCGACCTGCCAGGTGTGGTGAATGTCGCGTTCTCGGCCGATCTGCTGCGCCGACTCGAGGTCGATGTGCTGCTCCCAAGCCTGGGGGAGCCGATCGAGCAGGCGCCCGCGGCGGCCCTGCGAGCGCTGCACGAAAACCTGACCGCACACAGCTTCGATCGCGAGACGGAGCGAGCCGCGTTGAAGGTCGTGGGACACGATCGGGTGCAGCAGCTCTCGCCTTCGGTCTGGCGTTCGACACAGGGCGAAGCGGCCAGCCACTTCGTGCTCGGCAGTAGCGGGCAAGCGCTGGCGATCGACTACGGCTACTGGTATGCCTCGGGCTCAGGCGGGTTCGACCTCGGCCTGGACTACGAGCCACTGCTGTGGCCTGGCTACTCGTTCCGTGAGCGCCGCAGACCGCTGCTCCACAGCCTCGACGCGCTACGCGACCAGACGGGCGTGGAGCAGATCGCCGCGGTGCTCACGACCCACTTCCACGACGATCACGTGTGCGGCATTCCGTTGCTGCAGCGCCTGCGGGACACCCCGTGCTGGGTGCCGGCCAACTTCGCGCGTCTGCTCGCCGAGCCAGCCGGGCACCGGTTTCCGTGCACCTGGCCACAGCCGATCCGAGTCGACCGCGCGCTCCCGCTCGATGAGCCGCTGGAGTGGGAGGGCATCCGCTTCCACTTCGCACCGATGAGCGGCCACACCCGCTTCTCGGCGCTGATCGGCTTCGAGGTTGACGGCATCCGCTACCTGCACGCCGGAGACCAGTACGCGCCACTTGGCCTCACCGCACCGGAGCCTCGACTCAACGCACAATACGTCTACCGCAACGGCGCGTTCCTGGACTCCTACCGCCGCAGCGCGGAGTGGATCCTCGACTTTCGTCCCGACGTCGTCCTCGGCGGCCACTGGCTGCCGCAGAGCACCGACGAGCATTACTTCGAGCAGCTCACGGACTATGGCCGCGAGTACGAGGAGCGACACCGCCGCGCGATGGCCCTCGACGACGGCGAACCGCATTTCGGCCTGGACAGCATGTGCGGCTGGATCTGGCCCTACCACGTCCACCTGCCCGACCCGCAACCGATCGACTTCGAGGTCACGATCCGCAATCCCTTGCCGGGTGATGCCACCCTGCGTCTGCGCATGTCTGGTCCTGCGGGTTGGGAGGGCTCAATCACCGAGGTGCAGGCGCGCGGACGCGAGGAGGTCAGCACGCGCATGAGCCTCACCCCGGTCGGCCCCTGCCGCCGCCAGCCGATCACCGTCGAGCTGCATGCCGACGGACGCCCCTTCGGGCAGGTGCTCGAGGCGCTCGTTACCGTCGAGCGTGCCGCGGCTCCCGGCGGCGGCTGAGCCAACCAGGCCAGCCCTGCCGATGAGGGCTGCCGGGCGCCCTACACCTCGACGGTGGTGTAGCCCGCCTCCCTCAGAGCTGCCCGCAGATCGTTTGAGGCCTGCTTGCCTCGCGTCTCCACCGTGAGCTCGACCATCACCTCACGCACGTCCATCTGCAACCCGTCGCGGACGTGGTGCACGTCGATCAGGTTCGCGCCCGCGTTGGCGGCCGTCTGCAACAGCTCCGCGAGGCTGCCGGGCCGGTCATCGATACGAGCGCCAAGGCGCATTCTGCGGCCGACCCGGCTCTCGTGGTGGCGCACCACCGCACCGATCAAACCCACGTCTATGTTGCCGCCAGAGAGCACCGCGACGGTCGAGCCGCGCGAGGCAAGCGCCGCCTTGCGATGCAGCAGAGCCGCGATCGAGACGGCGCCGGCGCCCTCCACGACGAGCTTTGCGCGCTCCATCGCCCAGACCATCGCGTCGGCGATCTCCTGCTCCTCGACGACCACGAGCTCGTCGACCAGGCGCTCGATGATCGCGCCGGTGATCGCCCCGGGCCGCTTCACCGCGACGCCGTCTGCGATGGCCGGCACGGCGCCCTGGGCTCCCGGGTCCTCTTGCGGGAAGGCACTCTGCACGAACGGCGCACACGAACGCGCCAGCACACCCACGATCTTCACCTCGGGAGCAGCCGACTTGACCACGATCGCGATCCCGGCAGCGAGCCCGCCACCGCCGATCGGCACCACGACCTGCCCGAGGTCCTTCACGTCCTCGATCAGCTCCACCCCCACGCCGCCCTGGCCGATGATGATCTCCGGATCGTCGAAGGGATGGACGAGGCTCCATCCGCTGCGCTTCGCCGCAGCGCTTGCAAACGCAAAGCAGTCGTCCACGGTCGCCCCGCCCTGATGGATCTCGGCGCCGAGCTCGCGGATCGCCTCCACCTTTGCCAGCGGCGCTCCCGCCGGCAGGAATATGGAGCAGGCAACTCCGCTGGCACGCGCGGCGTAGGCCAGTCCCTGAGCGTGGTTACCTGCGCTCGCCGCCACGACCCCCGGGCAGTCCGCGCCAAGTGCGCGCATCTTGTTCAGCGCGCCGCGCAGCTTGTAGGAGCCAGTGAGCTGAAGATTCTCGGCCTTCAGCAACACCTCCCCGCCCATCTCGCCGAGGCCGCTTGCGGGCCTTACGACTGGCGTCCGGCGCACCGTGACCGCAGATGCACGATGAGCCGCCGCTATCGCGTCGGCGTCGATGCGATAGCGCTCGCGGATCTCCTGCAGGGCCCGCGCAACGGCAGATGATGACGTGCCGGTCACCGACGTATCAATGCGGCGCCGACACGGACGCACTGTGGCTCGATCACAGAGTGATCGTATGCCATGTGTTTGTAGGCGTCAAGCGGATTGGCTTGGTGCGCCTCAACAAATGCGCGACTCTCAAACGACCTCTATTGCCATGCAAGTTCTCGACCCTATACGCACGTCATCGACTCGATGTCGCATGCGCGCGAGCTAGACGGTGCAGGTCGACATCGACATCGGACAGATCGGCGTCGAGTCGCACACCGCGCCCGATGAGCATCTGGGCAGCGCGGATGGTTCGCGCCACGCCCGTGCCGATCGAGAGTCCGCACGCTGCCTCCAGGCGCCCGCCGCGGACTCCGAGGAACGCGACCCCGCTGCGTGCGTCCAGACTCCCGCGGCGAATCACGTCCAGGCCAGCGAAGCCGAATCCCGTTGCCTGCAGGTGCAGCTCGTGCTGGTCGGACCACATCCAGGGGACCTCCTGGTATGGCTCGCCCCGTCCCAGCATGCTCGCTGCCGCATGACGACCCTGCACCTGAGCCGGCTGCCACTGCTCGATCCGGATATGGCGGCCCACCCCGGCATGCCAGACGCGTGCCACGTCGCCGGCGGCGAAGATCCGCTCGTCGCTCGAGCGCAGGAACTTGTCGACCACAATGCCGTCGTCGACGAGCAGGCCCGCGCGCTGTGCCAGCTCGGTGCGCGGGCTAGCGCCGACGCCGACGACCACGACATCTGCCGGTATGCGCTCATCGTCGTCGAGCATCACCTGCCGAACACGCCCCGAGGAGCCCTCGAAGCCTGTGGGATACACGTTCGTCCTTATCTCCACGCCTCGCGCTTGATGGAGCTCTTGGAGCAGTACCGCGAAGCTCGCGGGCACGATCCGCCCCATGACCTGCGGCGCGGTCTCGAGCACGGTCACGGCCAGTCCACGCGCGGCCGCACTGGCCGCGACCTCGAGACCGATCACACCGCCTCCGACGAGGACGATGCGATCTCCGGGGCGCAGGTCGGAGCGCAGCGCTCGGGCTTCGCTGAGCTCGCGAAGATGGTGGATGCCTCCAAGCTCTGCTCCGGGAAGGTTCAGGCGCCGAGCGGCGGCGCCGGTCGCAAGCAGTAGGTGGTCATATTTCACCTGCGTGCCCGCGGTCGTGCGGAGCGTTCGCGGGGATGCGTCGATGGCGCTAACGGCGACGCCCAGCTCGAGTGCAATGTCCATCTCGGCGAGCTCCTCCGGAGACCGGAGCGCTGGTGGGCTGGCGAGATTGCGTTTGTCCAGAAAGCGCTTAGAGAGTGTGGGACGCTCATATGGGATCGCCGCCTCGGCTCCGATCACCATGACTGAACCCTCGTAGCCCATCTCGCGCAGTGCCTCGCCAGCCGAGAGGCCGGCGACACCTGCGCCGACGATTGCGATCATTGACTTGGTCGGATCAGGACTCGGCCGTCCTGCACCTTCACGGGATAGGTGCGGAGGTCCACGCAGGCAGGAACGCGCCTGGCTCTACCAGTCTTGTAGTCAAAGCGCCCATTGTGCTTGGGGCACTCGATCAGCTCGCCAACTACCAGGCCGTCAGCGAGATTGGCATGCTCATGCGTGCAAATCCCGTCCGTGGCGTGGAAGGTGCCCTCGGGGCTGCGGTAGATCGCGATCGCCTGTCCTTTGTGATCAAAACCCAGCACGTCCTCCTCGTCGATGTCCTCGACGCCGCACGCGTCGATCCACTCGTCGGTCATGACTCGAAGACCACCTGGTGCAACTCAGGGCGAAACGGTCTTGCCGAGGGAGGAAGCTCTCGTTTGACGTGATGATCGGGGTGCTTGAGCTGGCGCCAGAGCGTCGGGAGGATCTCGCGGTAGGCCGCCAAGAGGCTCGGGTAGGGCGTCGGCATGTCGTGCCGGAGCTCGGCGTGCAGCTCACGCAGCGCGTGATAGGGCACCATCGGGAACATGTGGTGCTCAACGTGATAGTTCATGTTCCAGTAGATAAAGCGAAGCACCGGGTTCATCTCGATGGTCCGCGAGTTGAGCCGATGGTCGAGCACGTTCTCGGCAAGTCCGGAGTGCTGCGTAACCGCAAACAGATAGTCCAGCCATATGCCATAGACCATCGGCAACATCACGAGGACGATCGGCAGCCAGGAGCCCGTCGCGATCGCGAGGGCGATCACGGCCGCGTAGATGGTCACCCACACTCGCGCCTCGCGGTGCACGCGCCACCGCTCGGACTCCGGGATGAAAGTGACCTCCTCCGCGGTGAGGCGACCAGCTGCATGCCGGCCGACGCTGACATAGGTGCTCACCAGATCGTAAATGCCGATCGAGTTCACCACTAGCCGCAGGACGTCAGGAGGTCGCATCGCCATGATCTCCCGGTCTCGTCCTACGACGATCGTGTCGGTGTGATGTCGCGCATGGCTCCATCTCCAGAAGGTGGGCTCCTTCATATTCATGAAGGAAGAGACTTGGTACAACGCATCGTTGAGCCACGGCGTCTTGAAGGCGGTGCCATGACCACTCTCGTGCCAGCGCGAATCGGACGCTGACGCATACAGCACGCCATAGCAAGCGAGGATGGGCACGCACACCCATGTGCCCCAGAACCAGCAGGCAGCGAACCCGAACGCGGCAAGCAGGCCGAACCAAATCGCTGTGTCCCGCACCGCGGGTCGATCGGTCCGCCGCATCAGCTCCTTCATGCGCTTACGCGGGATCTCGCTGTGGTACCACTCCGCCGCCGCCAGTCCCTGGTGAGCGGCGAGCTCGGCAGAGGGTCCGATCAGGCTGTACTCCCGAGCGGTTCGCTTGACCTTCGAGATGTAGTCCATGACACAGACTGTAGTTCCCAGTCACCCCGCGATACCATGGCTACGATGAACCACTTGTTGTCTGAGATTGATCTTTTTGCCTTACTGCAGCGAACGCCGGTGGACATAGGTGAAATCGTGTATCCGCCAGGTGGGCGCTTCGGCCCGCGCTGGCAGCGCAACCTTGAGCTGGTGATCATCCACACCGGCAGCACCCGCATTTCAGTCGACGATCGACCCCCGCTCTTGGTGCCCGCCGGGTGGCTCGCTCTGAGCCTTCCTCATCACAACGAGCACTATGCGTTCGACGACGACGTCTCCACCCACCATGCTTGGATGGAGCTGCACATCGAGCAATGGCCGACATCCCTGTTGAACCGTTTCGAGGCGCTCCCGTCCCTGCTGCCGATCTCGAGCGCGCTGGCCAGCCTCCTAGCCGAGGCGATAGCCGTGACTCACACCCCGCTCTCGGCGGCGGAGCCGCTGCTGGCCTCCCTCGCGGCCGCCGCCATGTGGCGCTATGTGGGGGAGGCGGAGTCCAGCGTGCTCGGCGATGATGACCCCGTCGAGCGCGCACGCCGCTTCCTGCACACTCGGATTGGCGACCCGACCATTGACCTACGGCAGGTCGCCGAAGCGGCACACGTCAGCGCACCACATCTCGTACGCCGGTTTCGCCACGAGCTCGGCATCACCCCGATGGCCTATCTCTGGCAGCGACGCGTCGCGATCGGGATCGATCTGCTGAGGAGCACCGGGCTGCCGGTCGGCGAGATCGCGACTCGGGCGGGCTTCTCTTCCGTCTACCACTTCTCCCGCCGAATCAAGGCTCACACCGGCAGTCCTCCCACGGAGGTCAGGCGGGAACGCTGGAGTCAGGCCGCGGGTAGCGAGAGGCGTTGACCGGTCTGCCTCCCAAATGCCGGCGCGATCCTCAGATGATCTGCTCCCATGCCAGTCGCAACTCGCGCTCTGGATCCTCGGCGACGGCTGAGAGCTCGTCGAACAGGAAGGTAGGCCGAGCAGCGATGTCGTAGGCAGGCCAGTCCCCGACGCCTGGATCGCCCCCGTCGATGAAGCGTATGAGCGCGGCGCGCATGGCGTCGATCGCCGTTGTGAGACCGGAGGTGTCTCGCCTCGCAGCGGCGAGCATCACGCTCTCGTACTCAGGGTCGTTGGGGCTCATCAGCGGGACATCCAAACCATGCGGGGCGCCGAAGCCGTGCCCCCTTGGCGCAAGACGCCAGTCCAGCCGGTACACCCACGCTTGGCCGCCGGCCTTGATGTTCGCCTCCGCCAGCCTGATCGCCGGCATCCACCAGTCCGCCGAGGTGACGGCGTGGCGACGCACCTCCTCCTCGCTCCAATCGGCTGGCAGCAGACGGCGGTAGGCAGCCGTCGCCTGCTCGAGCTGACTCGCGTCCACGACCATCGCACGGTAACCATATCGCCGCCATCGGCCCTCACCCATGTGGAAGTAGTCGTACTCGTCGTGGGTGTTGCCAACAATGATTGCAATATCACGGGCGACTCCACGAGCGATGGCGTCGATCGGTCGCTCTGGCATCACCGTGCCGTCCACAACTACCTGAAAGGGAATCAAGGTCGGCCACGAGCTCGACACGCGGGTCTGCGCGGCAACGATGCGCTCAGCGGGAATGCTGCGCAGCTGGCGAGCAGTGGACATGTCGAGCCCCAACTCGCTCAGCACTGCGGCGGTCAGACGGTGCGCGTCATCTGGCTTGGCGACCAAGTATCCGACGCCGGTGCCGCTCATCGACACGGCCTGCTGGAACAGGCCGCGCGCAGACGGAGCGGCTAGGAGGTTGCCCACGGTGCGACCGCCGTTGGAGAGGCCAGCGAGAGTGACCCGCCGTGAGTCGCCGTCGAAGGCAGCGATGTTCTCCTGGACCCAGCGAAGCGCGGCGATTTGATCCAGCAGCGCGAAGTTGCAGTCGGCCTGGTCCTCAAACACGCCCGGCAGGTACAGCAGGCCCAGCGCGCCGAGCCGGTAGGCAATCGTCACGACGACCACGCCATGCTGCGCAAAGCTCGCTCCATCGCATTCGCTGGGCGAGCCCTCAACAGCGCCCCCGCTGTGAACCCACACCAGCACGGGGTGAGGACCAGGCTCAAGAGGCGTGTAGATGTTCAGGTACAGGCAGTCCTCTGCGCCGATTGTGACCGCGACATCGGTGGCGGCTGCGGAATCGTCGACCGATCTCGGCATCTGCACTGAAGGCTCTGCGAAACGCGTTGCGTCCCGCACGCCGGCCCATGGCCGCGGCGGCTGCGGAGCGGCGAACCTGAGCTCGCCCACCGGCGGCGCCGCGAACGGTATGCCCTTGAACACGCAGATTCCGTCGCACCGCTCGCCCCGCACGCTGCCGCCGTTCAATTCAATGATCGTCTTGTGCATCTTCGCTATCGATCCTCCGCTGCTTGTGACTCTCGGCGTGGCGCATGGACTACATCGTGTCCGAGCGCTTCGCCGGCGGCGCGCGCCGCGTCGGCGATCATCGTCCCGTAACACTCCCAGAGCTCGTCGGGCATGCGCTGAGCCGGCACCGAGATGCTGATCGACGCCACCGGCCGCCCGCCCGCGTCGAGGATCGCTGCGGCGACCGCCCTGATGTCTTGATCGAGCTCCCCGCGGTTGGTCGCGTATCCGCGGCGGCGCGTCTGCTCCAGCTCGGCTGAGAGCTCTCCAGAGTCGGTGATCGTCAGCTCGGTCGCCGCCGCAAGGCCGTGCGCCAGCACCGCCTGCGCCTGACCGGGCGGCAACGCAGCGAGAAATGCCTTGCCGCTTGACGTTGCGCCCATCGGCACCCGCGTGCCAAGCGGGTAGGAGCTGCGCACGACGTGTGGGCTCTCGAGGTGCTCGACGATCACCATGTCATCTCCTTCGCGGACGAGAAGGTGAATCGTCTCGCGCGTCTGCGCGTGCAGCTGCTCCATCACCGGCCGCGCCAGCGCCGTCAGACGCAGCTCGCCGCCGGCGCGGCTGCCGACAACCAGCGCGCGCGGCGTCAGCACCCATCGCGTCGGCTGCCGGTCGCTCTCGGGCCTGATCCAGCCGGCCTCCTTCAGCGCTCTCAGCGCCCGCTGCGCAGAGCTCTTCGGGACACCGAGGTGCCGAGCGATGTCGCTGACGCCGACCGGCTGGTGCTCGGATACGGCCTCTAGGACACGGAATGCGGTCAAGACACTGTGCATTTCAGTTGACAACCCAATGATCTCATAGTAGTCTGTGCTGCATAGTAGCACCTCGTGCCGCATAGTAGCACCCGATAGCCACAACGGCCCGTTCGGTAGAGGATCGGGATCAGATCATGGGAGGAAGTGCAATGAGAAAGTATTTGTGCGCGTGCGTCGTTCTCGTGCTAGCGCTGTCAATCGCCGCCTGCGGCGGCAGCACAGGTCCGTCCAAGGGGACTGCTTCGAATGCCACCGCGTCGAACGGCGGGGCGGGGTCTTCGAAGTCGTATGCCGAACTTCGCTGGGGTGAGGACGCGTTCGCGGGCCCGGTCGACTGGAAAAAGAACGTTTTCCTGGCTGTGGCGTGGATCGACGATCTCGCCATCCAAAGCCTGCTGGAATTCGAACCGAGCGGAAAAGTCAAGTTGGGTCTTGCAAGCTCGGCCGAACATCCCAGCCCCACGACTTACGTCTACAAAATCAGGTCTGGGGTAAGGTTCTCCGACGGAAAACCACTCACCGTGGCAGATGTCCTCTACTCGCTTCAAAGCAACATCACCGGCAAGGAATCGGTCATGAAGCAATACTGGGCAGACGTGGCGTCGGTGTCAGCGAGCGGCAGCTCAACAGTTATCATCAAGCTCAAGCGACCCCAGGCAACCTGGCCTAAGATCTTGGCTTTCACGGGCCAGATCATAGAGAAGGCGGCCGCCGAAAAGGTCGGGGAAAAGGCGCTGGGAACGCCTGGTGGTCTGATGATCGGCACTGGGCCGTGGAAGTTCGACAGCTACAAGCCCGAAACCAGCGTTCAGTTTTCGCGCAATCCTTACTGGAAAGGCCCAGCGCCACCGGCGTCGAAGGTCACCATGAATCTCTTCAAGAGCGAATCATCGGCGTCTCTCGCGTTGCGAGCGGGCGCTATCGACGGGATGTTCACTAGCGCGCCAAAGCCCTATGTGAATATCCCGGGCGCCCGTGTGCAGACGGCACCGGGAGTGAGCACAACCTTTATAGCGATGAACACAAAACTGGCTCCGTTTAGCGACGTTCACGTGCGCCGGGCAATCGCCTATGCGACCGACGACCCCGGAATGGTCAAGGCGCTCTACCCTGCCGGCTACGCAACCGAAAACGTGACGCTCCTGCCCGACACCGAATTCGATAGCCTCGGTACGTCGAGTCAGGTGAATGCGATGCTCGGAGCGCTGCCGAAGTACGATTTCGACCTGACAGCGGCAAAGCGTGAACTCGCAAAATCAGCCCACCCACATGGCTTCTCTATGACGATACAGACGTTCGGCGGCGCCACCGTAGAAGTGGGCGCGGCCCAGATTCTCGCCTCCGATCTCGCCAAGATCGGCGTGACGGCAAAAGTCCGCGAAATGCCGCCTAACGAAGCTTCGGCCGTGTTCACCACGCCTGGCAGGGTGTCGGTATTTATCATAAACTATTCGGGTATTTACCCTGACCCCGAAGGGGTGCTCTCGCAGATGCTTCTCCCCTCTCAGATCGCCCCGTCTGGCGGCGGTCTTAACGTGGCCAGCTACAAGAGGACGGAAGTCGAGAAGCTGATGTCGGAGCAGAGTGAAACGCCGGACCCGGCGACGCGACTGCATCTGTTTGGGAAGCTGCTGGGGATTGTAGGAGCCGAAATTCCCTACCGGCCCTTGTTTACACCCGATGAATTCGTACCACTGTCAGACAAGTACGTATTCCCGACGTTCTCGCCCTGGACGGTAATCGCTGATCCATGGGCGCTCGACGTCAAGCTCGCAGCATAGGCACGAGCGAGTCCCGTATGAGATCTATGCCGGGCGGCCGATGAACGCAGCGCACTTGCCGCCCGGCATAGATCCGGACGCTTTGAACCTGCTCGCTCGCGAGTCGCTGCCACAGGCGTGGGCGTGCCACTTCGCTAACACGCCTGACCGGCCGGCCATAGGCGCGGCGCCCATGGGGGAATGGCTCACTTACAGGCAGCTCGAGGCACGCTCCCGAGCGGTCGCAGCGCGCCTGGCGAGCGCAGGTCTGCGAGCTGGCGATCGGGTCCTTCTGAGCGCAGCGGCCTCGATCGACTTGGTGGTGGCCTACGTGGCAGCCCAGCGCCTCGGCCTCATCGTCGTGCCCGTGAACTCCGCGTACACCAAGCGCGAGGTAGACCACATCCTGACCGACGCACGCCCGTCAGGCGCAATCGTCGACAACCCAGAGCGAGCGATGTGGATGCGCGGGGCTGGCATGGTGTGTGGACCGGAGGTGGACCTGCCCACGGGGCCAGAGCCGCCGCTGGACCACTCGACGCGCGAGGATCTTGCGCTGATCGCCTACACCTCCGGCACGACCGGCCCACCCAAGGGCGCGATGCTCTCCTCCGGCAACCTGCTGGCCAGCGCCGAAGCGGTGCGGCTCGCGTGGCGCTGGAGCATCGAGGACAGGCTGGTCCTCGCGCTGCCGCTCTTCCACCTGCACGGCCTTGGCGTGGGGCTGAATGGCACGCTCGTCTCCGGCGCCTCCGCGGTGCTGCTCCCGAAGTTCGACCTCGAAGCAGTCCTCGACGCCGCCGCCAAGCACAGAGCGACGCTCTTCTTCGGAGTGCCGACGATGTACGCACGGCTCGCCGTGTCGCCGCGCGTGAGGGAGCTCGAGCGGCTGCGGCTCTGCGTCTCGGGCTCTGCGCCCCTGTCCGCAGACCTGCACGACACGTTCGCAGAGCGCGCCGACCAGCGCATCGTCGAGCGCTACGGGATGACGGAGACCGTGATGAACGTCTCCAATCCCTACGACGGCGAGCGGCGCCCTGGCAGCGTCGGGCTGCCGCTGCCAGGCGTCGATCTGCGTCTCGCAGATGACGGTGAGATCCTGCTGCGTGGTCCGAACATCTTCCGCGGCTACTGGGAGCGACCGGACGCGACGGCTGCGTCGTTCACAGCAGACGGATGGTTTCGCACCGGCGATCTCGGTGCTCTCGACGAGGACGGATATCTACGGATCGTCGGCCGCAGCAAGGAGCTCATCATCAGCGGCGGCTACAACGTCTACCCGCGGGAGGTCGAGGAAGTCCTGCGCGCCCATCCGCTGGTGAAGGACGTCGCGGTGGCGGGCCTGCCTTCGCCTGAGTGGGGCGAGATGGTGGGGGCCTGGATCGTCGTCGACGGCGACCTCGACCTGGAGGAGCTACAGGAGTTCGCAGCCGCCAGGCTCGCCGGCTACAAGCGACCGCGGGTCCTCCACGTGGTCGACGAGCTGCCGCGAAATGTGCTCGGCAAGGTGCTCAAGCACCGACTGCAGGCTCTTCACCAAGACTGAGGCCGCGTGCGACCGAGCGCCTCGCTGCCGGCGGGATGGCGATCGCCGCATGTCCGGGAGTCGGCGATCGCCACGCCCACCGCAATGGCCTAACCGGCGAGCTTCACGTTCAACCCCCACGGATTGAACAGCATCCTCCACCACCTGTACTTGGGCACCATCACATATTTTTCTGAAAGGATCCCGAACGACTCAACTGGGTGGTCGCGGCGCCAATCGCTTCCTGAGTCGCATCGGCCGCTTCGAGCGCCACAGCCCCGCCTCGGTCGCCGGCACCAGACGACGCTCCTCGGTTGCAAGGCGGCCGCCCAGCCTTTCGCATAGTTGCAAGCGCCGTCATGGACCTGCAGAGAGATCAAAGCACTGCTACGCGCTGCGTGCGGAGCGCCAGTTTGCAGCGCTTGCACTACAATCAGCGGCGCACACACGCCACCCCTGCGTTCATGTCATCGATGAAGCCCTCCGCCAAATCGGATGCCCCTCCGCAGGCGACGTCGTCGCCCCCGGTGCATCCGACACTCGACGACATCGCAGCCGCCGTCGGCATGTCCGCCTCTACCGTCTCACGTGCCATGAGCGGAAGCCCGCTCGTGCGCGAGCAGACGCGCGCGCGAATCCTCGACGCCGCCAAGACCCTGGGCTTCGAGCCCGACCGGATCGCGAGCTCGCTCAGCACGGGCTCTTCCGCCTTCGTGGGGATGGTGGTGCCGGATGCCGGCGACGCTTTCTACGCGCATGTGCTCCGGGGCGCCCGCCGCGAGCTGGAGCGCTCCGGCTACCACGTGCTGCTGATGGAGACCGACCACGACCCGCAGCGCGAGCGCGACGCGCTGAGAACGCTGATCGCCCATCGCGTGGCGGGCATTCTGCTCGCCACCGCCGGCGGATATGAGCCCTGCCGTGCCCCCGTCGTCTTCTTCCCCCACATGCCACCGGGACCAGAGATTCCGGGAGCCGGGCTGGTCGCGAGCGCCAACGCGCACGGCATGGATCTGCTGGTCGAGCACCTGCGCTGGCATGGGCACACGCGCATCGGCTACATAGGGGGAGAGGCGGGGCGTTCGACCGCGGACGAGCGCTACGAGGGATTTCGCAGCGCGCTGGCGCGCGAGTGGCTGGCGGTGCCAGGCGAGTACATACGTCGCGGCGACCCCGCCTGGACACCCGAGGCGGGGGAACGCGCAACACGTGAGCTGCTCGCGCTCGACCCGCCGCCAACGGCGATCGTGGCCAGCACCGACTGGTTCCTTATCGGGGCTCTGCGGGCGCTGCGCGCAGCCGGCACGCGCGTGCCACAGGACATCGCGCTCGTGGGCTTCGACGACCCGCCGTTCAGCGATCTGATCGATCCTCCCCTCACGGTGATCTCCTTCGACGCAGGAGAGATAGGCGCCAAGGGGGCAGAGCTGATCCTGCGCCAGGTGAGCGATCCCTCGCCTCCAGTCGAAGTCAGGCTGCCGGTGAAGCTGATCGTGAGGCGGTCTTGCGGGTGCGCAGAGCAGACGGCGCGTGCGGCTGACTTCATGCCCACCACAAGCGAGCTCACGTAGCCTCCCGCGGCACCCAGGCAGTGGCGATGCACACCGGACGACTCAGCTCGGCCGGCGCCTGCTGAGCCGCTCGATCGCGTTGCGCGTGATTTGGATCACGTGCTCGGATGCGGCATTGACCGGCGGGCGCACGTTGCGATACCGCGTGTAGTCGATCGTCGGTCGCAGGGCGAAGACCCAGTCGGTAGTAGGCGCCGTGAAGACCTCGCCACCGGCCTCGCTGCGCCAGCTCACGATCGTCACCACGCCGCCGAGCGCGGCCTGGTTGCACCGCACACCCGGCGTGCAGCTCGGAGGTCGCTGCGAATAGTCGGTCTCGGCCCAGTGGCGGCAGTCGGCGAAGGCGACGATCTCGATGCCCGGAGGCGAGTCGCAGCCTGTCGGCGCAGGCCGGCCATCTTTGATCTCGACGTCCAACCCATCGCACTCGAAGCCCACCACCTTCTGCTCAGCACCGAATACGTCTCCATCGAGCAGGCCGGTGCCCTCCAGCGCCCAATGTGCCTCCGCGCTGACGGTGAACCCGGCGGACGGTCGCTCCGGGCCTCCAAGATCCTCCCACCACCAGCACGCACCCGCGAACACGAGTCCGGAGGGATCCTCTCCCGCGCGCCGTCGGCTCTCGTCGTTGCGCATCGAGACGCCGGTGAGCGACGTCGGCGGACGATCGATGGGTTGCGAATGGAATTCCACAGTCACCGAGTGGTTGTCATGCTGCGGGTTGTGGTCGGGGCTGCGGTAGAGCGGGTCGAGCGGCTCCCCATCTCCAGGCATGGGCTGGCTGTGCGATCGCAGAGGCACGCCTCCACGGCGCTTGTAGCACTCGATGGCCTCGCCGTCATCCAGGCTGCGAACCTGCCAGTAGCTGAGGTTGCCGCCGAGGAACGCCGCGTTGCCGCCGCGCGCCACGAACCCTTCGATGGCATCGCGCTGAGGACCTGTCCAGTACTCGTCGTGGCCTACCGTGATCACAAGCTCGTAGGCGTCGAGGTCGATCGTGCCGGCGTCGATGTCCAGACCTGTGCAGCAGTCGAGACCGATCCCTTCGACCGCGCACCACTGCAGGAACTTGAAGAGGTAGGAGCCCTTGCCCGGCCCCCACAGCGACTGGTTGAAGGCGCCAAGGCCTATGCCGGGTCTCGAGAAGGACACGCGATGCGTACGCAGCTCATGGAGCCAGCTGCCATCGTCGGCTAGCCCTCCGTAGAGATCGCGGTTGCCCCAGAGGTGATAGGCGCTCCAGGTCGCCACGCCGATCTGCAGCAGACGCGGGGCGCTCGGGCGCGCCGGGCGAAGGACGAAGAGTGCGTCCTGACCCATCTGCGCCGACAGGCGGCCAGTCGGCTTACGACTGCTCGTGAACTGAACGAGATATACGCCGCTTTGCCAAGTCTCTGGAATCGCATCCAGCACGCGCGACACGGGCCAACCGCAGCCCTCGCTGTCGCATGCCCCTGGAGCCAGCGGCGGATGGCCGGCAACCTGACCGCAACGCAGCGGCTTGACCGCTGCATCGCAACGCGCGACGATCTCGATCGCAGGATCGAATCCCGGATCCTCGCAGCCAACCACACGGTAGACATCGGCGAAGCAATCGGCCTCCTCGCGCGTTGCGACCTGAACATCGAGCGGTTCGCCGGCGACCAGGCTGATCGCGCGTGCATAGCCTGCGAAGTACGGCGTTCCCGAAGGCTCGGTGGATGGCGCCCCAATCGAGATGCGCCGATCAAAGCCGGGGTGGCGTGGCCTGAGCACAGACATCAGGGCAAGGCCTCGCGAGATCGGAGCGAGTCCACGGGGCACACGGCCACCGACGGCCTTTTGCGCTCAGGCAATCCGCCTGGGCTTGGCCTGAAACGGCACCGACAGCACCGTCTCGATGCTCCCCATCACCTTTCGCACCGCTGTGGCGTAGAGATCCATCAGCTCTGGCTCCTGCACGTAGAGTGGATGCGCCTCCGAGCCAAGGCTGAGCGTGATGTCGCACAGCCGCGAAGCAACCGGATACTCAGCTGGATCCCACTCGACCAGCGGCTCTTGGTCGTTGCGGCGGTGCCAGGTCTGCTGCGGGCGGCGGAAGGCGGGCTGAGCCGGCACCGGGTGCGGTTGCCAGGTCATGCACTGGACCCCCTCGGCCTGCAACGCGGCGAGCAGCCGGTCGCGCAGATCGCGCGGATCCCCGTCAAAGCCAAGCGCCGACGAATCGATTTGAACCGCGTACTTCCAGTACGAGCAGCCACGGTCTGCCTCCTGGAAGGGAGGAGTGAGACCACGGATCTCTGACAGTTGCTCGGTGAGGAGCACCCCGTTCGCTTCGGCACGCGCATTGTGCTCGTCCAGGCGTGCCAGTTGCGCGCGCGCGAGCGCACATGGCAGCTCCGATTGGCGGTAGTTCCAGCCGACGCCCTGCGCCCAGAAAGAGCGCCGCTCCAGCGGCACGAGATCCTCTCCAACGACGGTGAGCCGGCGAGCGGCGATGAACGCGTCCTCGTCGTCGGTGGTGAAAAGCCCGCCCTCGCCGGAGGCAAGGTTCTTGGAGGCATTGAGGCTCGAGCCCGCCACCTCGCCGATGCTGCCGGCGGTACGGCCCTTGTACTTGATCCCGTGCGCTTGGGCGTTGTCCTCGATCACAGCGAGACCGTGGCGCTTAGCCACCGCCTCAATCTCATCGAGACTCGCAGGCTGGCCATGGATCGCGACCGCGACGACCGCAGTGGTGCGATCGGTGATGCGCTCCGCGAGCCTGTCAGGGTCGAGGTTGTAGGTGCGGGGGTCCACATCGGCGAAGACGACCTGCGCGCCCTGATGGGCCATCGCCATCGCGCTGGCGACGAACGTGTAGGCGGGCACGATCACCTCGTCGCCAGGCTGCACCCCAGCCGCCGCCGCGGCGCAGTGCAGGGCGCTTGTGCCGCTCTTGGTCGCCAGGCAGTACTGCACCCCAACGTACTCGGCGTATTCGCGCTCCAGCGCCGTGATCTCCGGAGCGCCTGCGCCGGCGAGGATGCCGCTGTCGAGGACTCGCAGCACGGCGTCGCGATCGGCCTGCACGATCTCCGGCCATGGCCGCTGCTCTATGCCGGAGACGGCCTTGGGTCCACCGGCGATCGCCAGCTGCTCAGAAGTTTGGGTCGACATGTTGGCTTGCCCCCTAAAAGATAAATGACAGCGCTTGCAAGATGATTAGATCATAGATTCCCAAGTGATGTCAAGGCAGCATAAAGGCAAGGCACCCATAAACGGGAGCGCTTGCATAGCGAGGTGCACGACAGCGCCGCATGCGACGCGCGGCGCTTGACGCTCAGCGACCCCTCACGCCACCAGCTCGACGCGCACGGTCCGCATCTCGCGCGCCGCCTGCAGCGCCGCGCTTGCGACCATCAACGAGCGCAGGCCATCCTCGCCACTGGCGGTCGGAGCGCCGCGACCCTTCACGGCTTCGTTGAAGAGCCTCACCGTGCGCACATAGAGGCCTTCGCTCTGGTCGAGCGGGATCTGATGAGCGCCGCTTTCGTCGTAGAGCGTCACGGTCGCAACCGGGTCATCGAGCATCGCGTCTTCGATCGTGATCGAGCCGGCGCTGCCATAGATCTCCACGCGCGTGTGGACGTACGGCGTCGTGAAGGCATCGTGAAACGTGACGAGCTGGCCTCCGCTCAGGCGCAGAACGCCCGCAACGGCGTCCTCGATGTCTGGGTGTGTGCTCATACCCTGATGCGCACAGAAGGCCGCCACCTCCTCGATCTCCCCACTGAGCAGGAAGCGCAGCAGATCGGCGCCGTGAACTGTGAGATCGAGTGCGGCGCCGGCGCCGGCCTCTGGGCTTCCGGTGCGCCAGGTGCGCAGCCCGACGGGCAGCTCTGTGCCATGGAAGAATCGCGCCCCGAGCACCGTGCCGATGCGCTCGCTGTCGATCAGCTCCTTTGCCATCAGGTTCGCCGGCGCGCTGCGCAGGTGGTGGTTGACGCCCAACGTCACCCCCGCCGGCTCCGCTGCGGCGACCATCGCACGTGCGTCCGCGACGGTTGCAGCTAGCGGCTTCTCGCACAGGACATGCTTACCAGCCTCGATCGCAGCAAGCGCCTGCGGCGCGTGCCGGTCGTTCGGCGTGCTGATGTAGACGGCATCCACCTCAGGTGAGGCGCACAGTTCCTCGAGGCTCGCGTAGGCGCAGGCAAGCTGGTGCTGCTCTGCGTAGCGTGCGCCGCGCTCCGGGTCGCTGCTGAGCACGCCCGCCAGGCGGCCACCCGGCGCGCGGCGGAATGCGTCGATCATGTATGTGGCGGCGATGCTGCTCGCGCCAATCAACGCCCAGGTGACGGGCCGCTCGCCGATCGACGGATTTGATGTGTGAGCCTGATTTGTCATAAGCTGATCTAATCACTTCAGGCTGCGTCCTGCTCTCACTCAGCAGCGGGACGCCCCACACAGACCCGTCGAGCCGGGCTTGAAATGCTCGAGGAGAATGCAAATGAAGGAGCAACGACTGCGAATCGGCATAGCCGGCGGTGGCTTCATCACCCAGGTCATGCACCTGCCATCGCTTATGAGCCTCGCCGACCGCTACGAGATCGTTGGGCTTGCCGAGCCGAGTCGCGCAGCGCGCGAGCAGCTCGCCACTAGCTATGGGATCACCGCGACGTACGCCGGGCACGAGGAACTACTCGAAGACGCACAGCCGGATGCGCTGATCGTGCTCTCCCCCGGCTTCACGCATTTCGAGGTGATCAGCGCAGCGCTCCACGCGGGCGCCCACGTCTTCACAGAGAAGCCGCTCTGCCTCGCCGCGCAGGACGCCTGGCAGATCGCCAGAACAGCAGAGCAGGAGCAGCGCGTCGTGCAAGTCGGCTACATGAAGCGATACGACCCCGCATACGAGCAATTGCTCTCGACGCTCGAAACGCAGGACGGCGCGGTGCGCCTGATCGACGGCGTCACCTACGACCCTGGCCTGGAGCGCTACTTCGCGCCGCCGGCAATGACCCGTGGCGATGACATCTCAGACGCCTTCAAGGCGAGGGGCAGAGAGCAACGGGCCGAGCAGGCAGGGCGAGCGGTCGGTGCGAGCTCTGACGAGGAGATCTACGTCTATGTGACGGTTCTCTGTGACACTCTCGTCCACGACATTAACGTGCTTAGGGGGATCCTGTCCGTGCTCGGCGAGCCTGAGCCGCAAGTGGTCGACTCGGCCTGGTGGGCCGGAGGCGATGGGCTGACGACCACGCTGGAGCTTCGCGACGGCGCCCGCTGCGGCCTCAACCTTCTGCTGCTGCCCGGGCTGCAGGACTTCCGCGAGGAGTTGCGGATCCATTTCGACGACGCGGTGCACCGGCTGCGCTTCCCTGCTCCATACCTGCGCCACAGCCCGACGGTCTATGAGCGCACCGGCATGAAGAACGGACGCTCGCACACTGAGGGCTGGGAGTCCTGGACCGAGAGCTTTCTCGCCGAGCTGATCCACTTCCACGACTGCGTCCGTCTGGGTGAGGCTCCGCGTACGCCGCCTCAGCAGGCCGCCGCCGACCTCGAGCTGCTGGAGCAGATCTTCAAGGCGCGAGCGGCGTCCCCATCCGGTCAGCCGCCGACTGTGGGATAACCGCTCGAGCGCTCGCTGCTGCTCGACGGCCAGCCCAACCTTTGATGGATGATCACGAGCCCTGGCCGGGTTGGGACTCGCGCAGCGCCTGTTCGAGCGCCGCCAACGAGGGCTGACTCTTTCGACCGCGCAGCCGATCGAGGTAGAGTCGTCGACTGAAAGGCTCGGGCGCCAGCGGTCGGACAGCCACCGTATGAGGCGCCGGATGGAGGAGGAGCCGCGGCAGCAGCGCGACCCCGACTCCGCTGGCCACAAGGGCGAGGATAGTGCTGAAGTCATCGCCCTCGAAGCGGAGGGCCGGCTCCAGCGCAGGGTGGCCGGTGAGCTCTCGGAGAATTGGCAGCGCAAGCCCGGCGTACGGCGCTTCGATCCACGGAGCATCCGCGAGGCGCCTCCACTCGATCGCCTCCTCGCCGGCGAGCGGATGTGCCGCGGGAAGGGCGACGAGCATCGGGTCCTCGGCGAGGTGCGTCCGCTCGAGCGTGGCCGGTAGCGGCTCTGGAGCCAGGTCATAGTCGAACGTCAGCGCGATATCCACAGCGCCGGCGACAAGCGCCGCGTGCGCCTCGGCCGGCTCCATCTGAACCAGCGTGGCGCGGATCCCTGGATGCGTGCAAGCCAAACGAGCTAGAGCCGGAGCAGCAATGAAGCGTGCCGCAGAATCGAAGGCGCCAAGGCGCATAGTGCCGGCGTCGCCATCGCGCAAAGCCGTCAACTTGGTGTTCGCGGCGCCAATCGCTTCATATGTCGCATCGGCTGCCGTGAGCGCCACGAGCCCAGCCTCGGTCGGCCGCACGGGACGGCGCTCGAGCAGCTTGAGGCCAATGGATCGCTCGAGCTCGGTGATGTGCTGCGAGACAGCAGCTGGCGTGTATCCCAGCTCATGCGCCGCCGCAGCGAACGAGCCCGAGCGGATGACGACCCGCAGAGTGGCCAGTCGTCGCGGATCCAACATAAGGTGATCTTATCTTTACTGAGCTAATCATTGCTTGACCTAAACACTAGGTTGGAGCAAGCTGAGTCTCGTGATCGACGAACTCATCGAGCTCACCTCCATGCTGGTGGCAACCGACTCGGTCAACCCGTCCCTCGTTCCTGGTGGCGCCGGCGAGGAGAGGATCGCCACGGCAGTAGCCAATTGGGCTCGTGCAGCGGGCCTCGAGACCCAAGTGCTTGCTGGGACAGCAGGCCGTCCGAGCGTGATCGCCCGCGCGTGCGGCAGCGGTGGCGGCCGCACGCTTTTGCTCTGCGGTCATCTCGACACGGTGGGGGTCCAGGGCATGGTCTCACCCCACACGCCGCGGCTCGACGGCGACCGGCTTTACGGACGCGGAGCCTACGACATGAAGGCGGGCCTGGCCGCGGCCATGCTGGCTTGCCGGGAGGCGGCCGCGCTCGATCTGGCGGGCGATGTCGTCCTCGCTGCCGTGGCCGACGAGGAGCACGCGAGCATCGGGGTCCAGGAGGTGCTGGACTGCATACGCGCCGATGCGGCGATCGTCACCGAGCCGACCGAGCTCGGGGTCGCGGTTGCCCACAAGGGCTTCATCTGGTCCCAGATCGAGTCGAGTGGT
This sequence comes from Solirubrobacteraceae bacterium, assembly GCA_036008645.1. GTDB lineage: Bacteria > Actinomycetota > Thermoleophilia > Solirubrobacterales > Solirubrobacteraceae > Palsa-744. The sequence continues at coordinate 243,202 of DASYNI010000002.1, forward strand.
CGTGCCGCCCACGGGTCCAGACCGCACCTCGGGGTCGACGCGATCGTCAAGATGGGTCCGATTCTCACAGCGATCGGGGATCTTGACGAGACGCTTTGCCAGCGCTCTCATCCCCTGCTGGGGCGAGGCTCCCTCCACGCCTCCCTCATCGAGGGCGGCCTCGAGATGTCGAGCTACCCGGCAAGCTGCACGGTTGGCGTGGAGCGTCGAACGCTGCCAGGCGAGACCGCGCCTCAGGTGCAGGCGGAGCTTCGGTTCATGATCGATGAGTGCAAGGCGCTCGACCCGCACCTCGTCGCCGAGGCACGGATCCTTCTGGTTCGTGAGCCGTTCGAGATCGGCCAAGACGCGGAGATCGTGACGATGCTCAGATCCGCCGCCGCCCAGATCCTTGGCGCGCCTCCGGAGATCGTCGGCGCGAGCTACTGGGCTGACGCCGCTCTGATCGCGGAAAGCGGCGTTCCCACAGTCATGCTGGGACCCGGCGGTGCCGGTGCTCATGCAGTCGAGGAGTGGGTGAGTCTCTCCGACACCGAGGCCGTCGCTCGCAGCCTGCTCGCCGTCGCTACACGCTTCTGCGCATGAGAGCGATCCTCAATCGCAACCTCCGCCCGGACGCGGTCGCGCCACCGGCCACCGAGCCGGTGTCGTTCCATGCCGGCCTTCCCGGCTACCACCCGACACCGCTCCGCGACCTGTCCGATGTGGCCGAGGAGCTGGGCGTGGGCACCGTCGCCTTGAAGGACGAGTCGCGCCGCCTGGGTCTACCCGCGTTCAAGATACTCGGCGCGTCCTGGGCCGTCGAGCGCTCCCTGCGGCAGCATCCCGACGGACACACACTCCTTGCAGGCAGCGCAGGGAACCACGGCCGCGCAATCGCCCACCTCGCAGCGCAGCGTGGCCTGCGCTGCCGCATCTTTCTTCCATCCAGCGCCTCGCCTGCGCGCCGCGAAGCAATCCTAGGCGAGGGCGCGGAGGTCGTCGTGGTGGACGGCGGCTTCGACGCCGCCATCTCCCTCGCAGCAACTGAAGCGCAGCAGGAAGGACAGATCGAGATCGCCGATGCCGGCACCTCCCAAGCGGCGCATTGGGTCATCGACGGCTATTCCACTTTGTTCAACGAGGTTCGATCGCAGCAAGCTTTCGACCTGGTCCTCGTTCCGGTCGGTGTGGGCGCCCTGGCTGCTGCGGCAGCGCGCTTCGCCGCCGGCACGAGCGCGAAGGTCATCGGCGTCGAGCCAGCCGCCGCAGCCTGCCTGACTGCGTCGCTGGCCGCGGGCACACCCGTCAGCGTCGCCACCCCGGGCACGACGATGGCATGCTTGGACTGCGGGTCGCTGTCCCTCGCGGCATGGGACTCGTTGCGTAACGGCCTCCACGGCACGATCACCGTCACCGATCTCGAGGTTCACGCCAGCATGCGTGAGCTCGCAGCGGCAGGCTTTGCGATCGGCGATTGTGGAGCGGCGTCGCTGGCAGCGCTGCGAGCACTCGTAAGCAGCCCGGCATGCGCCGCTTTGCGCGAGATGGTCGCCCTTGGCCGCACATCGCGGGTGCTGCTGCTAGCGACCGAGGGCTCCACCGACCCCGCCGCATACAACGCCATTGTGGGAACGGAGTGGCACGAGGCGAAGCGGGAAGTGGCGCAGCCAGCGCAAAGCGCGCTTGTCTCGCGCTCACACGGGGGCATATGAAAGAGCAGCGAGAGGCTGGGAGAGGCTCGCCGTCTCTGCTGCTTTGCATTGGATCCAATGATGGGAGGAATCGCAATGAGGAAATATCTGTGCGTCGGCGCGATGTTGGCGCTGATGGTTGTTCTGGCAGGCTGCGGAGGGTCCGCCACATCGAGTGGAGGAGCTGGATCGCCAACGCAGAGTGCGGAATTCCGCCTCGGGACGATGGTCTGGGACGATGGGGTTTCCGCAAAGACCAATGGCTGGATTCAAACTGGTCTCATGGAATCACTCGTTGTGCAGGGGTTGGTTGAAATGGGGACAAACGGACAACCCAAGCCGGGCCTTGCGAGCTCGATCGAACACCCAAATCCGACGACATACGTCTACAATGTTCGCAAAGGCGTGAGGTTCTCCAACGGCGAGCCACTGACAGTGGCTGATGCTGTTTACTCGCTCGATTTGAATAAGGGACACCTCTTTACTGTGAGCGAAGCCTGGAACAAAGATGTTGCGTCAGTCTCCGCGCGCGGCAACTCGGCGGTGGTTGTCAAGCTCAAGCGCCCCAATCCCGACTGGTCGGACATCATGGTCGAGGCCAGCGGGGTCGTCGAGAAGGCAGCTGGCGAAAAGGTGAGCGAATCAGAATTTGGAAAGCCGCGCGGCCTGCCGATCGGCACCGGTCCGTGGAAGTTCGATAGCTACGTCCCTGAAGCGAGCGTCAAGTTTTCGCGCAACCCATATTGGAACGGTCCATCCCAGCCGATCGCGACGATCAACGTCACTCAATTCAAGTCCGAAGCCACGATGGCGCTGGCACTGCAGTCTGGTGCAATTGATGCGGCGTCTGTCTATGGATCGCAGAAACTCTTTGCGCATATTCCATCCACGCACCAGCTCGGCGGTCAGCAAGACGTGATCACCTGGATGTCCATGCACACCTCCTCGCCGCCGCTCAGCGATGTGCATGTACGCAGGGCAATCGCCTATGCGACCGAAGTCAACGCCATCATTAGGACGCTGTATCCGGGCGGCGGCGCGAGTGCAGATCCATCGGTTATCCCCGTGCCTCTGTTTGGCAGCATGGGATCACCGAGCCAGGTGAACACAATGATAGCAACTTTGCAAAAATATGAATTTAACCTGGGAAAGGCGAAGCAGGAACTTGCGAAGTCGGCCTATCCGCATGGCTTCATGACGGTGCTGAGGTACTTCTCCGGCGAACCGATATTGGGGAACATAGCGCAGATTGTGGCAAGTGATCTGGCAAAGATCGGCATCACGGTCCAGATCAAGCCGATGCAGGCCGACGAAACCGCCCTGCCCAGTGAGAAGAAGACGGCACCAATGCTGTTGAACGAATACGAGGGGTTCGTTCCGAATGGAGCGAGCATATTGATGTCCTATCTGCTTGCTCCGTCCAACATATACCCATCGGGCGTCGGTACAAATTGGCCCCTCTACAACAACGCAGAACTCGGCAAGCTGCTGCCAGAAGTAGCAAGCACCGTGAACCAGGCGGCGCGGCTGCAGCTGGCCGGAAAGGCGCTGCGGATCGCAGCGGCCGAAGAGCCGTACCTGCCGTTGTTCATGCACAGCGTCTTCATTCAGATGTCAAACAAGTATTCTGATCCGGATTTCTCGTTCTTTACGGCGTACTACTCGCCGTGGATGATGAACATGAAGCTGGCCGGGTAGGCACGATGGCGCAAGGGTGAGGCCGGAATTTGCTCCCGGCCTCACCGGCGCCTCAAGCAGAGGTCTTGGTCGAGCGTCAGGACCATCTCTGCGTCGACCACGTGCCTTCTGCACCTCTCGCGGCTGGTGCCCTGAGCAGGCGACCCGCTCAGGGGTAGACCGCGCGCAGCTTCGCGGCCTCGGCGACGCGGTCGATCGCGACCGAGAGCGCGGCGGTGCGGTAGTCGGTCTGCAGGCGGTCCGCGGCGTCGAGCACCTTTCCGAGTGCTGTGCGCATCTGCAGACGCAGCCTGTCCTTGATCTCGACGAGGTCCCAGGCGTACTTCTGATGGCTCTGAACCCACTCGTAGTAGCTGACCGTGACCCCACCGGCATTCACAAGCACGTCCGGCAGCAGAGCGATGCCGCGCTCCGCCAGCACGCGCTCGGCCTCGGGCGTCGTCGGCCCATTGGCGGCCTCAACCACTAGCCCACATTGCAGCCTCGGGGCGTTCTCACTGGTGATCTGGCGCTCCAGGGCGGCTGGGATGAGGATGTCGCACTCGAGCTCGAGCAGCTCCATGCGGCCAATCGCCTCGGCGTCGGGAAACCCTTCGAGTCGGCCGTGCTCGTTGTTCCATCGCGTCACGGCTGCGATGTCCAGTCCCGTTGGGTCGACGATCCCGCCATAGACGTCGCTGACTGCAAGCACGCGCGCGCCGCGGGCGTGCAACTCGCGCGCGATCACTGAGCCGACGTTGCCGAAGCCCTGGATCACCACGCGCCGATCGGCGAGCGAGTGGCCCTTGCGTTCCAGCAGCGCCTCGATGGTGTACACCGCTCCGAGCCCAGTCGCCGGCTGGCGTCCCTCCGTGCCTCCGAGCACGGCCGGCTTGCCGGTCACAATCTCTGGCACCGAGTAGCCGGCTGCCTGCGAGTAGGTGTCGTAGAACCAGGCCATCTCGCGCTCGCCGGTGCCCATGTCCGGCGCCGGTATGTCCTGGTTTGGGCCGATGATCGGGATCAGCTCAGCCGCATACCGGCGCGTAACGCGCTCGATCTCGTGCGCGGAGAGCTCGTGCGGCTCACAGCGCACGCCACCCTTCGCGCCGCCGTACGGCAGCTCGAGCAGCGCGCACTTCCAGGTCATCCACATCGCCAGCGCCGCGCACTCTCCCAGCGAGACGTCCGGCGCGAACCGGAAGCCGCCCTTCGTCGGGCCCATCGTGAGCGTGTGCTGCACGCGATAGCCGGTCATGTTGACGATCTCGCCGTCGTCGAGCCGCACAGGGAAGTTGACGATCAGCGAACGCCGCGGCTCCAACAGCCGTGTGTGCGACTCGTCGTCGAGCCCCAGCACGCCCGCGGCGCGCACGAACTGCTCGCAGGCCATGTCGTAGAGCTCCGAGCGCCACTCCTGACCCGGCAGCAGCGCTGCCTCGGTGCTGCTGTCGGCGGCCGCGACCTGCCGCCCCGGCAGGGTCTGCGTCGTAGCCGAGGACTTCGGCTTGGCGGGGGCGCGCGTCGCAGCGCTCATCTCGGCGCTCCCTGCGCAAGATCGACGAGGAACGCCTCGCGCAGCGTCTGCAGATCGAGGCGAGCCAGCTCCGCGGGCGTCCGGCACTGCGCCCCCTCGGCGATGCAGGCGTGGAAGTGCTCGAGCTGCGCCAGGTAGGCATCCTTGATCTGCGCGCTGCGGCTCTGGCGCGCAGCGCCGGCCGCTGCGCCCGTGATCTCGTGGACCGTCGCGTGCTCGCGCAGATAGGGCGAGGAGAAGCGCAGTCGATGTATCTGGTCGCCGAAGGCGAAGCTCGCCGTCTGGAAGTACTCCTCCAGCCCCTCGAGCAACACCCACGCGTTCTGCCAGCCCACGCCGCTAGGCAGACGAAAGGCGATATTCGCGGCCTTGCCTGCCGCCCAGTAGCCGGCAGCTTTGCCGTCGGTCCAGTGGCCCGCGCTGACTGGCCGCGCCGGCAGCTCGACGCCGAGATGGCTGAGCACGCCGTTCACCAAGTTCACGTCGTGCACGAAAGCGCCGGCGTAGAGGTCGCTGAAGACGCGCACGCTCATCGGATCGCCCACGCCGACCGCCGCCTCCACCTGCTCGCGCTCGCGCTCGGCAACCGTACGCCGCTCCTGCTCTGGCACGTCGCGACCGACCACCAGATCGGACGGGACGAAGGGCGGACGCCCCATCCAGGGGTCGTAGGTCACCACGTCGACGAAGCGCAGGTCCTCGCCGTTCTCGGGCAGGGCGGAAAGCAGCGATTCATAGCCCGCGTCGTAGCGCTTGTGGTAGCCGATCTGGACGACGCGCCCAGACTCATCACGCCGCTGGCAGATCCTCTCGACATCCTGCGGATCGAGGCAGAGCGGCTTCTCGACAAGGACGTGCAGCCCACTCTTCAAGGCCGTCAGGACAATGTCCGCATGCGTTCCGTTCGGCGCGCAGACGACGATCGCGTCAAGGGCCTCCTCGCTCAGCATCGCGCGCCAGTCCGCGTGCGCGCGCACCCCATAGCGTGCGCGCAGCGCCTCGCGCACCGTCTCGCTGGGGTCGGCGAGCGCAACCAGCTCGAAGCGATCCGCCAGGCGCGCCAGCAAAGGCAGATGCGCCGTCTGCGCGATCAGTCCGCCGCCCGCGACGCCGACGCGCACACGCGCGCTCACGGCCTCCTCGCGCTCGCTCATTTGCCCACCTCCTCATCCGGAGGAAGTCCGATCAGCTGCTGCAGCTGCTGCGGTCCCGACGCAAGCGCGAGCCCGCCATCGACCAGCATGCATGCGCCCGTGAGGTAGCTAGCCTGCTCGGAGCCCAGGAAAGCGATCGCCGCCGCGATCTCCTCGGCGGCCGCGGCGCGGCCCAGCGGGATCACAGGGCGCTCGATGGTTGAGCCGTCGAGCTCGCCAGCCTCGAAGTTCATCGGCGTGGCGGTATGCCCCGGGGCGACCGAGTTCACTGTGATGCCGTGCGTCGCCCATTCGAGCGCCAGCACCTTGGTCAGCAACTCCAGGCCCGCCTTCGCAGCGCAGTAGGCGCCTCCGCCCGCGAGGGGGACGAACGCCAGGATCGAGGAGACGTTGATGATCCGGCCGCCCCGACCAGCCGCGATCATGCTGTTCGCGGCCGCCTTCGCGCAGGCCCAGGGCGCGACCAGGTCCACCGCGAGCGTCGCGTTCCAACCCTCGACGGTCTCCTCCAGCGCCTCCGCGCGCCGGTTGACGCCTGCATTATTGACGAGCACATCGAGACGCCCGAGCTCCTGGGCAAGCTCGGCGATCGCATCCTCGGCACGCTCGGGCGCAGCGAGGTCGAGCTGAGCCATCATCGCACGGCGGCCGGTCGCCTGTATCGCCTCCACTGTGCGAGCAGCACCGTCCGCGTTGGCGTTATAGGTGATGCCGACGTCGCATCCCTGGTGGGCCAGGGCGAGCGCGCTCGCCGCGCCGATCCCTGAGCTTGCGCCGGTCACGATCGCGGACCGGGTGCATTCCGTGCTCACTTGCCTCACTCCCTCCCATCGCGGGCGCAGCAGGGGCGCCACCATCCACAACTATGTCGGCCACTGGGCCTCACTCATCCATCATACCAGTGATATCGTGATTTGATCTTTGGCTGAGCGCAGATGAGCCCCGCCATTCACTCGGCGTTCGCGCTCACGGCGCAAACCGCACGCGCTCAGCCGGCTGAGTCGGACACGGCCTCTGGCATGGAGTCCGCCGAGATCTGCGGCAGCGGCGCAGCCGGTTGCTCGGTGACTATCTCCGTCCCCGGGATCGATGCAACCAGCCGGCGGGTGTATTCGTGCTGGGGCTGATCGAGGATCGCTTCGCTGGAGCCTGACTCCACCACCTTGCCATTGAGCAGCACGTAGAGCCGCTCTGCCACCTGTCGCACGACGGCGAGATCGTGGGTGATGAAGAGGTAGCTGATCTCGTAGTCTTCGCGCAGCGCCCCGAAGAGATTGAGGATCTGCGCTTGCACAGAGACGTCGAGCGCAGAGACGGGCTCGTCGCAGACGATCAGCCGCGGCCTCATCGCAAGCGCCCTTGCGATCGCCACGCGCTGACGCTCGCCACCGGAGAGAGCAGAGGGCTTGCGCGGCGCATATTCGGCAGGCAGACCGACGCGTCCCAGCACCTTGGCGACTTCGTCGCTCACCTTCTTCGCACTCGGATCGCGGGCGAGGATCGCCTCCTGCAGCGTCGAGCCGATCGAGCGAACCGGGTTCAGCGACGAGTAGGGATCCTGAAAGACCATCTGCACGGTGTGACGCAGCTTGGTCTTGTCGTGAGAGCTCAGCGACCGCCACTTCTCGACGGGAATGCCGGCAACCTCGATCGTCCCCGAGCTGGGGTGCTCGAGCGCCATCACGCAGCGACCGAGCGTGGTCTTGCCGGACCCAGACTCACCGACGAGCCCCACGCTTTCGCAATCGCCGACCTCAAGCGATACTCCGTCCAGAGCGCAGGTTTCGCCGCCGGAGTGCTTGAAGACCTTACGCAGATCATTCACGCGCACCAGCGCGTCGACCACTTCGCTGGGCCGCTCGAGGGCGACGTGCTCCTCGAGCACCAGACTGCGGGTCGCCTGCATCTCGGCGCGAATCTCCTCGATCCGCACGCACGCCGAGAGCCGCTCCCCGCCGTTGACGCTCTGCAGCGTCGGCGTTCCCTGGGTGCACTGCGGCTGCACCCACTGGCAGCGCGCGGCAAACGGGCATTCCTTGGCGACGTCGTCAGGCCGAGGCACGGCGCCTTCGATCGCAGGAAGCTTGGCCAGGCGACGATCGGCCGGCGGATCGGAGCACAGCAGGCCAAGCGTGTAGGGATGGCGGGGCTCCTCGTCGAGCTGCTCCGCCGGAGCAACCTCCAGCACCGATCCGGCGTACATCACGTAGATCCGCTCACAGGTGGACATGGCCACGCGCAGATCGTGGGTGATCAGGATCAGCCCCATGCCGCGCGACTCCTGCAGTGACTTCAGCAGCGTCAAGATTTCCTTCTGCGTGGTGACATCCAGCGCGGTCGACGGCTCGTCCGCGATCAGCATCTCCGGGTCGCGCGAGAGCGCGGCCGCGATGCCCACGCGCTGGCGCATGCCGCCAGAGAGCTGGAAGGGGAACTTGTCAGCCACCGCAGGGTCGCGGATGCCGACCTCGGCCAGGCGCCGCACAGCCTCGGCGTGGCGTCGGCGGCCGCGCAAGCGCCGGCCGGAGCCGTCGCAGAGCCCCTCCGTGATCTGCTTGCCACAGCGCAGCAGCGGGTTCAGCATCGTGAACGGGTCCTGCATCACCAGGCCAACCTGGCCGCCGCGGATGCGACGCAGCTCTCGCTCGCGCAGCCCGATCAGGTTGCGCTGCCCCCAACGCACCTCGCCGCTCGTGGTCACGCCCGTCGGCGGCAGCCCGATCAGTGCGCGCGCAGTCATCGACTTGCCCGATCCCGACTCGCCAACGATCCCAATCGTCTCGCCCGCCGCGACCGTGAGATCGATCGAGCGTACGATCGTGCGACCGTCCTTGGTTTGCACGCGCAGACCGGACACGGTCAGCCCGCCGGGCCGCCGCTCCTCTTGGCTTGCCTCCGCCGGCGGCTGTGTGACCGCAATCACCGCGCCCTGCCCCTGTCGGAGAGCAACTCGAACAGCCAGTCGCCGAGCAGGTTCACGCTCAGCGCCGTCAGCGCGATCGCCAGCGCCGGCGCGATCGCCGTCCACGGGTTCTGGAAGAAGGTGGAGATCGCGGAGAACAGCATGCGGCCCCAGTCGGGCGTCGCCGGTTCGGAGCCGATACCCACGAACGCCAGCCCCGCCAGGCTGATCAACGCGAAAGCGAATGTGAGAAAGCCGTTGGCGATTATCACCGGCATCACGTTGGGCCCTATGTGCCTCAACATCACGCGTCTGCGCGGAAGGCCGAGCGTCTCGGCCGCCTCCACGTAGGGCCGCGGTCGCTGCTCCAGCGCTGCCGCTCGGATCACGCGTGTGGCCGCCGGCGCTTCCAACACCGTGAGCATCGCAACCGCGATCAGGTAGCCGGAGCCGAGCACGCCAGCCACGACGATCACGACCAGCAGCCCCGGCAGCGACCACGTCAGGTCGACCCAGCGCATGATCAGTGAATCGATCTTGCCGCCGCGATAGCCGGCGAGTAGGCCCAGCATGGTGCCGATCAGCGTCACCCCGATGGCGATCAGGAAGGGCCCCTCCACCGCGTGGCGCGCGCCCGCCATCACTCGTGAGAGCACGTCACGGCCCAGTTCGTCCGTGCCCAGCGGATGGCCGGAGACCGGCCCGCTCAGCGCGAGGCCGAGGTTCTGCTGCAGAGGATTGTGGGGCGCGATCTGCGTGCCGAAGATCGCGCACAACAGCACGGCCAAGAAGAAGACCATCGCGAAGATGATCACCACGGAAGGGCGGGTTCGGCGCCGGCTGCGCGCTGCGCCCTCTAGCGTGACATCCAGCTGCAGGGTGGGATCGATCGCGCTCATGCCTCAGAGCTCCCCATCCGGATGCGGGGATCGACGACCATGTAGAGGACGTCGGTCAAGAGGTTGACGAAGATGATCAGCGCCGCGAACAGCAGGGCGACCGCTTGGATGACCGTCACATCCTTGGAATCGACCGCGGAGACGAGCATGCTGCCAAGGCCCGGGATGTTGAAGGTGACTTCGACCAGCACCGCGCCGGTGAGCACATAAGCGAGGATCACGCCGCCGCTGCTGATCACCGGCACCAGCGCGTTGCGCAACGCGTAACCGAACAGCACCCTTCTCTGCGTGAGCCCTCTCGCGCGAGCGAAGGTGACGAAGTCCTGGTCGAGTGCATTGATCATGCCCGCGCGCGTGAGCTTCACCACAAGGGCGCTGCCGCTGATCGCAAGCGCGACCGCCGGCAGCACGAAGTGCCAGAGACGGTCGGTGAAGCCGCTGCCTGCTCCGAATATCGGGAACCAACCGAGCTTGACCGAGAAGATATAGAGCAACAGGAAGCCGGTTGCGAAAGCCGGTGCGCTCACTCCGAACACCGCGAGTCCCACGATGCTGCGGTCTACGTTGGTGCGCTGCTTCACAGCGGCCGCCATCCCGATTCCAACCCCTGCGACCAATGTGAGGATAAAAGCAAATATGCCTAGGAAAATGGTGATGGGCGCCGCGCTGTCGATCATTTCGCTCACCGGCTGCGAGGTCGCAATCGACGTGCCGAAATTGAATTTCACCACGCCCTTCAGGTAATAGAAGTACTGAACGAAGAAGGGCTTGTCGAGGTGGTACTCCGCTTCCAGGTAGTGAATCAGCTGCGGTGTCACCGGACGCGGTCCGATCAGAATCCGGATCGCACTGCCGGGAGCGATGTAGATCAGCGAGAAGACACCAAACGAGACCACGAGGAGCAACACAACGGCGATCAGCATGCGCTTCGCCACGAGCTCTACGTAGACCCGACGCCCCATCGCTCAAACGCTCCGCAGCGCACAGCAGCCGGCGGCCGCAGCCCCCAGCTGCGACAACCCAGCAGGCGCGACTTTCCACTCTCTACCCACTCCAAACCTCATCCACAGAAGTCTAATCACTGGAGGTCATGTTTGTCAAGCCCATCTCTCAACCCTCAGCAAGCGTAGCTAGGGCTGCCATGCGCGCGCGATCGAAGACGCCGCGGCTGCCAGCGCCTGGGCGTAGATACGCACGTCGGTGGAGTAGGCGAGCAGCGTGGAGGTCTCACCCAGCGCGCCGGCAATGAGCTCACCGGAACCGCCCGCCGCCAGCCCGCTGATCACGCCGGCACGGGCAGCCGCCAGGCGAATCTCGCCCAGCGCTGCGAGCAGCTTGGCCGAGCTCAGATCCTGATCGACTCCAAGATCGCAGGCAAGATCGGCGGGACCTGCGATCAGACCGTCCACACCGTCGACCTCGGCGATCTGCTGCGCGTTGCGCACCGCCAGGCGCGACTCGATCTGCACGAGGCACAGCGGGGCGTCCTGCGCTCGGGGAGCGAGTCCGTAGCGACTGGCGCGACGTGCCGCCAGCCCACGCGTGCCCTGTGGCGGATAGCGCAGGCTGGCCGCGAAGCTCGCCGCCACAGCCGGATCCTCCACGCGAGGCGCGATCACCCCGTCGACGCCGAGGTCAAGCAGCGCCGTCAGCAACTCGCTGTGCGGATGGCGCACGCGCACGAGCGTTCCGCAGGAGCAAGCCGCTGCGGCGATGCACAGCGACTGCACGTCGGCGATCGTCAGCGGGCTGTGCTCCAGATCGATCCACAGGAAGTCGAAGTGCGCCGCCGCGACCTCCGCCAAGGCCTGGTCAGGCGAGGCGATCACCGTGCCGAGCAGCTTCTCGCCGGCAAGCGCACGGAGGCGCAGATCACTTCCGGGTGTGGAGAGACCCCGTGCAGGCACCTAAGCCGCATCCTTCGGTGGACTCGGATCCCCCTCCGCCTGGCGATGGAAGCTCATGCGCGCGCTCGTGCCCCCGTCGACGTAGAGCACCTGGCCGGTGGTGAAGCCGGAGGCGGGACTGGCGAGGAAGGCGACCGTCGGTGCGACGTCGGCCGGCCTGCCCACCCTGCCCCACGGGATCGCATTGCCGTAGACGGTGGGATCGTAGGTTGCGCGATCGAAGTAGCGGGAGACCTCGATCACGCCGGGCGCCACCGCGTTGACGCGCACGCCCTGGGGCGCGAGCTCGATCGCCAGCGCTCGCGTGAATGCATTGATCGCCCCCTTGCTGGCTGCATAGGCCGCGTGACGGGGCAGCGCGCCATGGGCGTGAATGGAGCCCACGTTCACGATGCTCGCATGCTCGGCCTCCAACAGGTGGGGCAGCGCCGCCTGCGCGCAGAAGAAGCCGGCGCGCACGTTGAGATCGAAGACTGAGGCGAACAGCTCCGGCGTGGTCTCGGCAAAGGCGCGCTCCTCGGTGACGCCCGCGTTATTGATCAGGATGCTCAGCCCACCAAGCTCGTTTGCGGCCTCGGCCACCATCTGCGCGCAGACCGCCGGATCGCGCAGATCGCCCCGCACCGCCACTGCCCGCCCACCGATCGACGCGATCGCCTCCAGCGTCTGCTGCGGGTCGCTGGCGGCGGTGTGCACGGCCACGGCGGCGCTGTGCCGCGCCAGCTCCAATGCGATCGCCTGACCGATGCCGCCGCCGGCGCCGGTGACCAGCGCCCTGGCGCCCAGCAGATCTCGATCCTCGCTCACGAGAGCACCGGCTTGCTCTCGGCGAGCACCTGAGGATTGACGATGTTGCGCGGCCGCCCGCCGCTGAGCAACGTGCGGAGGTCGGCCGCGATCGCATCGAAGACGCGTTCGTTCCATTCTCTGGTGAGGCCGATCGAGTGCGGGGTGAGGATCACCCGGGGATCCTCGAGCAAAGGGCTGTCCGGGCGCAGCGGCTCAGTGGCAAACACATCGAGCCCGACCGCGGAGAGCCAGCCTTCGCGCAACGCCTCCAGCAGCAGCTCGTCACCGTCCACCACGCCGCCGCGGGCGGCGTTGACCAGCACCGGCCGGCGCCGCGCGAGGCTCAGCAGCCGGCGGTTTATGAGCCCTCGGTTGGACTCGTCGAGCTCGCAGTGCAGGCTGATCACGTCGGACCGCCTGACCAGGTCCTCCAGGTCGGTGCGTTCCACCGCCCGCTCGAGCGGCAGGTCGTCGGAGAGGCGCGGATCGACCGCGAGCACGCGCATCCCGAAGGCGAGGCCGATGCGTGCGACCTCGCGGCCAATCGAGCCCAGTCCCACGATCCCAAGCGTAGCTCCATGCAGATCGAGCCCTTCGATCGCATAGCGATGCGCCCACCGTCCCTGCTCGACGCAGGCACGCAGCTCTCCCAGCCGCTTGGCTGCAGCCAGTATCAATGCCCAAGCGCCCTCGGCAACCGCGGCCGTGCCCGCGACGGGGGCGTTGAGCACCGCGATGCCCCGCTCGCTGGCGGCGGTGACATCAACATTGTCCACGCCCACGCCGGTACGGGCGATCGCCCGCAGTCGCTTGGCCGCTGTGAGCGTTTGCGCGTCGACGCGCTCGGCCCGGACCAGCAGGATGTCCACATCGGCTACCTCGCTTGGCAGGCAGCCGCGCGATATCTGAAGCGTGCCCAGGTCGGCGAGCTTCTCGCGACCGATGGCCGGCACCTCGGCGGTTGCGAGCATCCGCATCTCAGGCAAGCCAGCGCTGGTTGGCGCGCCCGGCCTCGGAGGCAGCGCGTGCGACGCGCGTCTCCTCGTAGGCGGAGACCTCGGCCACGCCCACGTCCCACCAGCACTCCGAGCTGAGCGTCAGCCGCAGCGGGTCGACGTGGACCACGATCACGGATGTGCGCTGCTGGGCGCGCGCCGCGGCCAGCGCGGCGGCGAGCTCCTCGCTAGTGCGTGCCTCATAGGTGGCGCACCCGTAGCTGGCGGCGTTGGCCGCAAAGTCGATCGCGACGAACTGCCCCGTCAGCCCGTCCTGCTCGCGGGCCCGGAACTCGAGCCCGAAGCTGCGACCGGTCTTAGCACGCTGCAACGCGTGGATCGACTGGAAGCCGTGGTTATCGACGAGTATCAGCGTGATCTTCAGGCCCTCCTGTACGGCGGTCACCAGCTCGGTGTGCGCCATCAGGTAGTTGCCGTCGCCGATTAGCGCATAGACCTCGCCGGCCTGCGGCGCGCCCATGCGCACACCGACGGCGGCGGGAATGTCGTGGCCCATGCAAGAGAAGCCGACCTCCATCAGCACCTCGCTGGCCCTGCTGGTGTCCCACAGCTTGTGCACGTCGACGTGCGGGGTGCCGGCGGCCACCACGAGCACGTCATCGGCCTGCGCCTGCTCGTTCAGCGTCCGCAGCGCCGCGCCCTGGGAGAGCTCGTGCTCCTCGCCCAGGTGCGCATCGATCGCCTGCTGCCAGCGGGCCAGCTCCGCTCTGGCGTGCGCGCCCCACTCCTCAGGCGCATGCCAGCCCGTGTTCCCAAGCGCGTCATTGCACGCCTGGAGTGCCTCGCGGGCATCCGCAAGGATCGGCAGCGCTCCGAGCCGATCGGCGTCGGAGGCGCAGACGTTGATGCCTATGAACCTGACTTCAGGGTTCTCGAAGAGCGAATTGGAGCCGGTGGTGAGGTCGATCAGCCGGCTGCCGACGCACAGCACCACGTCTGCTTCGCGCGCCAGCGAATTGGAGGCGCGCGTGCCGCTGTGGCCCACGGCGCCGGTGCCGAGGTTCGCATGCGCCGCCACGCCCTTGCCGGCGGAGGTCTCGGCGACCGGGATTCCGTAGGCGTCTGAGAGGTCCTTCAGTGCCTGCTCGGCCTCGGCGTAGCGCACGCCTCCGCCGGCGATGATCAGCGGCTTGCGGGCGTATGCCAGCAGCGCCACAGCACGCTCGATCTCCTCCTGCGCCGGCGGCCTGCGCGCGACGTGCCAGGTCCGCGGCTCAAAGAACGCCTCGGGGAAGTCATATGCCTCCGCCTGCAGGTCCTGGTGCAGGCTGATCGTGATCGCGCCGCCCATCTCTGGGTCCACGAGCGCGCGCATGGCAGCCGGCAAGATCGCGAGCAGCTGCTCTGGCCGGCAGACGCGATCGAAGAACCGGCTCACAGGCCGAAAGCAGTCGTTGACGGTCAGGTCGCCGGCGCCCGGCGTACCGAGCGCCTGCATCGGCGGACCCTGCAGGCGCGAAGCGAAGGTATCGGCGGGAAAGAGCAACACCGGCACACGATTGACCGTCGCAGTGGCGGCGCCGGTGACCATGTTCAGCGCCCCTGGCCCAATCGACGCAGTGCAGGCGAGCGTCGCCAAGCCCCGCTGGGTCTTCGCGTAGCCGATCGCGGTGTGCACCATCGCCTGCTCGTTCTTGGGCTGCAGGAAGCGCAAATCGTGTCCCGGCTCGTCGAGCGCCTGCCCCAGCCCGCACACGTTGCCATGGCCGAAGATGCCGAGCATCGCAGGGATCAGACGGCGACGGACCCCGTCGCGCTCGCTGTGCTGCACCGAGAGGAAGCGGACGATCGCCTGCGCCGCGGTCAGGCGCACGGTGCCGGCAGGCGCGGAGGAGTCGGCGGTGTTTTGGCTCATCGTCAGGCAGTCCTCTCTCTTTCCTATGACTGGAACGTTCCAAGCATAGAACTCTCGTCGGCTACTTGTCAAGTGACGTAATCTCTGGCCTGCTGAAGGGTCCACACCAGATCGAAAGCGCCTCTTCGACGCAGGCCACCAGTGGCTTTGCAGAGCATGTGCTTGCCCGCCTCGACGGCGGCGATGGTCGGCTCCACGTGCAGAGATTTGGCCCAGTGTTGATGCACAGTCGACCTCGCCATGAAGCCGCTGCCGAGCAGGGCGACGCCGAGCTGCTAGGAGCCCGATGGCTCCTCGGCGCTCACAGCTCCCCAGCCGGGATCGGCGGTATCACCCGCACCGGCTCGTAGTCGCTGCATAGCACGACGTCGATGCGATCGAGCACCTTCGCGAAGGCCTGCAGGTAGAGCTCCATCACGGCCTGATCCTGGACGTAGAGCGGCTCGCGATCGGGGCCGAGCACGAGCGAGAGATCCAGCAGCCTGGAGGCCTGCGGGAAGGCGCCGGGGTCCCACGGCTTCAGCGGCTGCGCATCCCTCTTCGGGCTCCACGGCGCGTAGCTCTCGTGGCGAAACGCGGGCTGCGCCGGCAGCGGCCAGAGCTGCCAGGTCGAAGCTGCGACTCCCTCTGCCCGCAGCGCATGCAGCATCCGGTCGCGCAGCTCCACATCGCTGCCCTGCCATCCCAGCGCCGCCGGGTCCAGACGCAGGCGGTAGCGGAAGTAGACGCTCTCCAGCCCCTCGGGGACGAAGGGTGGCTCGATGCCTGCCATGTCAGCCAGGCCGTGGGTGAGTATCGCGGCGTTTTCCTGGGCGCGCACGTTGTAGGAGTCCAGGCGCCGCAGCTGTGAGCGCGCGAGCGCCGCGGTGATCTCGTGGACGCGGTAGTTCCAGCCCACCCCGCGCGACCAGAACGCACGCACCTCGCCATGCTGCGGACGGGGGGTGTCCTCGCCGAAGATCGCAAGTCGCCGCGCGGCCTTGAAGATCTCGGGGTCATCGGTGACAAACAGGCCACCCTCGCCTGCACTGAGGTTCTTGGCGCCGTTGAGGCTGAACGCGGCGCACGTCGCGAGCGTGCCGGCCTTGCGGCCGTGATATGTCGATCCATGGGCCTGCGCCGCGTCCTCCACGATCGGTAGGCCATGCCGCGCCGCGATCGCTCTCAGGGCGTCCATGTCGGCGACGACGCCGTGGATGTGAACCGGCACGATTGCCGCGGTGCGATCGGTGATCAGGCTCTCGACCAGCGCCGGGTCGATGTTGAACGCCCGCGGATCGATGTCGCAGAACACCGGGACTGCGCCGGCGTGGAGAACCGCCATGGCTGTTGCAACGAAGCTGAACGCCGGCACGATCACCTCGTCGCCCGGCTGGACTCCACACGCCACGAGCGCACAGTGCAGCGCCGCGGTGCCGCTGTTGACCGCAAGACAGTGCTCGACGCCGCAGTACTGCGCGTACTCCTGCTGTAGAGCCGTGACCTCCACGCCATAGGCCCCCCACAGCTCGCCGCGATCCAGCACCGCGCCGACCGCGTCGCGGTCGGCCTGCGTGATCTCAGGCCAGACGTGATGGGCTTCGCTGGGGACGACGGGCTCGCCGCCCTCAATCGCAAGCAGGTTCTTCGTATCAGTCGCCACGGGGCCTCCAGGCCGGTCTGCGCTCATCAGCCGTGCTTGGCCGTAAGCTTGTTGGAACGTTCCAACAAGCTTACTACAAGTCGCCGCTCCACGTCCCAACGCTCGACCCCGGCGGGGCGATCAGCGCCTGCGAGCGGAGCCGCGCACACGAGCACCGCCGGTAGCCGCATCGCGCAGGCGCGCAGTCGAGCCTCTGGCCATCAGGCGCGGGGCCAACGAGTAGCTCCTACCGGCCGCACCCACCTCGATCTGCTCGATCGCAGCTTGGACCGCGCGCTCGGCGAGCTGGACCGTCGGCTGTGCCACGGTGGTGAGAGAGATGCGTGTGAGCCTGGCCAGCGCGATGTCGTCGAAGCCAACGATCGAGAGCTCGCGCGGCACGCGCAGACCGACGGCGTCGGCAGCATCCATCACCTCAACTGCCGTGAAGTCGCTGGCGGCGTAGATGGCGCTGGGACGGTCCTCGCCGGCGAGCATCTCCCGCAGCCTGGCATGAACGGCATCTTCGGAGCCGTCCTCCCCAGCCTTCAGCCGCACGCCGGGCAGGCCGCCAGCCTGCAGCCCCAGGGCCTTCATGGCCCGCGTGTAGCCTGCATATCGTGCCGCGTCCATGCGGGGCTGGTGCGCAAGAGTCGTGCTGACGTAGGAGATGCGTCGATGTCCGAGCGCAGCGAGATGCTCGACTGCCAAGCGTGCGCCCTCGCGCTCGTCGACCGAGATCGAGGTTCCACCGCTGCCGCGACAGCTCACGAACAGCCACGGGGTGTCGTGTTCAAGGGCGCTCAGCACTGACCTCGCGCCCGAGAACGACACGAAAAGCACCGCCGCCACGCGATGTTCGAGTAGGACCTTGAGCCGCTGCCGCTCACGCTCAGCCGAGCCGTTGGTGGTCACGAGCAGGATCGTGTAGGAGGCGGCGGTTGCAGCCTGCTCGATGAAAGCCGCCATCTCGGCGTCGAACGGATTGCGCAGGTCGCCGACCACGACGCCAAGCACCCGCGGACGCTGCCGCAGATGGCGAGCGGCAATGTTGATGCGATATCCGAGCTCTTCGCTGACCTGCAGAACGCGGGCACGAGTCGCCGGCTCGACATGCGCCTTCCCGCGCAGCACGTTCGACACCGTCGACTTGGAGGTACCGGCAACCCTGGCGATGTCGATGATCGTCGGCGCCTTCTTGAGGTGGGACTTTGCGGGTGAGTCGGGCATGGTGGAGGCCATCCTGCGATGGGCAGCGGAGAAGTTTCGCATCGCGCAGCAGATCTTGTTTCGCTATCGTCATTGGAACCTTCCAACAAAGCCCTGCCTCACCTCCCGTGCAGCGCACCTGCGCCCTGTGTGTGATGGCTTGCCGCTTGCATCGAGCTAGGAGACATCCCACACATGCAGACAGTGCGCATCGGCCTGGTCGGCTCGGGGTTCATGGCCCGCGCCCATACGATGGCCTTCAACAACGCCCCGTCGGTCTACTGGCCGGATCTGCCCGCGATCGAGAAGGTCCGTCTGGCCGACATAGACCACGGGCTGGCGCAGAGTGCCGCAGAGCGATGGGGATGGGCGCATGCGAGCAGCGACTGGCGGGAGGTCACCCAGGCGAAGGACGTCGATCTCGTGGACATAGTCACGCCCAACGACGCGCACGCCGAGATAGCGATCGACGCAGCCGCCAACGGCAAGCATGTGCTGTGCGAGAAGCCCCTGGCCCACTCTGCTGCCGCCGCCGCAGAGATGTGTCGCGCGGTGCGTGAGGCGGGCGTGGTCAGCTACGTCAACTTCATCTACCGCAAGTGGCCCGCGGTGATGCTGGCTCGCCAGCTGATCGAGCAGGGCCGGATCGGCCGGGTGATGCACTTTCGGGCTCACTTCCTGCAGGACTATGCGCTCGACGCCTCGCTGCCTCGCGGCTGGCGCATGCAGCGCGAGCGCTCCGGCGGCGGCAGCCTCGGAGACGTGGGCTCGCATCTGATCGATCTGGCGCGATATCTGCTCGGCGAGGAGATCGTGCGCGTCTGCGCGCGCACCAAGACATTCATCGCCGAGCGCCCGCCGGTGAGCGCGCCGGGAGAGGCCACCTTCCGCACCGTCACGGATGCAGCCAACCCGCAGGAGTTGCTGCCGGTGGACGTCGACGACGCGGCCGATGTCATCTTCGACTTCGAGTCGGGTGCGCTCGGCGTCCTGCAGACCAACTGGGTCGCCGCCGGCCACAAGATCGACATTGCCTTCGAGGTGGGCGGCGATCGTGGATCGGTGCGATTCAGCTGGCAACACGGCAACGAGCTGGAGGTCTACCTCACCGATGACGCGGAGGGTGAGCTGCCGGGATACCGGACCGTGATCCTGGGCCCTCAGCACCCCGGCGGCGCGGGCTTCTGGCCGGTGCCGGGACAGGGACTTGGCTACGGCGACGCGTTCCTGATCGCCTGCCGGGACCTCTTCGGCGCACTGCTTGAGAAGCGGCAGGCCAGCCCCGACTTCGAAGACGGTCTGCGTGCCTGCGAGGTGGTCGAGGCGGCGCTCGCATCGGCTCAGGACGGTGGTTGGGTCGAGGTGTCGCGCCACGCACCGCTCGCGGCGGAGCTTCCATGAAGATCGCAACCGCCCCGGGGACCTGGGGGATAGAGCCACCGCCGCAACCGACCGACCCACCCTGGCAGCGCATCCTCAACGAGATCGCAGCCGCCGGCTTCGACGGCTCCGAGCTTGGCCCCTACGGCTACTACCCCACAGATCCCGCGCGGCTCAAGGCCGCGTTCGCGCAGCGCAGCCTCGAGCTGCCTGCGGGCTTCGTGATGGAGCGACTGGCTGCCACGAACCGGGAGGCACTGCTCGAGATCGCGCGCTGCACCTGCGCCAGCGTGGCTCGCGCAGGCGGGCGCACGATAGTCCTGATCGACGGGCTGGACCCGCAGCGAGTGGCCACCGCAGGACGCTCAGATGCAGCGGCGCGAATCGAGGAGCCCGGCTGGCAGCGCCTGCTCGGCGGCGTAGAGGCGGTGCGTGCGCTGGCGCAGGAGTGGGACCTGGCGCTCGCCTTTCACCCACATGCCGGCACGTTTGTCGAGTTCGAAGACGAGATCGAGCGGCTGATGGAGCAGGTCGATCCCTCCGTGGGCCTGTGCCTTGACACCGGTCACGCGCTCTATGCGGGCATCGACCCGATCGCGCTGGTACAGCGCTACGCCGATCGACTGCTGCACGTGCACCTGAAGGACCTCGACCTGGATGCTCTGCGGAGATGTCTCGCTGCCGAGGCGAGCTTCCTGGAGGCGGTGGCAGCAGGGGTGTTCACTCCCCTCGGGGACGGGTCTGCCGACCTTGCCGGCGTCGCGCAGGCGTTGCAGGCAATTGGATACGATGGCTGGGCGACCTTCGAGCAGGACCGCACACTGGCAAGCATCGAGCAGGCGCTGAGCGAGTCCAGCGCCAGTCTGTCCCACGCCCGGGCGATCGGATTCTAGCCTCCTGACCCCAGGCAATCAGCGGCGGCGCGGTCGTGCATGCGTACAGTGAGACGAAGCCTGTTCGAACGTTCCAAATCTGAGAGGACCGCGATGAACGAGCTCATGAAGGAGATTTGACGCGTGCCGATTCATACCGTTCTGGGACTCATAGAGCCGGATGAGCTCGGGCCAACCAGCATGCACGAGCATTGCCTGGTCGATGCCACCGTCTGGGTGAGCCCGCCGCGAGAGCCGATGCCAGCAGACGAGCGCGTGAGAATCGAGAACCTGGGCTTCGTGCACTGGAATTTCGACAGCCTCGCCGACAATCTGCGGCTGGACGACACCGAGCTGGCCGCACACGAAGTCGGACGGCTCGCCGGTGTGCAGGGGGCCGCAATCGTCGACCTCACACCCGGCTGGGGGCTTGGACCTCGCCGCACCGCAGAGCTGCCGGAGATCTCGCGCAGGGCGGGCGTTCACATCATCGCCGGCTGCGGCCTCTACGTGCACGACGCACACCCCGAGTGGGCTGAGTCCGCCTCCGTCGAGCAGCTTACGGAGATGCTGATCGGCGAGCTCCGCGACGGCGTGGATGACACCGGCGTGCGCCCAGGCATCATTGGCGAGATCGGGACGAGCGATCCGCCGACACCGCGCGAGATGCGCGTGCTGAGCGCCGCGGGGCGCGCTGGAGCCGCGACCGGCTGTGCCGTGAACATCCACGTCGATCCGTTCGGGCGGCATGCGCTTGCGGTGATCGACGCGCTGCTTGCCGAGGGCATGTCGGTCGAGCGAATCGTTATCAGCCACCTCGACTCCTATCTTGCACTCGACCACGACTATCACCGAGCGATAGCGGCGACGGGCGCGGTGCTCGAGTTCGACAACTTCGGGCTCGAGCACTACACGACCCAACCTGGGCGAGGCCTGCTGCGCAACCGCACCGACCTCGAGCGCATCGAAGCCCTTGCGGGGCTGCTCGACGACGGCTTGGCCGGACAGATCGTGCTTGGCGTGGACGTCTACACCAAGGCGCAGTTGCGCCGCTATGGCGGTAGCGGCTACAAACACATACTCACCCACATCGCGCCCGCCCTGACAGAGTATTTCGGCGCCACGCAAGAGCAGATCGATCAGATGCTCGTGCACACCCCCAGGCGCGTGCTCGACCGCCCGGTGCTGTAGCTGCTGTGTAGCTGCTGAACAGCCCGCAAGCTTTCGAGGACCTCGCCAACGGCCCCGATCGCCGGGTAGAGGCCGGATCGTCAGCCGGCGGCGATCGCCGTCACTCCGGCGGCGATGACCAGCAGGCCGGCGATCTGGAGCATGCTCAAGGACTCCTTCCAGTGCCAGACGCCGCCGATCGCGGTCAGCGTGCCGAACTGGGCCGCGAGCACGGCCGTCGTCGACAGCGATCCCGCCCGGGCTCCAAGCAAGAACAGCGCGTTGGCGAGCACGTCGAGCGCCGCGATCCCGAGCAGCCAGCCGATGCCCCGAGGCAGACGCAATTTGGTGAGCGTCGGAAGCAGTGCGGTCGCGCCGCAGAAGCGCGCGATCATCAGCGCCAGAAGCGGCGCCAAAGGCTGCTGGGCGAACGCCCATAGCGCCACGCCGGCGCACGCCGCCGCCGGTAGCGCGTATGAGGAGCCAGCGAGATGTCCGCGGCGGGTTGCTCCGAAGGCCACAGTGACCGCACCGACGATCGAGACGGCGATCCCGCCCAACTCGATCCCGGGAACACTCTCCGCCGCAAAGGCGATGCCCAGCACGGCGGCAATCGCGCCCTCCAGCGACATGAGCGGTCCAACCACCCCAAGCTGCCCGTGCCGGAGCGCCCGCGTGAGCAGAAGGCCTGTCGCGGCGGCGCCCACGCCTGTGAGCGCAAGCCACAGGACATCGTCTGGCGAAACGTGCGCCGAGCTCAGTTGCGCAAGGCCGACCGGTGCCGCGATGGCACAGCCCAGCAGATTCAGCCAGAAGGCGAACTGGTTCGGGTCAGATCCTCGCACCACCCGTGCTGCGAGGACGTTCGTGCTCGCCCAGCAGCATGCAGCTGCCAGGCCACAGAGTAGGGACGTCATCGGAGTAGCGGGTCATTTTTGAACGTGCAGGAGGCATGATCTGAGGACGTCGTGCCCCGGTAACGGTCGGGCGCAACGCCAGAGTGCTTTCAAATGGCTCTGTGCCTTGCATCGACACCCGTTTGGTGCCTAGCAACGCTCTTCGCAGAGCCCGCCACCCGAAGTGGCGATTTGATGATTGTACAACATTAGGCCTCAGATGGGATTGCCGCTCAGCCGCGCAGGAAGCGAAAACCAGCCACTGAGAGAGCCACGACGCTGCCGCAACCGTCACGCGCGAGCTCCAGCGTCTCGCCGGCGAAGCGGTCGCCGTCGACGAGAAATCGGTCCCGACTCTGCGGCCGCAGCAACGCTGCGCCGTCCTCCTGAAGCAGCTCTCCAGTGAGCCGCAATTCCCTCTGCTCGCCACGCTCTATGCGCAAGACCGCATCCGTCGGACCGACGTAGTCGCCCGCCGCCTCGGGCGAGGCGGGCGTAGCCGCAGGCCACTCCATCAGCCCACACGCAACGTCGTCGCTGGGAAGTGCCTCTGTCGTGCTGTCGGCGTTCTGATCCGCATCGCCAGCCGCCGCCAGATCGAGCAGGCTCAGACACGCCGGTTGCGGCTGCGCATGACCATTGGTGAGCACGACCGCTGCGGTACAAGCGGCGATCTC
Source organism: Solirubrobacteraceae bacterium (assembly GCA_036008645.1). Lineage (GTDB taxonomy): Bacteria > Actinomycetota > Thermoleophilia > Solirubrobacterales > Solirubrobacteraceae > Palsa-744. The sequence continues at coordinate 266,436 of DASYNI010000002.1, forward strand.
GAAGGCGAGGTGGCACGTGTAGCCAGTCACACCGCCTCCGTGGCCGTGCACGAGGCGCTCGCCTTGCCAGGAGAGCTGCCAGCCAAGGGATCGCTGCGCTGGGCTGGCGTCGTCTTCGCTCCCCTGTGGGCTCGCTAGCAGAGCAGCCGTGCTCGGCGAGAGCACCGTGGGCGCTTCGCCCATCGCCACCTGCGCCCACCGCAGCAGATCGGTGAGCGTCGACCACATGCCGCCGCCCGGACGCTCACCGCCCAACTCCATCGGCAGCTGCCGCGCCCAGCTTCCTGGCGGCCCGCAGCCGTAGCCGAGAGCCGCGCCCGCAGGCGGATCCCACCCTGTGCTGGTCAATCCGGCGGGGTCCAGCAGCGCCTGCTGCACGAAGTCCTCGTAGGCGACGCCTGACGCCCTGGCGACGATCGCGCCCAACAGCGCATAGCCGAGGTTCGAGTACTTGAAGGCGCTGCCCGGAGCGATCGCGACCCGCGCCAGATCGATCCGCTGCAGTATCTCCTGCGTAGAGGGAAACGGGGCCTTTGACCAATCTCGCGTGGGCGGCTCGCCGACCAGCCCGGAGCGATGCTCCAGTAGCCGCCTGATTGTGAGAGCCTCGAGCCGATGCCCGTTGACCGGCAGCGCCCGCAGCTGAGGCAGATGGGCCACAGCCGGATCATCGAGCTCGAGTGCGCCACGCTCGGCCAGCAAAGCCACGGCTGCCGCGGTGAAGGTCTTCGTGACCGAGCCGATCCGCAGCGGCGTGGTCACCGTCATCGGAATCTCGCCCTCCACGTCGGCCAGACCAGTGGCGTGCTCCCAGCAGCTTCCGTCCGTCGTTCGCACCGCCGCGCTGACGCCAGGGCTGCGTAGAGACCGGCGCAGCGAATCGAAGCGTCGTTCCAGCGCGCCGGCTCGGCGCCCAGGCTCCTCAGCAGTCAAGCCCACCTGCTGCTCCTCTCTCTCATATCAAGAATATACTCCATATAGGAGTATATGGTAGCTTGCCGGCAGGACGGCGACAGCGCATCGCACGAGACACGCGCAGCGCTGTCGCCCAGTTGAAAGCACCAACCAGCCACGGAGACGCCGATGATCGATGCGAACGAGCCCACCCCCTCTCCGGCCACCCAGGCCGGACCGGAGCCCCGCTCCTACTGGATCGAGTCGCTGAACGCCGGCGCACAGTTCATGGCTACGGCCAGCATGCATCCACTGACCGAGTGTCTGGAGCCGTTGGTCTCGATCTCCGACGCCGCTGCCGAGGAGGACGTGCCGATCGTGTGCCTGAGCACCCCGCATCCGGCAGGAGACAGGATCCGGGATCATCGGATCAGAGCCGGGAACGTGCAGCCGCTGCTGAACGCGGCGCGTGCCCTGGACGCGCAGGGCTTGACTCTCGTGATCGAGGACGCGCTCCGCACTCCACAGACCCAGCGTGCCTCGGCGGGCAGCGGCCTTGCGCTGCGGGCGTACGGCGAGATGCTCGCGTGGGTCGACCCTGACGCGAGCGACGAGCAGATCGTCGAGCGTCTCGCCGTGATCTGCGCCGCGACGCCGATCACGGCGGGCCATATCGCAGGCGCCGCTGTCGATGTCTCAGTCCGCCGAGCGGATGGCAGCGAACTCGACCGCGGTGGCCCATATCTCGATCTCTCCCAGCGAATGCCGATGGCATCGCCGTTCATCGACGCCGAGCAGGCCTCGGCGCGCGCCCTGATCACAGATGCGATGGCCAGGCAGGGGTTCGTCGCATACCCGTTCGAGTTCTGGCACTACAGCCGCGGCGACGTGCTCGCCGCGGTGGCCAGCGGTAGCGCAGAGCCTGCCATCTACGGACCGGTTCACGTCGCCGCCGACGGCGCCGTATCGCCAGTCGAGAACGTGCACGAGCCTCTCGCCAACCGGATCGAGCTGGTGAAGGCAGTGAGAGCCGCGATCGACACGGCAAGTAGGCTGCGTTAGGTGACTAGATCACTGACCTTCTCGCCCACGAGCTGCGATCGTGGGCTGCTCGAGGGCTTGATCGATACGGTGCCGGCTTGTTGGAAGGGGTCGCCGCTGGATCGGCCATGGTCGCTGAGAGACTTTGCCGCCAGCGGCATCGACGCTCTGGGCGGAGATCTGCCGCTGCCGCTGCTGCTGCTGCGCGAGAGCGCGCTCAGCCACAACATCGCAAAGATGGCCCACTTCGCGGCCGAGCAGGACGTGCTGCTCGCTCCACATTCCAAGACCACGATGTCGCCGGAGCTGATCGCGCGCCAGATCGAAGCTGGATGCTGGGCTGTGACGGCGGCGACCCCCTCGCAGGTGCAGACCCTGCGCCGGCTTGGCGTTCAGCGGATCCTGATCGCAAACGAGCTCGCCGAGCGGGCACAGATACGCTGGCTGGCCGCCGAGTTGGAGCGCGACCCTGACCTGGAGCTGCTCTGCCTGGTCGATTCAACCGCCGGCGTGGCGCTGCTCGACCGCGAGTTGCAGGCTGCTCATGCGCCCCGCCCCGTCAACGTGCTGCTGGAGGTCGGGGTCCGCGACGGTCGCGCGGGGGTGCGCACGCTCGCAGCAGCCAGAGCAGTCGCAGCCGATGCCCAAGCGGCGCCCGCGCTCGATCTGGTCGGAGTCGAGTGCTTCGAAGGTCTTGCAATGGACCCATCGCGCATCGCCGAGACCATCGCCGAGGTCGACGATCAGCTTGCCGCAGTGCACGAGATCGCCGAGCAGCTGCACCGCGACGGCCTGCTTCGCAGCAGGCTGGTAAGCGCAGGCGGCAGCGCCTTCTTCGACCGCGTGCTCGCGCGCTTTCCGCGTCCTGAATGGCAGGTGGCGCTGCGCAGCGGCTGCTATGTCTCCCAGGACGGCGGCTTCTATCAGCAGGCCTCGCCGCTCGCCGGCCGTGGAGCGGACTCCTCGCCACTGCGCGATGCGTTGGAGCTGTGGGGAGTGGTGCTCTCAAGCCCGCAGCCTGGAGTCGTCGTCGTGGGCGCCGGCAAGCGCGATGCGCCCTTCGACGTGAGTCCCCCGCGGCCGGTCGCCTGGCGCTCGGCCGATGGGACGCGCGGGGGCGAGCTCGTGGACGCGAAGGTGGTGCGCCTCAACGACCAGCACGCGACGATCGTGCTGGCCGCCGATCGCGGCGCCGGTGGACGCGCCCACGGCTCGGACGCCGGCGAATCCGGCCCGAGCGTCGGCAACCTCGTCCGCTTCGCCATTTCGCACCCATGCGGCGCGTTTGATCGATGGCGGGTGATTCCGCTAGTCGACGACGACCATGTCGTCATCGGGGCCGCACATACGGCGTTCTGATCGCAGAACGCCGTATACCCACGCCGGCAGCGCCTAGTAGACCTCCGCATCGGTGACCGAGACGACGAATGCCCACTCATCGCGTTCGTTGCGCATGCCGTGCTGGTAGGCGGCAGAGAAGACGACGCACTCGCCCTCGGCAAGCGTGTAGTCGATATGGTCGAGCGTGAGGACGATCTGTCCTTCGAGTACGTGGACCGCATCAACGCCCTCGTGTGAGATGTCTTCGGTGAACGCGCTGTGGGGCGCGAATGACACCGTGATCAGCTCCAATCCCATCGTCGCCAGTCGCACCACTTTGTAGTCGATTCCATCGCCACGCTCGATCGCGACGTAGTCACTTGGGGCGACGAAGTGTGGACGTGACCGGCGGCTGCTGTAGCCGAGCAATGAACCGATGTCGTGGTCCAAGCACTCAGCAACACGCGCCAGCCGGCCAACCGCGATATCGCTCTCACCGCGCTCCACCGAGCTCAGAAACGAGGTCGAAAGCCCACTCCTCTCAGCCAGCTCACGCAAACTGAGGCCGTACTGGAGGCGCAACCGCTTGACGATCTCGCCGACGTTGGGCAGGCCGTGGACACCGTCATCCCCGGTTTGCCGCCGAACGGCCGGACGCCCGGCCGCTGCTCGTTGAATTGCCTCGACGGTCGTCTTTGCGGGAGCGCGACGACGGCTAGCGCCGTCGCCCGAGCGAGTCGACCGCGTGCTCATGCTGCTACGTCCATCGATTGGAGATCGAGGGCATGACTCCTGGCAGCGATGCGCACTGAAGACAACCCGCTTCGAAGCTCACAACCGAGCCTCGAAGCGTCATATAGCGAAGAACGGTGATTGGCACTTCCCTGATTATGGCCCCTCCCAGCCACCGGAGTCGCGACGGCTGAGGCCACATCAGGAATGAACAGATGAGCACTTGTCGTAGACACGCGAGGACACCTGTGCTAGAATATCGGACGCTATACGATATTATCGACATGGAGGTGAAGCTTGACTCCCCAGGTAGGAGCAGCAGCGACGCCACCGGACCAACTCAACAACGAGCAGCCGGCCACCAAGTCGACCCACGGGTGGGTCGCACCCGGCTTCGAGCGAGTCGCCGAGGCGTTCGAGCAGAACTTCACGACCCGCGAAGAGGTCGGTGCCGCGTTTGCCGCCACACTCGACGGCCGGCCGGTCGTCGACCTGTGGGGCGGCGTCGCCGACAGTTCGACCGGCCGACCGTGGCGGATGGACACGGTGCAGCTGATCTTCTCCGGCACCAAGGGCCTGACAGCACTGTGCATTGCGATCCTGCTGGATCGAGGCCGCCTCGCTCTCGAGCAGCCGGTCAGCGCGTACTGGCCGGAGTTCGCCGCCGAGGGCAAGGAGGCGATCACTGTCTCGGAGATCGTCTCACACCGCGGCCGCCTGCCCGGAATGCGCACGCCGCTGAGCGAGGACGATCTGCTGGATCCGCCGCGGATGGCGGCGCTGCTCGCCGCGCAGGCGCCGGAGACCGATCCGCGTGCGGCATTTCTCTACCACTCGCTGACCTACGGCTGGCTTTGCGATCAGTTGATCCGACGCGTCGACGGTCGATCGGTCGGCCGGTTCCTCGCCGAGGAGGTCGTCGAGCCGCTCGGACTGGAGTTGTGGATCGGGCTGCCGGAAGGGCTCGAGCAGCGCGTTGCGGTCCTGCAGTACGCGCATGACTGGGGACAGACCGCATGGTTCCAGGCCGACCCGTTCCCAGGTGACGATCTATGGGCGTCGATTCTTTTGAACCCGCCGTTCATGCTGAAGGAGCCGATGCTCTGGAACCTCCCGGCATGGCACGCTGCCGAGATCGCCGCGGGGAACGCGATCGGCACAGCGCGCTCAATTGCGCGGCTCTACGGGGCGCTCGCCTGCGGAGGAGCCATCGACGGGGTGCGCCTGCTCTCCGCAGAGACGCTGGCGCTGGCCTGCACTCCACTCGTGTCCGGAACCCATCCCTTCATCGGAGAACCCATGAGCTTTGGGGTTGGCTTCGCGTTGCAGACCGCCGACGGGAAGTTCGGTCCCGCCGATATTGCGTTCGGTCATGGTGGCGGGGGCGGCTCGATCCACGGCGCGTGGACACATGAGCGCGTCGGCTTTTCCTATGCGATGAACGAGTTGCGCGACGATCCTGCTGGTGACGGGCGCCCCCAGGCTCTGTTGGACGCTTTGCATACATGCGTCGTCGGCAAATAGCCGTAGTAGCAAGAGACGGCTGGAAGTAAAGGCCCGCCGCTCGCGGGCTGCATTACCTAATCTATGGGAGGAAGCAATGAGGAAGTATCTATGTGCAGCGACGGCACTCCTGCTGGCGGCGCTCGTCGCAGGGTGTGGCACGAGCCGATCGAGCAACAGCTCGTCTAGCGGTGGGCAGGGCTCATCGAAGTCCTACGCCGAACTCCGGTGGGGCTTTACGACCTTCTCGGGACCGCTTGACTGGAGCAGAGACGTCGGGGTTACGCAGGCCGCGATCGAGCAACTCGCGGTCCAAAATCTGATGGAATTCGAAACAGATGGAAAAATCAAGCCCGGCCTCGCAAGTTCTGTCGAACAGCCAACTCCAACCACTTACGTCTACCATCTCAGATCCGACGTGAGGTTCTCGGATGGCAAACCACTCACTTCGGCAGATGTCGTCTACTCGCTCGATCGCAACATGATTGGCAAGGAAGTGTGGCTGAAACCTTACTGGGAAGACGTCGCCTCGGTCTCGGCACGAGGCAACTCCACCGTGGTCGTCAAGCTCAAGCAACCGAGCACTATCTGGCCGGAGATACTAACCTTCAGCAGCCAGATCATCGAGAAGGCGCAGGCGGAACGACTGGGCGAAAAAGCGCTCGGCACGCCGAACGATCTACTGATCGGAACCGGACCGTGGAAGTTCGACAACTACAAGCCCGAAGCAAGCGCCGAACTTTCGCGCAACCCGTATTGGAAAGGCGCCCCGCAACCAGCAGCAAAGATCACCGTAAGCCTTTTCAAGAGCGAAGCAGCGCTCGCATTGGCAATTCGCTCGGGTGCAGTTGACGGCACGTTCAGTTACGTGACCCCCAGGGTTTTTGCAAACATCCCAGGTACCAAGGAACTCACGGCGCCAGGAGTCTTTGTCACCTTCGTGTCTGCGAACACCACGACGCCTCCGTTCAACGACGTTCATGTACGACGAGCGCTGGCCTATGCGACCGACGTCAAAGGTATCATCCACGCGCTCTTTCCGCCTGGCACAGCAACAGAAGATCAGACCGTCGTGCCCCCCGTTCTATTTTCCGACCTCGGCTCCACACAGCAGGTGAAAGCCACACTGGCGGCACTGCCGAAATACACTTTCAGCCTGGCTGCCGCGCGGCGCGAACTTGCCAGGTCGGCCTATCCGCATGGCTTTAATACGACGATCGAAGTGGAACAGGTCGCCACAGCCGAGGTATCGGCTGCCCAGATCCTCGCGGCAGACTTGGCCAAGATCGGCATCACCGCCAAAGTACATGAGCTCTCACCCGACGAAGCACCGACATTGTTCACTGGCAAGACCAAGCTGCTCATAGGTGAACAGGGCACTGTATACAATGACCCAGAAGGTGTTATGGCCAACTTCCTGCTCCCTGGTCAGGTACATCCGCCCGGCTCCGGCACAAATACGGCCAACTACAGAAACGTCGAATTCGACAAGCTCCTGCATGACGAGTCGACAGAAATATTGAGTCCGACAAAGAGGCTGCAGATGATCGGCAAGCTGCTGGGGATTCTAGGAAGAGAAGCACCATACTGGCCCATTTATACCCATAAGTACCAGGGGGTAATTTCGGAAAAGTACGTGTTCCCTAACTACTCGGCGCTGACGAGCTACTTTACTCCGTGGGCATTGGGCGTCAAGTTGGCTCATTAGCGATTCCAACCACAATGGTTGAGCGCCTTCGCGCTATGCGAGGCGCTCAACCACCTGGCGTTTGTATCTCAAACGCGATGACCGATTGCGACTACTGATGACGACAGTGGCAGTAGATGACTGACAGATACAGCCTTTTGCATCCCATGGCGCCTTTGAAAGGACGATGAAGTGCAAGTTAACACTCCGCTAGCGCCTCGAATCGAGGCAATCCCGCAAGTCAGTGACCAAGCTTCGCGTCTGTTCAGAGAGAGCCTAGTGTGGGACAACCTACTGCCCTGGGGCCCGGTCCTAAACGGTCCCGACATAGATCAGATTCTGCCGCGCTTCCACACGACCGGCATCAACTTCGTCTCGCTGACCCTTGGCATACGTGAGAGCGCTGAGGCCGCCTTTGCTCAGATCGCACAGGCAAAGGCACAGATCGCTGCGCGATCTGATTATCTGGCAGAGGCCGCCACGATCCAAGAGATCCAGAGCGCACGTGTCGCGGGCAAGCTGGCGCTCGGCTTCAACTTCCAGGACACCATGCCGTTCGGCATCGACCTTGACAGCGTGCAGGCTTTCTACGACCTCGGGGTGCGCCAGGCGATCCTCGCCTACAACGACCGCAACTTCGTGGGCGACGGCTGCGCCGAGCCCGACGACGCCGGCCTGTCACTGTTCGGCCGAGCGCTCGTCGGCGAGATGAACCGCGTCGGCATGTTCGTCGACGGGTCGCACTCGGGTTACCGCACCAGCATGGAGGCGATCGACCTTTCGCAAGCGCCATTCATCTTCTCTCACTCCAACCCGTTCGCCGTCCGGCCGCACTACCGCAGCATCAAGGACGATCAGATCAAGGCCTGTGCAGCGACCGGCGGCGTGATCGGCATCAATGGCGTCGGCTACTGGGTCGGCGACAACAACGCCTCAACGGAGGCCATCTTCCGCTGCCTCGACTACACCGTCGAGCTCGTCGGCGCCGAGCACGTCGGCTTGGGATTTGACTACATCCATGACCTTGACGGCATCATTCGATGGGTGCGCGCCGCGCCGTTGGTCTGGCCACCATACGAAGGCGAGGAGATGCCCAAGCACAACTACGCAGGGCCGGAGCAGATGGTGGAGCTCGTAGAGCACATGCTCCAGCACGGCTACCCCGAAGATGCGATCGTCGGCATCCTCGGCGGCAACTGGCAGCGCGTAGCCCAAGCCGTTTGGCGATAGCGATCCGTTGTAGCGGCGCAGCCGTCGCGCCATCAGCTAGCGCAGTGCGTCGCCAGCTATGCCGGTCACGGCGATGGAGTCACGCTCCAGACGAGAAAGACCTCATCGTCCCCCACGTTCTCGACGGAGTAAATGCGCCCGGGCGGAAAGTAGAAGGAGTCGCCAGGCCCGATCTCAATCTCGCCCTCGTTCTCGCCCTGCCAGGCGACCGAGATGCGGCCCTGCTGGATGTAGTAGGTCTCGTGAGCATCTGCCTCGGCCTGCCAGCTCACACGCTCGGTCCCGGGCCGGATCCATGCCACCCCGAGCAGCAACGGTGAGCCGTGACTCGCAGCATCGATCGCGACCCCGACCCTGAAGCCGTCGTCCGCGGTCTCCGACCGCATGCGAATGTGCTCGGGCGGAACACGCCCGGGAGTCCCTGCCCGAAGGTCAGTCATTGCGCCCTCCCCGCCGCGTCCGAGTCGCGGCTGCCGATCGCCGAGCATGGCTGGACGGGAGTCCCATGCCCGATGATCTGATCGTAGTCACGGTCTCCCGTTCCAAGAACGCGATTCTCACGTATCCAAGGCAGCGGCGTCATCGGATCATCAGAATCGATCTCCCGCGCAAGGCGGTGCCCGTCGAAGATTGCGTCGGCGACCTGCGGACGTGGCGCCACGCAATCGCCGATCCGGTAGAGGGCTTCTATGCCGGCGCTCCTGAGGCCATCGGGGTCCCGCTGCAGCGCGCGATAGAGGCGCGTGTCTGGAACACGCCCAGTCGCCAGTACGATCGCGCCAGCCGTCCAAGTCCTCTCCTTCGCCGAGTACTCGATCAGGTGACCCCGAGCTCCTTCTGGCGAGACCTCGTCGATGGCATGACCGACGACCAACTCCACGTCCAATTCGTGCAGTCGTGGAATCATCGTCTGGTGCTCCTCGGTCCATTGCATGTAAGGCGCAGGCGTGGCGAACGGAGTGATCAAGGTCACCGCCTTGCCTTCAAGCGCTAGTCGCTCGGCGAGGCTAACTCCCATGAAGTAGCCCTCACAGTCGTACACCAGCACTCGATCGGCCTCGATCGGCTTTCCCTCGACCATGATCTGCTCAGGCGTGCACACATGAGCCTCAGCGGCATCGGCTCCGGGAATCGGCGCGTTGGTCGCCCAGCTGAGGCCATCCCGCGCCCAGTGGGAGCCAGTTGCAATGATCACGCGGTCGGCCCCATAGTCGAGAACGTCCTCTGGGGAGAGTCGTTTATTGGTCACGACGGCGAGGTTCCTCAACTTCTGCGCCATCGCCTTGCGATAGTCGACCACGCGGATCCACTCGGCCAGGCCAGGCAGGCGCGGCACCCAGCGGAAATAGCCACCCACCTCCCGTGCGGACTCGACCAAGTGCACGTGCTCGACACCCTGGCGCGCAAGCACGATTGCGCACTCCAGCCCCGCCGGCCCACCACCCACGACTAGCACGCTCCGGTCTGAGCTACGCGCCGGCACGAACCGCTCCGGGTGCCATCCACGACGGTACTCCTCGCCGGTAGTCGGGTTCTGGGTGCAGATGATCCGGGCAGGCACGTTTACCCGCGACACGCACACGTTGCAACCAATGCACTCGCGGATCTCGTCGACGCGACCTTCGTCAATCTTGTTCGGGAGGAATGGATCGGAGATAGAGGCCCGCGCGGCGCCGATGATGTCCTGCTGGCCGCTGCGGATGACAGCCACCATCGTATCTGGGCTGGTGAAGCGGCCAACGCCCACGATCGGCTTTGCCGTGTGCGGACGCACCTTCGCGATCCACTCCGCCTGGAAGTTCTCGACGGTGAAGCGAGAGGGCGCCTGATCTCTGTAGCTCGTCCCCGCCTGGATGTCCCAGAAGTCAACCAGATGGTCGGCGAGCTCAACGAACCCCACCCCCTCCTCATCGGCATCTATGCCGCGCTCTCCCACCAGAGTGTCGATGCAGTGACGAGCCGTGATGGCGCAATCGTCGCCGACCGCCTCGCGCACCTGCTCGAGCGTCTCCAGCCAGAATCGCGCGCGATTCTCCAGCGAGCCGCCATACTCGTCGGTGCGCGTGTTATAGCGGCGCATGAGGAACCTGGTGCAGACGCTCCATTCCATCGCGCCGTGGACGTTGACGATGTCAAAGCCGGCGGTGCGAGCTCGCTTGGCCGCCGCCACATAGTCTGACTGCAGGCTCCTGATGTCCTCCTTATCCATTGCATAGCAAGCGCCCATCCAGAGGTGCGCGTCGCCGACGCCCGTGATCGCGCGCGCGGGTATGCGGCTCTCAAAGCCAGAAACCGCAGATCCGCAAGCAGCCAACTCGATCCCCGCAAGTGCACCGGCGTCGTGCACACGCTCGGTCATCAGGCTCCAGTTGCGTATATCCGGGTCATCCCAGATGCGAGCGACCGCATGGAACCCTGTGTAGTCGTAATCAGGTGCGATCTGCACGTGGCCGGTGTTGATGACCGCCCAGCCACCTTCTGCCTTCGTGCCACGGAAGTACGCCTCAGCTCCAGGCGCTTGGGATCCGAGAGCCGAATCGTGCGGCGTCTGGTAGAAGCGGTTGCGCATCACCTTCGGGCCGATTTGCACCGGCTCGAACAGGATGTCGTAGCGAGGGTCTCGACCCATGTTCACGACCGCCTGGTAGCACTCAGCCAGACTGACATCCAATGATGTAATCACATCCACTGGAGCCTGTCAAGACCAACGCCGACGTGGAACCCAACCACTCTGGGTGCTACAATTTCGGACAGCTTCCGATATTCTAGCAAGGAGAGTCCCACCCACATGAGCCATGACGCTGCTGCGCGCACCCAGGCAACGGCTTTGGATGCCCCAGGCGATCTGCGCATCGCCCAGGTTCGCACCACACCTGTGAATATTGGCTTGAAGGCAGCCTACGAGTGGAGCGCTGGCTACTTCCCGGGGTTCACCAAGACCATCGTGGAAGTCGAGACGGAGTCGGGTCTCGTGGGGGTGGGCGAGGCCCCGAACTCGTGGTCAGCGCAGATCATCGAGCACGCGATCGCGCCACGGCTGGTCGGCGGCGACCCGCGCGACTTGGCGGCCTGCGAGCGGCGGGCGCTACCTCCCTTCGAGGTTATGCGCAACACCGAGGACGAATCGCTGTTGCGCGCCTACGGCGGTGTCGAGATGGCACTGTGGGATCTCGGCGGCAAGCTCCAGGGCCGCCCGGTCGCGGCGCTGCTCGGAGGCTTCGTGCGCAGCGAGATCCCCTACACCGAGTATTTTGCGCCACGGATGGCCTCGGGCTCCGCCGGCGGGGAGTCGAGCCCAGCCGACGTCGCGCGCTATTGCGCTCGGATGCAGGAGGAGCATGGCGCGCGCGCCTTCGAGGGCAAGGTCGGCGTCGGAGACCTCAGCTTCGAGGTCGCGATGGTGCGCGAGATTCGCCGGGCGATCGGCGAGGAGACGCCGCTGCGCCTGGATGCAAACATGGGCTGGTCGCTGATCACCGCCCGGGAAGCGCTGCGACGCCTAGCGCCATTCAACATACGCTCGATCGAGGACCCGGTCGCCACACTCCAGGAGATGGCGCGCTTGCGGCCGAGCACCGACGTGTCGTTCTCCACTCACATCCCAGAGCTTGGCCTGGTCTCACAGCTCGGCGTGCCCGATGCGGTGGTTGTGGGCATCGGCGCGCTTGGCGGGATCTCCCGAACGGTTGCCTTCGCGCACGCCTGCCAGCACCTCGGAGTCGAGCTCTGGTTCTACAGCCCGGACACCGGAGTCGCGAACGCCGCCTACAGGCAAGTCGCCGCCGCAGTGGAGTGGATCAGCGAGCCCAGCCAGACGCTGATGCGCTGGCATGCGGACGACATCGTGGACGGAGGCCCGATTGCTCCGCACAACGGGGTGATAGAAGCCTCGCGCGCGCCCGGTCTTGGGGTCACGCTCGACCCAGCTGCGATGCAGCGCTGCCACGAGGCCTTCCAAATCCAGGGCGCATACGACCAATACCTGCATCCAGAACGCCCTGGCACATACGGGCCACGCCGCCTGGCGCTCAACCGGCACGGGCGCTGAGCTTGCGTCGCGCAGCAATGTGCATGTCTCCGGCCCAACTGGAATCGGTGGTCGGCACGGCGCACGGCTTTGTGCGCCGCTTTCAGGGCGCAGATGCTCTCAGTCGGCGATGAAGCGTCGCAGCAGGCGCACGACCCGCTCAGGCGCGTCTGTCCCCAGCTCGTGGGAGGCGTTCTCGATCACAACGAACTCAACCAGCTCCGCTGGCAGCGATTCTGCGAGCTCGGCGCCTGCCTCGACTGTGGTCTCTGGATCTCTGGCGCCGCTGAGCACTAGCACCGGGCACTTGACGCCAGCCGCTGCGGCGCGGAGATCAAACTGGAAGTACTCGTTGGCCACGAAATGACGGAAGACCTCGCCTCGCCAGGTCATCCGCATCGCCCTGTCTGGGTTGCTCGGCTTGACAGATGCAAGCGGCGCCCATGACTCGAAGTAGGTTTTTTCATTTTCCTCGGTTGGATCGGCGTAGTATCGCTCGGCGGCAGCACGCGGCTCCGCGCCGCCAAAGCGGGCAAGTCCCTCGCCGATGCGGTTCAAGTTCATACGCGCGGCCGTCACCAGCAGCACCAGCTTGCTGGGATGGTCGGGATAATCGATTGCGTACTGCAGTGCCACGAAACCGCCGAAGGATCCGCCGATGATGATCGGTCGCTCGATCTCCAGCGCATCGCAGAAGCGCTTGATGTCCCCGGCCCACGTCTTCAGGTTCCAGTGTCGAGGGCTGCTCAGGTCGCTGCGACCCCCACCGCGTTGATCGAGATACACGAGTTGGGCGCAGTCGGCGAGCGGGCTGACCGTGGGCTTGAAGACCGAATGATCAGCGCCGGGACCCCCGTGTATGAGCACCACCGTGGGCCGCTTTCGCATGGCCGGACCGTCAGGCACAAGCGAAGCGCCCTCGACGTCGAAGTACAACCTCGTGTCGCCAACATTCACACGCATCTCGATCCTCCGTGAACAGCCAGGTTTGCGCCCCGAGCACCGAAGTTCATGCGCCCTCGTTCGGCGAGGGATAACGGTGCTGCCATGGGCTCATACGCTCGATCGCAGCGCTCAGTGCGAGCACGTCGTCGTCGTGGAAGCGACGGCCGATCACCTGCAGTCCAACGGGGACGTCATCGGCGGTGACCCCGACGGGTACCGATGCGGCCGGATGCCCCGTGAAGTTGAACGGGTAGGTGAGCGCCCACCCTGCGCGTGCGGGAACCTCCCTCCCTTCGACGGTCGCGGGCCCCTGCGTCAGCGATCCATCCGTCGCGTTCTCCACGCCTGCAATCGCCAGAGTGGGACCGACGATCAGGTCGAAGCTCTCGAATATGGATTCCACAGCATCGAAGAGCTCGGTGCGCAACAGGCCGATCTCGAAGTAGTCCACCGCGCCCACGGCGCGCCCCTGCACGATCGACTCTGCGAAGTATGAAGTCAACTCGTCGCGATGCTCGTCGTAGAGAGGGATACCCTCGCCAGCAAGCCGACGGTCGATTGCGGCGCTGGAAACCGAGGCCGCGGTCATCCACGCTTCGGCGACCTCGCTCATCGGCCGTCTCAACTGCGGCTCGATCTCCTCAACGCCTGCGACGATGCTCTCCAGTCTGGCCACAGCGGCTCCAATGACATCTCTGACCTCAGCGCTGACGAGATGGCCGCCGATCGTGGGGCTGAATGCAACTCTCAGGTTGCCGACTTCGCGTTGGCACGCCGCGAGATAGTCGAGCTCCGGCAACGCGAAGGTGAATGGATCGCTCGGCGAGGCACCGTCGATCACGCTCATCATCAGCGCTGCGTCTGCCACCCAGCGCGTCAACGGGCCAAGGCCAACCATCGGCGCGTGCAGGAAAGCGTTCGGCCGAATGCCGGTGGGGACGCGCCCCCAGGACGCCTTCAGACCGAACACTCCGCATGCCGAGGCGGGAATCCTGATGGAGCCCCCGCCATCGGAGCCGTGCGCAAGCGCCGTCAACCCTCCAGCGACGGCGGCAGCGCTGCCGCCGGAGGAGCCCAGCGAGTTCATCTGGGGAGCGATCGGGGACCTCGTCGGTCCGAACAGCTTGTTGTCGGTGATCGCGCTCTGCCCGAACTCGGGCAGGTTGGTCTTGCCGAGCACGATCGCACCAGCCCGCTTCATGCGGGCTATCACTGGATTATCGGTCTTTGCGATGCTCCCTGCGAGCAGCCGCGAGCCGCATGTGGTCACCAGCCCGGTCACATCGCTGTCGTCCTTGACCGCAATCGGCACCCCATGCAAGGCACCCAACGCGTAGCCGCTCATCATCGTGGCCTCTGCGGCCCTAGCGGCAGCTCGTGCGGCATCAGCAGCAATGAGCACGTAGGCGTTGAGCGCCTGGTTCTCCTGCTCGATGCGATCCAGATAGATCTCGACCAGATCCACCGGCGAGATCGCGCGGCGCCGGATCAGAGCCGCCAGCTCTATCGCTGGCCACAGCGACAGATCAGACCCCACATCAGGGGCGATCCGTTGGTCGAACGGGATCTCAGACGAAGCGACGCGGTTGCTCATCTTGCCTCCTTGCTGCCGTGTGCAGTTGTCCGCGGTGTTGCGGCCGCCTGGTTCGTTGTGCATCTGCTCACCTGCAGTAGCTCTCGATTCTGTTCTTGATGATTGAGCCCATTACTGAGCCTACGCAGGTAGGCGCCGCCTTTGAGCAGACGCCTACCTGTCGTCATTGACCATGGGCTGAGCTCAGGAGGCGAGCTTGACATTCATTGCCCAGGGGCCGTTCAGCGTTCCCCAGTACGACAATGGCATTGTGTATTTCTCGGACAGCGCCGCATAGAGCCCAGGGCTGTATAGAGGCCAGACGGGCACTTCCTCACCTGCGATCTTGAGCATCTTGGCGATCATCTGCAGCCGCTTGTGCGGGTCCAGCGTTTCTCGTGATTCTGAGAGCAGCCTGTCGAATTCAGCGTTGCGGTAGTTGGAGTCATTTATGCCCCCGCCTTGGGGGTATATCTCTTCAGGGCCAAGTCGTTCGGCGATGAGGCTTTCTGGATCTGGATAAGCGGCGCCTGGCTCGGTGAATGAGAATCGGTTTTTTCCTGTCAGCCAAGCGGTTTCTTCGGCAGGGCTCGTCTCGTGTACTGTCGCCTTGATCCCGATCTTTGCGAGGTCTGCGGTAAGAATCTGTGCGTCCGCGATTTCCGCTTCACCGGCCTGCGCGACTTCGATCGCCGTGCTGAATCCGTGAGGATATGCAGACTTGGCGAGTTCTTCCTTCGCCTTGACGAGATTGAATTCGTAACTTGGCAGTTCCGAGATCGTCTGCGCGATTTCGCTTTGCGAACCAAGGTTGACAAAGAGATTTTCAGGGACAATCGACCGCGCTTCGGTCGCATAGGTGCCTGGCAGCCCGTGGAAAACCGCGTCGATCATGCCTTTGCTGTCGGTTGCATAAGCCATCGCTCGGCGCACATGCACATCATTGAAGGGCGCGATTTTTGTATTCACCTCCGCTACCACGACCAATCCTCCCGGCGCGGTCAGCGGACGGACGGCGGGGATGTGAGCAAAAGACCTCGGCGAGAAGTCATAGGCGCCGTCGAGCGCGCCTGAACGCAGCGCCAGCGCCATCGATGCTTCGCTCTTGAAGTATTCGATGTCGACGCTTTCCGCAGGCTGCTTTGGCCCAGTCCAGTATGGGTTGCGCGAGAAGCGAGCACTGCCCAGTGGCGTAAAGCTGTCGATCTTCCAAGGGCCGGTGCCTATCACCATGTGGCCCGGAGTGCCAAGCGCCTTTTCGCCTGACTTTTCGGCGGCGGCCTTCTCGATCACCCGTCCAACGGATGCCACGATGTCAGGAAAGACCGCGCTTGGCCGCTTGAGCTTCACCATGACAGTCGAGCTGTTGCGCGCCGCCACCGAAGCCACGTCAGCCCAGTAGCTCTTTACGATCGATTCCTTACCAGAGATACCGCTCTGCAGCGAGAAGACCACGTCAGCGGCAGTCAGCGGTTTGCCGTCAGAGAACCTGACAGACTTCAGATGATAGATGTAGGTGGTCGGGCTGGGCTGTTCCACTGAGCTTGCCAGTCCGGGCTCGACCTTGCCATCCGGTGCAAATTCCATCAGGCCCTGTACGGCCAGGAACTCAGTCAGACCGGTCGTGCCATAAGGGACCTTGTTGTAGTCGAGCGCACCAGGGAACGGGGGCATGCCCCATCTCAGCTCGGCGTAGGTTCTCGTGGAACTCGCTTTACCACTGGCCGTGGTGTTTTCCTTGCTGTTGCTCGAGCCACATCCCGCGATCGCAAGCGCCACCGCCGGCAGCACCAGCATCGCAAATACAACCTTCCTCATTGCCATTCCTCCCATTGCTTACAGTAGCCCCTCAGCTGCGCCGCTCATATGCCCGCAGCTGGTCGAGGTGTTCCTCGACCTTGATGAAGCAGTCGGCCAGCATGCGCATCGCATCCAGGTCGTCCTCGATCCAGTTCCACAGCATCTCGATCGAGCGTTGCACCTTGCGCTCGCAGCCAGGCAGCTCCAGCGAGCCGTAGTCGATGCCAGCGCCACGGATCCTCTCGGTCCACATCACCTTCGGCGCAGCCGTGTCGGCGCGCAGGCGCTCGAGCTTGTGCAGTGGCACTGCCACATAGTTGAAGATCGGAACGCCCTCCGCCTTCAACGCTGCGAGATAGGTCTGCTTGGAGATGCCCGCGTGCTCCGGCACGAAGTTCAGCGAGAGCATGTGGAAGACAGGCGCATCCTCGGGGCGGTAAATGGGCGCAGCCACACTTCCCACGCCGTCGATCAACTTGAGCAGTTGCGCGCGGTTACGCTGCCGCGCCGCGTTCTCCTGATCGAGCTTGCCGAGTTGCTCGACCATCAGCAGCGCATTCACCGTACTTACGCGATGTGTGTAGTTGAGCGAGTCGATGTATGGCAGCAGTGGCTGGGGGAAATCCGGCTCGCTTGCGCGTCCGGGGTGCGCCGTGTTGCCCACGTGTTGGCAACTGATGACCGCCTTCCAGTAGACGTCCTCGCGATTGGTGATCAGATAGCCGGCCTCCGTGGTGGCCAGCAACTTGCCGCCCATGCAGGAGAAGCCGGCGACGTCACCAAAGCCGCCGATCCTGATGCCGCGGTGGCGCGCGCCATGAGCCTGGCTGCCATCCTCGATCAGCGCAAGGTCGTGACGGTCGGCGATCTTCCGCAACGAGGTCATGTCCGCCGGCTGCCCGTAGAGGTGCACCGCGAGAATCGCCTCGGTCCTCGGGCCAACCGCGGCCTCCACCGACGCAGGATCGAGCAGGCCGTGTTCCGGGTCCACGTCCGCGAACACCGGCACTGCGTCGTTGTGCAGGATCGGCGAGACCGACGCCCCCCAGGTGTAGGGCGTCGTGATCACCTCCGCGCCACCAGTGATCTCCAAGCCAATCAACGCCGCATGCAACGCCGCATGCCCGGAGGAGGTCGTAAGGCAACGTCGCACGCCATGCCAATCAGCTACTGCGGCCTCTGCCGCATCCACCTGCGGATGGTCCCTGCTCAAGCCAACCACAGGACCCTTCTGCAGCAACTGCGCCACGCGCTCCAGCGCGGTGGCCGTGAAGAGCGGGTAGTGGGGCTCAGCGGGAGCGCTAGCCGGCGCACCTCCCAACATCGCAAGCGAGTTGGTCACATTGCCGCGGATGCGAGGACGCGCCTTTGGCGGCGAAGGAGTTGAAGGAGTGGGAGATTCAGCGGACATGGCACCTGGTGTGGTCATTTTGGAGCCGAACCGGTTCGGCAGGACTGGCGAGCGTGGCTCTTGTCACTCTCGCCACTTGCGGAAGAAACAAGTTGCCGAACCGGTTCGGCAACTGTACTAGAGCCGTACTGCCTGTGTCAAGGCTCTTATGCTGGCAGCGCGTTGCGGGCATGACGGAGCGGTTCGGCACGGTGCTAACGGCGCTGCTGTAAAAGGTATAGTCGCCCGCATGGGCGAGCGCGCGGCAAGCGAGACGGACGGCGCGAAGCCGGAGGAGACGAGGCCGCCGCGCCTGGCGACGATTCAGGACGTGGCGCGGCTTGCCGGTGTCGGCAAGACCACCGCGGCCGATGCATTGCAGGGTCGAGGACGAGTCGCATCCCTCACGCGAGAGCGTGTGCGCGCCGCCGCCGAGCACCTTGGCTATCGCGTCCACATGGGCGCACGCGACCTCGGCCGCAGACGGACAGAGGTGATAGGCGTCGTGGCCGGAGACTTCTCCGATCCGTTCAGCGGCGAACTCGTCAGCCGTCTCGAGCAGCATGCCGCAGCGCACGGGCTGAGGGTGCTGCTCTCGACCGCAGGATCCGGTCTGCGCGAGGTACAGCCAGCGATCACGAGCCTACTCGAGCACCGAGTCGCTGCGATCGTCCTCGTTGTCTTCACCGACGACCAGCAGGTGCGCGAGATGGTCGGTGGTCACGTTCCCGTCGTGCGCATGCGATACGAGGCTTCGTGGGGCATCTCGATCGGCCTCGACGAGAAGCGTGGCGGCGAGCTTGCGACCACGCATCTGATCGACCTTGGCCACGAGCGGATCGGCTACCTCAGCGCTGCGCTGCTGCCGCCGCCGGTCGACCAGGATCGTCTTGCCGGCTACCGCCGTGCGTTGCGCAGCGCCGGGATCCGCTCCGCAAGAAGCTACGTGCGACGGCTGCCATTGGTCTCAGAGGAGCGACGGCAGATATTGATTTCCGAGTTCCTGACTCAGCGCGAGCGCCCCACCGCCGTCTTCGTGGCCTCCGACATCACGGCGATCGAAATGATGTCCTGCGCGCATGAGCTGGGCATCGAGGTGCCGGGAGACCTCTCGATCGTCGGCTACGACGACATCATGCTCGCCGGCGTGGCGATGATCTCGCTCACCACCGTCGCCCAGCCCGCCACCGAGCTGGCCCGCCTTGGCATCGATGCCGCCGTCTCGTTGATCGAGAATCCGCAGATGCCACCTCAAACGGTGCGCATCGAGCCACGGCTGATCGTGCGCAAGACGACAGCGCCTCCGCGCTGAGGCATGGACTCATGCTGCACGACGCCGCGATGCAGCTGTATGCGCATCCAAGCTCATGAGAAGAGCCGCAGCGGCGTCTCCAGCAGCGCCCTGACATCCGCCAGGAACAGGGCGGCCTCAGCGCCGTAGAGGATGCGGTGATCCGCGCTGAGCGTAAGGGTCAACAGCGAACGGTCGACTATGTCTGCGCCCTCCCTGGCGAGCACCGATCGAAGCGCTCCGACACCGAGGATCGCCGCCTGAGGCAAGCTTACGATGGGCTTTATCGCGGTCATGCCGTACATGCCGAGATTCGAAACGGTGAAAGTGGCGCCGGAGAGCTCTGCGGGCACGATCGTGTCGTTGCGCGCACGCTCTGAGAGGCGCCTCGCCTCTGCAGCGATGCTGCCAAGCGAACGGCTGTCAGCGTCGACGATCACGGGGACAATCAGCGCCTGCTCGGCCGCGACAGCAATCCCGACGTTCACATGTTCGTGCAGCTCAAAGCCATCCTCACGATAAGAGGCGTTGACGAGCGGGTGAGATCGCAGCGCGAGGGCGCAAGCCTTGACCACCAGGTCGTTGAGCGATGGCGCGACCTCCTGCTCGAGCGCGGTCTCCTTGAGCTGCGCACGCAGCGCGATCGCTGCATCCATCGATACCTCAGTCTCGACCTGGAAGTCGGGAACCGACGTCTGCGCCTGCGCCATACGGCGTGCGACCGTCTGTTGCAGGCGTGTGAGCCCGCGCAAGCTCGAATCGGCTCTCATAGGCGTAGCAGGGCCACGGGTCGACTCTGCGACCGCGAGGGAGGCAGCAGCCGCCGCAGTCTGCCTCGGCGCAGCGATGCCTGCCCCGGCGCCGTTCAGCTCCACACCTGCCGCCGCTGCGACGTCGCGACGCGTGATACGACCTCGTAGGCCGCTCCCGGACAGCGATCGAAGGTCGATGTCGTGTGTGTCGGCAAGACGTCTTGCGATCGGCGTCGCACGCACCTGAGCCTTCGTCGTCTGGCCATCGGCGCCTGTGCTCTGCGTCCCCACGGGAGCCGTGGGCGCTTGCTGCGCTGCCTCCCCCGCTCCAGCGCCAAGGCGTGCGATCGGCGCGCCGACCGGCAGCTCGCTGCCCACCGGCGCGATGATCGACAACACGCCATCGGCGGGAGCTGCGTAGGTCATGGTCGCCTTGTCGGTCTCGATCTCGACCAGATCATCGCCGCTGTTCACCTGCTCTCCGTCGACCTTCAGCCAGGCGAGGATAGTTCCCTGCTCCATCGAATCTGAGAGCGCGGGCATCGTGATCTCGTTCATAGCAGCAGGTCCAGGGTCGCACCCACGATCGTCTCTGCATCGATCCCGAAGTGGCGGTAGAGGTCATCCACGTCACCCGACTGGCCAAAGTCGCTCACTCCCAGGCAGGCGATCGGCGTGCAGTTCACGGCCGCGAGGAAGCTGAGCGTGTGCGGGTGACCGTCGAGCACACTCACGATCGGAGCCGCGCGCTGCGCTGGCAGCAGCCGATCGAGGAGCGACTCATCGCCTTGGCCGAGTCCCTGGCGAGCCTGCAATGCGCGGAAGATCAGGTCGGCCGAGGTCAGACAGAGCACGTCGACATGGAGGCCGGCACCGACCAGCTCATCGGCTGCGGCAAGTACCTCGGGCATCACGGCGCCCATGCCAACCAGCGTCGCGGCCGGCACGCCCTCGCTGCGACGCAGGAGATAGCCGCCGGCGATCGCTTCTGACCGCCGCTGCTCGCGCGTGCCGGGATCGTCTGGCAGCCCCGCAAGTGTCTGGTCGACTGGGCGAGTTGTAAGCCGGAAGTAGAACGAGCACCCGCCAGGATGACCGAGGCTGGCCAGCGCATGCAACAGCGTCCACTCGAGGTCCTGGCCAAATGCGGGCTCGAAGGCCACGCACCGTGGCTGCTCCAATCCCACCGATGGCGTGATGATCGACTGGTGCGCGCCGCCCTCCGGAGCGAGCGTGACACCCGAGGGCGTGCCGACGAGAATCGACTGCGCGCCCGAGTAGATCCCGAACGACCACGGCTCCAGCGCCCTGTTGACGAACGGGTCATACAGCGTGCCGATCGGCAGCAGTGGCTGCCCGTCGCGCGCCCAGGTGAGTCCCAGCTCCGCGAGCAGGCAGACGAGGTTGCACTCGGCGATCCCCAGCTCGATGTGCTGGCCCTCCGCGCCCTCGCGCCAATGCACGAGCGTGTCCGTGTCGTCGGCAAACCAGTCCGGACGCTGCGAGGGATGCCAGATGCCGACACGATTGAGCCAGCCGCCGAGGTTGGTCGAGGAGGCGACGTCGGGGCTGAGCGTCACAACCCTCGCCGCGGCCTCGGGCGCGGCGTGGGCAAGATCGACGAAGAAGCGCCCGAACGCCTGCTGGGTTGACGCGGTCCCGATGTGGTTGCGCCCGACGTTCGTGGGTACCGGCGGCGAAGACGTCGGCCTCACCGGCTCACGGGCCAAACGTTGCGCCGCCTCGCGACACAGCTGTGCCTCAGACGAGCCCTCCTCGAAGGGAGCCCACGGGTCGGAGGCGTCTGCGCCAAGCCCACCGGCGAGCTCCTCCCACTGCTGCGCCGACAGCAGTGCCGAGTGGTTGGCGGGATGTCCGGCCGTCGGCAACCTCCACGCCTTGATCGTGTAGGCGATGATCACCGATGGGCGGTCAGTGACGGCATCCGCCGCGGCGAAGGCATCAAGCAGCATCTCCAGGTCGTGGCCGCCCAGATCAGTCAGCGCCACCAGCAGAGCGTCGTCGTCCACGTCGGCGATCAGACGCTCGATCTCGCGCCGTCCGCGCCCCGGGCCAGGCAGGCGCTCACGCACTTCGGCCGGACCGGCGCGCAGCAACCGCTGATACTCCTCGTTGCTCATCTGGTCGACACGTCGTTGCAGGGCGGAGCCGCCCGGGCGCGCGAAGAGGTCCTGCAAGCGGCGACCGTACTTGAGCGTGGCTGTATGCCAGCCGGCACCCTCGAACATCGCCGCCAGACGACCACCGGCGATGTCTGGCACTACCCGATCGAGCGACTGGCGGTTGAGGTCGACGATCCAGAGCACCTCTCCCAGCTGCGAGACGAGCGGATCGATCAACGCCTCCCAACAGGCGCCCTCGTCCAGCTCCGCATCCCCGAGCAATGAGATCTGCCGGCCTGCGGAGGGCGCATCGAAGTGGCTGGTCACGTAACGGTTGGCGATCGCGCTCCAGATCGGCGCGGTCGCGCCGATCCCCACCGAGCCGGTTGAGAAGTCGGCGGGCACCGGGTCCTTCAGGCGGCTTGGATATGACTGCAGGCCGCCGTATGCGCGCAGGCTCATCAACTGCTCGGCCTCCAAAGCGCCCAGCAGGTACTCGATCGCGTGCAGCACGGGCGAGGCATGGGGCTTGACCGAGACGCGGTCCTTCGCGTGCAGGTGAGCGAACCAGAGCGCCGTCATGATCGAGACGACCGACGCGGAGGAGGCCTGGTGGCCGCCGACCTTTACGCCGGAGCTCGTCTTGCGGACCTTGTTGGCATGGTGGACTATCGAGGTCGCCAGCCACAGCACGCGCCGCTGCACGGACTCGAGCGCCTCGAGCGAGGCGCCAGGGTCTCCGAGCGACGCTGCGGCACCCGCCGGCGGCGTGATCTGCGCAAGCTTGGCCATCGGCCCGATTGTCGACGATCTGATCGTAGAAGCGAATCTATGCGCGTGATTTTTGCGCCTTCTGGACCTAAGTGGTTATGATCTGATCGTGAGACGCGCAGAGCTGGACACCATCGACCGGCAGATCGTCGAATTGCTCGTGCAAGACGGACGCCGCTCCGCGAGCGAGGTGGGACGCCAGGTGGGCCTCTCGCCGGCGGCGACCAAGCGCCGCATCGACCGGCTGGAGCAGATCGGCGTGATCGTCGGCTACCACGCGGTGCTCGACCACGCCAAGCTCGGCAGCGAGATCGAGGCCTTCACGGAGCTGCGCTTCGCTGGCACCACCCAGGTCGACGACATCGAGGGCGCCGTGAAGGGGCTCTCGGAGGTCGTCGAAGCGTTCACGATCGCCGGCGACCCCGATGCGCTCGTGCGCATTCGCGTCGCCGACCTGGACCACCTCAAGCGCGTCGTCGACCGGATCCGCCGCAGCGGCAAGGTGACCGGCACCAAGACGTTGATCGTGTTGGGCGGCAACTCGCGGGCGGGGTGATCCATCGGCGGGCGAGTAGCAAGTCCCTCCCACGATCGATCCCGCCGAACCAGCGGCAATCCATCTCTTTGCTTTCGCGGCCCTCAAAGGCGACCTGCTCCAATCCCCTTTCCGGCAACCCCATCCAGCGCCGCGTCGAGCGCCTCCTCTGCCGCCGTGAGGGTGAGATCGACGTCCTCGTCGGTGTGGGCGGCGCTGATGTGGCTGCGACAGCCGATGAAGTCGGGCATTTCGAAGACCCCGCGGCGCAGCAGCTCACGCCGGTATGTCACGAACAGCTCGGCGTCGTTGCGCAGGAAGTCCTCATAGTTGTGCAGCGGCCCCTCCATGAACAGCATCACGTAGAGCGATCCGTAGCCGACCACCGTTGCGGCAATACCGCGCTGTGCCGCGATCCGGCGCAGCCCCGCGCGCATCCGCTCGCCGAGGCGATACGTGTGCTCATAGACCCCGCCCCGCTCGAGGATCTCGATCGTCGCGAGCGCCGCGCTCGTGCCCGCGGTATTGCCGGCAAAGGTGCCGCCGACGAACACGTCGCCGTCCTTGGCCGTGCTGAAGCGCTGCATGAATTGCTTCTTGCCGGCGATGGCGGCGATCGGGAACCCGTTGGCAATCGCCTTGCCGATGGTGGTGAGATCGGGCGTGACCTCCGCGATGCTCTGGTAGCCGCCGAGCGCATGCCGGAAGCCGGTGATCACCTCGTCAAAGACGAGCAGCGTCCCCTCACGATCGCAGATCTCGCGCAACCCCTGTAGGAAGCCGGGCAGCGGCTCGATGCTGCCGGCGTTGTGAGCGTAAGGCTCGATCACGACAGCCGCAATCTGGCCCGGATGCTTCCGAAAGGCTGCCTCCACCGACTCGAGATCGTTGTAGCGGCAGGCGAGCGTCCGTTCCTGGGCGGCAGCCAGCACGCCAGCCGATCGGCGATCGCGCGAGCTCTCTCCGTTGGCAAGGCCGCTCTCGGCGCTGCCCGAGAGCAGGTAGTCGTGGAAGCCGTGGTAGAGGCCTTGGAACTTCAACACGTGCTCGCGGCCTGTCACCGCCCGTGCCAGACGCACTGCGTGAAACGTCGCCTCGGTGCCGCTGTTGGTGAGCAGCACCTGCTCCGCCGAGGGCACGTGCCTGACGATCGCCTCCGCGAGCTCCACCTCGCGCTCGGTCGTGCCGAAGCCAATCAGCACAAGCTCGTCGATGTCGTGCGCCACCCGGCGGTTGACCTCGGCATGTGCGTGACCGAGCAGGATCGCACCCCAGGCCGCGTGGTAGTCGATGAGCACATTGCCATCGAGATCGACCAGCTTGGAGCCCTGCGCGCGCTTTATGCAGACCGGTGGATCGATGTTGCGGCGTCCGGTGTTGACGCCTCCCGGCACTACGCGACAGGCCCTCTCCAGCAGCTCGCGCGATCTCTCATCGTGAAGCTCAGGCACCTTCGTTTGCAGCGTGATCGCCTCCCTGTCCTCTGTCACAGCGCCGCCCGCGCGATGGCGAGAGGCGTTTTTTTTGAACGTTCAAATACGATATGCGCTGCGCCGAGCTTCTGTCAAGGCATGGGGTGCGACGTGGCGATATGGTCGCCCCATGGACCACAGCGGTGCAGCGGCCCGTCCGCCCACGGTGATCGACGTGGCCAACCTCGCGGGCACCTCGCGGCAGACCGTCTCGAATGTGATCCACGGCAAGGCGCACGTGCGGGAGCAGACGCGAAAGCGGGTGCTCGCCGCGATCGCGGAGCTCGAATACCGGCCCAACGTCGCCGCCCGCCACCTCAAGCGCCGACGCACGAATGTACTCGGGGTGCTCGTAGGCGACCTTGCAAACCCTTTCTACAGCGAGGCCGCTAGGCACATCGAGCACTACGCAGAACAGCGGGGCTACACGATGTTGCTGGCCAGCACCGGCGGCGAACGCGAGACAGAGCAGAGGCGAGTGGAAAGCCTGATCGAGCACCGCGTCGCGGCGGTCATCTTCCTCGCCTACTCCAGCCAGCAACCGACGATCGAGTACATCACATGCGTGTTCGTCGCCGGGCTGCCCACCTCCCACGGCGTGTTCATCGGCGTCGACGAGCGCAAGAGCGCAGAGCAGGCCACCTCGTTCCTGCTCTCGCTTGGGCACCGCCGAATCGGGTATGTCAACACCATCGTCAGCTCACACCCCGACTCTGACAAGGCACGCTTTGCCGGCTACCGGCGGGCGCTCTCCAAGGCCGGGATCGGACTCGACGACGCGCTCGTGGTGCGGCTCGGCTCTGGCATTGAGACGCCCGAGTCGGTGCGCCAGCACGACCTTCAGAGGATGCTCAGCGGGCCAGGACGGCCGACCGCCGTACTCTGCGCCGCCGACTACACGGCGCTGCAGGTGATGGATTGCGCCGACGGTCTCGGCCTTGCGATCCCGCAGCAGCTGTCGATCGTCGGGTTTGACGACACGGCGTACTCGGCGTTGCGGCGCATCTCGTTGACGACGGTCTCCTATCCCCTCCGCGAGATCGCTCGCCTGAGCGTCGACGCTGCCGTCGGAGCCCTTGAGGACTCGGCGCCGAAGCGCAATCGCATCCTGATGCAACCGGAGCTGGTGGTGCGGGGCTCGACAGCGCTGGCGCCGACAAGCCCCGAGACGGTGGATCCCCCAGCAACGGACGCGTCGCCAGATGAGCAGCGAAGGCCGCAAGTGCGTCGTTCAGTGTCCACCGTCGACACGGTCCGAGTGCGTCGTCCTCGCAATGCTCGCTGAACCATCGTCACGCCGGTTTCGACTATGGCGCCCTACATGTGGATGACCGAGGAGATCGGCAGGATCAAGCCCCGTTCAAAGCTGCGAGATGGTGCTTCGCTGACTCTGGCTCCCGCGCCTGAACAGAGTGATACCATCACTTTATCTTCGACGTGGGCGGCGTCAATAAACGGCCCGGAATGCGGGCGGCCCGCTGAAAAACTCGCGTCGAGGAAAGGAATCAGCATGAGCCTGCCTGCGCTGCTCGCACCGACGAGCGAGGTTGGCGAGGTCGTGAGGTCACGCGAGCTGCTTGACCGCGCGAGCCTGGTCACTCCCGGCGGCGTCAACACCGCCCGCCGCAAGATCGATCCGCCGCTGTGCGTTCGCCGCGGCAGCGGCGCCTACGTCGAAGACCTCGACGGCAACCGTTACATCGACTACCAGGCCGCCTACGGCGCGATCCTGCTCGGCCACTCCCATCCCGCGGTCAATGACCGCGTGAAGGCCACGATCGACGAGCAGGTGCTCTTCGGCGTCGGCACCACCGAGTTGGAGGTGCAGGTGGCCGAGAAGGTGGTGCAGCACGTCCCCGGTGCCGATCAGGCAGCGATGTGCGGAAGTGGCTCGGAGGCGACCTTTCACGCCATTCGCCTGGCCCGCGCCGCCACCGGCCGCCAGAAGATCGTGAAGTTCCAGGGCTGCTACCACGGCTTCCACGACTACGTGCTGCGCAACGTGATGAGCACGCCTGAGATGATTGGAAAGCGGGACCCGGTCTCGGCAGGCATGTTGGAGGCTGCGATCGACGCGACCCTCGTATGCCGCTACAACGACAGTGAGTCGGTGCGAGCCACGTTCGCCGAGCACGGAGATCAGATCGCGGCGATCATCGTCGAGCCGATCGCCCACAACTCGCCGAGCATCATGCCGGTGGACAACTTCCTGGCGGATCTTCGCGCCATCTGCGACCGCTACGGAGCCGTGCTCATCTTCGACGAGATCATCACCGGCTACCGTCACCACCTCGGCGGATATCAGGCGATCTGTGGCGTCACGCCCGATCTGTCCACCTTCGCCAAGGCGATCGCGAACGGATACCCGGCGGCCGTGGTCGCCGGCCGGCGCGACCTACTGGAGCAGTACAACACGACGGCCACTGGGAACGTAGCCTTCGCCGGCACCTACAACGGCGGTGCAGTGGCGATGGCGGCCGCACTAGCCACGATCGAGACGCTCGAGACAGAGCCCGTCCACGAGCACATCTTCGCGCTGGGCGAGCGCATGCGGCAGGGTCTGCGTCAGATCACCGATGAGCTCGGCGTCCCGGCCGTCATCTCCGGCTACGGCTCGCTCTACGTGATGCTCTTCATGGAGGAGCCGTTGAAGAGCTATGACGACGTCGTCCGCAACGACAGGGACTTCTTCGTCGCCTACCGCAAGGAGCTCGTGCGCAACGGCGTGCTGGAGATGCCCGAGAACATCGGCCGCAACCACATCTCCTACAGCCACACCGGCGATGACATCGACCGCACGCTGGAGATCAGCCGCGCGGCGCTGAAGGCGACGCTCGAGCAGAGGGGTATGCCGAAGGTCTAGACGAGGCGCAGCCTTCTCAGGTCGTGCCCCCCGCATCCAGCGCCGCCGGGGCACGGCTTGGGAAGATGCGCTCAGCGTTCTCACGCATCAGCATCGGCACGAGCGCTCGCGCGTGCGCGTCTGTCAGCCAGTGCTCGTCGACCAGCCGCTGCAGCGCTGTCTGCAGGCCGCGCCGGGCGATCTCCGCGTGCCCGACCACGTTCTCGACCACCATGTGGTCGCCCCCGAAGCAGAGCAGCTTGCTGGCAGGGATCGTGGTCAGCGCGCGTTCGAGGAACTCGCGTGTCGCAAGCGGCGCGAGGATCCATGCCCAGCAGAGGTCGAGCGTCACGTTCGGCTGCTGCTTGGCGAGCGCCAGCAGCTGTTCCTGCTGCGGCCAGGCGGTATGCATCAGCACGAAGCTCGTGCTCCGATTGGCCTGCACGATCGGCGTGATGTCGCGCACGTGGTCATAGACGTGGCGAAACTGCGGGTGGTGGTGCCCGTCGAGATAGCCGAGATGGATCTTCACGGGCAGACCCGCCTCGGTGGCCAGATCCAGGCAGCGTTGGAAGAGGAAGTCCTCCACTTCTCGTTGTTCGGCGAGATCGGCAGCGTCGGCGCGCAGACGCGCAAACTGCGCCCTCGGCGGCGCTTCTGGCGGCTGCACCGCAAGCGGACGCTGGTAGGCCCACACGCACTTGGCCGCGACCGCCTCCCCCGCATAGCGCTCGAAACACCACTCGACGACGCGTATGTAGTCATCGAGCGAGCCCACCTCGATCCCGCTCGCCGCCTCCACAGCGGCATGGCGGCCACAGGCGAGCGGCGCAATCGATAGGTCCTGCAGCAGCAACCCCGGCAATCTCGTCTCACAGAACGGATCGCTCTCCAAAGTGTTGACGTGGCAACACGAAATGTTGGCGACCTCGGGCAGCACGTGCCCGTACCAGCCATCCACTCGCAGCGCCGCAAGCTGCGCATCGACCGCCTCGCACGTATCGCGCGAGAGCCGCATCCCACACAGCCGCTCTGTAGAGAGATCGACTGCGTGCAGGTAGCCGGCGTTCCTCGCTGCTTCAAAGCAGGGCTCGACAACATCCCACTTCTCCAGCGGCGAGAGCTCAGGGCTCAGCAGCCGCTGGATGCCGCCCGCTGAGAGGCCGGCGCCGACCAGGTCGTGAATCGCGTAGTGGATGACGAGCGCCGACCAGTCGGCGGGGATCACCATCTTCTCGCCCGTGATGTCGTAGAACTCGTATCCGCCAGGGTCGAGCCGTGTGTGCTCCTCGACCAGGTGCTCGTGGGTGTCGACCCATGGCGTCTCGTCGATCAGTTCGCGTAGGGTCACACCGTGATCCAATCACATCATGGCTGCGGCAGTCAAGCCACCCCAGGCGCTGTGCGCCTTACCGATCTATGCAAAGTGAACCAATACACCCGCAAAGCCGCCTCAGAGACAGCGATGGAGCGCCTTCAGTAGTGCGCGTCCGCGCGGGTCCTCAGGGTCATCGCGCATCTGGTTCATGGCATAGGAGAATCCCACGCGCTCCGCAGGCCACGCTCCATGCAGCGATCCGCCGGCGCCGCCGTATCCGAACGCGGCCGCGGGCGGGCCGAAGTAACCCAGCTCGGTCTGCAGCTCAAAGCCGAATCCGTATGCCTCGGGCATGTCGAGCAGCGGATCCCTGCCCCGCATCAAGCACTGCCTGGCCTGCAGGATCGTAGCCGGCTCCAGCAGTCGCACGCCGTCCAACTCGCCCTCGCGCGCCAAGCATGCGTAGAGGCGCGCGACCGAGCGCGCCGCGCCGATGCCGCCTGCGGCCGGAATCTCGGCCGCATGGTATTCCCGCGTGTTCCACGGTATGTCGTTGCTTGGGAATAGTGGAGGGTTGGCCCATACGAGCTTCATCAGCTCATCCTTCTCCAGCTCCTCTCCTTCGGGCATGCCTTTCCATGAGTCCGCGTAGTGAAGAGTGGCGACCCGATTCTCCTGCTCCTGCGGCAGGCCGATCCAGAGCTCGAGCCCGAGCGGCCTGGCGATCTCCTGCGCAAAGAAACTGCCCACGCTGCGACCGTCGACTCGGCGCACCAGCTCACCGCACAGCCAGCCATAGGTGAGAGCGTGGTACATGCTCGCTGCGCGCGGGTCCTGCTCCTGGGGCTGCGCCGCAAGCGCAGCCGCCAGCGCCACGTCCTCGCACATGTCACTGATGTTCAGGGGCTTTCTCACCGCCGGCAGGCGCGCCTGGTGGGAGGCGAGATCGCTGACCTTCACCGCCTCCTTGCCATGTGCCGCAAACTCGGGCCAGTACTCGCTCACCGGAGCGTCGGCTGAGAGCTCTCCTCGGTCGATCAGCATCAGCAGACAGATGCCGACCAGCGCCTTGGTTCCCGAGAATATGACCTGCAGGCTGTCCTTACGCCACGGCGCGCCAGTCTCGCGGTCTGCCAAGCCCCCCCACAGATCCACCACAAGCTCGTCGTCTCGGAAGACGGCGAGCGCGGCCCCCGTGTCCCCGCGCTCGGTGAAGTTCCGCTCGAACTCCTCGCGCACCGACTCAAAGCCGGGTGCCGTGAAACCTTCACTGACCATCGCATCCTCCCTATTTGCTTGGACCAACTGATCGATCCCTGCCAGCAACCGGCAGCGCCGCCGGCTCCCGTCAGACCTGCTTGCGCAACACCGAGCTAGGCATCTCTCGCTCCTCAGCCCCCAGCATCGCGTCGTAGTCCGCATCACTGGTCGAAAGGAAGCGCTCCTCACGGATCCAGGGCCTTGCAATCATCGGGTCGGCACTCTCGATCTCGCGCGCGAGCCTGTGTGCGTCGAAGATCGCGTCTGCGACCTGTTGCCGCGGCGCAAGGCAGTCGCCTACGCGATAGACGCCCCTTATGTCCGCCGGCCCCCACTCTGAGGAGCGCGACCGCAGCTCGCGGTACAGAGCCGTCTGCGGCACGCGCGTGGTCGCCAGCACGACCGCGTCGGCGCTCCACTGCGTCGTCTTGCTTGGGAACTCGCGCAGCACGCCCTGCACGTTGCCTGCTTCGATCCCAGTCACGAGGTGTCCCGTCCACATCTCCACCCCGAGCTGATGCAGCAGCGGTACCATCATCTGCTCCTCACCGGTGTATTGCATGTAGGCGCCGACGTTTCCGAGCGGCGTGACATAGGTGACCCGCTTGCCTTCGCGCGCGAAGCGCTCGGCGAGGCTCACGCCCATGAAATAGCCCTCGGTGTCGTACACGAGCACGCTCTCGCCAGGCGCCTGCTTGCCGTCGACCATCACCTGCTCAGGCGTGAGTACGTGCGCCAGCTGCGCATCGGCCCCGTCGATCGGCGCTCGGCTCATCGCATTCAGACCGTCGCTCGCCCATGTCGAGCCGGTCGCGACCACGACGAGGTTCGCACCGTAGTCGAGCACGTCGTCGGCGCTCAGCCGCTTCTTCGGCACGATCGTGAGGTTGCGATACCGCTCGGCGATCGTGAGGCGGTAGTGAACGACGCGCGACCACTCCGCGAGACCCGGCAGGCGCGGCACCCAGTCGAAGTGGCCTCCCGGCCGCTGACCCGCGTCGACGAGATGCACGTGCTCCACGCCGCGGCGCGCGAGCGTGAGTGCGCACTCCAGGCCGGCAGGACCGCCACCGACGACGAGAACGCTCGTGCTCGGGTCGGCGACGCGCGGCACGCCCTCGGGGTGCCAGCCACGGCGGTACTCCTCGCCGATCGTCGGATTCTGCGTGCAGATGATGCGGGTCGCGGTGTTCACGCGCGAGACGCAGACGTTGCAGCCGATGCACTCGCGGATCTCCTCGATCCGGCCTTCCTCGATCTTCGCCGGCAGGAACGGGTCCGAGATCGACGCGCGCGCGGCGCCGATCACGTCGAGCTCGCCGCTGCGGATGACGTTCACCATCGTGTCCGGGCTCGTGAAGCGCCCTACGCCGACGATCGGCTTCTTCGTGTGTGACCTCACCTTCGCAAGCCACTGCCCCTGGAAGTTCTCGTTGTAGAAGCGCGACGGCCCGACGTCCTTGGCCCACGTGTTCGGGTTTTCGCCGCCGACCTGCAGATCCCAGAAGTCGACCAGGTCGTCGGCGAGCTCGATGAACCGGGCGCCCTCCTGCTCGACGCGGATGCCCTCCTCGCTGCCCTCGAGAGTGTCAATGCAGAAGCGCGCGGTGATCGCACAATGCTCGCCGACCGCCTCGCGCACGCGCTCCAACGTCTGAAGCCAGAAACGCGCCCTGTTCTCGAAGCTCCCCCCGTACTCGTCGGTGCGCTTGTTGTAACGACTCATCAGGAACTGGGTGGGCAGCACCAGCACCTCGGCACCCATGATGTTGACGATGTCGAACCCCGCCGATCGCGCACGGCACGCGGCGGCCACATAGTCACTCTGAAGACGCCTGATGTCGTCCTTGTCCATCTCGTAGCACGCGGCCATCCACTTGCAGTCGTCGCCGAGGTTCGAGACCGCGCGCGCCGGCAGTCGCGTGTCGAGGCCGGTCACGTGCGTTCCCATCGCGGCCAGCTCGATCCCCGCCAGCGCTCCCTGCTCGTGCACGCGGTCACACATCAGGCTCCAGTTGCGCACGTCCGCCTCGTCCCAGATGCGGACGACTTCATGCCCAGCCATGTCGTAATCGGGACAGATGCTCGTCATCCCGGTGTTCACGACCGCCCAGCCACCCTCTGCCTTCATGCCGCGGAAATACGCCTCCGCGCCTGGGTGCTGGGAGCCGATCCCGCTCGCGTGAGGCGTCTGATAGAAGCGGTTCCTCATCGTCTTCGGACCGATCTGGACCGGCTCGAAGAGAACGTCGTATCTCGGGTCGCGCGGCACAAGCTCTCCTTCTAGGTTGACAAAAGCAACGCCGAACAAGGGCAAATGCTGTCGTTAAGTGACACACTCACACCGTTTACTTCAGGTCGAGACGACTCTTCATCTCAACAGGTCCGACTGCTCGGCGATCCGCAGGGCCTGCGCCGCGATCGTGAGCGTCGGGCCACCCGGCCCTGCGCCTGAGGAGGGCAGAAACGACGCGTCCACCGACCAGAGGTTCTCGAGGTCGTGAGCCTTGCCGAGCGGGTCGAGCACCGACTTGCTCGGATCGACCCCGAATCTCAGGGTGCCTGCCTGCTCGGCGTTGGTATCGACTCCGAAGCGGCGCGTGAAGACGAAGGGGTAGCCGGCGCGGCGCATCATCTTCGCCGCGTTACGCACGAGTTGCTTGTGCCTGGGCAGGCTGCTCGGAGCCCACTCGATGCGGTTGCGCCCACTCTTGCCGAGCACGACCCGATTCTGCGGCAACGGGCAGTCCTCGGTCATCAGCCACCAATCGACGCTGCGATCGGTCAACCAGGAGACGAACGAGCGCGGCATCCACGGGTAGACCCCACGCACGTGCTCCACGAGCAGCCGCCCAGTCAGCTGCGCCGACCCGAGCCGGGGGTGATTCCCATTCTCGCTGAGGTAGAAGTCGTTGATTCCGAGTGTCTTCTGGAACACAGTCGGGTTCGCTCGACGCGGATCGACCGCCATCAGCGCAGTATTGATGTGCTGCATGTAGTTGCGCCCCACCTGGTCGGAGGAGTTTGCAAGCCCCTTTGGATGCGCTGTGCTGGCCGAGCGCAGCAGCAGCGCCGCCGAGTTCACTCCGCCCGCGCAGACGACGACCTTGCCGGCGGTGACCCGCTGCAGCTCTCCGTTGATGCGCACCTCGACCGCCGTCACCCGGCGCCCATCGCGATCGGTCAGCAGACGTTCGGCATAGGCGTTGGTCTGCAACCGCACCGTGGGACTCTCCAGTGCCGGTCGCACGCAGCGGACATCCGCGTCGCACTTTGCAAGCACCTTGCAAATAAAGCCATCGCAGTACTTGCCAAGCAGGCACGGACCGCCATCACCGGCGGCCACTCCCATCGGCAGTTTGTAGGGGTGCAGCCCCTGCGCGCGCAGGCGCGCCGCCAGCTCATCGATCCGCGGCTCGTTGGGAACCGCGGGATGGAAATATGGAGCCGAGCGCCAGGGCTCCATGGGATCTTCGGTGCCGTCGCCCCGAATGCCCCAGATCTGCTCTGCACGCACGTAGTAGGGCTCCAGATCGGCATAGCTGATCGGCCAAGCCGGGGATAGCCCCTCATCCAGCTCGTATGCGTCAAGGTCCTGCGGCCGGAACCGCGCCATCGTGCCGCCGAAGGCCTTCGTCATGCCACCCACGCAGTAGTGGTTGGAGCCGATGAAGGTGCCGTTGCCGTGCTCCCAAGGGTCATTGGCCTTGTAGCGTCCTTCGGTCACGCTCGCCTTCGGAGACCAGTTCTCATCCTCCTGCGGCAGAAAATCGCCCCGCTCGAGCAGCAGCACGTCAGCGCCGCTGTCCTTCAGCGCATAGGCAAGCGTGCCGCCACCCGCGCCGGTCCCGACAATCACGATGTCGGCGCTCAGATCGGCGCTCATACTGCACGGCTCTTTCGAGCCTCGCCGACGCACGCGTGCAACGCCTCCAGCAGGGCGCTGACACGCCCGTCGCCGTCGAGATCGTCGCGCATCTCGTTCATTGCGTAGGAGAAACCGACGCGCTCATCGGGCCAGGCTCCGTGGCATGAGCCACCGGCGCCGTTGTGACCGAAGGCAACTTTCGCCGGACCGAGGGGAGCATCCTCGCTCTGCACCATGAAGCCGACGCCGAAGGCCAGCTGATCTCCCATGAACGGGTCGGTGCCGTGCGAGAGCTGGGTCCTGGCAAGCGTCAGCGCCTCCTCAGAGACGATGCGCACATCGTCCAGCTCGCCGCCGCACGCAAGCGCGCCATAGAGCCGAGCGATCGAGCGCGCCGCGCCGATCCCGTTCGCGCCCGGCATCTCGGTCGCGTGAAGAGGCCGGGTGTTCCAGAACGAGGGCTCCCCCGGCGGGAACAGCGACGGGTTTTCCCAGATCGCAGCGCCAAGATCGTCGCCCTGGAACGCGTTGGGGCGGGCCGAAGGGCTCTGCCCCCAATTCGGCCCGTATTGCAACATCGCCACGCGCTCCTCGATATCGGCCGGCAGGCCGATCCAGACCTCCAGCCCGAGCGGTCCCGCGACCTCCTCGGCGAAGAACCGCCCAATAGAGCGGCCGTCGACGCGACGCACGAGCTCTCCGCAGAGCCATCCATACGTGAGCGGGTGGTACACGACCTGCGCCCGCGGGTCGCTCTCCTGCGCCTGGCCGGCAAGCAGAGCCACCATCTTCTCGGGGTCGAGAACGTCCTGCTCGTCTACGGGCGTCCTGAGACCTGGCAGGCGCCCGCGGTGCGAGACGATCTCGGCGACCGTGATCGCCTGCTTGCCGCCGGCGGCGAACTCCGGCCAGTGCGAGCAAACCGGGTCCTCCAGCTTCAGCAGGCCGCGGTCGATCAGCATCGTCACGCACAGCGCTGCCAAACCCTTGGTGCCGGAGAAGATGATTTGCAGCGTGTCCTGCTGCCAGGGACGATTGGCGGCGCTGTCGGCCACGCCACCCCAGAGGTCGACCACCGGCAGCCCGTCGAGGGTAGCCGCGAATGCCGCACCGATCTCGCCGCGCAGCTCGAAGTTCTCGGCGAACGCGTCCCGCACCTGCTCGAATCCCGGCGCCACACTGCCGCCGACCTCCACGCTGCCTCCAACGCTCTCAGCCATGCGATCCCCTGTTCACGTCGAACACGACTTTTGAATAGTGATCTAATCATAAGACGCCATGGTCGGTCAATACCCGACCAAACACCGCGCATCCCTGTGTGCCAGATCTGAGCCGATCTCAGCCCAGACTCAGCCGCCCTAGGCCGTCGCCTGAATGTGGTGCTCGAGACCAAGCTCGGCGATTGCGGCCTCTCGTAGCTTGAACTTCTGGATCTTGCCGGTAACGGTCATCGGCAACTCATCGGCGAAGCGCACGTACCGCGGGACCTTGAAATGGGCGATTCCACCTCTGCAGAACTCGCGCACCTGCGCCTCGCTGCAGTCGGCGCCGTCGCGCAATCGCACCCAGGCCATGATCTCTTCGCCGAACTTCACGTCGGGCACGCCGATCACGGCCACCTCCGCAATGTCCGGGTGGCTGTGCAAGAACTCCTCGATCTCGCGCGGATATACGTTCTCACCGCCGCGGATCACCATCTCCTTGCTGCGCCCGACGATGTTCAGATAGCCCTCCTCATCCATCGTGGCCATATCGCCGGTATGCATCCAGCGGGCTTCGTCGATCGCCTCTGCGGTGCGCTTCGGGTCATCCCAGTAGCCGAGCATCACCGAGTATCCGCGGGTCAGTAGTTCGCCAGGCACCCCACGTGGGACGGTGCGTCCGCTCAGCGGATCAACCAGCTTGATTTCGACGTGCGGATGCACCCGCCCAACCGTCTTCACGCGCCTCTCTGAGGTGTCATCTGCGCTCGTCTGAGTCGAAACCGGTGAGGTCTCGGTCATCCCGTAGCAGATAGCGACCTGCTCCATGTGCATCTCGTCCACCACACGCTTCATCACCTCGATCGGACAGGGCGAACCAGCCATGATTCCGGTACGCAATGAGCTGAGGTCGTACTGCGCAAACGCGGGATGCATGAGCTCGGCGATAAACATCGTCGGAACGCCGTACAGGCTCGTGCAGCGCTCCGCCGCGACTGCTCGCAGCACGGCCTCCGGCTCAAAAGAGGGTGCCGGCACAATCGTCGCAGCTCCATGAACCACCGCCGAGAGACTGCCCATTACCATCCCGAAGCAGTGATAGAACGGCACCGGCACGCATATGCGATCGACCTCGGTGTAGTTGCACGCCTGCCCGACGAAGAACGCGTTATTGAGGATGTTGTGGTGGCTGAGCGTGGCGCCCTTGGGGAAACCGGTCGTCCCGCTCGTGTATTGGATGTTGATCGGATCGTCGAAGTCGAGGCTCGCCATGCGCTCGTGCAGGCCGCTCGCCGGAATGGCGTCTCCGGCAGCCAGCATCTCACCCCAGGAGGGAGAGCCGAGCAACACCACGCGCTCCAGCGACGGCAGTCGCGGAGCCACTTGCTCGATCATCTCCGCATAATCTGAATTCTTGAACGAGACTGCGCTGATCAGCATCCGCGTGCCGGACTGGCCCAGCGCGTACTCGAGCTCGCTCGCCCTGTATGCCGGGTTGACGTTAACGAGGATGGCACCCACCTTCGCCGTCGCAAACTGCGCAAGCACCCACTCGACGCAGTTGGGCGCCCAGATCCCGACGCGATCGCCAACCTCGATCCCCGATGCGAGCAGAGCACGCGCCAACCTGTCCACTTCCCCACCGAGATGCGAGTAGGTCCATCGGATCTCTTGGTGGGGCACGACCAGCGCTTCGCGCTCGCCAAACCGAGCGACCGCGTGATCGAAGCGCTCACCGATCGTCTCGCCGAGCAGCGGCACGCTCGTGGATCCCTGAGCGTAGGAGCGCCTCACAGCCCTCGCCTCCAACAGTCTTGCCTACGGCCGGCCCGCAGGCGATCCAATCACTTTATCTCAATCTCCACTGCGCCGCACGCCATCCCGTTCACCCCGCGCGCCGCGCGGTGAGCCCGCCGTCCACGAGCAGCGAGGCGCCTGTCACATAACTCGACTCGTCGCTGGCGAGAAAGCGCACCACCTGCGCCACCTCGTCCGGGTCGCCGATGCGTCCGAGCGCCACCCCTGCGGTCATCGCTTTCTCGGCGGCGGCGCGATCCTCGTTGCGGTCGATGCTCTCCTGGACGAGGCGCGTGCGGATGAAGCCCGGCGCGACGCAGTTGACGCGAATGTCGTAAGGGCCGTAGTCGAGCGCGAGACTGCGGGTTAGGCCGACCAGCCCCGACTTCGCCGCGGCATAGGGGAAGAAGCCCTCCAGCG
Organism: Solirubrobacteraceae bacterium; assembly: GCA_036008645.1. Taxonomy (GTDB): domain Bacteria; phylum Actinomycetota; class Thermoleophilia; order Solirubrobacterales; family Solirubrobacteraceae; genus Palsa-744. The sequence goes on from DASYNI010000002.1 coordinate 304,229, forward strand.
TCACAAACCCGTGCAGGGAGGAGACGTTCACGATCGAGCCGCGCCTGGCTTGCTTCATGTGCGGCAGCACGTGCTTGGCCGCAAGCCAGGCCGCCTTGAGGTCGATCGCGAAGAAGCGGTCCCACTCCTGCTCGCTCATCTCGGTGGCGTCGAAGTTCGCGTTCACGCCCGCGTTATTGATCAGCACGCTGGGCGAGCCGAAGCGCTCGCGGCACAGCGCGACGAGTCCTTCAAGGTCGCGCTCGGAGGCTACGTCGGCCGCTTGGAAGGCGACCGGCCACTCGCCGAGTTCGTCTTGCACCGTCCTGCCGATCTCCTCGTCGCGCCCGCAAAAGACGACTGCAGCACCCTGCGCGGCGAACAGCTCCACGATCGCGCGGCCGATGCCGCGCGATCCGCCTGTGACGATCGCCACCTCGCCGGCAAGGGATCCCTTGGATGCGCCGTCGCTGGGCATACGTAAGCTCGAGAACGTCCTGTTGGTCGTCTTCAGCGGTGGTGCTATGTGGCGTCGGCGGTAAGCCGACTGGAACCGCTGGATCGACTTGATCGCTGCGTCTTCGAGGAGCGACCCTCGAGGCGCTCGGGTGCCTCTCGCTCATTCAGGTAACTGGCGATCGTGTCGAGGTGGGCGCTCATCGCCACCCGCGCCTGCGCCGCATCGCCCGAAGCGACCGCAGCGAGGATGCGGCGATGCTCCGGCATCGCGCGCCCGAAGCGATACTGCGGTCGAGCCAGCGGATAGCGAGCCAGCAGCAGCGCGGCATGGATACGCTCGACCAGGCCTCCGAGCGCCCGGTTGCCAGTCGCGGCGATCAGCGCCTGGTGAAATGCGATGTCGGCCTCGTGGAAGAGGTCCTCCGCCGCACGACTGGGCGGACGGTTGGTGCTCTCTTCCATTCGCCGCAAGGCGTTCGAGGCACGCTCAAGATCGTCCTTGCTCGCGCGTTCGGCGGCCAGGCCGGCGGCCTCCACCTCCAGCACCCTGCGGCACTCGAGGTACTGCGAAAGGATCTCCGTGCTGCGCTGGCTTTCCAGCAATGCGCTCAGCACATCCGCGTCGAAGACGTCCCAGCGCTTGGAGTCGTTGACGGTGGCTCCCTTGCCGTGCTTGACCGAGATCAGCCCGCGCTCCTCCATCGCTCGCACCGTCTCGCGCGCAACGCCTCGACTGACACCGAACTGCTCGGCGATGTCAACCTCCTTCGGCAGCTTCTCGCCAGGCTGGCGGGCACCGGTGACGATGTCGGTCACGAGGATCCTCATCACATCACGGTGCAGGCGGGCCATCGGCTCATCCTATCTCATCTCACGGCGGAGCACACCCCTGCGAGGCGCCTGAGACCGCAATGACCACCTTGCTTCCCGACCGTGGCATACTCCTATACGGAGAGTCTCAGAGTGCCCCGTGAGCTGACCACCACCTCATACGCGATTCTCGGCCAGCTCGCGCTTCGATCCTGGTCTGCCTACGAGCTGACGAAGGAGATGCAGCGCAACCTGCACTACTTTTGGCCGCGCGCCGAGAGCCGCATATACGACGAGATCAAGCGACTGCAGAGCGCTGGCCTGGCCAAATCCACGCCTGGATTCACGGGGCGACGACGCCGCACGACCTATGAGATAACGGCCGCCGGCAGGCAGGCTTTGGCCGAGTGGCTGGATGAGCCTCCCACGGCCGGCGTCACACTGGAATCCGAGGGCCTGCTGCGCGTGTTCGAGGCGACGGCGCCCGCACACACGCGCGCCGGCATGGAATCCGTGCGCGCCCAAACCGCCGAGATGCTCGCAAAGCTGGTGCAGGTTGGCCAGGAGTACCTCGATGAGCGAGCACCATTCCAAGAACGCGTGCGATGGCGCGCGCACATCCACGACTTCCTCACCGGCTACACGCTGATGCTGGAGGAGTGGGCGCAGCGCACAGAACGCACCCTGGAAGTCTCAGAGGAGAGCAGCGAGGCGGAGATCGTCAGCAATGCGCTCGATCTCATCGCCGAGAAAATCGATCGGATTTCAGCTGCGTCTCCTCTCTCGACCCATACGGGCGAGTAGAGCGCGCCTTCGCGCATCCCCCGCAGTCGCAAGGCGCCACGCCGCTCGTCCGCTCTGCGCCGCACAGCGCAGCCCGCTGCTGATCGACGTCCGCATCGGCGTGGGCGCCGTGTCGCATCCGCTCGGCGCTTGACAATACTCCTATCAGGAGGTATGGTTTCTCTGCACATATGACCGGCTGCCAATGTCGCCAAACAGGCGCAGCGAAAGCCATGGATCAAATGGGAGGAGTCGTAATGAGGAAGTGCATGCTCGTGGGCGCCGCGTTGGCGCTCATGTTGCTCGTTGCTGCCTGCGGTGGGACTGCAGGGAAGTCGGTATCCACCGCGTCCACGGAAGCGGCCGGCTCGTCGAAGCCGTACCCCGAACTCAGGTGGGGGGAGCTGGCATTCCCAGGCCGGCTCAATTACTACGACAATATTCAGCCCCCAAGTGATCTGACACCCCAGTCGCTGGTGACGTTGACCCTGGTGGAATTCGCGCCAGACGGTCTCATCAAGAAATCCGGCTACCTGGCGACCAATGAACAGGTGAACCCGACGACGTATGTCTACCACCTCAAGCCACGCAAGTTCTCTGATGGCACACCGCTCACATCGGCCGACGTCGTCTTCTCGATGCGACAGCACCTATATGGCAAGGAATCCCCGTGGGGGATCTTTTGGAAGGATATGGCGTCGGTCACGGCGCAGGGCAAGTCGACCGTCGTCGTCAAACTCAAGCGGCCAGAAGCGGTATGGCAGGATATGCTTGCCTTCAACAGCCAGATCGTCGAGAAGGCCCAGTCGGAACGCGTCGGCGAAAAGGCGCTTGGCACACCTGGACATCTGCTGATCGGTGCCGGCCCGTGGAAGTACGACAGCTTTACACCCAACGTGAGTATCACGCTGTCGCGCAATCCCTATTGGGCCGGCCCAGCCCAGCCGGCTCAGAAGATCACTTTCAGCCTATTCAAGGAAGAATCCGCTGAGGCGCTGGCCCTGAGGTCGGGGGCAATCGACGGAGCGTCCAACTACGTGACACCCAAAGTCTTCCAAAACATTCCGGGCACAAAACAACTCGCGACGCCTGGGACCGGTGAGACGTACATCGCGATGAACACGACCCAAGCGCCGTTCAACGATGTTCACGTTCGGCGTGCGATCGCATACGCCATTGACGTGAAGGGCATCATAAAAGCGCTCTTCCCCGAAGGTCAAGCGGTCGAAGCCACCTCGATCGTGCCGCGATCGCTGTTTGGAGATCTCGGCTCCGAACAGCAGCAAAATGAAATCGTGGACTCGCTGCCAACATACGGGCTCAACCTCTCCGCCGCGAGAAAGGAACTGCAAAAGTCGGCTTATCCACACGGCTTCAGCACGACGATAGAGGTCAATCAGACGATTTATGATCAGACCCTGATCGCCCAGATAGCTGCGTCTGACCTGGCAAAGATCGGGATTCACGTCAAAATCGATGATTTCCCCGCCAGCGAAGAAGCGGACATCTTTGGCAAGAGGATCACTCTGCTTGTAACCGAAGTCATCCCTGGCTATCTGGACCCAGAAGGAACCATGCAGTTCCTGCTTCTGCCCAACCCATCGCCAGAAGTAGTGATCAACGCCTCTTACTACAGCAATGCAACGGTGCTGCGGCTGATGAAGGAGACCGCGGAAAGCGGGAACGTGATCACACGTCGGAAGCTGATCGGGGAGATCCTACGCATAGTGGGATCCGAAGAGCCCGATCTGCCAATCTACTCGCGCACGACCCTGGCTACGGTCTCGGACAAGTACGTGTACCCCAATTTCTCGTACTGGACGAGCATTCTCACGCCCTGGGCGTTGAGCGTGAAACTAGCCAAATAGGTATAACCTGCTCGGCACGGCGGGGCGAGACCTCCCACAGGTCTTGCCCCGCTGCTCAGCTTCTCGACTTGCGCTCCAGCACCATCAACCGGACCGCGATGTGAACCCGCCGCGCTGCCACTACTTCCACACCGCCTCTGACACTCGCTCCCAGTTTCCACCGAGTATCCCAACGATGGCGGCATCAGGATACCCGTGCCCGAGCATCAGCTCTACCAGCTCGACCATCTGCTCCGGCCCAGCATAGTTGTGCTTGGGCATCGACTCACCCTCGTAAGGCGGCCATACGAGCGGCGTAGATCTCGCCCACCTGACCACCTCATCCAAGTCGTAGATGTAGTCGAAGCCAAGGCCGACGTGCTCCGGTCCGGCGAGTTCGACAGTGTAGTCCAAACAGCGGAAGATGGCCTCGGTAGGAGCATCATTATCGCCAACCCAATACCCCACCCCGTTGATTCCTATCACGCCTCCCGTCGCAGCGCAGGCCTTTATCTGGTCGTCCTTGATGCTGCGGTAGTGAGGTCGTATCGCGAACGGGTTTGAATGTGAATAGATGAACGGTCCCTGCGAGAGCTCTGTTGCCTCCATGGCTGTGCGGTAGCCCGAATGCGAGCCGTCGACTAGCATCCCAACCCGGTTCATCTCCTCGACGAGCGCGCGGCCAAAGAGCGAAAGGCCCGCGTCGTCTGGCTCGGCGCACCCATCGCCCACGAAGTTCCTGTTGTTGTACGCGAGCAGCGCTTGGCGTACGCCAAGGTTGTAGAACGCCTCGACGTTGTCGAGATCGGTGCCAAAAGGCATCGTCTCTTGGAAATGGAATCCGAGAGCGAGCTTGCCGGCGTCTCTCGCGTCGTGAATCTCGTGCGTCGTGCGTGCCACTGTTAGATACTCCGACCTCGCATGGATTTGTGCTTCGGCTTCCGCGATTTGCGCAAACGCCTTCTCGGTGTTATCGCGAACGGCAACCGTGAGAGAGACGAAGTTCACGCCGGCGGCGTGAAAGCGAGGGAGGATCTTGTCAATGTGTGGACCGTTCAGAACGGGACCCCACGGCAATAGATCGTCCCACACGAGACTTGTGTTGAATAGTTGCAGAGTCTTATCGCTTACTACGGGGATAGTCTCGATCCGGGGCTTCAAGTTCGTGTCGGCGTCCACCAGGTCATCCTCTCATACTCGATCGTGCTATTTGGTAACGTAGCCCGAACCGTGATAGACCGGCATCGACGACATCGTCGGCGTGCCAGCGCACGAGCATCTGGCCGACTGCCCTCCTGAAAACATTCATGCGGGTACCTCGCGCGGGCGTGCGCCGTGGAGTGGAAGGATCAACGACGACCCCTCTGCGCCCCCGAGAAGAAGGGACTGCTCTGCCGTCTGGACACGTGGCGGTGGGCCTAGGATCAGGTCGTGTCCTGTGTTCGGGTTGGGGTAGATGTCTGGGTAGCAACTCGAGGTGATCTGCAGACGCAGCCGTCTGCCGGGAGCGAGGGCGATATGGATCGGCATCAGCTGTATCTCGCAGCGTCTGTAAGCCAAGCCTGGACCAGCGGCCGGAAGGTCTGCGAGACGCCCGCCCCAGATGCCGTGCGCAAGTGGGAATGAGCGACCGTCGGGCTCTACGAGCGTGAGCCTGGCAATGAAGTCCGTGGCCGGCGCCGATGAGCTCACGACGAGCCGCGCGATCGGCGCACCCGCGAGCTCGAGCTCCGAATCGAAGTACGCTGAGGTGAAGGTCAGCACATCCGCGCGCGACTCGACAGGCGTCTGCTCCATCGGCCCCGCCAACCCCCATACCGCGTTCGCGCCTCCGAGCGTCGGCACGGGATCGCGCGGATCGTAGTGGTAGCTGATCGTACGCTGCTCATCGCACTCGCCACCTTGAAGTCGGCCACTGCCCACGAGATCGGTCGCGAGCCAAAGCGGCAGCGGCTTCACGCCGGCAGGCGGCCACCGCATGTCCTCGTGCCAGCGGTTGCGCCCGAGCACGAAGCTCATCACAGGAGCCAGCTCCTCCGCCTGAGCCCGGCCTAGCACGACGTCGAAGAATGCGAGCTGTCGTTCGAGCGCGACAAGCCCTGGAGGGCTCTGCGTGCCAAGGAGATCTGGATAGACGGCGGCAAGATCGTGGTCCCATGGTCCCAGCGTCAGCATCTGGGGCGCCGTCGAATCGGCGACAGCGCTCCAGGTGGCATACGCCTCGATTGCCGCCTCAAGACACACGTCGTAGTAGCCGGTCGTGTGGACGGCAGGAAGCGGGGTCAACGGAATCGCGGTCGTCTCAGTCCAGTAGCGATCCGATGGCGAAGTCGAGACCCAATGGCGCAGTGGCGCCAGAACCTGCCAGGCCACGGTGCCCGGCTCGATGAAAGCGTGAAAGCGATCCAGTGGAGATGCCCGCATGAAGTCCTCGAGCTCGCAGCGCACGGAAGCGTCAAGCTTGCCCCGCAGGGCCTCGCCCACGAGAATCGCCATCCATCCGTCGATTGCTGCGATCCTGACCGCGCCACCTGGACGAGCGATTGTGCCCAGCGCGCCGCCCACCGTGGGCCCGATGGCAACGAGCCCGTCCGGCCGCGCCCGTGCTGCCTGGAACTGCACGCATCCGCCGTAGGAGGCGCCGACCATCATCACACGTCCATCGCTCCACGGCTGCCGCCGCAGCCAGGCGATGGTGTCCGCTCCGTCCTCGGCGTCCGGCATGAGCGCCTCGAACTCGCCACCGGAGGCAAAGCGACCACGCAGATCCTGGATCACGACCGCGTACCCCCTGCGCATCGCCAGCAACGGATCGACCTCGATAAGCCGATCCCGCAGGTACTGACGGTCGTAGGGCGTGCGCAGCAGAAGCGCGGGAACACGCCCGTGGGGCGGCCGATAGATGTCAGCGGTTAGCAGCACACCGTCGCGCATGGGCACCCAGGTCTGCTCGACGCTCGCCAGCGGGTGAGGCCGCTCAGTTGTTCGTGGCGGGCTCGATGTCGTCATTAGATTGCGTCCTTGTCATTGTTAGTAACCGATTATGGCTTTCTAAGCTTACCGATCTTCTCGGCAAGCGTCAATACTTGGTCAATATAACTAACCGAAATAGGAAAGACCGTCCTCCATCCCACCGAAGTGCGCGCTCGAGCGTGACGGGCAGCTCGAGCTCACCTGGCCTCCGGCGCAACTCGCTGAGAGCATCGTGCGACTGGCGTTCGCCGCCGCCTGATCGCAACCCGCACGGGTGCGGGCAAGGCAGCGCTACGGGTCCCGTCGATCGACGGGACCCGTCACACCTCAAAGACCTATAAAACCCCCAACGGTCGGGAGCACCGGAGACAGCCCAGCTCAGAGCGCTAGGTGATGCGGCGCGGGCCGGGTGCCCGATCGACCAACTGGGCACCCAGCCCTTTCAGCGTGCTTCCCACTCGATCCCTACGAAGCGAGCTTTACTCCCAGCGCCCACGGAGTCCACACCAGCGTCCAGGCATTGAACGAGGGCGAGAGCACGTATTTTTCAGACACCGCAGCGAATGTTGCATGCGTGCAGATAGGCGTATAAGGAGCTTCTTTGTTCACGACCTTCAGGAGCTTGCCGATCAACTGCAGGCGCTTCGTCGTATTCAGCGTTTCCACCGACTCCGACAGCAGCTTGTCCACTTCTGCGTTGCGGAAATTGGCCGAGTTCAGACCCGAGCCGGGTGGATTGATCTGGCCAGGAGCGATTAGCGAGGACATCATGCCTTCCGGATCTGGATAGGCAGAATAAAGTTCATTTATCTCCAACTTTGTTTTTCCATTCAATAGTTCCGCACCATCAGCGGGCGGCACCTCACGCACCTTTGCCGTGATTCCGATCTTCGCCAGATCCGACGAGAGGATCTCAGCGGAGGATACGAGGTTCGCCTCAGCGTCTTCAACCGCTATCGTCGAGGTGAATCCATGCGGATAAGGCGACTTCGCCAGTTCCTGCTTCGCCTTTTCGAGGTTGAATTCATACGTAGGCAGAGAGCCCACGAGACTGTTGACATCGCTCTTCGAGCTGATGGCTTCAAAGAGATCCACTGGCATGATCGTCGGGTCCACCGTCGCCAACCCGCCAGGATAGATAGCGTTGACTATGCCCTTCGAATCGGTCGCATATGCGACCGCGCGACGCACGTACACGTTATTGAACGGCGGCGCCTCGGTGTTGACGCTGACGTACTCGATCGTGTCCCCAGCCGCCTTCAGCACGCGAACGTTAGGAATGCTCGCGAAGATCTTCGGCGTGTAGTAGTCAAACACGCCGTCGATCGCACCTGAGCGCAGTGCGAGCGCCATCGACACTTCAGTCTTGAACAGGTCGATCGTGATCTTTTCCGCAGGCTGCCGCGGTCCAGTCCAGTACGGGTTGCGAGCAAGCTCCACACTGGCTTCCGGCTGGTAGCCAACCACCTTCCAGGGACCGGCTCCGATCACCATATGCCCTGGCGTGCCCAGCGCTTTTTCCCCGATCTTTTCTGCCGACGCCTTTTCGATTACCTGGCTAGTGAAGGCGACAATGTCTTGGAAGGTAGCATCTGGACGCTTAAGCTTGATCACGACTGTTGAGCTATTCGAAGCAGAGATCGATGTGACGTCTTCCCAATACGCCTTCGTCCACGATTCCTTCGCGGAAATGTTGCGCTCCAGCGAGAACACAACGTCAGCAGCGGTCACCAGTTTGCCGTCGGAGAACTTCATCGACTTCAAGTGATAGACGTAAGTCGTCGGACTGGGCTGTTCTGCTGAGCTCGCAAGCCCTGGCTGCACCTTTCCTTTGGGTCCAAACTCCATCAGATTGGTCACGACCAGCCCCTCGATCGACGCTAGCGGGGCCTGCACATTCCTCGTGATGTCAAGTGCGCCAGGGAACGTAAGGAACCCCCACCGCAGTTCTGGATAAGACTTCGAAGAGCCCTTAGTCGAGGCCGTGTTGGACGTGCTTTTGCCGCCGCTGCCGCACGCCGCGAGCACCAACGCCAGTGCGAGCACAACGATCGCATACATGTACTTCTTCATCGCATTCCTCCATCAATAGCTTTCCGCTTCCCCAAGACCACATCTGGCGATGGCTTCGTTGTCCTCAAGCTTCCCTGCATACGGAAGCGTCGAGCAGGATGACGTCATCGGACAGCATCCTCATCATTGTTAGTGGCCGATTATGGTATTCTAAGCTTACCGATTTTGCCAGCGAACGTCAATACTTGGTCAATATGACTTACCGAAGCAGGAAAGCCCCTCCTCCACCTCGCCGGAATGCGCGGTAGCATGGCCCCCATGGCGACGTTGCCGGATCAGACGACGACCGCGGAGGCGTCGACCCGATACGCGCGCAAGCAGCGTCGGTCGCTGGACCATCTGTTCCGTCCGGTGCAGACCCGCAAGACGCTCGAGAGCGTGATCGGACAGATCGTCGAGTTGATCCGCGCCGGCCAACTGCAGGAGGGCGACGACCTGCCCGGAGAGCGCAAGCTCGCGCAGATGATGGACGTCAGCCGCCCCACGATCCGGCTCGCGATCGCCGAGCTCGCCGACGTCGGCGTCGTCGAGGTCCGCCCCGGACGTGCCGGTGGCATACGCATCGCCTCGATGTGGATCCCAGACGGGATCGTGCGTGATCCGGCAACGCTACGCGCCGACGAGGCCTTCGAGCTGCTCGAGGCGCGCCGTGCGCTCGAGCCGCGCGTTGCTCAGCTCGCCGCTCTACGTGGCACCGAAGAGCATTTCGCCGCGATGCGCCGTTCGATCGATCTCCAGGCCGCGAACTTCGAGGACCGCCTTAAGGCTATCCAGGCGGAGCTACTCTTCCACCGGTTGCTGTGGCAAGCCGCCGCCAATCCGACGCTCGAGGAGATGCTGCGCAACCTCTTCGGCAAGCTCGAGACGGTCTACGACATGACGCTGCGCACAGCCATCGACCGCGAGAACGCGATCGGCATCCACGAGCGCACGCTTGCCGTCGTCATGCGCGGCGACCCGCACGAAGTCGACATCGCGATGGATGAGCACATGTCCCACCTCGAGCAGATCGCCGAGGACGCGTTCGGTCGCCGCCGTGTTCGTGCCACGCCGGCGTTTCTCAGCGGCGCTAGTTGACGCGCGGTGCCTTACAGCCGCCAGCGGCTTGGTCGGGATCCGGTAGATCGCTCGGTAGCTGATCCCCAGGATGAGCGCCAGCGCCGAGAGGGCTATGCCCCTGCGCGGAAAGCTCACGGTCCCAGACGACGCGCTTACTCGCTCCCACGTCCGGAACCGTTGCCGAGGATCTCCAGTTCATAGGTTGTCCTGCCGAGCGTCCGCTCGAGCTCACACGCACGTGCTTGCACAGCTCCGCGAGCTCGATGAACTCTTCGTTCCCCGAAAGGTGATCCCTCAGTTCTTCGGCATGCCGATGTCGAACCCCACCAGCCTGATCGCTATGTGCGCCAGGAGCCGATCCTCGCCTCGCTTGAGTCGCAGGCCGGTCTGCTCCTCGATGCGGTGCAGACGGTAGTAGAGGCCGCTGCGATGCAGGAACAGCGCCTCGGCGCTCTCCTTCACATCGCCACCGCTGTCCAGGAACGTCGCAAGCGTGGCGGCGAGCTCGGGTTCCTCGCGCAGCATCTGCATCAGCTTCGGCGGCACGTCTGCGCGAGCGCGAGCGGGCAACTGCGCGATCAGGCGCTCGGGCCCCAGCGCCGACCAGGCAGCGTGCGCGTGGCCGGACGGCCCTGCGAGCGCAACGCGGAGCGCGATCGTCGCCTGATGCGCGCCGTCGGCCACATCGCGCAGACGAGGAAGCAGTTCCGACTGGCCGACCGCCATCTGCCCCCGCTGCAGCCACGCGGCGATCTCCGCGTCGGGCAGACCCGCGAGCACAGGATCTCCGTGTGAGACGAGCAGGGCCGTGAAGCGCGGCAGGAAGGCCGCCAGCGCGTGACCGCTGGAGAGCCGGCGCACCGCCGCCCCCACCGCACTGTGCAGGTCAACCTCCGGCGAGGTCGCGGCGATCGCGCAGACCACCAGCGGCCCGTCTGGCAGCAGTTTGCGCTCGGTGATCTCCTCGATCGCCGCGTCGCGGTCCTCGGCCAGCGGCGAGCAGAGGCGTTCTAGGATCGCGCTCTGGTCGGCGACCGGATCTGGCAGGCGCTCCTCCAGCGCCTCGGCAACCTTGTGCACGGTCGCGTTCACGCGCGCCAGCGATGCGGCGTCGATCTCACGCTGGGGATCGAGCAGCCAGATGTAGCCGAGCAGACGCTGGGCGCTGCGCACCGGCACGCAGACTCGCTCTGCCATGCCGATCTCGGGCACCGCCTGCGTGCGCATCACGCCTGCCGCGTTGGCGATCCCCTGAGTCACGAGCGCTCGCCTGACTGCAGATGATGCGCCGCGGCTGAGAATGCTCTCGCTGCGTACTCTGTCAATCTCGCCCCACTGGCGGCTGTAGGCCAGCGGCCGCAGCATCGGGTCATCGAGCAGCACCGGACGTTCGAGGAAGGCGCTCAACCGATCGACCAGCGCCTGGGGGGACTCGGCACGCTCTCTCATCTTCCCTCCCTGATCAGATGATCTGCTCACGATCTTAGTGCGTGGTGATGATCAGCACAAGCTCGTGCTGAATCACATGCGCGCGAGCGCCGCACCCCCGCCCACTCGTTCGAGGAGCTATCAACCGGGCATTCGACTGCTCATAGCGCAAGGCCATGGCGGACCGTGTTCTCGGTCACCACCACCGGCTCGACGAAGTGCAGCAGATAGTCGGGGCCCCCTGCCTTGGTGCCGTTGCCGGAGAGACGATTGCCGCCAAAGGGCTGGCGAGAGACCATCGCACCCGTGATGGCGCGGTTGACGTAGAGGTTGCCGACGGGTGTGCGCTTCACCACCGCCTCGATCGTGCGCGGGTTGCGGGTGAAGAGGCCGCCTGTGAGCGCATGCGCTTGAGCATTGACGATCTCGCATGCCTGCTCCACTTCGCGTACCCGCTCGATCGTCAGCACGGGGCCAAAGATCTCCTCTTGCACGACCGGCATCTCCGATCGCACCTCGGTGATCAGGGCAGGCGCAGCGAAGAACCCGTGCTTTGGCACCTCCTCTACGCGCACGACGTTCGCTCCATCTACCTTGGCGCCCTGCACGTAGCTCTCCACGCGCTGTTGTGCGGCAGCCTCGATCAAGGGCGGCACATCAACGCCGAACCGCTGCGCCTGGTCGACCAGCAGCGTCCGCATCGCTCCTGTCATTCGCTGCGTTAGCACCTCGGCGATGCGCTCATGAGCGAGCACACGCGAGGCTGCGGAGCACTTTTGGCCGGCAAAGCCGAAGGCCGAGGAGATCAGCGCAGGCACCACCTCGTCAAGATCGGCGTCGGCGTCGACGATCACACAGTTCTTGCCGCCCATCTCTGCGACCACGCGCTTGAGATGGCGCTGACCCTGCGCAAGCTCTGCGGCCTTGCGCAGGATCTGTAGGCCCACTGCTCCCGAGCCCGTGAAGGCGATCGTGTGCACCCCTGGGTGCTCGACAAGTGCCGCGCCCACCTCCCCTTCCCCAGGCAGCAGCGACAGCGCGGCAGCCGGCACGCCGCCTTTGTGCAGTGCCTCCACCAGTGCATGCGCGCACGCCGGGGACTGCTCGGCCGGCTTCAGGCAGACTGCGTTGCCACTCGCAAGGGCCGCGGCAGTCATACCGGCTGCGATCGCGATCGGAAAGTTCCATGGTGCGATCACGGCCACCACCCCGCGCGGACGGTAGTACAGCTCGTTGCGCTCCCCTGGCAGCTGCGTGAGCTCCGACGCACTCTCCAGGCGGACTGCCTCGCGGGCGTAGTACTCCAGGAAGTCGATCGCCTCGCAGACGTCGGCGTCAGCCTCGATCCAAGGCTTTGCGCACTCGCGTACCGCCAGTGCAGCGAGCGTGTGCCGGCGCGAGCGCAGCTCTCCCGCGGCGCGCCTGAGCGCCGCCGCTCGCTCGCCGGCGAGGGTGCGACCCCAGGTGAGCAAGCAGCCATCGGCCGCGACAACCGCAGCGTCCACCTCTGCGGCAGTAGCGACCGTCGCCTGCGCGACCGTCCGCTCAGGCTCGCCCGGATCGCAAGAATGCAAGCTTGGCCGATCGCGCCGGTCTCCGTTGACGATCACCGGGACAGCGATCGGCAATGTGCGGTCCAGGGATTGCAAGGCCTGGGTCAAACGATCGCGTTCGCTCTCACGCCGTAGCTCGAGCAGCGGCTCGTTCTTAAAGCTCATGGCGCTCCCAGCAGCTCGTCGAGATCGACCCCGCTTGCCTGCTGTGCAAGGAAGGAGTCGTTGGCAGAGTTCTCCAGCAGACGCCGCACCAGGTAGGCCATGCCCGCCACAAGGTCGCCGACCGGGCAGTAAGTGCGCACCCGCAGGCCCTGCGCCACGATCGCGTCCTGGAGCTCATCACCGAGGCCGCGCAGCACCTGAAGCTCGAGATCGCCGTCCGCCAAGCCCGCACGGCGCGCGCATACGACCGCGTGTGCGAGTGAGCGCAGATTGTGGGAGGCGATCGCAGGGCGGACAAGGGGAAACGCCTGCACGAGCCGCATGGTGGCGCGCTCAAAGCAGCGGTCGCTTTCGGCCTTCTCGCTCCACACCGGTGGCGTCCAGCCGTGCTGGGCAGCCTCGATCATCTCGTGATCCCAGTAGGCGCCCTTCACGAGGCGGACGGTGAGCGGCACCTCTCTGCAAGCGCCGGCCGCCCAGCTCAGCACCCGCTCGAGCGTCTGCTCGGCGTCGCGCAGATATGCCTGCAGCACGATGCCGGCGGATGGACCAGCGCGGAACTCGGGCTCGCTCAGCAGTTCCAGCACGAGCCCAAGCACAAGCTCGTGTGCGTCCACCGACTCCATGTCGACATGCAGATGGGCGCCCAGATCACGTGCCCGGCGCAGCAGCCGGCGCAGGTGCTCGGCCGCGTCCAGGCGCCCTCGCTCGGGCGCGTCCGGCCGGACCAACGGCGTCAAAGCCGTCACCTTCACCGACAGGTTGACGCGCGGCAGCGGCCCTGCCGCATCGACTTCAAGCAGCGGGCGCCCACGCCAGGAGCCCATCGCCGCCGCGAGCACCTCAAGAGTCTGCTCGCAGCGTGCGACATAGGTCTGCGCCTGCGCCTGCGTGACTGTGGCCTCGCCCAGCAGATCGACCGATGCAGCCACGCCGCGCTCCCACAATCCGAGCAGGACAGGTACGGCCTTGGCGGGTGTCTCGCCCACGATGTAGCGCCCCGCCATCCGTCTGATCGCACCGCCCGCCAAGCCGCCGGTCACGCGCCGCGTCGCAGGCCAGGACGCTGCGCGCCCGCCCGCCTTGACCACTGCAGACTGCTGCCCCACCTCGCCCAGCAGAGCCGCGAGATGCTCTGCAAGCTCCACCGGCCCTGAGCATGCAGGCGCGACGTCCACCATCCGGAAGAGCGCCGTGCGCAGCGCCAGATCGCGCGAGACAAGCTCCATACCTTGAGATTGGGCTGCACGCAGCGGGTGACGCAGCCCGGCGCCGCTGACGGCGGCTAGCTGACGTGCAAGTGCGCGCACTTCGGTGTCGAACTCGTCGTGTCGCTGTTGAGAAGGCAGCGATGCGGTGGGCGCAGACGCCATGACTTCGATGCTAGGAGCGCCTCGCGGCGCGCGGCAAGGACGAACGCCGCCAAGCAACTGTGCAGATGCGCAGTTGGATCGCTGCGACCAGCACATACAGGGCCGGCCCGTTGCCCAGCGCCTTCCCGTCAGCCTGCAGGCAATTCTCCGACGGCTCAGAGTGGATCAGCGCTCCAGGAACGCCGTCAAGACATTGCCTGTGATCCTCGCCACATCGTTCTCATAGTGGTTTTGGGCCAGCGCGGCACACCAGTTGATCGAGCCGACGGAAAACACCGCCCCACCATGACCCGTCTCGAAATAGACGAGCTCAGAGCGAATCCTGGGGTTATGCTCCCCGCAGCGATCAGGCATGTAAACCAACTCCTCCTCTTGCGTCGGGCGATATCCCACGAGCGTTTCAGAGCAGGCCAGCACGGCGTCGTCGGGCGCAGTGCCGAGCGTGAGATCGGTCGCATCGACCTCATCACCGGCTGCGCCCATCAGCGCTGGACCGAAGTCCCCAAAACGCTCGCCCTCCACGCCCTCGAAGATGAAGCTGTGCTGGGGCTCATAGGATGCTGGCAGCCGCCGGTATCCAACCCCTCGGCCGACGCCATGCCCGACGCAGCCAACGCCGACCAGAGCATTAGGGGCACGGCCTCTATGACGCCAAAGACCACCTCGCTCGCCGGTGGTGCTGTGATGCTCCTCGCCGGCCCCGCTCTCCCATGTGCGCGTCCCAGCGAAACCTCGCCGCACCTCGATCACGTGGGGAAGCTCGCGATGAAAGCTTGTCACCCAGTAGAAGCCGTTGCCGCCTAGATACATCACGCTGCCGCCGCCGCGCAGATAGTCCTGGAGCGCGTCGAGCATCTCGCCGGTCCAGTACTCGGGGTGGCTGCCGGTCAGGACCACACGGTACGAGCCCAACAGCGCAAGACCGTCGCGGTGCAGATCCTGGTCGGTTGCGACGTCGACGCCCTGGTCCTGCAACGCAAGCCATCTCAGCAGATGCAGGTCGGCGGCAAAGTGACGCGGCCTGCCGGTCGGATCGACGTAAGTCGGGTCGACGTTGAGCATCGGCCGCCTGGCGGAGGCGTAGCAGATGCCAGAGCCATCCTTGTGCCTGTCGTAGAGGGAGCCTCCCAACGCTGTGTGATTGACCATAAAGCTGTCGATTGCGCGCAGCGGCGCATCTCCTCTCGCCGCCGCCCACTCCAGGTCGGTTACAGCCAGGCGGTTGTTCGCGTATGCAAGATAGGTGTTGGTGGGTGCAAGGAAGAGCGCCGGCGCGCCAGCCGCTCCGAGCTCAGGGCGGACATAGAAAGGGACGTATGCGCGGTTCGCACCGCCGGTCAGCTTAACCGCATAGAGGCCGCTGGCGAGCCCGGCATCGATCGGCAGCTCTATGTTGTGCGACCAATCCGCATCGGCGAGATCGTCATCGTGGAAGTGGATCGCGCCATACAGGCTGGGATCCTCCTCGGGGCTGAGCGTCGAACCCGTCCAACGATGCCCCGTGACAGCGCGCGTCGGCATGTTCACACACGCACCGTGAGCAGCCGCCGGCGAACGATCGATCACGCACGCCGAGTCCATCGCCACGCTCATGTCCCAAGCACCCGCCAACTTTCCTCGGGCAACGCTTGCAGGATCGGTATCGCATGCGAGCAGATCAAGTTGCGATTCGGTAAGCGCAGCGCCAAACAGACGAGGCGAATCGATCTTGCCATTGAAGACCGCCGTCGCCCAGGTCCCCTGCTGCTCGGCTTGGCGGGCCGCGATGTAGACGCTCGCCTGCGCGCCTGCGCAGGCGCGGTTCGGTGTCTGCTCGGCCAGCTCAGTCTCCTCGGAAACGCGGCAGCGGCCGCTCATCCACGGCGAGGTGGCTGCGACGCGAACGCGACCGCACGAGCGCTGAAGATCGATTGCGCATGCGACGAAATACCAGCAGTGACTGGCAAGACGAACCGTACTCTGCAGACGGACGCGCTCTACACCCAGAGACCACTCGCGCAACCGCAACTGCCCCTGCTGGGCAAGCTCCAAGGCCCAGCCGACATTGCCCGGACATCCCTGCGCGAGGATCGTCTGCACGCCATCATCCGGCAACGTGGGATATATCCACGCCTGGACGGTAAAGCTCGTTCCGCCCATATAGGCAATCGGCTCGGTACGAACATAGGAGCCCGCATGCAGAGCCTGGAGGCGGCCTGCGTAACTTCCCTCAGCGCTGCTCTTGACGTGCTCCTCCATGCCTCCTCGACCAGGTGCTCCAAGGCGCACAATCTCAGCATCGAAGGTCGCTGGCACACTGCTGACGGAAATGTGCAGCATCTGCTCGGCAACGACACTGAAGGAATCGGCATATGCCAGCAGCGGCCAGAGCGTGCCGTCGAACGATGAGGTTGGCATGAGCGCAATTACCTTTCTGACTCACCAGAACTTGACAAAATTCGCCGGGCGCGTGCCGCACGTCACCACCAAGGCATACGCAAATGTACGGCGGCCCCCGCTCACGAAGCCCGCCCTGCAGCTACGGGAATGCAATGCGGCCGCCCCCCTCATCAGCGCCGCGGCGCCGCCAGCAATGAGTGCGCACCATCCATCACCGATTCGATGGGGCCGGGGACAAGCCCGGCCCCATCGATAACAATCCAGAATCAGGTCTATCCGGCCTGCTTCACTTCCATCGCCCACGGCGTGTTCAAGAAGGTCCACGCCGAGTAGCTTGGAAAGACATATTTGTTCGACAGGCTGGCCAACCAGCCGGTCGCGTACAGCGGCTTGTAGGGCTCTTCGCTTCCCGCGATCTTCAGCAGCTCTCCAATCAATTCCAGTCTTCTGGTCGGACTCGCCGCAGCTTCCTGTGCTGTCAGCAGCTTATTGAGCTCGGCGTTCCGGTAGGAAGCCCTATTGCCACCAGTGCTAGAGATTTCGGATTCCGGAAGCATGACCGAAACAGCTCCATAAGGATCTGGGTAGGGAGAGGTGATCCCTTCTAGCATCAGCTTGACTTTACTGCCATACAGATCAGAAGCTTCGCTGGTCTGTATCTCATGGATTTTGGCCTCGATGCCGATCTTGGCCAGATCAGACGAGAGGACCTCGGAAGCCTGCAATGCAAGCGTCTCGAAGGCAAGGACTTGAATTTCCGTGGTAAAGCCGTGCGGATAGGCCGACTTCGCAAGTTCCCGCTTCGCGGCCGTCAGGTCGTACCCATACTTCGGCAGCGTTTCAAACACCTTGCTCACTTGGCTGGAATTGAAGCCAGCGAACAAAGCGGGTGGCGCAAGCGTCACCGCTTCGCTGGCGTCGCCAGCGGGAAACGCTGCATTTATCATACCCTGGACGTTCGTCGCATACGCAATGGCACGGCGTACGTGAAGGTCGCTGAACGGCGCTTGGGTGGTATTCATAATGAGATACCATATCTCCACATGTGGTCCGACCAGCAGGCGGGCGCCCGGAACGTTTGCAAGGGACTTCGGCGCCTCAATCGACACTCCGTCGATTGCTCCAGATCGCAGCGCCAACGCCTCGGTGGATTCTGATTTGAACATAGAGATGCTTATCTTCGCCGCGGGCTGGGGAGGGCCGCTCCAGTACGGGTTGCGTGAGAGCTGCACGCTGACTTCCGGCGTGAAGCTGTCGATCTTCCACGGACCAGTGCCGATCAGCATGTGACCGGGCGTGCCGAGCGCTTTTTCCCCGGCCGTCTCGGCGGCCGCCTTCTCGTAGATCTTGCCAGTGAACGCCAGAACCTGCGGCCAAACCGCACTAGGTTGCTTCAGCTTCACGACAACCGCAGAGCTGCCACGCGCATTGACAGACGCAACATCCGCCCAGTACGACTTCAAAGCCGATTCCTTGGCGAGATTTTGATCGAGCGAGTATACGACGTCCGCGACCGTCAAAAGATGACCATCGGAGAACTTCACTCCGCTCCTGATGTTGTATACGTAGGTAGTCGAGTTTGGGTGCTCTATCGAGCTCGCGAGCCCCGGCTTCAACGTCCCATTCGATTGGAATTCGACCAGATTCTGAACCGCCAGCGACTCAACATCGGCGACTTGGGCCCATGGGGTCTTTTGGTAGTCCAGAGCACCAGGAAACGGTGCCTGCCCCCAGCGCAGCTCGGCGTAACTTTTCGACGATCCGGCCGTGCTGCTCGACTGGCCGTTATTGCTGCTGCCGCACCCGGCGACGACCATCGCAAGCGTCAACGCCACACACCCCAACAGACACTTGCTCGTTGATTTCCTCATTGCAATTCCTCCCATAGATCATATTTCCCCACCACACCCGCCCCCTCGAGGCGAGAAAAGCGTTTCTCCTATCGTCCACTTCGCACCGGCACCGAGCCGGCAGGATTCTCGATGTCCGCAAGCGGCAGCCGGTAGAGCCGCACCGCATTCCCGGTGTAGAGCGCATGCAGCACGTCGTCGGGCAGGTCGATCCCGGTCACCCTCCAGGACACCTGCTCGGGGATCGGATGCGGCAGATCCCGTTCCGCGGTCTCGAAGAAGCGCCAATGCAGCGTGAAATACTCCTCCAGATCCCAGCGTTTGGCCCCGAAATTTGGATACTCGAAAGCTGGTACGCGCCCGAGGTCTGTGCCGAACAGCGCGCGGTCGCGCCAGTCAAGGAAGATCTTTCGCGCTGCGCTGACGTCACCGCGGCCGATCTCTGAGACGGCGGCGGCGGTGTCGAAGTGAAAGTTGGGATAGGCGCCAAGCCAGCGGTGAAGCTCGTCTGTGCTGAGGAAGCAGCCGAAGTGAGCCCCGATGAAGGTGGTGGCCGGATGCCGTGAGACGAGGCGCTCGAACTCCTCGTGGATCCGCGCCAGCGGGGGGTAGCTGCCATCGCTGTACCACCACCCAGACAGTGTGGAGGTGTCGCCCGCACGCGGGTTGTCAGCCGTGGGTGGATCCCACATCTCCGGCGGGTCGCCGACATGGATCAGGACCGGCAGCTTCAGCTCGGCGATGGTCTCCCAGAGCGCATCCAGGCGGCTGTCATCGACCGCAATGCGCCGCCCGTCGACGTCACGCAGCTTCAGGCCGAGGTTCTTCCAAACCTTCACGCCGACACAGCCGAGAGATGCGGCCTCGCGCACATCCGCGACCAAGCGCTCCTCGAAGCCCGGGTCGCCGATCTTTGAGAGGTCGGGAACGTGGCAACGCAGCAGATCAGGCTCCAGCTCACGCCAGGCGTCGAGATCCTTGGCATATCGGGGCGGAGGCCAGGTGACGTCCCACAACTGGATCGCCGTCGCCAGGCCGCCCATGCGGTTGACCGCGGCCGCATGCTCACGGCTGCCTGACCAGTAGTGGACGTGGACGTCGATCACTGGCCCGCGATAGCGGGGATGCCCATGCGCGCCGTGCGTGCCCATCCCTTGCCTCCATGTTGCAGTCGCCTAATCGGCGGCTTGGTCGCTTGCGACTGTAAAGCTTTCAAGATTACTTGTCAAGAAGCTGTTTCGAAAGATATTAGGAAAGGCGTACAACGTTCTGGTTCGTTAGACTCCTCGCGCCCATGGAAGCCGGCTCAGACCATGTCGCTCATCTGATTGAGCAGTGGGCGGCGGAGGCGCCCGGCCTGCCGCTGGCTCCAGTGAGCGTGATCGCACGCATCCTCCGCGCTGCGCAGCACCTCGACCACGAGATCACTCGCGGCCTTTCGGCCTATGGGCTTGGCAATCGGGAATTCGACGTGCTTAGCGTGCTGCGTCGCAGCGGCCCGCCATACATGCTCACGGCCTCCGAGCTCAGGCGAGAGATCCTCTTCTCCTCAGGTGGGCTTACGAAGCTGCTGGAGAGGCTCGAGCGCAACGGCCTCATAGCCCGCGAGCAGGATCCCAAGGACAGACGAGTCGTGCGGGTCGTGCTCACTGACGCTGGACGGGAGCTGCAGCAGGCCGCTATGGACCTCGACCTACAACTGGAGGAGCGCCTGTTGGCGCCGCTGGACGATCAGCAACGACAGGCGCTCGCCGAGCTGCTGCAAGGGCTTCTAGTCAGCCTCGAACTCGCTGACACACGCTGGCCGCTGCGGCAGCGCCAGCCCGCCATGGCGCCGAGACAGCAACAAGCGGTCGATCACGGATCGGGCTGAAACCAGCGGCAGGTTGGCAGTAACGAAGCTCCGCTGCGCTCAGGCCTCGAACTGAGGCGGCGCAAGCGAGCTTCTCGCGATCCGGTAGCGCGGTGGCACTCCACCGATCAGATGAGTCACCAGGTAATCCCACATTCGCCGCACGAAGTAGGGGTTGTCCAGGAGCCAGTGGTCTCCATTTGGAATCACCACGACGTCATGATCGATGTCCGCCGCAACGAGAGCCGCGATCAAAGCGCGGGTGTTGGAGGGATGCACGTTGGCATCCATCTCGGCGAGGCCAAGCATCAGCTTGCCGCGCAAGCTGGCTGCCAGTGGCGGATTGGCCTGCTGCTCCCATGCCTGAGGCGCATCGGCCGCGAGGCCGATGTAGCGCTCCCCCCAACCGGCGTGGTAGCGACGGTTGTCGTGGTTGCCGACAGAGGAGATCCCAACCTTGAAGACATCCGGATGCTCCAGCAGTGCCCTCACGGTCGCGTACCCGCCACCCGAATGACCGACGATGCCCACACGTTGCACGTCGATCCAGGGGTAGCGCGCGCTGAGCTGCCCGATCGCGCAGACGTGGTCGCGCAGGCCCTCCGTCGTCTGAAGATTTCGGTAAGAGGCGTCGTGAAAGGTCTTGGAGCGAAGCGGAGTGCCATGTGCGTCGAGCACCATCACAACGACGCCAAGCTCGGCGAATGCCTCACACTGGCTCGTGGTCAAGCCGAAGCGCTGCGCAGCGTGGACGATCTGCGGACCGGGGTAGATGGCGTCGAGCAACGGCCATGATCTGCGCACATCGAAGCTTGATGGCAGGTACAGCAGCCCGTGCAGCGTCGTCTGACCATCGGCCGCCACGACAGTGAACCGTTCTGGTGCCCGCCAGCTCGTCTCATGCAGCCGGCTGACATCGGATCGCGCTATCTCCAGCGCGATCCCCCCATCTGGTCGGCGCAACACCGTGCGCGGCGGAATGTCGGTGCTCGAGCAGCAATCGACCAGCCATCGGCCGCTCGGCGAGAGCGTGATCTCGTGGTCGAGCGGCTCAGGAGTCAGCAGCCGCGGCTCCCCGCCGGCGAGGCCAACGCGGTAGAGCCGGCGGTCGTAGGGACCGCCATCGGGCTCCCGTCCTGAGGCGGTGAACAGGATCTCTTCGTTCTGCTCGTCCACTCGCAGAAGTTCACGCACCACCCATTCGCCCTGCGTCAGCTGGCGCCAGGACGCGCCGTCGACCAGCCACAGATGACCCCAGCCGTCTCGCTCGGAAAACCACACCGCGCCACGGCCGCCCCCCAGCACGCGTGAGCAGGGACGCTCTGTAAGCAGCGGACCGGGATCGATCATGGTCTCGCCGCGCTCCTGGGCAACACACAACGCCGCGCCGGTCGCGGGATCAACCGTGAACAGACGCGCCTCGCGGCAGTCGCGGTTCTGAACAAGCACCTCGAGGCGACTTGAGTCGCTCGACCACCACACGCGCTTGGCGTCGATCAGACCCAGCAGTCCCATGGGTGCCGGCGGAATCGAGACCGGCGTGATCGCGCCGGTCTCGATCGATACGAGTAACAGCTCACAGAGCGCTAGATGCGCGTCCGCCGGTAGCGCATCGCGAAAGGTGTGCAATCGCGGGCGAGGCGCGTCGGACAACTCCTCCAGGAGGTGCGTGCGCTCTACCTGTGACTGATCGATCCGCTCGACGACGAACGCGCTCGAATCGGGGCTCCAGGCCACAAGCGGCGCCGAGACCACGCTGCGCAACCGGCGTTCCAGCGCGCGCCAGTCAAGCCGAGCGCCATACGGCCGCTCAGCGCTGCCGTCAGAGGTGATCTGCCGCTGGGAGCCCGTCCGGCGATCGAGCAGCAGCAAATCGTGGCCCGCGAAGGCGATTGCCCAACGCCCGTCTGGAGACACAGACCACGCCTGGTCGACCGCCAGACCCTCCAGCCGCTCGCAGCAGCCGCTCTGCTGCTCGTAGCGCCATTGCGCGCCCGCGAAGCCGAAAGACAACGTTCGCGAGTCAGCATCCAGATCGATCGCTGAAAATGGAAGCCGCTCCGGCCCACACCGCTGCCCGCTCGCGGCGGTCAGTGCTGCCGCCACGTCGGCATGATCGAAGGCCTCCTCGATCAGTGGGCGCTCTGGGTCCACAAGCATGAAGCAATGCCCGTCGAACGTCGGTTCGCGAAACCAGAAGCGATCGCAACCGGGCAGAAATCGAGGAATCACCTCACCGCCCACCACCAGCCGCTCGGCGTTGCCCGCCAACAGACGCTCAGCTCGCGCGTACGCAGCAGCTACGGCCACATCTTCCTGCGACGCCTCAGACATCATGCCTCCTCTGATCTTGCGAGATCTTGGACGCCGCACCCGTGGAGGCGGGAAGGCCGCAGTGGCCTTCCCGCCTCTCGATGACACTGGCCGTCCATCTGCTCGAGCTCTGTGGGATAGATCGCACCGCGGCTAGTGCGCCAGCCTCACGTCCATCGCCCACGCCGTGTAAAAGATCGTAGTAGTCGCAAACGTCGGCCAAACGTATCTGTCAGAAAGCACGCTGACATAATCAGGCGAGTATTGCGGTTGGTAGGGAACGTCTTCCATCGAGATCCGCAGGATCTTGCCGATCAGTTCTAGTCGCTTGTGCGGATTCGATGCCATATCCTCTTCTTTTAGAAGTCTGCCAATTTCTGGATTAGTATAGTTAGCGGAGTTCAATCCATTGACCTTCGCTGCTTCCGGCGCAAGCCAGTAATACATCAGTGCGTCAGGATCCGGGAAGACGCTCGCATATTCGACCGGAAACAACTTGATCGCCTTGCGTGGTCCATAGAGAGTCGCCAGCCACGTTGCGCTGGGCATTGTTTGAATTTTAACACTTATGCCGATCTTTGCGAGATCAGATGCGAGAATCTGCCCAACTACCGTCCCTCTGTCATCGCTGATTTCCACCTGCGCAGTAGTCGTGAAACCGTGCGGGTAAGGCGACTTTCCCAGTTCCCGCTTCGCGGCAGCGATATTGAATTCGTATTTTGGCAGCGAATCCAGCATGGCATTCACGGCGCTCGCGGGAGCCAGACCGGCGAACACGCTAGCCGGCACAACAGCGTGCTCGATCGCCGCGTACTTTCCCCACGTCGCTTGCAGCATGCCCTTCACGTTGGTCGCGTAGGCAATCGCACGCCGCACATGGATGTTGTTGAACGGCGGGATGATCGTGTTCATGCTGATGACAGCCGATCCGGTCCCCGGAGCGATAAGCAGGTGCGTACCGGGGATGTCCAGGAAGCTCTTCAGTACGCTGACAGGAAAACATCCGTCGATAGCGCCCGATCGCAGTGCAAGTGCCTCAGCGGATTCTTCCTTGAAGAAGTCGACGCTGATCCGCCGGGCGGGCGGCGTGGGGCCGGTCCAATAAGGATTGCGCGAGTACTGCACGCCTGTGGTCGGGCTGAAACTGTCGATCTTCCAGGGGCCCGTGCCGATCGGCAGACCGCTTGGCGTGCCGAGATTGCTTTCGCCGACCCTTTCGGCGGCGGCCTTCTCGATGATCTGACCGGCAAAGGCCGGAATGTCCGGCCAGGAGGCGTTGGGCTGCTTGAGCTTCACCACCACGGTCAGGGGGCCGCTTTCCGCGATCGACGCCACGTTCGCAAAGCTGGAGGCCGTCTGTGCTTCCTTGCCAAGATTGCGCTTAAGCGAATAAACGACGTCGGCCGCCGTCAGCGGCTTACCATCGGAGAACCGCACACCAGACTTGAGGTTATAGATGTAGGTGGTCGTGTTGGGATGCTCAACCGAACGAGTTGCCGGACCAGGTTTTACTTTGCCGCTCTGTTCAAATTCCATCAGATTCTGAACCGCAAGCGCCTCCATCGCCGATGACCCTGTTTCCAGGTTCGTGGCGAAGTCCAGTCGTGTGGTCGGCGCTGATCCCCAGCGCAGTTCGGCATAAGGTTTTGACGAGCCAACGCCGCTTGATGCTGTGCCGGATTTGCTGCTACCGCACGCCGCGACAGCTACGGTCGACAAAGCGAGCATTATGCTCGCACATACGCACTTCCTCATCAGATCCCCTCCCAGGGTTGGTTGACCTTCAAAAGCAGGGAACGCACGAGTGCCGCTGGCTCATGCGACAATCAGTGCCTGCAGCGACCTCGGATACTCGGTGAGCATCTCGCTGCCTGCGTCGGTGACCGCCAGCGTGTCCGAATGGCGAAAGCCGCCAAGGCCCGGCACATAGAATCCCGGCTCGATCGTGACCACCATGCCTGGGGCGAGCGCCTCGTGATTGTCAAAGCGCAGGAACGGCTGCTCGTGGACTCCGATGCCAATGCCGTGGCCGCTGCGATGGATTGCATTGGGGCCATATCCGGCGTCTGCGATGATCGCCCTAGCAGCCGCATCTACCTCGCACATCTCTACCCCGGGCCTCACGGCGTCCATCGCGGCCTGCTGTGCGCCATACATCACGGCGAAGGCGCGCTCCTGCTCAGGCGAGGGCTCACCCACGATCAGCGTGCGCTCCAGCTCGGCACGGTAGCCTTCGACCGCAACCTGACGGCTATGAATGACAACGTCGCCCGCAGTCAACGAGCGTGGAGTGGAATAGACATGCGGGAGCGTCGAGCGCATCGCGCCCGATGGACTCAGCACCAGCAGATCGACGACCGCGTCGGCGCCGAGCTCCGAGGCGCGCCTGAAGATCACGGCATTGCCGGCCGCGTCGATCTCGAGCTCGCTCACTCCCACTGCAGCAGCGTCAATCGATGCGCCCAGGCCAGCCTGCGAAAGCTCGCCCGCAATGCGCATCGCCGCAAGCTCATCGGCTCGCTTCACGCTTCGCATCAGCCCCAACACCTCGTCGAAGGCGACCGTCTCGCGGCCGCCGTGCCTTACCGCCTCCGCATACGCAAACGCAAGCCGCTGGGCGTCGATCGCCACCCGTGCGCCGCCCGGCAGCCGATCAAGCGTCGATTCCAAAAGGGGCATGTGCGAGGTCGGCGCCGAGCCTCCGGGCCGCTCACAGTAGACGAGCACCTCGTCGACCTGTGCAAGCGGCCGCGCATGCTGCTCCTCCAGCTCCGGTACGATCAGAACGGAGTTCGTCGCAGTCACCATCAGGATCAGCGGCCGAGAGTAGATCTGGGCGCGAAAGCCGGTCAGGTACGTCTGATTGTCTGGATCAAGCGAGAGGTAGGCATCCACCTCCGCCACCCGCATGCGCTCTCGCAACGAGTCCACCGCCTCGCCAGGACAAAGCGTCACCGACCGTTCCACCACGTCTGCAGGACGTCCAGTCACCTCATACCCTCCTTCTCACGCACAGGCCCGATCGGCCACCGGCAGGCAGCCGCGGGATCTATCTATTGACTGTGGTGAGGATCACGCTAGCGGACGATCTGCCCAAAACGCGACGCCTTGGCGTACCCTCGCCAACGCGGCGCACTATAGACCGGCCCTAGACCAGCCCGTCAAGCGAACATGCCGATACGCGACAGATGCCGCGACGGTGCTAGGCAGATGTCGAGTAGGTCCACAGGCGCATGATGGATGCCGACTGAAGCACCATCATGCGCCTGCAGCTGATACGTGAAATATGAGGTCGATTTCCAGCTTTTAGGCTACATCTCTCGTTGTCTGGACCCCCATCCATTCACAGGAACCTGCTCATTCTGATCACCCAGCCAGTTTCACCCTCAGCGCCCACGGCGTATACGCCGCCGTCCACGTCGAGAACCCCGGGTAGACGTATTTTTCTGATATGGCGCCGAATACTCCGATCGCCCACATCATCGGGTACACGGCATCGGAGTTTGCGAGCTTCAACGTCTTTTCGATCAGTGCCAGCCGCTGCTTGGGGTTTGTCACTTCTTCACTTAGCGGCAACAGCCTTTCTACTTCTTTATTCCTGTACGAAGCAAGGTTGAGCAGTCCGGAGCCGATCTGACTTGGGCTCAACAGCTCAGACGTCATGCTGACCGGATCCGGGTAGGCGGCGCCGATCTCATAAATGTGGAGCTTTACCTTCTTGCCATACAGCACCGATTCTTCTGCCGGCTGCTGCTCGTGTACTGCGGCGTTGATGCCGATCTTTGCCAAATCTGAAGCCAGGATCTGGGCAGCCGATACCTCTGCCGTACTTGTAGCTTCGACTTGGATAGCCGTCGAAAAGCCGTGTGGATAGCTTGACTTCGCAAGTTCAGCTTTGGCTGCAGCCAAGTCGAAGTCGTATTTCGGCAGCCTCGCCAGCATCGCATTCACTTCACCTGGAGCGTAGTTAGGATACAAGCTTGCTGGCGTGAACGTCGCAACTTCGCTGGCATCTCCGGGCGGATAGAGGGCTTTGATCATGCCTTTCGCATCGATCGCATAAGCGATGGCTCTACGCACGTGAACATCGTTCAGCGGCGGAGATTCGCTACCCATCGAGAGAACCTCGGTGTACTCCAGCGGGGTATCCATGTTACGTACGTCTGGTATGCCCGTAAAGAGCTTTGGCGTGGTATACCACGAAGCTCCGTCGATCGCACCGGAACGCAACGCCAGCGCCATCGTGGATTCGCTTTTGAATAGCGTGAACGTGATTCGCGAAGCTGGTCTCGATGGTCCCCTCCAGTATGGATTGGGCGAAAGATGAATACTCGCTTCGGGCGTAAAGCTGTCGAACTTCCAAGGGCCGGTGCCGATGAGCAGGCCGCTTGGCGTGCCCAGAGCTTTTTCGCCGATCTTTTCTGCCTGAGCCTTCTCCATAATCTGGCCACTGAATGCCAAGATATATGGCCAGATCGCACTGGGACGCTTGAGCTTGACCATGACAGCCGAATTGCCGTGTGCCGTCACCGAGGCGACGTCGCTCCAATATGGTTTATTATCCGATTCCTTGGAAGCCATGGCGTATCGCAGCGAATAGACCACGTCAGCCACCGTGAGTGGTTTGCCGTCCGAAAACTTGACGCCAGTCTTGACGTTGTAGATGTAAGTGGTGGCGTTGGGGTGTTCGATCGAACTCGCGAGCTCGGGTTTGAGCCTGCCGTTCGGTTCAAATTCCACCAGGTTCTGTACTACAAGCGACTCCGCTTGAATCGCTTGAGGCCAACTGAGGGCGTCCCAATCGATGCGCGCCGGAAAGGTTGGCTCCCCCCAGCGAAGTTCGGCATAGGGCTTCGATGATCCCGTAGAGCTGTTCGTAGCAGCACCGTTGGACGCCTCCTTGCCACCTCCGCCGCATCCCGCGATCAGTGCCGTCAGCACCATCGCCATGCTCGCGCAAACGCACTTCCTCATCCCACTTCTACCCAGACTGATCACACGCACTCCCTCCAGAGGCACCAACGCCGCCACTGATCCTTATGGCGACGATAGCGTCGTTCAATGATCTAACCATTATAGCCCGGCTCGGACTTGCCGTCAAGCCGCGCGTCGTCATGGGGCTAGATGGCGTGACTGGGCACGGCTGCGCAACGCTCCGTGATACGGTGCGACGAATGGTTGGGCCAAGGTCACTACCACCAGGCTTTCCGTCCCCGCGGTTCGATGTCGCCTTCGAGCCCGACCAACTCATCCCGATGCGCGATGGCGTGCGCCTGGCGACCGACTTCTACCGGCCGCAGTCGGTTGCCGGGAGGCTCCCGGTGATTCTGATCCGCACTCAATATGGAAAGGCGAAGTTCTCGCCCACTGCGGAGGCGCGCGCGTCTCAGGAATATGACGCGGGAGTACCAATCGCCTTCGCGAGCCAGGGTTTTGTTGTTGCCGTGCAGGACCTGCGCGGCTTGTTTGGCTCCGAGGGACACTACTCAACGGCCCGCCACGACGGGCCAGACGGATTCGATACCGTCGAGTGGCTGTCGCAGCAACCGTGGTGCAGTGGTGCGATCGGCACATTCGGAGCCTCCTCGCTGGGAATCACCCAGCTACTGCTGGCGCAGCTTCGCCATCCAAGCCACAGATGCGCCATAGCACAGGCAAGTGGGGGTGCGCTCGGCGCGGCCGACGAGCGCCATCGTTACTGGGAGGCTTGGGAGGGAGGCACTGTAAAGATCGGATGGCTGCTCGATTGGTTCGATCGAGCCGGGATGACCGACCGGTCAGCCCCGATGACGCGCACGGCCGAGGAGTTGCATGCCGCGCTGTGGTCTCTGCCGGTGGCGGACATGGCCGACCGCCTCGGCTGCCCACCCACCGAGTGGCGGGAGTGGGTCACGCGAACGCCGGATAATCCTGCATGGCGCAGCTTCGAGTTCCTCACAGAGGAGACGGCAATCGACCTGCCAACATTGTTCGTGAACACCTGGCACGACACCTGCCCCGGCGATACGATCCGTGAGTTCGAGCTCTTTCGCAGGCGCGCGAGCAGTAAGCTGGTGCGGGACAGCCAGTTCCTGATCGTTGGCCCGGGGCTTCACGCTCGCGGCGAATACCTCGACGATGACGGAAGCGTCGGTGAAATGCACTATCCCGGAGTCACCGAGCTCGACTATTGGGATGCCTACCTTGGTTGGTTTCGCCACTGGCTGCACGAGGAGCAGCTCGCGCCGCCGTCGATGCCGCGAGTGCAGTACTACCTGATGGGGCGCAACCGCTGGCAGAGCGCCACCGAGTGGCCTGTTCGGGGAACGCACACGACCCGCTGGTACCTGCGGAGCGTCAAGCCCGCGAACACTCGCCTGGGCGCCGGTCGCCTCAGCCCATGGCGGCCGGAGCCTTCCGAGCCGCCCGACCGCTTCCTCTACGATCCCGGCGATCCGGTTCCGGCCACCGGCGGCGCGTACTTCGGTGGTCCCGCCGACCAGGCGTCGGTCGAGCTTCGCAACGACGTGCTCTGCTACACGAGCGAGCAGCTCGACGAGGAGCTTGCGATTGCCGGCCTCGTGAGGGCGGTGCTGTTCGTCTCTTCGGACGCGCCTGACACCGACTTCACTGCGAAGCTCATCGACGTGTGGCCTGACGAGCGCGCCTTCGACCTCTGCCGCGGGATCGTGCGAGCGCGCTATAGGGAGGGATTCGACAGGCAGGTACCGCTGAGAGAGGGCGAGATCGCTCGCGTCGAGATCGACATGCAGGCCACGGCGCACGTGTGGCTGCGAGGCCATCGTATCCGGCTGGAGATCTCGAGCTCTGAGTTCCCGACCTGCAATCGCAATCTCAACACTGGCGAGAGCAACGAGCTCACATCCACGTGGCGAGTCGCATACAACACCGTTCACCACTGCGGCGCACATGCCTCCTACCTTCAATTGCCGACAATTGATGAGTAGAAGCAATGCTCTCGTCGCTGGCAGGCGCAGTCGCACGCGCGTAGGATCGAACGGCTCATGAATTAGAGGAGATCATCATGCAACTCCAGTCCACGACACAACTTCATCGCGACGCTGTGGTCATCGACGCGGTATGTCCGATACAGTACTGGCAGCCACACGTCCAGAAATGGGTCGACGGTGGGGTGACCTGCACCGCCGTTACAGTCGCCTTCGGCAGCAACTCTGCAAGAGAGGCCCTCGGCGAGATCGGCCGCACTTTCGAGTTGGTCCGTCGCCGCGATGAGCTCCTGATTGCGACGAGTGCGGATGACATCCTGCGCGCCAAGCAGCTCGGCAAGCTCGCAATCGTATTTCACTTCCAGGGCACCGGGCCGATCGAGTACGATGTCAATCTGCTCGAGGTGTTCTGGCGCCTCGGCGTCCGGGTGATTCAGATCGCCTACAACAGGCGTAATCCACTCGGTGACGGTTGCGAGGAGCCAAGCGACGCCGGCCTCAGCCTCTTCGGCAGGCAGGCGATCGCGGAGATGAACCGTCTCGGACTGGTGGTCGACGTCTCCCACACAGGAGAACGGACGGCGATCCAGGCAATCGAAGCATCTGCCGCTCCCTGCATCGCCTCGCACAGCAACCCGTTCGCGGTTTACCCGAGCCCGCGCAACGTCTCCGACGAGCTGATCCGCGCCGTCGCCGCTTCGGGCGGCGTGATCGGCGCGAATGGATTCCCCTCCTTTGTGTCGGCCGAGGCGGAGCCAACCCTCGACCGATTCATCGACCACATCACATACATAGCCGACCTGGTCGGCCCGGACCATGTCGCGCTTGGCATCGACTACTTCGACGCCTCGCGAGACGAATACGACGCGTTCGTCGCCGCCGGGCTGTGGTCGCCCGAGACCTACAGCCCGCCGCCCTGGCACTATCCCGCGGGAATCGAGAGCCCAAGTGGTTTGCCAAGGCTGACAGAGCGCCTGATCGAGCGTGGATTCGCCGAGAGCGAGGTCCGT
This sequence comes from Solirubrobacteraceae bacterium, assembly GCA_036008645.1. Classification (GTDB taxonomy): domain Bacteria; phylum Actinomycetota; class Thermoleophilia; order Solirubrobacterales; family Solirubrobacteraceae; genus Palsa-744. Next base: position 335,082 of record DASYNI010000002.1, read on the forward strand.
AACATCCTTGGAGAGAACTGGCTGCGCGTATATCGACAGGTATGGAGGGAGTCGATCTGACGCAAGTCAAGCGATCGCAGTGGCAGCGCGTCGGTCCGCGACAACCTCCTATGCCTTTAGCCAGGCATCATCGAGGAAGCGCAGCCAATTCTCCCCAAGCAAGCCCTCGATCCGGCTTTGCTTCCAGCCGCGCCTGTCCATCTCCGCAGCCAATGCAGGGAACAAACTGTCAAGCCGTCCTATCGCCTCTGGGATGTAACCAGCGGCGTCATCACGCAAGCGTCGCCCATAGCCCTTGTCGAGGCTGATCGGCACGAAGAACTCAGGCGAACGGCCCTCTGTGTAGTCGGTGCCGATACCGACCTGCCGCTCGCCGACGACGTTGATCAGGTGCTCGATCGCATCCACATAGTCTTCGATCGTCGACTCGTTGCCCCTGCGCAGGAAGGCGGGAAACGCGGTCGCGCCGACAAATCCGCCGTGCTGCGCAAGCAGCCGCAGCTCCTCGTCCGACTTGTTGCGCGGATGAGGGCGCAGTGCCGCCGGAAGCGTGTGTGAGTGACACACAGGGCGCTTGGAGGCACGGATCGTCTCGGCGGTGGTGCGCGCACCGGTATGACTGAGGTCAATCAGCACCGCGTTACGATTCAGCTCAGCTACGAGATCGTGGCCGAAGTCGGTAAGTCCACGGTCCTCGCTCTCGTAGCAGCCGCTGCCGACCGCATTTGCGGTGTTGTACGTGAGCTGCACCACGCGGACGCCCAGCTCCGCGAAGATCGCGACGAACGGCAGGTAATCGTCGTAGCCAGAGGAGTTCTGCCAGCCGATAAAGATCCCCAGCTTGCCTTCCTGCTTGGCCCTGCGGATGTCCTCGGTCGTGTAGACCTGCGCGATCAGGTCTGCGTGATCGACGAACCGCTGCTTCCAGGCAGCCACGTTGTGCAGGGTCGCAGCACAGCTCTCCCAGCTGACGCAGGTCCAATTGGCCGCATCGATGCCTCCGCGCCGCATCGCTTCGAACACCTCGCGCGTCTCCGCGGAGGTGTTGAGGCCATCGATCACAACCGTGTTCTCAAACAGCGACATGTCGTTCCTCTCGGATAGGGACCAGCGCACGCCGTAGGGCGCGAAAGCGGCCAGGGTCGAGCTCGGCCGGCACGGGATGCCCATCGATCGCGTCGGCGATCAGCCGGCCTGTGACCGGGGCGAGCGTGATTCCCAACATCGCGTGCGCACCGGCGAGCAGCACCTCGGGCATGGCGGGAAGCGCACCAACGATCGGCAAGCCGTCAGGCGCAAGCGGCCGCAGCCCCACCCACGGCGCAGCGGCGCGCCAGCTTCCCTGCGCCGCGAGCGCCCTGCGCGCGGCTGCGAGCACGCCCTCGATTCGCCGTGTGTCCGGGTGCACGTCTGGTGGCGCCAGCTCCAGCATGCCGGCGAGACGCGTGCGCCCAGCCAGAGGAGTGACGACGACGCGGGTGTCGTGCAGGTAGAGCGGCCGCGACGGGCGCGCGAGCCCCTCGTGGAAGTCGACGCTCAAGCCGATCGCGGCGACTACCGGCACCGACGGCAACAGCTCGCGCATAGCAACCCCGGTCGCAATTACGACACGACCGGCGCGGATCGTCTCTGTCGCCGTGCGCACGCCTCTGCGGTCCACGGCGCGCACCTCGACGCCTGTGCGCAGGCGTGCCCCGCGGGCACAAGCCTCTGCGCCAAGCGCCGCGACGAGCTCCTTCGGGTCGCCGTGGGCCTCGTCGGGATGCAGGACCGCCCCGCTCAGCGGTCCTTTCAGCGCGGGCTCGAGCTCCAGCGCGGCACTCGCATCAAGCACCTCGCAGCGCAGACCTGCAGCCACATGGGCAGCTGCCTCCCCCCTGGCGTTTGCGAATGCGCGCTCGCCCATGTAAACGCACAACACGCCGCTCCGCTGCAGCTGCTCAGGGACGAGCTGACCCCAGCGTTCCAGGCTCTCGGCGGCCAGCGTTCGCAGCAGGCTCACAGCGTCTTGCCTGTGAGAACGCGCGCAAGCGAGGATGAAGCGCCCAAGCCATGGCCCCAGCTGCGGGCGCGGGTGCAGCGCGAACGGGGACTGCTTGCGCCCAAGCCAGCGCAACCCGTCCCGCAGTGCGGTGGGTGTTGCAAGCGGAGTCGCATGGCTTGGCACGATCAGGCCCGCATTTCCGGCCGAGCATCCGTGTGCCCATCCCTCGCCGCGCTCGAGCACCTGCACGCTCGCGCCGCGCTCTGCGAGCTCGAGCGCGCACGCGGCGCCGATCGCGCCCGCTCCCACGACCACGACGTCCGGCGCGGAGCTCACCTTGCCGCCTGCACAGAGCCCTGTGACAGTGCGAGCGGTGCGACCGCTGCCACTGCTACCGCCAAATCCTCCCAGGCCACGCCGATCGACTTGAAGACGGTGATCTCCTCTGCGCTAGTGCGCGCAGGGACGCCCGCGACCAGCGCCGGAAGGTCCGCGACGATCGCCGACCGGTCGAGAACGCCGGCGCCCAGCGGGATGACGAGATCGCCCGCCTCGGCGCAGGCCATCTGCTTGTCCTCGACGACGATCCGCGCCTTGCCGATCGTCTCGTCATCGAGCTCGCGCGCATTCCGCCGGTATGCGCCGATCGCGTTCACGTGCGCTCCGAGAGGCAAGAGCGCACCCGGAAAGACTGGGCTTGCGCTCGTCGTGCAAGTGCACACGATGTCTGCCTCGCGCACATCCTCAGGGCTGCCGACGCGAGCTTCGAGCCCGACGCTGCACGCCTCGGCGATGAGCGCGGTGGCACGAGTCTCGTCGCCGTCGACTATCACGACCCGCTCGATTGGGCGCACGGCTCGCATGGCTTCGACGTGCGCGCACGCCTGGACCCCCGCTCCAAAGACGACCAGACGACGGGCGCCTGGATTTGCAAGCCGGCTGGTCACGAGCGCCGAGACGGCCGCGGTGCGCAACGCCGTGAGGGCCGCGCCATCGATCGTCAGCACCGGCGCGAGCGTCTGCCCGTCGAAGAGCACGTAGATGCCGTCGATCAGCGGCAGCTTACGCTCGCGGTTGCCGGGATTGATCGTGACGAGCTTCACGCCGACTGCCCGCGGGCCCGCGGCGGGCATCAACAGCAGTTCGCCGCCCGGCACCGAGAGATGGGCACGTGGCGGCGCTTCGAGCTCGCCTGCTTGCAGAGCCGCTTCGAGGGCGGAAATCGCGTCGGCGATCGAGACGCGATCTCGCAGTTCCGAGGCGGTGAGATGAGTTGGTGCGAACAAGGTCCTGAAGGGTCTCAGTCGTAGGCGTGTGTCAATGGTTTGACCATCTGAGTCTACTATTTTCGCTCTCGCTTCGCATGTCCGCTGCATTCCTCGCGCCAGCGATCGCATCGGGCGCCCGATCCCCAGTTTCACCCGAGGCGAAAGCCGCTTGGAAACGGGTCGTCCGGGTCCAGCATGTACTGCCCCATCGCGGTGATCCAGGCGCGCCCGGTTATCTCTGGAACCACAGCGCGCCGACCAGCGATCTCAACCTCCTCGACAAGACGGCCCTCGAAGCGCGTGCCGATGATCGACTCGTGCAGAAACCGCGATCCCAGCGCGAGCGCCCCGCGCTCGTAGAGCTGCGCCATCCTTGCGCTCGTGCCGGTCCCGCACGGCGAACGGTCGACCCATCCCGGATAGATCGTCGTCGCAGCACGCGCGTCGCCGCCCTCGCGCGCAGGCGCGGTCCAGATCACGTGGCGGCAGCCGCGGATCGTCTCGTCCTGCGGATGCACCGGAACTCCGACCGCCTCCATCAGCGCCACCCCCGCCTCGATCAGGCGGGAGGCGTTCTCGGGGATCACCTCCACGCCGATCGAGTTCGCCTCCGCGATCGCGTAGAAGTTGCCGCCGAAGGCCATGTCGTAGCGGATGCCGTTCGCCTCCGCGTCAAGCTCGTGGACGAACGCGGGCACGTTGCGCAGCGTCACATGCTCCGCCTTCCCGTCCTGCACGCGCACCCGCGCCTGCACAAGACCCGCGGGCACATCGAGGCTTATCATCGTCTCCGGCTCGCTTACCTGCACCATGCCCGTCTCGACCAATACGGTCGCGACCCCGATCGTGCCGTGGCCGCACATCGGCAGGTAGCCGCTCACCTCGATGAACACGACGCCCCAGTCCGCGTCCTTTCGACACGGCGGTTGCAGGATCGCTCCGGACATCGCGCCGTGCCCGCGAGGCTCCCGCATCAGCAGCCCGCGGATCTCGTCGTGCTCGCGCTGCAGCCACAGCTTGCGCTCCAGCATCGACGCTCCTGGCAGGACGCCGACACCACCGGTGATCACCCGCGTCGGCATGCCCTCGGTGTGAGAGTCGACGGCTTGAAATACGCGCGCTGCGCGCATCAGCCGGACCCCGGCCGGCCGCGCATGATCACTGCGCGTTCACGGAGAAGAGCGGCTCGTCAAGCTGGCTCAGATCGACCTCAACACCGAGGCCGGCGCCGCTCGGCGCGGATCCGCGCCCGCCGCCCGAGCGCGGGAGATAGCCGGCAAGGTGCTCGTTCGTCCAGTCGTTCATGAACGATACGAGCAGCAGATGCTCGGGCGGCGTGCTCGCGGCCAGGTGGCTCACGGCCGCCGTGGTCAGATCGCCTCCCCAGGTGTCCTCGAGCGAGACGCGCATTGCAAGTTCGCACGCGTGGTCGCGCATCGCCGCGGCCCTGCTCAGCCCGCCGACCCTGCTCAGCTTGATATTGACCGCGCACGCCCCCGCCTCGTACTTCGCCCGGTGCAGATCGCCAGCCGCCGTCACCGACTCGTCGAGGCTGAGCGGCAGCGAGCTCGCACGCTGGACGATCGCGCAGTCCTGCAGCGCCCGGCAGGGCTGCTCGACGAAGACCGGCATGCCTTGCATCTCCCGCATCGCGATCTGCGCCCGCGCCAGATCCCAGCCGCCGTTCGCATCCGCGACGAGCGCGGTCTCCGGCTCCACGGCGTCGAGCACCGTGCGCGTGCGCGCGACGTCCTGTCGCGGCTCGTTGCCGACCTTCACCTGAAACGCGTTGACGCCGTCGGCCTGGCGCGAGGCCGCGAATCTGGCCATCTCCTCGGGCGCGCCTAGCGGAATGGCCTCATAGAGCGGGAAGTCCTGTTGCAGCACGCCGCCGAGCAGCTGCGCGACCGGCATGCCCGCCGCCTTGCCGAGGATGTCCCAGCAGGCGATGTCGATTGGGCTCTTCGCCGCCTGCTGGCCAAGCAGCAACCCGTCGAGTACTCGGTTTACCTGCGAGATGCTGCACGGATCGAGCCCGATCAGGTGCGGGGCGAGCTCGATCAGCGCGGCGCGCACCCCGCCGGCGAAGGCGGGCAGGTAGGTGCCGCCGAGGGTGGCGACCTCGCCCCAGCCTTCGATGCCCGCATCGGTTCGCAACCGCACCGCCGTCGACTCCTGGCTGGAGGCGGCTCGGCCGCCGGACATCACGTATTCGCCGTGGGTGTAGGTGAGCTTGTAGGCGTAGATGTCTACTTGAGCGATCTTCATCGGGCTCTCGTGGCGAGCCTACGCGCCCATGTGCAAGGGCGCTAGACGCTCTTCGCTTTCGCTGCCGAAGGCGGCGCCTTCTCCTCCTACAAGCGCACCGGTCGTCCGTAGCTCTCCATGTGCCGTCTCGCGAGACGAACCAGCTCCGCCGTTGCCGGTGAGAGCGGATGCTCTCTGCGCCAGATGAACCCATACGTGTCATACAGCGGGCGCTCGAAGGGAACGGCGACCAGCTCCGGTGGACCGGAGGTCGAATCCGCAATCGTGCGCAGCACGTAGGTGCCGCCGAGGCCCATCGCCGCGAGCTCGAGCGCCGAATCGACGTGCTCGACCTCCACAGAGGCCGTGACCGCGACTCCCGCCTCATCGCCCCACGCCTTGATCTGCCGCCGGATCGAGTCCCTCCAGCCGACGACCGCCGGCCACGCGATCAAACGGACCTGTGCGAGGCGCTCGATCGACATCGGCCGCTCCGTGTCCGGCCCGGGCAGCGCGGTGTACAGCACCTCGTCGGACATCACCGGCTCCACCACCAGCGAGGGCTCCTGCACCGGGAGCGTGACGAGGCCGGCCTCGAGGGTGCCGCTGCGCACCTGCTCAATCACCTCCGAGCTGTGCTGTCCGATCACCCGCACGGTGACCTCCGGATGACGCGCGACGAAGGTGCTGACCACCTCCTTTACGAGATACCGCTGGGAGACGCCGAAGGTGCCAAGCGACGCGGTTCCTCCCCGCAGGCTGCGGGCGCTCTGAAGCGAAGCCTCGGCTGCGTCCATCGCCGCCATCACCCGTTCTGAGTGCATCTTCAGGTTGGAGCCTGCCTCGGTCAGCTCCAGCCGCCGCCCTGTGCGCACGAACAGCCGCACGCCGACCTCCTGCTCGAGACGGCGGATCTGTTCGGCCAGCGATGGCTGCGCGACGTACATTGCCTCGGCGGCCGCGGTGAAGGAGCCGTGCCGGCAGGCTGCCAGGAAGTAGCGCAGCTGCTGAAGCGTCATGCCTCAGCGTTCGGCGAGTGGCAGCGTGCGCTCGTTCCAGAGCTCCACATGACGCTGCATGATCGCCGCCGCCTCCTCCGACTCGCCCGTCTGCACTGCGCGCGCGAACCTCTCCATGTCCTTGTGGACCTCGGCGCGGTGACGCATCAACGGATCGGCGAGCGTCGCGAACGCCCGTCGCATCGCGGTGTGGATGCCAAGCATGATCCCGATCCGAATCGGGTTGTGTGTCGCGCGCGCGACCGCCTCGTGCCAGCGCATGTCGATCCCCCCGATCACACGCCAGTCAGGCTGCTCGGCGGCGCTCGCCGCGGCGGCCTCCTTGACGAGCTCGTCGAAGGCGGCACGATCCTCATCGGTCGCCTGCCGCACCGCCCAGCGCGCGTTGTCGCTCTCGAAGGCGATCCGGAACTCGGCGAGGTCCTTGGCGGTCGCACCCCGGAACGCCATCAGCGTCCCCAGCGCGTTGCCGAGCAGCCGCTCGTCTGGCTCGCTGGCGAACGCCCCGCCCGTCGCCCCGAGGCGGATCTCGACCACTCCCAGCGCCTCCAGCGAGCGCAGCGCCTCGCGCAGCGTCGCGCGGCTGACCCCGAAGCTCTCTGCGAGCGCGCGCTCACTCGGCAACCGCTCCCCAGGCCGCAGGCGGCCCTCGGCCACGGCGTCGCGAACCTGGGCAATTATGTCCTCGAAGGAGCGAACGCGCTGGGCAGCTGTGAACACTGTCGCATCCGGATTCGCCATCTCTCGGTGAACCCTAGCGTCACCGTCGCGTGCTGCTCAAGCCGCCCAGCGGCGAACGCGTCCAGGCGGGTCGATCCGTTGCGCGATCCGCACCGGATTCTCGTCGTGCAGCTCCGGCGGCAGCAGTCGCGCGGGCGCGTTCTGCCAGGCGAGCGGCCGCAGGAAGCGCTCGATCGCAGCCATCCCGACCGATGTGTACGCGGCGGCGGTGCTCGCCGGATACGGGCCGCCGTGCTGCATCGCGTGCGTGACCGACACCCCTGTCGGATAGCCGTCGAAGACCAGTCGCCCGGCGATCCGCGCAAGCACGCTCACGAGCGGGCGGATCGCGTCGGCCTCGCATGGCTCGCTGTGGACCGTCGCAGTCAGCTGGCCACCGAGCCTTGGCAGGGTCGCGCACAGCTCCTCGAGGTGCTCGTAGATGGCCAGCACGGCGACCGGCCCGAAGCACTCCTGCGCGATCTCGGGGCGCTCGCGCAGCCGCGCCGCGCTCGTGAGGAACAGCTGCGGCTGGGCGCAAAAGCTGACGTCCTCAGGCGCGTTTGGCGAGCTCGCCTCGCCGATCGGCTCGGTGAGCGCTTGAAGCATCGCCGTGCACGCAGTCAGCCCATCTCGAATCTGCTCGCTTAGCAGCCATTGGGGAGCGCCGTCGCCCAGGCTTCGCCCGAGCGCATCGGCGAACGCCTGCCCTGAGGCTCCGGCCGGAATGAAGACGAGCCCCGGCTTCGTGCACAACTGCCCTGCGGAGCCGGTCACGGAGCTGATAAGACCCTCCGCAATCTGCTCACCACGCGTGGCCAGCGCGCCGCGACTGACCACAAACGGATTGACGCTGCCCATCTCGGCGTATACGGGAATCGGGCACGACCGTCGCGAGGCGCGCTCGAACAGTGCCCGCCCTGCGCGCAGCGAGCCGGTGAAGGCGACGGCGGCCACCTCTGGGCGCTCGACCAGATCTTCGCCGACCACCGCGCTTGAGGACTGCAACAGCGCAAAGCTGCCGTCAGGCAGGCCGCAGTCTGAGACCGCGCCTCGCAGTGTCTCGGCGACCAGCTTGCTCGTGCCCGGATGGGAAGGATGCCCCTTCACGATCACCGGGCATCCAGCCGCCAGCGCAGAGGCCGTGTCGCCTCCGGCGACGCTGAATGCGAGCGGGAAGTTGCTTGCACCGAACACCGCGACCGGTCCGATCGGGACCAGCATGCGGCGCAGATCCGGCCGTGGAGTCGGCTTCGCCTCCGGGTCCGGCAGATCGATCAGCGCCTCCAGGTAGTCGCCCGCCTCGACGATCTCAGAGAACTTCTGCAACTGCACGGCGGTCCGCTCCAGCTCACCTTGGAGCCGAGCCTCGCCCAGCGCCGTCTCGGCGTCCGCGCAGCTCACGATCTCCTCGCAGCGCTCTCGCAGCGCGCCCGCCACCACCTCCAGCAAGGCCGCACGGCGACTGCGATCGGCGAGGGCAACGCTACCGCTCGCCTCAGAGGCCGCGGCGGCGGCACGGCGGACGTCTTCTGCACTCGCCTCCCGATAGGTCCCGATCGCTGTGCCCGTGCGCGGATCGACAGCGGAAAACAAGCCGCACTCAGTGGTCTGTACGATAGGCCGCATTGGCATGTATACTACACCACATGCCTCGAAGGTCCGTAGAAGCAGGCGAGCGTCGCCCAGACGACACGGCGCGCACGGCCGAGGCCGTCGAGCACGAGACGGTCCAAGATTCGCCAGCCACCACTCGCGACGCTGTCGAGCCCCCACAGCTTTACGAGCTGATCGTTGGGAGAATCCTCGACTGGGTGCGCGCCGGCCGGCTTGCGCCAGGCGTGCGGCTTCCCTCAGAGCGCGAGCTCGCCAGCCGTCTCGCGGTCTCTCGCTCCTCGGTGCGCGAGGCGATCGCGGCGCTGCAAATCGAGGGGATAGTCGAGACGAAGCCCGGAGCCGGCTCCTTCCTGGCACCCGACGCGCGCGATCGGCTGCTTACAAGGAACCTCGGCGGCGAGCACGTGACTTCCCTGGCCGACACGAGCCCGTTCGCGCTGCTCCAGGCGCGGGAGATGCTCGAGCCACAGGTCGCGCGCGTCGCCGCACAGCGACGAAGGCCCGACGACCGGATCGCGGCGCTGCTCGAGCAGATGGAGCGCTCATCCGACCCGAGCAGCGCCGAGGCGCGGGCCACGTGGAGCGAGGCAGATCGCATGTTTCACAGCCAGATCGCAGTGATCAGCGGCAACGCAGTGCTCGCAGCGATCGGCGACTACATCGCAGCGCTGATGGACCAGCCGCTCTGGCGGCGTCTGCGCGACGACCTGATCGCCGTGCCTGGGCGCACGGTCACGCAAATGGCCGAGCATCGGCTCATCTACCAGAGCATCGTCGAGGGCGATCCCGACGCCGCCGCGCTCTACGCGCTGTACCACGTCAGGCGCGTCGACCGGCTGATGCGCGACTGAGAAAGATAGGGAGGTACCGCATTGAGCTTCCACGGAATCATCCCCGCGCTGACGACACCCTTTGACGCCGATGACCGCGTCGACATGGTGGCACTGGAGCGCAACGTCGCCTTCGTGCTCGACGCGAGCGTCCACGGCATCGTCGGCACCGGCACGATGGGCGAGGCGAGCAGTCTCTCGCGGCAGGAGCGCCAGCAGGTGTTGGCGACGATCTGCGGGGTCGCAGGCGATCGTGTGCCAGTTGTCGCCGGCATATCCGCCATCAACGCCTCGGCTGCGATCGCCTATGCGCTCGACGCTGCAGACGCTGGCGTGGCGGGCTTGATGCTGCTGCCGCCGCTGCTCTACCGCGGCGATGAGGCGGAGATGCTCGCGTTCTTTGACAGCGTCTGCAGGGCGGCTGAGCTACCGGTGATCCTCTACAACAACCCTGACGCCGCCGGCTACGACCTGCCTGCGCAGACAATCATCCAGATCGCAAGCGAGGTGAAGCAGGTCATCGCGGTGAAGGAGTGCTCCGGCGATGTGCGCCGCATCCCGCAGATCCTCAACGCCGCCGATCGACCGCTCGCGGTGCTCGTCGGCGGCGACGACTGGGCCTTCGAGGGCCTGTGCGTAGGTGCCGCAGGGTGGATCTCCGGCGCCGCCGACGTCGCGCCGGCGGCCTGCGTCGCCCTCTACGACCACATCCGTGAAGGGGAACTCGACGACGCCCGCGCGCTCTATCGCCTGTTGCTGCCACTTGCGCGCCTCGACATGAAGCCGAAGCTCGTCCAGTACTTCAAGGCAGCCCTTGACGAGCTCGGGCGCGACGGTGGCCCAAGCCGCCCGCCTCGCCTGCCGCTCAGCGAGCCGGAGCGTGACGAGGTGCGTCTCGCAGTCGCGCTTATCGCCGACCATGCAGGCGCCTGAGCATTCAGGAGGCCAGCGCGCGCTCCTGGCTGTCGGCCGCCTACCGAATCGCACTCACCGCCACACGCCGCCCACTGCGCGCCGCCTCCGCGACGGCCAGCGCCACGCGCAGCGCCTCGATCCCTTCCTCGCCCGAGACCGCAACGCTTCCCTCGTCGCGCACAGCCTCGTGGAAGCGACGCACCGCACGTACGTAGAGGTCCTCCCGGTCGGGCAGCGCGAGACGGCTGACCTCATCGCCGCGACGCAGCAGCACCTCGCCCAACGGCTGCGAGGTCATCGACTCACGCGCGAAGACCGATGCCTCGCTGCCGTGGATCTCCAGCCCCGTGCCTGCGTGCGCGACAGTCCAGGCGTCATGGAACCCGATCGGCAGCCCGGTGTTGCTGACCATCACACCCATCACGGCGTCCTCGATGCCCTCCGCACCGAGCCCCTGGCGGAAAGACTCCGCGATCACGCTCCCGATCGGCTCGTCGAGCAGGAAGCGCAGCAGCGCTGCGTCGTGGACGGTCACATCCAGGATCACACCGGCGCCCGCCTTCGGGTCGTTGGTGCGCCACGTCTGCAGATCCTGCGGAAGCGAGCGAGCGTGGAAGACGCGCGCCGCGCGCAGCTCACCAAGCTCGCCGTTCTCGATCAGGCTCCGCACGAGGCGATGCGTCGCGGCGTTGGGCAGATGGTGGTTGACAGCGAACACTACCCCCGCCTTCCTGCACGCCTCCCCCATCGCCTGCGCATCCCGCAGGCTGGTCGCAACCGGCTTGTCGCAGAGCACGTGCTTGCCGGCCTGCGCGGCGGCGATCCCCTGCAGCGCGTGCAGCTCATTGGTCGTGCTGATGTAGACGGCGTCGACCGCCTCATCGGCGAGGCATTCATCCAGGCAGGCGTATGCGCAGCGGAAGCCGTAGCTATCGACGAATTGCTCTCGCCGCTGCGCGGAGGTGCTGAAGATGCCATGCAGCGCACCGTCCAACTGCGAGGCGACCGCTCGCACCATGAACTCGCGCGCGATCGTGCTGGCGCCGATGAACGCCCAGCGCACGGGCTTGCTCATCGCTGCTGCTCAGAAGGCGTGTAGGCGATCGAGGTCTCGAGCGTCTGCGGTCCGCTGACCAGTGTGAGGCCGCCGTCGGCCAGCAGGCGGCTGCCGGTCACATAGGAGGCGGCATCGGAGAGCAGATAGGCGATCGCCTCGGCGATCTCACGCGCCTGAGCGGGGCGGCCGGCTGGAATCTCCGGATAGTCGCCGCCACGAGGGTCGATCTCCTGCGGCCCGAAGTTCTGCGGTGTTGAGGTGTGGCCGGGAGCGAGCGTGTTGACGCGGATACCGTAAGCGCAGAGCTCGAGCGCCATCACCTCGGAGGCCAGCGAAAGCGCGGCCTTCGCGGCGCAGTAGGCCGCGCCGCCGGCGACCGGCACACGATCGAGCACGGAGGTGACATTCACGATCGCGCCGGCAGCGCCGTTCGCGACCATCAGCTGCGCAGCCGTGCGCGCGGCAACGACCGCGCCGAGCAAATCGACGCGCAGCACACGCTCCCACGCGGCCAGATCGTCCTCCAGGAACGGCGCGCGGTGGTCGATCGCGGCGTTGTTGACCAGGCCCGTAAGGCCACCGAGCTCGCTGTCGAGCGCGCGCACCACCGTCTCCGCCTCGCGCGGGTCCTCGAGGTCGAGCCGCGCCACGACGGCCCTGCGGCCAAGCGCCTGGATCTCGGAGGCGAGCGCGGCCGCCGTCTGCGCCCCCGACCGATAGGTGATGCCGACGTCGTAGCCGCGTTCTGCGAGCAGCGTTGCGGTCGCCTTGCCGATGCCCGCACTTGCGCCGGTGACGATCACCGCACCGCACCGCTCTGTGCCCGCCGCGCTCAACTGCTCATCCCCATCACCAGACCGCCGGTCACGCTCAGCACCTGGCCGTGTATGTAGTCAGCCGCGGGCGTGCAGAGGAAGAACACGAGGCTTGCGACCTCCTCCACCGTTCCTGGCCGCCCCAGCGGCACCACGTCGGTGAGATCGCCGCGACGCTCCTCTGAGAGCCCAAGCGGCACATGGTGGCCACCTACGTCGATGCTCTCGCCGGCATCGTCTGAGCGCGTAAGACGCGTGTCGATGATGCCAGGCGCAACCGCGTTGACGTTGATCTGGTGTGGTGCCCACTCGCGCGCTAGGCCCTTCGTGAGGCCGAGGACCGCCGCCTTGCCGGCGTTGTAGTTCTGCTGCCAGGGCTCGCCCATCGTGCCTGAGACCGAGGACATGTTGACGACCTTGCGGTTGTGCGCGAACGCCCTGCTGCCGATCATGTGCGGCCCCGCCGCACGCAGGACACGGAAGGGCGCGGTCGCGTGGATCGCAAGCATCGCCTCCCACTGCTCGTCTGTCATCTCGACCAGCGGGGCGTCCCAGTTGTAGCCGGCGTTGTTCACGACGATGTCAAGCTGGCCGAAGCGCTCGAGCGCCGCTGCCACCAGCGCGTCCGGCTCTCCAGGGAGAGTGATGTCGCCAACGTGCCCGGCTGCCTTCTCCCCGAGCTGCGCGACCGCGGCGTCGGTCGCCTCGCGATCGAGGTCGCCGATCACGACACTTGCGCCAGCCTCCGCGAGCAGCGTCGCGGTCGCAAGGCCCATGCCACGCGCCCCACCGGTGACGATCGCCACACGGCCGGAGAGATCGGTTGCTTCACTGAACTGAGTCACGTCTGGAAATCCCTTCTTGTCGATGACAGCAGATTCGGGGGCGCTCTACGACGCCCGAGCGCGCTCCTGCAGCGCGGCGGCAAGCGCCTGCTCAGCCATTTCGAGGCTGTGATCGATGTCAGCCTCGGTGTGGCTGTAGCCGATGTGGCTGCGGCCGACGTTCTCGGGCACCTCGAAGCAGCCTCTCTTGACCATCTGGCGCCTGTAGGCGAGAAACAGCTCGGTGTCGTTGCGGGCGACGTCCTCATGGTCGCGGATCTCGCCCTCCAGGAAAGAGAGCACGAACAGCGATCCGAAACCGCCTGCGTGGGCAGGTACCCCCGCCTGCTTCGCGATCCGCGCAAGGCCTGTCCGCATCCGCTCGCCGAGCGCGAAGATGTGCTCGTGCACCGGCTCGCGCTCCATCACATCGATGGTCGCCAGCGCCGCCGCCACCACCGGAGCATTGCCGTTGTAGGTGCCGCCGTAGAACACCTCGCCGTCGGGATGGGTGTTGAACCTCTCCATCAGAGAGCGACGGCCGCCTACCGCAGCAAGCGAGAAGCCGTTTGCGATCGCCTTGCCCATCGTCGTGAGATCGGGCCTCACGCCGCAGATCGCCTGGTAGCCGCCAAGCCCGTGGCGAAAGCCCGTGATCACCTCGTCGAAAATCAGCGCGATCCCCTCACGGTCGCAGAGTGAGCGCAGACCCTCCAGAAAGCCCGGCCGCGGCAGGATCGAACCGCCAGGAGCGTTGTGGACCACCGGCTCGACGATCAGGGCGGCGACCTGCTCGGGATGACGCGCGATCGCCTCCTGGACGGAGTCGAGGTCGTTGTAGCGGCAGATCACCGTCTCCACCTGTGCGGTGGCGAGGCCACCTGGACCGGCGAGCACGGCGTCGTGGTAGCCGTGATAGAGCGATGCGAATCGAATCGTCTTTTGCCGGCCCGTAGCTGCCCGCGCTGCGCGCAGCGCGTGGTAGGTCGCTTCCGAGCCGCTGTTGCATATCAGCACCTGCTCGACCGAGGGCACGTGATGGACGATCTTGCGCGCGAGTTGAAGCTCAGCCTCCGTCACGCCCAGCCCGAAGAGCACCGTCTCGCGGATCGCCTGGGTTACTCGCTCGATCACCGCCGGATGACTGTGCCCAAGCACGATCGGCCCATAGGCGGCGTGGTAGTCGGTGTAGCGGCGCCCATCGATGTCCTCGAAGTAGGCGCCTTTCGCGCTGCGTACGCAGAGCTTGGAGGCGGTGTTGCGCCGCCCAGAATTCACACCACCGGGAATCACCTCGCTGGCGGCGGCGAGCAGGCGCTCGGAGCCGGAAGGCAGATCGCCGTTCATGAAGCACCGCCATCCGCTGTCAGCCGCCATGTGCCGGGCGCGATGTGCCCACGGTCCTCGAGGACGACGTGAGCTGCGTTGTGCCCGGGAGCGCCGCTCACCTCTCCGCCCGGATGCTGCCCCGCGCCGCAACAGTAGAGGCCTGTTATCGGCGCGCGATAGTCGGCGAGCTCCGGGATCGGCCTTCGCCACAACGCCTGAGAGAGCGTCATGTCGACGTGGTGGATGTTGCCGTCGGTGAGCAGCACACGCTCCTGCAGATCGCTTGGCGTGAAGAGCACGTAGTCCCGAAGCGCAGCTCGAAAATCAGGCGCGTGGCGCTCGATCTGACTCAGCACCCTCTCGGCCATCTCCTCACGAAGCTGCGGCCACTGCCCGCTCGCCGGGCGCGTGGGCGCGTACAGAATCCAGAACGAGAGAGTGTGCCCACCCACCGGCGCGAGCGTCGGATCCCACACCGATGGCGTCATCGCGACCATCAGCAGCTCGTCGGGCAGCTCGCCTGCACTGGCCTGCAACCACGCGCGCTCCTGTCCGGCATATGAGGGCAGCAGGCTGGTCAGGCCTCGGTGCGGCAGATCGCTGCCCGCGAAGGCCTTGTACTCCGGCAGACCAGACATCGCGCAGTGCAGCTTCAGCGGCGCTACCTGCCGCTGCATGCCCTGCACGCTTCTGAGGAAGCCCGGCTCCAGCAGGCCGGGGTCCAGCAGCGAGAGGAAGGTGCGATCCGGAGTGGCATCCGAGACGATACTGCTCGCGGATATCTCCTCTCCTCCTACCAGACGCACGCCGACGGCGCGATCTCCCTCGACGAGGATGCGCTCGACCGGCGTGCTGGTGCGAAGCGACACATCGAGCTCTGAGAGCGCGTCGACCATCGCGGTGACCACGCTGCCCATCCCGCCGCGGACGTACCCCTTCGGCGAGATCTGCCCGGTCTCGGAGTAGTCGCGCCCCGCGACTCCAAGCGCGTGCACGAGGCTCGAACCGTTTGCGTAGAGGCTGCCAAGGTCGGCCCGGACCTCGTTTACCCCCGCTCGCATCACGGGCGTATCGAGATGACGCTCGATCAGCCCGCTAAGAGAGGACTCCATCAAGGTTCTCAGGAGCTGCTGGTGCCCGACGCGCTCCGCATGTGCCTCGAGCTGGGCGGGCGAGGGCGGAGTGCTCAGCAGCAGCGGACCGAGGAGGTCTGCCGCCTGCCGCCAGATCGCCTGCCAGTCCGTCCAGCGCGCCGCATCGGCCGGCGCGACACGCGCTATCTCCTGCCGCAGCCGATCCTCGTCGCGCCACCAGATCATGGACGTCTCCCCGTCGATCACCTTCACATCGGCCTCTGGAGCATCGACGACCATGCCACGCTCGAGTAGGCGCATGTCGGCCATGACTTGGGGGCGAAGCAGCCACAGGCAGTTGGCGCAGCTCGAGAATCGGTAGCCAGGCAGTAGCTCCTCGGTCTTGCACGCGCCGCCGAGGTCCGGCTGCGCCTCCAACACTTCGACCTTCAAGCCCGCCCGTGCAAGGTAGAACGCGGCGACCAGGCCGTTGTGGCCTCCCCCTATCACGAGCACATCTGGTGCGACAGGCAAGACATTCCTTCCGTCGTGTTGGCGGTGGCGCCAGCGGTGCTCGCCACTCTTTTGCCGGATCGTTCCGGCAAGATGTCGCCAATGTATGCGATCGTGCTTTGCCTGTCAAGCAGCGAGCTATAGTCGCCGCGATGGCAGGCACCGATAACCGCTCACGCCCACACCGCGCGCGTGACGGGAGTGAAACCGCGCGACGCCACGCCACACACGGCCGTCTGCCCACGATCTTCGACGTCGCGCGCCTGGCTGGTGTGGGCAAGACGACAGTCTCGGACGCCCTCCAAGGCCGGGGACGGATGACGCGGGAGACGCGCACAAAGGTGCTTGCGGCTGCCGAGCAGCTTGGCTACCGCGTCCACGTAGGCGCCCGCAACCTCATCAAGCAGAGCACAGAGGTGATCGGCGTGGTGGTAGGCGATCTGTTCGACCCGTTCTGCGCGGAGCTCACCGCACATCTCGAGCAACACGCCTCCAAGTGCGGCTTCCGGACGCTGCTTGCCAGCGCCGGCCCGGATCTCGCGGCCGAGGCGAGTGCGGTTGGGAGTCTCGTCGAGCATCGCGTGGCTGCGATTGTCGTCATCTCCTTCACAGGCGATCAGAGCGCGCTCGCAGCAGCAGGCCCGCACACGCCCGTGATCTGCATCGGCTACGAAGGCCCCCACGGCGTCTCGATCGGGATCGATGACCGCCACGGTGGCCGTCTCGGCGCCAGGCACCTGCTCGATCTCGGGCACCGCCGCATCGCTTACATCAGCAACAGCGGCGTGCCGCAGAAGACCGATCGCGATCGGCGCGACTCCTACCGCCGTGCGCTGCGTCACGCCGGCGTCACGCCCGATCCGCAGCTCACACTGCGGCTGCCCGCCTCGGACAAGCAAGAACGCTTTGCCCAAATGCGTGAGCTGCTGAGCGGGCCCGACCATCCCACGGCCGTCTTCGCCGTCTCGGACATCACCGCGATCGAGCTGATGTCCTGCGCCGGCGAGCTGGGGCTGAGCATCCCGGCGGACCTCTCGGTGCTCGGCTTCGACGACATCATGATTGCGAGCATGCCGATGATCGCACTGAGCACAGTCGCCCAGCCGATGGCCGAGCTTGCGCGGCGCGGCGTCGACACGGCGGTCGCGCTGATCGAGGATCCACTCGCCGAGATCGCCAGGCAGCGCGTCGAGCCGCGACTGATCATCCGCAACACCACGGCTGCGCCGGGGCGGTGACTTGGACTCACCGAGCCTGGGGCGCTCTCGTCAAGACCTCATGCAGTACGCCGAGCGACTGCGTCGAGAACTCAATCGCGACTCATCGGCTCGATCCTCACCGGCCGCCCCTCCGCGTGCGAGCGGCTCGCCGCCTGTGCAACCAGGAAGGCGGCAACGGCATCTTCTCCGCCGACCTTCGCCGGCCGCCGCTCGCGAATCGCCGAGGCGAAGTCCGCGAGCTCGTTGACGTAGGCACTCGCGAAGCGCACACGGAAATCCTCCACACAATCCCGGTGAGCGTCGCCGGCCGAGAGGCGTTCAAGGTTCGTGAGCGAGTTGCGGACGATTCGCATCGTGGCGTCCGAGCCGAGGATCTCGATCCCCGCCTCGTATCCGTAGCCAGCGCAGCGGCTGCCGTCCACAACGCCGATCGCGCCGCTTACGAAGCGCAGCGTGACAACCGCGTTGTCCACGTCGCCGACCTCCCCGAACATCGGGGAGGCAAGCGACGCTCCGCATGTCGAGACCTCGACCACCTCGCCGACCATCCAGCGCGCACAGTCGAAGTCGTGGATCAGGGCGTCGAGGAAGAAGTCGCCGTCGGAGGCCAGGTAGCGAGTGTCGGCGGGCGCGTGGACATCCCGCTGGGTGCTGCGAAAGAAGCGCACCTCACCCAGCTCGCCGGCGCCCAACCGCTGCGCCGCGGCCAGGTAGTCCGGATCGAAGCGGCGATGAAAGCCGACCTGCAGGCAGACGCCGGCGCGCTTTGTCGCCTCGATCGCGCGGAGGCTCGAATTGAGGTCCAGCGAAAGCGGCTTCTCGGTGAAGACGTGCTTGCCGGCGGCCGCGGCCTGCTCAATCATCGCGGCGTGCAAGCTCGTGGGAGTGACTATCGCCACGCCCGCAATGCCGTCGTCTTCAAGGATCGAGGTGTAGTCGGTCGACCATGCCACGCCCAGTTCGCTGCCGACGCTTCTGGCGACCGACTCGTCCGCGTCGACCACCCGCGCGAGGTGCGCCCCCGACACACCGGCCGCGAGGTTTTCAGCGTGAAAGCGGCCGAGATGGCCAAGACCGACGACACCAAGGCTCACACGATCCCTAGACATTGACGGAAACCTCCGACTCGATCAGCAGCGGTTGCAGGAACCTCACAGCCTTCTCCACGCCCTCCGGAAACGACATGAACGGGTCCTCGTGCTCGATCGAGAGCACGTCGTCGTAGCCGTGCAACCGCAGCGTGGTGATGAGCTCGCTCCACCAGGTTGCGTCGTGTCCATAGCCGACCGTCGCAAAGCTCCAGGGGCGCTCGCCCAATGGGGTGAGCGGGTCGTTGTGGAACCAGCCGTTGCGGCGCATCGCCGCTGCGTTGATGCGCGTGTCCTTCATATGGACTAGCCGGATGATCTCGCCGAGCTGGGCAATCGCCTCGAACACGCCGATGCCCTGATAGAAGAGGTGCGAGGGATCGAAGTTGCAGCAGACGACCTCGCCGATCTGGCCGCGCAGCCGCAGCAGCGCCGCCGGGTTGTAGGCGAGGTCCCACGCGGTCATCTCGAAGCAGAGCTCGCAGCCGTGATCGACCGCCACCTGAGCCTGCTCTGCCCAATAGGGCAACAGGCGCTCCTCCCATTGCCAGCGCAGCACCTCGACGTCGGGGGTCGGCCACTCGGCGGGCAGGCCGACGATCCAGGCAGGGTGACTGTCGCCCGGCGCGCCCTCGCAGATCCCGGCCACCAGCGAGAGGCGACTGACTCCGATCTTCTCCGCCAGCACGCAGGCATCGCGGAACTGACGCCGGTACTCGTGTGCGGTCGCCTCGTTGGGTGAGAGCGGCTCGCCATGGATAGAGAGCGCACAGATCTCCAGCCCGTGGCGCGAATAGGCGTCAAGCCAGCGCCGCAACGCGCCCTCGTCGCGCACGAGCTCCGCAGGATCGCCGTACCGTAGGTCCTTGAACACTCCGGCGCACGCGACCTCGACGGCGCTCACGCCCAGGCGCTGGAGGAAAGCAAGTCCATCCTCGAACTCGAAATCGAGGATTCCCGTCGTGTGTGCAGCCAATCGCATGATCGTCTCCAATGGGTGATTGTGGTGTGGGCGGCTCACCGGGATGTGAGCCAAATCTCCAATGTGGTGGATCGCAGAGCCCCTGCCACGCAGGTGCCCTGGGTCAACGAAACAGCCGCTCAAATCAGCAGTTGCCCCCCATCGACCCTGATCGTGAGCCCGGTCAGGTAGCGCGCATCAGGCGAGGCAAGAAACGCGACGACCCCCGCCACGTCATCAGGCGTGGCCATCCGCCCCAGCGGTATCTGCTCGACGATGCGGCCGCGTAGTTGCACGGGCGAGATACCCTGCTGCGCGGCGAGCTTCTCCATCGCCGAGTGATGCATCGCGGTGTCGACCTCGCCTGGGGCAACCGCATTGACCGTGATCTCATGCTTTGCCAGCTCCAGCGCAAGCGACTGAGCGAGGTTGACAACAGCCGCCTTACTCGCGCAGTAGGCAGACGAGCCCGCCTCGCCGCGCAGCCCGGCCACCGAGGCCGTCGCTATCAGCCGTCCGCCGCAGCCGGCGGCGATCATCGCATTCGCCGCCGCCTGGAAGCCTGTCATCACGCCGAGCACGTTGATACGCATCACCTGCTCCCAGCGGCTGGCGACACCGTCAAGCAGATCCTCGATCAAGAGCACGCCGGCGTTGGCGACGCACACAGCCAGCGGGGCCGCTTCAGCCGCTATCGCCGATGCGTGCTCCATCGCCTGGGCGTCAGCCACGTCGGCCTCCAACCACCGCACCTGCCCGTCGATGTCCTGGCAGCCGGGCGGCAAGCGTCGATCGACTGCCACGACGAACGCCTGCTCGGCCGCCAGCCGTGTGACTACCGCCGAGCCGATCCCACCGGCGGCGCCGGTCACGATCGCTGATCTTCCTTGGAGAAACGCCATCTTCCATCCTTCGTCGTTAGGGGTGAAAACCGCATCGATTTGCGATGGCGGTTGCGCGTGGCGCCAAGCGTCGAATCGCGGGCACCGAGCACGCGCCACTGCGCGTCTGTCTGCACGCCTCGCCGCGGCCCAGACGACCCGCGGAGGCATCAGCTCTTGCGAGGCTTCGCCGTAGCCTCGCCACGGCTCGGATCTCGCATCCCGCCGTCAGGCGTCGAGGCGCGCGTGCGCTGACCTGGTCTGACAGAGCCCGCCCCGCAGGCTCGCACGACGTGCGTGCAATCAGGCTGCTCTGGCCTGCGGCGTGCGTCAGTACTCGTGGAAGAACCGCACAGCGCGCGCCAAAGAAGGCTCACCGTGGTCGGCAAGCGGCTGGCGTCGGCCATCCCGGCGGAGGGCCGACAGCATCTCGTGCGATCGGTTCACAGTGGCAATACCTACCAAGGCCGGCTCGCGATGTCAAGCCATGTTGCACATAACGCCATGCACACGCTCGACGACCCCAATTGTGCTATGAGATGCAATCACATGATTCCTGCCGTTCTGACATGGATATAGGTGAGGCAGGGGCCGGGGCGGCGCTCGCACTCAGCTCCTCGGTGTTCGGCGGCACGGCGGACTTCCTCGGAGGTACGACCTCCCGGATCGTCGGCACTGTGCGCTTCATGTTCTGCACGCAGGCGGCCGGGCTGCTGCTGGCGGGCAGTTGGGTGGCGATCAGCCGCGAGCCTCTGCCGGACCTCGCGACGCTCGGCGAGGCGCTTGCCGCGGGAGTCAGCCTGATCATCAGTCTGACCGCGTTCTTCCAGGCAATGGTGGTGGGCACGGTCAGCATCGTCGCGCCCATCAGCGCGATCGGTGTGTGCGTGCCGGTTGCGGCGGGCGTGGCGCAGGGCGACCGACTGGGCCCCGCCCAGGTGCTCGGCATCCTTGCGGCACTGGCCGGCATGTTGCTCGTCGCCCGTCAGGAGCGGCAGCACGGCTCCCTGCCGGTCCGCTCCAGCCTAGGCCTGGCTCTGGTGGCGGCCTTCGGCGGCGGCGTGTGCCTGTGGCTGATCGCAGAGGCCAGCCGCGGCGGGGTGGCCTGGACGTTGCTCGTAGTGCGCGCTGTGATGGCACTTGTGCTGACGGTTGCGCTGTGCAGCCGGCGGATCTCGCTGCGCCGCGCCTTCGAGCGGCGCATCGCCTGGCGCGTGCTCGCCTCGGTGCTGTTTGGGTTCCTCGGCTTCACTCTCTACGCGCTGGCCACGTTGCACGGGCAGCTTGCGGTCGTCTCGGTCCTCGCCTCGCTCTACCCGGTGGTGACGGTGCTGCTCGCCTACCACCTGCTCGGCGAGCGTCTGCATCGACCACAACAGGTCGGTATAGCGGCCGTGCTGCTCGGGGTGGTGCTGCTCTCCTCATGACCAGGCTTGCCGCCTCCCCCGTCTCGTGGGGCATCGACTTCGCAGATCACCCTGACAACCCGCCGTGGCGGGTCGTTCTCGACGAGATCGCTGAGTCAGGTTTGCGCGAGCTGGAGCTCGGACCGGTCGGCTACATTCCCACCGCGACCGCGCGCGAGGAGCTGGAGCGCCGCGGGCTGCGATCGCTCGGCACCTGGCTGGTGCTACCGCTCTCCGCCTCGCGGCAGGAGATCGAGGAGATCGGGACCGCGAAGCCGACGATCGAGCTGATTCGTGCCAGCGGAGGCGCCCATGTGATCCTGATCGACAGGGCCGGCGGCGAGCGTGGCCAGACCGCTGGCCGTCCTGCCGCCGCGCGCAGGCTCGGCTTGCAGGAGCGGGCACAGTTCGTGCACAACGTGCTGGAGATCGCGACCCTGGGTCGCGGGCAGGGGCTGGACGTGACCTTCCACCCGCACACCGCCACGTTCGTCGAGTTCGAGGACGAGATCGAGTGGCTGCTGCAGGCGACCGCTGCCGAGGGGCTGAAGCTGTGCCTCGACACCGCCCACCTCGCCTGGGCGGGCATGGACCCGGCGGACTCGCTGCGACGCTACGCCTCAGCGCTTGGCCACGTGCATTTGAAGGATCTCGATCGCGACACGGCGACCACTATGCAAGCGCAGGGCATGGGCTTCTGGGAGGCCATCGCGGCCGGCGTCTTCTGCCCGATCGGCGCAGGCTGCGTGCGCTTCGATGCCGTCGCCGCCGCGCTGGGAGAGATTGACTATGACGGCGCCGCGACGATCGAGCAGGACCGCGCGCCGCGGGACGCCGGCCCAGCGCTGGCCCAGCTGCGCGGCAGCATCGCGCACCTCAGGGCCGCATTCGGCGAGCGCCTACGCCCTTAGCGGATGGACTGCCTACCCACTAGGCTATAGTGTTGCCGGACCGGTCCGGCTCATAAAGGTCTATCGCCTTGCGCACGCCGGTGACCCATTCGTGAGCTTGTGGCGGACTAGTACACAAAGACCTGAAGCGCATACTTCCCACAGCAGGAGACCAATGAGTTTGCATACTGTCTCGTTTCGCCCCGATCACCTAGGAATCACAGTGCCGGACCTCGATGACGCCGTCAGCTTCTTCGTAGAGGTGTTGGGCGCACAGCTCCTCTATTCCGAGGGACCGGTGAGCGATCAGGGCGACTGGATGTCGCGACAATTGAATGTGCATCCCCGTGCCGAGCTGCGTGCGACCATGCTGCGCATGGGCGGTAGCTTCAGATTGGAGCTATTCGAATACGTAGTACCAGATCAGGATCGCGGCTGGCCACAAAACAGCGATTGGGGCGGGAGCCATCTCGCACTCGAGGTGCCGGATATCCATGCCACAATCGAGCGACTTCGCACGGTACCCGGCGTTCGTGTGATGGGAGACGTGCACGAGACCGAAGAGGCCCCTGGGGTCATCGTCCTATGGATTTACTTCACGACGCCATGGGGAATGCAACTCGAGCTCGTCAGCCCGAAGGTGGGAGCTGCAACCACGGACGGTTAGAGGCGTGCTCACGAGCGAGCGGACGCACGCATGGCGCCTCGCCCCACGGAGCGCGTTGGGTTCTCCTTCGCAATTGACCGAGCTGCGCAAATGACCTGGCTGACGATGAACACGCTGCTCGACGCGCTGCACGCCTGCCCGGGCGCAGAAGCCGCGCCTGCGGCCCTCGCAGGCTGATCGAATAGGAGCTTGGAATGTCAGAGAACAACGCAGTGGCAGTGATCACCGGCGGCGCGGGGGGCATTGGCCTTGCCACCGCGAGGCGGTTTCTCGCCAACGGCGCACGTGTGGCGGTGCTCGACCGCAGCACAAGCGCCCTCGAGAGGGCGCGCATGGAGCTGAGCCAAGGGGATCGACTCCTCACATTCGCCTGCGACGTGACGGACAGGACTTCGATCGACGCCGCGCTGGCTGCGATAGTCAATCGGTGGGACTCGATCGATGCGCTCGTCAACGGCGCCGGCATCTGCACCTTCGGCGCCTTCGAGGAGCTCACCGAGGAGGCTTGGGACCTCATCGTCGACGTCAACTTGAAGGGCACCTTCCTGTGCTGCCAGGCGGTCGTGCCGCACATGAGGGCCAAAGGCTCGGGCGCGATCGTCAACGTCGCCTCCCAGGCGGGGCGCCGGGGCGAGAAGCTGATCGCCCACTACTGCGCCGCGAAGGGAGCCGTCGTCAACCTCAGCCGCGCGATGGCGCTCGAACTGGCGCCGATCATCCGCGTCAACGTCGTGTGCCCAGGCGTGATCAGGACAGAGATGATCGAAGGCGAGCTGAAATGGCGCGAGCAGACGCTTGGCGAGGACATCGAGCAGACGCTGGCGCAGTGGCGCTCGGACATACCGCTCGGCAGGTTTCAGCGGCCGGATGACATCGCCGAGGCGATCGCGTTCCTCGCTTCCAAGCAGCGAGCGGGCGAGATCACCGGTCAGGCGCTCAGCGTCGACGGCGGCACCGTCATGATCTGAGAGGCACCGTCGGCGGCACCTCGACCCAGCCGCCTTGCGCCGCACTCTGCACCGCCGCATGCAAGATCGCGACGCCATGTTGGCCGTCGGCGAACGTCGGCGCAGGGCTCTGACCTCCCTGAATGCGATCGTAGAGTCCACTCATCAGCGCCTGAAAGGCTCGCTCGGTGCCTGCCTGGAAGCTCTTCGCGTACATCGTCCGCTCGAGCTGCGAGCCATCCTCGCGCCACACGATCAGTCGCTCGCCATCCTCGTCGAGCGACCAGCGCAGGGTCCCGGCCGAGCCCTGCACTTCCAGCGCGATCTCGTCCTGGCTCACGCCAAAGCAGTCCTGCGATACCACTACCGTCGCGGGCGTGTCCTCTTCCAGTCGGAGCAACACCGCGGCGCCGTGGAGGAACGGCTCACTTTCACTCGTGCCGGCAGGCTGCGCCAGCACAGCCTTGATCGACTGCCCTGAGACGTGCTCGGCAAGGTCGAACCAGTGGACGCCGACGTCGGCCAGCGATCTTGACGGCCCGACGATTGCGGCGTCAGTGAGCCAGTGAGCAGCCGGCACATCACGCAACTCTTGAGAGAGGTAGCGCCCCGCGAGCATCCTCACACTGCCAAGCGCCCCGCTCTGTACGAGGCTGCGCGCAACAGCGATTCCCTCAAGGCAGCGGTAGTGGTAGCAGACTCCTCCCTTCGCGCCAGCGCTCTCGACCATGCGGAGCAAGTCATCAGCCGTCGCCAGGTCGAAGGTCAGCGGCTTCTCGCACACGACGTCGCATCCGCCTTCGAGCGCCTGCGTGGCAGCTGAAGCGTGCAGCACGTTGGGCGTGCACACGTGCACGACATCCACCTCGCCCGAGCCAGCCATCGCGGCAACGCTGTCGTAGACATGCTCGATCTCCAGGCGCTGGGCGTGACCCTTGGCCGACTCTAGCGAGGAGGCGACAAGCGCTCTCACCTGAATGCCCAGCGAGCGCAGCGTCCGAACGTGGAGCTCTCCGATCGTCCCTGGCCCCACCACTCCCGCACGCAGTCGTGTGCCCTCCACGGCGGCTCTCGCCTTCGTATTCGACAGCGACCGCGCAATCAAGACGGCTCTATGAGCTGCACCGGAAGCACCGAGAATCCTCGCGAGTCGACGTTCGCGTTGCGGACGCCCGTACCAGTCGGATCGAAGATCATCTTGCGTCTGATCAGATGCTCGAGCGCTGTGCGCGCCTGCAGCCGCGCCAACGGAGCGCCAATGCAGAAATGGATGCCATAGCCGAATCCCATGTGACGTTGAGGCTCCCGCCCGAAGTCCAGCCTGTCCGCATGCTGATAGCGCTCCTCGTCACGATTCGCAGAGCCAAGCACCAGCAGCAGTCTGGCGCCGGCCGGAATCGTCTGGCCAAGCAGCTGCGTGTCCTCACACACCGTCCGCATGGTGTTCTGGATCGGAGCATCGAAGCGAATCAACTCCTCCACAGCGCGATCCACCGCGACCTCTCCGGCAAAGAGCATCTCTCGCTGCTCAGGCCACCGATGCAAGTTGACAATGCTGTTGGAAAGCATGTTCGAGACGGTTCCACTTCCAGCCGTGAAGAGAATCAACACAAGGCCCACGATCGTCTCGTCAGCCAGTTGGACACCGTCGATCTCCGCTTGGGCGACACGGCTCAGCACGTCGTCCTCCGGGTGCTCGCGCCGGCGACCCGCCAGCGCCTTGAAATACTCGGCGAGCTCCTCTCGGGCCAGCAACGCTCGCTCTGGCACGACAGAGCTGCCCACGTCACGAGAAGTGAAACGGTGGACGAGATGCGCCATCTTGTCGTGGTCAGAAGACGGCACTCCGAGAATGTGACAGATGACCGACAGCGGCAGAGGCGAGCTCAGCGTTTCCACGAAGTCGAAGCGACGGAGCTGCGCGCAAACGTCCAAGAGCTCGCCAATGCGCCGCTCGACGAAGTCTGCAAGCGTCGCAACCGTCCGAGCATTGAAAGACCCGTGCACAATCTTGCGCATGACATCGTGTCGAGGCGGGTCTTCATCGAGGAAGTTGCCATCGCCGATGATCTGATCGCCACCATCCAGGTCCACGCCGTTCGCATTGGAAAAGGATGCATGGTCATGCAGCACTGGCTGGATGTCCCGCGCCCGAGAGAGCGCCCAGAAGTCGCGCTCGTGATTGTGATAGAGCGGATGATCCTCGCGAAGCCGCTCATATATCGGGTATGGATCTTCAAATGTCTCCTGGGCAAAAGGGTCGTAACGAAATGCCGCCAGACGGGGTGTCATATTCAACCTCCTCCGATTCTCTCTGCATGTCGAGGTTCTCGTCGACCTTCATCATGTTCGTCGATCGCTGCATCACCTTCGGCTGTCCCTAGTCACCTCACTTCGGGCAATGTCATCTGGTCTCCCTTGCGCGGCCCCTGGTATCAGACCAGCAGCTGGCCCCCATCGATCACGATCGTCTGTCCTGTGATGTAGGAGGCCTCCTCGGAGGCAAGGAAAGCGATCAGGGAGGCGATGTCGGCGGGCTGGCCCAGCCGGCCGAGGGGTATGTGGCCATCGAGCAGCTCGCGCAGCAGGTCCTCGCTCTTGCGTCCCTGACGGGCAGCCACTCCGGCACGGCCATCGCGATTCATCTTCGTGTCGATCTCTCCAGGCGCGACCGCGTTCACCGTCACTCCGCGAGAGGCGTACTCGATGGCGAGCGCCTGCACGAGACCGGAGATCGCCGCCTTGCTTGCGCTGTAGGCCGCGGTCCCCGGCTCGCCGCGGACGCCGGCGGCCGAGGAGTTGGCGATCAGGCGCCCACTGGTGCCATCGCCGCCCATGTGCCGCAGCGCCGCCTGCCAGGTCCGCATCACACCGAGCAGGTTGACGTCAACGAGATGACTCCACTGCGCCGGATCGACCTCCTCGTACTCTTCGACGAGGGCCACGCCCGCGTTGGCGATGCACACGTCGATCCGGCCGCTCGCGGCCGCCGCCTCAGAGACCGCGTCGCTCAGCTCCTCCGCGGAGCCCACGTCGCAGCTCAATGTTCGCACGCGCTCGTCGAGCGCCTCCGCCGGCGCCGAGCGCGAAAGCGCGAACACGTGCGCACCCGCGCTCGCAAAGAGGTTCGCGGTGGCGAGCCCGATGCCGCGGCTCGCTCCGGTCACGACGACCGTCTGACCCGAGAATGACCAGGAGATGTTGCTCATGCCTGCACTCCCGGTACAGGAGCGACAGTCACGGCATTGCCGCTTCGCATCGACTCGGTTGCCGCTTCGGCGAGCGCGTACGACGCGAGCGCGTCGCGGCCATTCGCCGCCGGGGCCACCTCACCGAGTATCGAGCTTGCAAAATGCCCAACCTCGGCAATGAAGCCGGCGCCGAAGCGCTTGCGGAAGTCAACCGGATAGCCGGTGCGAGCCTCCCCGGCCGATAGGAAGATCGCGTCGGCTGAGCGCGTTCCATAACCGACCCGAATCGCACCCTGCTGCCCCAGCACCTCGGTGTAGCAGTCATAGCCGTGGCCTGAGAGCATCGTGCCGTCGAGCGAGCCGATCGCACCGTTGGCAAAGCGCAACTGCACGCAGAGCACCTGCGCATCGCCCACCTCGCGCAACTCTGGCTGTGTGGGGGTCGCACCCCATGCGCTCACCTCGACCACGTCGCCGACCATCCAGCGGGCGACGTCGAACTCGTGCACCATCACGTCCTGGAAGAAGTTGCCAACCTGGTCGATGTAGGACAGGTCGTCGTAGTGAATCTTCTCGCGCTGACCCGCCCGGAAGAAATAGACCTCGCCGATCTCGCCGGCAGCGATCCGCTCCTGGGCCGCGCGCCAGTCGGGATCAAAGCGGCGCACGAAGCCGACCTGCAGGTGGATGCCGCTTCGCTCGGCGGCCGCGACCGCCTCCACGCTGCCCTGCATGTCAAGCCCGATTGGCTTCTCGCAGAACACGTGCTTACCCGCCTGCGCCGCCTGCGCGATCATCTGCGGGTGCAGCGGCGTGGGCGTCGCGAGCACTATGCCGTCGATCGCATCGTCGGCGAGCAGTTGCTCATAGTTCACCCGTGGCGCGTCATATCGCTCGCTGAACTCCTTTACGACCGCCTCGTTCGCGTCCACGAGCGCCGCAAGCTCAGCGTTTGACAAACAGCACGCCACCGTTTCGGCATGTCTGCGCCCCGCCACCCCAAGCCCTACCACGCCCAGCCTTGCCCTTCGCTGCCTACTCATGATCTCGCTCGCCTTTGGTTGTCTCGCAGTCTAGAGATCTACTCACACTATCAATTACTGGCAGCACGGACAGCCCAGATCTGGCGCCGGCCCTCAGCGCGGCGGCGCCGTCGTCCTGCGCACCACCAGCCGCGGCTCGAGCAGCACACCGTCAGGTGTGGAGCCACGATCCTCGATCAACGAGCTCGCGGCGTCGAGAGCGCGGCTGGCGAGCTCTGCCGTTGACTGCGCGATCGTGGTCAACGCGATCATCGGCGTGCGCGCGAGCAGGATGTCGTCGAAGCCGACGATCGACAGATCTCTGGGCACGCGTATCCGCAACTCGCTCGCGCAGGACATCAGCTCGATCGCCGTGATGTCTGAGGCGGCAAAGACGGCGGTCGGCCGCTCGGGGCCGCTCAGCAGCCGGCCCAGAAGCTCTCGCCGCTGCTCTTCAGATGCACCGCCCAGCCGCTGCACCAGCTCCTGCGCGGGCGCGATGCCCGCGCGGCGCAGCGCGCGACGGTAGCCGTAGAGACGGTCTCGGTCTGTCTGCGGCGGCAGCAGCGCAGCGCTCACGTAGGCGATCCGTTCATGGCCAAGGCCGATCAGATGCGCTGTCGCGAGCTCTCCTGCGCGCCGCTCGTCGATTCGGATCGATACGCCGGACGGGCCTTCACAGCCCATGTAGATGACCGGCACGTGGGCTCCGATCATCTCCAGCACCTGCCGGTCGCCGGTGAAGGCGATCAGGATGATCGCCGCCACGCGATGTTCGAGCAGGCTCACGATCGCCGGCTTCTCCTTGCGCAGACCGGATCCTGCGGTTGCGAGCAGCACGCGAAACCCGCGCTCCGCGGCCTGCTGCTCCAGGCGGCCCGTCAACTCGCCGACGAACGGGTCGAACAGGTCGCCCGCAACGGCACCGATCACCTCGGTGCGCTGGCGGGTGAGATCGCGTGCGCCCAAATGCGGGTGGTAGCCAAGCTGCTCCGCAGCGGCCAGCACGCGCTCTCGTGTGAGCGACGAGATCCGACCGCGGCCCTGCAGGGCGTCCGATGCGGTCGTCTTGCCAACGCCGGCGAACCTAGCCACGTCGCGGATCGTGGGCAGACGCGACGGCGGCAGCACGGCGGACGGCGCCCCGCCGTCCTTCTGATCTGCCGGCCCTTCGCGCACGTGGCGACTATACCGCCGGCACGACGCCATGCCGGACCGCTCCGACCCGCTTGCTTACGGGCTTCGGCAACCTCGACTTGACATCGGGTGGGTTCGCCGCCTATATTGTGCCGGACCGGTCCGGCATCTACTTGCTCCAGCTGGCCGCACGACCCATACCGATTGGAGAGAAGAACATGTCAACCACCGACACCCATGCCGCCTCCGGCACACTGGCGCTGCTCGGCGGGAAACCGGTCGGGGCGCCTGCACAGCCGTCCTACCCCCGTTTCACCGAACATGCCCGCTCGCGCGTAGATCAACTGCTGCAGAGCGGTCCGATGGTCGGCCTCAGCAGGGACCATCCGCTGATAGACGAGGCGGAGACGACGATCGCGCGCTGGCACGGGGTCGAGCACTGCCTCACGACTGCTTCCGGACATGCAGCGCTGCAGGGTGCGCTGATCGGCCTGGAGATCACCGACGGCGCCGAGGTGATCACGACCCCCTACACCTGGGGCGCATCGATCTCGGCGATCCTGCACAACGACGCCGTGCCCGTTTTCGCGGATGTCGACCCTGAGCGAGGCTTGCTCGACCCGGCCGCCGTGGAGGCCGCAATCGGGCCGCGCACCGAGGCGATCCTCGCCGTGCACATCTATGGGCAGCCCGCCGACATGACGGCGCTGCGCGCGATCGCCGACCGCCACGGGCTTGCGCTGATCGAGGACGGCAGCCAGGCACACGGCGCACGCCACCGCGGGGTGCGCGTGGGTGGCTTCGGCGACGCAGCCGGATTCTCGTGCATGGGCGGCAAGCTGCTTGCGACCACCGAGGCCGGCTACCTCCTCACCAAGAGCGCCGACGTCTACTGGAAGGCGATCATCAGCTGCCAGCACGCCGGCAACACAGAGCACCCGGGACGCGCGTCTGAGCCTGGCTTCCCCGACCAGCTGCGACCGCACATCGACTCGCTCATTCACACACACCGGATCGGCGTGGTCAATGCACTACTGCTCGTGGAGCAGCTAAAGAAGCTCGACGATGAGAACGCAGCGCGCACGCGCAACCGTGCAAAGCTGCTGGACGCGATCACAGAGGTGAACAGCGTGAGCGCCCCGGAGCACCCGGACTCAGACCCCGTATTCCACATGGTCTCGCTGAACTTCGTCCCCGAGCACGCCGGCGTCTCCAAGCAGACCTATCTCGCCGCACTGCGAGCTGAGGGCGCGCCGGTCTTCAGCTACATCGAGACACCCCTGCACAAGCTCGATCGCCTGAAAGCCGATACGACCGCGCCCAAGGTGATGTGGACCGACCGCATCCGCCGTGCCGGTATCGACTATGAGGCGCTGGAGCTGCCCGGCTGCGATCGCAAGGTCGCACGTTCGATCGAGATGTCTTGGAACTGGATCGAGGATGACCCCGCCGCGATGCAGCGGCTCGCGGACTGCTTCATAAAGGTGGAGCAGAACCTCGACCCGTTGCGGGCACACGAGCGGCGGGAGTAAGCAGCGAGGTTGGCCGGTCCGAAAGCTGCGAGGGCTGGACCGGTCCAATCGCAGATATGACATATGAGCAGTCGCGCCGGGGTCAGCGGACGCGAGCCGCCCTCACCATGCTCGCGAGCAACCTTGGCCTATGCTCGCCTCAGCGCCGCTCTTCGGGGGCTTGCCGCGGCGGTGAGCCGAGCACTGGCAGGCGCAACGAGGAGGCCTCTGCAGCGCCGACGAGCAGCGACTGCTTCGCCGTCTGGACGCTCGGCGGCGGTCCCTGCGTGAGGTCGTGTCCGGTGTTCGGGTTCGGATAGATCTCCGGGTAGCAGCTCGAGGTGACCTGCAAGCGCAGGCGCTGGCCAGGAGCGAGGACGATGTGGATCGGTCCGAGCTCGATCTCACAGCGTCGATACTGTCCGTAGCCGTCGACGCCGGGGAGATCGGCGAGCCGTCCGCTCCAGATGCCATGGACGAGCGCAAGCGAACGACCGTCTGGTTGAAAGAGGGTGAGGCGTGCGATGAAATCCGTCGCGGGGGCGGAGGAAGAGAGAAGCAGGCTCGCGACCGGCGCGCCCGCGATCTCCAACTCCCCGTCGAAGCGGTCTGAGGTGAAGGTGAGCACATCATCGCGCGACTCGACTCGCACCTGCTCCAGCGGGCCGACGATCTCCCATATCGAAACTGCACCGCCAAGTGTCGGCACGGGGTCGCGCGGATCGTAGAGGTAGTCGATCGTGTGCTCCTCGTCAGTCGCCGCGAGCGAGAGCCGGCCCTCCCCTTGCGCGTCGACCGCGAGCGGCATCTCGACGGCGCTCACCCCTTGGGGAGGCCAGCAAGCTCCCTCATGCCAGCGGTTGCGGCCGAGCACGAAACTCATCACCGGCGAGCCCTGCTCGTCGGCGCCGGGCATCCCGAGCACGGAGGAGATGAACGCGAGCTGACGGCTGAAGGCCATGATCGGCGGCGGGATATCGAGCGAGGACAAGCCGAGATCGGCATAGGGGGCTGCGCGTATGTGATCCCATGGGCCCAGTGTCAGCATCTGGGGAGCCGCGTGATCGGCGGCAGCGCTCCACTCTTGGTAAGCCGCAATGGTCCCCTCGACGCAAACGTCGTAGTAGCCAGTCGTGTGCACCGCGGGCAGCGGCTGCGCCGGCGGTGCGACCGTCTCTGTCCAATAACGATCAGAGGACGGCAGGTTCCAGAGGCGCAAGGCACCCGCGAATCGCGCCATTGCGCTGCCGTCGTCGTAGAGCGCCGCAAAGCGCTCGAGCGGAGAGGCTGCGAGCAGGCCTTCGATCTCACTGCGCGTCGCGGCGTCGATCTCGCCTGCAAGCGCCTCTGTCAGCGGCAACATCGCCCAGAGCGTGAGCAGCCAGAGTCGCAGCGCGCCGCCCGGGCGCAGCAGGAGCTCGCCACGGCCGCTCGCGGTCGGCGCGATCGCCAGCAGCCCCTCCGGCCGCGCACGCGCCCCCGGGAACTGAACGAGCCCGTTGTAAGAGGCGCCAACCGTGGCGACCCGACCGTCGCTCCAGGGCTGCTGGCGAATCCAAGCGACGGTGTCAGCGCAGTCGCTCGCGTCCAGCACGAACGGCGCGAACTCGCCCCCCGAGTCGTTGCGGCCACGCAGGTCCTGGATCATCACCGCAAACCCTTCGCGCGCTGCAAGCAGCGGCTCGACCTCCACCTCGCGCAGGATCTCAGGCAGGTTGCGGCGGCCGTAGGGGGTGCGGAGCAGCAGAGTTGGCGCGCGGCCACTCGGCGGCCGATAGAGGTCTGCCACGAGCAAGACGCTGTCGCGCATCGGCGTGGCGACCTGCTCGACGCTTGCGAGCATCGTGGCGCCAACGGTCGATGAAAGCGGTCCGGCGACCATGAGATCTGGTCACAGTATCAATGATCTCGGCCAGATGGCGCTCGGAGCTCGCATGTGGAGCAGCACGCGCCGACGGTTCTCTTCCGACGGTCACGCTCATGAGATCGGCTGTCACCCAAGCACTGCCTGCCAACCGGCTCACGAACGGGCGCCCCGGCAGACGACCGGGACGCCCGTCTTCGCTGGCCTCTCTCGGCCTAGGACGCGAGCTTCGCTTCCAAAGCCCACGGAGTCCAGGACATCGTCCAGGCCGAGAACGTCGGCAGGACATATTTTTCAGACAACGTGCCCAGCGTCGCGTGTGTGTACAACGGCCAGTAAGGGGCTTCGTTGGCCATGATCGTCAACAACTTGCCGATCATCTGCAGACGCTTCGGTGGATTCAGCGTTTCAACCGACTCCGGCTCCAGCTTGTCCACTTCGGCGTTTCTGTAGTTGGCAATGTTGAGCCCCGAGCCTGGTGGGTTTATTTGCGAGGGAGGCAGGATCGTTGACATCAATCCTTCTGGGTCGGCATAGACAGAGTAGGTTTCGCTGAAGGTGATCGTCGTTTTACCACTCAATCCCTCAGGCGCCTCCGACGGAGTCAGCTCGACGACTTTCGCGTTGATGCCGATCTTGGCTAGGTCCGCCGCATAGATCTCAGCCGAAGAGACCTGGCCAGCAGCCACCTGTTCGGTGAGCAGCGTGGTGCTGAAACCGTGCGGATAAGGAGACTTCGCCAGTTCTTGTCGCGCCTTCACCAGGCTGAATTCATATTTCGGAAGTGCGTTCAGCACTTTTTCTACTTCGCTTTTCGACCCAAGATTGGTAAACAGGCTGGCGGGCATCACCGTAGGGTCTTCGAACGCAGTGCCAGCTGGGTAGAGCGCGCCGAGCATGCCTTTAGCGTCGGTGGCATAGGCGAGCGCTCGCCGCACATGCACATTGTTGAATGGTGGCCTGTCTGTGTTTGCGCAAATGAAGTCTGCGGAGGTTCCTGCGGCCACGAGCTGCTTAGTGCCGGGGATGTTCGCGAAGGTCTTCGGCGCCAGGTAGTCGAATGTCCCATCGATCGCACCCGAGCGCAATGCGAGCGCGAGCGAGGCTTCGCTCTTGAAGAAGCCGATCGTGATCTTTTCCGCCGGCTGTAGCGCGCCTTTCCAATACGGGTTGCGCGAGAGCGTGATCGAAGATTCAGGCTGGTAGCTGTCGAACTTCCACGGTCCGGTGCCGATCGGCAGATTGGCGGGTGTACCGAGTTCTTTTTCGCCTATCTTTTCGACCTGCGCCTTCTCGCTCACCTCGCCGCTGAAGGCGATCACGTCCTGGATGACGGCGCTTGGGTGCTTCAGCTTCATCACCACCGTGGAGCTATTTTGCGCTGTGATCGAGGAGACGTCTTCCCAGTACGTTTTCGTCCATGCTTCGGGCGAGTGCACATCGCGGTTGAGCGAGAAGACGACGTCCGCCGCAGTCAGCGGTTTGCCGTCTGAGAACTTCAGCGGCTTCAAGTGATAGATGTAGGTCGTCGAATCGGGCTGTTCGACGGAGCTTGCCAACCCTGGCTTCACTTTGCCGTCCGATTCAAATTCCATCAAGTTGTTCACTGCAAGTGACTCGACGACCGCGATCGAGTTTGAGTTGACGTTCTTAGTCCAGTCGACCGGCCCCGCGAACGACAGCACGCCCCAGCGCAGTTCGGGATATGACTTCGAAGACCCCGTCCCACCCTTGGACGCCGTCTCATTCGATTGGCCTTTGCTGCCACCGCAACCGGCGATGAGCACCGCGAGCGCCAGTGCGACACACACGCACACATACTTCCTCATTTGCTTCCTCCTATTTGATATATAACTGCAAGGCCTCCAACCCTGATGCAGGCGCCTCCCTCTCATCTTCCGCCTCCATCGTCTGCCCCATGCGCAGCGTCGGAGAGACATCCATGCAATGCCTCCAGCAACGCATGCGGGCGCGGATCGCCGTCGAGATCGTCACGCAGCTCGTTCATTGCGTAGGAGAGCCCGACCCGCTCCGTGGGCCAGGCGCAATGGACTGAGCCTCCCATGCCATCGTGACCGAAGGCGTCCGCAGGAGGGCCGAATGGGACGGGGTCGGTCTGCAACTGAAAGCCCGCGCCAAACGCCATCTGATCCTTGGTGTACGGGTGTGCTCCAGACGCAAGCGGCACACGCGCGAGCTCCAGCGTCTCCGCAGAGATGATCCTCACTCCATCCAGCTCTCCTCCGCGCGCAAGCGCGCCGTAGAGCCTGGCAATCGATCGCGCCGTACCGATCGCGTTTGCGCCCGGCATCTGCGCTGCATGTAGGGCCGGCAGGTTCCACGGCAGATCGCCGTCGGGGTAGAGCAGCGGGTTTCTCCAGATCGACGCCCACAGCTCATCGCCCTCGAATGGATCCGAGTCGAACCCTCCGAACACGCTCTTGCCCCATTCCGGACCATACTGGAGCCTCGCCACACGCTCCTCCAGCGCCGAGGGAAGGCCGATCCACAGCTCCAAGCCGAGCGGCGCCGCGACCTCCTCGGCGAAGAATCGCCCAAGCGAGCGGCCGTCCACCCGCCGCACGATCTCGCCGCAGAGCCATCCATACGTCAGCCTGTGGTAGATGAAGGCGGCGCGCGGGTCTCTCTCCTGGGGCTGGTCGGCGAGCAGCGTCGCCATTCTGCTCCCATCGAGGATCTCCTCGATGCTCACGGGAGTGCGCACGGCAGGCAGCCGTCCGCGATGAGAGACGACCTCCGCCACCGTCACCGCCTCCTTGCCCTTGGCCGCGAACTGTGGCCAGTGAAGGCAGACGGGGTCGTCCAGCTCGACCAGTCCCCGGTCGATCAGCATCGCCATGCAAAGCGCCGTCAGACCCTTGGTTCCCGAGAAGATCAGCTGCATCGTGTCCTCTTGCCAGGGCCGATCGCAGGAGCTGTCGGCAACGCCGCCCCAGAGGTCCACGACCGGCCGACCATCGAGCGTGACGGCAAACGCGGCCCCCAACTCGCCGAGGTTCGCGAAGTTCCCCGCGAACGCTTCCGCCACCGGCTCGAACCCTCGAGCCACGCGGCCGCCGATCTCCCCGGTTACGGCCGTCCCTCGCTCATCCATCGCAAACCTCCATTTCTCAGCCTGCCACACCCTCTACAGCGGAATGGTCGCTTTGTGCGCCATCTCCGTCGAGGTCCGCGAACCCCAGCACCCCTGCCTTGGCCAGAGCGGCGATCTCAGCCTCGCCGTAGCCGCCCAGCTCGCGCAGCACATCGGCCGTGTGCTCGCCGCGCGCAGGACCGGGCCGAGCGGCCCGCCAGCGCTCGTCGAGCCGCAACGGGCTTGCCACCTGGAAGATCTTGCCTAGCCGCGGATGCTCGACCTCGATCACCGCGCCCCGCGCGATCGCCTGCGGATCGGCCAGCGCTTGGACCACGTCGTTGACGGGCCCGCACGGCACCTTCGCGGCGTTGAGAAGTCTCAGCAGCTCGTCCGTGGCCTGGCTGGCAAAGCGCTTTCGCAAGCGCCCGAGCAGCTGGGTGCGATGCTCGAGGCGAACGGCCATCGTGGCAAAGCGCGGATCCTCGCCCAGCTCTGGCATCTCCAGCGCGGCGATCAGGGCGTGCCAGAACTTCTGCTTTGGGCAGGCGACGACAATCCAGCCGTCCGCAGTGGCAAAGACCTGAAAGGGAACCACCGAGGGGTGCGCCGATTCCGCCTGCCGCTGCGGCCGGTAGCCCTCAGTCGCCGTCCAGGTGCCCAGGTAGCTCAGCATCGCAAGCGCGGTCTCGTGCAGAGACAGGTCGCAGTCGCAGCCCACGCCATCGCGGCGGGCGCGCCACACGCCGGCCATCAGCGCCAGCGCGGCCACGTAGCCGCCGGCCAGATCCACCACCGGCAGGCCCGATCGAGCGGGCGGGCCATCTGGATCGCCGGTGAGCGCCATCCATCCCGCGAGCCCCTGGATCACATAGTCGTACGCACCATCCGCCGCGCGCGGCCCGCTCATGCCATAGCCCGAGAGCGAGCAGCAGACGATGCGCGGGTTGACCTCGCACAGCTGCGCGTAAGTGATTCCAAGGTGGGCCGGCCCATCGCCGCGCAAATTGCTGTAGACGGCGTCGGCTTCGCGCACCAGCCGCCGCAGCACAGACGCACCCTCAGGTGTGCGCAGATCGAGGCAGATGCTGCGCTTGTTGCGATTGAAGCTCTCGAAGAACAACGAGTCCTCACCGTGCTGGAAGGGCGGCACGTAGCGCGCCACATCTCCCTTCGCCGCAGGGTCCTCGAGCTTGATCACATCGGCGCCGAGATCCGCAAGCTGCATGCTCCCCCACGGGCCGGCGCCGTACTGCTCGATCGCGATCACGCGCACGTCCGCGAGTGGCGCCTTCGTCATCGGCTCGGCTGGCCGTAGTGGGCTGTCTGATTTAGGAAAAGACATGACATTTAGTGATTAGCTCCCTCTAAAATGGCACGTTGATTCCGGAATGTCAAGACTTTGATCCCGTATTTGGCCGGCCATATGCCAAAATGTATGGCGATGCCCCGACCTGCCATCTCCTCCACGCTTGCCTCGCTGCGCTCGTTCCTCTTCGTCCCCGCCTCCCAGCCGAGCCGGGCGAGGGGCGCCCTCGTCTCCCCAGCCCACGCAGCGATACTCGACCTCGAGGACGCAGTCGCAGACGAGGAGAAGGCACACGCACGCGCGACCGCGGAGTCCCTGCTCCTGGAGACAGGCGCCGCCAAGCTCGGCGGACCGGCGCGGCTGCTGCGCATCAACGCGGCAGACACACCCCACTTCGCCAAGGACCTCTCGCTGGTTGCGCGTGTGCCGCTGGATGCGGTCGTGCTGCCGAAGGCGCGGCTCGCTGCGCTGCAGCAGTTGCCAGACGAGTTCCCGCCCGTCTATGCACTCATCGAGTCAGCCGCCGGGCTGCGCGAGGCATTCGCGCTCGCCGGCTCGGCGAAGGTGCTGGGACTCATGCTCGGTGC
Source organism: Solirubrobacteraceae bacterium (assembly GCA_036008645.1). GTDB lineage: Bacteria > Actinomycetota > Thermoleophilia > Solirubrobacterales > Solirubrobacteraceae > Palsa-744. The sequence goes on from DASYNI010000002.1 coordinate 373,068, forward strand.
AGTCGATCTCGCGGTCGATCTCGGCCTTGGACCGCACGGCGATGGCACTGAGCTGCTGTTCGCACGCTCTCAGCTCGTGCGCGACAGCGCGGCCGCCGGCGCGCGGCCGCCGGTCGATGGGGTGTGGACGCGGCTCGACGATCCTGCTGGGCTTACGCGCGAAGCAGCGCTCGCACGCGCGCTTGGGCTGCGCGGCAAGCTCTGCATACATCCGAGCCAACTCGACGCCGTTCACGCGGCGTTCGCCCCACACGAGCAGGAGCGCAGCTGGGCGCTGCGAGCGCTCGCGGCCTACGAGGCCGCCCAGCACCGCGGGGAAGGGGCAACGCTGCTCGACGGTGAGATGGTCGACCTGGCCGTAGCAGCACAGGCGAAGCGGCTGCTGTCAGAGCAGCCTCCCAGCCCGCTGCACTCGCCGGCTGCTGAGAGGCGGGCGCAGTGAGCAAGCTCGGCGCGCTCGAAAGCGAAGCGAACGGGGCTGCGCCGAAGTGCTGGCGCGGGCGCTTCTTCGAGGACTTCGAGGTCGGCGACGTCTTTCGCAGCCGACTTGGGCGCACGATCACCGAGACGGACAACGCCTGGTTCACGATGCTCACGCTCAACACGAACCAGATGCATTTCAACGAGCCCTACGCCGCCCGAACGCGCTTCAAACGACAGCTCGTCAACAGCACGTTCACGCTCGCGCTGATCACTGGAATGAGTGTGCCTGACACGAGCGAGAACGCGACCGCGAACCTCGCCTGGACGGATATCAAGCTGCCTGCCCCAGTCTTCGTCGGCGACACGCTTTGGGCTGAGAGCGAGGTGCTTCAGACGCGCGCATCCAGCTCGCAGCCCACCGTCGGAATCGTGGCGGTCCGCTCGCGCGGGGTCAACCAGCGTGGCGAGGTCGTGATCGAGTTCAGGCGCACCTTTATGGTCTACCGGCGCGAGGCGCCCGAGGCCCGACCGCTCTTCCCCGAGCCGGCGAGCGACTGGACCGTGTAAGAGCGGCGTGGTGTGTGCTTGAGTGTCCGCGCATGTTCAAGTCGACCGCATATGGAGAGCTTGCCGCCCAGTTGCGGGAGGCGATTGCGCGCGGCGACTACGCAAACGGCCGTCAGCTGCCAACCGAAGCAGAGCTTGGCGACCTGCATGACGTGAGCAGGCAGACGGTGCGCAGGGCGTTGCAGGAGCTCGTCAGTGAAGGGCTCGTCTTTCGCGTACGAGGCCGGGGCACCTTCGCGACAACGCTCGCCCCAAACACCCACTACTTCCGATCGATCGGCTCGATCGACGACCTGCTCGCGCTCTCGCTCGATACGACGCGTGAGACGATTCACCCGCTCTCGCTACGCGCCGACGTCAGTGCCGCGAGCCGCCTGCAGCTCGACTCCGACCAAGTCAGCAGCGCACTTTTCCGCCGTGTCCACGAGGGCATCGCATTCGGCGTCACCGAGGTCTTGCTGCCGCCGGCGGTCGGGCGTGAGCTGCTTGCACGCAAGGTGCTCGCGAAGACGGGCGAGATCGCCAGTCGCGCGATCGTCGGCATCGTGGACGAGATAGTCGCCGACGGCGTTGCCGGCGCACACCAGAGCATCACAGCGGTGCCCCTCTCCGAGGAGCACGCAGGCATGCTGGGCAGCCTCGCCGGCGCCCCCGCGCTGCGCATCGACCGTCTCTACGTCGATGTGCAGGGGCGGCCGGTCGAGCTAGCGGTCAGCCACTTCGACCCTGGCCGCTACACCTACAGAGTGCAGCTGCGGCGCGGCTCCTCGAGTCGAGGATAGAGACGCCCTCTGTCGGTGGCGCCCCAGACGGACGCAGACCACGCCGCGCGCACGCCCATCTTCGCCTGTCAGCTGCAGATCTCCCTGACCGCCCGCTCAAACCTTGACACCCCGTCGGCGAGATCCTCGCGCGAGATGACAGTCGGCGGGGCGATCTCGATCGAAGTCCCGTTCTGGCTGAGGACGATTCCAAGCTCCCGCTCACGCCTAACGATCCGTCTGATCTGCGGTATCTCCAGCGTCGCGCGCTCGTCCGCGCGATCGACGGCCTCCATAGCCCAATCGTCCGCACGGCGCCGGGCTGAGTGTACGCCCTCCTCACCCACGCCAGATCACCTGCTGTGATCTAATCACCTGTAGGAGGGTCAGCCGGAAGTCCGCAGTCGATCAAGAGGGAGCTCAGATGCCGCAGAACGAGGCAGTCGCAGTGGTAACCGGCGGGGCGGGAGGCCTGGGCCTTGCAACGGTGAGCCGCCTGTTGGCCGACGGCGCGCGCGTGGCGATGCTCGACCGCGGTCCCGAAGCGCTCACGCGAGCGAGCGCGAAGCTCGGCGAGACCACTGGCGACCGGCTGATCACGCTGGCCTGCGACGTCACGAGCAAGGCATCGATCGAGGCCGCGATCGCGCAGACCGTGGAGCGTTGGGGCACGATCGACACACTGGTCAACAACGCCGGCGTGACCACATTCAGCACGTTCGAGGATCTCTCCGAGGAGGATTGGGATCTCGTCATCGACGTGAACCTGAAGGGCACCTTCCTCTGCTGCCAGGCGGTCGTCCCGCACATGCGCGCCAAAGGATCGGGCGCGATCGTCAACCTCTCCTCGCAGGTCGGACGCAGAGGGCAGAAGCTGACCGCCCATTACTGCGCTGCGAAGGCGGGGGTGCTCAATCTGAGCCGTGCGCTGGCGCTCGAACTGGCGCCGGAGATCCGCGTGAACACGGTCTGTCCGGGCGTGATCAAGACCGAGATGATCCAGGGTGAGCTGGAGTGGCGCAGGCGGACGCTCGGTGAGGACCCCAACCAGACGCTGACACGCTGGCTTGAGCAGATCCCGCTCGGAGAGTTCCAGCAGCCCGAGGACATCGCCGATGCGATTGCCTTCCTCGCGTCCGCGAACGCCAGCCAGATCACCGGCCAGGCACTGAGTGTCGATGGCGGCGCCACGATGATCTGAGACGAGCACGAACGGGCACTGTTGTCGAGAGAGCGCCTCCTTGACAACCTGGACATCTAGTGATTGAATGTCTATGTGCGCGAACGGTCGCAACCACACTGATGGACGAAGAACATCCCGAAGTCCTCATCACCTGGCCCGACTACGACGTCGAGGACCCGCATATAGGCGGCGCCCTGACGGGCGCAGGCTGCACTGTCAGGCTCGAGCCGAAGCTCGGCGCCCGCAGCCCCTCGCAGCTGCTGGCCCTCGCTGGCGAGGCCGCCGGCACGATCGTCAGCACCGACCCATTCGATGCAAGCGTGCTGGAATCCTGTCCCCGTTTGCGCGTGATCGCCCGCGTCGGTGTGGGCGTGGATTCGATCGATTTGCAGACGGCCAGCCGACTCGGGATCGTGGTCACGATCACCCCGGGAGCCAACGAGCGCGCCGTGGCCGATCACGCGATCGCGCTGATGCTTGCCGCGATCAGGCGAATCTCCGAGCACGACGAAGCGATCCGGCGCGGTGAATGGAATCGCACCGGCACCCACACCCCGTGGGAGCTCGCAGGAGCAACGGTCGGCCTGGTCGGCTATGGCCAGATCGGACGACTCGTCGGCGAGCGCCTCTCGGGATTCGGCGTGCGCCTGCTCTTCAGCGACCCGGCCGAGCAGGAGCACACAAGCGGCGCAACGCGCGTGCCGCTCGACACCCTGCTGGAAGAAAGCGATGTGGTGTCGATCCACGCGCCGCTGCTGCCCTCGACCCATCAGCTGATCGGCAAGCGGGAGCTTGACCTGATGCGCGACGACGCGGTACTCGTCAACACCGCGCGCGGCGCGGTGATCGACGAGCAGGCGCTGATCGATACGCTCGAGGCCGGCAAGCTGCGCGCTGCCGCGCTCGACGTCTTCGACAAGGAACCGCCGGCGTCCTCACCGCTGCTCTCGCTGCGCAACGTTGTGCTCTCGCCCCACGTAGGCGGTCTCAGCGACCGCTCGATCGCGGAGATGACGCGACGAGCGACCGCTTCGGTGCTAGACGTCCTGCAGGGCCGCACTCCGAGCGATGTCGCCAACCCGGATTCGCTTCTGCACCCACGCCTGCAGAGCGACGGGCAGTCCGCACAACAGCCCCTGGCGCAGACGGGGCCTGGAACATGAGCGGCTCGTTGAAGGAGGCCGTGCTGGCGCGCCAACCCCTCGCCGGCACGACCGTCACGCTGCCCGGCGCAGGCATCGCGGAGTTGCTGGCAGAGCCGTTCGACCTGATCTGGATCGACCTTGAGCACGCCGCGCTTGGACCGCGCGACGCTCAGGAGATCATGATCGGCGCCCAGGCCGCCGGCGCCTACGTGCTCGTGCGCATCCCGGCGGAGGACCATCTTCTGATGACAAAGATGCTCGACGCAGGGGTCGACGGCGTGGTGCTCGCCGACGTTCGCCAGGCTGCAACCGCAGAGGCCGCGGTGAGGCTGACCAGACACCCGCCGGACGGAGAGCGGGGCTTTGGCCCCCGGCGCCTTTCGCTGCGCAGACGCACGACGGAGGCTCCACGGGCGACTCCCTCGCTGTGGGTGCAGATCGAGAGCCAGCAGGGCCGCCGCAACGCGGGCGAGATTGCCGCAGTCGACGGCGTCGACGCGGTCGTGATCGGCGCCTCGGATCTCTCGTTCGCGGTCGGCAGTCCGCTTGACACCGGCTCCCAGCAGATGCGCGAGGCGGTGTCAGAGATCCGCGAGGCGGTGAGCGCCGCCGGCACGGTCTTCGGGCTCGCCGGCGCGCTCGATGGCGACACCGCCGAGCTCGCACATGGCGCGAGCATCCTTGTGCTCGGCACCGACGCTCGCCTCTGCGCCGGCGCGGTCGACTCCGCCGCCCGCCGAATGCGCGACATCCTCAACCACGACTCTCAGGAGATGCAGCTCTCGTGATCGAATATCTCAAGCAGGCTCCGCTCTACAGCGAGCAGGTCACAGCTCAGGTTCGCGACACCGTCTCGGAGATGCTGAGCCGCATCGAGCGCGACCGCGAGCAAGCGATCCGGCACTACTCGCGCGAGCTGGACAAATGGGATCCGGCCAGCTTCAAGGTCGATCGGGACACGATCGCGCGCGCAGCAGACGAGGTCGACGAGGAGCTCAAGCAGCACATCTCCTTCGCGCAGGCGCAAGTAAGAGGCTTCGCGCAGGCGCAGCGTGCGACCATGCAGGACCTGGAGGTCGAAACGCTGCCGGGCGTCACGCTGGGCCACCGCCACATCCCGGTCCAGACCGTGGGCTCATACGTCCCCGGCGGGCGCTATCCGATGCTCGCTTCCTCGTTCATGACAGTGATCGTGCCGAAGGTCGCAGGGGTCGATCGCGTGGTCGCATGCGCACCCCCACGCGCCGGCGCCGGCATCCACCCGGAGATGCTCTACGCGATGTCCACCTCCGGCGCGGACGAGATCCTCGCGCTCGGCGGCGTGCAGGCGCTGGCCGCGATGGTTTATGGCATCGAGGACATCCCGCCCGCCGACATCATCGTCGGCGCCGGCAACGCCTACGTCGCCGAGGCCAAGCGCCAGCTCTTCGGCCAGGCCGGAATCGACCTGCTCGCCGGGCCCACCGAGGTGCTGATCATCGCCGACCACACCGCCGATCCGGAGCTGGTCGCGCTCGACCTGCTCGGCCAGGCCGAGCACGGCCCCACCTCCCCCGCAGTGCTGATCAGCACCGACCGCGCTCTAGGCGAGGCGGTGCTCGAGCAGATCGAGCGGCTGCTTCCCACCTACCCCACCCGCGAGGTCGCAGGCGCCGCCTGGGAGGCGCATGGCTCGGTCGCGATCGTGGGCAGCCACGATGAGGCAATCGCGTTCTCAGACGAGATCGCTTCCGAGCACCTGGAGGTGCAGGTGGATGAGTCGCTGCTTGATACCTACAGGCAGCAGCTGCGCAACTATGGCTCGCTGTTCCTCGGGCGCGAGGCGACCGTCGCCTACGGCGATAAGGCCGTGGGCACTAACCACGTGCTTCCAACGCAGCGCGCGGCGCGCTACACCGGAGGTCTATGGGTAGGCAAGTTCCTGAAGACCTGCACCTGGCAGCGGCTGACCACCGAGGGCACGCAACGAGTCGCACCGGCCGTCGCGGCGATCTCGCACGCCGAGATGTTGGAGGGACACGCTCTCACCGCCACCCACCGGCTGCAGAGCATCGCCCAGAGCACGTCCACCCAATGACAATGGCCGCCGCCACCCGCCCACAGACACACGCCGACCTTCGACCGCAAGTCTCCAAGGCCGGCGGACAGGAGCCATCGCTGGCGGGCAAGACGGTTCTCGTCACCGGCGCAAGCCGCGGCATCGGCGCCGCCTGCGCATTGCGCGCCGCCACCGCCGGCGCCGCACGGGTGATCGTGCTCGGCCGCTCCCTGCCAGAGCTCGAGCAGGTTGCCGAGCAAGTCATCCAAGCGGGGGCGCAGAGCGAGCAGGTCCAGTGCGACGTGACCGAGACGGCCTGCCTGCGCAAGGCGATCAGGGCACTTGGCCAGATCGACGTGCTGATCTCAAGCGCCGGCGCCAACCGGCCGCAACCGTTCCTCGACGTCGAGGAGGAGACCTACGACTGGCTCTTCGACCTCAACGTGCGCGCGACCTTCTTTGCCGCCCAGGCGGCGGCGCGTCAGATGCACGAAGGCGGAGCGATCGTGCTGATCTCCTCGCAGATGGGTCACGTCGGCGCGCGCTTGCGCTCGGTCTACTGCGCCACAAAGCATGCAATCGAGGGATTGACCAAGGCACTGGCCGTTGAGCTTGCGCCGGAGCACATCAGGGTGGTCTCGGTCGCGCCCACCTTCGTGCGCACCGCGATGACCGCCGCCCAGCTCGACGATCCCGTGGTGGGTCCGGCCCTGCTCGCGCAGATCCCGGCTGGCCGCTTCGCGACCGTCGAGGACGTCGCCGAGGCCGTGCTCTTCGCCGCCAGCCCCGCAGCCTCACTCATGACCGGAACAAGCCTGATCATCGACGGAGGATGGACAGCCCAATGACATCGCCAGACAGATCCGCCGCCCCGGCCGGCGCGGAGCAGACCGTAAGGCTCACAGCCGCCCAGGCGCTCGTGCGCTTCCTGCAGCAGCAGTTCACCGAGCGCGACGGGCAGGCGCAGCGCGCGATCCCGGCGATCTTCGGCATCTTCGGCCACGGCAACGTCGCCGGCGTGGGCCAGGCGATCTCCCAGGAGGGCGCCGAGCTGCCGCTCTACCAGCCCAAGAACGAGCAGGCGATGGTCCACACCGCGCTCGGCTATGCAAAGGCGAGCAGGCGCATGCAAACGCTCGCCTGCACCGCCTCGATCGGCCCCGGCTCCACCAACATGCTGACCGGCGCAGCGACCGCATCCGCCAACCGCCTGCCGGTGCTGCTGCTGCCGTCCGACACCTTCGCCAACCGCTTCCAGGGACCGGTGCTGCAGCAGCTCGAGCACGCAAGCGAAGCCGACACGACCGTCAACGACGCCTTCAGGCCGCTGAGCCGCTTCTTCGACCGCATCAGCCGCCCGGAGCAGCTGCTCACAGCCCTGCCCGAGGCGATGCGGGTGCTCTTCGACCCCGCCGAAACCGGCGCGGTCACAATCTCCCTGCACCAGGACGTGCAGGGCGAGGCGTTCGACTTCCCGGCTCATTTCTTCGCGCCGCGGATCTGGTCGGTGACGCGCCGTCCGCCGGCGCAGGCCGAGCTGGAGCGGGCCGTGGAGTTACTGCGCGGCGCGCAGCGGCCGCTGCTGATCGCGGGCGGTGGCGTGCGCTACTCGGCTGCCGAGCAGCAGCTGCGAGATTTCGCAGAAGCCTTTGAAGTGCCCGTCGCGGAGACCTCGGCCGGCAAGGGCTCGCTGAGCGACTGCGACTGGCTGCTGGGCGGCATCGGCGTCAACGGCACCCGTGCGGCCACCGCAGTCGCAGCCGAGGCGGACGTGGTGATCTGCGTCGGCACGCGGTTGAGCGACTTCACCACCGCCTCGCACTCGCTCTTCCAGAACCCGGACGTCGCCTTCGTCGGCATCAACGTCAACGCCACCGACGCATACAAGCTCTCCAGCACGCCGATCGTCGCAGACGCGCGGGAAGCACTCACGGCGCTGACGCAACAGCTCGACCAGGGCGCGCGCCCGGAGCGCAGCGATTACCACGAGACGATCGTGGCGCGGGTGCACGCCTGGCGCGAGGATCTGATGCAGGACATCGCCCCCCGTCCGCAGGAGCGGATGGGACAAGGCGAGGTGCTGCAGACGCTCAACGAGTCCGTGCAGCCCGGTGACTGGGTGATCGCCGCCGCCGGATGGCAGCCTGGCGACCTGCTCAAGCTCTGGCAGACGCCACCCGGATCCTTCACCCACATCGAGTTCGGCTTCTCCTGCATGGGCCACGAGATCCCCGCTGGCCTGGGCGTGCGGATGCACGTCGGGCCGGAGCCAGAGGTATTCGTTGTGATCGGCGACGGCACCTACCTGATGAACCCGACCGAGCTGTTCACCGCCGCCCAGGAGCACCTGAAGATCACCGTACTGCTGCTCGACAACGGCGGCTACCAGTCGATCAGCCGCTTGGCGCTGGGCAAGGCCGGATCCACCGCGGGCAACGAGTTCCGCGGCCGAGAGGATGGCGCCCGGCTACCGATCGGGGAGCGGGTGGGCGTCGACTTCCTGGCCAACGCCAAGAGCTTCGGCTGTGCAAGCGTGCTGGCACAGAACGGCGAGCAGCTCTCGGCCGCGCTTTTGCAGGCGCGTGAGGGAAGTCAGAGCACCGTGATCGTCTGCCCCACGGAGTTCGGCCGCAGTTTGCTCGACAGCGGCGCTTTCTGGGACATAGGCGTGGCCGAGGTCTCGACCGATCCCGCAACACAGCAGGTGGCCGCCGCGCATCTGGAGGCGGCCAAGGTTCAAAGACGCTACTGAAGGAGCAAGGACCCTCTATGACATCCACTGCAGTCCAGCTCGCCACGGGCCCGGTCAGCTGGGGCGTCGACTTCGCCGAGGCGCCCTCCAACCCGCTTTGGTACACGGTGCTCGACGAGATCGCCGCCACCGGACTCGGCGCCCTGGAGCTCGGCCCCGTCGGCTATTTGCCGGAGGACGCCGACACACTGCGGACCGAGCTTGCCCATCGCAAGCTGAGTGCAGTCGGCTCCTTCGTGTTCGAGGACCTGCACGACCCTGCCGAGCACCCGCGGATCCTCCAGATCGCGCAACGCGCCTGCCGCGCGATTGCCGCGGCACAGGGCAGGGTGCTCGTGATCATCGACCGCGTCAGCGAGGAGCGCGGCGCGAGCTTCGGCCGCAGCGCAGAAGCGCGGCGGCTCACCGAGCCGCAGTGGCGCGGCATGCTCGACTGCGCGCACAGGATCGCCGAGATCGCGACCTCCTATGGCTTGACGCCCGCGTTCCATCCCCATGCGGGCGGTTTCGTCGAGTTCGAGGACGAGATCGACAGGCTGCTCGCCGACACCGAGCTCGGGCTCTGCTTGGACACGGGGCACGCCGCGCTGGCGGGTATCGACGCGGCAGCCGCGCTCGATAAGTACCGCGATCGCATCGTGCACATGCACCTGAAGGACATCGACGGCGAGGTGCTCGAGCAGGCACGAGCTCAGAAGATGAGCTTCTGGGATGCGCTTGCAGCCGGCGTGTTCTGCCCCATCGGCGAGGGCGTGGTCGACTTCGCCGCCGTGGCAGACCGGCTCACGGCCGCCGGCTACGAGGGCTTTGCGACGATCGAGCAGGACCGCGTGCCCGGCACCGGCAGCCCGCTCGATGACATCGCCTCCAGCCTCCAGGTGCTGGCTGGCGCAGGCTTCGCCCACGCAGCCAGCGCGCTGGCCGCCCGATGAGTACCGGCGCCACCCCCACGCTCGCCGTCGGTCTGCTGGGCAGCGCCTTCATGGGCCAGGCCCACTCGCGCGCGCTCTACCTGCTGCGCACGCTCGAGGAGCACCCGGCCGCGCTGCCGCAACTGCACACCATCTGCGGCCGCAACCGTGAGCGACTGGAGGGGATGCAGCGCCGCTATGGCTGGCGCCAGCAGAGCACCGATTGGCGCACGATGGTCGCGGACCCTGAGATCCAGCTGTTCGTCAACGCAGCGACCAACGAGCTGCACGCCGAGCCCACGATCGCCGCGATGCAGCAGGGCAAGCACGTGCTCTGCGAGAAGCCGCTGGCGCGAACCGCCACCGAGGCGCACGCGATGCTCGCCGCCGCCCGGCAGGCGGAGGTCGTGCACATGTGCGCATTCAACTACCGCTTCTTTCCCGCGATCAGGCTCGCGTGGGAGATGATCCAGGCGGGCGAGATCGGGGAGCCGCTGCACTTCCGCTCGCGCTTCCTGCTCTCCTCCGGCGCCGATCCGGAGAGTCCCGAGACGGCATGGCGCCTGCAGGCACAGAGCGCTGGCAGCGGCGTGGTCGGCGACGTCTTGGCCCACCACATCGATCTCGCCCGCTACCTGCTCGGCGAGCCGACCAGCGTCGACGCGCTGACGCGCACCTGGACGCCCGAGCGTCACGGTGTGACAGTGGACGTCGATGATGCGGTGGTCTGCACGATGGAGTTCGCGCAGGGCGCAATCGGCGTGCTGGAGGCCACGCGCGCCACACCCGGGCACGTGCTCGACAGCGGGATCGAGATCGACGGCACACGCGCTTCGTTGCGCTTTGCGGTGCAGCGCGTGAACGAGCTCACGCTCTCCAGGGACGGCAGGACCAGCACGATCGAGGTGACCGCGCCGGAGCACCCGTTCCTGCAGATGTGGTGGCCCCGCGGCCACGGGATCGGCTGGGGAGACAGTTTTGTGCACGAGCTGCGCCACTTCCTCGGCGCCGCCGCCGACGCGTGGCCGGTGGCCCCGCACGGAGCAACCTTTGAGGACGGCTACCGGTGCGCGCTGATATGCGACGCAGTGCTCGCATCGGCCGCCTCCGGCACACGTCAACCAATCCCGCAGGCGAGCGCCGGCGGCCAGGAGGTGCACAGTTGAGCGCAGATCAGGTGCGAGTCGGAATCGTCGGCGCCGGCTACATCGCCGCGGTTCACAGCGCTGCGTACCGGTGCGTGGCGGGCACGTTTCCCGAGGGCCCGCGCGAGGTGTCGCTGATCGCGGTCGCTGACGCCGAGGCTGCACGCGGCCAGGCGCTGCAGCGCCTGTGGGGATGGCAGCGATTCGAGCACGACTGGAAGGCGATCACGCGGAGCGATGACATCGACGTCGTCGACGTGTGCGTGCCTAACTCGCTGCACGCGGAGATCGCGATCGACGCGCTCGCCCACGGCAAGCACGTGATCTGCGAGAAGCCGCTGGCCAACGACCTCGCCGGTGCACGCGAGATGTGCGCGGCCGCCGAGGGCTCGCCAAAGCTCGCGCAGGTCTGCTTCTACTACCGCCTCTGGCCCGCGATCGCCTGGGCGCAGCAGCTGGTCGGCAGCGGGCAGATCGGGGCGATCCAGCACTTCCGCGGCTGGATGCTCCAGGACTACGCCGCCGACCCCTCCCACTCGATGGGCTGGCGCACCACCCGCGCGGCCGCAGGCGCCGGCGCGCTCGGCGATCTGGGCTCGCACGTCACCGACGTCGCGCGCAGCCTCTGTGGCGATGTGAGCGCCGTCAGCGCGATGACCAGGCAGCTCGTCGCCCGCCCCCAGGAGGCCGCGGAGCTCGACGACGCCGCAATGATGCTCGTCGAGTTCAGCAGCGGCGCCTCCGGCGTGATCGAGGCAAGCTGGGCGATGCGCGGCCACAAGTGCGACCTCGGCTTCGACCTGATTGGCGAGCGCGGCGCAATCCGCTTCTCATGGGAGCGCAGCAACGAGATAGAGGTGCTGAGCGGAGATCCCGACGATCCGAGCAACGGCTTTAAGCGCGTGCTTGTGGGTGGCGGTATCCAGCCCGGCTCCGAGCGCTTTGCCGGCGTGCCCGGGCAGGGCGTCGGCTACCGGGACGCGTTCACGCTCGGGATCGGGCAGGCGCTCTCTGCGATCGCCACCCAGGCCAGCACGGTCGGCCCGTCATTCGAGGACGGTCTGCGAGTTGCCGAGGTCGCCGCCGCCGCCTTGCGATCGGCCGAGACCAGGCAGTGGACGGCAATCGATGGGCTCTGAGTCCGCCGGCGGGCGGGGTCAGGTCGAGGTCGCACTGACAAGCCAGGATCTGCTCGGCGAGGGGCCGGTCTGGCGTGAGCAGACCCAGGAGCTGCTGCGGGTGGACATCCTGCAGGGGCTCGTGCATGCCTGGCACCCGCAGAGCGGACGCGTCAACACGCGACGCATGGACGGCGAAGCGGGCGCGGTCATGCTCTGCGGCGATGAGGCCCTAATCGTTGCCGTCGATCACGATTTGCGCCTGATCGACGGGGACGCCGTGCCGCGCACGATTGCCGGCGTAGAGCACGACCTGCCCGAGAACCGCTTCAACGACTGCCGCTGCGACCCGCAGGGACGGGTGTGGGCCGGCACGATGTCAAAGACGCGTGAGCCGGGTGCCGCAGGGCTCTACCGGCTCGACCCCGAGCACGGCCTGCTCCTGGTCATCGAGAGCACGACAATCTCAAACGGGATCGGCTGGAGCCCAGACGAGCAGCGCATGTACTTCATCGACAGCACCACCCAACGCATCGACCTCTTCGACTTCGACGGCCGGGACGGCTCGATCTCCGATCGCCGCACATTCGCCGAGATCGACCCCGACGATGGGCTGCCAGATGGCCTCACAGTCGACGCGGAGGGCGGCGTGTGGGTGTGCCTGTTTGGCGGGGGTGCGCTGCGGCGCTACAGCCCGCAGGGCACGTTGGAGGAGCAGATCGCGCTTCCGGTGCCCCATGCCACCTGCCCGGCGTTCGGCGGCCCGGATCTCGACACCCTCTACATCACCACGACCAGGCACAAGCTTTCGGCGCAGCAGCTGGCCGAGCTCCCGCTGGCCGGATCGGTGCTCGCGCTTACGCCCGGCGTGCGGGGGATGCAATCGAACCTGTGCAAGCAAGCTCAACTGGCGTAAGGACAGCCGCCAGCAATCTCCTCAGCAGGCGGGCCGACTGCGCTAGACGAGCAGCATCCCGCCATCAACGCAGATCGTCTCGCCGGTGACGTAGGCCGCGGCGTCGGAGGCGAGATAGAGGAACGTCGCGGCGATCTCCTCAGGACGTGCCATCCGCCGAAGCGGCGTCGCTGCGTTGGCCTCGGCGATGAGATCCTCGGGCGTCCGTCCCTGCGCCGCTGCCAACTGCCGGTTGGCGTCGGTCTGCATCTGGGTCTCGACGTTGCCCGGCGCCACCGCATTGGCTGTGATCCTGTGCTCCGCAAATGCAAGCGCCGCGGACTTGACAAGCGAGATCACACCCGCCTTGCTCGCACAATATGCCGCGGAATCGATGAACGAGCGCAGGCCCGCCACCGATGCGGTCGCCAGCAAGCGACCCTCGCGCCGGTGGGCAACCATGTTCGCCCCGGCAGCTTGGAAGCAGCGCATCACGCCAGTCAGGTTGACGTCGATCAAAGAAGCCCAAGCCTCTGGGTCTGCCGTCAGCCAATCGTCTGAGAAGTGAACGCCGGCGTTGGCGATGAGAATGTCAAGGCCCCGATCTCCGGCGGCCCGCTCCACGGCAGCACTCACATCAGCACCGATGGTGATGTCACCCTCAAGACACTCGATGCTATCGGCGAACGCGCTCCAGCGCCGGTCGAGCCCGAAGACCAGCGCCCCCTGCTCCACGAACAGCTTTGCGGTGGCCAGGCCGATCCCCGACGACGCACCGGTGACAAGCGCGCGCTTGCCGGACAAGGTCCCACTCATGCGATCTCCTTCGATCCCGGCCGCGGGCAACTTCCCAGAGCTGGCGCCTTGCGCACGGCCATGCGATTTCCTAAACAACTGTTTAGTATAATCGCCACACCACTCTGACGTCTTTAGATCGGCGGCGGTGCGAACCAGCGGCACGGTTGCCTTCTCAGGCCGGCGTATCGCGCCCTCTGACGCCAGCGCTCGCGGCGAGATCGAGATCGTGAGGCAAGACATGGCACCTAGCCACATGCCCGGGCGCGATCAACACAGGAGGCGGTGTCTCATGAGCGCAGATCTCCGCGGCGAAAGCACATCGATGCTGGAACGGGCAGCCGGGCTTCTGCAGCGAAGGCGCGGGCGATGGAGCCGCCGCGCCGTTCATACGCGCGCGCAGACGGCGCCCTCCGGGATGGGCTCCGATCAGCGCCGCGGTGTACCCGTGACGCGGTCTTGCAAAGACCTCGGCCGTAGGGCCCAGCTCCACGAGCTGGCCACGGTACATGATCGCCACCCGCTCACACAGCTGGGCGACCGTCGCGAGCTGGTGAGAGACGAAGATCAGCGTCAGGCCCAGTTCCGCCCGCAGCCTCGCGAACAGCCTGATCACCTGCGCCTGCACCGACACGTCGAGTGCGCTGACAGCCTCATCGGCGATCAGAATCTCCGGCTCGGCGGCCAGCGCACGCGCAATCGCCACCCGCTGACGCTGACCTCCTGACAGAGCGCGCGGATAGCGCCTGGCGAGCGTGGGGCCCAGACCAACGTGGCCCAGCAGCTCCTCCAGCCTCGATGCCGCGCCAGCCTTGTCAACCAGGTGATGCACGAGCGCCGGTTCGATGATCGCATCGCCGATCTTGATCGCAGAGTTCAGCGAGCTGTAGGGATCCTGGTAGATCAGCTGAATCCGGCGGCGGATCGACGAAAGATCGCCGCGCGAGCACTTCAGGATGTCGCTGCCGTGAAACTCGATGCTGCCGGCGTCGGGGTCCACCAGCCTCACCAGGCTCCGAGCAAGCGTCGTCTTGCCCGATCCCGACTCCCCCACCAGCGCCAGCGCCTCACGAGGAGCGATCGAGAGCGACACGTCGTCAAGCGCGAGCGTGCGCACACCGTCGCGCTTGGCAAGCAGATCGGCCAGCGAGCGCTTCGCAAACTCCTTGCGCAGGCCCTCGATCTTCAGGACCGGTGCCTCCTGCTGCTCACCCTCGCCGGATGCGGGCGTGAAGACCGACTGAGATGTCTGTGGTACTTCGTTCATAGGCCGGCCTTCTCATCTTCTCTGCTCGCAACTCCGAGGATCGCGGCCTCCTCGCCCGACGGGCCAACGAAAGGGCACGCACAGCGCGTGACTGTCATCGCCTCCATGTCGACCTGCGGACACTCCTCTCTGACCTGCGGGCAGCGCGGGGCGTAGGGACAGCCTGGCAGCAGCGTCGCCAGGTCGGGGGGCTGGCCCACGATCACCTCCGGCAGCGATTTCGCGTCGATCTGCGGCATCGCCGCCATCAACCCACGTGTGTAGGGATGCTTCGGAGAGCTCACGAGCTCCTCGATCGACCCGCGCTCAACCACGTATCCCGCGTACATCACAGCCACCTCATCGCAGAACTCTTCGATCACGCCGAGGTCGTGCGTGACGAGGACGATCGCCATCCCCGATTCGTCTTGCAGGCGAAGCAGCAGCTTCAAGATCTGCTCCTGAGTCGTTACGTCGAGTGCCGTCGTGGGCTCATCGGCCAGCAGCACCCGCGGACGACATGCGATCGCCATCGCGATCATCACCCGCTGGCGCATCCCGCCGGAAAGCTCGTGCGGATAGGCGGCCATCCGCCGCGCAGGCTCCGGAATCCCCACATGCCCAAGCAGATCGATCGCCTCAGCCCGTGCCACCCTGCGCGAATGGCCGAGCTTCACCCGCAGCACCTCGCTCACCTGCGCGCCGATCGTGTGCACCGGATTTAGGCTGCTCGCCGGGTCCTGGAAGATCATCGAGAGCTTCTCGCCTCGCAAGCTCGCGAGCTCCTTGCCCGAGTGATACCTCACGCCTTCCACCTCGACGGTGCCTGCCACGATCCTGCCCGGCTCAGGCACAAGCCCGCATAGTGCACGCAGCGTCACGCTCTTGCCGCAGCCCGATTCGCCCACTATCCCCAATGTCCGCCCGTGAGGCACGCTGAAACGCACATTGGTCGCCGCACGCACAACGCCCTGGTCGCTTGAGAACTCGACCCGCAAGCCCTCGACGGCAAGGATCGGCGCTTCGCCGGTCGCGGTGGGAAGGTCCGTCGATGTGGTCTCGGTCTGCATGTGCGGCATCTCGCTCATCCCGTCCGGGCTCGCAGCAGCTCGGCCAGTCCCTCGCCGGTGAGGCTGAAGCCGATGCCGACGATCACAACGAAGATGCCCGGCAGGGTAGATATCCACCACGAGGTCAGCAGGTAGTCCTGTCCGCCTGCGATGATCGCTCCCCACTCGGGCGTGGGCGGCTGCGCCCCCAGACCCAGGTAGGAGAGCGCCGCCAGCGTCAAGACGTTGCCCAGCATGTTTGACGGCGAGTAGATCAGGTTGGGCCGGATCAGATGCGGCAGTGCGTGCTTGAAGATGATCCGCCGGTTGGAGTAGCCCAGCGTCCGAGAAGCCATCATGAACTGCTGCTCGCGCAACACCAGCATCTCCCCGCGCGTTAGCCTCGCAAAGACAGGCAGGCTGGCGATCGTCAAGCCAACGTACACGCCGGTCAGGCCGACGCCGAAGATCGTCACGAACGCGATGATCAGCACGATGAACGGGAACGCAAGCAGCGCGTCCATCACGCGCATAACGACCGCATCCACCCAGCCGCCGAAGAAGCCAGACACCAGACCCAGCACCATGCCGATCACGAGCGGCACGATCGTCGTAACGAGCCCAACCTGGAGATCCAGGCCGGTCGCATAGACGGTGCGCACAAACACGTCCCGCCCCAACGCGTCAGTGCCGAATGGATGCGAAAGCGAAGGCGCTTCGAGCGCTTTGACGAGGCTGAGCTGGTCGGGATTGCCGACCCCCGTGATCCTCACAAACACAGTCGCAAGCACCGCCACTGCGATGATCGCGATCCCCGCCCACAGCGCGACACCCAGACCTCGCCTACTCTGGCCGCCGTCAACGGTCGCTCCGGGAAGTCCGACGTCCTGCAGTGCGACGGCCGTACTCATAGCCGTACCCGCGGGTCGATCGCTGCGTAAGCCAAGTCGGTCAGGAGATTGATCAGGACGACGGCCAGCGCCAGCACCACCACGAGTCCTTGAATCGTGGGAAAGTCGCGCGCGGAAACCGAGGAGACGAGCAAGGTGCCAAGGCCGGGGATCGCAAAGACGTTTTCGACCACAACCGTGCCGCTGACCAGCGCCCCCATGGTCAGTCCGATGACTGTCACGGTCGAGATCGAGGCGTTGCGCAGGCAGTGGCGGAAGAGCACTCGGTGCTCTGAGAAACCACGCGCCCTGGCCGCCTCGATGAAGCCAGCGTCGAGCGTCTGTATCACGCTCGCGCGCAATGAGCGCAGGAACAACGGCGCCATCACCAACCCCAGCGTCACCGCCGGCAGCGTGAGGCTGCGCAGCGCACCGCCGAAACCACTGCCGTAGCCGCCGGTCGGCAACAAGCCGAGCTCGAGCCCGAACACGAGCGCGAGCAGCAGGCCGAGCCAGAACACTGGCATCACAAAGAGGGTCATGCCGACGATTCGGATCGCGTGGTCGGCTGCCCGCTCACGTTTGACTGCCGCCAGCAGGGCAAAGGGGATCGTGAGCAGAAGGCTTATGAGGAAGCTGTAGAGCATCAGCAGCGTGGTCGCGCCAACCTTGGACCTGATCAGGCCACCGACGGGCTGATGGAATGCAAGCGATTCACCGAAGCTAAGGTGCACCGCACCGGTCAGGAACGTGATGTATTGGCTCAGCAGCGGACGGTCCAAGCCGAGCCTACGGTCCAGCTGGCGCACCGCCACCGCCGTTGCCCGAGGACCCAGCTGGATGCGGGCTGGGTTCCCGGGCACGAGGTGAATCAGGATGAAGCTCGCGATCGTGATGCCGAAAAGCACCGGGATCGCCTGTAGGAGCCGCAGGCCGACGTACTTGAGCATCGCGTCGTTCCTTTTCGCTCTATCGGTCCTGGCTTCGCCGACACGATCTCATTTCTGCACCCACGCCAGCTCCATACGCGTGAACGAGTTGGGCAGCACTTGAAAGCCATGTAGCGAGTTGCTCACGAGGTTCAGCGTCACCAGATTGACGATCACTTGCGCGACAGGTTCTTGGAAGTACGAGTCGTACTGCAGTTCACCAAACAACTTAGTCCTCAGCGCTTCGCCGGTTGAAGTCGTGGCCTTTCTCAGCAGCCCCACGATTTTGGGGCCGGCGGGAGGACCATAGCCAGCTTCCGGGCTTTCAAAGTAGCCGCTCGCGGCGCTGGGATCGTCGCCAGTGAGGAGACCGTCTTCGGGCGCAAGGACCAAGAACTGATACTTGCCGGCGAAGAAGTCTGTGAATAGAGTAGCCGCCGAGATGGACTGGATAGTCGCATGCACTCCGATCTGTGCCCACGAGCTCTGCAGGATCGACGCCAGGAGTTCCCCCTCGGTTTCGCCGTCGGCAATGTTGATCGTCATATTGAAGCCGTTCGGCACCGACGAGGCCTTGAGCAGTTCCTTTGCCTTAGCTAGGTCATACGGATAGAGAGGGACATTGGGATCCCAGTACTTGACCTTCCCCCACATGCTGTTGGCAGGCGTGCCGATGCCCTTGTACACCGCCTTGATGATTTCTTCGCGGGGCGTGGCGTACATCAGTGCCTTACGTACATTGACCTCGTTGAAGGGTGCCTTCGCCCTGTTGAAGAGGTTGTCTGTAGCACCCCACTCAGGCCCTACCAGCATCTTCACTCCCGGGGTTTTCTCGAGCGAGGCAACCTGGGCGTAGGGAATGCCCTGAGCGATCGTAGCCGCACCCGAGCGCACCCCAAGTATGCGAGCATTGTCGCTTTCGACTTGATTGAAGACGAGTTCGTTCAGATAGGGCTCGCCGGAGCGCCAATAGTAGGGGTTGCGCACCTCCGTGATCTTTGTGAAGCCCGGAGTCGCACTCTTCACCATGAACGGTCCGGTGCCAATCGGATGCAGCCCGAAGACCTTGGCGCCCTCATGTTCCCAGACGTTCTTTGGAACGATTGCGAACGAGAACACCGCCATCAATTCGGGCAGCGCAGATTGGGGCTTGCTCAGTTGGAGCTTCACCGTCATCGGCCCAGCGAGGGATATTTTCGTCCATGTCTTTGTGATCGTATATCCAAGGGCTGCCGGCGACTCGGCTTGTTTCAATGAGAAGACGACGTCTTCACCAGTCAAAGGCTGGCCATTGGAGAATCGAACGCCAGGTCGTATGTGGAAGGTGTAAGTCAGATGGTCTGGACTGACCGACCACGAGCTGGCCAGCGCCGGCACGAGCACGGGCTGAGATCCGTCGCCCTTGCCGGGCAGAAACTCGAAGAGCTCGTCGTAGACTTGGGCTACGGAGTTCAGGGCCGGATCTATGTATGGATCGAAGCTGCTCGGTGCTTCGGCGGCGTCGATCGTCACCGTGCCACCGCGGACCGGCGTACCGCCGGGCGTCCAGCCGGTATAGAAGCTCGCTTCTGATCTCGAACTGTTTTTACCTGATGAGCCAGATTTCGATGAAGACCCACACCCCGCGATGATCGCCAGCGCCGCCAGACCGCTGACACCGATCGCACCCCAGCGCCACCCACTCCAATTCCCCCAATGCATGATAGCTATCTCCTATTCGTTCCTCACAGGCTTACGCCTCTATTGCCAATGCAGACCTAGTCGAGGCACTCCCCAAAGAGCCACGGCCTGGGCTGTTTTAATTAACAGATCAAGTTTAATGATTAAAACATACCCCATTCAAAGTGTCAAGCCTACGTCGCTTGTCAACACGTCACCTCGTTTGCAAGAGTGAAGAGGCGGCACACTTACCGTCCTACCTGCGTGTGCCGCCTCGCGGACCGCGAGCGCCACGGCGAGCGAGCACCATCCGTCCTGCCCGTCGGCGGCCGGCGAGCCCTCACCGGCGACAGCAGCGGCGAACCGGCGCAGCCCATAGACGTACAGGTCCTCAGCCTGATCCATCTGCAGCGGCTGCTCGCCGCCCTGTCGTCGCATTACCGCATTCGCGATCAGCCGCTCGTCCAAGGCTTCTGCGATCGTGATCGATCCCTCGCTGCCGTGCAGCTCCAGTGAGCTGCCGGCGCAAGGCACGTTGAAGGCGTCATAGAAACTTGCGAGGACTTCGCCCGAAAGGCGCATCGCACCCATTACGGCGTCCTCGACCCCGTTGCGACCAAGCGACTGGCAGGCGCTTGCCGCTATTACCTGCTCTATCTCCGCGTCGAGCACAAAGCGCAGCGTGTCGGCGGTGTGGACCGTGAGATCGAGGATCGCGCCCGCTCCACGCGCCGGCGTGTCCAGCCGCCATCCCCGCAGCGCTGGCGGCAGCAACAGCGCCTGGGAGATCCGCGCCGCCTGCGGCGTGCCGATCGCGCCCTGTCTCACCGCGTCGCGCGCGGCCCTGATCCAGGCACCGTTGCGGAAATGGTGATTGGTCGCCAGCACGACGTCCGCCTGCCTGCAAGCATCGAGAACCCGGCTTGCGGCGTCGAGATCAAGTGCAAGCGGCTTCTCGCAGAGCACGTGCTTGCCGGCCTTGGCGGCCGCGAGAGCATGCGGCTCGTGCAGCTCGTTGGTGCTGCTGATGTAGACAGCCTCGACTGCGGGGTCAGCGAGAAAGACTTCCAGGTCGTCGTAGGCGTTGCGAATGCTCTGCTCGGCCGCAAACCTGGCGCCACGCTGCTCGGAGGCGCTGCAGACCGCGACCGCCTCGTGCCCGAGGGCGCGCATCGCGGGGAGCATCCACTCCCTCGCGATCGTGCTAGCGCCCAAGAGGCCCCAGCGCAGCTGCGGAGCACTCATCGTACGCCTGCCGAGAACGCTGGCTGATCGCTCGCCTCCGAGGCAAAGGACGCAGCCGCCACCTTGGAGGCGAGTGAGGCCGGCTGCACGGCCGCCCCAGACCTCGCGGAGGCGAATAGAGCCTCAATCGTGCGCGCCTGCGCAACTGCGTCGGCGCGCCCGAAGGCGACGGCGCTCTGCTCACGGATAGCGCGCGAGACCTGCTCGAACTGGGCGCGATAGGGGTCGACCGCCGAGACGTGGACAGGCGTGCGCCGCTCCCCCGTGCGCAGTTCGAAGGGCTCGTCGGGACAGTGCCATGGGTCGTTCACCGATATGACGCCCGCGCTGCCCACCACCTCGAGCCCGTTGCGCAGCGGCTGGTCCATTGCGCAGTCGAACTGGCCGACTCGCCCCTGCACGTCGAGCAGCGTCGCGTAGAACTGCAGGTCTACCCCGGATGGGCCGCGCACGGCATGGCCGAGAACGCTCTCTGGCTCGCCCAAGAAGAGCCGGAAGGCGCTCACGCCGTAGCAGCCGACATCCAGCAACGCGCCTCCTTGCAGGTCGAGCGAGGTACGCACATCGCCCTCCGGATCCGCCATCGCGAAGCTGTGGCTGGAGCGCACGTAGTGCACGTCGCCGATCTCCCCTGCCAGGATCAGCTCCCTGATCCTCGCCGTCTGGGGATGGAACCTGTACATGAACGCCTCCACCAGCAGCTTGCCGCTGCGCTCGGCCGCGTCGAATGCCTCGGCCACCTGCCCAGCGCTGCTGGCGAGTGGCTTCTCGCAGAGCACGTGCTTGCCCGCTAGCAGGGCACTGATGCTCCACTCCGCGTGCATCGAGTTGGGCAGCGAGATATAGACGGCCTCCACTGCTGGGTCCTCCAGAAGTTGCTCATAGCTGCCGTAGGCTCTGGAGATCCCGCGCGGCGCCGCCCATGCCCGCGCCCTCTCCACGCTGCGGCTTGCGACGGCGACGAACTCGAGCAGCGGCGACCCGGCGCAACCTTCCAGCACCGTGTCGTTGATCGCCGCCGTGGAGATCAGACCCCAGCGAACCGGCTCGAACTCCGCTTTCGCGCGCGTGGTCATGCCAGGCTCCGCAGAAGCGCGGCGGCCGCCACAGTTGCGTCCTGCCCCGCATCCAGCGCTGCTGAAGCCGGCAGGAGACACTCCAGGGTCAGGTAGGAGCGGTATCCGTTCTCTCTCAGCGCTTCAAGAACCTCTGGCCAGGGCACCACTCCGCATCCGGGTGCAAGCCGATTGTGCTCTGCGAGATGGAAGTTGACCAGCCGATCCGAAGCTCGGGCAATTGCCGCAAGCGGGTCGCGCTCCTCCAGGTACATGTGAAAGACGTCGAGCACCACGCCGCAGCCGGGACCTACCTCCTCGGCGAGCGTGAGCGCCTGATCGGCCTGCGTTACGAAGTAGGTCTCGAATCGGCAGACGGGCTCGATGCCGATTCGCACTCCGCGACGATCCCCCACCTCCTGCGCGGCTCGCAGTCCCTCCACACACCAGGCCCACTCGAGCTCGACTGCAGCGCGTGGGGTAAGCCTGCCGTCGGCCGCGGGAGCTACCGTCAGAACGCCGGCTCCAAGATCCGCCGCCAACTCGACGGCTGTACATAGGTAATCGACCGCAGCGGCTCTGACGCTGGCATCGAGGTGAATGAGCTCACGCTCGTCGCTGAGCAGCGCCGCACCGGCCGCCAGCTCGAGCCCGTACTCATCGAGCAGCCGCTGAATGCGCTCGGGCTCACCCAGCGTGTACTCATCGAACAGACACTCCAATCCGTCGTAGCCAGCGCCGGCGGCACGCGCACACGTGTCCTCCAGCGACTCGTGCAGCAGACCATTGGAGTAGCCGAGCTTCATCCGTCTTGCCCCGGACCGGCCTGTGTGGCGAGCGCGCTTGCGTCGCCTTCCCTGGGCGCGGCAAGGAACATCGCCGTCAGCAACGCGATGTCCGCGCGTGCCTGCTCGGGCGGCGTCATGCACTGCGCGCCGGCGGTGACGCAATCGTGGAAATGCACGAACTGACGCACAAACCGCTCCTGATATGACCCGATCAGCCGCCTCTCGCGCCGCTGCGGGCCACCCACGTTGTGCTCATAGACGGCCGAAGCGTGCGTCATGTAGGGCGGCGGGAAGGTGATTGTGTGCACTGCGTCCTCGAAGAAGAGCGAGATGCGCTCGCTGAAGTCGTGCAGCTTCGTCGTCTCGATCCAGGTCAGCCCCCATCGTGCGCCGTTCGACAGGCGAAGCGTTGCGGTGGCGCAAGGCCCATCCCACCAGGCGGAATGCTCGATCGTCTTCGGCAGCGGCTCGTTCATCTGCGCCAGCAGCCCGTGAACGAGGTTGACGTCATGCACGAGGCTGCCGAGATAGACCTCGGAGAACATGAACGCTTCGCGGCTCGTCCGAGCACCGACAGCAGCCGCGGCCTGCTCGGCCTCCTCGCTGCGCGCGGCCACGCGAAAAGCATCCGGCAAGTCCTCGCCACGCACCATGTCGGCCGGCGCGAAGTACTGGGAAAGCTCCGGCTCGTAGGTGAGCACGTCTATATAGCGCAGCCCCTCCAAGCTGTCACTCATGCTCTGGCACATTTGCTCATAGGCGACGTCGAAGCGCTTGGTGTAGGCAACCTGGACGATCCGTTTCGCCCGCTCTGCGAGCTGAACGATGCGGTCCGCGTCGGCGAGCGTGATGCACAGCGGCTTCTCGACCAGCACGTGCAGGCCCGCCTCCAGCGCATCGCCGACGACCTCCATATGCGTTGCGTGCGGAGTGCACACGAGCAGGGCGTCAAGCTCGCACGCCTCGATCAGCTGCCGGTGGTCGGCATGGGCAGCGGGTATGCCATACCGCCTGGCCAGCTCCGTTCTGACGCGCTCACTTGGCTCGGCGATGCCGGCGATCGTGTACCGATCGCGCAGGTGCGAGAGAAAACCAAGGTGAGCCGTCTGGCTGATCAAGCCACCACCGACAACGCCAATGCTCACACTCGCCATGCCCTACCTCCCGAGAGGCCATCGTGGTTTGGAACGTTCCACAGTATACACCTCCACAGATCGCCGACCTCTCCAAGGTAGCGTCAGGTGCGCAATGCGCACCGTCGACCTCGCCTTTCGGTGCGCGGCGCGCGACGCGCACTGGCGGCGCTTAGGACTGGCGTGCAGGAGATGCCGAGGCGCCTGAGCGCGATCGGCTGCGCCTTGGGCGCGAAGCGCTTGGTGCGGGCGCCAGCAGCTTCAACGCTGCCTCATAGCTATCGTGCTGCAGAGCGGTATAGGTCTGCTCCCAGTTCTCTGTCTGCAGCCATTGAACGAAGCCGCCCTCGACGATCGCACGGACCTGCCTTGCGGCCAACTCGATGTCGTGCGCCTCAAACACGCCAGCCTGCACGCCCTGGCGGATCACCTGCTCATAGGAGGCATCGATGTGCTCGCGCAGCAGCACGGCCAGCTTCGTGAAGGACTCATGGCGCACGGCGTACTGGACGAGGTCGAGGTAGATGAGGTAGAAGGCACGATTCGCGCGCGCGCCCACGAAGATCGCGTCGATGCTCGTGCGCAACGCCTCCGACGGATCCTCGACGCCGGCGATCTGGCGCTGCAGCCGCCGCACACTGCGCGCCAGAGCCCAGTGCATCGTCTCGATCAAAAGGTTGTCCTTGGAGCCGAAGTGGTAGACGAGCAGCGCCGGACTGACGCCGAGCTCCTTTGCGATCCGCCTCAGCGAGAGCTGCTGGGTGCCCAGGCGCGCCATCACGCCATAGGTGCCTCGCACGAGCTTCAGCTCGTGCGAGGAGAAGGTCTTGGTCTCAAGGGGTGTCAGCGGCGTAGACATCGCGTTGCCACACAGCCAGCAGGCAGCCCACCCGCCGCTATGCAGGTGTTCAGCCTACACCGACGGCGCGCCAGGCGTCCACAGGACGTCTCAGCGCCAGCAGCGCGCAGGCCAGCGGGTCGAGATCCCACCTCCGCGACCGACGGGCCTCGGGCCGGGCGTCCGACCGCAGGTTGGACGCCCGGCCCTCTCCCTAAGGCCCTCATCTCACTGCTTCCTATGATGCGAGCTTCACCCCCAACGCCCACGGACCCCAGAGCAGCGTCCAGCCATTGAACGTCGAAGCTGAGAGCACATATTTACCGGACAGCGCGGCGAATGTCGCGTGCGTGCCGATAGGCCAATAGGGGACTTCTTCGTTTGTGGTCTTGAGGATCTTGCCGATCAGCTGCAGCCTCTTTGTCGTATTCAGCGTTTCCACCGATTCCGGCAGCAGCTTGTCTACTTCTGCGTTGCGGAAATTGGCGGAGTTCAAACCCGAGCCGGGATAGATCTGGCCAGGAGCGATTATCGACGACATTATTCCTTCGGGATCTGGATAAACAGAATAAACTTCATTTACCAGCAGCTGTGTTTTCCCGTGCAACAGTTCCGCGTCCTGAGCTGGCGTCACCTCATCAACATTGGCAGTGACCCCGATCTTTGCCAAATCCGATGAGAAGATCTGCGCGGCAGACACGAGGTTGGAGGCAGTATCTTCGACCCCTATACTCGTGCTGAATCCGTGCGGATAGGGCGACAGTGCCAATTCCTGCTTCGCCTTTTCAATATCGAATTCGTACTTGGGCAGAGAGCCGACGAGACTATCGACTTCGCTCTTCGCGCCAATGGCTTCCAGGAGGTTCACCGGCATGATCGTCGGGTCCGTGGTCGCCAACCCGCCAGGATAAAGAGCGTTGATCATGCCCTTTGCATCGGTGGCATACGCGAGCGCGCGGCGCACATGCACATTGTTGAGCGGCGCCGCCTCAGTGTTGGCACTAATGTAGTTGATCGTCGTCCCAGGCGCCTTCACCAAGCTAACGCCAGGAATGTCGGCGAAGATCTTTGGCGAGAGATAATCAAACACACCTTCGATCGCACCCGAACGCAGTGCGAGCGCCTCCGAGGCTTCAGTCTTGAAAAGGCTGATCGTGATCTTTTCCGCAGGCTGCCGAGTCCCGGTCCAGTAAGGATTGCGAGCCAGCTCCACACCGGCTTCCGGCTGGTAACCGGTGAACTTCCATGGACCCGCTCCGATCACCATATGCCCTGGTGTGCCCAGCTCTTTTTCACCGATCTCTTCGGCGGACGCCTTCTCGATCACCTGGCTGGTGAAGGCGACGACATCTTGGAAGACCGCGTCTGGATGCTTGAGCTTGACCACGACCGTAGAGCTGTTTGGAGCAGAGATCGAGCTCGCGTCTTCCCAGTAGGACTTCGTCCACGCTTCCTTCGCGGTGATATTGCGCTCCAGCGAAAACACGACGTCCGCCGCCGTCACTGGTTTGCCATCCGAGAACTTCATCTGCCTCAGATGATAGACGTAGGTCGTAGGGGTGGGCTGTTCCGCCGAGCTCGCGAGACCTGGCTGCACTTTGCCCCCCGGGCCGAATTCCATCAGGTTGGTTACGACCAGACCCTCGATCGAGGCTATCTGGTTGAACACATTCCTCGTTATGTCGAGCGCCCCTGGGAAGATGGTGAATCCCCATCGCAGTTCGGGATAGGACTTCGAAGAGCCCTTTGCCGAGGCCGTGTTAGACGCACCTTTGCCACCGCCGCCGCACGCCGCGAGCGTCAGTGTCAGCGCTAGCGCAACAATCGCATACACATACTTCTTCATCACATTCCTCCATCAATAGCTTCCCGCTCGCCACCACCGCATCTGGCGATGGCTTCGTAGTTGCCTGGATTGATCCGGCAACAGCGGTCCGCATGTAGATGCACATGCGGACCGCTGGGGACCCGTCCGCACCTCGCTACGACGCTAGTTTCACGCGCAACCCCCAAGGTGTCCAGATCATCGTCCAGAACGACGGTCCGGGCAGCACATACTTTTCCGATATCGCACTGAACGTCTTATGCGAGTACAACGGTATATACGGCATTTCTTTTCCAACGACGTTGAGCATCTTGCTGACCATCTGGAACCGCTTCGACTTGCTCAGGGTTTCAACTGCTTCAGGCTGCAACTTGTCGAATTCCGCATTGCGGAAGTTGGCAGTGTTAAGGCCGGAGCCAGGTGGATGTATCTGAGACGCTGCAAGCATCCACATTAGTCCTTCGATGTCTGGATAAATTGCCCCGTCTTCGGTTAGCAGCAGCTTAGTTTTGCCGTCGTTCGTGCTGGCTTCAGCGCTCGGCGGATACTCGTCGATCTTGACTGTTATACCGATCTTCTTGAAGTCGGCAGACAGGATCTGCGCGGCAGATACAAGCGCAGGCGTCGAGTCAGGCACTTCCAGCGTCGTAGTGAAGCCGTGAGGATAGGCCGACTTGGCGAGTTCTTGCTTGGCTGCGGCCAAGTTGAACTTATATGTCGGTAGCGACGCCTCCAGTTTGTTGATTTCACCTTGCGAGGCGAGATCGGTGAGGAGGCTGCTAGGCCCAAACGCCACGTCTTCTTGCGCAGTGCCAGCCGGGTAGAGAGCATCGATGAGCCCCTGGCTGTCCGTCGCATAGGCGAGCGCTCGACGAACGTGCACATCATTGAACGGCCGCATTGCGGTGTTCACGGACATGAGCGCCCACGTTGTGGAGGGTTCTAGGATCTGGTGCACGCCAGGTATGTTTGCGAAGGTCTTTGACGATATGTAATAGAACACTCCGTCGATCGCCCCCGACCGTACCGCGAGTGCCATCGTTGCTTCGGACTTGAAGAGATTGACAGTGATATTTTCAGCTGTGCGCGGTCCTTTCCAGTAGGGATTGGCCGACAGCTGCACGCTTGCTTCTGGCTGATAGCTGTCAAGCTTCCAAGGTCCCGTGCCAATCAGCATGTGCCCAGGTGTGCCAAGTTCTTTTTCGCTGACCTTTTCGGCGGCTGCCTTCTCGACCACCTCACCGCTGAAGGCCACAACATCTTGGAAGATGGCACTAGGTCGCTTGAGCTTGATGAGCACGGTGGAACTGTTAGGTGCGCTGATCGAGGCCACGTCTTCCCAGTAGGGCTTAGTCCAGGATTCCTTCGCGGTGATGTTGCGATCGAGCGAGAAGACGACGTCGGCCGCCGTCATCGGCTTTCCATCGGAGAACTTCACCGACTTCAAGTGATAGATGTATGTTGTCGAGTTTGGCTGTTCAACGGAGCTGGCTAGACCGGGCTTGACCTTGCCATCCGGTTCATATTCCATAAGGTTATCGACCGCCAACGACTCCACCGAGGCCATGTAGCCATTCGGGTTGCGGGTCCAATCGAGGACCCCCGAAAAAGAGAGCAACCCCCAACGCAGTTCATGGTATGGCTTCGAGGATCCGACGCCCGTATTGGATGCACTATTGGACGCGCCTTTCCCGCCACCCCCGCATGCAGCAATCGCTAGCACCATCACGAGCATCATGCCCGCACACAGAATCCTTTTCACGGTATTTCCTCTCATTGCACTCCCTTTCATCTCACTGCCTCCCAATACGACCGCAGATATGAAGCGTGGTGGTCTATCCTTCCCGCTAGCTGTCACTCATTGTCCGAATCAACGACCGGCAACTCGATCCACGAAGCGTGCTGCGCGTCGTGGCGAACGCACTGGCGTGCGACCTGCAAGGCCGGCTCACGCTGGTTGCCGGTGTTGAGGTTGCGGTCCCAGCGCGGGAAGCTGCTGCTGCTCACATGCACGCGCAGCCGGTGTCCGGCGAGGAACACGTTGCTTGTCGACCACAGGTCGATCGCTATCTCCCTGCAGGCATCGGCGCCCTCTGCGATGCGCACGATGCCGTCGCAGAGGTTGAACG
This sequence comes from Solirubrobacteraceae bacterium, assembly GCA_036008645.1. Lineage (GTDB taxonomy): Bacteria > Actinomycetota > Thermoleophilia > Solirubrobacterales > Solirubrobacteraceae > Palsa-744. The sequence goes on from DASYNI010000002.1 coordinate 401,587, forward strand.
AGCGGCCGTCGGGATGCACGTCACACAGCCGCGCAACCCAGTCGGTCGACGGCGCCGAGCTCTCCGCATGAAGCACCACGCGCACCCGACCGGTGACCTCGAGGTCGTCTTGCAACGGCTGCGAGGTGTACACGCACACGTCGCGCCGTGCCTCGATCAGCGTCTGGTCGTGTGGACCTGCCGGGTAGGCGGGCGTGATCACCGTGTTGCCACCAACCGTGGGCACTGGATCGGCCGGGTCATAGGTGAACTCGCTCGGCGCGGCGCCGGCGTCTGGGACCTGCTGGCGCAGGTCACCATCGGGACCGAGGAACCAGCGCTCGGTTCGTGCTCGCGCAAGCGGCCAGGAGGGCTCCTGACGCCAGATGTTGCGGCCCATCACGAAGATCTGCACCGGCGCCTGCTCGGTCTGAGCATCGGCGCCGGGCACAAGCTGGCGCTGGAACCAGGCGAGCTGCGCGTCGCTGAGGTCGCCCCCTCCGTAGGCCGGCGCAAACCGGTCGCAGCGCGCGCCGAAGCAGAGATCGCCGAGCGGATCGGAGAGCGGTGAGTCGTGGGTCCAGGGTCCCATGACCAGCCGCGCCGGCTTGCCCTGCGCCGCCATCGCGGTGTAGCTATCGAGCACGCCCTGGGTGAAGATGTCGTACCAGCCGCCGATGTGGAAGCTGGGAACGCCGACGCGCTCGTAATGGCCGGCTACGGTGCAATCCGCTGCGACGGACGGGTCATCGAGCGTGCGCAGCGTGCCGAGCTCGGGCGCCTGGTGGCGACGCAGCACGGCAAGGTCGTGGATCGGCAGGCTCCAGTAGCCGTCCGTGGGCAGGGCGTCGATGTCATCGATCAGCGTCTGCAGGCGCTCGCTGCGCTCCTCATCGGAAAGCGGCGAGCGCAGCAGGTTCCCTGCGCCCATCATCAGCGACCAGCCTGGTGTGACACCCAGCTCGACAGCGCCGCCACGCGCGAAGAGGCCGTCGAGCGGGTCCGACCATGTGACTGCTGGGGCGATCGCAGCCAGCGACGGCGGCTGTTCGATGGCCGCCATCCACTGGGTGTTGCCGAAGTAGCTCGCGCCGTACATTCCCACCCGGCCACTGGAGCCAGGCAGCTTCGCCGCCCACTCGACCGTGTCATAGCCGTCGTTGCGCTCGTAGGTCAGCGGCATCCACTCGCCATCAGAAGCGAAGCGCCCGCGGGTGTCCTGAACGACCACCATGAATCCGCGGCGCGCAGCCTGCACGGGGTCGAGCCACTCTTCCGCGGCGTCCTTGCCGTAGGGCGTGCGGTTGAGCAGGGTCGGCCAGGGCCCCCCGCCCTCCGGGCGGTACACGTTCGCACGCAGCGTGACGCCGTCACGCATCTGCGCCGGGACGTCGAATTCCACCGAGACGCCCCCGGCGGGGCGCATCCCATCTTCCTCCATTGTCAGGTCCTCCCTCTCTGTCAGCACACACGCCCCAGCAACTAAACGCATGTTCAGCCTAACCTCGCACTGAACAACTGTCAAGCACGAGCTGCACATACGTTTAGTCAGCGCGATGCAAGACCACCCGGTTGACAGTTAGACTTCCATCTCATTACACTAAACGAGTGTTCAGGGAGAGCCAGGGACGAGGCACATTGGAGCTCAACTGCGTCCATCGGAGATCTCTTCCCAGTCGATTCTCGACCTAAGGAGGCCATGAGATGAGCACAGTCGATTCGACGATCGCAGGCTGGCTAGCGCGGTATGGGGCAGAGCGCGTGAACATCGCTCACCTGCTTTGCGACGCTCACCCGGCCGACTCGGATGCGCTGGTGTTCGACGGTCCAGACGGTGTGCAGCGACTGACATACGGCGAGCTGGCCGAGCGCTCGAAGCGACTGGCGGGCGCGCTGCGTCAGGCGGGCGTGGGCGAGGGCGACCGCGTCGCCACGATGATGCCCAAGTCGGTCGAGCTGGTGCTCGCGCTGCTTGCGATCTGGCGCGTCGGAGGCGTGCACGTGCCGCTCTTCACGGCCTTCGGTCCCGACGCCGCCGGCTACCGGATCGCTCATAGCGGCGCGCAGCTCGTGATCACAGACGCAGGCAATCGCGAGAAGGTCGGCGACTCGGCGCCGGTGATGTGCGTCGCCGACGCCGCGCAGCAGCGGCAGGGCGACCTCGACTTCGCGGAGGCCGTCGAGAGCGGGCCTTCGATCGACGGGATCGAGCGCGGCGGCGAGGAGCTGATGTTCCTGCTCTACACCTCCGGCACGACCGGGCAGCCGAAGGGCGTCGAGGTGCCCGTGCGCGCACTCGCGTCCATCCACTCCTACATGCACTACGGCCTCGACGTGCGCCCGGAGGACGTCTTCTGGAACATGGCCGACCCCGGCTGGGCTTACGGGCTGTGGTGTGGGATCACAGGCAGCCTGCTGCTCGGGCAGACGGTGCTGCTGCGGGCACACCCATTCGACGCGCAGGACGTGTGCGCGGCGATCCTCGCGCACGGCGTCACCAACCTCACAGGCGCGCCGACGGTCTATCGCTCGCTGCGCGCCGCCGGCGTGCCCGAGGGCTTCAAGGAGCGCAGCCATCTGCGCGCGATCTCCAGCGGCGGCGAGCCGCTGAACGCCGAGCTGCTGGCCTGGTCGGCACGCGAGCTAGGCACTGAGATTCACGACCACTACGGCCAGAGCGAGCTGGGAATGGTGGTTTCGTTCGCCCACCACCCCGAGTTGCACCGCCAGCCGGTGCCTGGTTCGATGGGCTTCCCGCTGCCAGGCTTGAGAGTCGTCGTGCTCGACGAGAATGGGCAGGAGCTTGGTCCCGACATCGACGGCGAGGTCGCGATCGACGTGGAGTCCTCGCCGCTGTTCTGGTTCCGCGGCTACTACGAGGAGCCGGAGCGCACCGCGGAGCGCTTCCGCCACGGTCCGCGCTACTACCTCACCGCCGACACCGCCCACATCTCCGAGGACGGCCTGCTGCGCTTCGCAAGCCGCGCCGACGACGTGATCAGCAGCTCCGGCTACCGGATCGGGCCCTTCGAGGTCGAGAGCGCTCTGATCGCACATGAGGCCGTCGCTGAGGTCGCCGTGATCGGCACCCCCGATGAGCTGCGCGGCGAAGCAGTGACCGCCTTCGTCGTCACCGCGCCGGGGACCGAGGGCACCCCTGCGCTCGCCGAAGAGCTGCAGCAGTTCGTGAGGGCACGCCTTGCGAAGCACCTCTATCCGCGCCACGTCTGCTTTCTCGCGGAGCTTCCGCGTACGCCTTCGGGCAAGATCCGGCGCACCGTCCTGCGCGAGCGCTGGAGCTCAGAGCACGTCGGCACGTGAACACCGGGCCTGCCGTCGTCATGCAGGAGCGCGTGATCTACTCACTCGATAACTTGATATAATCGCTGAACAGTTGTTCAACAGGTTGGCTCCGCACAACCGTGGAATCCAGAGGCATCGCGGGATGAACTTCGCATACTGGTTGGAACGGGCAGCGCTCACACGCGGCGATCTGCTTGCAGTGGCAAGCGGTGAAGCTCAAACTGCGAGCTACGAGGACCTTGCGCGGCGCTCGGCCGCGATGGCCCGCGGGCTGCGCGAGACATATCGGCTCAGCCCTGGGGACCGCGTGGCGATCGCCGCCAAGAACCATCCCGCTTATCTTGAGGCGCTGTTCGCGATCTGGTGGGCGGGGCTGGTAGCCGTGCCGGTGAACGCGAAGCTGCACCCGACCGAGGTCGCGTGGATCGTGGAGCACTCGCAGTCGCAAGCAATGTTCTGCTCCTCGGACCTCGCGCCGGCGCTCTCGGGGCTGGATCTCGGCCTAAGAGCGTTGGTGTGCTTCGGCGACGCCGAGCACGAGCGTCTAACCGCACTGGAGCCTGCGCCGCTTACCGCGCGCTCTGGGCAAGATGTCGCCTGGCTGTTCTACACCTCGGGCACGACCGGCCGCCCGAAGGGCGCAATGCTCACACACAGCAACTTGGTCGCGATGAGCCTCGCCCACCTGGTCGACGTCGATCCGACGGCGCCCGGCGATGCCCTGATCCATTGCGCTCCGCTGAGCCACGGCTCCGGCCTGCTGTGCTTGCCGCACGTCTGCCAGATGGGCGTCAACGTGGTGCCGGAGTCGGGCGGGTTCGACGTGAGCGAGATGCTCGCCCTGCTGCGGCGCTGGAAGCGAGCCTCGTTCTTCGCAGCGCCGACGATGGTGAGGCGACTCGCAGAGGCGCCGGAGGAGATCGAAGCGGCGTCCATCCGCTCGATCGTGTGGGGAGGCGCGCCGATGCACATGGCCGACACGCTGAAGGCGTTGGACCGGTTCGGTCCGCGCCTGGCGCAGCTCTACGGCCAGGGCGAGTCGCCGATGACGATCACCGCGCTTTCCACGCGGGAGGCCGAGGATCGCGAGCACCCGCGTTGGCAAGAGCGGATGATGTCCGCCGGCACCGTCCGTTCGGTGGTCGAGGTGATCGTCGCCGCTGCGCAGGAGAAGCCGCTGCCCGCTGGCGAGCTCGGCGAGGTGCTGGTCCGTGGCGAGACGGTGATGGCCGGCTACTGGCGCGACGCCGAGGCAAGCGCCACAGCGCTGCAAGGCGGCTGGCTGCACACCGGCGACCTCGGCTCCTTCGACCAGGAAGGCTACTTGACGTTGATGGACCGCTCGAAGGATTTGATCATCTCGGGCGGCTCGAACATATATCCACGCGAAGTCGAAGAGGTGCTGATGAGCCACCCTGGTGTGCGCGAGGTCTCAGTGATTGGCAGACCCGATCCGGAGTGGGGCGAGATCGTCGTCGCCTACGTCGCGGGCGAGGCAACCCCAGAGGAGCTCGACAGCGTCTGCCTGGAGCGCATGGGCCGCTTCAAGCGTCCCAAGGACTATGTGTTCGTGCCATCGCTGCCCAAGAGCAACTACGGCAAGGTGCTGAAGACCACCCTGCGCGAGCAGGATGCCAAACGCTCGCTCGAGCACGATGCAAACGGCTCACAGGGCGCCCATAGCGCCGCAGATGCGCCGGAGATGTCTCGATGAGCGGGCGGCTTGACGACAAGGTCGCAGTCGTGATCGGCGCCGGCTCGATCGGTCCTGGCTGGGGCAACGGAAAGGCCGCGGCGGTGCTCTTCGCTCGCGAGGGCGCAAAGGTGCTGTGCGTGGACATCAATCAGGACGCCGCGAACGAGACAGTGCAGATCATCGATGGCGAGGGCGGGCAGGCAGACGCCATCCAGGCCGACGCGTCGCAGGCGATCGACGTAGAGCGCGTGATGGCAGCCTGCGTGGAGCGCTTCGGCCGGCTGGACATACTCGAGAACAACGTCGGGATCGCCGAGGTCGGCGACGTCGTGGAGACCTCCGAGGAGAGCTTCGATCGGGTGCTCGCGGTCAACCTCAAGAGCTGCTTCCTGGCGATGAAGCACGCGATCCCGATCATGGAGCGCCAGGGCGGTGGCGCGATCGTCAACATCAGCTCAGTTGCCTCGCTTGGCCACTCGGGCGTCTCCTATGCCGGCTACTACGCAAGCAAGGCGGCAATGAACCACCTCACCGCCACGACCGCGGTCGACTTCGCCGCGAAGGGCATCCGCGTCAACGCTGTCCTGCCAGGCCTGATGAAGACGCCGATGGTCGCCGCTGCGGTGCAGGGACTGGCCGCCCGCTACGGTGCGCAGGACGTCGAGGAGATGTGGAAGGCACGCGACGCACAGGTCCCAATGGGTCACATGGGCGACGCTTGGGACATCGCGCACGCGGCGCTCTTCCTCGCCTCCGATGAGGCCCGCTATATCACCGGCGTCGCGCTCGCCGTCGATGGCGGCGTGACCCTCAAATTCAACTGAGCTCTGCTCGATCGTGCGCGAGGTTGTGATAGCGGGCGTCGGCATGACGCCGTTCGGGAAGTTTCAAGAGCGCTCGCTGCGCTCGCTGGCCGGGGAGGCCGTCACCGCCGCCCTCGCCGACGCCCACGCGCCCGCAAAGGATGTCGGGATGGCGTTCCTGGGCAACGCGGCGGCCGGTCTGATCACCGGCCAGGAGATGATCCGCGCCCAGGTCACGTTGCAGGACACCGGCGTGCTTGGCATCCCGCTCGTCAATGTGGAGAACGCGTGCGCGTCCTCTTCCAGCGCCCTGCACCTCGCGTGGCTCACGGTGGCAGCGGGACAGGTGGATGTCGCACTTGCAGTGGGCTCCGAGAAGCTCGTGCATCCAGACAAGCTGCGCTCCTTCGAGGCGATCAGCGCCGCAGTCGATCTGGAAGGACGCGAGCAGCTCGCCCGGCGCGTAGCACCGCCGCACGACGATTCCGGGCGCCCCCGTTCTTTCTTTATGGACATCTATGCGTATCTCGCGCGCGATTACATGGATCGCAGCGATGCGAGCGCCGAGGACTTCGCGCGTGTGGCGGTGAAGAACCATCGCCATGGGGCGTTGAACCCGAAGGCTCAGTACCGCAATCTCGTGAGCTTGGAGGAGGTGCTCGGCTCGCGCGAGATAGCCGCTCCGCTAACGCTGCTGATGTGCTCGCCGCTCGGCGACGGCGCCGCGGCTGTGGTGCTCTGCTCGGAGGACTACGCTCGCAGCCGTGACGCTGACGCCGTCAAGGTGCTTGCGTCGGTGCTCGTGAGCGGACAGCTTGAGCCCTCCGAGCCGGCCGTCGCGCGCGCGGCGGCGCGTGCCTACGAGCTCGCGGGCGTCGGTCCTCAGGATCTCGACGTGGTCGAGGTGCACGACGCGGCGGCGCCCGCCGAGCTGATCGTTTACGAGGAGCTGGGACTCGCCGCCCCCGGCGAGGGGCCCGCGCTAATTCGCTCCGGCGCCACCGAACTGGGCGGACGCGTGCCCGTCAACACCAGTGGCGGGCTGCTGAGCAAGGGGCATCCGATCGGCGCGACCGGATGCGCTCAGGTGGTGGAGCTCGTCGAGCAGCTGCGCGGGCACGCAGGTGAGCGCCAGGTGGAGGGCGCGCGGGTCGCGCTGGCCGAGAACGCAGGCGGCTTCCTGGACACCGAGCCTGCAGCCGTCGCGATCCACGTGCTGGCACGCTGAGCGGCGCTCCTCCACCTTGGGGATTGGCAACAATCATCTGAGATGGAGCCAAGACTGCAAACCGGCCGGCTGCTGCTGCGTCGCTGGCGCGCGCAGGATCTTGTGCCGTTTGCGGCAATGAACGCCGATCCGGTCGTGATGGAGCACTTCCCGTCAACGCTGTCATCGACCGAGAGCGCGGCGTTGGCAAAGCGCATCGAGGACTGCTTTGAGCAGCGCGGCTACGGGCTGTGGGCCGTGGAGGTACCTGGGCAGTCGCCGTTCATCGGCTTTGTCGGCCTCTGGCCCGTCCGGCTGGAGGTGCCCTTCGCGCCCGCCGTAGAGGTCGGCTGGAGGCTGGCCCATGACTTCTGGGGCCGTGGCTACGCCACCGAGGCGGCGGAAGCCGCGATTGCCTTCGGGTTCCAAGAGCTTGGCCTCGAAGAGATCGTCTCCTACACCGCAGAGGTCAACGCCCGCTCACGCCGCGTGATGGAACGGCTGGGAATGAGCCACGATCCCACCGAGGACTTCGAGCACCCGCTGCTGCCGCGGGACTCGCGCCTGCGCCGCCACGTGCTCTGCAGGCTGCATCGAGCGCAGTCCGCCCATAGCGGCTCAGCGCCCGGTTCATTCTCCTGAGCTCAAACCAGCTGCGGCAGCACAGATCGAGGTAGCTGCACCTCGTCCGTCGAAGCCATCGCGTCGTAGGCGGCGTCGCCGGTGCCAAGGAAGCGCTCCTCGCGAATCCAGGGCCTTGCGATCATCGGGTCATCGGTCTCGATCTCGCGGGCAAGCCTGTGAGCGTCGAAGATGGCATCAGCGACCTGCTGTCTCGGGGCCAGGCAATCGCCGATGCGGTAGACGCCTCGCACATCCGCCCGCGCCCACTCCGAAGAGCGCGCCTGCAGCTCGCGGTAGAGCGCCGACTGGGGTATTCGCATCGTCGCAAGCAGCACCGCGTCGGCGCTCCATTCTCTGATCTTCCTCGGGAACTCGCGTAGCACGCCCTGCACTCGGCCGGCCTCGATGCCGGTCACGACGTGGCCCGTCCACATCTCCACCCCAAGCTCATGCAGCAGTGGGACCATCATCTGGTCCTCGCCCGTGTATTGCATATATGCAGCCACCTTGGCAAGGGGCGTCACATAGGTGACGCTGTGGCCTTCGCGCGCGAACCGCTCGGCAAGGCTCGCGCCCATGAAGTAGCCCTCCGCGTCATAGACCAGCACGCGGTCACCTGGCGGCCGCTTGCCTTCGACCATGACCTGCTCGGGGGTAAGGACGTGCGGCAGCGCGGCATCCGCGCCAGCGATCGGCTTGCGGCTGACAGCGTTGAGCCCATCCGTGACCCAACTCGAGCCGGTCGCGACCACCACGAGGTTCGCGCCGTAGTCGAGCACGTCATCGGCGCTCAGGTGCTTCTTCGGGACGATAGTGAGGTTGCGGAGCCTTTCAGCAATTGTAAGGCGATAGTGCACCACCCGCGACCACTCCGCGAGCCCCGGCAGCTTCGGCACCCAGTCAAAATGGCCCCCAGGCCTTTGGCCCGCATCGACCAAGTGGACATGCTCGACGCCGCGGCGCGCAAGCGTGACCGCGCACTCCAGCCCTGCCGGGCCGGCGCCCACGACCAGCACGTTCGCGCTCGGGTCCGCAACCGGCCTGACCCTCTCCGGATGCCAGCCGCGACGGTACTCCTCGCCCGTGGTCGGGTTCTGCGTGCAGATGATCCGGCTGACCGCGTTCCCGCGCGAGACGCACACGTTGCAGCCGATGCACTCTCTGATCTCCTCGATCCTGCCCTCTTCGATCTTTCTCGGCAGAAAAGGGTCAGCGATCGACGCGCGGGCAGCGCCGATCACGTCCAGCTGGCCGCTGCGAATCACGTTCACCATCGTGTCGGGGCTGGTGAAACGCCCCACACCCACAATCGGCTTCTCGGTATGGGACCTCACCTTCGCCACCCATTGCCCTTGGAAGTTCTCGTTGTAAAAGCGCGAAGGCCCGAGGTCCTTCGCCCAAGTGTTCGGGTCTTCGCCGCCGACCTGCAGATCCCAGAAGTCCACGAGATGATCCGCCAGCTCGACGAACTGAACGCCCTCATGATCGACGCGGATGCCCTCGTCGGTGCCATCGAGCGTGTCGATCGAGAAACGCGCCGTGATCGCACACTGCCCGCCGACGGCCTCCCGCACCAGCTCCAGCGTCTGGAGCCAGAAACGAGCCCGGTTCTCGAAGTTGCCGCCATACTCATCGGTGCGCTGGTTGTAGCGGCTCATCAGAAACGCCGTAGGCAACGCAAGCACCTCGGCGCCCATGATGTTGACAATGTCAAAGCCGGCGCTGAGCGCACGCTTGGCCGCAGCCACATAATCGGCCTGCAGCCGCTTGATGTCCCCCTTGTCCATCTCATAGGAGTCGCCGATCCAGATGCAATCGTCCCCGATGCATGAGACGGCTCGTGAGGGCATCCGCGTCTCAAAGCCGGTCGCGTGCGTCCCGCCCGCCGCGAGCTCGATCCCCGCCAGCGCGCCGTGCTCGTGGACGCGCTCGCACATCAGGCTCCAGTTGCGCACGTCCGCCTCATCCCAGATCCGCGAAACAACCTCGGTGCCAGTGTGGTCAAACTCGGGAGCGATACTCGTCCACCCCGTGTTGAGAACGGCCCAGCCGCCCTCCGCCTTCATGCCGCGGAAGTAGGCCTCGGCGCCCGGATACTGCGAGCCGAGACCGCTCGCATGCGGGGTTTGGTAGAAGCGGTTCCGCATCACCTTCGGGCCCAGCTGGACAGGCTCGAAGAGGATGTCATATCGGGGGTCGCGTGGCACTAACTCTCCTTTCTCGTGGTATCCGACGGAATCACTCGGTGGATCAGGTGATATGCGCACCGGCCAACCGGTCAAGCGTTCGTGCGACCGATGCGCTCTCGGCCACATACGTGTCGAGCAATGCCATCGCCTCGCTTCCCTTGTCAGCTTGAAATGGCCCTGGGCCTGGCGCGGTGAGCTCCAGCACGAGCGGACCGGTATAGCCAGCGACTCTCGCGCTCTCGATCGCAGGGCCCACATCGAGGTTGCCGTGGCCAAGACCAAGACGCGTCGAGTCGGCGAGGTGCAGGGCCAGCAGGCGACTGCCTGCCGACGCCACAGCCGCGACCGGGTCGGTCTCCTCGATCTGCATGTGAAAGACGTCGGCGATCACGCCAACCTGCTCGACGCCGCTCTCATCCGCAAGTGCGAGCGCCTGCTCCACGCGGTTCACAAGACCTGTCTCATAGCGGTTGACGGCCTCGATCGCGATCCGCACCGACCGCTCTCCCGCATAGAACGCGAGCTCACGAACGCCTTCGACGGCGAAGAGCCACTCCTGGCGGTAGCTCGTGAGAGCTACCGTGCGCCCCACGGCCGTCGGCACGAAGCCCACCACCGGAGCACCGACTTCGGCTGCAAGGTCCACGCAGTGCTTCAGATACGCAACCGCGCCGCGCCGCGCCGCGCCGACCGCTCCGCGTGCGTCAGATCGCGCGTCGGCCACCTCGCCACAGAGGTGACGCCGCTGACGCCGAGGCCACCGAGCGCCTCGCCCAGCCAGGCGCGTTCCTCGCGCTCCGGCTCGCCAGTGAGCTCGATCGCGTCGCAGCCTGCTGCAGAGACCAGCTTGGCGATCCGGTCCAGTGGACGTCCACCAAAGATCCACTCGCAGATCGAAATCTGTCCACCTCCGCTCATCCGGTTCCTATCTCTGCTCTGTGGTCTTTTCGCTGCCGCTTGGCCTGTCAAGCTGTCTGTTGCTTCAAATGTAACCGGTACCATACACGCTATCGCGTATCGTGTTGCTGAATGCCGGACCGGACGGTTGAAGCTCCGGCTGAATATCAATGCGAAACCAGGCGTGCGCCAACCTCCTGCGGGCTTGACCGCGCTGTAACCGGTATCATGGCCTCGTGGGGCGAGCTGGAGACGGTCGAGATATGGGCTCCCCGCGCGCCCGCAGCAAAGCTGAGAACGTTCGCAGGCGCCCGCGGACGGCGACTGAGACGCCGCGACCGGCGACGATCCGCGACGTCGCGGCACTTTGCGGTCTCTCGATCGCCACGGTCACACGTGTCTTCCAAGGATCCCAAAGCGTGCGCGCGGAGACGAGGGCGCGTGTACTCGAGAGCGCGGACCGGCTTGGCTACAGGCCGAACTCGATTGCGCGTGCCCTGTCTACGGGGACTTCAAACACGATCGGTGTCCTGATCCGCTCGCTGGTGGACCCGTATTGGGCTGAGATCGCGAATGCGATCGAGCGTCGAGCGGGCGAGCGCGGCTGCTCGGTGCTGCTGGCAAGCTCGCAGGGCCGGCCGGATCTCGAGCGCGAGAAGCTCCAGACGTTCTTCGACAATCGCGTCGATGGCGTCATCGTCGGCGGCGTCTCCGGCGAGCCGAATCGCTGGCCGCATGCGGGCAGGCATATACCAACCGTCATGTTGCTGTGGGACTCCACTCCGCAGCCGGAGCTGCTCGAAGAGCTGAGCAGCGGCCCGCTGAGCCCGCGGCTGAGAATGCTGCCTCAGGAGACGCTTCCCGGAGAGTGGCTTGCTCACGTATCGACCGACGATGCCGCGGGTGGCACCCTGATAGCTCGCCATCTGCTCGATCTCGGTCATAGAAGATTCGCCTTCCTGGTCCCTCCCCCAGTCCGCTCACATCTGTTGCGGCTGCTAGGCATGAGAATGACACTGGAGGAGGCTGGCGTCAGCTTCGGCGCCGTCCTGCCTACCGCCGACACCTTCGAGAGCGGCCGCGCCGCCGCCACACAGCTGCTGTGTGGCAACTCGCCTCCCACTGCCCTAGTTTGCACAACCGATGTGATCGCAGTGGGCGCCATCAGCGCTGCTCACGAGCTTGGCGTGAAAGTGCCAGCGGACGTCTCGATTGCCGGCTACGACGACATCGACCTCGCCTCCTACGTGGACCCTCCGCTCACGACGCTGCGCAACCCGATGCGGCAGCTAGGCGAGACTGCGCTGGATCTCCTGCTGAGCGGACGCGCGGGTGAGACGGGAGCGATCTCCCACCGGCTGACCGGCATGCTCATGGCTCGCGGCTCGACCGGGGCAGCACCCATTCGCTGAGACGGGTGGATCGAACGCATCTCACGACCGAAGCGGCCAGAATCAGGCCACGACGCTCCAGACATGGGAGCTTCCGGCTTTCAGGCCCTGGCGAGGGGGCCCGGCGCCACCGATGAGGCCAGCGCGACACGATCCGCCTGCTGCCCCTACGCTCGCCAGTGCTACACGAGCAGCAGGCCACCGTCGACGCAGATCGTCTCTCCGGTGATGTAGGCGGCGGCATCGGAGGCAAGGAACACAAAGGCCTCGGCAATCTCTACGGGCCGACCCATGCGTCGCAGCGGGACGCCGGCGCTCGTCTGCGCACGCACATCCTCAGCCGTGCGCTGCTGCGCCATCGCGATTTGCTCGTCGAGCTCCCGGTGCAGCTCGGTGTCGATGTGGCCCGGCGCGACCGCATTGACCGTGATCTCATGCGCGGCGAATGCAATAGCCGCAGATTTCACCACAGAGATCACTCCAGCCTTGCTTGCGCCGTATGCTGGGGTGTCGTCAAACGCACGCACCCCCGCTACAGACGTGGTGGCGAGCAACCGGCCCTTGCGACCATGATCGATCATGTTGGCTGCCGCCGCCTGGAAGCACCGCATCACGCCAACGAGGTTGATATCGATCATGCGCGTCCAGCCAGTTGCCTTGGCAGTAAGCCACTCATCCGAGTCCGCGACGCCAGCGTTGGCGACCAGGATGTCAAGACCCTGACCGCCGGCGGCCTGCTCGACGGCGGCACTCACATCAGTACTGCTGGTCACATCGCCTTCAAAGCGCTCCACGCCGTCTACCGAAGTGCCCCGGCGGTCGAACCCCAAGACCTCGGCACCCTGTTGTACGAACAGCGCGGCAGTGGCGCGACCTATACCCGATGATGCCCCCGTGACCAGCGCGCGCTTTCCTCTCAACGTCCCGCCCATATCAACCTCCTGGTCATGGGGCTGAGCGCCACGGCGTTCGCCGGGCGTTCAGCCCCATGTCTTACTTATATTACGAAGCGAGTTTTACATCCAGTGCCCACGGACGGAACAGAATCGTCCAGTTCGAGAACGTCGGGAACACGTACTGTGCTGACAAGGAGCCAAGCGCGTCAGGTGTGAACACAGGCACGTATGGCACTTCGGCTCCGACCACGCCAAGCAGCTTTCCGATCAACTGCAGACGCTTGGTCGTGTTCAGAGTTTCACTCTCTTCCGTCTGCAGCTTGTTCACTTCGGCGTTGTTGAAGTGAGCCACGTTGGGAACCGGTATCTGCGCCGGTGGGAGCAGGGACGACATCATCCCTTCTGGATCGGGATACACAGAGTATGTAGTGCTCACGAACAACGTCACTTTGGCGTAGAGACTCGGTTGTTCTTCATCACGCTGCACCTCGTGGATCTTCGCCGTGATGCCGATCTTCGCCAGATCAGATGCGAGGATCTCTGTGGCGGAGACGAGAGAGGCTTCGGGCGCGGGCGCGTACACGGTAGTCGCGAATCCATGCGGGTAGGGCGACTTCGTGAGTTCCTGCTTCGCCTTTTCGAGGTTGAATTCATACTTCGGCAACCCATCTATGAGTTCGTTCACCTGGCTCGTGCTGCCAAGGTCGACGAATAGGCTGGAGGGCACAATCGATGCCTCTTCGGTCGCGGCGCCTGGATAGAGCGCGGCGATGATGCCCTTCGTATCGGTCGCGTATGCAATTGCCCGCCGCACATGAACGTTGTTGAACGGCGGCTGCGCGGTGTTTATGACGACCTGCGTCTCACTTGTTCCCGGCGCCTTCAGCTGAGGTACGCCGGAGATGTCGGCGAATGTCTTTGGCGCCGCATAGCCGAACGTCCCGTTGATCGCCCCGGATCGCAGTGCAAGCGCAAGCGACGCTTCATCCTTGAAGACGGTGATGCTGATCTTCTTCGCCGGCTGCTTCGCACCGGTCCAGTACGGGTTGGGCGAAAGCTCCGCGCTTGCTTCAGGCGTGAATCCGTCCAGCTTCCAAGGCCCGGTGCCGATCGGCAGATTCCCGGGCGTTCCCAGCGCCTTTTCTCCGATCTTTGCGAGCTGTGCCTTCTCGGTGATCGGACTGGTGAAGAGCATGACGTCCTGCCAGACTGCATTGGGGCGCTTCAGCTTGATCACCACGGTGTCGGGCCCACGCGCCGTGACGGAGGCCACGTTGATCCAGTACCCGTGCGTCCAGACTTCCTTGCCTGTGATGTTGCGCTGCAGCGAGTAGACGACGTCGGCCGAGGTGAGCGGGTGCCCGTCCGAGAACCGTACGCCAGACCGCAGATGGTAGACGTATGTCGTCGGGCTTGGTTGTTCGAACGAGCTCGCGAGACCGGGCTTCGGCTTCCCGTCCGGTTCAGCTTCCACCAGGTTTTGGGCCACGAGCCCCTCGATCTCATACGACTGCGGCCAGATCACTTTGAGATCGTCGATCCCACCTGGCCAGGTGAGCAGGCCCCAGCGCAATTCAGCGTACTGCTTCGAAGATCCGGTCGCACCGTTGGACGCGGCGTTGCCGGCCTGGCCTTTGCCGCTGCCGCCGCATCCGGCGACGGCAAGCGTCACCAAAACTGCTACGCACACACATATATACCTTCTCATCTCACTCCCTTTCTCATTGTACTCCCCCAAAGCTCAGTCGATCACCGGCAGCTCGATCCACGAGGGTCGCTCCGTGTCGTGGTAGACGCGCTGGCGCGCGCTCTGCCAATGTGTCTCTCGCTGCTTACCGGTGTTGAGGTTGCGGTCCCAGCGCGGGAAGCTGCTGCTTGTGACGTGCACGCGTAGCCTGTGACCCGCAAGGAAAACGTTGCTGGTCGACCACAGATCGATCTCGATCTGCTGGCAGGCGTCCGCCCCCTCCTTCACACGCAGGATGCCGTCGCAGAGATTGAACGAGCGACCATCGGGATGCACGTCGCACAAACGCGCCACCCAGTCGGTCGAGCACGCCGAGCTCTCCGCGTGCAGCACCACGCGTACCCGACCCGTGACCTCCAGATCCTGTTGCAACGGCTCCGAGGTGAAGACGCACACATCCTCACGTGCCTCGATCCGAGTCTGGTCAAGCGGGCCGGGCGGAAAGGCCGGCGCTATCACCGTATTGCCACCGTGCATCGGAACCGGATCGCCAGGGTCATAGATAAACTCGCTCACTCCATCGTCTGCGATCGGGCCGTCGGGTCGCAGCACTCCGCCCGCGCCGAGGAACCACCGCTCAGTGCGCTCGCGCGCCAACGGCCAGGCCATCTCATCGCGCCAGACGTTTGTGCCCATCACGAAGATCCGGACCGGTGGCTGCGTCGTATCGACCTCGTCGAGCGCGGTGTCCGGGGCCAGATAGCGGGCAAACCATGCCAGCTGCTCGTCGTTGAGATCGCCGTGCGCGTGCACCGGGACGCCCAAGCGGCTCCCACGAATGCCGAAGCACAGGTCGCCGATCGGGTCGGCAAACGGTTCGTTATGCGTCCACGGGCCCACGATCAGACGCGTCGGGCGGCCGAGCGCCGCCATCGCCATGTAGCTGTCCAGCATGCCCTGCACGTGGAGGTCGTGCCAGCCTGCGATGTGGAACGAGGGGATGCTCACGCGCTCGTATTGCCCTGCGACGCGGCAGCGCGCCACGACTTCTGGATCGTCGAACATCCGCAGAGTCCCGATGTCCGGCGACTCGTGCCGGGCCAGCACCGGCAGATCCTGAACAGGCAGGCCCCAATACCCGTCTGTGGGCAGCCGGTCGAAATCGTCGAACAGTGCCTGCAGACGTTCACTGCGCTGCTGCTCGGTGAGCGGCAGTCGTTGCAGATGCGCGCAGCCCATGATCAGCGTCCACGGAACTGTGATCCCGAGCTCGATCGCCCCGCCACGCGCAAACGTCCCTTCGAGGGGTTCTGCCGGCGTCATCGCCGGAGCGATCGCCATCAGCGAGGGTGGCTGCTCGATTGCTGCCATCCACGGCGTGTTGCCGACGTAGCTGGGGCCGTACATGCCCACGCGGCCGTTGCACCCGGGCAGCTTCGCCGCCCACTCGACCGTGTCATAGCCGTCCTCGCGTTCGAAGTGCAACGGGATCCACTCGCCCTCAGAGGCAAAGCGCCCACGTGTGTCTTGGATCACGACCATGAAGCCGTTGGCAGCCGTCTTTATCGGGTCGAGCCAACCCAACATGTCCGAGGCACCCTTGTCGTAGGGCGTGCGGGCCAGCAGCGTCGGCCAGGGCCCCTCGCCGCCAGGGCGGTAGACGTCCGCGCGCAACGTCACTCCATCGCGCATCTGTGCCGGGATGTTGAACTCCACCGTCACGCTCTGCTCTGCACCCGTCTCATCCATCGGCTTCGCTTTCCTTTCTCACCGCACTCATCTGCCGCACCATCAAGATCGCCGTTGTGTCCGCTCGCCCAGCCGGCTCTCGCCCGCCTCAGTTGACAGCTCGCTCCAGGCCGCTCCAGAACTCGGCGCGCAGCGCCCTCTTGTCCGTCTTGCCAACCGGCGTGCGCGGAAGCTGCTCAACGAAGTCCACCTGCTTGGGTGCCTTCACCGAGCCGAGGAGCTGCTTGGCGTGCTCGATCACATAATCCGCCTGCGCCCACCCGTCCTGCGCCGGGACCACCAGCGCCCTGACGGCCTCGCCCCAATTCGGATCAGGCACGCCGATCACCGCACACTCGCGCACCTCGGGCAGCCCAAGAATCGCTGCCTCGACCTCGGCTGGGTAGACGTTGAACCCGCCCGTGATGATCATGTCCTTCTTGCGATCGACGATGTAGACATACCCGTGCTCGTCGAGATAGCCGACATCGCCAGTGAGGTGCCAGCCAAAGCGGCGTACCTCCTCAGTCGCATCGGGCCGGTTCAGGTAGCCAGGGGTCACGAGGCGCCCACGCGTCACCAGCTCTCCCCTTTCGCCGGCTCCCAACTGCCGGCCCTCATCATCAATCACCCCCACCTGGACTGAGAACGTCGGCTTTCCAGCGCTGGCGAGTCGCTCGCGGTGCTCCCCGCGCACGGCGGCTGCGACGTCCTCGGCGGAGAGATAGGTCAGCAGAAACGGCGCCTCCGCCTGCCCCCAGCACTGCGCTATGCACGGACCGAATACCTCGACGCCCCGACCGAGCTTGTCTGGCGAAACCGGCGCTGCAGCGATCAACATCATCTTCAAGCTGGACACGTCGCGCGGGTGAGACTGCTGACGCTCGAGCAGCCGGTAGTAAGCGGTCGGCGGCAGAAACAGGTGGGTCACTCGGTGAGGCTCGATGCGATCGAGGACGTCGTCGGCGTCGAACTTGGGGCGAATCACGATCGTCGCCCCAGCCGTGGCAAAGATCACCGCCATCACGCCGGCGGCGTGGGTGATCGGCGCGGCCACCAGATTCACAGCGCCCTCCATCTGCGGCCAGGTGCGCATGCTGAGCTCGACGAGCGTGGCCCACACCTGATTGGTCAGCAGCACCGCCTTGGATCGCCCTGTGGTCCCACCCGTGGGGAACGTCGCGCAGACGAGCTCCGGGCAGCCGAAAGGGTCGCCCCAATCTGGCAGCTCCACACCGGCGCCGGCGGCGATGAACTCCTCCATCGGCTCCGCCCCGGAGAACGGCTCATCGAGGCACACGACGTGTCGCAGGCCTGGCACCGCCTCGCGGATGCGCTGCACCTCCGACTGAAAGCGGGAGTGGAGGAACAGATACCGGCAGTCCACCTCGTTCATGAAGGCGGTCGTCGACTCGAGCGCATTGAGTGGGTTCAGCGGCGCCCAAGCTCCGCCGGCGCGCCAGATCCCGAGCATCGCGATCAATGCGTCCGGAGCGTTGGGCGAGAGCACGCCGACTCGCTCGCCGGCAAGCAGTCCCCGTACGTGCAGCCCACAGGCGATGCGCCAGGATCGCTCCTGAGCTTCGGCGTATGTCCACGACGCATCGTCGGCCACGATCGCGGCGCGCGCAGGGTCCAGCGCAACGCCCTTGTCGAAGTAATCGATCACCCGCACCGCGATATGCCTCCCATCGCAGAGAACCGTAGAGAGGCTGCCATTCCCTGTGCTGCGCTGAATGGGGCGAAGATCCGGTCGTATTTACGCCCTGTCATGGCGAGTGCTGGGGCCCCAACCTCTCGGGTTTGCCGCAACACGCAGAGATGAGGAGATCTAACCTCTGCTAAACATGATGTGTCAAAGAAGGGACGAGGGTGCTCGACCAAGACGACTACGCGCAAACCGGTGCCATGCACCGCGAAGCGCGTTCCGCGACGCCGCCACGAGAGGCATATGAGGCGCTCTTCCGGATCGCCACGCGGCTGCACGGCGAGGATGGAGACCTCGACACCGTCCTGGAGTTGATCGTCGATCGGGCCGCCGAGCTGCTGGGCACAGATCTCGCCTGGCTCGCTCTCGTGGAGCAGGATCGCCCAAGGCTCTCCACCGCTGTGATCCACGGCTTCCGCGACCTGGCGTTCCTCGACCTGCACCTCGCTCTCGGCAAGGGCGTCGGCGGCGTCGCGGTCAACGAGCACCGCGCGATCGTGATCGGCGATTACCGCTCGGACCCTCACGACTCGCCCGCGAAGGTGCGACAGACCGCGGAAGCCGAGGGCATCGTCTCGCTGATCTGCGCGCCCATGTTCAAGGACGATGTGATGGTCGGCGCGCTCTACGTGGCCAACCGCGAGAAGACCGATTTCACAGACGTCGACGCGTCATTGCTCTCCGCTCTGGCCGCGCAGGCATCGGTGGCCATACAGAACCGGCGCCTCTACGACCGGCTGAGCGACCAGAACAACCTGCTTGAGCACGCCTTCCTGATCCATCGCGAGCTGACGCAGGCGAGCCTGGAGGGCGTCGGGCTGAGCGGCATCGGCGAGGTGCTGGCGCGCTTGATCGGCCACCAGATTGTGATCGAGCAGACCGTGTGCGATCCGTCAATACTGCAGTGCCCGTCAGGCGCACCGGCGCAGCAGGCACCCGAGCCCAGCATCACGCGTGCGATCGTCGCGGACGGGCGCCACCTCGGTTCGGTGGAGGTGCTGGGCGCGCGCGAGCTCTCACCACTGCAGCTGAAGGCACTCGAGCACGGCATCACGGTGCTTGCGCTCGAGCTTGTCAAGCGGCGCGTGGCGCTGGAGGTCGAATGGCGTCTTAGTGGCGAGCTGCTCGAGGAGCTGCTCGAGCGGTCTGGTCCAATATCTGAGGCCCTCACCCAACGAGCGAGGCGGCTCGGCGTCGAGATCGCCGCCCCGCACAGGATGCTGGCGCTGGCCCTCGACGGCGATCACACCTCAAGCCATGGCAACTTGCTGGCGCTGGTGCGCGAGACGGTCAGGCGGCGCGGCCAGGGGAGCGCCGGCCGCTCGCTCAGCGTCAAACGCGGAGACCAGGTCCTGCTTGCGCTCGGCCCCGCGCTGCAGGAAGAAGCGGTCGTGATCGCCAAAGAGGTGCGCGATGAGGCACGGACGCAGGGCAACACCGTCAGGGTCGGCATCGGTCCGCTGCGCCGCGACCTGCGCGAGAGCTTCCAGAGCGCAGTCGCGTGCCTTGCGCTCGCGGCCAGCAGCGGGGCACAGGGCACGATCGTGGAGTTCGACCTGCTTGGGCCACTGCGCTTCCTGCTCGACGCCCCAGATATGCGGCATGCCTCTGCGATCATCAGCGAGACGCTCGAGCCGGTGCAGGCTCATGACGCTGCAGGTCGGAGCCCATTGCTGCCCACTTTGCGAGCCTTCGTGGAGTGCGATGGTCACTATGTGCGAACCGCCCAGCGGCTCTACATAGCCGTCAGCACCCTCAAGTACCGTCTGCGCAAGCTGCACGACCTGCTGGGCCGCTCGCCAAGCGATCCCGATCTGCGCTTTCAGTTGCGGCTGGCCTTCGGCTTGCTCGACGTTATCGAGAGGATGAGCGACGACGACGCGAGCGAAGTCGGGCCAACAGCAAGCCTTGATTGAACGGCACTTCATTGCCTTCTCGACGCAGGGTCATCGCATACCGCTGGCAGCACTCACTTGTTGACTCGGGCGAGGAAGCGTTCGAACCCGGCGCCGGCCACGGGGCCTGCCACGTGCTCCGCACACAGATCCCGCTCAAGGGCGAGCGCCTGCTCGAGCGGCAACTCGTAGCACTCGGTCACGGCGTGCTTGACCGCCTGCAGCGCCCCTCGCCCACGGCGGCTGAGAAGCTCGGCGAGCTCGGCTACGCCCTGCTCGAACCTCCCTTTTGGGAAGGCCTGGTAAATCAGTCCGCGCGCGGCTGCATCCGCGCCGCTGAAGCGGTTGCCAGTCAATAGCAACCCGAGCGCCGCCTGGCGCCCCAGATTGCGGACAGTCCGCACTGCCCCACCCCCGCCAGGAAGCTGTGCGAACTCCACGTGGCCGTCACCGATCACCGCATCCTGCGCGGCAACCGCAAAGTCGCACGCCTGCATGAGCTCGAAGCCGCCAGCGAGACAGTAGCCCTCGACCGCCGCGACAACGGGAACCGGCAGAGTCGCGATCAGGTCGAACGCACGACCTACCGTCCCGAGGAACGAATGCACGATCTCTCGGTCGGTGCGCTTCTCCTGGATCAACTTCAAGTCCCCACCAGCGGAGAAGTTTCCCCCTGCGCCGCGGACGATGATCGCATCGCTCTCGCACGCAAGCGAGCGCAACGTCACCTCCAGCTGTTCGGCAAGCTCGGCGTTGATCGCATTGCACGCATTTGGCCGGTTCAGTGTGATGTGCCCGATGCCGCTTTCACGGTGCCACAGGATCGAATCATTCATGAACTCACCTTTCGCTTCAGTCGACGACGGGCAGCTCGATGAAGGAGGCGCGATCCGTGTCGTGATGGATGCGCTGGCGCGCCGTCTGGAAGCGCGGCTCGCTCTGGTTGCCGGTGTTCAGGTTGCGATCCCAGCGTGGGAAGCAGCTGCTGGTGACCTGTACGCGCAGCCTGTGCCCGGCGAGGAACATGTTGCTGGTGGACCACAGGTCGATCTCGATCTGCCGGCTCTCATCCGCCCCCTCTTTCACACGAAAGATGCCATCGCAAACGTTGAACGAGCGGCCGTCAGGGTGCACGTCGCACAGCCGCGCCACCCAGTCCGTCGAAGGAGCCGAGCTCTGTGCATGCAAGACCACGCGCACGCGGCCCGTCACCTCGAGATCCTTCTGCAACGGCTCAGAGGTGAAGACGCACACATCCGGCCGCGCCTCGACCTTTGCCTGATCACGAGGGCCGGCCGGGAGGAACGCCGGCACCTGGACCATCTGGCCGCCAAGCGTAAGAACCGGATCACCCGGGTCATAGAGGAACTCGGTCGCCTCGTCGTCCGCGACCGGACCATCCGGCCGCAGCGCGCCCTTCGCGCCGAGAAACCACTGCTCGCTGCGAGCGCGCGTGATCGGCCACGACGTCTCGTCCCGCCACTCGTTGCGACCCATCACGAAGATCCGCACCGGCGGCTGCTCGACGTCCTCCGACGCTGACTCTGGGAGTAGATAACGGCGATACCACGCCAGCTGCTCTTCGTTCAGATCCCCGTGTGGATGCACAGGCGCACCCACACGGCTGCCGCGGATGCCGAAGCACTGCTCGCCGATCGGGTCGCCGAACGGCTCATAATGCGTCCATGGCCCCACGACCAGACGCGCTGGACGGCCGAGCGCCGCCATCCCCATGTAATTGTCGAGCACACCCTGGGTGAAGACGTCATGCCAGCCGGCGGTGTGAAACGACGGCACTGTCACGTGCTCGTATTCACCCGCCACCTGGCAGCGCGCCACCAGATCCGGGTCCTCGTGCATGCGCAGCGAGCTGAACTTGGGTACATCGTGCTGTCGCAGCACCGGCGGGTCCTGCGCAGGCAAGCCCCAGTAACCATCGCTCGGCAGCCGATCGAGGTCGTCCAGCAACACCGCAAGTCGTTCACCCATCTCCGTCTCAGTAAGTCCAAGCCTTGGCAGCTGCCCTGCGCCCAACATCAACGTCGCCGGCACGGCGAGCCCAAGCTCCAGTGCCCCGCCACGTGCGAAGGCGCCGTCGAGCGGGTCGGCCAGCGTGAGGGCAGGGGAGATTGCCGCCAACGACGGCGGCTGCTCGATCGCCGCCATCCACTGCGTGTTGCCCACATAGCTGGGGCCGTACATACCCACACGGCCGTTGGAGCCCGGCAATCGAGCGGCCCACTCCACCGTGTCATAGCCATCCTCACGCTCGAAATGCAACGGAATCCACTCACCATCAGAGGCAAACCGTCCCCGCGTGTCCTGAATCACCACCATGAAACCCTGCGCTGCCGTCTGCACAGGATCAATCCACTCCGGCACGTTCTTGTCGTAGGGCGTACGCGTGAGCAGCGTCGGCCACGGCCCCTCACCCCCAGGACGATAGACATTCGCGCGCAACGTCACCTCATCACGCATCCGCGCCGGAACATCGAGCTCCACTGTCACCTTCTGCACAGCGTCCATCTCCCTCTCATCCATGGCTTCGCTCTACCTTTCTCGGCAGTTGGATATCGTTCAGGTACGTCGCGTTCACAGCTCTGCCAACCGATCTCTTCGATGATCCTGGCCGCAGCGCAACGGTGATCGCGCGATCTCAGGCGATCACGGGCAGCTCTATCCATGAAGGTCGCTGCGCATTGTGGTACACGAACTGGCGCGCGGGCTGCATACGCACCTCGCGCTGGTTTCCGGTGTTGAGGTTGCGATCCCAGCGTGGAAAGCTGCTGCTGGTGACATGCACCCGCAGCCTGTGACCGGCAAGGAACGCGTTGCTCGTGCTCCACAAATCGATCTCAACTTGCTGACAATGATCTGCGCCTTGCTCGATGCGACGAATGCCGTCGCAGATGTTGAACGAGCGCCCGTCAGGATGCACATCACACAGCCGCGCAACCCAGTCCGTCGAAGGAGCCGAGCTCTCCACATGCAACACCACACGCACCCGACCCGTCACCTCGAGATCATGCTGCAACACCTCAGAGGTGAACACGCACACATCCGGCCGCATCTCGACACGCGCCTGGTCGCTAGGACCGGCGGGAAATGCCGGCGGCAGGACGGTCTGTCCGCCGAGCGTCGGCACTGGGTCACCTGGGTCGTAGAGGAACTCGGTCGCCTCATCATCTGCAACGGGACCGTCCGGCCGCAGCGCGCCGCCCGCCCCGAGGAACCAGCGCTCGTCGCGAGCACGCGCGAGCGGCCACTCCTGCTCATCGCGCCACTCGTTGCGGCCCATCACGAAGATCCGCACGGGCGGCTGCTCGACGTCCGCCGAGGCGGACTCCGGCAGCAGATAACGAGCAAACCACGCCAGCTGCTCTTCATTCAGATCGCCATGTGCATGCACCGGCACGCCCAGCCGGCTCGCTCGCAGGCCGAAGCACAGCTCGCCGATCGGGTCAGCAAACGGCTCATTATGCGTCCACGGCCCCACAACCAGACGCGACGGACGACCCAACTCGGTCATCGCTATGAAGCTATCCAGGATGCCCTGCGCGAATATGTCGTACCAGCCGGCGATGTGGAACGCGGGCACGGTCACCTTCTCGTACTCACCTACGACGTGGTTGCCCTTGGCCACATCGGGGCTGTCGAACATCCGTAGCGAGCCAACCTTGGGAATTTCCTCGTGATCGCGCATTACCGGCAGGTCGTGAACCGGCAACCCGAAGTAACCCTCCGTTGGTAGCCGATCGACATCGTCAAGAAGCGCCGAGAGACGCTCGCCAAGCTCTTGCTCAGAAAGCTGCAGCCGCGCCAGATGCGCGGCGCCTACAAGCAGCGTCCAATAGACGCCAACTCCGAGCTCAAACGCCCCACCGCGCGCGAAGATCCCATCCATGAAGTCCGCGGGCGTCATCGCGGGCGCGATCGCCGCAAGCGACGGCGGCCGCTCGACTGCCGCCATCCACTGCGTGTTGCCGAGATAACTGGGGCCGTACATCCCCACGCGGCCGTTAGAGCCCGGCAGCTTCGCTGCCCACTCGACCGTGTCATAGCCGTCCTCACGCTCGTAGGTGAGCGGCATCCACTCCCCCTCGGAGGCGAAGCGGCCACGCGTGTCCTGGGTAACGACCATGAATCCCTTCGCGGCCGTCTGCATTGGATCGAGCCAAGAAATCGTGTCGCCCGCGCCCTTGTCATAAGGCGTGCGCGTCAGCAGTGTCGGCCACGGACCATCACCGCTTGGACGGTAGACGTTCGCGCGCAAAGTAACCCCATCACGCATACGCGCTGGAACGTCGAATTCCACCGTCACACGCTGCGCAGAATCCTTCTCCCTCGCATCCATATTCCCGCCTTCCCCTTTTCTCAGCACAGCCGGGCTGTGCCGCTAGTGCTTGTTCACCTCCCCTCGTCGCTCCTCCTCGCTCACAACCCCAGTCTGCGCCCGATCAGATCCTTCATGATCTCGGTGGTGCCACCGTAGATCCGAGTGACACGCGCATCCACCCACGCTGTCGATATCGGGTACTCCGTGGTGTAGCCATAGCCGCCATGCAGCTGCAGGCAGCGGTCGGTCACACGCCCAAGCAACTCCGTCGTCCACCACTTCGCCATCGCCGCCTCCTCGTTGCTCAGATCGTGGGCACAGTGTCTGACGATGCACTGGTCGATAAACGCGCGCGTGATTGTGAGCTCCGTCTTTATCTCGGCCATCGCGAAGCGGGAGTGCTGAAAGCTGCCAATCGGCTGACCAAACGCCTTGCGCTCCTTCACATAGACAAGCGTCTGCTCGAAAGCCGCCTCAGCGCTCGCAAGCGCCTTGACCGCAATGATGAGGCGCTCGGGCACGAGTCCGTGCATCAGCTGCAGCCAGCCGCTGCCCTCCTCGCCGAGAAGATTCTCGGCAGGAACGCGCATATCCTCGAAGAACAGCTCCACCGTATCCGAAGCGTGCTGACCCAGCTTCTCGATCTGCTTGCCACACGAGAAGCCCGGCGTATCGGGGTCCACCACGAGCAGCGATATGCCATCGCGGACCGCCTCAGGGTCTGTCCTGGCAACCACGATCACGAGATGAGCGTTGCGCCCGTTGGAGATGAACGTCTTTTGCCCGTTGAGCACATAGGCCTCGCCGTCACGCACCGCCCTGGTGCGCACGGCCGCAAGATCCGAGCCGGTCCCAGGCTCGGTCATCGCAATCGCCAATACCGTCTCGCCGACCGCGATGCCGGGAAGCCAACGCCGCTTCTGCTCCTCGCTGGCCGCCTTCAGGACGTAGGGCAGGCAGATGTCGGTCATCAGCATCAGCCCGTTGAACGCAGGACCGACGCCCGCGCGCGCCGCCTCCTCGCTCAGCACGACGTTGAACCGCCAGTCATCGATGCCGGGGCCTCCATACTGCTCAGGTACCGACATCGCAAGGAACCCGTGCGCCGCGGCCTTCTTGAACAGCTCGCGCGGCACGACCTGGGCCTCGTCCCACGCCGGAACATGAGGCGTTATCTCGGCCGCGATGAACCTGCGGAAGCTCTCGCGATAGTCCTCGTGCTCGTCGTCGAAGATCGCTCGGCGCGATGGCGCAGGGATGGCAGTTGCAATTGTCACTCGGGTCCCCTACCAGTCGGCGCTAGAGGCGCCTCGACGGCAGCGCCGCTGGCGATCAGCTCATCGATCACGCCATCCTCATAGCCGGCGGCGGCGAGGACTTCGCGCGTATGCGCGCCAATGGCCGGCGCCGGACGCCTGTGCGGGTCCGCAGGGGTGCGCGAGAGCTTGAACGGCGGTCCGATCACGCGGACAGGCCCGTTCATGTCGGGCTGATCCAGCTCGATCACCATGCCCCTCGCACTGACAAGCTCCGACTCGAGCGCCTCGTCGACATCGAGCACCGGCTCCAGGCAGCAGTCAAACTCATCTGCGAACTCTTGCCACTGCGCTCTCGTGCGGCCAGCGAAGATCGCCTCGATCTCGCGGTGCTCGGCGCTGCCCACCTGTGCGTGCTGCGCGGAGCAGAGATTGGGACGACCAACCCCCTCACACCACGCCGACCAGAACTTCTCCTCAGCCGCGCCAAACGCAACCCAGCCATCAGCGCAGCGATAGGGCCGGTAGCAGGCCGCGCCGCCCGTGAGCAGAAATTCGCCACGCCGCGGTGGATCGCCCTTGCACAAGCACTCCGCGGCAGGCAGCGCCAACCAAGACAACGCCCCATCGAACATCGAGACGTCAACGACCTGCCCCTGGCCAGAACCCAGAGCCGAGGAGGTGCCGTCGCGCTCGCGCAACGCGGCGAGGATGCCCGCGACAGCCATCAGAGCGCCGCCTCCGACATCCGCGATCTGGCCCGCGGCTGAGATCGGCGGACCATCACGCTCCCCGGTCAACCCAAGCAGGCCTGACAGCGCAAGGTAGTTGATGTCATGCCCGGCTCGTGCGATGTTCGGCCCGTCCAGGCCGTAACCCGTGATCGCGCAGTAGATGATCCGCTCGTTGACCGCCGAAAGCACGTCATAGCCGAGGCCAAGCCGCTCCAGCACGCCAGGGCGAAAGGACTCGAGCAGCACATCGGCGTCGCGCACCAGCGCAAGCAGCGCATCCCGTCCACTCTCGCTCTTCAGGTCCAAGCGGATCGAGCGCTTGTTGCGGTTGACCGCAAGGAACAGCGCAGAGCGCGCGCTCCCGTCAGAGCCCTCGCTCCCCTCAGAACCCTCATAGCAGGGAGACATCCACCGTATGTAGTCACCGGCGCCCACGTCCTCGACCTTCACCACGTCTGCGCCAAGATCGGCAAACAGCTGCGAGCAAAACGCCCCAGGAAGCAGACGCGAAAGATCGAGAATCTTGACGCCGTTGAGCGGAAGAGCCATCGCAGAGGACTCCGTCATGCAGCCGGCCTGTAGGCGGTGACGACGGCAGCGCCGCCGAGGCCGACGTTGTGCTGCAGCGCGACCTTCGCGTCCTGTACCTGGCGCTTGCCGGCCTGCCCCCGCAGCTGCCAGGTCATCTCGGAGCACTGGGCAAGCCCAGTCGCGCCAAGAGGGTGGCCCTTGGAGATCAGCCCGCCCGAAGGGTTGACGACCGGCCCCGAGCCACCGTAAGTCGTTGCCTTCGCCTCGACGAGCTTATGCCCCTCGCCCTGCGCCGCGAAACCGAGCGCCTCATAGGTGAGCAGCTCATTCGCCGAGAAGCAGTCGTGCAGCTCGCACACGTCCACCTCATCGGGGGCGATCTGCGCTTCCTCGTAGACGCGCCTGGCCGCCTCCCTGGACATGTCGAAGCCGACGACGGTCGCGCAATCGGCCTGCTCGTCGAACGAGCTCGCGAGGTCTGTCACGAGCGCCTGTCCGGCGATCTCGATCGCCTGGGCCCATAGGTCGTGCTTCTCGACGAAGCGCTCGGAGGCGACGATCACGCAGGCCGCTCCATCGGAGGTCGGAGAGCACTGCAGCTTCGTGAGCGGCTCGCGGATCAGCGGCGAGTCCTCAATCTCCTGCAGGCTGTACTCGTGCTGGAACTGAGCGTAGGGGTTGTTGACGGAGTGCTTGTGGTTCTTCCAGCCGATCCAGGCGTAATGCTCCGGCTTGGAGCCATACCGCTCGATGTGCTCGAGCGCGGCGTTGGCGAACATCTGCGGCGCAAACGGCGAGCTGTCCGGCTCGCGCAGCTGCGCCATCCGCGCGAGGTGACGATCGAGCGGGTTCACGCGGTCGGGGAACTTCATGCCCAGCGACCCTCGCTCCATCTTCTCGAAGCCGAGGGCGAGCACGCAGTCGGCGACGCCGTGACGCACCGCCTGGCGCGCAAGGTACAGCGCGCTCGATCCGGTCGAGCAGTTGTTGTTGACGTTCACAACCGGGATCCCGGTCACGCCGAGCTCGTATACCGCGCGCTGACCTGCGGTGGAATCGCCGTAGACATAGCCGGCGAATGCCTGCTCGACCTTCTCATAGCCGATGCGGGCGTCCGCGAGCGCAATCTCGCCGGCCTCACGCGCCCAGTCGGGGTAGTCGCCCTCCTTGGTACCGGGCTTGGAAAACGGCGTCATGCCCACGCCGATCACATATGCGCGATTGCTGTTGCTCATGCCTCACCTTTCGATCTCACGCGGTCATGCCCATCGCGATGCCGCCGCTTACGTTCAGGACCTGGCCGGTCACGTAGTCACTCCAGGGCGAGCACAAGAAGGCGATGCCGCCCGCCGCCTCACCGGTGCTGCCGGCACGTCTCAGCGGCACCTGACTCTCGAATGCAGCACGCGCCTGGGCAGGCAGAGCACGCACCGCATGGCCGGCGACCTCAATGGTTGAGTCGGCCTCCTCTGGGCGCGTCAGGCGCGTGTCGATCAGCCCGAACGCCACCGCGTTGACACAGATCTTGAAGGGTCCCCACTCGCGCGCAAGCGTCTTGGTGAGCCCAACCACGGCGGCCTTGGCCGCAGAGTAGTTGGCCTGCCCCGCGTTGCCATAGGCTGCCTGCGAACTTACGTTCACCACCTTGCGCATAACCTCGCGCCCTTCCTCGCGCTCGCGCTTGGCCGGCTCGCGCAGGTGCGGCGCGGCGGCTCGCAACACGCGGAAGGGCACGATCGTATGAATGTCGAGCATCGCCTGGAAGTCCTCATCGCTCATCTTGTGAACAGGACCGTCGAGGATGTAGCCGGCGTTGTTCACCACGATGTCCAGCCGCCCCCATGAGTCGATCGCGGTGCCGATCAACGCCTCTGCGGCGCCGTCGCCCGCCAGATCGCCCACCCAGACGGCGGTCTCGCCACCAAGCTCGGCGGCGATCGCCGTCGCGGCGTCGCCATCGACGTCGGCGATCACCACACGCGCGCCACCGGCCAGCAACTTCTCGGCGGTGGCGCGGCCGATGCCGTGCGCCGCCCCTGTGACCACCGCTACCTTCTCGTCGAACATGCTTCTCCCTGTGAAATGACCGGCATTGGATGCGTCGCTCGACCTCGGCTCGGCCGAGGTCTTACAGGCGACGCCTGGACAGCTCGTCGATGCTGGCGACCGGCTTCCGTCAGCGGCCTCGTTGGTCAAGGAGAGCCAAAAGCTGTGCGCGGCAGGCTTCCCAACGCGCGTTGATCTCGCGGCTGGGCTCGATCAGCTTCATCAGCGCGAGCCCCCGGGTAGCTGCGACGATCAGCGAGATCAGATCGTCGAGACGGTGATCGTCGGCGTCTCCCGCGAAGGCGACTCGTAGCGAACGCGGCATCGATTCGTGACCGGGCGACTCGTGACCGGCCATTTGCTTGATCGGGTCCAGCTCCGCGCGCAGCTGGGGATCGGTGCGGCCGTGAACCGAGAGCTCGACCATCACATGGAAGAGCCGATCGTTGAACAGCCGCCAAAACAGGTCGAGCGCGGCCGCATGCCGCCGCTCGTCTTGTGGGAGACGCCTCACACCGCGGGCGATGTCGTCCAGCCCACGCTGGACCATCACCTTGACGGCGGCCGCGACCAACGCCGCGCGCGTCTGGAAGTGGTGCAGATGAGCGCCGCGTGAAAGGCCTGCGCGCTCTGAGATATCGGCGGTGGTCGCGCGTTCGTACCCGACGTCCATCAGGCATTCGATCGTCGCGTCGATCAGGGCCTCGCGCGTGGCTGCCGAGCGCTGCTGCTGCGTGAGGCGTACGCGGGTTGTGGGCACGGCGTTTGCGGCCATACGGAGAGCCTAGCAAAAAACATTCGTTTGTGAACGCAAGTTCTTGCGCGCAGGATTGTAAGAAGCCATGTAGGATCTCCACCACTTGAACGACTGATCAGGGAGCAGGGCTTGTTGAAACCAACGACCCGGGGCCTGCGCATATGGCGTTGGGTCTCCCTCGGGTGTCGAGCATGGAGGTCGCGGTGCCCGCAGAACGTCTGATCGACTCGGCGGAGGTGCGTGAGGTGATCGCCCTTGCCCGCGAGGTGGCGCGCGCAGAGCTGGCGCCGCGTGCCGCGAAGGCCGAGGCAGAGGCAAGCTTCCCGCGCGAGGTGTTCTCGAAGCTGGGGTCGCTGGGCTTCCTTGGCATGCCATACCCTGAGGCGCTCGGCGGCGGTGGGCAGAGCTACGAGGTCTACCTGCAGGTGCTCGAGGAGCTCGCGAGCGCGTGGGCAAGCGTGGCGCTTGGCCTCAGCGTGCACACCGTCTGCTGCTTTCCACTGGCCTATCACGGCACCGACGCCCAACGTGAGGAGTGGCTGCCGGAAATGCTGGCCGGCAAACAGCTCGGCGGCTACTGCCTTTCGGAGGCACACGCCGGCTCCGACGCGGCAGCGCTGCGTACTCGTGCCCGCTTGGTCGATGACCGCTACCGCATCGACGGCAGCAAGGCCTGGGTCACCCACGGCGGCCTAGCCGACTTCTACACTCTCTTTGCTCGCACCAGGGAGGACCGTACGGGCGGCATCTCTTGCTTCCTGATCCCAGCTGATGCGGCGGGCATCAGCGCACATGCGCCGGAGCGCAAGATGGGCCTCACCGGCTCGATCACCGCCGCGATCGACTGCGACGGCGTGCAGGTCGACGCGGAGCGTCTGATCGGTCGGGAGGGCCAGGGCCTGTCAATCGCTCTCCACGCGCTTGACAGCGGCCGGCTTGGCATCGCAGCGGTCGCGGTCGGTCTGGCGCAGGCGGCGCTCGACGCCGCCGTGCGCTATGCAGGCGAACGCGAGACGTTCGGCAAGCCGATCGCCGAGCACCAGGGCGTCGCGTTCATGCTGGCCGACATGGAGGCCGCGATCGTTGCCGCTCGCGCGACGACGCTGGAAGCAGCGCGTCGGCGTGACCGCGGGCTGCCGTTCTCCCACCATGCCTCGATCGCCAAGCTGATCGCCACCGACGCCGCGATGCGCGTCACGACCGACGCCGTGCAAGTGCTCGGCGGCTACGGATACACGAAGGACTTCCCCGTCGAGCGTTACATGCGCGAGGCGAAGGTGATGCAGATCTTCGAGGGCACCAACCAGATCCAGCGCGTCGTGATCGCAAGGCACCTCACCCGATGAAACGGCCTGCAGCCGATGGCGCGCCCGGTACCCGGTACGCAACGAGTCCTCTGAGGTTGGTGCGGCAATGCGCAACGTGACGATCGCGGGCGTCGGCATGACGCCGTTTGGAAAGTTCGCAGATCGCTCTCTGCGTTCGCTGGCGCAGGAGGCGACCGTGGCGGCGCTCGCCGACGCAAATGCGCCCGCGACGGACGTCGGGATGGCCTTCTTCGGCAATGCGGTGGCGGGTTTGATCACCGGCCAGGAGATGATCCGTGCGCAGTCGAGCTTGCGCGAGACCGGTCTGCTCGGCATCCCACTCGTAAGCATCGAGAACGCGTGCGCGTCTTCCTCGACCGCGTTGCATCTCGCGTGGCTTGCGGTCTCCTCAGGACAGGTCGAGGTCGCACTCGCCGTCGGCGCCGAGAAGCTCACCCACCCGGACAAGCAGCGCTCCTTCGAGGCGATCGGCACGGCGGTGGATCTCGAGCTGCGAGCCGATCTAGAAGAGCTGGTTGCCTCGCCCGGCGCCGAGCCCGGCGCCCCCCGCTCGTTCTTCATGGACATCTATGCCCACCTTGCACGGCAGTTCATGGAGCGCAGTGGTGCCACAGCGGAGGATTTCGCGCGGATCGCGGTGAAGAACCACCGCCACGGCGCGCTCAACCCGAACGCCCAGTACCGCGACCACGTAAGCATCGAGCAGGTACTCGACTCGCGAGAGATCGCCTCTCCGCTCACGCTGCTGATGTGCTCGCCACTCGGCGACGGAGCGGCGGCCGTGCTCCTCTGCTCGGAGGATTACGCCCGCAGCCGCGACGCCGACGCGGTGCGCGTGCTCGCCTCCGTGCTCCTCAGCGGCCAGCTCGACCCGTCCGAGCCGACGGTCGAGCGCGCTGCCCGCCAAGCCTACGAGCTCGCCGGCATCGGACCGCAGGACCTCGACGTCGTGGAGGTGCACGACGCAGCCGCGCCCGCCGAGCTGATTGTCTACGAGGAGATCGGACTCGCCGAGCCCGGCGAGGGACCGGCGCTGCTGCGCAGCGGCGCCACCGAGCTTGGCGGCAGAGTGCCTGTCAACCCCAGCGGCGGCCTGCTCAGCAAGGGCCACCCGGTCGGTGCGACCGGGTGCGCCCAGGTCGTCGAGCTGGTCGAGCAGCTGCGCGGCCACGCGGGCGAGCGCCAGGTGCAGGGCGCAAAGGTCGCGCTTGCCGAGAACGCGGGCGGGTTCCTCGCCACCGAGCCGGCGGCAGTCGCGATCCACGTGCTGGCGCGCTGAACACCGCCGGGGCGGAGCGCCTGATCGAAGAGAGCCAAAGCGCAGAGCCGGCTCGCGGGTCGGCTAAGCATCGATCACGGGCAGCTCGATGAAGGATGTGTGGTCGGTGTCGTGGTGGACGCGCTGGCGCGCGCTTTGCATGCGACTCTCGCGCTGGTTGCCGGTGTTCAGGTTGCGATCCCAGCGCGGAAAGCTGCTGCTGGTCACATGCACACGCAGCCTATGACCAGCGAGAAACACATTACTCGTCGACCACAAATCAATCGCGATCTCCTGCAGACGATCGGCTCCGGGCTCTATGCGGAGGATGCCATCACAAATGTTGAACGAACGACCGTCAGGATGCACATCACACAGCCGCGCAACCCAATCCGTCGAAGGCGCCGAGCTCTCCGCGTGCAACACCACACGCACCCGACCTGTCACCTCCAGATCCTTCCGCAACGGCTCAGAGGTGAATACGCACACATCCGACCGCGTCTCGATCCGCGCCTGGTCGCGGGGGCCGGCCGGGAACGCCGGCGTCAAGAAAATCTGCCCACCGAGCGTGAGGACGGGGTCGGCGGGGTCGTAGGTGAACTCTGTTGGGGTCGCCTTCGCATCCGGGACAGCCGTCCGCAGCACGCCGCCGGCACCGAGGAACCATCGCTCTTGGCGTGCTCGTGCAAGCGGCCACGCCACCTCGTCACGCCACTTGTTGCGACCCATCACGAAGATCCGCACCGGTGCCCCCGACTCCTCGGCCTCCGACGGCGCGTCGGGATCGAGCAGCGGGCGAAACCACGCCAGCTGCTCGTCGCCCAGATCGCCGTGCGGATGCGCTGGCGCACCCAAACGGGCAGAGTGCGCCCCGAAGCGCAGCTCGCCGATCGGATCGGCGTGCGTCGCGTGGGTCCACGGACCGACCACCAGCCGCGCCGGACGGCCGAGCGCCGCCAGCGCCATGTAGTTATCCAGCACGCCCTGAACAAGGACGTCGTGCCACCCGCCGATGTTGAAGCTCGGCACCATCACACGCTCGTACTCGCCAGCCACACGGCACCGCGCCACGACATCCGGGTCCTCCAGCGCCTGCGCGGCCAGCAGCTCTCCCAACCCGTGCCGGCGCAGCACCGCGAGATCATGGACGGGCAGGTCCCAGTAGCCATCGGTGGGTAGTCGGTCCAGATCGTGCAGCAGCAGTGCCATACGCTCGCCGCGCTCTTGCTCGGCGATCGGCAGCCGCACCAGACGCTCGCCACCCAACGCGAGCGTCCAGGCAGCGATCAGCCCAAGCTCCAGTGCGCCACCGCGGACCAAACCCCCTTCGAGTGGGTCTTTCACACTCATCGCGGGCGCGATCGCCCTGAGCGACGGCGGCTGCTCGAAGGCCGCCATCCACTGCGCGACGCCGAAGTAGCTCAGGTCATACATCCCCACGCGGCCGTTGGAGCCGGGCAGCTGCGCCGCCCACTCCACGGTGTCATAGCCGTCCTCGCGCTCGGAGTGCACCAGCATCCACTCGCCCCCAGAGGCGGAGCGCCCACGCGAGTCCTGCACAACAACCATGAAGCCCTCACGCGCTGTCTGCAGCGGATCGAGCCATCCTTTCGGGCCATCCTTCCCGTACGGAATGCGCGCCAGCAGCGTCGGCCACGGACCCCCGCCCTCAGGGCGGTACACGTTCGCACGCAACGTCACCCCGTCACGCATCCGCGCCGGAACATCGAAATCCGCAATCACCCTGCGCCCAGCGTCAGCCTCGTCCACAACCACCCTCCAAATCACGTTCCCTTGTTCGCCTGTCGCGCGAGGAACCGCTCGAGGCCCGCGGCAGCGACCGGACCGGTCACGTGCGCGATGAACGCGTCCCGCTCTCCCGCCAGAGCCTGATCCAGTGGCAACTGCTCGAGCTCGATCACTGTCTGCTTGATCGCCTCGAGCGCCCCGCGGCCACGCCGCGCAAGCTGCGCCGCCAGATCGGCGACCCCCTCCTCAAACCGGCCCGCCGGGAACGCGCGGTGGACTAGCCCACGTGCGGCTGCCTGCGCCCCGGTGAACCGGTCGCCGGTAAGCAGAATCCCAAGCGCCGCCTGGTGCCCAAGGTAGCGCACCAGCCGCACGGCCCCACCACCACCGGGGATCTGTGCAAACTCCACGTGCCCGTCGCCGATCACCGCGTCCTCGGCGGCGACCGCGAAATCGCATGCTTGCAGCAACTCGAATCCACCTGCCAAACAGAACCCCTCGACCGCCGCCACAACCGGGATCGGCAGCACGCCGATCAAATCGAACACGCGCCCACCCGTCTCGGCGAGGACCCGCATGATCTTCGGATCAGACTGGCTCTCACGTATGAACTTGAGGTCGCCCCCGGTGCTGAAGTTTCCCTCCGCACCGCGGATGATGATCGCGTCGCTGTCCGCCGCGAGCTCGCCAAGCGCCACTCCCAACTGCTCTAGAAGCTCGATGGTGATGGAGTTGAACGCCTTCGGCCGGTTCAGCGTGATATGCCCGATCTGTCCCTCACGGCGCCACAACACCGGGCCGGCGCTTGCCGCAGTCATAGGTCCTCCTAGTCGTTTCGCAATTTGAGTTGTGTCGGTACTCGAGTCCGGTCAACAGATCGTCTGAAGTCTCCAGCCATAAAGGGATCCGGACGACTGCTCGGCAACCATCCAGCCGTTCGGCGTCGCGACAGCGACTCAGTCGATGATGGGAAGCTCGATCCAAGACGGATGCTGCGAGTCGTGGCAGATGCGCTGGCGCGCGACCTGGAAGCGCGGCTCGCGCTGATTGCCCGTGTTCAGGTTGCGATCCCAGCGCGGGAAGCTGCTGCTGGTGACGTGCACCCGCAGGCGGTGGCCGGCGAGAAACACGTTGCTTGTCGACCACAGATCGATCGTGACCTGCTGGCAGGTTTCAGCGCCCTGGGCAACGCGGAGGACGCCGTCACACACGTTGAACGAACGACCATCCGGATGTACGTCGCACAGTCGCGCGACCCAGTCGGTCGATGGCGCAGAGGACTCGGCGTGCAGGACGACGCGCACGCGGCCTGTGACCTCGAGATCGCGCTGCAGCGGTTCGGAAGTGAAC
Source organism: Solirubrobacteraceae bacterium (assembly GCA_036008645.1). Lineage (GTDB taxonomy): Bacteria > Actinomycetota > Thermoleophilia > Solirubrobacterales > Solirubrobacteraceae > Palsa-744. The sequence goes on from DASYNI010000002.1 coordinate 436,935, forward strand.
ACGCACACGTCTGGCCTTGCCTCGATTCGGGTCTGGTCCCGCGGACCGGGGGGAAACGCCGCGGCCAATATCGTCTGCCCGCCGAGCGCGGGAACGGGGTCGGCCGGATCGTAGGTGAACTCGCTGGGGGTCGCGTCGGCGCTTGGCGCCTGCGGCCGCAGTGTGCCCTCTGCGCCGAGGAACCATCGCTCGGCGCGAGCGCGCGCGAGCGGCCACGCCGCCTCGTCACGCCACTGGTTGCGGCCCATCACGAAAATCCGCACCGGCGCCCCCGACTCCTCGACCTTCGACGGCACGGCGGGATCGAGGTGGCAGGCAAACCACGCAAGCTGCTCGTCGTTCAGATCGCCATGCGCGTGCGCTGGCGCGCCCAGACGGGCTGCGCGTGCGCCGAAACACAGCTCGCCGACCGGATCGACCCCCGCCGAGTCGTCGTGCGTCCACGGCCCAAGCACCAGCCGCGCAGGACGGCCGAGCGCCACCATCGTTACGTAACTGTCCAACACGCCTTGGACCGCACCGTCGTACCACCCGCTGACGTGGAAGCTCGGCACCGTGAGGCACTCATATTCGCCAGCCACGCGGAAGGGCGCCAGCACATCCGGGTCCTCCAGCATCCGGATTGTCCCGAACTCTGGTGAGTAGTCGTGTCGGCGCAGCACGGGCAGGTCGTGGACCGGAAGGCCCCAGTAGCCATCAGTGGGCAAGCGATCGATATCGTCGAGCAACGCCTCCAGGCGCTCGCTACGCTCCCGCTCGGTCAGCGGCAGCCGCTCCAGATGAGCGGCGCCCATCTGCAGAGTCCAGAGGCCGGTGATCCCGAGCTCGAGCGCGCCGCCGCGGGCGTACGCTCCGTCAAGCGGATCTGTCATGGTCATTGCGGGCGAGATCGCCGCGAGCGAGGGCGGTTGCGCCGCGGCCGCCATCAGCTGCGTGAGACCGAGGTAGCTGGCGCCGAACATGCCAACGCGGCCGTTTGAGCCGGGCAGCCGGGCGGCCCACTCGACGGTGTCGTATCCGTCCTCGCGCTCGAAGTGCAGCGGGATCCACTCGCCCTCGGAGGCGAAGCGTCCACGGGTGTCCTGGACGACGACCATGAAACCCTGACGCGCCGCGTGCATCGGATCGAGCCATTTTGCCGCAACATCTTTCCCGTACGGCGATCTCGTCAGCAGCGTCGGCCACGGGCCCGCGCCGTCGGGACGATAGACGTCCGCGCGCAACGTCACCCCGTCGCGCATCCGCGCCGGAACATCGAATGCCACAGTCACATCACGCGCAGCACCCATCTCATTCATCGACTCCGCCTTTCTTCCCACATGGTCCAGCCACCAGGTCCCAGTTCAGCTCCTCGATGCCGTCAGCTTCCATCCCCCGGTTGACGGCCCACCGGTATCGTGCGCTCACGCTCCGGAGATCGACGGGGCGTCTGTCGTCCAGAGCTGCCGGACCTCGCGGCGCAGGACCTTCCCCACGCCGCTGGTGGGCAGCGTCTCCACAAAGCGCACAGCCGTGACCTTCTTGATCGGGCCAAGCCGCTCGCGCGACCACTCGATCAGCTCCTCCTCGCTTGCCTGTCCGCCAGGGCGCAAAACCACCGCGGCGACCGCGGTCTCACCCCACTTGGCATGCGGGATGCCAACGACCGCGGCGGAGTGAACCGACGGATGCTCCACCAGCGCGTTCTCCAGCTCGGCCGGCCAGATGTTGAAGCCACCGGAGATGATCATGTCCTCCTTACGGTCTGTCAGATAGAGAAATCCATCCTCACCGAGGTAGCCAAGATCACGCGTGAGCACAAGTCCATCTGGCAAGACCCGCGCGGCAGTGGCTTGCGGGTCACCCCAGATCTCACTCATATTCCCCGGCGAGAGAATCGCGACCTCCCCCACCTCGCCAGCGGGCAGCTCGTTGCCATCATCGTCAAGGATCGAGACCACCGAGTTCGCGGTCACGCGACCAGCAGAGCGCAGCCACCCCCGTTCGTGCTCATCACCATCAGGACAATGGTGCCGCGGCGCAAGCACAGTCGCCGGCAGCGCCTCACTCTGACCATAGAACTGGTACATCACGTTCCCCCACGTGGCGAGCGCCTCTCTCAAGGTCCGCTCGGCGATCGGCGCCGCGCCGTAGAGCACCGCGCGCAAGCTCGAGCAGTCCCGCGTCCTGGCGTCAGGATGGTCGAGAAGCATCTGAATCATTGTCGGCACCAGCACCGTGAACGTGCAACGCTCACGCTCTATCAGCTCCAACACGTGCGCAGCATCGAAGGTAGGAACGATCACGATCGCGCCGCCGGCGGCCAGTACCGGCCAGAACGGCAACGTCGCCCCGTGCGACAGCGGGCCGGCAGCCAGATAACGGTCATCCTCGTCGAGCCGCGGCATCGCCAGCGCCAACTCGTTGCCCATCGCCAGCCAACCCGCGTTGGTGTGAGCAATTCCCTTCGACTTGCCTGTCGTGCCCCCGGAGAAGCGAATCTGGTGAACATCATCCGCGGCCGCGAGGACCAGCGGGTCCACATCGGAAGCCGCCGCCAACAGCTGCTCATAGTCATGGCCACCATCGCCGCCACCGATGACGATCACCTGATCAAGCCCCGGCAGGCCATCCAGCGCGCCCACCAGCCCCTCCAGATAGTGAGACTGCACGATCAACGCCCGTGCCCCGGTCAGCTCCAGCAGATACCGGTTGGAATCCGCCGTGTTCTGCACGTACAACGGCGCACGCACAAAGCCGCCCAACGCCAGCCCCACCTTGACCTCAGGCACCTCGAAGCAATTGTCAGCCAGAAACGCGACGCAGTCGCCCGGCGCGATCCCAAGACCCGCGAGTGCCTGCGCCAACCGGCAGGAGCGCTCATAAAGTTCACCATAGGTACCAACCCGACCTTCACAGATCACCCCCGGGTTCTCACGGTACATCCCCACATACTTACGCATCAACATCCCGAAATTCACCGCACACCCTCCACAGTCATCTGATCGAGCTTCCGATGTCAAGCAACGCTGCTTCTATCGTTTTCTTGAACAGTTGTTCAGCATAATGTGTACAAAATCGCCCCGCCAAGCGGGACTTGACAGCAATCGACTATGAGCTCCGGAGCACCCCTGACGCCATCGCGGCCAGGGATGCGCGCGCGACCGCGGCATCCACCAAGTGAGCATTGCGCGCACCGGCGTTGATGATGCCGATCGCCCCGTGGACCAATGCCTGGGCCTGCGGCTCGGCGAGCTCGGGGCGCGCCTGGCCAAGGAGGTCCATCCAGATCTTCACGTAACGCTGCTGATCTCGGCGCGCCGCCAGCTCGAGCTGGCGGGGCAGCGCGTGGCGTTCGGTCATGTACACCACGACAAGATCGGCATTGTCGAGCGCTTGTTCGACGTATGACTCGGCGAGCCCGTGAAGCGCCTCGTCGGGCCCGGCGGCCGCCAGCAGCACACGATGGGTGTGAGTCATGGTCCTTTCGTAGCCGCGCTCGAAGATCGCTGCGAGGATGTCGTCCTTGCTCGAGAAGTGCCGGTAGACGCTTGGCCCCGCAATGCCCGCGCGCCGACCGATGTCGTCAATCCCGACGCCGCCGAAGCCCTTCTCTCGAAACAGGCGTACCGCGGCGGAGAAGATCTCTTCTCGACGCGGCTGCTTGGCTGCGCTCGCAAGGCTCCCGACAGGAGCAGAGGCATCAACGCGGCGATCGGCCGCGAGCGGCGGCGCGACGACGGCGCCATGGAAGGCGCATGCGAGAAGGTCGACAGTCTGCGCAGGCGCCAGCTGCGGCCGGTAGTACAGCAGACTCGATGTCAGTCCTGAGAGCGACCGGACCATGAAGTGAGCCTGCGCGACGGAGAGGTCTGGCCGGAAGGCAGCCAGGGCGTCGACCCACAGCCGGATATGATCGCGGAGCGCGTCGCGCGTGGTCGGCGGGGTCTCTTGGATGTGTCGTGCCTCGCGCAGGTAGATGGCCGCCAGGTCGAGATCTGCAATTGCCGCCTCGAGCTCGCGCCGGTGGAGCGTCGCGAGCCCCTCGCCAGGCGCAGCCTTCTGCACGGCGACTGCATCGTCGATCGCCTGGAAGATGCCGATCGCGCGCGCGTAGGCCGCGACCAGAACGGCCTGCTTGCTGTCGAAGTGTCGGTAGAGGCCTGCACCGGACACCCCGACCGACTCGCCGATGTCGTTGATGCTCACCGCAGGGTAGCCGTGCTGCCGAAAGAGGTGGGCGGCCGCGCGGACGATCTGGTCTGCGCGGTCTTTCGGACGCGTGCGCGCCGCCGCGCTTCTCGCGCCATCGTGGGAGGCGTTGCCCGTGCGGGGTTTACGCGCAGTCAAACGAGGGGTCCGCTCGGCAACCGCATGCGCCGGCAGCCTAGCGGGCCCATGAGGATTCTCAGCACAAGTGTGAACGATCGATAACATCAGGCTATATCGCGGCGGTGTTCACGTGCTCGCCCCGCCCCTGGCGCGGTTCTCTTCGCGGACTCGGCGAGCTCCCGCCGGGTCAACGACGCTTCCGCCGTGCCGCAATCGATTGTCGGCATGACCGAGTTGGTGCAGAGCGAACGCGTACTCGACGGTCGCCCATTGGCCTTGAGCGTCGAGTGCATGGTTGACCGACTGCTTTGCGAGCGTGATCGCAAGCGGAGGCTGCAGCGCAACTCGGCTTGCCAGCCTCAGCGTCGCGGCCTCGAGCTCGTCGTCCTCGACGACGCGGTTGACCATCCCCAGCGCCTGCGCCTGCGCTGCGGTTATCGGATCGCCGGTGAAGAGGAACTCCTTGGCCTTTCGGTGCCCGAGCTCCCAAGGGTGCACGAACAGCTCGCCGCCGTTGCAACCCATCGCGACAGCGGATTCAATGAAGGTCGCCGACCGCCCCGCGACGATCAGATCGCACGGCCACATGAGCATCAGCCCGCCACCTATCACCTTGCCCTGAACTTGGGCGATGGTCGGCTTGGGCAGGTTGCGCCAACGCCAGCAAAGTTGTAGGAACAGCTCCTGCTCGGCGGCGTACCAGCCGCCGAGCCCGAGACGCCGCGACTGCGACCAGGCGCTGACCGCCACGAAATCGTCGTCCGACACCAGGGAGTCGGCAAGCTCCAGATCGTGTCCGGAGGAGAAATGCAGGCCGTCTGCCGCCAGGATCACGACGCGCACCTCGTCGTCGGCCATCGCCTCGTCAAACGCGTCGTTCAACTCGTAGAGCATGCGGCGGTCTTGGGCATTGCGACGCTTCGGTCGAGTGAGCGTGATGCGACAAACCCCGTCGGCGGGTCGCTCGACACGGATGCGACTGGGTCGATCGGCGCCGGTCATCGCGGCACCGATCGAGGCTGGGCGTTGGGCGCTCTCCTCGCCGATCGCGCCTGCGACGCCGTGCGCTCATCTCTGCAGACGATCATGCTAACAGACAATAACATAATCAGCCTCGCTCGGCATCGTGCTGCACGACGATGAAGTTCTGCGCAGCCGCCTGCGCAGGATCGGTCCACTCGGCCGCAGTCGTGTTCTTCTCGTAAGGCGTGCGCGAAAGCAGCACCGGCCACAGCCGTGGCCGGCATCGCTTAGACATTCGCGCAACGTCACCCTCCGCCCATCCACGCCGGTGCGTTGAGCACCGCCGTCACGCTGCGCGCAGCGCCCTCCGCCGTCTCATTCCATCAGCCTCGAGCTCATTTTCTCGCCACGCGCCCGACCGCACTGCTACGCGGCCGTTCAGTGCCCGGTGGCGTTCACTTCGTGGTTCGTGCAACGAACCTTTCGAGGCCTTCGCCGGCGACCGGGCCGGACACGTGCTCCAGGAACGCCTCCCGCTCTCGTGCGAGAGCCTGCTCGATCGGCATCTGCTCCAGCTCGATCATCGTTTGCTTCACCGTTCGAAGCAGATCGCGACCGCGCCGCCTGAAATCCGCGGCAAGTTCGGCCACGCACTGCTCGAACTTCGCGGGCGGGAACGCCTGGTGAACCAGTCCGCGCACGGCAGCCTGCGCCCCGCTGAACCGTTGGCCGCTCAGCAGAATCCCAAACGCCGCCTGGCGTCCGATCAGCCGCCCTAGCCTCACCATCGAGCCGGCGCCGGGAATCTGGCCGAACTGCACGTGCCCGTCGGCGATCACCGCATCCTCGGCAGCGACTGCGAAGTCACACGCCTGCAGAAGCTCGAAGCCGCCCCCGATGCAGTGCCCCTCGACAGCTGCGACGACGGGGATCGGCAGCGTTTCGATCAGCTCGAACGTGCGACCCACCGCCTCGACGAAAGACCGCATCGCCTCGGCGTCAGATCGATGCTCCCGCACGAACTTGAGGTCCGCGCCGGCGCAGAAGCTCCCGCCCGCGCCACGGATGATGATCGCGTCGCTGTCCTGCGCGAGCTCGCTGAGCGCCTCTTCCAGCTGTGCCGCGAGATCGGCGGTGATCGTGTTCAGCGCCTGCGGCCGGTTCAGCGTGATGTGCCCGATCTGACCGTCGCGGCGGCGCAGGACCGGCTGGGCGTTCGTGGTTGCAGCGGTCATCTTTCCTCCAACCCGGTCAAAAACAGAGTGAGCGCAACGTCGATCACGTCCTCGAGCGAGAGCGAACCATCGGGGTCGTGCCAAAGCTGCACCGATCTCAGCGCGGCGAGAATCAGCTTCACGACTGGCCGGCGCGGAAGATCCCGAAGCTGCCCAGCGGCGGCGCCGTCCTCGACGATCCCCGTCAGCAATCGTTCGTAGCGGTGGCGAAGCTCGGTACCCGAATCGCTGCTCAACAACACGTCGAGGTTTTCGGCCAGCAGCCGCCCTTCAGGCGTCGAGTTCGCCGCCTCGATGTGAAGCGCGATGAACGCGCGCAGCTGCTCGAGCGGGCCGGACTCATCCACGGCCAACGACGAGAGGCGCGCTTCGACCTCATCCACAACCCGCGCCACAAGCTCGACCAGCAACTGCAGCTTGCCGTCCGGGACGTAGTAGTAGACGCTCGCCTTCGAGAGCCCGACCCGATCGCCTATCCGCTCCAAGGTCGCCCGCTCGTAGCCGGCCTCGGCAAACTCCGCAGCCGCCGCGTCGAGGACCAGGCCGCGACGGTGCTCCATCCGCCGCGCACGACGAGCCGACGTCTGCGGCGTGCCAGCCATCACGCCATCCGCTCGAGGATCGTGAGCGGGGTGAGCATTGCATGGCCCTTGCGCGCCATCTGCCCCCAAACCAGGTCGGAAAAAGACCGCTCCGGCTGGCGCGCAACGCCGGTCGCAGCGAACCCCAGTACGTACACCTCGGCGTTGTTCGTTGTGGGCAAGCGAAATCCCCCAATTATCGACCGCTGGTCAAATTACCAACCTGTGATCATCAGCATAGCGCGGAGACAGCAGGAATGGGTATACAGCCTCTGCCGACCGACTGCTCGCTAGTGCTCCGTCGGGCGACCATGTCTCGCCACCGAGCCGCGATCCACGTGCTGGCGCGCTGAAACGCCCGCCCCGGTCTCACTTCATGACGAAGCGGCGTAGGAGCGGCACGACTTGATCGGAGGCGTCTGGCAGCAATTCGTGGGAGGCGTTCTCGATCGCCGCGAACTCCACAAGGTCCGCTGGCAACGATTCAGCGAGCTCACGCCCAGCATCCAGCGGGGTGACGAAGTCCTGCGCGCCGCTGATCACCAGCACGGGACATCTAACTCCTGCGGCCTCGGCGCGATGGTCGAACCGCGTAGCCTCCTCGCGCAGAAAGCGGAGACTGACCTCTTGTCGCATGATCCCACGCGCCGCTCTGTCCTGATCCAGCGGGGCAACCGAATAGAGCTGCCCACTGGTCTCGATGAACGTGGTCCACGTCTCGATCGTGGGCTCCACGAGGGCTTGCTGCGTGGCGTCGCGCTGCTCCTGGCTACCGAATCGGCCGGTCGCCTCGCAGATGCGATCGACGTCCATGCGGGCCGCGCTCGCCAGCAAGATCAACTTGCTGAGATGATCGGGGTAGTCGATCGCGTAGCGAAGCGCCACGATACTGCCAAGCGAGGAGCCCAACACGACTGGCCGCTCGATCTCCAGCGCCTCACAGAAGGCGTGCACATCCGCGGCCCAGGTCTTGATGCTCCACTTCTCCGGGCTGCTGGGGTCGCTGCGGCCGCAGCCGCGTTGGTCGAGGTAGACGACCTGCGCGCAGTCGGCAAGTTGACTGAGATAGGGCTTGTACTCGGTGTGATCGCCGCCAGCGCCGTGCAGCAGCAGCAGCGTCGGGCGCTCGCGCATGCGAGGGCCGTCCGTGACCAAGGAGCAACCCTCGACGTCGAAGAACAGCTTTACATCACCGATGTTCACTCTCATATCAACCTCCTGGCTCTCATATCAACCTCAGGACTTGGCGTGCTAGCGGGTACATGAACAAAATCGGCCACATCATTGAAGGGGGCCCTCCTCACGTGGCCTGTCAAGCTCCAGAGATCGCCGAGTCGTCGGTGGTCCAGAGCTGTCTGACCTCGCGGCGCAAGACCTTGCCCACGCCGCTGGTAGGCAGCGTCTCCACAAAGCGCACGGCCGTGACCTTCTTGATCGGGCCCAGCCGCTCGCGCGACCAGGCGATCAACTCCTCCTCGCTTGCCTGTGCGCCAGGGCGCAAGACCACAGCGGCGACCGCAGTCTCACCCCACTTGTCGTGCGGAATGCCGACGACCGCTGCCGAGTGGACCGCAGGGTGCTCGACGAGCGCGTTCTCCAGCTCGGCAGGCCAGATGTTGAAGCCGCCGGAGATGATCATGTCCTCCTTGCGGTCTGTCAGATAGAGGAAACCATCCTCGTCGAGGTAGCCAAGGTCGCGCGTGAGCACGCGTCCGTCCGGAAGCACCCGTGCGGCTGTGGTCAGCGGGTCGTTCCAGATCTCCTTCATGCTTCCTGGCGAGAGAATCGCGACCTCCCCGACCTCGCCTACGGGCAGCTCCTTGCCGGCATCATCAAGAATTGAGATCACCGAGTTCGCCGTCGCGCGCCCAGCGGAGCGCAGCCACCGCCGTTCACGCTCATCGCCGTCGGGGCGGTGATGCCGCGGTGTAAGGACCGTCGCCGGCAGCGCCTCGCTCTGACCGTAAATCTGGTACATCACGTTCCCCCAAGCGGCGAGCGCCTCTCTGAGCGTCCGCTCGGCGATCGGCGCGGCTCCATAGAGCACCGTGCGCAAGCTCGAGCAGTCCCGCGTCTTGGCATCGGGATGATCGAGCAGCATCTGGATCATCGTCGGCACCACCAGCGTGATCGTGCAACGCTCACGCTCGATCAACTCCAGCACACTGCCCGGCTCGAAAGCAGGAGCGATCACGATCGCGCCGCCGGCGGCCAGCACCGGCCAGAATGGCAACGTCGCCGCGTGCGTCAGTGGGCCGGCGGCGAGATAGCGGTCATCCTCGTCGAGGCGTGGGACCGCCAGCGCCAACTCGTTGCCCATCGCCAGCCAACCCGCGTTGGTGTGAGCAATTCCCTTCGACTTGCCTGTCGTGCCCGCAGAGAAACGGATCTGGTGAACGTCATCCGCCGTCATCGGAACCAGCGGGTCCACATCGGAAGCGTTCGCCAGCAGCTGCTCATAGTCATGGCCGCCATCGCCGCCGCCCATCACGATCACCTGATCAAGCCCCTGCAGATCGTCCAGTGCGGGCGCCAGCGCCTCCAGATGATGAGACTGGACGATCAACGCCCGCGCCCCGATCAGCTCCAGCAGATACCGGTTGGAATCCGCCGTGTTCTGCACGTACAACGGCGCACGCACAAAGCCGCCCAACGCCAGCCCCACCTTGATCTCCGGCACCTCGAAGCAATTGTCAGCCAGAAACGCGACGCGATCACCCGGCATGATCCCAAGACCCGCGAGTGCCTGTGCAAGCCGGCAGGACCGCTCATAGAGCTCCGCATAAGTACCGACACGGCCCTCACAGATCACCGCCGGGTTCGCGCGGTACATCCCCGCGTACTTGCGCATCAACATCCCAAAGCTCATCCAACACCTCCACCTTCGTCCGTTTTGTATCTCAGGTCCGTTTTGCGTCTCGTTCACGGGCAGTCGCGCTCGAGTCGGTCGCGCCGCTCATCGAGCGTTCATCCGCGTGGCCGCATCGAGCCGGATGCACTCGGCGTTGAGGTACGGGTTCTCCACGATGTGCGCAACGAGTGCCGCGAACTCCTGGGGGCGACCGACGCGCGGCGGCTCCAGCACGACGCTGCGCAGCTGCTCGACGACCCGGTCCGGCAGCCCATTCATCATCGGCGTTTCGAACAGCCCTGGAGCGATCGTGTTGACGCGCACCCCTGTGCCCGCGAGGTCACGGGCGACCGGCAGCGCCATCCCGATCACGCCTGCCTTGCTCGCGCTGTAGGCCACCTGACCCACCTGCCCCTCGAACGCTGCAATCGACGCGGTGTTGACGACCACGCCGCGCTCGCCGTCCTGCGGCTCGTTGCGCAGCATCGCCGCGACCGCGAGGCGCATCACGTTGAACGTCCCCACGAGGTTGACCGCGATCACCCGCTCGAACGTCTCGAGCGACCCCGGCTCGCCCTTCGACACGATCTTGATCCCATCCGGGATCCCAGCCGTGTTGACGTTCACGTGGACGGCCCCGAAGCGCTCCAGCGTCGCATCGATCGCATCCTGCACCGAGCCTGCAGCAGCCACATCGACCTCGAACGCGAATGCCTCATCCAGAGACGCGGCGACCGCTTGCGCCGCCTGCACATCGCGATCGAGCACCGCGATCCGCGCACCACGCCCGGCGAGCAGCTTGCAGACCGCCCGGCCCAAGCCGGACGCACCGCCAGCGACGACCGCCACCTTGCCCTCAATCTCCATTCATGCTCCTTTTCGATCCTGTTCATCGATCCGCAGACCGCTGCGCGCACCATCGCCCGAAGGCAATCAGCCTTCGACGACATCCCCGCAATCGGGGGCCATGGTACCATATAAGGGTTGATACTCCGACCTATAGTCAGCTATAGTCGTGGCGAAATCGCCGAGTGGCGGCCACATAGCCAACGCGACAGCCATCACAGATGTCCGCTCAGTCGATCACGGGGCGGTCGGACGCCAGCTCTCTGAACGCTTGGCGTCACTGAACGCGAATCGCTCAGACAGCAGCTCGATCGGCACACATACAACAGGGAGCCCTTGCCGATGAACATTGCATATTGGTTGCAGCGAGGGGCACTCACGCGCGGGCAGCTGCCGGCGGTCGCGCTTGGGGAGACGGTGCTCACAAGCTACGAGCAGCTGGCGCGGCGAGTCGCCGGGCTCGCACGTGGGCTGCGCGAGACATACGGGCTCGAGCCCGGCGACCGCGTCGGGATCGCCGCGAAGAACCATCCCGCCTACCTGGAGGCACTCTTCGCGGCCTGGTGGGCAGGGCTCGTCGCAATGCCCTTGAACGCGAAGCTGCACGAGGCGGAGATTGCCTGGATCGTCGAGCAGTCGGGTGCACGCGCGATGTTCTGCTCAGCGGAGCTCGAGGCGGCGCTCGGAGCGCAGGCGATGCCGAGCTTGAAGACGCTCGTGTGCTTCGAGAGCGCCGAGCACGAGCGGCTCGCCGCACTGGAACCGGCGGCGCTCACCCGGCGTGCGCCCGAAGACGTCGCCTGGCTGGTCTACACCTCCGGCACGACCGGGCGCCCGAAGGGCGCGATGCTCACGCATCGCAACCTGGTCGCGGCGAGCGTCTCACATCTCGTCGACGTCGATCCGACGGCGCCAGGCGACGTGCTCGTCCACGGCGGGCCGATGAGCCATGGGTCTGGATTTCTGTCCCTTCCGCACCTGTGCAGGCAGGGCCTGCACGTGATCCCAGAGTCAGGCGGTTTCGACGTCACCGAGACGATCGGCCTGCTGCGACGGTGGAGCAGGGTCTCCTTCTTCGCGGCGCCGACTATGGTGCACCGGCTCGTGGGCGCGCCCGAGGAGATCGATGCGGCGTCGATCCGCTCGATCGTGTGGGGCGGCGCACCGATGCACGCGGCGGACACGATGCGGGCGCTGGAGCGGCTTGGGCCGTGCCTCGCCCAGATCTACGGTCAGGGCGAGTCGCCGGCGACGATCACAGCGCTCGCGCGAGAGGACGTCGCCAACACAGAGCATCCGCGCTGGCAGCAGCGGCTGGCCTCAGCCGGCACTGCGCGCTCGGTGGTCGACGTGATCGTCGCCGACGAGCATGATCAGCCGCTGCCGGCAGGCGAGCTCGGCGAGGTGCTGGTGCGTGGCGATACGGTGATGCTCGGCTACTGGCGCGACCCGGAGGCGACCGCGGCGACGCTGCGCGGTGGCTGGCTGCACACCGGCGATATCGGCGCCTTCGACGACGAGGGCTACCTCACGCTGATGGACCGCTCGAAGGACATGATCATCTCGGGCGGAACGAACATCTACCCACGCGAAGTGGAGGAGGTGCTGATGACTCATCCTGGAGTCAGCGAGGTCTCGGTGATCGGTCGCCCCGATCCAGAGTGGGGCGAGATCGTTGTCGCCTACGTGGCCGGCGAGGCGAGACAAGATGAGCTCGACCGGCTGTGTCTCGATCGGATCGCGCGCTTCAAGCGTCCGAAGGACTACGTGTTCGTGGATTCACTGCCAAAGAGCAATTACGGCAAGGTGCTGAAGCGGGAGTTGCGCGAGCAAGACGCCAGCCGGGCACAGGAGGCAGAGCCAAATCGAGACGCGGGCGGCGGCGCGAAGGACGCCTCACAATGAGCGGCCGACTGGAGGGCAAGGCAGCGGTCGTCGTCGGTGCCGGCTCGAGCGGGCCGGGCTGGGGCAATGGCAAGGCGACGGCAGTGCTATTCGCGCCCGAAGGAGCGCGCGTGCTGTGCACCGACATCAACGAGGACGCCGCAAACGAAACGGCGCAGATCATTCGCGGCGAGGGCGGGCAGGCAGAGGCGATCCACGCGGACGCCTCGCAGGCCGCCGATGCCGAGCGCGTGATGGCCACCTGCGTGGAGCGGTTTGAGCGTCTGGACGTACTCGACAACAACGTGGGGATCGTCGAGGTCGGCGACGTTGTCGAGCTCTCGGAGCAGGATTGGGACCGAATCTTCGCGGTCAACCTGAAGAGCTGCTTTCTTGCCATGAAGCACGCGATTCCGATCATGCTGCGCCAGGGCGGCGGCGCGATCGTCAACATCAGCTCGATCGCCTCGATCCGCCACTCCGGCGTTCCCTATGCCGCCTACTATGCCTCGAAGGCCGCGCTGAACCACCTCACGGCGACGACCGCCGTTGACTATGCCCCGAAGGGCATCCGCGTCAACGCGGTCCTGCCAGGTCTGATGAACACCCCGATAGTCACGGCATCCGTCGAAAAGCTCGCAGCCAGCTATGGCGCCGATGGCGTGGAGGCGATGCTCAAAGCCCGCGACGCACAGGTGCCGATGGGGCACATGGGCGAGGGGTGGGACATCGCGCACGCCGCGCTGTTCCTCGCTTCCGACGAGGCCCGATACATCACAGGCGTGACGCTTCCGGTAGACGGCGGCGTGAGCGTCAAGTGCGCTTGAGCGCCTGACACGTGCGCAGCGACGAGGAGCGTCCCGGCCTAGGCCGGGACGCTCCTCGCTTGTGCTGCTCTGGGAGTCTATGAGGCGAGTTTCACGTCTAGCGCCCATGGGGTGAGGATGCTCTCCAACACACCGAACGTTGGGTACACGTACTTGTCTGACACCGCACCCAACCCATCGGCCACATACAGCGGCACGTAGGGCAATTCCGCTCCCACGGCCTCGAGCATCTTCCCGATCAACTGCAGACGCTTCGAGGAGTTCAGTATTTCGAGCTCCTCTGCTTCTAGTTTTTCGACTTCGGCGTTCCGGTAGGCGGCAATGTTGAGGCCAGAGCCTGGAGGACCGATCTGAGACGCAGGTAGCAAGGACGCGAATATTCCCTCCGGATCCTCATACACGCTGCCGGTCTGGCTCACCTCCATCGTCACGAGCTTGCTAGATTCGGAGCCAAGTCGCGATTCTTCGTCCGGCTGTATCTCCTGGAGTTTGGCCTTGACGCCGATCTTCGCCAGGTCGGAGATGAGGATTTCGGCATCCGACACGTCGATCGAGTACAGAGCTGGGACCTGGATCTTCATCGTAAAGCCGTGTGGGTAGGCCGACTTGGCGAGTTCCCGCTTGGCCGCCGCCAGATCGAAGTGGTACTTCGGCAGCGCCCCAAGCATCGCGCTGACCTGACTCGTCGAACCCAGGCCAGCGAACAGGCTGACCGGCACAATCGACGCGCTTGCGATCGCCGAGCTGGCCGGGTAATCCGAACTGATCATGCCGTTGACGTCGGCTGCATACGCCACAGCGCGGCGCACATGGATGTCATTGAACGGCGGCCGGCTAGTGTTCATCGCAGCATATGTGACGAAATCGCCCGGCGCTCTCAGCTGACGGATACCCGGAATGCCCGCGAATATCTTTGGCGAATATGCGAACATCCCATCGATTGCGCCCGAGCGCAGCGCCAGCCCCATCGATGCTTCGGTCTTGAAGAGGCTCACGGTGACCTTCGCCGCGCGCGCCGGCGAGCCAGTCCAGTACGGGTTGCGCGAAAGCTGGATGCTGGATTCCGGCTGATAGCTATCGAGCTTCCACGGCCCGGTGCCGATCGGCAGATTGCCGGGCGTTCCGAGCGCTTTGCCGACTCGTTCGACCTGCGCCTCTTCAAGCACCTGCCCCGTGGCTGCCAGCACGTACTCCCAGATCGCGCTCGGTCGCTTGAGCTTGATCACGACCGTAGAGTCACCACGCGCCGTGATCGACGCTACGTCTTCCCAATACCCTTTCGTCCACACCGGGCCGAGATTGCGCTTCAGCGAGAAGACGACATCCGCCGCAGTGAGCGGCTTGCCGTTGGAGAACTTCTCCGGCTTTAGCTGATAGACATAGGTCGTCGAGTTTGGCTGTTCGACCGAGCTCGCGACGCCCAACTTCACTTTCCCGCTCTGTTCGTATTCCATCAGATTCAGGACCGCCAGCTCCTCCGCCGAGGCCATCGAAGGTTCGATGGTCTGCAGAAGATCGATTGGGCCCGCAAAATTCGTAACGCCCCAATGCAATTCAGCGTACGGCTTAGACGAGCCGATTTCACTCTTCGACACATTCTGACCTTTGCCGCTGCCACATCCAGCGCTAGCTATCGCCAGCGTGAGCGCGACCAACGCACATGCATACCTTCTCATTGCACACCCTTTCCCATTGTAATCCCTTCTCATTGCGCTTTCCCCCAGCTCAAGAGCACCACGCGAGCGTCACGGATCACGACAATGAACCCTTCCCAGCCGACGCGGAGCGCACGCCAGACCGTCTCTAGAAAGAAGCGCATCGTTTCCGTTGGACCTACTCGCACGGTCATCTCTCTTCCAATCCGGTCAACAGCAGCGTGAGCGCGGCATCGATCACTTCCTCGAGCGAGAGCAGACCATCAGGGTCGTACCACATCCGCACCGAGTTGATCGCGGCGAAGATCAGCTTCACGACCGGCCGTCGCGGCAGATCCCGTAGCGGCCCAGCAGCAACGCCATCGTCGACGATCGCGGTCAGCAATCGCTCGTAGCGGTGGCGAATCTCCGCCGTCGCCTCGTTGCTCAATATCACGTCGAGGTTTTTCGGTCAGCAGCCGCCCTGCAGGCATCTTGTTTGCGGATTCCAGATGCACCGTCAAAAAGGTGCGTAGCCGTGCGACCGGATCAGGGTCATCCAACGTCAGCGCCGCGATACGTGCTTCGGCCTCCTCTGTCCCGCGCGTCACAAGCTCTGCAAGCAGCTGCGACTTGCCGTTTGGCACGTGGTAGTAGAGGCTCGCCTTTGAGCGCCCTAGCCGCTCGCCGATCCGCACCAGAGTCGCCCGCTGGTAGCCAACCTTGGCGAACTCTGCGGCCGCCGCATCAAGGATCAACCCACGACGGTGCTCCATCCGTCGCATACGACGAACCGATGCCTGCGACAGACCTCCCTGCGTGGGTGCAGCTCGTGTCTTTGTCCTCACGCATCTGATCATAGACCACTAGTCAAATTACCGACTAATGATTGACAATCGTACCACGAGCCAAGCGCTATCTCCCTTCCGTGTCGACGACGGGCAGCTCGATGAAGGAGGGCCGGTCCGTGTCGTGGTGGATGCGCTGCCGAGCGGCCTGCATGCGGCTCTCGCGCTGGTTGCCGGTGTTGAGGTTGCGATCCCAGCGCGGGAAGCTGCTACTGGTCACATGCACCCGCAGCCTGTGACCGGCGAGGAACACGTTGCTGGTCGACCACAGATCAATAGCGATCTCCTGTAGTCGATCGGCGCCCTTCTTCACGCGCACGATGCCATCGCAGATGTTGAACGAGCGGCCGTGCGGGTGCACATCGCACAGCCGCGCGACCCAGTCAGTCGACGGTGCAGAGCTCTCAGCATGCAGCACGACTCGCACTCGGCCTGTGACGTCCAGATCCTTCTGCAGCACCTCGGAGGTGAACACGCACACATCGGGTCGCGCCTCGACACGTGCCTGATCCATCGGCCCGGCCGGAAAAGACGGCGTCAAGATGGTGCTGCCGCCATGTGCCGGCACTGGATCAGCGGGGTCGTAGAGGAACTCGGTGGGCTCATCCCCCGCCTCCGGACCGTCCGGCCGAAGAGCGCCATCCGCCCCAAGGAACCAGCGCTCGGTGCGAGCACGCGCGAGCGGCCACTCCTGCTCGTCACGCCACTCATTGCGACCCATCACGAAGATCCGCACTGGCGGCTGCGAGTCATCGGCCTCGTCCACCGCGCCGGGAAGGAGATAGCGGCGGAACCACGCAAGCTGCTCTTCGATCGTGTCGCCGTGTGCGTGCGCGGGTGCGCCCGCGTAGCTCGAACGCATGCCGAAACAGAGCTCGCCGATCGGATCGGCAAATGCGCCATGCGACCACGGCCCCATCACCAGCCGCGCCGGACTGCCAAGCGCCGCCATCCCCATGTAGTTGTCCAGCACGCCCTGAGCGAGACTGTCGTACCAGCCGGAGATGTTGAACGAAGGCACCGTCACGCGCTCGTATTCGCCCGCGACGCGGCCCCACGCCAACACCTCCGGGTCGTCGAACATCAGTAGGGCTTCCGAGGTGTCTGACGAGCGCAGAAGCAGCGGCATCTCGGCGGGCAGCGCCCAGTATCCCGCGCTTGAGAGCTGATCCAGATCATCGAGCAGCGCTGTAAGACGCTCACTGCGCTCCCGGTCGGAGATCCTCTGCCGCACCAGATCTCCGATCGCCATCTGCAACGTCCATTGGTGAGCGATCCCGATCTCCAGCGCCCCACCGCGTACAAATGCCGTCTCGGACGGCTCCGAATGCGTCATCGCGGGCGCGATCGCGGCCAGAGAGGGGGGCTGCTCAATCGCCGCCAGCCATTGGGTGTGACCGACATAGCTGACGCCGAACATCCCTACGCGGCCGTTCGATCCGGGCAGCTTTGCCGCCCACTCGACCGCGTCATAGCCGTCCTTGCGTTCGGCGCGCAAGGGCATCCACTCCCCGTCAGAGGCGAAACGCCCACGCGAGTCCTGGATCACGACGATGAAGCCCTGCGCCGCCGTCTGCACCGGATCGAGCCACTCAGTCGCGTTCTTGTCGTAAGGCGTGCGCGCAAGCAGCGTCGGCCACGGCCCATCCCCAGCAGGCCGGTAGACATTCGCGCGCAACATCACCCCGTCCCGCATCTGCGCCGGCACGTCGAACTCCACCGTCACATCACGCGCAGTGCCCGTGTTCGTCTCAGCCATCAGTACCGTCTCCTTGCTCAGCGCAGCACACAGCCGCGACAACAAACACTCGTTTCACGCCACAGCTCAATCGATCACGGGCAGCTCGACGAAGGAGGCGCGGTCCGTGTCGTGGTGAATTCGCTGGCGCGCGCTCTGCATGCGCGACACGCGCTGATTGCCCGTGTTCAGATTGCGATCCCATTGAGGGAAGCAGCTGCTGGTCACATGCACCCGCAACCTGTGACCAGCGAGGAACACGTTGCTCGTCGACCACAGATCGATCGCGACCTGCTGGAGACGATCCGCACCCTGCTCTATGCGACGGATACCCTCGCAGATATTGAACGAGCGGCCGTCGGGGTACACGTTGCAAAGCCGTGCGACCCAGTCGGTAGAAGGCGCAGAGCTCTCCGCGTTCAACACCACACGCACGCGGCCCGTGACCTCCAGATCCTGCTGCAACACTTCCGAGGTGAACGCGCACACATCCGGCCGCGCCTCGATCCGCATCTGATCCTTGGGGCCATCCGGGAACCACGGTGCCACCAGCGCCTGGCCTCCATGCGTTGGCGCCGGGTCGGCCGGGTCATAGACAAACTCCGTCGGAGTCGCCTCCGCGGCGGGAGCCTCGCGATCCAGCCTCCCGCCTGCGCCGAAAAACCACCGCTCGCTGCGGGCGCGAGAGAGCGGCCAGGACGTCTCATCTCGCCACTGGTTGCGTCCCATGACGAAGATCCGCACCGGCGGCCGCTCGACGTCCGCCGAGGCGGACTCCGGCAGCAGGTAGCGGCGAAACCAAGCCAGCTTCTCTTCGTTCAGATCGCCATGCGCATGCACCGGCACGCCAAGACGACTCGCGCGCATGCCGAAGCACAGATCGCCGATGGGGTCGGCGTAAGTCATATGCGTCCAAGGACCCATCACGAGCCGCGCCGGCCTGCCGAGCGCCGCCATCCCCATGTAGTTGTCCAGCACGCCCTGAGAGACGACGTCATACCAGCCGCCGATGTTGAAGCTCGGCACCGTCACGTGCTCGTATTCGCCAGCCACCTGACGGCTGGCCAACACGTCCGGGTCATTGCCCAGCACTTCCCGAGCGATCACGCCATACCGGTCGTGCCGGCGCAGCACCGGCAAATCGTGAAGAGGCAGACCCCAGAAGCCATCACTAGGCAGCCGGTCACAATCATCGAGCAGCGCCACCAGGCGCTCGCCGCGCTCCTGCTCAGAGAGTGGCAGCCGCTCCAGATGCGCACAGGCCATCTCCAACGTCCAAGCCACAGTCATCGCCAGCCCGATCGCGCCGCCGCGCATGAAGAACCCGCCCAGGAGATCGGATGGCGTCACCGCAGGGGCGATCGCCGCCAGGGACGGCGGCTGCTCGATCGCCGCCGCCCACGGGGTGCCGCCGACGTACGACGCGCCATACATTCCCACACGCCCATTGGAGCCGGGCAGCTTCGCTGCCCACTCCACCGTGTCATAGCCGTCCTGTCGCTCGAAGTGCATGGGAATCCACTCCCCGTCAGAGGCGAAGCGCCCACGCACATCCTGGATTACCATCATGAAGCCCTGCGCGGCCGCTTGCACCGGATCGAGCCACCACGTGTTCAGAGCCGCATTCTTGTCATATGGCGTGCGCACAAGCAGCGTCGGCCATGGTCCATCCCCGGAAGGCCGGTACACGTTTGCGCGCAGCGTCGCCCCATCACGCATCCGCGCTGGCACATCGAACTCGACCTTCACCTGTTGAGCAGCGCCCATCTCACTCATCAATTCCATTTCCCTTGCTCACCGTCGCCAGAAGGTCGCGGCATCAAACGCTCGTTGTTTCATGAGATCCGCTCGAGAATCGTGACCGAGCACACGGCGACGTCGTTGCCGATAACCCCGCCGCCGTTCTCGGCAAGACCGACGCTTACGTCGGGGAGCTGGATATCGCCCGCCTCACCGCGAAGCTGCAGTGCGAGCTCGTTCAGCATCATGACCCCCGTTGCGCCGATCGGATGGCCGCGGGATACGAGCCCGCCGGAGGCATTGACTGGCACCTCGCCCCCGCGCGCGCTCTCACCCGACGCAGTGAACGGGCCACCCTCCCCACGCGCACAGAGACCAAGGTCCTCGACGAGATGGATCTCTGCGAACGAGGTTGCGTCATGCAACTCGACCAGATCGATGTCCGCCGGCTTCATGCCGGCCTGGCGATACGCTCGCCGCGCGGCGATCACCGGCGCGCGCTCGTCGTCCCAGCTCACATCGAAAGTTCCGCCCGCGAGCGCGTGCCCACGCACGCGCAGCGCACGCGCGCGAACCTCGGGCTCGAGAGTCTGCAGATGTGCTGCCGAGCACACGATCACGGCCGCCGCCGCGTCGCCCGTCGGTGCGCACATCGCGCGCGTGAGCGGATCGACGACCACGCGATCCTCCATCACCTGCTCGACCGTCAGCGGGAAGCGGTATTGCGCGCGCGGGTTGCCGACCGCATTGTCGTGGTTCTTCGCCGCCGCCGCCGCGACCTGCTCCACCGTCGTCCCATATCTCGCCATGTGCGAGCGCATCCACACGGCATAGACGTCCATCGCGATCGAACGGTCGGGAACGGGCGCGAAGGTACCACCCGTCTCAGCCGCAAGGGCGCTATAGAGATCGTGCCACGCCTGCGGATTCAGCCGGTCCGCTGCCCGGTTCATATATTCGAGATAGCCGTTCGGACGCTCTGGGTCGTTCATCTTCTCGACACCGATCGCCACTCCGATCTCCGCCTCTCCGGATCGCACGTCCTTCAGAGCCCCATTGAAGGCAACCGAAGCGCTCGCGCAGCCCGCCTCGACATCGACGATCGTCGTGCCAGCAGGCAGCAGGTCTTCACGAAGCATCGGGGTGAGCGTCGCGTGGCCCTTGCATGCCATCTGCCCCCAAAAGTCCATCCCGAGGTTCGAGAACCACACCTGCCTCATGCCTTCGCCGTCTTTCATCCCTGCGTCCGCAAGCGCGCCCAGATACGCCTCCCGCACGAGGTCGCCGAAAGACCGCTCCGGCTGACGAGCCACGCGGGTAGCAGCGATCCCCAACACATATACATCGACGTCGTTTATCGCAGTCAAGCGAACACTCCAATCATCGTTTCAGTCGGCCAAGCCCATTCCTCGGGGCCAAGCTCATTTCTTCACCTGTCGTGCAAGGAACCGTTCAAGGCCTGCACCGGCGCGTCGTCAGCTTTCAGCGCAACAGTGTGAGAGTCGTCGAGCACGACCGATGGCCACTGGACAACAAGGCAGCGCGAGCCAACGCCTGCCCTAGGCCGCTACCGGCCTGTGTGGCCACAGCCAGCTACTCCATCTGAACATCCTCTCTCATTGTTGACCAACGGTTGGTTTGCCGACCTATGATCGACTATAACGCATAAGGAGCGGGAAATACAACCTCTGCCGAGCGATCTTTCTCAGCCGGGGACACGCGTCAGCGGCCAAGAGGTCTCGTCGCGCCACTCGTTGCGACCCATCACAAGATCCGCACCGGCAGTCCGACGGTCGTGCTCACTTGGGCATCATTCGCAGCGCGCCGTCGAGGCGGATCACCTCGCCGTTCAGCATCTGGTTTTCAGCGATGTGGCAGGCCAGTCGCGCATACTCCGCCGGATGTCCGAGCCGCGAGGGAAACTGAACCTGGGCACATAGGGAGTCACGCATCTCCGTCGGGAGTGCCGCGGCCGCGGGCGTATCGAACAGACCAGGGGCTATCGTGCAGAAGCGCACACCCGAACCGGCAAGGTCGCGGGCGGCCGGAAGGCCCATCGCGACTACGGCGCCCTTCGAAGCCGAGTAGGCGAGCTGCCCGATTTGGCCGTCGATGTAGGCAGTCGACGCCGTGTTGATCACGACGCCGCGCTCGCCCGACTCGCCCGGCTCGTTGGCAAGCATGGCAGTCGCAGCAAACCGCATCGCGTTGAACGTGCCGATCAAGTTGACAGCGATCACGCGCTCGAAGGGCTCCAGTGGATGCGGTCCCCGCTTCGATGCGACACGCTCACCCCATCCGATTGCTGCGCATTGAATGCTGATCCGCAGCGGTCCGGCGGCGGCGACCGCAGCTGCCACGTCGTCGGCCGAGCGCCTCGCCGCGCTTCGCATCGATGTCGGCGATCACGACATCGGCGCCGCGCGCACGGAGCTCCCTTACTGTCGCTTCGCCAAGTCCGGAGGCGCCACCCGTGACGAGTGCCGCGCCGCCCTCAATCCTCATCGTCTGCTCCTGCCTTTCTAGCTGGTGGTCATAGCCGGGGAAGGCAGCGACGAGGCCCGACGTGCTGCAGTCCACGCCTTGCCGCATGCATTTCCGCGGTGCCTGACGATTGGTCAGATTGCCAACCTATGATCGAAAATCGTAGTGCAAATGATCGCCGCGTGAGAGGCCCCGCGCGCTTCGAGATCTCAGTGGTCGTCGCGCGTCCGTACCCAACGTCCATCAGGGACTCAATCGTCGCGTCGATCAGCGCCTCGCGTGTTGCAGCCGAGCTGCTGTTGGGAGAGGCGCGGCCTGTGTGGCGAGGCCAAGGCACTCTGGGCCATGCTTGATACCATAGACAAACATTCATTCACGAATGCAAGTTCCTTCTTGCATGCATGTTGCGTAGAATGTAGGGTATCCCACCACCTTGAACGACCGATGAGGGAGATGAGATTTGGCGAAATCAACGTCTCACGGGCAGAAGTCCGCGCCCATCAGGTGTCCGCTCGACCGCAGCAAGCTCGCCGAGCTTGCGCGCGCGTTTCATGACGATGACCCGGTGTGGTATGAGGAGGCGGCCGCGGCCACAGCAGGCTTCGACGGCGTGCCTGCGCCACCGACCGTCGGCGTGCTCGCAGACCACTGGCGCGAGGGCGGCGTACATGAACTCATCGCGATCGCCGGATTGGACCCCGAGCGCGTACTGCACGGCGAGATCAGCTGGGAATACATGCAGCCGCTGCGGATGGGCGATGAGCTGACCGCCACCACGGCCCTCGGCGAGATCACCACGCGAGAGGGCAAGCGCGGCGGCACGATGAGGCTCGCCACGGTTGAGACCGACTTCGTCAACCAGCGCGGCGAGCTGGCGTTGCGCCGGCGTGACGTGCTGATCGAGAAGGGCAAAGCATGACACGGACGAGATCCACCACCCAACACTCAGATGCGGCGCTGCCGGTCAGGCCAGTGCGCCTGCGCGAGGGCGACGAGCTTCCACGCGCAGTCGCGGGGCCGCTCACCCGCACCGATTTCGTCCGCTACGCCGGCGCTGGCGGCGACCTCAACGCGGTCCATCACGACGAGACGGTCGCGCAGCGGGCCGGCCTGCCGTCGGTCTTCGGCATGGGCATGCTGCACGCCGGGATGCTCGGCAACCGTCTCGCGCGATGGGTTGGGCCTGACAACATCCGCTCGTTCTCCGTACGCTTCACCAGTCAGGTGTGGCCAGGCGACGAACTGACCTTCAGCGGGCATGTCACCCGCCTCGAGCGGCAGGATGACGGCCATGCACACGCCGAGATCACGCTCTCGATCGTCAACCAATCGGGCCAGGAGGTCCTCCGCGGCCAAGCAACGGCGCTCGTGTCGGGACAGGACGCCAACTGCGACTGACCGATCGGCGCGCGCATTGCGTGACGTCTGAAGGGCTACTCATCTGACAGCTCACATACGACGGGAGAGCTACGAGCCGCTCTGAGGCTGCTCGTCCCGGGCCCGGATAGCTCAGTCGATCACGGGCAGTTCGATGAAAGATGGGTGGCCGGTGTCGTGGTGGATGCGCTGGCGCGCGGTCTGCATGCGGCTCTCGCGCTGGTTGCCTGTGTTGAGGTTGCGGTCCCAGCGCGGAAAGCAGCTACTCGTGACCTGTACACGCAGCCTGTGTCCTGCAAGGAACACGTTGCTGGTGGACCATAGGTCGATCTCCACCTGCCGGCAGGCGTCGGCGTCCCGCTCGATGCGCCGGATGCCGTCGCAGATGTTGAACGAGCGGCCGTCGGGGTGCACGTCGCACAGCCGCGCGACCCAATCCGTCGAAGGCGCCGAGCTTTGCGCGTGCAGCACCACACGCACGCGGCCGGTGACCTCGAGATCGCGCTGCAACGGCTCGGAGGTGAACACGCACACGTCTGACCTTGCCTCGACTCGGGTCTGGTCCCGCGGACCAGGGGGAAACGCCGCGGCCATTATCGTCTGCCCGCCGAGCGTGGGGACTGGGTCGGCGGGGTCGTACGTGAACTCCGTGGGGGTCGCATCGGAATCGGGGGCATCTGGCTGCAGCGCGCCTTCGGCGCCGAGCAACCAGCGCTCGACGCGAGCGCGCTCCAATGGCCACGCCGCCTCGTCACGCCACCGGTTGCGGCCCATCACGAAGATCCGCACCGGCGCCTGGGCCTCCGACGGCGCGTCGGGGACGAGATGACGGCGAAACCACGCCAGCTGCTCGTCGCCCAGATCGCCATGCGCGTGTGCCGGCGCGCCCAAACGGCTCGCACGCACGCCGAAGCACAACTCGCCAATCGGATCGGCGCACTCCGTGCCATGCGTCCACGGCCCCACGACCAGACGAGCGGAACGCCCAAGTGCCGCCATCGCCATGTAGTTGTCCAGCGTGCCCTGGAGGAATCCATCGTGCCACCCGCCGATTTGGAAGCTTGGCACCGTCACACGATCGTGCTCGCCCGCAACGCGGCACCGCGCCGCGACGTCCGGGTCCTCCAGCGTCTGGATGGTCGGAAACGCTGGGAAATCGTGCCGGCGCAACACCGGCAGATCGTCGGCGGGCAGATCCGTGCAGCCGTCGCTCAGCAGCCGGTCGAGGTCGTCGAGCAGCGCCGCGACGCGATGCCCGCGCTCCTGCACCGAGAGTGGCAGGCGCTCCAGGTGCGCGCCGCCCATCGCCATCGCCCAATAGGTGTCGAACCCGAGCTCAATCGCGCCGCCACGGGCGAATACACCATCGAGAGGGTCCGACCATGTCACCGCAGGCGCGATCGCCGCCAGCGACGGCGGCCGCTCGATCGCCGCCATCCACTGCGTGTTGCCGAAATAGCTGGCGCCGTACATCCCGACCCGACCATTGGAGCCAGGCAGCCGAGCTGCCCACTCGACGGTGTCATAGCCGTCCTCGCGCTCGAAGTGCAACGGGATCCACTCGCCCTCGGAGGCAAATCGCCCACGCGTGTCCTGGATCACGACGATGAAGCCCTGCGCCGCAGTCTGCACCGGATCAAGCCACTCCGCGGCGCGCTTGTCGTAAGGCGTGCGCACAAGCAGCGTCGGCCACGGCCCCTCGCCAGCAGGGCGGTAGACATTCGCGCGCAACGTCACCCCATCGCGCATCCGCGCCGGCACATCGAGCTCCATCGTCACACTGCGCGCAGTGCCCGTTCCGGGCTCATCCATCAGCTCCATCTCCCTTTCTCTGCGCGGTGACCAGCCGCGCTATCAATACCCGTTCAGCTCCTCGGTGCCGTCAACTGCGACCTTCCTCCGTTGACGGCCAGTCGTTGCTGGGGACTCATGCCCCGGAGATTGCCGAGTCGTCGGTGCTCCAGAGCTGTCTGACCTCGCGGCGCAGGACCTTGCCGACGCCACTGGTGGGCAGCGTCTCCACGAAGCGCACGGCCGTGACCTTTCTGACGGGGCCAAGCCGCTCCCGCGACCAGGCGATCAGCTCCTCCTCGCCAGCCTGCTCTCCGGGGCGCAGGATCACTGCGGCGACGGCGGTCTCGCCCCACTTGGGGTGCGGGATGCCGACGACCGCTGCCGAGTGAACGGCGGGGTGCTCGACCAGCGCGTTCTCCAGCTCAGCGGGCCAGATATTGAAGCCGCCGGAGATGATCATGTCCTCCTTGCGGTCTGTCAGATAGAGGAAACCATCCTCGTCGAGGTAGCCAAGGTCGCGCGAGAGGATGCGCCCATCTGGGAGCACTCGTTCGGCTGTGACTTGCGGGTCGGCCCAGATCTCGCTCATGCCTCCCGGCGAGAGGACCGCGACCTCGCCAACCTGCCCCGCAGGCAGCTCCTCGCCGTCTTCGTCGAGGATCGAGACCACAGCATTCGGGGTCGCCCGGCCGGCGGAGCGCAGCCACCGCCGTTCGCGCTCATCGCCGTCGGGACGGTGATGACGCGGTGTAAGGACCGTCGCCGGCAGCGCCTCGCTCTGACCATAGATCTGGTACATCACGTTCCCCCAAGCGGCGAGCGCCTCTCTGAGCGTCCGCTCGGTGATCGGCGCGGCTCCATAGAGCACCGTGCGCAAGCTCGAGCAGTCCCGCGTCTTGGCATCGGGATGATCGAGCAGCATCTGGACCATGGTCGGCACCAGCAGCGTGACCGTGCAACGCTCACGCTCGATCAACTCCAGCACTCTCGCAGCGTCGAAGGTGGGCACGACGACCAGCGCACTGCCCGCGGCGAGCACCGGCCAGAACGGCAACCCTGCCGCATGCGTCAGCGGGCCGGCCGCGAGATAACGATCGTCCTCTCCAAGCCGCGGTATCGCCAACGCCAACTCGTTGCCCATCGCCAACCACCCTGCGGTGGTGTGCGCGATCCCCTTCGACTTGCCGGTCGTGCCAGCGGAGAAACGGATCTGGTGAACGTCCTCCGCCGCGACCGGGACGAGCGGGTCCGCATCGCAAGCCGCCGCCAGCAGCCGCTCATAGTCGTGGCCACCATCACCGCCACCACCGATGATGATCACCTCATCGAGCCCTTCAAGGCCCTCCAGCGCGGGCGTCAGCCCCTCGAGATGATGAGACTGGACGATCAACGCCCGCGCCCCGATCAGCTCCAGCAGGTACCGGTTCGCGTCTGCCGTGTTCTGCACATACAACGGCGCGGACACGAAGCCGCCCAGCGCCAGCGCAACCTTTATCTCGGCCACCTCAAAGCAGTTGTCAGCCAACAACGCCACACGGTCGCCCGGCGCGATCCCAAGGCCCGCGAGCGCTTGTGCAAGCCGACAGGCACGTTCATAGAGCTCCTCATAGGTTCCAACACGACCGTCGCAGATCACCGCCGCGTTCTCGCGGTACATACCCACGCACTTGCGCATCAACATCCCGAAGTTCATCTCTTGTCATACCCCTCGTGCTCGTCGTTGAAGATCGCGCGGCACGGCGATGGCGTCGCTGCAGTCGCGATTGCCACTCTGATCTCCTCTCAAACTGCCAGTTCCACAAGCGCGCCCTCAATCGCACCGAGCACGGGCTTGCCCCGCCGCGAGGTCATCGGCGTTGGGCGCGTGCCTGGTGCCGGCTGGGCGCCGGTCGCACAGACAGCGCTCGGGCAGCTTGATCGCGTCTGCAGCAGGCAGCCATCAGTCGTCGCTTGCCTGTAGCAGGAGAGTCAGAAGCTGAGCGCGACAGGCCTCCCAGCGCTCGTTGATCTCGCGACTGGGCTCCAACAGCTTCATTACGGCCAGCCCCCGCGTAGAGGCGACGATTAGCGAGATCAGATCGTCGAGGCGGTGATCGTCGGCACTCCCTGCGAACGCGACGCGCAGCCAGCGTGGCATCGACTCGTGGCCGAGCATTCGCTTGATCGGGTCGAGCTCCGCTTTCAACTCAGGATCGGTGCGGCCGTGAACCGAGAGCTCGACTATCACTTGGAACAGCTGACGGTTGAACAGCCGCCAGAGCATGTCAAGCGCGGCCGCGGGCCGCCGCTCACCGTGCGGCAGTCGCTTGACTGCGCGAGCGAGGTCGTCCAGTGCGCGCTGCGCAAGCACCTCCACCGCAGCTGCGACCAGAGTCGCGCGCGTCTGGAAATGGTGCAGATGGGCGCCGCGCGAGAGACCGGCGCGTTCTGAGATCTCACCCGTCGTCGCACGGTCGTAGCCGACCTCCATCAGGCATTCGATCGTCGCGTCGATCAGAGCCTCTCGCGTGGCTGCCGACCGCTGCTGCTGCGTGAGGCGGGGCCTGCGCGCTGTGGACAAAGTGTCTGTGGCCATGACATAGAGCCTAGCATTCAACATTCCAAAGTGAATGTAAGTTCTTGCGTGCATGATTGTAAGAGGGTGTAGGTTCTATCCACCCGCGAACGACTTGACCTCGGGAGAAGACGTGGCTGAACCGACGATCGCCGGGCGGAAATCAGCCGCGGTGCGGTTCTCGCTCGATCGCAGCAAGCTCGCTGAGCTTGCGCGTGCCTTCCATGACGATGACTCGGCTTGGTACGGTGAAGCCACTGCGTCCGCCGCAGGCTTCGACGACGTGCCCGTGCTGCCGACCGTTGACGTGCTGGTCGACCACTGGCGCAAGAATGGCGCCTGGCGTTCACGACCATCGCCGGCCTGGACATAGAGCGTGCTGCACGGCGAGGTCACCTGGGAACATCTACGGCCCTTGCGGATGGGCGACGAGCTGACAGGGGCGCCCGCCCTCATGCAATGCTCCGCCGAGAACCTCGGACGGCTGGGAAGGAACGCGCCCTAGCCGATCGTACCGGGCACAGGCGTGGATCCCACGGTTTGCGAGCGCTCGAAGGCACGGAGATCGTCCAGCCGTTCCTCGATCTTCACGAACGCGTTGGCGATGCTAGCCATCAGCGCCTCGTCCTCGCGGAAGTAGTTCCAGGGGATCTCGATCGAGCGAGCGATCTTGCGCTCGCATTCCGGCAGCTCCGCCTTGGTGGGGTCGCTCCCAGATCTGCGGATCGTTTCGGTCCACATCACGCGCGGCCCATCCCAGTCGGGACTCAGCCGAGGGGAGCGGTTCAGTGCGCTTTCCACGTAGACGAGCGCCGGCACACCCTCGGCGTTCAGCGCCTGCAGGTAGGTATCACGCGAGACGCCCGCGTGCGCGGGGTCGAAGTTGAGCGTCAGCATGTGGTAGACGCACTCGTCGGCCGTGTCGTGCTGCGGCAGGCTGACAGACTCCACTGCGCCGAGGTGGCGTTGCAGCAGCTCGACGTTGCGGCGGCGCGCCGCGTTCTCCTGGTCGACCTTCGGCAGCCGATCGAGCGCGAGCAGCGCAGTCACGAGGTTGGGGCGATACGTGTAGACCAGCGAGTCGATGAACGGACGCAGCTCGTCGGGGAACCCGGGCTCGCTGGCGCGGCCCACGAGCTCGCTGCGACCAGCGTGCTGGCAGCTGATCGTGGCCTTCCAGTAGACCTCGGGCTCCCTGGTGACCATGTATCCGCCTTCGGTGGTCGCCAGCGGCTTGACACCGTTGACCGAGAACCCGCTCGCATGACCGAAGCTGCCGACTCGGGCGCCGCGATGGCGCGCCCCGTGGGCCTGGCTGCCGTCCTCGATCACCTTCAGGCCGTGGCTCTCCGCAAAGGCCATGATCGCGGTCATGTTCGCCGGCTGGCCGTAGATATGGGTTACGAGGATCGCGCGCGTGCGCGGGCTGAGCGCCTGCTCCAGAGCGCTCGGGTCCATCAGGCCGGTGTCCGGCAGCACGTCTACGAACATGGGCATCGCGCCGTTATGCAGGATGCAGGAAACCGAGGCACCCCACGAATAAGGCGAGGTGAGGATCTCGTCGCCGCCCGTCAGCTCCAGCCCGATCAGCGCAGACTGCAACGCGCCGTGCCCGGAGCTCGCGCCCAGCGCCATGTCCACTTCGTGGAACTGCGCGAGCCGCTGCTCGAGCTCCGCGACGATCGGATGCCCCTTGCTGAGACCCTGCACCGGCCCCTCGCTCAACGTCTGTCGGATGCGCTCGTAGACCGCGGGATCGAAATCCGGGTACTTGGGCGGGCGCCCGACGTGAGCCGGCTCACCGCCGAGTATTGCAAGGGTGCTTGGCATTGCTTGGCCTCCTGGTGATTGGACGGTTGCGCCTGGCTTTCGCCTAGCTTTCGCCTAGCTCGGCACCTCGCCGCCGGTCACGGCCAGCAGCGCCGGGCGATCGGCAGACATGGGCGCCGCGAGGAACAGCGCTGCCGCGGCGATCTCCGCCACTGCGGCGTAGCGCCTCATCGGCAGCTCGGCGAAGACCCGCTCCTGGTAGTCCTCGGGCTCCACCCCCTCCGCCGCGGCGATCCTGCGGGTGGCCTCGTGCAGCATCGGCGCGTCGGTTCGCCCCGGGCAGAGCACGCGAATCGCGTAGCCGCGTTGCCGCTGCTCGTGCCGCGCCTGCCTGGCCCATGCAACCAACGCCCACTTCGAGGCGCAATAGAGAGAGTTACCCGGCTCGGCGCGCAGCCCTGCCTGCGAGGCGGTGGCGAGGAACGTGCCTCCCGCGGCCCGCAGCGCGGGCGCGCACTTCCGTGCGAGCTCGATCATGGAGATCGTGTTGATGTTCATGATCCTCTGCGCCGCCTCGGGAGTGATCTGGTCGAAGGCGATCGCGCCAGTCACGCCGTGGGTGGCGATCACCGCCTCCACCGAGGTGTCGGCAGCCCACCTGGCGAGCTTCGCTCGATCCGCAGCGTCGGCGATGTCGCCTGCCAGCACGCTCACACCCTCACCCAGCAGCGGCTCCAGCGTCTCTGTGCGACGGCCGTGCGCCAGCACATCGTGCCCGGCCGCGAGCGCCGCGCGGACCACGCCGGCGCCGATGCCGCCCCCGGCGCCGGTGACGAGGATCGTGCTCATGGCTGCGGGTCTCCGAGCATCAGCGTCGCCGCGTGCACGTAGGCGCTCAGTGGATCGGCCAGGTAGTCGAGCGTGGACTGCAGCTCGCTCTCGCCCCCGCGATGGACGACGAGGTTCAGTTTCAGGCGCTGGCCGAGCTCCTGCGCCGCCGAGAGCACGAAGCCTCGCACGGCAGCCAGCGCGAGGACGGACTGCGGATCCTGCGTTAGGCCGAATATCACCGCCGCCCCGGCGTGCTCTTCGCCGCGAGGCGCTCGGACGACCTCCTGGATGCGGCAGGCCAGCTCCGCGATCCCCTCGCTGAGCAGCTCCTGCGCAGGCGGGCGCTGCGCCAGGACCACACAGTCGAGCATCCGTCCCGAGGGGGGCTCGTGACGCCGGAGCGTAAACCAGGCGACGATCACCGGGCTGTTACACCGCTGCGCCGAAACGCTCACCGGAAAGCCCCGGCGACCCCACACATCGCATGCTTCTCCACCGCGCTCATGCTCGCCATCATCCCCCGACGTCGGCTCGATCGCTGTCCAGAAGGCGCATCGCCTGTGACTTCGACTGCGCTTGTGGCTATTGACAGAGGAATCCTCAACTCAGCCATCTCAAATGGACGTCACCGGGATGATAGATCATGTCATTCGACCTTTGCACACCCCAGCTCCTCTCGACCGCCATCTGGGAAAGCGATCTTCTCCTGCGCTAGCTGGCGCACCATGTCGCGCAGGTGAAGCGCCTCGCGCGGGACCTAATAGGCGGTCGGAGCCGCAGTGGCGATGCTCATGCCGCCGCGCGCTCGCGCGCGTACTCGTAGAAGCCGCGCCTTGCCTTGCGACCGATCCGGCCCGAGGCGACCATCCGCTTCAGCAGCGGTGGCGGCGCATACTCCGTCCGCTTGAACTCCTCATACAGCGAGTCTCCGATCGCATACAGGACGTCAAGGCCGATGAAGTCGGCGAGCGTCAGCGGACCCATCGGGTGGCCACAGCCGAGCTTCATACCCTCATCGATGTCCGCTACCGAGGCAAAGCCCTCTTCGTACATCCGCACCGCCGCCATCAGGTAGGGGACGAGCAGCATGTTGACGATGAAGCCCGAGCGGTCCTTGGTGACGATGGCTCGCTTGCCGATCTGCTCGGCGAACTCGCGCGCCATTCCCAGGGTCTGCTCCGAGGTGTCAAGCGCGACTACCACCTCAATCAGCCTCATCACCGGCACCGGGCTGAAGAAGTGCAGGCCAAGCACCCGCTCAGGGCGGCGGATGCCCGCGGCGAGCTGCGCAATCGGAATCGAGGAGGTGTTGGAGGCGATCAGCGCCTGCTCGGAGACGATGCCTGCCACCTGCGCCAGGATGCCCGCCTTCAGGTCCGCGTTCTCGGGCACCGCCTCGATCACCAGGTCGGCGGCCGCGATCGCCGCCAGATCGGCGGTGAACTCGATCCGCGCGAGGATCTCAGCAGACTCGGACTCACTCACCTTGCCGCGCGCAACCGCGTGACCAAGCGAGGTCTCGACGCGGCGGCGGGCGCCATCAGCGGCGGCGGCATCGATGTCACGGACGACGACCGGCAGGCCAGCACGAGCGACCGACTCGGCGATGCCAGAGCCCATCAGGCCGCCGCCAAGGATCGCAACGCGCTCGATCGCCATCAGGCCGCCTGGCCCAGCGTTTGGCCGCGGCTCGCGAAGGCTCGCATCGTCAGCAACTCCTCGTCGCGCCGACACATCGCTTGCAGGTCCTGCCTGGCTAGCAGGCCAAACACAGTCATTAGGTGATCCTGTCTCATCACAGGATCAATCATATTCGCTTTGGCGAGGTAACAAGTGGCTAGATTCCGGCGATGGCGGAGGCTGCCAGAATCCCGCCCATGGACAGGTACCCGAACAACGCAGCGCCGCCGAGGCCGTCGCTTGTCGACAGTGCCGAGGATGCGCTTCGCACCTGGCTCGCGCCTGGCCGTCACCGCACCGGGGATCGGCTCCCGCCCGAGGACGAGGTCGCGCGGATGCTCGGGATCTCCCGCGGAACGCTGCGCACCGCGCTTGCGCGCCTGGAGGACACCGGAGAGATCGTCCGCCGCCAAGGCAGCGGCACGTTCGTCGGTCGGATCGCGCTGCCGAGCCAGCTCGACGAGCCGCTCGGACACCTGGAGCCTTATTCGTCGATCGCCAGGCGCCGCGGTGTAACCCTCGCCGCAACCAGTCTGCGCATCGAGCAGCGCGCGGTCGGCCGCGAGGTTGGAGAGATGATGTCGCTCGACGCGAGCACGCAGGTGACGACGATCTTCCGGGTGCTGTTGGCAGACGGCAGTCCGGCGGCGGTCATGTTCGACGTCGTCCACCCCACCATCGGGCTGCCGAGAACGCCTCGCCTGCAACGCATGCTGGAAGGTGGCCAGATGGTGCTCGATGTCCTGATCGAGCTGGGAGTGGCGATCGCGTTCACGCGCACGCGCGTGATGCCCTGCCTGATCACCCCGCGCGAGCGGGTCGGCAAGGCGCTTGACCTGCGAAGCACGACTGCCGCACTGGAGCTCGAGGAGGTCTTCTATGCCGGTGGCAGCGACCCGGTCGCCTACGCCCGCGACGTGTTCGCCCCCGGGGCGCTCGACGTGCACGTCATCCGCTCGCTCGATGCGGCCAGCCCGACCCCGATCGCACTCACCGCCAACGCCGGGCAACGCGCGCGCGGCCGGCGGCCGTCGCGCAGCCGCCGCTGAGGTATCTCAGCTCCAGGGGTATGGGCTGTGCGAGACGGGGTGCAACTCGCCGGTTCGGAAGCGCTCGTAGCGGAAGGGGTGTAGCAGCGATGAGCGCTCGCCGGTCAGCTCGCGTGCGATCTCGCGCCCGACGGCGATCATCTTGTAGCCGTGGTTGGAGTCCGCCGCGACGTATACGTTCGGGCGCATGTAGTCGAACACGGGGAAGTTGTCCACGGTGAATGCGCCGACGCCGCCTGAGCGCGCCTGGCGGTAGAGGGGGCGCGTG
Source organism: Solirubrobacteraceae bacterium (assembly GCA_036008645.1). Lineage (GTDB taxonomy): Bacteria > Actinomycetota > Thermoleophilia > Solirubrobacterales > Solirubrobacteraceae > Palsa-744. The sequence continues at coordinate 470,200 of DASYNI010000002.1, forward strand.
CCAGCGAAGCGCTCCAGGCAGTGCGACAGCGCGGCGCACCACATGTCGGGGAAGCCGGGGTCGACGGTGCCGGTCGGGTAGGGGTCGACGTCGAAGCTGTGTCCAAGGCGAATCGGGGCGGCGCCGCCCTGGATGCTCGCGCGGTCGGGCTTGAAGTAGATGCCCCACGGTTGGTCGGTGATCACGGAGCCGTGATCGTCGCGCAACGGCTGGTCGCTGTCGAGATGGATCACTGCGGAGGAGCGCCCGCCGGCGGTCACGAAGCTCGCTGGATCGACCGCCACCTCGCCCTCCTGCAGATACCAGTAGGTCCACATCGGCTGGTCGGCGAGCACGGTGCCATCGGGCTGGCGAACATCGAGCCGGGTGGGCAGTTCGAGCAGCTTCCATAGCGAGGCGATCCATGGGCCGACAGCGACAACGACCTGCTCGACCTCGATCTCGCCAGCACTCGTCTGCACAGAGCGGACGGCGCCGGTGCCGTCGAGCTCGAACCCTGTCACCTCTACGCCCGTCACGATCTCGGCGCCGGCGGCGCGGGCCTTGTCCGCCAGCCCGTGCATCGACTCGCGGTTGAAGGCGTAGCCACCGACGTGCTCGTGCAGGCAGACGGTGATCCCGCGAGCGCGCCAGTCTGGGTAGAGCGAGCGCATGTGGGCGCTCACCTGCTTCTCGCCGACGTGCAGCTCGGATGGGTAGCCGATCCGCTGCTGGCGCTCGTGGACCTCGATCAGGTCCTGCTCTTGCGAGGGCGGGCCGAGCGCGATGTAGCCGTTGCCGTGGTAGTGGAACGCCTCGGCGTCTGACTCCCACATCTCGACGCATGCGGCCATCAGGTCGGACATCGCGGGCTGAAAGTAGTTGTTGCGTACGACGCCGCAGGCGATGCCAGAAGCGCCGGCCGCGACGTCCGTCTTGTCGAGGACGAGGACGCGCTGGCCACGCTCTGCCAGCTGCCAAGCGCTTGAGAGGCCGTGAACGCCCGCGCCAATCACGAGCACCGGCACCGAGCTTGGAATGGGGTCAGTCACCACGCCGCATCCTCCGTTGTTGCCTATTGTGCAATAGCATTGCCTTATGCGCACCACCACACTATCACCGCAGGTCGATGGCGGTCAACTCCGGGACGCTCGACGTGCACGCGACACGATTGGATGAATTGGTATAAGCTTGCCAACGTCCTGTACGAATTTGTACAGTCAGCTCAACGTTCGACTACAAGGAGCCGTGAGTGGCAAGCGAGATCAGCACTGACGCAACGGCGAAGACCGCGCCGGCGTTCGGAGGCACCGTGGCGACGGTCTTGGCGAGCCCGCGGATCACGCCTCCGCCGGCGACACTCGAGCAAGCCCGCAACGCGCCTGGGCGCGCAGAGAAGATCGAGGCGATCACACGGCGAATAGAGCAGCAGGGGATCAAGTACGTGTTCTTCCAGCAGGTCTCGATCACCGGGCGTGTCATGGGCAAGGGCGTCGTGTCGAGCTTCTTCGGGCAGGTCGCCGAGCGCGGCTACCAGCTCGTCTACGGCGCGACCGCCAACCTGTTCACCGACCGCACCGGCAACTACATCGGCTTCGGCCCGGAGGAGTCCGAGCTGGCGGCGATCGCCGACCTCGACACGTTCGCAGTACTCCCATGGGACGAACGTGTCGCACGCGTGTTCTGCGACTGCTACGACACCGAGACGGGTGAGCTGTTCGACGCCGACTGCCGCCAGAACCTCAAGCGCGTCACAGACACGTTCGAGCGGGAGCTGGGCTACCAGTTCCTGCTCGGGATCGAGCCGGAGACGATGTGGCTCAAGCGGCCCAAGGACGGCGGCGAGCTGGAGGGCGTGACAAAGCCCTACTGCTACCACATCCACCAGTTCGAGGAGCTGCGTCCGGTGCTGCTCGACGTCGTCGAGTGGGGCCAGGCAATGGGGCTGGACATGAGCTACGGCGACCACGAGGACGCACCTGGTCAGCTGGAGCTGAACTTCCGCTTCGATCGCCCCGTCAGGACCGCCGACAACCTGACGACCTACCGGCAGGTGTGCGCGGCCGTCGCACGCAAGCACGACCTGCTGGCGTCGTGGATGCCCAAGCCGTTCACCGGCGTTGCCGCCAACGGGCACCACCATCACTTCACACTGGTCGACAAGGACGGCACCAACGTGTTTCACGATCCCGACGGCCCGGCGCAGCTCTCACAGCTCGCGCGCCACTTTCTCGGCGGGATGCTCGAGCACTTCGGCGCGCTGATGTGCGTCGGCAACCCGACCGTCAACTCGTATTGCCGCATGTGGGACACCGGGTTCTGGGCGCCTGTCTATAAGAACTGGGGCTGGCAGAACCGCACAACGACGGTGCGCGTAGCGACAGGCGGCCGCTTCGAGTACCGCGGCGTGGACTCCTCGTGCAACCCCTACCTGACGGTTGCGGCGCTGCTGCAGGCAGGGCTCGACGGCGTGCGCCGCGAACTCGATCCGGGACCGCCACAGCAGGGCAACACCTACGAGCTGCTGCAACAGGGAGTGGAGATCGAGCGCGTGCCGGAGAGCCTTGGCGCCGCCCTGAACGCACTGGCGCAGGATGAGGTGGTCAAGAACGCGATGCCTGGCCGGCTGTACAAGGTATTCGACTGGTACAAGCGCGACGAGTGGGAGCGTTACCTGGCGGCGGTCACAGACTGGGAGCGCGAGGAGTACCTGGAGGTGCTGCCGTGAGACACCCTCTGTCCACCCCCCTCTCAGGTTCGCAGGCGCGCTAGCCATGTGCGGGATCGCGGGGATCATCTACAAGAACGGCGACGGCGGGCACCGGGTCGGCCGTGACATCACGCAGATGCTGCAGGCAATGAAGCATCGCGGCCCGGACTCGACCGGATTCGCGCTGTACCACGCACCGACCCACGAACTCGTACTGCGGATCAAGCTCGCGGACGCGAACACGCCCCGCGACCTCGAGTTCCAGCATATGCTGCGCCGCCACCGCCATGAGATCGGCGAGCGCCTGCGCGCAGCCGGCGCGCAGATCAGCGGGATCGAGGACATCAACGAGCACACGCTCGCAGTCACGTTGAGCTACGACGGCGAACTGAAGCGCCTCGCCGACCACGTCGAGTCGGTCCTCGGAGTCGAGGTCCTCTCGGCCGGGCACGCGCTCGAGATCGTCAAGGACCTCGGCGATGCGCGCACCGTGTCAGCCGACTACCACCTCGACGACTACTTCGGCAGCCATGGAATCGGGCACGTGCGGATGGCCACCGAGTCTGATGTCGATATCGCCAATGCGCACCCCTACTGGGCCTATCCGTTCTCGGACGTGGCCGTCGTGCACAACGGGCAGCTGACCAACTACCACCAATGGCGCAGGCGCCTGGAGCGCGCCGGCCACCGCTTCGCTTCCACCTGCGACTCGGAGATCATCGCGGTGTATCTGGCGCAGAAGCTGCAGGACGGCGACTCGCTGGAGGACGCGATGCGCCAAAGCCTCGACGATCTGGACGGCGTCTTCACGTATATCTGCGTGTCCGAGGACGCGCTGGGAGTGGCCAAGGACGAGCTCGCTGCCAAGCCTCTGGTGCTGTATGAGGGCCAGGACATGGTGGCGCTGGCCTCCGAGGAGATGGCGATCCGGGCGGTGGTCGACCGCGAGATCGAGACTTCCGACCCATACGAGGGCGAGGTGATGGTATGGACGCGCTGAGCACCGACGAGGAGCCGCGCTATGACGCACGCGGGCTGGTCGAGCTCGATGAGGTGATCCCCAAGATCAGCGAGATCGACGGCGAGCACGCACGCTTCGACGCGCGGGCGTTGAGCACGCGCCGGATCAACCTCGAGCTGCGCTGGCTGCTCTACGAGCAGCGCGTCAAGGAGGTCACGGTGCTGAATCCTGGCGCACGCCATTCGCTGGGGGCCGGAATCCTGACCCGCTGCCGGATCACGTTCGAGGGCAGCCTCGGCTACTTCGCCTGCGGGATCATCGACGGCCCGGAGGTGCGGATCGCCGGCCGCGTCGGCTGGTCGGCGTGCGAGAACATGATGTCGGGCGTGGTCGTCATCGACGGCAACGCCGGCTCGCTGCTCGGCGCCGCGCTGCGTGGCGGCGACCTGATCGTCAAGGGCCAGGCGGGAGCGCGCACCGGCATCGACCAGAAGGGCGGCACGATCGTCGTGCTTGGCGACGTCGGCTCGATGACCGGCTTCATGATGCAGCGCGGCCGGCAGATCATCTGCGGCGACGCCGGCCCGGGGCTGGGAGACTCGATGTACGACGGCGTGATCTACGTCGCCGGGAAGGTGAAGTCGCTCGGGATCGACTGCGTGCCGGGAGAGTGGACGGCCGCCGACACCGAGCTGATCGAGCGCAAGTTCTCGATCCATGACCTGGGCGCACCGCCGCCATTCGAGAAGTTCGTGTGCGGCAAGAAGCTCTACAACTACGACAACCTCGAGCCGTCCGAGCGCAAGCTCGTGCTGTAGGAGATGATGGCAATGACAGACGAGTCGGCGGCATACGCGCACAATCGGCTGGGCCGCAGCACGATCTTTACGCCGGAGGTGATCGACGACATCCATGTGAAGTCCGAGCTCGGTCGTTACCGGATGCGCGGCTTCTCGATGTTCAAGAAAATCCCGCACTGGGATGAGCTGATGTTCATGCCGGGTACGTTGACCCGGTTCGTGATCGAGGGCTACCGCGAGAAGTGCGAGACGCGAACGGTGCTCGGAGCGCGCTTCGCGAAGAAGCCAATCGAGCTGGACATCCCTGTGTACATCACGGGCATGAGCTTCGGTGCGCTGTCGCTGGAGGCCAAGATGGCTCTGGCGAAGGGCGCCTCGATGGCAGGCACGGCCACGTGCAGCGGCGAGGGCGGCATGATCCCGCCCGAGCGTGATCTCTCGACGAAGTGGTACTACCAGCTGATCCAGAGCCGCTACGGCTTCAACCCACACCACCTGATGCTCGCCGACGCGTGCGAGTTCTTCATCGGGCAGGGGTGCAAGGTCGGCCTGGGCGGCCACCTGATGGGCCAGAAGGTCACCGAGCAGGTTGCGGAGATGCGCTCGCTGCCGGCCGGAATCGACCAGCGCTCACCTGCCCGACATCCCGACTGGCTCGGGCCAGACGATCTCAGCTTGAAGATCCAGGAGATCCGCGAGGCGACCAACTACGAGATCCCGATTCAGCTCAAGCTCGGTGCCGCACGCGTTTACGACGACGTGCGCATGGCGGCCAAGTGCAGCCCCGACATCATCTATCTGGACGGTGCCGAGGGCGGCACCGGCGCCGGGCCGCACGTCGCCGCCGAAGAGACCGGCATCCCGCTGATGGCCGCGATCCCCGAGGCACGACGCGCACTCGAAGACGTCGGACTAGCCGATGATGTCGACCTGGTGGTGGCAGGCGGGATTCGCAACGGCGGCGATGTGGCCAAGTGCCTGGCGCTGGGGGCAACCGCTGTCGCGATCGGCCATTCGGCGCTGATGGCGCTCAACTGCAACAAGGAGATCGCGGGCGTCACCGACTACGAGGGGACGGTCGGCGTGCCCGCGGGCCAGTGCTACCACTGTCACACCGGACGCTGTCCGGTCGGTGTGGCCACGCAGGATCCCGAGTTGCGCAAGCGCCTGGTGGTCGAGGATGCGGCGCAGCGCGTGTACAACTTCCTGCACACGCTGACGCTCGAGTGCCAGATGCTGGCGCGGGCGTGCGGCAAGACCGACGTACACAACCTCGAGCCCGAGGACCTGTGCGCATTGACCGTCGAGGCCGCCGCGATGGCGCGGGTGCCGCTCGCCGGCACCGACTACATTCCCGGCCGCAGCGAGGAGCGTGCGATGGATGAGATCAAGCGCCTGCTGGCGCACCACATCGACAGTCCGATCGACCAGCCGTCGGCAGAGCACGCGCCGGACGCAGTGAGCAAGTCATGAGCGTCATGCGCGGCGAACCCGAGAAGATCACCGGCATCGACGCCGAGTACCTGTCGGGCCGGCGCTTCCCCTACCAGCAGGACATCTCGCTCGTGCAGGATGTCGATCTGCTCGCGGCGACGCCGGGGGCTGACATCAATTGGCTCGAGGACGTGACGCTGCTGCAGGAGGACGGCACGCCGGCGGTGTTCGACCGATACTCGAACTCCTTTATCAAGATCTACTTCCCGATTCCCGCCGGGCGCGAGGATGAGATCGCGCGCAAGGTCCTGATCAAGCACCTACAGTCGGGGAGCTCTTACGGAATCACACTCAAGCAACGCCACTGCAAGTTCCCCCAGCCCCAGCTTGGACCGTGGGCCGCCGACTCGCCGACGGTCGGGGCCGACTGGACTCCCCCGGTGCTGGAGGGTTGGGAGCCACCGCCGCATTGAGCTGCCGACGTATGGCTCAGCCCCCCGCCGCCCTGCGGTAGCGCCAGACCGCCAGCGGCGCAAACACGGCCACGATCGCAAGCGACCAGCCGATCGCAGCCCAGACGTCGTTGCCTGGGGCGCCGAGCCACAGCTGGCGCATCGCGTCGACGACGATCGTGAAGGGGTTCACTTCCGCGAAGGCCTTCAGGCCGGCGGGCATCGATGCGACGGGAACGAAGGCGGAGGAGATGAAGGTGAGCGGGAAGACGGCGATGAAGCCGACCGAGTTGACCGTTTCAGAGGATTTCACCAGCAGCCCGATGAACGCGAGAAACCACGAGAAGGCGTAGCCGAAGAGCAGCAGCAGGCCGATGCCTGCGATCGCCTCGGAGACGCTCGTTTGGAAGCTAAAGCCGATGATCACGCCCGTGATCAGAAGGATGGTGACCGAGAGTGAGTTGGTGAGCACGTCGGAGAGCGTGCGGCCCGCCAGCACCGCGGCGCGTGACATCGGCAGCGATCGGAAGCGATCGATCAGGCCCTTGCGGACGTCTTCGTTGAGTCCAAGCGCGGTAGCAAAGCCGCCGAAAGCGATGTTCTGGACGATGATGCCTGGGATCAGGTAGTCGACATAGCTGTAGCCGGGGGTGCTGATCGCGCCGCCGAAGACGTAGCGGAACAGCAGCACGAACATGATCGGCTGGATCGTGAAGCCAATCAGCATTTCGGGTGCGCGTGGCAGCCGCAGCACGTTGCGCTCGGCGATTATCAGCGTGTCTGTCACGAGCCTTCTCATGCGGCGTCCTCCTGATCATCGGTCTGCTCGTGCTCTGCTGAGACGCGGCCCGTCAGCGCGAGGAACACCTCGTCCAGGGTCGGGCGACGCAGGGCGAGATCATCGACGCCAAGGCCCGCCTCGCTCAGCCGCCGCACCGCCTCCATGATCGCGCCGTTGCGCTCGCGCACGCTCAGCCGCAGCAGGCCATCCTCGGCGATCGGATGCCCGTCGGCCATCGAGGAGAGCGCCTGCACCGCCCGTTGTGGATCGGCGTCCTCGTCGAGATGCACCTCCAGGCGCTCACCGCCAAGACGGTCCTTGAGCTGGTCGGGGGTGCCCTCCGCGATCAGGCGGCCGTGGTCGATGACAGCGATCGTGTCGGCGAGCCGATCGGCCTCATCCAGGTACTGGGTGGTGAGCAGCACCGTCGTGCCTTCGGCCACGAGATCCTCGATCACCGCCCACAGGCTGAGGCGGCTGCGCGGGTCAAGGCCCGTCGTCGGCTCATCCAAGAAGATCACCGGCGGCCTTGCGACCAGGGCCGCCGCGAGGTCCAGACGCCGGCGCATGCCGCCTGAATAGGTCTTCGTCGGGCGCCCTGCGGCCTCCACGAGATCGAAGCGCTCCAGCAATTCTCTGCCGCGAGCCTTGGCGGAGCTGCGACGCTCGCCGTAGAGGCGGCCGACCATCGTGAGGTTCTCCAGCCCGGTGAGGTTTTCATCCACCGCCGCATACTGACCCGCAAGGCCGATCCGCTCGCGCAGCGCCGCCGCGTCACGGTGCACGTCGAAGCCCAGCACGCTCGCCGAGCCTGAGTCCGGCTCGATCAGTGTCGCGAGCACCCTCACCAGCGTGGTCTTGCCGGCGCCGTTTGGTCCCAGCAGGCCCAACACCTTGCCCTGCTGCGCCACGAGATCGACGCCATCGAGGGCGCGAACCTCCCCGAAGTGCTTCACAAGTCCCTGCACCTCGATCGCCGCCGACTCGCTCACCCACCACCTGCCTTCCCGATTGCCGCTGTTGCCAGGCTTGAGATATCACGCCGGGCCGTCGGGGCCCAATCGTCGGGGCCTAATTGTACCTATAGGTTGCACCAGATCGGTACCGGCTACACGGTACGATGAGCTCTCATGCCGTCCGTACTCAATCCCTTCATCTGGGATCGCCCGCTCGACGATCCGGCGAAGATCATCGGCATGGAGGCGTTCGCCAACCAGGTCGCGCTGACGCTGAAGGGCCAGACGAACGTCGCCCTGTTCGGTCCCCGTGACACCGGCAAGACCACCTTCACAAACCAGCTTGCGCTCGAGCTCGCAATAGGCCACGGAGACGATGCGCCGCCCTTCGAGGTCGTCAAGGTCAACCTCCAGCGCGTGGTGAGCATGCCGGGATTCATCGGATGCGTGCACGACGCGATGATTAGCCACCCGGTGAAGAGCCTGCGGCGCGCGGCTCAGCGGCAGATCGGCGCGCTGGAGAAGGAGATCGGCTTCGACATCAAGGTGATCAAGGGCTCGGTGAGAAGCGCTGCGGCCAGCCCGGCGCAGGATGCTGAGACCCTGCACGCACAGCTGGTTGCGCTGCGCTCTCTCTCCGCTCACCTCGTCGTGGTGTTCGACGAGTTCCAGCGGCTGCGTCATTGTCCGGGCGATCCGCTGGCGATCATCCGATCGGCGCTGATGAGCTCGGGCGCCAATCACGTCTCGCTGCTGTTCACAGGGTCGATCCGCAATGCGCTGAAGATGATGCTCGAAGACTCCCAGCAGCCGATCTTCGGCGAGGCGGCGCAGATGCAGCTGCCGGCGATCGGCCGCGTCGACTTCCTGGAGTACCTCGACTTCCAGTTCCAGGAGACCGGCAGACCGGCAGACGAGGATGCACTCAACTACCTGCTCAGCGCGACCGGCGCGCACCCGCGCAGCACGCAACAGATTGCCTGGGAGTGCTGGGCGGCAACCCCCGCGGGCCAGCGTGTGACGCTCCAGACCGCGATCGATGCGCACAACCGGCTGGTGCGGACCATCGAGCGATCGGAGTTCGCGTCGGTCCTCAACGTGCTGATGAGCGGCGACGAGGCGGAGGCCAACGAGGTCAGAGCGTTGCAACTGCTGGCCGATCGCGGCGGCCAGCACATCACCAGCCGGCCAACCGCAAGACGCTACGGGTTCTCCAGCCACTCGCGCGTGCGCCCCGCGCTGACGCGACTGCAGGGCCGTGGGCTCGTCGACGAGCGGGACGGCGTCTGGTACATCGTCGATCCGCTGTTCAGCGAGTGGCTGCGGCGCGCGTCTCCGCTCGCCGACCCGCCAAACTAAGTTGACGACACGCTCAGCCTAGACCGTACCGTCCACCCGGTACGTAATCGTACCTATACGTCGGTACAACATGCACAAAACGGCGCGGGCATACGATCGTCTCATGAAAGGACGATCGTCCCGCCGACAGCGTTGACAATTTGTTGCGGAATGTGATTGGATCGTCAAATGATCTGCCTCTGTGCTCAGTCTGAAACGACGCAGACGGTCCCGCTGAGGACCGGTCCCACGGGCACCGCCACAGACCTATGAGCTTCGGCGGACAGGAGCGCTACGAGCGGCTTCGCCGGGAGCATCGCTGGGCGGTGCCGGAGCGCTACAACATCGCCGCCGAGATCTGCGATCGTCAACATCCCGACGCGCTCGCGATGGTGCATGAGCGCCACGATGGAATCGTGCGCGCGCTGCATTGGGGCGATATGCAAGCGCTCGCCAACCGTGCGGCGAACCTGCTCGCGGGCCACGGCGTGGGGCCCGGCGACCGTGTAGCGGTCGTGCTGCCGCCCACGCCGGAGACCGCCGCGATCTTCTTCGCGACGTGGAAGCTCGGCGCAATCCTGCTCTCTATGTCGGTCCTCTACGGCGATGAGGGGATCGCACACCGCCTCAGCGACTCCCAGCCGAAGGTGCTCGTAACCGACGCCGCCAACGCCAAACGCTTCGACGGCGCCCCGGTTTCCCGCATGCTGGTGCTTGACCACGCCCTGCTCGCGGCCGAGAGCGAGGACTTCGAGACGCTCGACACAGCCGCTGAGGATCCCGCGCAGCTCTACTACACCTCGGGCACGACCGGCCTGGCGAAGGGCATCGTGCATGCCCACCGCTACATCCTCGCCCACAACGAGTTCCAGCACTGCCATGACGTACAGCGCGGCGAGCGCTTCCACGGCATGGGCGAGTGGGCGTGGGCAGCGGGCATATGCCCGCTGCTCGGGCCGTGGCGGCTGGGTGCGGTGCAGATGGTCTATCAGCGCGAGGGTGGATTCGACCCGCACAAGCAGCTCGACTTCCTATCTCGCCACCACGTCACCAACGTGTTCGCCACCCCGACCGCAATCCGCTCGATGATGGGAATCGAGGACGCGCGCGAGCGATACCCGCAGCGCTTCCGGGTTGTCTGCTCGGCGGGCGAGCCGCTGAACCCGGAGGCGATCCGCTGGTTTCGCAGCCAGTACGGGCTCACCGTGCTCGACTTCTACGGCCTCACGGAGTCCTACCCGCTGTGCGGCAACTTCCCCTGGATGGAGGTACGCGAGGGCTCGATGGGCAAGCCGATGCCCGGCTGGGAGGTCGCGATCCTCGACGAGGACGAGCAGCCGGTGGCACAGGGGGAGCGGGGCGAGATCTGCCTGCGCGCGCGGTCCAACCCGCATTATCCGCTCGGCTACTGGCAGCTGCCGGAGGCCAGCGCGGAGACCTTCGGCGGCGACTGGTTTCACACCAAGGACGCCGCCAGGATGGATGAGGACGGCTATGTCTGGTACGAGGGCAGGGCCGACGACGTGATCATCGCGGCCGGCTACAGGATCGGCCCCTTCGAGGTCGAGTCGGTCTGCCTGGAGCATCCCGCCGTCGCCGAGGCGGCAGCGGTCGCCGCGCCCGATGAGCGGCGCGGGTCGGTCGTCAAGGCATATGTCGTGCTCGCCGCCGGTCATGAGCCATCCGACCAGTTGGCAGCGGAGATCAAGACCTTCGTCCGCGACCGGCTCTCCGCCTACGCCTACCCGCGTCTGGTCGAGTTCGTGCCCGACCTGCCAAAGACACTCACCGGCAAGATCAGACGGATCGAGCTGCGCGAGCGCGCAGCGCGCGTCCCGTCTCAGCAATAGGCTCAGCGGCGCTCCCGGCGCTGACGAATCTCGTTCACGCCTCCGCTATTGACCGTATCCTTCGCCGGTGGCTCCCACGCTGAGCGCCGTGCCATCTTCAACTCTCCGCGAGGCACGCCTGGTCGTTGAGCCGCTGGATTTGAGCTGGAGCGCCGCCGAGGGGGCGCTCGCGCTACGCGGAGACCGTCACCCGTTCGTCCTCTCCGGTGCGTGGTCGGGCGGCGGGGCGCTGCTCGGATCCGAGCCGGTGCAGATTGCGCAGATCGATGAGGATCCCTTCGCCCTGCTGGACCGCCAGCCCGATGTGAGGATCGACGATGCGCCCGCCTGCGCCGTCGGAGGTGGTTGGTTCGGCATGCTCGGCTTCGGCCTATGTCATGCCTTGGAGAGACTGCCTCCCCCGCCACCGGCGCGCAACCCGCTGCCGGCGTTTGCGCTCGCCTTCTATGACCATCTGCTGCGCCTGGATGCCGACGGCCAGTGGTGGTTCGAGGCGCTCTGGACCGAGGAGCGCGGGCCAGCGCTCGCTGCCCGCCGCCGCGCGCTGCTGGCACGCCGGCCGCAGGCTCGCCCGTATCGAGCAGGCCCGTTCTCGCCCGCGGGCCCCGGCAGCGCCGGCCTACGGGGGGCCATCGCCGAGTGCAAGCAGCGCATCGGCGCCGGAGACCTCTTCCAAGCCAACCTCACCTTCCGGCTCGATGGCCCCTTCGCCGGAGATCCGCTCGACGGCTACGCAGCGGCGATCGATGCGCTGGAGCCACGCTACGGCGCCTATCTCGCAGGACCGTGGGGCGCGACGATCGGCCTCTCACCCGAGCTCTTCCTGCGGCGGCGCGGCCGGGATGTGCTCACCCGCCCGATCAAGGGCACAGTCAAGCGCGACGCGCAGACGCCCGTATCTGCGCGCTCGGCGCTGCTTGCATCTGAGAAGGACCGCGCCGAGCACGTGATGATCGTCGACCTGATGCGCAACGACCTTGGGCGGGTCTGCGAGTACGGCAGCGTGCACGCCCAGCCGCGGCCGGTGGTCGAGGCGCATCCTGGCGTATGGCATCTCGTAACCGACGTTCGCGGACGGTTACGAGATGACGTCGGCCACGCACAGCTGCTACGCGCGACATTTCCCCCCGGCTCCGTCACCGGCGCCCCGAAGATCCAGGCACTGCGAGTCATCTCCGAGCTCGAGGCCGCGGCGCGCGGCGCCTACACCGGCGCCATGGGGTTCGCAAGCCCTGTCGCCGGCCTGGAGCTGAACGTCGTCATCAGAACCGTCGAAGTCCGTAACGGCCTCGCCTCGCTCGGCGTCGGAGGCGGCATCGTGGCTGCGTCGGACCCGACTGCGGAGTTGGAGGAGGCGTTTGCGAAGGCCCACCCGCTGATCTGCGGCCTCGGCGCCACGCTGCGCCGCGACACGACGGAGCACGGTGCCATGCCGTCGCTGGTCAGGGCTCCCGACGAGAAGCTTGCGCGACCGGATCCAGCTCTTGGCGTAATGGAGACCGTGGCTGTCAAGGACGGACAGGCGACCCATCTCCAGGCCCACCTTCGCCGCCTTCAGAGATCCCTCACCGAGCTCTATGACGCGCCGCTGCCAGCCAGCCTCGCAACAGACGTGCAAGAGACGGCCAGGCGAGCGTCTGGCCACGCACGCTTGCGGATCGACGCCGTCCCGCGTCGTGATGGCGGCATCGAGGTCCAGCTCAGCTTGGCCGAGGTTGCGTCTAACACTGGTGCGCCCGTTCCTCTAGTCCCGATCCTGCTACCCGGAGGGCTTGGAGCTCACAAGTGGTGCGACCGGCGGCTGCTCACCGGCCTGCAGGAACGCCACGAAGCAATGCCGCTGCTCATAGATTCCGACGGTGCCGTGCTGGAGGCGGCGAGCGCGAACGTCTGGGTGCTGGAGGGTGAGACGCTCATCACCCCACCGGCCGACGGACGCCTGCTGCCAGGCGTGACTCGCACTCGTCTACTTGCGCTTGGAGGCGCGCAGGAGGCAGAGATAACCCTCGATCGCCTGAAGGCAGCCGACGCCGTGCTGCTCAGCTCCTCGATCGCCGGCGTGCGAGTCGTGAGAGGCCGGCTGCCCAAACTCGCCGCGACCCAACGTCTGCGCCACGCGCTCGCCGGTGCTCGGCATCACGGCGCGTGAGCCCCACTCGACGGATGGCCCTAAGTGAGCAGACGATCCTCGACCGCGTGCGCCGCGTGCCGCCCGGCTACGTGACCACCTACGGGGACCTCTCCCCGAGTGCGCCGCGTCACGCCGGGCGCGTGCTCTTCGAGACTGCGCAAGACGTGCCCTGGTGGCGCGTCGTGCGCAGCGACGGCACCTGGCCCAAGGGCGCCAAGCAGCATGAGCTACTGATCGCCGAGGGGGTACCCATCCGCGGCGAGCGCGTGGTGATGGCACAGGCGCGCATGCCGCCCGAGGCGATCCTGTAAGGCGTGGATGGCGCTTTAGCTCCGATGCTCCGGCTCGGTGAGGGCGGCGATGTCTGCAAGGTCGATCGGTCTGCCGCTCGCACGCTTCATGCTGATGAGATCATCGCGTCCTGCGATCGGGATCGGATGGCCCGAGAGCGAGATCACCAGCGCACGCTTGCGCAGATCGGAGAAGGGCGCTGCGCCTGGCGCCTCGTGCAGCACGTCGAGATCGCCGTAGCGTGTCGACAGCTGCCAGAGCATCGCGCGCGGAAGCATCTCTGCGTCGATCGCCAGATGCTCTGAGCCGGGATTGAGCACATGCGCCTGCAACCGGTTCAGGGCCGCCGCGAGATGTTCGAGGTTCTCTGGCGTGGGTGAGGGGATCAGGTCAACGTCGTTTGTCATCCGCACATGCCCATGTGCTTGCACCGCAACGCCACCGACCACGACGTACTCGACTCGATGCATGTCGAGCACCTCGAATATGCGCTCCGCTTCAAACGGCCGGCTGCTCATCGGCTGCGCGCATTGTGACCAGCGTGCGCTATCCGCCCCGCCATTCTGTTCCATGACAGAGCGAGCTCAAGCCGTTCCTCAGGGCTGCGGGCGAGTGTGCTTGCCAAATGCAGCGGGTCCCAGTCTGTCGGGAGGCGGCGCGCAGCCAGCTCTGGCTCCTCGCCCATCGCGAGCATCAACTGACGCAGCGTCGTGAACGTGGGAGAGACGACCCCTCGCTCGATGCGGCTGACGGCGGCCTGGGTAGTACCGGCACGTAGTGCCAGCTGCCGCTGACTTAGCCCAAGTCGCTCTCGCGTCGATCGAACGAGGTCGTCTGGCTCCACGATATCGGAAATGATATCAAGCAGCGCGATCAGCGCTGTCTTTCAACTCCCCCTCACGCCGCCACAAGCGCCCGCTCGGGCGCGAGCGCCGTCTCGCCGAACGCCTCGGCTACGGGGCCGTAAGTGATCGCCCCGGCGCACACGTTCAGCCCCGCCCTGAATCCTGGGTCGCCGGCGGTCGCGCTCAGCACATCGTCCTGTGCCAGCTTTACGACATATGGCATCGTCGCGTTGGTAAGCGCCCAGGTCGAGGTGATCGGCACCGCTCCCGGCATGTTCGCCACGCAATAGTGCACGATCCCGTCGACCTCGTAGGTGGGGTCGGTATGCGTCGTTGGATGAGAGGTCTCAAAGCAGCCGCCCTGGTCGATGCTCACGTCGACGAGCACCGCTCCTGGCTTCATCAGCGAAAGCTGCGCCCTGCTCACCACGTGCGGCGCCTTGGCGCCGTGTACCAGCACCGCGCCGATCACCAGGTCGGCATCCCGCAGGCCTTCCTCAATCGCAAGCGTGGTGGAGTAGCACGTCGAGCAGGCGCCCTGGAGCTCGATCTCCAGCTCGCGCAGGCGATCGATGGAGCGGTCGTAGACGTAGACCTCGGCCCCTAGTCCGATCGCGATTGCAGCAGCGTTCATGCCCACCGTGCCACCGCCGATCACCAGCACCTTGCCGGCGGCCACGCCAGGCACCCCGCCCAGCAACAGGCCGCGGCCACCCAGCGGCTTGTGCAGCATGTATGCACCCGCCTGGGTGGCGATCTTGCCCGCCACCTCGCTCATCGGCGCAAGCAGCGGCAGGCGTCCGTAGCGATCCTCGATCGTCTCGTAGGCGACACAGGTGGCGCCCGAGGCCATCAACTCGCGTGTCAGCCGCTCATCGGCGGCGAGATGCAGGTAGGTGAAGAGGGTGTGGCGAGGCTGCAGCAGAGCGACCTCCTGCGGCTGGGGCTCCTTGACCTTGACGATCAGATCCGCCTCGCCGAAAACGGCGGCAGCGTCGGGAACGATGCTCGCGCCCTGGGCGACGTAGGTCTCGTCGGGGATCGCCGAGCCCACGCCCGCTCCTGCCTGGATCAGGACCCTGTGGCCCCTGTCGGTCAGCTCACGCACGCCGGCGGGAGTGATTGCGACGCGGTACTCGTCCTGCTTTATCTCGGTGGGCACGCCTATTGTCGTCATGTACGTCATCATCTTCGATGACAGTGTGTTCTCGTCCAGAAGGGCAGAATTTTTGTGTCTTCAACTGATATTGACGATATAGACAGAGAAATCCTCAATGTGCTAATCCGGAACGGACGCGCGACGTACAAGCAGCTCGGCGAGCGCGTCAATCTCAGCCCCCACGCCGTCGCCCCGCGCGTGGGGCGCCTGATGGAAGCAGGGATCATCACCGGCTTTACGACAAGCATCGACTATGGCGCCGTGGGACGCGGCCTCGATGCCCTCGTCGATATCCGTCTGCTCTCCACGGTCTCGCCGGAGAGCTTCGAGGCGGCAGTCGCGGAGCTGCCCTCCGCGCGTGAGCTCAGCTTCCTGACTGGACGTTTCGACTATCAGCTGCGGGCTGCGTGCATCGATGCAGACGACCTCGATCACACCGTGCGGGCGTTGCGCAGAGCGGGTGCGGCGGCAACGGAGACGCGGATCGTGATGCGGACGCAGCCGTTCCAGCATCAGGTGCGGCTGGCCAGGTAGCAGGCCTGGCCACGGTGCTCAGGGCTGCGTCGGCTTCAGGCGCGCGAGCTTGAGTGCGAGCTCGAATGAGAGCAAATCGGCGTTGGCGAGATCGATGCCGACCAAGGTCTCGATCCGTTCCAGACGCTGCCGGAGAGTGTTCGGATGGACCATCAGAGCACGCGCGGTCTCGGCGATGCCGCGTCGGTCAGCGAGATACCGCTCCAGCGTGAGCACGAGCTGGCCGCCGCGACGGCGGTCGTAATCGATGAGCACACGGACCGCATCGAGATAGGGATCTCGTGGCGCGTTGTCGCCGAGTACGCGAACGAGGTAGCGGTGGACGCCAAGCTCCGAGTAGGCGAGAGTGCCACCGCCACGAGCGAGCACTCGCGCCACACCGGCCGCGTCGGCAGCCTCGCGGATGCCCCCGACGGCGGCCTCGACACCGCGACGGACATCGCTGCGACCGATCGCGGCGCCGGCGCCGGCGCCCAGCTCCGCAAGTGCCCGATCGAGTCGAGCTAGCTCGTGGGCACCACCGGTGCTCAGTGGCAGCAGCGCTCGCACGCGTCTTGATCCGATGTCGCACAGCGCCCCGGGCGCAGCTCGCCTGATGCCGGCCTCCAGACGGTTCGCGAACCCCGCGAAATCAGCGCCCTCATCTCCCATCTGCCGACATTCGATCACCACGTGCGGGCGCGCGAGATCGCTGCGGGCCTGCTCTGCGCGCGTAGCCGCCAGTCCGAAATCTTTGCGTTCGAGCGCCTCGAACAGGTCGTGGACGATGCTCTCCGCCGTCAGGTGCTCGATCAGCTCCGCCTTCTTTAGCGCCACCGCAATCTGGTTGGCGACTGCGCGCAGCAGCTCCTCGGCTTCCTCCGGAGTCGCGACCGTGCCAGCCGCGACGAGCACGCCGAGACGCTCCTCTCCGGCTGCGACCGGAACCGCGAATACGTGGGCGGCAGACGGACTCAGCGCAAAGGTCTCGCGTACGCGCTGGACCGAATCCTTGACGTGGCTGCGGCCGTGCAGCAGCTCGAGCAGAACGGCGTCGTTACGTACGCGGGGCGCCGAAGCGCTCAGCGCGTCATCCGGGTCGGCGGCGACGATCTGCAGCTCATTGCGATCGGCATCCAGTTCGTAGAGCCGGGCCTCCTCACAGTCCAGCAGCGCACGCACGCCCTCGGTGGCCGCGCGATAGAGCCCGGCGCGATCGGTCACGGCGGCGATCCGTTGGCTGAGCGCCGAAAGCGCGGTCAGCGAAGCCACGCGCCGCCGCGCGTCGTCGTAGAGCTGGGCGTTCTCAATCACGCCGGCGACGAGCGTCGCCGCATGGGAGAGCAGGTTCAGCCCCGCCTCGTCGAACTCGTAGGGAGCGATCGTGTGCAGGACGATCGCTCCCATCACCGCGCCGTTGCGCGCTGGGACCGGGACGGCGGCCATCGACTGGAAGCGCTCCTCCTCGAGCTCGGCGATGTAGATCGTGCGCGGGTCGCAGAGCGCGTTCTCGCGGATGAATGCAGGCCTGTTGTGCCGCACAGCCCAGCCCGCGAGCCCCTCCTGCACACTGAACTCCACCTGCCCGACGACGTGAGCGTAGATGCGCGAGGCGGCGCGCATCGCCAGCCGGTCGCCACGGCGCAGGTAGACAAAGCAGGCGTGGCAGCGGGTTGCCTTCGTCAGCACCGCAACTACGCCCGCAAGCACTCTGTCCAGGTCCGGCGAGGATGCGATCGCGCCAATCAGGTCATAGAGAGTCTCGCTCTCCAACTGCACACGGTCGAGCTGCGCCACGAGATCACGACCGCCCATCAGTCCAGGCTAGCGCGACCACCGTGCGCTCAATACAGCTGCAGGTAGCGCTCCAGCTCCCATTGCGTGATCTGCTCGTGAGCCAACTGCCATTCGTCGCGCTTGATCCTGATGAAGTAGTCCATGTAGTCCTCTGTCGCGCATGGGCCGAGCGCGTCGCGCAGGACGCCGTCGCGCTCCAGCTCGCGGGTGGCGTCGAGCAGGTTCGCGGGCAGCAGCTCGATGCCGTGCTCGGCGCGTTCTGCAGCGTCCAGCCGATGGAGGTTGAGATCGCTCGTGGGCGCGCCCGGATCGCTGCCGCGTTCGATGCCGTCGAGCCCTGCCGCCAGCAGCGCAGTCGCCGCCAGGTAGGGATTGCACGAGCCGTCGACGGTGCGGTCCTCGATCCGTCCTGGGCAGGGGATGCGCAGCATCTGAGTGCGGTTGTTGTAGCCGTAGCTGATGTAGACCGGCGCCCACGCCGAGCCGCTGCGAGAGCCGAGCACGAGTCGCTTGTAGGAGGTGACGGTCGGGGCGGTGAGCGCGATGTAGGCCTTCGCGTGCGCCTTCAGGCCGCCGAGGAAGTTGTAGGCAAGCGGAGAGAGACCCATGCCGTGCGGATCCTCAGCGGGGTCGATCTCAAAGACGTTCTCCCCGTCCTTCCAAAGGCTCATGTGAAAGTGGGCGCCGTTGCCCGTCAGATGCGGGAAGGGCTTTGGCATGAATGTCGCGATCAGGCCGCGTTCCTGGGCGAGGCTCTCGACCATGTAGCGGAAGAAGATCGCGCGATCGCAGCTGGTGAGCGCATCCGCATAGCCGAAGTTCTGCTCGAACTGCCCATTGCCATCCTCGTGATCGGTCGCATAGCCGTCCCACCCGAGTGCGTCGAGATAGCGCGCTACATCGCCGACGAAGTCGAAGCTACGCGTGAGCGCGCGCATGTCGTAGCACGGCTGGGCGAGCGTGTCGAGCGCGTCCGCGGGCTCTATCGACCCGTCCTCACGCCGGCGCACGAGGAAGTACTCCAGCTCCACGCCGATCTTGAACTCGTACCCGAGCTCGGCCGCGCGCTCCAACTGACGGCGCAGGATCGTGCGCGGGCAGTAGGGCCACGGCTTGCCGGACACGTGCACATCGCACGCCAGACGCGCGACGTGCGGCCGCCACGGCAGCGGTGTGAAGCTCGCTGGATCTGGCATCGCTTCCAGGTCCGGATCATTGGGCATCTGCCCGATGTCGCCCGCCGCGAACCCGGCGAAGCCTGCCCCCGACTCGAAGAGACTGCTGAGATGCCGGGCCGGCAGGAGCTTCGCATTCGGCTTGCCGTGCATGTCGACGAACTGCGCGAAGAGAAACTCGACACCACCGGCCCGCACGCGCTCGAGCACATCCTCTTGCGTTGCGTGCAACGGCATCGCAGGGAGGCCGGTCGTGGGCTGCGAGGGCGGGAAAGCGTCGGCTGTGATGGACACGGTTCGCGTGCTCCTAGATTCGAGAGTTACTAGCCGGTGCGCGCCTCCACGCCCAGTCATGAGCGGACATTCAACAGCCGTGATGGCAGGCGCCGCAATGGCGGTATTGGCCATGGTTCACCTGGCCACCATGGCCAAATCGCTCAGTAACGCGTGGAAGAGGCAGCGATCTCGCATCAGATATGTCCACCCCCCACATATCGAGCACGAGGACTGTGCGTCCGCGCGCCATGGGAATGGCGAGATGGCGGCCATACGCTGCGCACCCTCCATGTGCGGCATCGTCGGCATATTCGCCAAGTCCCCCGCGGTCAGCGAGCAGCTTGGCGCCCACATCGCGCGCATGCTCGTGCAGATGGGCGATCGCGGCCCTGACAGCGCGGGCGTGGCGATCTATCGCGATCCGCTACCCGACGGTGCGTGCAGGCTGTCGCTCTACTCGTCTGCGAGGGTCGATTGGAGCACGTTGGAGGCCCGGCTCGCCGCCGCGCTCGGCCTGGAGTCCACACGCGTGCTCGGCCCCCGCCACGCGCTCTTCACGGTCAGCGTGCAGCCGCAGGAGGCCGAACGCTGGATCGCCGAGCAGGCGCCTGAGCTGCTGCTGCTCAGCGCCGGCCGTGCGATCGAGATTTACAAGCAGGCCCTGGCTCCGGCCGCATTCGTCGAGCGCTTCGATCTGCCGCGCTTGCAAGGCAGCCACGCAGTCGGCCATACGAGGATGGCAACGGAGAGCCGCGTCAGCACGGCCGCCTCCCATCCGTTCTCCACCGGCCTCGACGTATGCCTGGTGCACAACGGCTCTCTCTCCAACCACAACCGGCTGCGCGAGCAGTTGCGGCGCGAGGGGATCTCCTTCCAGACCGACAACGACTCCGAGGTCGCCGCCGGCTACCTGACCTGGCGGCTGCGCGAAGGCGCGACCATCGAGCAGGCGCTCGCGGGCTGCCTGGAGGATCTCGACGGCTTCTACACCTTTGCGGTCGGCACGGCCGACGGCTTCGCCGTCCTGCGCGATCCGATCGCCTGCAAGCCGGCCGTGATGGCGGAGACCGACGACTGGGTGGCCATCGCCTCGGAGTACCGCGCGCTTGCAGTCCTGCCAGGCGCCGCGGACGCGCAAATGTGGGAGCCCGAGCCGGCGCGGGTGTACAGCTGGGGCCGGGAGCTCGCGGCATGAGCGTGGCCGAGCAGGTGGAGACCGTCGACCTTGCAGAAGGCAGCCTGCGGGAGCTCAATGCGCGCCTTCACGGCGCTGCGAGCCAACAGCGCGCGCCACGCGCGTGGCGGATACTCAACCCCGGCGGTCGCCACAACGTCGCGGTCGGACTGGACGCGGAGCTGGACGTCGAGATCGCCGGCCACGTCGGCTACTACTGCGCCGGGATGAACCAGCGTGCGACTGTGCGCGTGCTCGGCAACTGCGGCGTCGGCACAGCCGAGAACATGATGTCCGGCGCGGTGCTGGTGCGCGGCAATGCGAGCCAGTCGGCCGGCGCCAGCGCCCGCGGCGGCCTGCTAGCGATTCACGGCGATGCGTCGGCGCGCTGCGCGATCTCGCTGAAGGGCGCGGACGTCGTCGTGCGCGGCCGCATCGGCCACATGGGCGCGTTTATGGCGCAGCGAGGCCGGCTGGTCGTATGCGGCGACGCCGGCGAGGCGCTCGGCGACTCCCTCTACGAGGCGCGGATCTACGTGGCGGGAAGTGTCGCCAGCCTGGGTGCGGACTGCATTGAAAAGGAGATGCGCGAGGAGCATCTTGCGGAGTTGAGCGAGCTGCTAGCGCAGGCAGGAATCGATGATGTCGAGGTGGGTCGCTTCCGCCGCTACGGCTCCGCGCGCAGGCTCTACAGCTTCCAGGTCGACGACGCCGGGAGCTACGCGTGAGCGCGCCGCTGGATCCGGCGGCCGGCGCCGGCCTGCGCGAGTCGGCCACCTTCGACCGCGTGGCGATCCGCGAGATCCAGCGCGCCGCCCGCACGGGCATCTACGACATCCGCGGCGGCGGGGCCAAGCGACGCGTGCCATGTTTCGATGACCTGCTGCTGCTCGGCGCAAGCGTCTCGCGCTACCCGCTGGAGGGCTACAGGGAGCGCTGCGCCACCGACGTCGTGCTCGGGACCCGTTTTGCGAAGCATCCGCTGCGGCTGGCGATCCCGATCACGATCGCTGGAATGAGCTTCGGCGCGCTGTCGGCGAACGCCAAGGAGGCGCTTGGGCGCGGCGCCTCGGCGGCCGGGACGAGCACGACCACCGGCGACGGCGGCATGACGCCTGAGGAGCGGCTCTCATCCAAGACGCTCGTCTACCAGCTGCTGCCCTCGCGCTACGGGATGAATCCCGACGACCTGCGCCGGGCCGATGCGATCGAGGTCGTGATCGGCCAGGGCGCCAAGCCCGGCGGCGGCGGCATGCTGCTCGGACAGAAGATCTCAGATCGCGTCGCTGCGATGCGCGACCTGCCAAGCGGGATCGATCAGCGCAGCGCCTGCCGGCACCCCGATTGGACCGGGCCGGACGACCTCGAGATCAAGATCGAGGAGCTGCGCGAGATCACCGACTGGGAGAAGCCGATCTTCGTGAAGATCGGCGCAAGCCGCACCTACTACGACGTCACGCTCGCAGTGAAGGCCGGCGCGGACGTGGTCGTGCTGGACGGCATGCAGGGGGGCACCGCGGCGACCCAGGACGTGTTCATCGAACACGTCGGCATCCCGCTGCTGGCCGCGCTTCCTCAGGCGGTGCAGGCGTTGCAGGAGCTCGGCATGCACAGGAAGGTCCAACTCGTGGTCTCCGGCGGGATCCGCTCAGGCGCGGACGTCGCCAAGGCGCTGGCGCTCGGAGCGGACGCGGTCTCGATCGGCACGGCCGCTTTGATCGCGCTCGGCGACAACGCGCCCGAGCTCGAGGACGAGTACGCAAAGCTCGGCTCGGCCGCGGGCTTCTACGACGACTGGCAGGCCGGACGCGACCCCGCCGGGATCTGCACGCAGGACGAGGCGCTCGCGGCGCGGCTTGATCCGCAGCTCGGCGGCCGGCGCGTGGCCAACTACCTGCGCACGCTCGTGCTGGAGACGCAGACGCTCGCGCGCGCGTGCGGCAAGTCACACGTCCACAACCTCGAGCCCGAGGATCTCGTCGCGCTCACGATCGAGGCCGCGGCGATGGCGCGCGTGCCGCTCGCCGGCACCAGTTGGATTCCTGCGTGAGCTGCGACGCCTGGCTGACGCGGCGCTGCAGCGTCACGAGTCGGTTGGCTAACCCGTCGCGCCGAGCTCGCGTGAGAGCCGCGCGGCCACGTCGAGCAGCAGCGGCAGCATCTCGCGCCGGCGGGCGTGGGTCATGCGTGCGAGTGGGCCCTGCAGGCCGACGATCGCCACAAGCCGATCCGGCGCGCCGCGCACCGGCGCGGCCAGCGCCGCGAGGTCGGTCTCGCGCTCGCCGACTGCCTCGGCCCAGCCGGCACGGCGGACCGTCTCGACGGCGTCCCGCAGCACGTCGTGCTCGATCAGCGTCTTCTCGGTAAAGCGGGTGAGCCCGTCGCTCGGCGGCAGTGTTGCGGCGCCGGCGCCGAAGGCCAGCATCACCTTGCCGATCGCGGTGGCGTGCAGCGGGTTTGGCCGGCCCACGCGCGCCATGCTGACCACACTGCTGCTGCCGGGCACGAAGTCGACGGTGACGGCCTCGCCTGCGGCCGGGATCGACAGCGTCGCCGTCTCGCCGGTCTGCTCGACGAGCGAGTGCAGGTGAGGCCGTGCCAGCTCGCGCACGTCCAGGCTTGCGAGCACGCGATCGGCGAGCGCCACGAAGCGCAGCCCGAGCCGGTAGCGCCCGCTGCGCTGTCGTGTCGTGAGCCCGCTCTGCTCCAGCGTCGCGAGCAGCCGCGAGGCGCTGCTGGGGTTGACCTCGATTCGTCGTGCGAGCTCGTTGACACCGAGCCCGTCAGGCGCCGCCGCAAGCGCATCAATAACCGCGATCGCGCGCCCCACGGAGGTCACGGTGCGACGCCCGGAGGGAACGCTGGGTTTGCCGGTCTGTTCAGCCATGTCTGCGCAGCGTATTCGACTTGCGCCACACCCAGACTACGTGCTAGGCTTGCCGAGCACGCAAGGCATTTGCGTAATAGGCAACACAATACCCGCATGTCCTTCCAACTCACCTGTCCCAACTGCGGCGTCCGCGAGGTAACCGACTTCGGCTTCGGCGGCGAGGTCAGCCGACGGCCGGCGACGCGACCCGAGTCGCTGCGCGAGCTGAGCGCCTACAACTACTTCCGCTGCAATGCAGCCGGCCCGCAGCGCGAGTGGTGGGTGCACCGCTCCGGTTGCAAGGCGTGGTTTCTCGCTGAACGCGACACGCGCACGAACGCAGTGCTCTGGACGGCGCTGCCGCAGGACGCACCGCCGGCGGCGCAGCGCGAGGCGGCCTCGTGAGGCGGCTGCCCACCCAGCCCGGCGAGCGAATCGATCGCGAGAGCTCGATCGCCTTTACCTTCGACGGCGCTCCCGTCAGCGCTTATGAGGGCGACACGATCGCCTCCGCGCTGCTGGCCTCAGGGCGCCACGTGCTCTCTCGCTCCTTCAAGTACCACCGCCCGCGCGGCGAGCTGTGCGGCTGTGGCCAGTGCGCCAATTCATTGATGCAAGTCGACGGCGCCCCGGGCGTGCGCGCCTGCGCGACGCCGGTGCTCGCGGGCATGCGCGTCGAGCACCAGAATGCGTGGCCCTCGCTCGACCTCGATTTGATGAGCGCGGCCGGCAAGCTCGCCAGCCCCTTCATGCCCGTCGGCTTTTATTACAAGACGTTCATCCGCCCCCGCAGACTGTGGCCGGTCTATGAGAAGGCGCTGCGCCACGCTGCCGGGCTCGGCCGGCTGCCAAAGCGTCAGCAGGAGCGCAGATGGCGCACCGAATACCGTCGCCGCCACTGCGACGTGCTCGTGATCGGCGGCGGCATCGCCGGCCTCTGCGCCGCACTGCGCGCGGCACAGCTGGGCGCCGATGTAGTGCTCTGCGACGAGGACCTTGAGCCGGGCGGCGTCCAGCTCGCCGAAGGCGGTGGCGAGCGCGTGCGCGAGCTGGCGGCGCAGGCACAGGCCGCCGGCGTGGAGATCTTGAGCCGCGGATGCGCGCTTGGCTACTTCGACGGCCTAGTGCCCGTCTGGCAGGGCGACGTGCTGCACCAGGTGCGCGCGCGCCAGCACGTGGCCGCGACCGGCGCGATCGAGCAACCGCTGATCTTTCCCGAAAACGACCTGCCGGGGATCATGCTCGCGGGCGGAGCGCGCCGGCTGGCGGCGCTTTACGCGCTTACGCCGGGCTCAGCCGCCGTGCTCGCATGCGTTGGCGACGCTGGCCTAGAGGCGGCGCTTGCGCTGCATGCAGCAGGCGTCCGGATCGAGGCGGTCGCTGATCTGCGCCCAGACGCACACGAGCTCCCTGTGGGCGCGCGCGTCGTGGAGGCCGGGATCGCGCTGCTCTCCGGCGCAAGCGTCGTGCATGCAGTTGGGCGTCGCGGCGTCAAGCGCGTGACGCTCGCCCGCATCGGCCGCGACGGCGCCGCGGTGCCTGGCAGCGAGCAAGAGCTCGAATGCGACCTGCTCGCGGTCTCCGGCGGTTTCGTGCCCGCCAGCTCGCTGCTGCTGCAGGCGGGGGCCCGGGCAAGCTATGACGAGACCGCAGGCCGCTTCCTGGCGCAGGAGCTTCCACCCGGCGTGCACGCCGCCGGCTCAGTCGCCGGCTACGAAGATCGCGATGCCGCAGAGCTCTCAGGTGCGCTTGCGGGCGCAAAAGCAGCCCATGCGCTCGGCATCGGGGGCGAGTCGCTGCGCCGGGAGCTCGCCGAGCAGGGCGCTCGCCTGCAAGCGCTCCCGCTCGCACGGACATCCTCCCCACCCGCCTGCGCGAGCGGCCGCCGGGGCGGAAAGGCTTTCGTCGACCTCGACGAGGACGTCACCGTCAAAGACGTGGAGCACGCCGCACTGGAGGGCTTCGACTCGATCGAGCTCTCCAAGCGCTACACGACCGCAACGATGGGGCCCTCGCAGGGCCGCTTCTCCCAGCTGCCGGCTGTGCGGGCGCTGGCCGCAAAGACCGGCTCCCAGCTCGGCGAGATTGGCCTCACGACCGCCCGCCCGCCTTGGAGCACGGTGCCGCTGGGGGCGCTCGCCGGCCGGCCGCTGGAGCCCGCGCGGCGCTCGGCGATCCACGCACGCCATCGCGAGCTCGGCGCCACGGTCCGCTGGGCGGGCGAGTGGCGGCGAGCATATGACTACGGCGAACCGGAAGGCGAGGCGTTGGCGGTCCAGGAGAGCGCCGGCCTGATAGACGTCTCAACGCTTGGCAAGCTGATCGTCAGGGGACCCGATGCCGGCGAGCTGCTCGATCGGCTCTACCCCAACACCATGTCGACGCTGAAGCCGGGGCGCATCCGCTACGGCGTGCTGCTCTCCGACGCCGGGCGCATCACCGACGACGGCACCGTCTGCCGTCTCGACGAGGAGTCCTTCTACGTTACGACGACCTCCTCCGGCGCCTCCGCGGTGGAGCAGTGGTTCTCCTGGTGGCTTGCCGACTGGAAGCTCGACGCCCACCTGAGCGACGTAACCCAGGGAGTCTGCGCGGTGAACCTTGCGGGGCCGAGGGCGCGTCAAATCCTCGCACGTACGACCGATCTCGACTGCGGCGCCGACGCCTTCCCCTACCTCGCCGCCAGGCAGGCGGAGATCGCCGGAATCCCCTGCCTGCTGCTGCGCATCGGCTTCGTTGGTGAGGTCGGATACGAGATTCACTGCTGCGCCGCACACGGCGAGCAGCTCTGGGATGAGCTGATGCAGGCCGGCGCGGAGCTCGGCGTGCGCCCCTTCGGCCTGGAGCCGCAGCGGATTCTGCGCCTGCAGAAGCAACACATCCTCGTCGGGCAGGACACCGACTCCGAGTCGACCCCTTACGGCGCCGGCCTGGAGTGGATAGTCAAGCTCGATAAGCCGCAGCAGTTCATCGGCCGCTGGGCGCTCGAGCACGCCGCAGAGCGCGCTCCGGAGCAGCGGTTGGTCGGCTTCACGGTGCCCTCCGGGCAGTTGCCGAGCGAGGGGGCCGTGGTTCTCGACGGCGCCGCCCCCGCCGGACAGGTGAGCAGCGCGCGACGCTCGCCGAAGCTGCGAAGCACGATCGGCATGGCGTGGGTGCCTGCTTCCCAGGCGTATGAGCAGGCGCGCATCACGATTTCCGACGGCGGCTTGATGATCGAGGCCGTCGTGACCACAAAGCCCTTTTACGACCCTGAGGGAGCCGTGCTGCGCGCATGAGCCTTGACTTCCTCAGCGTCGGCGGTCGCGCAGCCGCCAAGAGCCCGCTTGCCGCCGCAACCGCGGCTGCCGGGGCGAGCTTCGAGATCCGCGGCGGCTGGGAGCTCGCCACGCACTTCGCCGAGGCGCCGGTCGAGGCGCAGGCGTGCCGGGAGCGCGTCGCATGGGCCGACGTCTCGCACATGCGCAAGCTCGAGCTGCAGGGAACCGCCGAGCAGCTGTCGGCTGCGCGACCGCATGATGGAGTGTGGCTGGCGCTGACGCCGGAACGGGCGCTGCTGCTGGACGGCGATGAAATCCCGGTCGCAGCGGGCCTGCATGTGCTCGACGTGACCAGCCAGCTCGGCGCGCTGCGCATCGGCGGCCCGCTCGCGCGCGAGCTATTCGCTCGCTTCTGCGCGCTCGACCTGCGCCCACACGTGACGCCGCCAGGCGTGCTGCGTCCCGGCTCGGTCGCCCGCACGCCCGGCTACGTGCTTTGCGAGGCGCCCGATCGCTACCTGATGCTGTTCGGCGCAGCCTACGGAGCCTATCTCTGGGAGGTCGTTTCCGACGCCGGCACGCATCTCGGCGGGCGAGCGGTCGGAGTCGACGCATTGGCGCCCACGGAGACATGCTCCGGTGCTTGATCTCTTTCGCAAGCGGCGGATGTGGCGTGCGCGTCCGGAGCTGAAGAGCTCCTATGACGTCGTGATCATCGGCGGAGGCTCGCACGGCCTGGCAGCCGCCTACTACCTGCGCCAGCACGGGATCACCAATGTCGCGGTCCTAGAGCGCGGCTACATCGGCTCCGGCGCCGCCGGCAGGAACACAACGATCCTGCGCTCAAACTACAAGACGCCCGAGGGCGCGCGCTTCTACGACGCTTCGGTCAAGCTGTACGAGCGGCTGGGGGCGGAGCTCGGCTTCAACCTGCTCTTCAGCCAGTGCGGCCATCTCACGCTCGCGCACTCTGACAGGGCGATGTTCGTGATGGCCAACCGCGCGGAGGTGAACCGCATCCACGGAATCGATTCGCGGCTGATCGGCCCCGATGAAATCGCGACGCTGGCGCCGAGCATGTATCTCGGCCAGGACGCGACCTATCCGGTGATGGGCGCGCTGTACCACCCGCCGGGCGGGATCATCCGCCACGACGCGGTCGTCTGGGCCTTTGCGCGGGGCGCTGACGAAGGCGGGGCCGAGATCCATCCCGGCACCGAGGTCACGGGCCTGCGCCGCGCGGGGCAGCGGATCGTCGCGGTGCAGACCAACCGCGGCGAGGTCGGCGCGGGGGTGGTGCTGAACTGCACTGCCGGGTGGAGCACGCAGGTGGCCGATATGGCCGGCGTGCCGCTGCCGATCACCACCCACATCCTGCAGGCGTGCGTGACTGAGCCGGTCAAGCCGTTCCTCGACGTGGTGATCGTCTCCTCTCAGATGCACGTCTACCTCAGCCAGTCAGATCGTGGCGAGTTCGTGATGGGCTCGGAGATCGAACCTTGGAGCACCTACCGCATGCAGGGTACTCTGAACTTCCTCCAGGACCTCACCCGTCACACGCTCGAGCTGTTCCCGCAGCTGGAGCACGCGCGGCTGCTGCGCGCCTGGGCGGGCCTGTGCGACCTCTCGCCGGACTACAGCCCGATCCTCGGCGTCACCGAGGTCGAGAACTTCCACATATCAGCCGGCTGGGGCACCTACGGCTTTAAGGCCGCGCCGATCGTCGGCAAGACGCTGGCCGAGTTGATCGCCACCGGCCGCACGCCGGACCTGATCGCGCCGTTCGCACTGGAGCGCTTCTACGAGGACCGGCTCGTCTCTGAGCTCGCCGCCGCCGCCGTCAGCCACTAGACCACGACGATGAGGCCACCAACCGACATGCCCACCTCGCCTGCACCGAGCGCGATGCCGGCGCAAAGCGCCGCGGACCGACCGCCGCTCACACGTCTTCTGATCTCCTGTCCCGACCGGCCTGGGATCGTCGCCGCCGTCTCACAGTTCCTCAGCGCCGCGGGCGCAAACATCGTCTCCTCCCACCAGCACTCAACCGACCCCGAGGGCGGCACGTTCTTCATGCGCACCGAATTCAACCTCGCGATGAGTGCGACGGAGCGGGAGGAGTTCGAGCGACGCTTCGCCCGCGAGGTGGGCACGCCGCTGGAGATGGAATGGCGCCTCTGGGACGCTCGCGCCCGCAAGCGGGTCGCGGTGCTCGTCTCCCGTTACGACCACTGCCTGCTCGACCTGCTCTGGCGGTGGCGCCGCGGAGCGCTGGAGGCCGAGATCGTCCTGGTGGCCTCCAACCATCCCGACCTGCGCAACGACGTCGAGGCATTCGGGCTGCCCTACCATCACATCCCCGTCGAGAAGGGCAGAAAGCCACAAGCCGAGGCGCAGGTGCTCGAGCTGCTGGACGGCGAGGTCGACTTCGTCGTGCTCGCGCGCTACATGCAGATCGTCTCCGGCGACTTCCTGCAACGGGTGGGAGTTCCGGTCATCAACATCCACCACTCCTTCCTGCCCGCGTTCGTCGGCGCGGGACCATACGAGCAGGCTAAGGCGCGCGGGGTCAAGCTGATCGGCGCGACCGCCCATTACGTCACGGAGGAGCTCGACGCTGGTCCGATCATCGAGCAGGACGTGATCCGCGTGACCCACAGCGATAGCGCTCAGGCGCTGACCCGCCTCGGCTCCGATATCGAGCGCACTGTGCTCGCTCGCGCGGTGCAGTGGCACTGCGAAGACCGCATCCTCGTCAACGGTAATACGACCGTCGTCTTCTAGATGGGCTTCACCAATGTCCACGGAGTGCCCGGCCGCGTGGGCAACGCCGCGCGCGGCGCCCTGATTGATGGCCGCACAGCGGCGCAGGCGCTGCGCGCCGAGACGGCAGAGCTCGTCGCCGGCATGCTCGCCGCGGGCACGCGGGCACCCGCGCTCGCGACGATACTCGTCGGCGAGGACCCCGCCTCCAGTGTCTACGTCTCAGCCAAGCATCGCGCATGCGAGCAGGTGGGGATCCGCTCAATCGACCAGCGCTTGGGGAAGGACATCGAGGCGCAGCGGCTGGCACAGTCGATCCAGGCACTCAACGACGATGAGACGGTCGACGGGATCCTGTTGCAGCTCCCGCTGCCAAAGGGCCTGGATGCCGCGACGCTCGTCGGGCTGATCGATGTGCGCAAGGATGTCGACGGGCTCACGACCGCGAACACAGGATTGCTGTGGCAGCAGAACCCAGCGCTCGCACCGTGTACGCCGCTTGGAGTGATCGAGCTGCTCGATCGCGCTGGTGTGGAGCTCGCCGGCCGCGAGGCCGTCGTGGTCGGGCGTTCGAGCCTCGTGGGCAGGCCGCTGGCGGCGATGCTGCTCGCTCGCGATGCGACCGTCACCGTGTGCCACAGGCATACGCGGCGGCTGGCAAGCGTCTGCCGCCGTGCCGACGTGCTCATCGTCGCCTGCGGCATCCCGCACCTGATCGGCGTCGACCACGTCAAGCCGGGCGCAGTGGTGATCGACGTCGGCATCAACCGCACCGAGCGCGGGATCCTCGGCGACGTCGACTTCGATTCCGTGCGCCCGATCTCCGCGGCGATCACACCCGTGCCCGGCGGAGTGGGCCCGATGACGATCGCCTGCCTGCTCGCCAACACGCTGCGCGCCGCGGAGCTGCGAGCACCATCCGGCGCAGCACCCACGATCGTCTCCTAAGCATCGCCGCCAAGGAGACTGCGATACGGCCAACTGCCGCCTAGACTATGCAGGCAGGCAGCCCGATCCACGCCGCAAGCAGCTATGGCCTGTAGCGAACAGGCGATCGTCGAACGTGCGAGGCGCGTGCCTCCGGGCTATGTGACCACCTACGGCGATCTGTCCCCGGGCGCGCCACGCCAAGCGGGTCGTGTGCTGTCGCAGACAACCGAGCACATCCCATGGTGGCGCGTGGTCCGCAACGACGGCACGTGCCCCATTGGCGCAAAGCAGCGCGAGCTGCAGATAGCGGAGGACGTGCCGATTCGCGGCGACCGCGTGGTGATGAGCAAGGCTCGCATACCGGCTGAGGCGATTGTCTAGCTGCGACGTCGGGGCTCCGCCCGTCGCCCACCGCGGGGCGGCGCCGTGGTTCTGCGCACGGTCATCTCGGGGGAGATCTTGCTTTATTTGGCCAGCTTCACGTCCAACGCCCAAGGCCGCGAGTACAGCGTCCAGTTGGAGAACCCTGGGAACACATACTTGTTGGAAAGCTGCACGAAGGCATCGTGCGTGTACAGCGGCCGGTAGGGCATTTCCGTGCCCACCGTCTGCAGCAGTTCCTTCATCAGCTGCAGCCGCTTCGATTGGTCGGTGGTTTCGCTCTCCTGCGTCTCCAGCTTGTTGACCTTGGGGCTGTTGTAGTTGGCGATGTTGCAGCCAGCCGACGCGGTGCCAATCTGCGACGGCGGCAGCAAACACGACATCAACGCTTCTGGATCGGGATACTCGGCCAGGAATTCGTTTGGCCAGATCGTCACCTTATTACCATACAGCCCAGAGTAAGCATCGAGCGGCACCTCGTCGACACTGGCCTTGATACCGATCTTTCCAAGGTCGTGCGAGAGGATCTGAGCGGCGATGATCGGGCTCTCTTCGCCTGCGACCGCCTGGACCTTGGTGGCGAAGCCGTGTGGATAAGCAGACTTCTCGAGTTCTCGCTTGGCCGCCGCCAGGTTGAATTCATAGTGAGGCAGCGCGGAGACCATGTCGTTGACCTCGCTTTCGCTGCCAAGGCTCGCCAGCACACTTGGCGGCGCCATCGTCACGTCTTCGTTGCCAGCTCCTGGGAACAGGTTGTTCACCATGCCTTTGACGTCTGTCGCGTAAGCAATCGCACGTCGCACGTGCACGTCGTTGAAAGGCGGCGTGGTGGTATTCATGCCTGCGTAGATCTCATTTGCGCCCGGCGCTGTGATCAGGCGCGTGCCGGGAATGTTGGCGAAGGGCTTCAGCGACAGGATTTGGAAGGTGCCGTCGATTGCGCCTGAGCGCAACGCGAGAGCGATCGCGGATTCTTCCTTGAAGAGGCTGATCGTGATCTTGTTCGCCGGCTGCTTGGGACCTGTCCAATAGGGGTTGCGCGAGAGCTGCACGCTGACTTCGGGCTTGTAGCTGTCGAACTTCCATGGACCGGTGCCAATCGGCAGGTGGCCAGCTGTGCCCAGCGCTTTTTCGCCGACCTCTTCAGCCTGCGCCTTCTCGATGATCTGGCCGCTGAAGGCGAGGATCGACTCCCAGAAGGGACTTGGGCGCTTGAGCTTGATCACCACCGTAGAGTTGCCACGCCCGGATATCGAGGCCACATCGGCCCAGAAGGTTTTCGTCTGCGATTCCTTGCCTGTGATGTTGCGTTGCAGCGAGAAGAGCACGTCTTCCACGGTCAACGGCTTGCCGTCGGAGAACTTCACGCCTGACCGCAGGTGGTAGACGTAGGTCGTCTGATTGGGATGTTCGATGGAGCTGGCGAGACTCGGCTCGACATGCCCGTTCGGTTCGAATTCGACAAGGCTCTGGATCGCCAAGGCCGAGAGCTGGAATGCCTGGCCCCACAGATTGTTGTCGATATTGAGCGGGCCGGGGAACGACTCTGTGCCCCAGCGCAGTTCAGCGTACTGCTTGGTGGAGCCCGCACCTTCCCCGGACGCCGAGTTGGTGACTTTGCCTCCGCCGCCGCAAGCCGCAACGCCTACGACCAGGACGACCGCCGAGCATGTCCATATCAACTTCCTCATCACACTTCCTCTCTACGAGTTCAAACACAGCAGGCAGACATGCACCGCTTATTGTGCGGGCTTCACGTCAATCGCCCACGGCGTATACACGCTCGACCACGCCGAGAAGGTCGGAAACACGAGTTTTTCGGAGAGGGCGAGGAATGCGTCATGGGTGTACAGGGGTCGGTAAGGCACTTCGGCTCCCTCGATGCCGAGCATCTTGCCAAGCAATTTCAGCCTCTGTGTCGGGTCTGTGGTTTCAAGCTCTTCTGGCAGAAGCTTGTCCACTTCCGCGTTCCTGTAAGCCGCCACGTTGAGGCCCGAGCCAGGGGGCCTGATCTGAGATGGGGGCAGCAAGGAGCCGATCAGCCCTTCCGAGTCAGGATAGAAGGCGTAGTATTCGTTCACCCATACTGAGACTTTGTTCCCGTACATGTTGGAGTTTTCGTCCAACGGTATGCCTTGCACTGTCGCTTTGATTCCGATCTTCGCTAGATCCGCGGCAACGATCTGCGCCACGTCCACTTCGATGGTGTCAGCCGAGAGGGCCTGTACCTTCATCGTGAAACCGTGTGGATAGGGCGACTTGGCAAGTTCCCGCTTCGCCGCCGCGAGGTCGAGATCGTACTTCGGCAAGTTGCCAAGCATTTCGCCCACCTGGCTGCTCGTGCCAAGGTCGGCAAACAGGCTGGCAGGCGAGATCGTCACGTCTTCTGTGGCAGCTCCTGGATACAGCGCCTTGATGATGGCCGGCACATCTGTCGCATAGGCGATTGCGCGGCGCACATGGACGTCATTGAATGGCGGACGTTTCGTGTTGATCTCGAGCATCAGCAGGTTGGTTCCCGGCGCAGTCGATTGGCGGACGCCCTGGATATCGCCGAAGAGCTTCGGAGAGAGGTAGTTGAACGTGCCGTCGATCTCGCCTGAGCGCAGCGCGAGCGCGATCTGGGATTCCTCCTTGAAGAGATCGACCGTGATCTTCGATGCCGGCGGCTGCGGACCGGTCCAATATGGGTTGCGCGAAAGTTGGACGTTCACTTCAGGCTTGAAGCTGTCCAGCTTCCAAGGCCCAGTTCCGATCGGCAGATGCCCAGCGGTGCCCAGCGCTTTTTCGCCGACCATTTCGGCTTGTGCCTTCTCGATGATCTGGCTGCTGACCGACACGATGCTGGGCCAGACGGCGTTTGGCCGCTTGAGCTTGATCACCACCGCCGATTTGCCCTGCGCCGCGATAGAGGACACGCCTTCCCAGAAGGATTTGACCTCGGATTCCTTGCCGGTGACGTTGCGCTGCAACGAGAAGACGACGTCGGCCACGGTCAGGGGTTTGCCATCGGAGAACTTGACCCCAGGTCGGATGTTGTAGACATAAGTCGTCGCGTTGGGGTGTTCTATGGAGCTTGCGAGACCAGGCTTGATTTTGCCGTCAGGTTCGAGTTCGACGAGGCTCTGGACCGCCAGCGACTCGATCGAGCCGACCTGCGCCCAGAGATTGTTGTTCAGGTTGATCGGCCCTGGGAACGGCGTGACTCCCCATCGCAGTTCGGCGTATGGCTTGGCGGAGCCGCTGCCGCCCGATGCGGCATTGCTCGCCTGACCTTTGCCGCCGCAGCCTCCAAGCACGATGATCAGCGCGAGCAACGCACCCGCACATAGACACTTCCGCATTTGCTCCCTCCCATGGGCTCGACTCACGATGCAAGCAGCAGACCGCACGTCTTCATGGCTGTAGCGCCAAGCGGCTGGGCGATCCCCCCGACGCCGAACGCCACGTGGACGATCGATGTCGCCTGGAGGCGTGCCGACGCACAGCGCTCGACCCAAACCATTGCGGTGACTGTGTGCAAACGTTCACATGCGGCGAGGATACACTCAGCGGTGCCCGGCTGTCAAGCCGGGCAAATCCTCGTGTAGGAAGGAGCGAAGCACAGGGTCTGTCTTTCACCTGGCATGTGCAAGCGATAACATGTCTACCGTGGAGGGCGTCGGAGATCAGGATGGCGAGGCAAGCCAGCCCGCGAAGAGCGATAACGCAACCGCAAGCGAGCGCGGCAGCTCTCGCCCCGTGACGATCCGAGACGTGGCAGCCCTCAGTGGCGTCTCGATGGCCACCGTCACGCGGGCTTTGCAGGGCTCACCTCGCTTGCGCCCTGAGACCAGAGAGCGCGTGCTCGAAAGCGCCAAGCGGCTCGGTTACCGGCCAGACTCGATCGCCCGCACGCTCGTCACTGGCACCTCAGGGACGATCGGCGTGTTGATACCGTCGCTCGTAGAACCGTATTGGGCGGAGATCGCAGCTGCGATCGAGCAACGTGCGGCAGCGCATCGTCAGGCGGTGCTGCTTGCAAGCTCCCAGCATCATCCTGAGCATGAGCAGGAGATGCTCGAGATGCTGTTCAGCAAGAGGGTCGATGGGATCATCGTCGGAGCCGTCTCAGGCGATCCCAACCGATGGCCGCGCAGCGACAGGCGCACGCCGATCGTGATGATCGAATGGGATGCGATGCCGCAATGGGACCTGCTGGAAGCATTGGCCGAGGGCCCACTCACTCGCCGTCTGCGCGACCTGCCCCAGGAGCGGGTCGCAGGCGACTGGTTCGCACACGTCTCCACCGACGACGCCGCGGGCGGTGCGCAGATCGCTCGCCACCTGCTCGACCTTGGCCACACCCGATTTGCCTTCCTCGTATGCCCGCCAGTCCGCTCCTACCTGCTGCGCTTGTTGGGCATGCGCATCACGTTGGAAGAAGCCGGCCTCGAGCTGACGACGGTAGTGGCTACGACCGACAGCTTCGAGGGTGGCCACGAGCTCGCAACGCGACTGCTGAGCGGATCCGCCGCACCCACGGCACTCGTATGTGGAAGCGACGCCGTAGCCGTAGGGGCGATCAAGGCAGCACACGAAATGGGCGTCCATGTGCCAGCTGACGTGTCGATCACGGGCTATGACGACATCGAGCTTGCCGCGTACGTCGACCCGCCGCTGACGACGCTTCGCAACCCGATGCGCGAACTTGGACAGGCAGCGCTCGATCTGCTGCTGCGCGGACGTGCAGGAGAGCGCGGCCCCATATCGCACCGGCTGACTGGAGAGCTGCGAGTCCGCGATTCGACGGGGCCGGCGCCGGCTCGCTGAGGGCAAGGCGATTGCCAACGATGTGCCACGGCGAGCGACCGCGCGCAGAGAACTCGCCTGCGCGTCGGTGCTCGCCTGGACTGTGCATCATCCGACGGCGCGACGCCGCTGCGAGCCGGCACGACGCCACTGCGAGCCATCCCCCAGCCCTAGCAAACCCAGCACACGCGAGTCATCGAGCCGGCCAACCGTCAGGTCGGCATCCATCTGCGCCTCTCGCGTCGAGGGCACGGCGACGACCAGCAGCGATGCGGCGCGGGCGGCGGCCGCGCCTAGCACTGAGTCCTCGAAGGCAACCGCATCGGAGGGATCCACTTCCAGCTGCCGGCAGGCCTCCAGATAGACGTCGGGATGCGGCTTGGGCGCGGAGGTCTGCTCGGCGCTGACGATGATCGAGAAGAAGTCGAGCAGGCCGGCGCGGCGCAGGGCCGCGGTCACGAACTCGATTGGGGCATTGGTTGCCACCGCCAGCGGCATCTCTGAGACGAGCATCTCCAGCAGCGTCGGCGCGCCGGGCATTGCGTCCATCGGCATGCTCAGCACAAGATCCTCCAGTTCGCACCGCAGCAGGGACGGCGCCACCTGCGCACCCAACATCACCCCCAGCCGCTGCGCAGCGAGCGCGACAGAGGCGCCGTTGAGCGCCTCCAGATCGATGTCCCGCATCGAGGCGCCGAGCTCCAGCGCAACCGATTCGTAGGCCGCATGCCAGCAGGCGGCGGTGTCCAGCAGCAAACCATCGCAGTCGAAGACCACCGCCAGGGGCCACTGGCCGGGCACGCGACGGGATCGCGGAGCAAGTGGTGAAAATTCAGTTACGCATCTTTCCATGACTATGGAAGGAAGTTACACTGCCAGGCAGCGGTATGGAAGAGCCAACACAGCAAGCAGGCGATCTGGACACGATCGAGCAGCGCGAGAGTGGCGCCAGCCAGCCCGTCCTGGCCAGGACGCGGTCGCTGCTTCCCTCACTGCAGGCGAGCGATGCGCGCGTGGCGAAGGTGATCCTGGAGCAGCCGGACGCCGTGATCTACCGCTCCGTCAGCGAGGTTGCCGAGAGCGCCGGCACCTCCTCGGCCACCGTGGTGCGCTGCGCACAGAAGCTCGGGTTTCGCGGTTTTCACGACCTCAAGCTGGCGCTGGCCAGAGAGCGGGCGACATTCCAGGCGGTCCAACCGCAGAGCGAGGAGGCGGTCGACGAGCGCATCGCGGTGCTGGCCCAGGTGACCTCCGCCGGCGCCCAGACGGTGCGCGACGCGGCGGCCCTGGTCGATCCTGCCGCCTTTGAGGCCACTGTCTCCGCGCTGGCTGCCGCCAGCAGGGTGCTCTTCGCCGGGGTGGGCACCTCCGCCCCTCTCGCCCAGGACGCCGCCTACCGCTTCTCAGCGATCGGCCTGCGCGCGGACGCCTACGCCGACGCGCACGTCCAGCACTTCCAGGCGCTGCAGCTGCAGGCGCAAGACGTCTGCGTGGCGATCAGCCACACCGGCTCCACGCGAGAGACGCTCGAGGTGGCGCAAGCCGCCCACGACAGCGGCGCCCGCACCGTAGCGATCACAAGTTTCGCCAGCTCACCGCTGACCGAGCTGGCTGACCAGGTGATCGTGGCGGGAACGCGCGAGGTCGCATTCCAGCTGGAGGCGATGGCCAGCCGCCTTGCCCACCTGGCGCTGCTGGACGCGCTGCTGGTCGCGGTCGCCGCACGCGACCCGGACCGCGCCCAGGCGGCGCTCCTGCACTTCACCGACATGCTCGGCGCCCACCGCCCCTGATGCGCCTCGGACTGATCAGCGATTTGCACTGGATGCTCGAGCCTCCCGCAACGGCGTCGGCCTGGCATGGCGGCAGCGGAGATCTCGCAGCCGCGCTGGAGCGCATGCAGCTGGCGTTGGAGCACTTCGCCGAGCAGGAGGTGGATCTGATCGCACTGACCGGCGACCTCTCCCACCACGGCGAGGACGATGCGCTCGTGCAGACGCTGCAGGCATGCGCCGGCGCAGGCGTCCCGGTGCTGGCCGTCTCAGGCAACCACGATCTCGCCGGGGACGCGCTGCGCCTCGATCGCGCACTGGCAAGCGCCGCGGTGCAGAACGTAGCGCTCCCGAGCCTGGCCGGATCTACGCACGAGCACATCCGCGTCGCAGGCGTGCAGGTCGGCGCGACCGACGGCTGGTTTGGCGCGAGCTTGCGCGAGCTGCCAGACACAACCTCCTGGGGCGCAGAGCCCGTGCTGCTGATCAGCCACTATCCGCTGCTCTCGCTGGCGAGCCTGCTCTCCGACAACGGCTTCCCCTACCCAGGAGACCTGCTCGACCGCGCAGAGCTCGCCGATCGACTGCAGCGCAGGTACGCCCCGACGGTGGTGGTGGGAGGCCACGTGCACGCGCGGGCCGCCGCCACAGCGGGTCCGGTGCTGCAGCTGACCAGCGGCGCGATGGTCGAGCCGCCCTACGAGTGTGCCGTGGTCGAGCTGGAGCGCCCGGCACGGGAAGTGCTCAGGGTCCGACGCACAAGTGTGCGGCTGCGTGAGCCCGGGTCCGGCCGCGAGCCGGTCTTCTCACCGGAGCACGAGGAGTGGGTCTTCGATGGAGCGCACTGGCTGGCGATATCTCCCGCCGCGAGCCCAATGCCGGCCGGCCGCTGAGAGCTTCCCCCAACCCCCAATCCCACATCCGACAAAAACCTGGGACCCAGCGCCCATGCTGGCCCCTGCACGCAAAGGAGCACCATGCAGCAGAGTCACGAGAGGATCCTGACAACGCATGTCGGCAGCCTGCCGCGCCCTGACGGGCTGGCGGAGCTGCTGACTGCACTCGACCGCGACACGCTCAGCGACGCCGACCGCGTGGAGCTGCCGGCGAAGGTACGCACCGCGGTGGCGGACACGGTCAAACGGCAGGTGGAGGCCGGAATCGACGTCGTCGACGACGGCGAGATGAGCAAGTTCGGATATGCCACCTACGTCAAGCAGCGCCTCAGCGGCTTTGAGGGCGAGAACGAACCACTCGCGCTCTCGGAGTTCGCCGACTTCCCCACGTTCACGATGAAGACCGCCCTGGAAGTGACCAACCCGGCCTGCACGGGTCCCGTCTCCTTCCACGGCGAGCAGGCGGTCGCGAGCGACATCGCCAACCTCAAGGCGGCGCTGGAGCAGAGCCCGGCCGTCGAGGGATTCATGAACGCGGCCTCCCCCGGGATCATCGTCGACTACCTGATCAACCACCACTACGAGGACGAGCAGACCTATCTCTACGCGGTCGCCGATGCGATGCGGCACGAGTACAAGGCGATCGTCGATGCAGGCTTCGTGCTGCAGCTCGACTGCCCGGACCTCGCGCTTGGCAGGCACTTCGTCCCGCAGCCGATGGAGATCGGCGACTTCCGCGAGAAGATCACGCACCGGATCGAGGCGATCAACCACGCCCTGCGCGACCTGCCTGCCGACCGCATCAGGATGCACATCTGCTGGGGCAACTACGAATCTCCCCATCACCACGACGTGCCGCTGAGCGAGATCGTGGACATCATCCTCAGCGCCCATCCAGCCGGCCTGCTGGTGGAGGCCGCCAACCCGCGCCACGAGCACGAGTGGCGCGTGTTCGAGGACGTCTCCCTGCCGGAGGGCAAGGTGCTGATCCCCGGCGTGATCGACACGCTCACGTCATACATCGAGCATCCCGAAGTGGTCGCCCAGCGGATCGTCCGCTACGCACAGGTGGTGGGTCGCGAGAACGTGATCGCCGGGACGGACTGCGGCTTTGCGACCTTCGCGAACTTCACCCCGCTGAACCCCGAAATCGCCTGGGCGAAGCTGCGCGCGCTCAGCGACGGGGCGGCACTGGCATCGCGTGAGCTGTGGTCGAGCGCAGGCGTGGCGCCGGCGGGCGCCTCGGCGTAGCAAATCGTCTCACCCGGCCACGCGCCGGCACCGCGCGAGAGGGGCGTCCTCCCTGGCGGGGGAGGACGCCCACAGGCGCCGGAGCGCGGCCTTTCAAACCATCACTCCCGAAAGGACCCCTGGAACATGGAATCCGTATCCAACCGTATCGAATCGCGGCCGCTGCTCAGCAGACAGCCCCTGAAGGGCATCGCGTTCACGCTCTTCTCCGGCATCTTCGGCGCCGTGCTGTGGTGGCTGCTGCGCGGCGCATTCTCGCTGGAATACCCGAGCGCGACGCTCGTCTTCACCGTCTGCATCGTCTGGTTCTGGCAGCTGGCCTGGTCCTTCGGCGGCTGGCCCGCCTCGCTGTTCACCAACAGCCGCTGGGTACGAGGTGCCTTCAACTGGGTGCTGTTGATGCTGGTCGCGTGGCTGACGATCAAGTGCTTTGAATGGTGGTTTCACGAGCCCTTCGTGAAGACATCGATCGGCACCTGGGGTCTGACCGCGCTCTTCGGCGGCGTGCTCAGCCTGTTCTTCTTCGGCAACCGCCTGCTGCTGCCTGAGGCAGGAGCCGACCAGCCGGTCGCCGGCTTCACGAACCTCGCGTGGGCGCTTGGCCTGCTGCCGATGGTGCTCCTTTTCCTGCCAAAGCTCGCAGGCCTTGCGCCGATCGGCGTGCCCTACATCTGGTTCCCGATCGCGCTGATCCCGCTCACCTACTTCGGTGGGGAACCGTTCGCCCGCCTCGGCCAGCCCTACGCCGGCATCGCCTACATGGGCGTCACGTTCATCGGCACCGTCATATTCGCCGGCATCCTCTCCAAGGCGGGGATCGACTTCTTCGCCGCCACGGTCGGCGGGCTGAAGGGCAACATCCTGGTGGCGACCTGGACCGACGTGGGTCTGGTGTTCGCATGGCTATTCAACATGTGGCCGGTGGGCAAGCTGGCCCAGCCCTGGAAGGGCATCTTCGCGACGCTCGGCACCTTCGGGATCAGCATGGCGATCTACGCGATCCTGACCTCCTCGTTCAGCGCCGCCGACTACCCCGCGGTGATATTCGGCCTGTTCGCCTTCCTGTGGGCGCAGGTCTCCTTCGCGGGCATCGGCCTGTTCGACATCCTCAGCTGGGGCTATGAGGACGACCCCTCTGGAGCAGGCCCCGGCCCAGCTCCACAAACGATCGAGCAGGAGGCGCAGTCGCTGGTCGGCGCCGGCGTCTGAACGACGAGACGGGAGCGGCCGCGGTCAGCGACTGACCGCGGCCGCCTCCTGGCGCGTGACCTCAATCATGTAGGCGACCATCACCTGCTCGCCACCGATCCGCAGGTGATAGGCGTCTGACTGCTGCTCCACGCGGGCGATCTGATCGCGGCGCTCCTTGAAAAGGCCGGCGAGCTCAAAGAAGGAAAACGACGCCACGCGCGACTGGTAGCCCAGGGACTCCAGCAGCTGCACGGTCCTCTGCTGCCCGATGATCGAGAGCTGCATGATGTAAGCGGTGCCGTCGTCGGCCAGCGCGCTCGGCAACAGCCTGATCAGGTGGTCGATCAGATTGCGGCCCCAGTAGTCCAGCGGCCGATGAGTGGCCACCTGCTCAAACGGGTCTACCGGCATCTGGAAGAGGCTGGCCACGATCACGTCGTAGCGCTCATCCGGGACCCATGGGTAGAGGTCTGTCGCGGCGGCGGTGAGGCGATCGGCGACGCCATTGCGGAAGGCGTTGGTGAGCGTGTTGCGCACCGCGCGCGGATCGAGGTCGATCGCGTGCACGTGGGCGGCGTCGTTACGTGCGAGCTGGACCGCGAGCAGCCCACAGCCGCAGCCGATGTCAAGGCAGCGCTGTTGCGCGCCAATCCGCTCGTTGAAGATGTGCTGCCAGGCCAGGAAGCTGCCCTGGGTGGGGGCGAACACGCCCTCGTCGAGCACCAGATCCGGGAAGTCAAGCGGGAACAGCGCCCGCGCACGCCGATCGCGCCAAGACGATGCACTCGTGACGGTCTCCGCCGGCTGCCCGCTTGGATGCGGCGGCTCTTGCGGCCGCCACTGGCCGGGCGGCGTACCTGCCAGCGCGGCGACCGTCGCCTCGATGTGCTCGGGGCCCACGCCGCAGCAGCCGCCGATGATCTGCGCTCCCTCCTCGCGCCAGCTGCGCGCCATCGCCGCATAGTCCTCGCCGGAGACGTCGCCCGCGTGACGCCAGCCGGCGCCTGAGAGGTAGCCGAGGTTGGGGTAGACGCCGAGTGGCAGATCGGTGAAGTCGCGCAGCCAGGAGATCATCCCCGGCACGTGATCCGGTGGGATGCAGTTGATCAGCAGCGCTCTTATCCCGATCTCCTCGAAGCGCCGGCAGGCGCGGCCGAACGCGTCGCCTTCCGGGCCACCCCAATGCTCGCCGTAGACGCCGCAGACCCCGTGACGGCAGCGGCGAAAGCTCAGCCACACCGGCAGCCCAGTCCTCATCAGCGCCTGCACCGTTGCGTATGTGCTGCTGCGCACAAGCGACAGGGTCTCCAGCAGGATCAGGTCGGGCGGCTCGCGCTCGAAGGCGCGCGCGAGCAGGCGAATCGTCTCCGCTGATTCGGGCGTGTCGACGTCACCGTTGATGCTGAACGCAACGGCCGTCTCGCGCTCGCCGACCGCCGATCTGGCCAGCTGGATGGCCCGCCTGGCGCTGTCCATCCAGTGCACCGGCCGCCCTGCGTCCCAGCGCCCGGCATTGCCCTCCCTGAGCGCGCTCGGCAGACCCCAGGTGTTGGTGCAGACGATGTCGCAGCCGGCCTCCGCGTAGCGCCCGTGCACAGCCTGGACCTGCGACGGCGCCTCGATCACCGCGCTCAGCCCCCACATCCGATCGTCTGCCTCCGGCCGCACGCCGTGGGCGTCGAAGAGCTCCGTTCCGGTCGCGCCGTCGAGGATCACGCACCGATCCGCGGCGATCTTGCGCTCGATCCGCCGGTAGCGACTCACGGCTTCGGAGGCGGCACCGCCATCCTTGCCGGCTTGGTGAGCTTGGTCGAGCATCGGCGCCGGAGTCTGCCGGCTGCGTGCCCTGCCTGCCACCGTCTTTCTGTACTGAAACACCATGCCTTTCGGGTAGTCGCAGCCGTGCCCTGACCGATCGGCCAGGTCGCTCCCGCTCTTGGGCCAGGGCGCCCGCGCCACCTACCCGCTAGCTTCGGTCTCGTGCCAGATCCAAGGCCCCTGGCAGACAGGCTGCGCCAGGCGGGCGCTACCTTCGGCCTGCGCCATGGACGCCCTATCGCCCTGCACTTCGGCTCGGCCGCAAGCGAGCTTGCCGCCTGTCGCCGATCGGTCGGCCTGCTCGACCGCTCCGACCTCGACGTCCATCTCGCATGCGGGCGCAGCGCTGTCATCGACCAGCTCACGGACATCGAGCTCGGCGCTCCACTCCCGGTCGGGGCACTCCTGAGCATGGGCGAAACGTGGTGGGGCCGCTCGGCGCCAGAGGAAGTGGTCGTCGTCTGCGACGCCGGAGTCTCGTCCAGGCTGGAGGCTCAGCTGCGGGCGGCGGCACGACGTTGCACCGGCCTGGAGCTTGAAGGCCGGCCACAGGCACCGGT
The DNA here is from genome assembly GCA_036008645.1 of Solirubrobacteraceae bacterium. Lineage (GTDB taxonomy): Bacteria > Actinomycetota > Thermoleophilia > Solirubrobacterales > Solirubrobacteraceae > Palsa-744. The sequence goes on from DASYNI010000002.1 coordinate 513,304, forward strand.
GGCGATCGCTGTGATTGGACGCGCCGCAGGTGCGCTGCTCAGGGAGCTCGGCACCGCTGTCCCACCGGGGCCATACGGTCAAATGGTCCGGCTTGCCGTCGAGGGTGTGGAGGGGAGCTGGATGCTGCTCGCAGACGAGCTTGCGCTGGCTTTGGTGCCACCGCAGCGTGCGGTGGCCGCCTGGGAGGCGATCGAGCGAGCTGGCCACACGCTGGGCCTGATCTACGTCGGCGCCGAAGCCGGTGAGCGCTTCTGCATCGCAGCCAGGATGCGTGCCGCCCAGGATGCATCTTGCCGCCCGTAGGTCCACGCCCGGTCCGGCTATCTGACCGCCGCTGGATCGCGGGCGAGCACCAGGACAAGTACATATAATCACTTGATCGCCGCGATGTCCCCCGCGTCCTTCGACACTCGGAGAGCCCGGCTACTGCTGCGGGAGCTGCGCGAGTGTCAGCGCGCAAGCGCCGAGCGGGAATCATGTCGCCGCCTCGACGCGCTCGAGAGCGTGGAGGAGGCCATCCAGCGCATCGGGGAGATCGGGAGCTCAGCGGGAATCCTCGATCGCGCAGCGGAGGAGCTGGGCGCCGTGACCTGCTTTCAGCGCATCCTGATCAGCGAGCTGGCCGACGGGCTGCTGATTCCACGCAGACTCTGGAGCCGGGACGAGGCTGACACCGCGGCGGCGCTCAGGGCGGAGCTGGGGAAGCTCGCGATCCCCCTTGCCTACCCGCTGATCGAGGCAGAGATCGCGGCAGCTCCGCGGCAGCCAGCGGTCGTGGTGGCGGCCAAGGGGCCGCGATCGCCGGCGAAGCTGCTCACGCTCCTGCGATGGGATACCTATGTGGTCTGCGCGATCAGTCTGCAGGACCGCGCGATCGGCTTCCTGCACGCGCAGCCCTCATGCATGAGCGACGTTGACCATGCGCTCGATCCTCATCTGCTCGCCAACTACGCGGACGGCCTGGCCAGAGCGTTCGAGCGCGCATCTCTCAGGGAGATGCTTGAGCGCCATCGTCATGAGTTGCGCGCGGCAGTCGTCTGGATGAGCGGCGAGCTTGCAGAGCCGGCCGATCGGGAGCCCTGGAAGCCGCGGGAAGCGGCCGATCCAACCGGCGAGCCGGCCGCCGATCTGCTGACCCCACGAGAGACGGAGGTGCTCGGCCTGCTCGGCAGGGGCCAAACCAACGCATCCATCGCCAGCTCGCTGATGATCAGCGAGAGCACGGTCAAGTTCCATGTGAAGAACATCCTGCTCAAGCTCGGCGCCAAGAGCCGCGCCGACGCAGTTGCGAGGCACATCCGTGGCGCCGCGTGAGAGCAATGCCTTTGCGGGCCGCGCCGGTCCAACCCAGGCACAAGATGGGCGAGCGCCCGATGCGCAGATGCGCCGTCGCATCTGCGAGCTTGCCGCCCAAGCAGCTGCGCTGCTCGGCGAGCCTGCCCTGGCAGCCCAGCCAGAGCCGGCGCCGGACAAGATCGCGGCGCTGCTGCTAGAGCGGCTGCGAGATCAGGGCGATAACTCCTGCGCTTCCGAACACGAACGGCACCTCGCTGAGCTCGCCGAGATCGGCACGCACTTTGAGCACCGTCGCGACTGCCTGGCAGCTGTGCAGGACGCCATCGGCGCGCTGGCGCAGATCACCTCGCCGACCGCGATGCTCGAACACGCTCCCCGGCTGCTCTGCGCGGCATCCGAGCTGGACGTGGTGCTGCTGAGCACAATCGAACGAGGTCAATTGGTTGCACGGACGGCCTGCTTTCGAGACCGCCCAGACCAGGGGCAGGCGGCGCTCCGCGCTCTGGCCAGGACGCAGATCGCGCTCGAGCACCCTCTGCTGGATGCAGAGGCCCTGCGCCGGCGTCGCGCCACATTGGTCGCGGACGCTCGACTGCAGGCGCGTGCGCACGCGGACATGACCAGGATCATGGGCTGGCACTCCTATGTGGTTGCGCCTGTAGCCCTCGGCGGGCAGCGCACCGCAGTCCTGCATGCAGCCCGTGACCCCGGCCGTGTGGAGGCCAGGCATCGAGACGTGCTCTGGAAGTTCGCCGTCGGATTGGCGGCTGCACACGAGAGCGCGGCGCTGCGGCGCAGGCTGCGCAGCGAGCGCTGGCAGATGCGCCAGTTCCTCGACCACCTTGACATCCGCCTCGCGGGCGTCTCCGAGGAGGCCGTGCGACTCGGACCGGGCCGCAGCCGGACCCGCTCGCCGGAGGTGCATCCCGGTCGCGGACAGGTGGCTGGTGAGAGCGTGCTGGCCGACATCCTCACCAGACGCGAGATCGAGATCCTTGGGCTGCTGGCCGACGGGCTCACCAACCGCGCGATCGCCGACCGGCTCGTGGTCTCCGACGGAACCGTCAAGTTCCACGTCCACCGCATCCTGCGCAAGCTCAGAGTCTCAAACCGCGCCGAGGCCGTCTCGCGCTACCTCATGCTAGGGCGGATGCGCGTTCGCGCGAGTGAGGGTTGACTTCGCAGGTCGGTCCGGCGCTGGCCGCGCTGCGCGACTCGCCGTGCACTCGATCAGCCGCCCCCTTGATCGACCGCGGCCAGCAGGCGGCGCCCCAGCCGGTCCAGGGCCGCGATCAGCTCGGGCGATCCCTGCACCGTGAAGTTGCAGCCGCCCATCCCGATCCGCAACGCCAGCCAGTCCAGATCGTCGTCGCTTGTGTGGTAGGCGCAGGTCTGCTCGTCGATCTCCTCAACCCTGCCCCAGCCGACCGGCAGACGTTCGCGCAGACGCTCGGCCGGCGCCTGATAGGTGACGATCGCCTCGTAGCGATAGGTCAGCTTCGTGATGCTGGCGCGCACGAAAGCGGCCGCCTCGCCGCCGGGGATGGTGCGCATGACGAATCGGCGGCTGGCAAGGCGTGGGGCGACCACGCGATCGAGGCGAAATGTGCGCCAGCCGCTGCGGTTGGGGTCCCACGCAACCAGGTACCAACGTCGCCCAAGCGTGACCAGCGCATGGGGCTCCACGACCCGCTGCGTACGCTCTCCCTCGCGGGCGCTGTAATCGAAGCGCACCATTTCGCGGTCGCGAGCCGCGACCGCGAACAGGGTGAGCGCACCGGCGTCCACCATCACACCGCCCGATGAAGCCGGCACAGAGGTCGCCTCGCTGAGAGCGCCGACGCGACGACGCAACTGCGAGGGCAGCACCTGCTCGAGCTTGACGAGCGCCCGCAATGCCGTCTCCTCGATGCCTGCCACCGCAGAGCGCGCGGCCGTGCGAAGGCTGATCGCCACCGCCACCGCCTCCTCGTCGTCGAGTAGCAGTGGTGGCATCGCCGCGCCCGCGCGCAGCCGATAGCCACCTGTCGGTCCGCTCACTGACTCGATCGGGTAGCCGAGCTCGCGCAGCCGCTCGACGTCGCGCCGCACCGTGCGCGCGGAGACCGAGAGACGCTCCTGCAGCTCTCCTCCAGGCCAATCGCGGCGGGCCTGTAGCAGCGAGAGCAAGCTCAGCAATCGCCCCGCGGTGGCTCCGGTGTCGCCCATGCGCTCATCTTCTCGCAGATTGCGGCCAGAAGTAGGCCGCAATGCGGCCTAGCTTCCCCTGCGAACGGCACAGCCGCCAATCACCCACATCGAAAGGACAGGTCATGGACTTCAAGATCGAGCTGATCGCGATCCCCGTCTCAGACGTCGACCGCGCGAAGGCGTTCTACGCCGACCAGGCCGGCTTTATCGCCGAACACGACCATCAGGTCGACGAGAACCTCCGCTTCGTGCAGCTGACCCCGCCGGGCTCCGCTTGCTCGATCGCGCTGGGCACCGGGATCACCGAGGCGGAGCCTGGGTCGATGCGCGGGATCACGATGGTGGTCAAGGACGCCGCGGCGGCACGCGCGGAACTCGCAGCGCGCGACGTGCCGGTCAGCGAGGTGCAGGAGTTCCCCTGGGGCTCCTTCGTCTTCTTTGAGGATCCGGACGGCAACGCCTGGGCCCTGCAGCAGCTGCCCGTCCGGAGCTGAGCCTGCGAGAATCGCGCAAGCGCGGTGCGCGCCGCAGACCCGCTCGCGGCCATTGGCGCCGAGCGGGCCGGCGCTGCGCGCTGCCAAGCCAAAGGACCCCAGAGCCCCTCCTTGCCCAACTCAAACCACGAGCTGACCTTCGACGAGGAGCTGCTGCTCTGGCTTGGCGATGAGCCGCCGGAGGTGCGCGCCGCCGACTCGCAGCGCATCCGCGAGATCGCCAACGAGTTCGCATATGGCTTCGATGCGCTAGCGCATGTCGGGCGGGCCGTGACCGTATTCGGCTCGGCGCGCACCCCCGTCGAGCACCCTCACTACGCGCTCGTGCGAGAGGTCGGCGCCTGCCTCGGCAGCGCGGGATACTCGATCATCACCGGCGGCGGGCCCGGCCTGATGGAGGCGGCCAACCGCGGCGCGCGTGACGCGGGGACGCTGTCGATCGGCTGCAACATCGAGCTGCCGCACGAGCAGGAGCCGAACCCCTACCTAGACATTGCCCTTCGCTTCCGGCACTTCTTCGCGCGCAAGGTGATGTTCGTGCGCTACGCGAGCGCGTTCGTGATCGCCCCCGGGGGCTACGGCACATTGGACGAGCTATTCGAGGCGCTGACGCTGATCCAGACAGCCACGATCCGCCACTTTCCCGTAATCATGCTGGGCGGCGGGGAGTGGGAGGGCCTGATTAGTTGGCTGCGCGGGAAGGCGCTCGCCGACGGGCGCATCAGCGAACAGGACCTCGCCACGCTGCACGTCGTCGATCAGCCCTCCGAGGTGTGCGCCATCGTCGAATCTGCGCACCGGCGCGCTCGCGAACAGGCGCAGGGCGAGCGGCGGCGTACCGCGGCGAGCTGATCAGCGCGGCGTGCCGGATGGGGCGCTCAGATGCTCGTGCACCAGACGCACGACGGTGGCGCCCTCGGCGACCGCCGTGGCGCAGCGCTTGATCGAGCCGGCGCGTACGTCGCCGGCGGTGAACACCCCGGGCACAGTCGTGCCATGCAGTGACTCCGAGCCGGCCTCCGATCCGGCGAGGATGAACCCCGCCGCGTCTCGGGCAACCACGTCCCCCAGCCAATCGGTGCACGGCTTGGCACCCAGGAACAGGAACAGGTAGGAGAACGGCATCTGCTCGCCGTCGACAAGAGTGACCGCGTCCAGCTGCCCGTCCTGTCCGTGCAGCTGCGCGATTTCAGCGCGGTCGCGCACGGCCACCCCATAGCGAGCGAGCTCGTTGATCAGGTACTGGGACATCGTCTCGGCCAAGTCGCCGCGGCGGTGAAGGAGCGTGACCAGCGCGCCGCCGCGCGCCAGCCAGACGGCAGCCTGGCCAGCGGAGTTGCCGCCGCCGACGATGCCGACGCGCCGGCCGCCACAGAGCTGTCCCTCCAGCGGGCCGGCGGCGTAGAAGACGCTGAGTCCCTCGTAGTTGTCGAGGTCGGCCACCGGCAGACGGCGGTATTCGGCACCCGTGGCAAGCAGCACGGCGCGCGCCGCTACCTCCACGCCGTCGTCGAGCTTGACCACATGCCGATCGGCGCCCGGCTCCAGTGCCTGGGCGCGGTAGGGGGAGGCGAAGCGGGCATGGAACTTCCGCGCTTGGGTGATCGCGCGGCTGGTCAGTTCGGCGCCGCTGATCCCGGCCGGAAAGCCGAGGTAGTTCTCGATTCGTCGCGACGTGCCGGCCTGACCGCCGAGGCCCGTGCTCTCGATCACGAGCGTGTCGAGCCCCTCCGAGGCGCCGTAGACCGCGGCACCGAGGCCGGCCGGTCCTGAGCCGATGATCAGCAGGTCGACCTCCTCGCGCGGCGCGAGCTCGAGCCCTATGCCCAGCGCTCGCGAGAGCTCGCCGTTGCTCGGATTCTGCAGTTCCTGGCCGCCCGGCAGACGAACCAGGGGCAGGTCGCCGGGATTCGTACTCGCCAAAAGCGCGGCGGCCTGCTCATCCCTGATCGGATCGAGCCAGACGTGCGGCAGTCTCTGCGACCGCGCGAAGTCGAGCAGCCGGCGGGTGCCGGGCAGGTCGTGGGACCCGACGATCTCGAATCCGATGCCCTGCTGCTGCTGCAGCAACTCACGGCGTTCGACGAAGGCGCCCAGGAGCAGGTCGGAGAGCGAGCCATCCTCGAAGAGCAGCTGCCGCAGCGCATCGCGCTGCACCGCGATGTAACGCATCGGCTCGGTGACCACCGCCGTGAGGAACACCGTTTGTCCCGAGAGCAGGTTTATCTCGCCCAGGAAGCCATGGGCGCCATGACGCACGACCTCGCGGCCCGCCGGGTCCAGGACCGCCACCTCACCCTCGACGATCGCGATGAATGGGTAGGTCGCGTCACCAACCTGGAAGAGCCTCTCCCCCACCGCCGCGGTCCGCTCCTGCCCATAGTTTGCGAGCAGCTCAAGCTGTGAGCTCGAGAGGATGCGGGCGGCGGGCGAGGGCACTGCTCAGCTACGCGGATAGGTGGACACCTGAGCAAGCGTAGAGCCTGATCGCCGCATGCGCCGGGTCGGCGCTCCTCGGCAGCCCGCGCGGCTCACCCCGCAAGCAGCTGGACGATCGCGACCGCCCCCACGACGACGATCAGGGCGCGCAGAGCGCGGGGCGGAAGGCGCTGCCCGTAGCGAGCGCCGACCTGAGCCCCAAGGATCGAGGAGACCGCGATCACAGCGGCTGGACCCCACTGCACGTGTGCCGCAAAGGCGAAGTACACACCTGCGACGCCGTTGACGAGGCCCACGAGGATGTTCTTCAGCGCGTTGGTGCGCTGCAGGTCCTGGGCCAGCAGCACTCCGAGCAGACCTATCAGCAGGATCCCCTGCGCGGCGCCGAAGTAGCCGCCGTAGATGGCGGTGAGCAGCACGACAAGCGGCGCGAGGACGCGGCTCTCGCCGCCGGCCTGCCCCCGACGCCGCTCCAGCACGGCCCTCAGTCGGGGCTGGAATACCGTCATCAGGATCGCGATGGCGATGAAGCCCGGCACGATCGCCGAAAACGTCGAGGCGGGCAGCACCAGCAGCAGCGCGGCCCCGGTGATCCCACCAAGCACCGAGCCGATCCCAAGGCGGATCGCCCGCTCGCGCTGGCCGGCCAGCTTGCCGCGGTAGCCCCACGCCGCGGATACCGATCCCGGCACGAGGCCGATCGTGTTGGAGACGTTCGCCGTGACAGGCGGGTAGCCGAAGGCGAGCAGCACCGGAAAGGTGATCAGGGTGCCGCTGCCGACCACGGCGTTGATCGTGCCCGCCGCCAGGCCCGCGAGTGCGACGCATACGATCTGCCCAAGGCTCATCGGTTGCCACCTCGAATCACGGCGCAATCCTCGCCGATCCGGCAAGCGGCCGGGCCCGGGAAGCTCCTAAGCTGCCCGAAGGATTTGCCGAGATCTGACTCCACACGACAAAGGAGATGCGATGGCGACTGATGCGCTCACGGCAGACGGACGCAGCCGCGTGCTGGCGGACGGCAACGAGATACCGATGCTCGGGCTCGGCGTCTGGCAGGTGCCCGACGGTCCTGAGTGCGTGAACGCGGTGCGCGCCGCGCTGGATCTCGGATACCGACACATCGACACGGCGCAGGCTTACGGCAACGAGCAGAGCGTCGGCCAGGCGCTGCGCGAGAGCGGCCTACCACGTGAGGAGGTCTTCATCACGACCAAGTTCTACCCCGGCAACACCGACCCGGTTGCAGAGGCGCAGCAAAGCCTCACGCGCCTAGGTATCGACCAGGTCGACCTCTACATCATCCACTGGCCGCAGGGCGGAGCCACCTGGGCCTGGCCGGGCATGGAGCGCGCCCGCGAGCTCGGCTACGCCCGCTCGATCGGCGTCTCGAACTTCAGCGTCGAGGAGCTGACGCAGGTGATCGCGGCGGGCAGCACGCCGCCTGTGGCAAATCAGGTGCAGTTCAGCCCGTTCGTCTTCAGGCGGGCGCTGCTTGCAGAGTGCGAGCAGCAGCACGTGGCGCTGGAGGCATACAGCCCGCTCGGAACCGGCCGCCACCTCTCCGATCCCGTCGTCGGCCAGATCGCCGAGCGCGTCGGACGCACGCCGGCGCAGGTGCTTCTGCGTTGGTGCGTGCAGCAGGGCATCCCTGTGATTCCCAAGTCGACGCATCCCGAGCGGATCAAGGAGAACGCGCAGATCTTCGACTTCACGCTCTCAGATGAGGATGTCGCGGCGCTTGAGAGCCTGGACGCCACCGGCGGCACCGAGCGCGCGCTCGAGCACAAGTGGTGGTGATCAGCTCCAGTCGATCGGCGCTCGCAGCGCCGCGAGCGCATCGGCATACAGCCGCTGCTTAATCGTCCTCAACACGTCCGCACCCTTGGCCGCCTGCGAGGCGGCACGCTCGATCGCGCGGGGAAGCACCTGCGACTCCTCCACGGCCTCGTCTGCGATCCCGGCCGCAGCCGCCTCGACGCCTCCGTAGCGCCGGCCGGTCGTCATCGCCTCGTGGAGGGCGGGCCGGGGCAGGCGAGCCGCGATGAGTGCGCTCATACCGACCGTGAAGGGGATGTTGATGTCGACCTCGGGCAGGCAGAAGTAGCCGCGGTCAGCGCGCATCACGCGCTGGTCGAAGGCCAGCGCAAGCATCGCGCCGCCCGCGAAGGTATGGCCCTGCAGCGCCGCGACGGTCGGCACGCCGATTTCCAGCAGCCGCGCAAGCAGCTCCTGCATCCGCGCGATGAATGCGGGAACCCCGTCTCCCTGAGTGCCCAGCCAGTCAAGATCGAGACCGATCGACCAGTGCTTGCCGCTGGCGGTTGTCACGAGCGCACGGGGTGCCGGCGCCGCTTCGACCTCATCCAGGCAGCCCTCTAGCGAGTCGAAGAACTCGGCATTGAAGCGGTTCTCGCCCTCTCCGAAATCGATGATGAAAACGTCGTTCTCACGGCGCAGCGACGGCATATGGGAGCTCCTCCTCGGGGCCTTTGGTGCCGGACATACTATTGAGCAGGTGCTGCTCGCCTCTCTGGCTTCCGGTATGGGGCTTGATCAGAGTCCGACTAGCGTGAGGGCTCGTCCAAGGCCGGCGTCGACCTGGGCCATCAGCCAATCCGGGCAAGCGCCTATGCGCTCCTCCAACGCGCCACGGTCGATCGTGGCCAGCTGCGTCACGTTGACAACCGAGTCCATCTCCAGGCCAGCCGTATCAGCAGGCACCGTGACATTGCCCGGCAGCGCGGCTAGCTGGACGTTGGTTGTGATGACCGCGACAGTTACGGTGTGCAACTTTGAACGGTTGTAATCGTCGGCGCTGATGATCAGCACCGGGCGACGCAGCGCCGGCGCGGAGCCTCTCGGCAAGCCGAGATCGGCCCACCACACCTCGCCACGCCCCATCAGGGGTGATCGGCGTCGACGACCAGTCTCGCGGCAGCCATGTCTGTGAACGCATGATCAGCCGGTAGGCCGGCGAGTGCACGGTTGATCGCCTCAGTGGTGCCATCGTCTTCCAGGGCATCCAGCCACCGCTCTGCAGCGCGAGCGAAGAACTCACTGCGCGAGACCCCGAGCCGTTTGGCGGCGTCATCCACACGCTGAAATGTCCGGTCGGTGAGTGAGATCGCCGTCTTCACACCGACGAGTATAACCTGGTTATACCCACATACTCGCGCGGTCAGATGGGAAGCGGGCCCGGCCGCAGGACGTCGGGGTCATGGCCGGGAACGACCGTGACGCCAGCGTCCCTCAGCTCACGAAGCCGATCGGCCGAGCGGGCCTGCGCGGAGAAGTCATCGGCGAAGGACGGAAACCGCTTGTCGTCCAAGGTCGCGCTGAAGTGGGCGACGTCTGCGCCGAGGATGAGGCGCTCACCCACCATCACGGATTGGTGCCCGGGCGTGTGTCCGGGCGTCAGCAGCAGCGTGAGCGAGCCGTCGCCAAACAGGTCGTGATCGCCATCTACGAGCATGAGATCGCGGTCCTCGAGCACCTGATAGTCGCGTGGGTAGAAGAAGTTGCGCCGCACCGTTGCGGTGTCGTGAGCCCCCTCCCACTCGCTGCGCTGGAGAACCACGGGCACTGAGCTCGGCAGCAGTGCCAGTGCGCCCGCATGGTCGAAGTGCAGATGCGTGAGCACCACGCGGGTGAGCGTGCTCACATCTACTTGCGCGGCGATGTCGGCATCCAGCTCCAGCTCGAAGAGCCCGGCTTCGGGCCGCTCGTAATGGCCCAGCGGGTCCGCCACGGCTGAAGGGTTCAAGCCGGTGTCGATGAGGATGCGCTCGTTGTCGGTCTCCACGAGATACGCGGGAACGGGAAAGCGGATCCGCGCATCGGGGTCCTCACCTTGGCGCCAGATGGCCGCCGAGGAAGAGATCCAACCAACGTTGAACATCTCGATCTTCACGATGCGCTCCGATCTGACAGGCTACCCGCGCGGCCGCAGCTGCCGCCTTGCAGCGGTCGAGCCGCGACAACGACGCGATGACAGATCCGATTCCCACCCCCGCCCAGCAGCGTGTGCTGCTCATCACCGGCGCCTCCAGCGGCATCGGGGAGGCCACCGCGCGACGGCTCGCGCGTGTGCCAAACGCAGCGCTGGTGCTGGTGGCCCGCCGCGAGGAGCGCTTGCGGGCGCTAGCGCAGGAGCTCGGGGACCAGCGCACCAGCTACGTGGCGGTTGATCTCGTGGCGCAGGACGCCCCCACCCGCGTGCTCGAGCATGTGCGCGAGCGCTATGGGCGCCTGGACTTGCTGGTCAACAACGCCGGAGCAGCTTGGCGTGCGCGCTTCGCGGACGGCGGCTACGAGAACGTGCGGCGCACGATGGCGATCAACTTCGACGCCCAGGTGCGTTTGACCGAGACACTGCTCGCGCTGCTGCGCGCAAGCTCACCGAGCGCGATCGTGAACGTCGCGTCCACCGCCGGGCGGGTCTCCCGGGCGGGCAGCGGCGCCTACAGCGCCTCCAAGTTCGCGCTCGCCGGCTGGTCGGATGCGCTGTGGGCGGAGGAGCGCAGCAATGGCGTGCACGTCGGGCTGGTGCTCCCCGGCTTCATCTCCACCGAGGGCTTCCCGCAGTCAGAGCTGACCGCCAAGCCGTGGACGCGCTGGGCAGTCTCCACCCCGGATGCCGCCGCCGAGGCGATCTACCAGGCGGGCATCGAGCGCCGGGCGGAGCGCTACGTTCCGCGCGCCTACGGGCTGGCCGCCGCCATGCGCGTGCTGGCGCCGGCGCTCGTACGCCGGGTGATGGGCGGCGGCGCCGCACAGGTGATGACCACGACCACTGGCGCCGACCTCGCCGAGCAGCGGGACGACGGGCCTAAGGCGTGAGCTGCCCGTCGTAGAGCGCGAACACCGCGCCCTGGGGGTCCATCACGACGGCGATCTTGGCGATCTGGATGTCGATCGGCCCAGCCAGATTGGAGCCGCCGAGCTCCCCCAGCTTGACCAGCGCCGCGTCGAGGTCCTCGACGCCGAAGTACACAAGCCAGCTGGGCGGCGCGGGCGGGGTGTTCTCGCGTATGCCGCCGTTGTAGGCACCCTGGTTGAGGATCGTCAGGTAGCGCCCCTGAGGGCTCTCCATCTCCTCCACGCTCCAGCCGAACAGATCGCCGTAGAAGGAGGCGGAGCCGTCCAGGTCGGGGGACTGCAGCTCGTTCCAGACCAGCGCCCCGGGCGCGTTCACGAGCGCCGCGCCGATGTGATCGCCGGGCTGCCACAGCATGAAATAGGCGCCCTGCGGGTCCGCAATCACGGCCATCCTGCCGGCGGTGAACACATCGAACGGCGGCGCGTGCACGTCTGCCCCAAGCTCCTTGGCGCGCGCTGCCGTGGCATCCGCGTCGGAGACCTTGACATATGAGTTCCACATCGACGGCACGCCCGCCTCGCGCTGCTGCTGGGGCTGGGCGGCGATCGCTGCCACCGGCTTGCCGTCCATCAGCTGCATCGAGTAGTAGGAGTCCTCCCCCACCGGCCGGTCGTCGGCCTGCCAGCCCAGCAACCCCGCGTAGAAAGCCTTGGCGGCCTCCTGGTCGGTGCTCGTGAGTTCTGCCCAGCAGAAGGTGCCGTCGGTGTACTCGCTGCGCTGCGCCATCACCCGAGCGTACTAGATTCCAGTCGTGGCCAGAGAGATCCAGATTCGCGAGCACACGATCCGGCTGGGGCAGCTGCTCAAGCTCGCCGGCGTGGTGGGCAGCGGGAGCGAGGTAAAGGCACTGCTGGCGAGCGTGCCGCTAAGCGTCAACGGAGAGCCCGAGACACGCCGCGGGCGCCAACTGCACGACGGCGACGTGGTGCGGGTTCAGGATGAGGAGCTGGTGGTCTCTGCCGCTGCGGGCGGCTCCGCGGTCCTGCACCCGCTCGCCGCGGGCTTCGTCGACGTCGCCGACTCATACGAGCGCGGCCGTCCGGAGTACACGCCTGCGATCGTGCAAGCCATTGCAGCCGAGCTGCACATTGCTCCTGGGGCCCGCGTGCTCGATCTGGCAGCGGGCACGGGCAAGCTCACTCGCGCACTGCTCGGCGTGGGCCTCGATGTGATCGCGGTCGAGCCGCAGGTGGAGCTGCGCGAGATCCTCATCGCTGGCTTGGGCTCGCAGCGCGTGCTCGATGGAGTCGCCGAGAAGATCCCGCTCCCGAACGCGTCGGTCGCCGCGGTCACCGTGGCCGATGCGTTTCACTGGTTCGACCACGGGGCGGCGCTGCGAGAGATCCAACGCGTGCTGGTCACGGGCGGAGGACTGGCAGTACTCAGGATCCTGCCCGACTGGAGCGGGGCCTCCTGGGCGCATGAGGTTGGAACCCTGATCGCCGAGCTTCGCCCGACGCATCCGCAATTCGAAGGCCCCGGCTGGCAGGAGGCCGCCCTCGCAGCGGGCTGCTGGACTTCACCACGAGAGATCTCACTGACCATGATCCAGCCGGCCAACCCCGAGCGGGTCGTCAACTACATAGCGTCGATGAGCTGGATGGCAGCGTTGCCGGACGACCGGCGCGAGGCGACCGTTACCAGGATCGGCGAGATCATTAGCGCCGGCGAGACGCCCGCTGAGCTTCCGACTCACGTCATCGTCGGCCTGACGAGCCTGACCTGAGGCAGCGGACATGCGACGCTCTGCCGCTCGCGCGTCGTCGAGCGAGCGTGCGTCCGCGCGCCGGCCGCCTCACAGATTGCGCTCGACCAGCATCACCGTTTCGTTTTTTGAGTTCATGTACCACCCCGCCGCGTAGCAGACAGAGGGGGCGCAAGAATCCCGAGCCAGGACGGTTTCTTTCGCGCCGCTCGGATTGGCAACCGTCATCAGCGCCCATTTCCCGCTCTTGAATTCCTCACCCAGGGCTTCGGTCACCCCACTCTTCACGAACTTGCCGACAGCAAAGCATTCCTTGATGCCTTCCAAGCATGAGACTCCCCACAGTTCGTCGAGGCTGCTGCTGGCGACGTTCAACGGAGACGTTGCCGTCCACGTGCCGTTCCACGATTGCGCCTGGGCTTCGACCGCCAATGATTTGTTCGTGTACTCGCCAACAGCGACGCATTCCGAAAGACTTGCGCAGTAGTCCGAAATCGTGAATATTGTCGTGTACCCCGATAGGTTGTTGGCCATGGTCTCGGGCGTCCACGTTTTGCCGCTCAGCTCCTCGCCTTCCTGTTCCACGCGTCCTGCGCTTTTGCGATAAACCGTTGAGGCCATACATTCGCCGCTGCCTGGGCAGGAGAGCGCGATCATCGCGCCGTAGCCGATTCCGGCCAGTTCCGTCGGGATTTCCGCTTCCCATTTTGCACTTTTCCACTGCTCGCCAAGGTAGTGCTCACCGGTGATGGGGTTGTGGTAGGTACCCACAGCCGTGCATTCGGTCGATGTGGGGCAGGACACCGCTCCCAGTTGGGAATCGAAGCCTTCCGACGGCAGCGGCATCGTTTCGAGCGTCCACGTTTTCCCCGAGTATTTCTCAGCATAGACATGCGTGTAGCCCGAGCTTTCGGTGTACTCGCCAACCGCCATACAGAACAGCGGGTACCCTTTTGTGCAGGACACGCCGACGAGCAGCGGGTTTTTGCCGCCGCTCGGATTGGGCGGATATTCAACGCCTTCGTCCCCAACCGCCAGTGGTTCCTGCACTTTGGAGCTGTTGACGTAGTCCCCGACGGACATGCAGGCTTCACCGGTCCAGCATGAGATGGCTTCGAGCTTCGATTCCTCCGCGCCCGTCGGCTGCGTGTCAGACAACACCGACCAAGCGGCGGCGCCCGGCGCGCAGAGCGCCAGGGCGGCGAGCGCAAACACGGCCGCGACGAGAGTCCGCCGCATGACGCGCCGCCGACTCGACATCGCCGATATGTCAGCTATTTGGTCGATCCGGCGACGTTAGCCGGAGCTAGCCGTGGGCGCAAGTACGTCCAGCGGCCACACCACATCGACAAGCCGCTTACCAGTGACTATCAGTGCGACGCGGGGGTGCCGGTGTTTCCGACCAGCCTCATCGTCCTGGATCGCCTCACCGAGGCGGATTTGGCGTTTGCTTTACGCGTTAAGAAAGAAACTAGACTGTCAAGCTAGTTGACGATAGGGTGGCCTATGGACCCCACCCCCCTCGCCACACCCACCCTGATGCGCTCCGCGCGCGGAGCGTACGCCAGCGCGATTCGCGCGGAGCTTCACGCGATCGGCATCGACGACCTGCCTCGCCACGGAGCGTTCCTGCTTGCGGGGATCGACACCAACGGTGGCCCCAGCGGAGATCTGCCATCCGAGCTGGGTGTTACCAAGCAGGCCGTCAGCCAGCTGCTCGACACGCTCGTGAGGCGGGGCTATCTCGAACGCAGCGCCGACCCGGAGGACCGCCGCCGGATCGCCCTCGAGCTGACCGAGCGGGGCGAGCAGGTTCTGCCTGCAGTGTTGCGCGGCGTGGAAGCCGTCGAGACCCAACTGCAGCAGCGAGTCTCGCCGGAGCAGGTGCAGGCCATGCGATCGGTGCTGCTCGCCCTCTCCGAGATCAAGACCGCAGGCATCGCGACCGGGGCCGGCCGGCCCCGGCAGCCCCGGCAACTGCGGCGCTTTGACCCCATCTTCCCGGTCGCCGACCTCGCCCGCGCTCTCGCGCACTACTCGGCGCTCGGCTTCAAAACGTTCGCGGACGAAGACGGCGAGGACTACGGGTTCGCCAACCACGAAGGCGTCAGCCTGCACCTGGCCCGCGACCCCGACCACTATCCCACGCGCAACGCAGGATCCGCGTACCTGAATGTGCGCGACGCCGACGCCCTCTATGAGCAGTGGAATCGGCCTGGCGTCGGCGGAAGCACTCAGCCGGTCGGCCCAACGCCCTACGGGATGCGCGAGGGTTCGCACATCGACCCGGACGGGAACCTGATCCGGTTCGGCTCACCCGTCAAGGAGTGAGCACGCGTACTACCAGCGATACCAGCGCCGGCGACCGGAATCGACTCCTCCGACGAGGAAACCGATCAGCCACAGCGCGACGGCAACGATCAGCACAAACCAGAGGACATGGGCTGCGAACCCAAGTCCGCCGAGAAGCGCCAACAACAACAACAGAACTATTACGGCAATCATGTTCAGCCTCCTAACGATTCGCCGCCAGTGGCTCTACCGAGCCGTGCGCGGCGAGTACCGATTCGCTTGCGTGATTGAGCTTTGGAAATAGGCCCCATCGTCAGACCAGCGGCTTGGCGTGAATAGCTAAGCCGACTAATGCCGACGGGGCCGCTCTCAGTAGGTTTCAGGCGGCTCGTACGGCGGGGGGCGGTCAACGCTCCGTTCGCCGACGCGTCTTGGCCGCCAGGCAAAGAGATAAAGCAGCGAGAGCACCAAGCCAAGGATGCCCGCGAGCATCAGGATCAGACCGATCGTCTGGATGGAGATGCCAGAGACTGTTGCGGTGACCGCATAGCGCAGGATTGCACCCACCGCGATCAGGAAGACAGAGCTGCCAATAGTCATGGCGCTTTGCTTACCCGTCCCAGTTGAGATTGAAACCGACCACGCGTCTAGCGTTTCTTGTTATCAACCGCGCGTTGAAGCTGCGCCTTGTTCATATGTGAGCGGCCTTCGACACCGAGACTGCGGGCCTCCTGGTAGAGCTGTTCACGGGTGCGACCACGTGGTCCAGGTTTGCCGGAACGAAGCCCGCCACGACGCCCAGAGGAAATATCATTGGTTGAGCTACGCGAGCTGGTGCTTGCTTCACCACTGCGGGCGCGCTCCTTGTTGACGGTGCGCGCGGCGATCTCCTCAGCGCGTTTCAGCGATACGCCCTGTTGGCGCTCGCTGTCCTTGATGTGCTCGTACTGGCGCTCGCGCTTGCTGTTTTTCTTCACTCCACGGGGTGGCATTCTCATCTACCTCCGCTCAGATGCTGATCTTTCGCCGCTTCGGCCTCTCCTACCCAAACCGCCCGCGATCAATCCGCAGTGAGCGTGAGACGCCCGCCGGTCCGCCTTGCCGATTGCAGCTACGTTAATCGCTATGCCGGACCCGGAAAGCGTGGATGATGGCGAGGACCGCCGCGAGACGCACCTGGAGCGCTTGGACCGCAATCTCAGGAGATGACCGGCGAGCTGCGCGTCGTGGTCACCGGCGTTCAGGTCCTTTTCGCGTTCCTTTTGATCGTGCCGTTCAACACAGGCTTCGCCCATGTGGGCAATTTCGAGCGCACCGTGTACATCGTCACCCTGATCCTCGCGGCGCTGGCGGCAGTGTGCACGATCGCGCCCTCCGCCGAGCACCGCTTCCTGTTTCGCCACGACGACAAGCAGCGCCTCGTGTTCAGGGCAAACCGGGTCGTGATCGCCGGCCTTGCGTTTCTGGCCCTGGCGATGTGCGGCTGCCTGCTGCTCGTCACAACCAAGCTGTTCGGGCTCACCGCAGGCGTGCTGACAGCGAGCATTGGAGCACTTCCGTTCGCCCTCCTGTGGTTTGCGGCTCCGATCAGGAGGCTGAGAACACTTGAACGCCGAGAACGGAGCTCGGGGTCGACAGGTCCTTGAGGCATGCCGGGCCGCCAAAGAGCCGTGACCAGATGACCGCCTCAGCGCGGCGCCATTCGCAGCGCCCCGTCGAGCCGGATCACCTCGCCGTTGAGCATTGGGTTCTCGACTATGTGGCAAGCCAACGCCGCATACTCGCTCGGGTTCCCCAGACGGCTCGGATGGGGCACCGACTGCGCCAGCGCTTCCCGTGCCGTCGGCGGCAGACCATCGAACATGGGGGTCTCGAACAGCCCCGGCGCGACCGTCACGCATCGGATCTGGGTTGCGGCCAGATCGCGCGCAACCGGCAGTGTCAGTGCGGCCACTCCCCCCTTTGAGGCGGCGTAGGCGGCTTGGCCGATCTGGCCATCGAACGCTGCGATAGACGCGGTGTTGACGATTACCCCTCGATCGCCGTCCCGCGGCTGCAGATGCTGCATCGCCGCCGCCGCAAGACGCAGCACGTTGAAGGTGCCGATCAGGTTGATCTCGATTGCGCGCCGGAACTCATCTAGCGGATGCGGCTCTCCCTTTCGCAGCATCCGCATGGCAGGCGCCACGCCAGCGGTGTTGACGCATATCCGAAGCTCGCCCATCGATGCCGCATGCGATATGCCCGCCTGTACCTGCTGCTCGTCGCGTACATCGGCGGCCACGAAGCAGAAGCGCCCGTCAGACTCGACGCGCTCGCGCGCAACAGGCAGATCGAGGATCACCACCTGCCCGCCACGGTCGTGCAGCATCTCAGCAGCAGCCCATCCCAGACCGGAGGCGCCGCCCGCCACCAGCGCAGTGGAATCCGCTATCTGCACGTGATCCTCCCGGTCGGATCGTTGGCGTGGCTGGCGGCCCAATCTCGTGTGATCACCATTCGCTGGATCTGGTTAGTGCCCTCGAAGATCTGCATCACCTTCATCCCGGATCGGGCGACTTCGCGCACCATCTCGAGCACCGCAGCGGCCTCGGGAGTCGGTGGCATCCTCTCGGCCAGCATGCAGGGAGCATACGGACGGCGCCCGCCAAGAGCAGGAGTCGTTGTGTGAGACTGGCGCGCATGCGATTGGGCCAGCCAAGAGTAGCGGTGGTGGGTCACCTCGAGTGGGTGCAGTTCGCGCGGGTGGCGCACGTGCCGAGCGCGGGCGAGGTGGTGCATACACACAACCCCTTCGAGGAGCCGGCCGGCGGAGGGGCGGTGGCTGCGGTGCAGCTCGCGCGCCTTGCCGGCTCCTGCACGCTGATCACGGCGCTCGGCGACGACGAGTACGGACGGCGTTCGCTTGCGCGCCTGCGCGAGCTCGCAGTCAACGTTTGCGCACGCTCATGCGATCAACCGACGCGTCGTGCGGTGACGCTCGTAGACGACGAGCGCGAGCGCACCATCACGACCTTCGGCGAGCGCCTGCAGCCGCAGGGAGGCGAGGACGAGCCAGCGTGGCGGCGCCTGGCGGGCATCGACGCCGTGTACTTCACCGCCGGCGACGAGGCCGCGCTGCGCGCTGCGCGTGCGGCCTGCCGCGTGCTCGTCGCCAGTCCGCGCGCCCGGCATGCGCTCGGGCACGGCGTGCCGATTGACGCGCTTGTGCTGAGCGCGCGCGACGAGATCGAGCGCCACGAGTTGCAGCGCAGCCATCAGGATGCCGCGGTCGTCGTGTGCACCGAGGGCAAGCATGGCGGCAGCTACCGCACGAGCTCGGGTGCACATGGCCGCTTCGAGGCAGCGCCGCCGCCCGGCGATCCGGTCGACGCCTACGGCTGCGGCGACTCGTTCGCAGCCGGCTTCACCTACGGGCTCGGCGCCGGCCTGCAGCTGGAGCAGGCACTCGCACTCGGCGCCCGCTGCGGCGCGGTATGTCTGACAGGGCGCGGACCCTACGAACGGCAGCTGACGGGCGAGGATCTGCGGCGAGATGGCCTCAGCGCGTGAGCTCCGCGCAGCCGGTCCCGGGTCCGAAGGAGATGAGAGCAGCCCGCCTTCACGCGGCGGGGCGCAAAGGCATCAGAGCCCGAGTTTGCGGACGCCGGACTCGTTGAAGCCGAGGTGGTGAGCAACCTCGTGACGCACCGTCTGAGTGACGTGGGCCCGCAGGCGGTTGGGATCGTCCCCGAAGTCACGCACGAGCGTGTCGCGAAAGATCAGGATCTCGTCCGGCATGCCACCGCCCCCAAAGAAAGGGGAGCCGCCCAGCCTGGAGCCCACATACATGCCGTACGCGTGGTTCTCGGCACCGCGATCGGAGACGACGACCGCTACATGCTCCAGCGCTCGTTGGAACTTGGCCGGGAGCTCGTCGAGCGCCGAGCTGACGAGTGCCTCAAACTCCTGCTCGCTGTAGTGTCGATGCGCGCTCATGGCTTCACGATCATGCCGAGGGTAGCTCACCCACTGCGCTCAAGGTGAGCAAGAGGGAGTTTGGTGCTGGAGGTCCTGGATCTACGTCATCGCTTCGGTGATCTTGTCGCACTCGATGGAGTGACTTGCCACCGCCCGGCCGCATCAGCCTCGCAGTAACCGTCTTATGCATCAAAAACGATGCTTTATCGCCGAAAAGCGGAATAACGCATCAGAACTGATGTAAAAGTGCCAGATCGATTTGCTAAAGTAGACATCATGTCGCGTTCTTGATGGACCGCGACGGCGGCTGGCGACTCGCCCCGGCCTACGACGTGACCTGGGCATGGAGCCCCGGCAACCGCTGGCTCGAGACGATCAACGGCAAGCGCGATGGCTTCACGGTCGCCGACCTACGCGAAGTCGGCAAGCTCGCGGGCCTCGCGCGAGGGCGCGCTGAGAGCATCCTCGCCGAAATCACCGATGTCGTCGCAAGCTGGCCGTCGGTGGCCGCGGAGGTGAGCGTCGAGCCGCAGCTTGCGCAGCGGATCGCCGACTCACACAGACTGGCGCTGCCGCGCTCCTGAGCTAAGGCGAGGCGCCGGCCGCTGCCCGTCGTCCGGAGCGCACACGCCATAGAGGATCAAATCCACGTGACGACGCCAATTTGCATTGCCAGGCTGGTAGTACATGGTCGATGTGATGCCGCACATCATCATCGCGAAGTCCTCGAAGCAGAAGTCCTTGCGGATCGCACCGGCCGCGGTCGCTCGCGAGATGATCCGAGTGACGACCTCCGCCAGAGCGGCCTTCTCTTCCTCGATTCCCTCCCACTCCAACTCGTTTGAGCCCATCATCGCCAGTTGGAATCCCGAGTCGCCCTCGACCGCCTCGGCCGACCTCAAGATCATGCTCTGCAGCGCCGCGCGTGGGTCCGCGATCTCCTCGGCGAGCAGCGCGATCTCGGCGAACTCCCGAAAGCGGTCGCGAACCATCGCAGTCAGCAGCGCCTCCTTGGTGGGAAAGTGGCGGTAGACGGTGCCAATGCCGACACCCGCGTGAGTAGCGATCTCGTCCATCTGCACCTGCGGTCCCTCGCGAGCAAACAGCTCGCGGCCAGCGGAGATGATTCGCTCGCGATTGCGGCGGGCATCTGCGCGTTGGGTTCGCTGATCGATGGCCATGAGCTACAAACGGAATCTTAGCTCCGGATCGTGCTATAAACAAGTGGAACCGTACTTCCGCTTCCGCATTAGGCCGGCCGATCCACTCCTCAGGAGGACCAGCATGATCACCACCAAGACCGAAGGCGCGGTGCAGCGATGATGGCCTCGCGCTCGCCCAGGAAAGCCGCCGACCTCGGCTCCAAGCGCGGCAAGGATCTCGCGTTGGTGTTGCTGGCGATGACGCAGTTCGTGATCGTGATCGACGCGTCGATCGTGAACGTCGCACTCCCGTCGATCGGCGCCCACCTGCACTTCTCCAGGGACGATCTCTCTTGGGTCGTCAACGCGTACACGCTCACGTTCGGCGGGTTCCTGCTGCTTGGCGGACGGCTCGCCGACCTGCTCGGACGCAGACGCATGTTCATGATCGGGCTGGTCGTGTTCTCGCTGGCCTCGCTCGCCGGCGGGCTCGCGCAGTCGGAGGCTTGGCTGATCGCCGCGCGGGCGGTTCAGGGGCTCGGCGCTGCGATCGTCTCGCCGGCCGCACTGTCGATCATCACGACGACGTTCGCGGAAGGCGCGGAGCGCAACCGCGCGCTTGGCATCTGGGGCGCAGTCGCGGGCGCAGGAGGCGCCGCGGGCGTACTGCTCGGCGGCATCCTCACGAGCGGCCTGAGCTGGCGCTGGGTGCTGTTCGTGAACGTCCCGATCGGCATCATCGCCGCGGTGCTCGCTCCGCTGCTGCTGCTGGAGAGCAGCTCAGAAGATGGCACGGAAGGCCTGGACGTGCCTGGCGCGGTGACGGTGACCGCAGGCCTCGCGCTGCTCGTCTACGCGGTCGTCGATGCCGTCAACGTCGGCTGGGGCTCGACTGGAACGCTGCTCAGGATCGCCGGCGCGCTCGTGCTCCTTGCCGCATTCGTCCTAATCGAGCGTCGCCAGCGCCATCCGCTGCTGCCGTTCTCGATCTTCCGCCTGCGCACACTGCGCAGCGCGAACATCGTCGGTTTGCTGATCGGGATGTCGCTGTTCTCGATGTTCTTCTTCATCTCTCTCTATATGCAGGACGTACTGCACTACTCGCCGATCAAGACCGGCATCTCCTACCTGCCGCTCGCGGTCGGCATCATCATCTCCGCCGGCATCGCCTCGCAGCTGGTGACAAGGATCGGCTTTAAGCCGGTACTGGGGGGAGGCCTGCTGCTGATCGCGGGCGGCCTTACGTGGTTCTCGCGCGTCCCAGCGCCAGGCGGATCCTTCGCCGCGGACGTGCTCGGCCCATCGCTGCTCGCCGCATTCGGTCTCGGGTTCTCGTTCGTGTCGGTGACGATTGCGGCGATGACAAGCACCAAGCCGCACGAGGCGGGCCTTGCCTCAGGACTGATCAACACCTCCCAGCAGGTCGGCGGCGCGCTCGGCCTGGCGATCCTCGCGACGGTCGCCAACAGCCGCACGCAGAGTCTGCTGAGCACGGGTGTCCACTCCTCGGTGGCCCTGACGAAAGGGTTCGACCTGGCCTTCCTGGTGGCAGCGGGCTTCGCGGTCGCAGGCGCGATTCTGACGGCGGTCCTGATCTCCACGCGCGACAGCCGCGAACACGCTGCGGCCGCGCGGCAGGGCGAGATCGACACGGTCGCGGCCTGAGGCACTCAGGCCGGCCCCCGCAGGCGCGATGTGCGGTGCAACGCGTCATGAGCCGCCAACCTGCCGTCGATTAAGCTCTCCAGTCCAACCTGCATGGATCTCCTCGCCGGTAAGTGCCGTCCGTCCGAGCCGAGCAGTCCAGCATCTGGACCGGACGCTCCATGCAGGGCCCTAACGCGATGAGATCAAAAGCCGTCCCAAACGCGGGACGGCTTTACCGCCCGTGGGCCTGCTTCAGGTTCGACTGGTGGGGGCCGGAGAGCCAGTCCGCATCCGGCCCCAGACGCGCGTCGACCGGTTCCTCTCCTCGCCGCAGCGCGTCGATGTAGGCATGATCGGCAGCTAGGCGGGTCGCCACTTCGGGACCCTCGGCAACGGCGCCGTGGCCGGGGACCACGACATCGACGTGCCTGACGGCCTCTTCCAGCCGGTCGAGCGCCGTCTCGTAGGCGCCCACCTGATCAGGGCGGCGAGCGTCAAGGAGAGGGATCAGGACATCGGAGAGCATGTCGCCGGCGAGCAGGACCCCACGATCCACGAGCAGGACCGCGGCATGACCGACGGCGTGCGCCTGATGCTCGATGATCTCGCCCGGCACGGGTCCGCCCTCCGCGGGCAGCGGGGTCACGAGCGCGATCAGCTCGAGAGGGATGCCCGTCGCGCTCTGCGCCGCCATCGTCTGCGCCCGCTCTCGGGCTTCACCGGCAGCGTCGGCGCCGGCAGCGGTGGCGTAGCGCGGCACCTCGCCGAACCGGGCATGCCAGAGCAGGTGGTCCCAGTGGGGATGGGTGGAGAACCCGGCGAGCACCGGAAGGCCGAGCCGGTCCAGATCATCCGCGAGCTGGCTCAGCTCGCAGCCGTCGATGCCGGGATCCACCAGGATCAGCCCATCCTCCCCGCGCACCACGATGGAATTGGTGAAGACCCACTCGCTCTGCCGGACCCAAACGCCGTCGGCCACCTGAGTCAACATCGGATCATTCTATGGTCAGGACCGTCGTATGGGAAGCATCCATACACAAGACGAGTCTGCGGTCCCAGGCGCACACGAAAGGTAGTCCGCCAGGATGCTCTCCGCCGCCTCGCCTCCGCTGAGATATCGCTGCCGGCAACGCCCGACGCTCTGCACGTCCGCGAGCGCATAGCGGTGCTCGCTGACACGATGGACGTTGTCGGCTTGACCGACAACCACGCCGGCCAGTCGCGGATTCTGGCTGCGACCTCACCGCGACAGCCCTCATCGGGCAGGCCAAGACATGGGCAGGGCCTCAGGAGTTAGCGATCGGGGTCGCCTTCTCCGAGGCCAGCGGCACCTACTCAAGCCGATTCTCGAAACGAACACCTATCGCTACCATGGCGGACGGCGTCTTATCGGGTGGGCGCCTCAGGCAGCGAGCGAGCTCTGTGTGAGTCTGCACGGAAGCCGCGCAAACCCGACTGTGTTGCCTGCCTGTGTGCGCTCTACAGAGCCATAGAGTTCGAAGGACTTCACCCTCGCCAAAAAGCAATTGAGCGCGATCCTGCCCTCTGGGCGCGCGAGGGGCGCTCCCAGGCAGAAGTGGATGCCCTCACCGAACGCAAGTGTCCGCTTCATCTCGCGTTCGAAATCGAGCACGTCGGGGTCCGGGAATCGCCGCTCGTCGCGATTTGCCGATCCATGCACGAGTACGACACGCGCGCCTGCGGGTATCTCGGTGTCATGCAATGTCGCGGCGCGTGTCACCGTTCGGGCGAGGTACTGCACCGGCGATTCGTAACGCAAGAACTCCTCGACAGCCCGAGGCATGAGCTGCGGGCGCCGCTTCAGAAACTCAGCCTTGTTAGGCTCCAGAGCAAGGATGTGAAGTGCATTGGAGACGAGGCCCGCAGTGGTCTCAATGCCTGCGAGAAAGAGCAGGTTGCAGAGACTGATCGCCTCCTCGAAGGTGACCTCTGCAGAGTGGCTAGCCGTCGCAATCTCGCTGAGAATATCGCCTCGCGGACTGCGCAGACGGTCGGACATCAGGTCAGTGAAATATCCACGCAGCTCGCCCGCGGCAGCGTGGGCGCAGTCGGGGACTCGCGGCTTGCCAGATTCACGGTAGACGAGCTGCTGAGCAAGCATCGACAGATGTCGACGATCCTCGAATGGCAAGCCCACCAGCATAGATGTTACAGCCACCGGAAGCTGCCACGCAAAGTCGGCCGCCAGATCAGCGACCTCATGTTCGAGCAGCTCATCCAGCAGCGCCTCGGTAATGGCGGTCATCTCGACCTCGCGACGCAGGATTGCAGCAGGAGCGAAGTGCCGGCGCACCACGTCGCGCAACTCGTCGTGCCTTGGAGGATCGATGTCGATGAAGCTGCCAGGCCCCATGACATCAAATAGATCGCTCAGCTCAATACCAGGGACGTTGGCAAAGGTCTCCCAATCACGGGAGGCCGCCTGTACGTCATGGAAGCGCGTCAACGCCCAGATGTCACGCTCGGGATTGTGGTACACGGGGAACTCGTCGCGCAGCACTTTGTAGAGCGGATAGGGATCGCGCAGCGACTCGAAGTCGAGCGGATCATATACAACGTCTGTAATCATCAGCTTTCTCTCCTTGAATTCTGAGCTCAGCGCCGCACGTGCGTCCAGGTCGCGACAGCTAGCTGAGGCGGCCGCAACCCACACGCACAAGCGACAACATCATCTCCCTCAAATACGCACGCTGACCCGATCGCAGAACCAATGCAGTTGGACATACACTGCATCGGCCCCCAAACTCCGGACACACGTCCCAGCGCGTAAGCCACACCCGTTCGAACCGCGTGTGCGCTGTAGCGGGTCGAAGGTCAGAGGCGAGGTGTCCTCTTTTGATATTGCCAACGACATCAATCAGATTTCCTCCCATGTGGCTCGCTATCTTGATGCCGGGAGCCTCACCCCACAGGCTAGGCACCCGGCCCTGCTTGACGTAGATCTAGGAAGCGAGCTTCACATCCAACGCCCACGGACGGAAAAGCGCCGTCCAACTTGAAAACGTGGGGAATACGTACTTCTCCGAAACAGCAGCAAGAGTGTCGGGTGAATAGGTTGGCACATAAGGCACATCAGAGCCAGCGATGTGCAACAGCTGACCAATCAGTTGCAGCCGCCTCGACGGACTCAGAGTTTCACGCTGCTCTGCCTGCAGTCTATTGACTTCAGAGTTGTCGTAGCGCGCAAAGTTGATGCCGACGGGTATCGCAGACGGAGCGAACAGCGACGACATGACACCTTCTGGATCGGGATACACCGAATAGAGAGTAGTCACCACCA
The DNA here is from genome assembly GCA_036008645.1 of Solirubrobacteraceae bacterium. Taxonomy (GTDB): domain Bacteria; phylum Actinomycetota; class Thermoleophilia; order Solirubrobacterales; family Solirubrobacteraceae; genus Palsa-744. Next base: position 538,653 of record DASYNI010000002.1, read on the forward strand.
TCGTTACCTTCGGACTCCGTTGGATGGTTTCCTCTTCGGCAGACGACATTTCGTGAATCTTAACTGTGATACCGATTTTTGCCAGGTCGGACGCGAGAATCTGCGCGGCCGACAGAACTGATGCTTCGGCCGACGGAGCATATAGCGTAGTGCTGAACCCGTGTGGATAGGCCGACTTGGCAAGCTCTTCCTTTGCCGCGGCGAGGTTAAACCCATACTTCGGCAGCCCGCTTAGCATTTTACTCACTTGGTCTGCCGTGCCGAGTCCGACAAACAGGCTGGCGGGTACCGTCGACTCGTTTTCAGTAGCTGCATCACCAGGGTAAAGAGCTTTGACGATGCCTTTTATGTCTGTCGCGTACGCAATCGCTCGTCTGACGTGAATGTCATTGAACGGGGGCTGCGTCACGTTCATGCCCACATCCAGGACCGTATTCCCGGGCGTAGCGATCTGGCGTACGCCCGGAAGATTAGAAAACATCTTTGGCGAAGAGTAATCGAAGGTCCCGTCAATTGCTCCTGATCGTAGAGCCAGAGCAAGCGAAGCTTCATCCTTGAAGAGAGCTATCTTGATCTGTCTCGCGGGAAGCTTCGCACCCCGCCAGTAAGGATTGGGGGAGAGCTGAACGGTGGCTTCGGTGTATTCGTCCAGCTTCCAAGGTCCGCTGCCGATCGGCAGATCCCCTGGCGTGCCAAGCGCTTTTTCACCAGTCCTTGCGAGCTGCGACTTCTCAGTAATTGGACTGGTGAAGCACATAATGTGCTGCCAGACGGCGTCTGGTCGCTTGAGCTTGATGACCACAGCAGAACTGCCACGTGCCGCGACCGACGCTACGTCTTCCCAGTAAGCATGGGTCCAAGCTTCCTTACCAGTGACGTTGCGCTCGAGCGAATAGACAACATCGGACGCCGTGACTGGTTGCCCATCTGAGAACCTTACACCAGACCTAAGATTATAAACATACGTAGTGGAATTCGGCTGTTCAAACGAGCTTGCCAACCCTGGCTTCGGTGCACCATCCGGTTCCGCTTCCACGAGATTCTGAGCGACGAGCGCCTCAACGTTGTACACCTGAGGCACCGCTGACTTGAGGACGTCGATCGCCGCACCTGACCACGACGTCATGCCCCAGCGCAGTTCGGCGTACTGCTTAGAGGACGCCATCCCACCCTTCGACGACGCATTGCCGGCGCTACCCCCGCCGCACCCAGCCACGGCGAGCGCTACCAGTAGGGCTACACACATCCACGGATATCGCCTCATCTCGCTCCCTTTCTCATTGCACGTCCCCCAGTGATCTTTGTTTGAGCCACCCCGGTAACCCAGCCCATGGCCAGCGACATACCAACGACGGACCCCTGTCAGTCGACCGAGGCACACGCCCATGGCGATATCGGCGAGGTGACCGCATCCCGGACCGGTCCGGGATCACGGGCACCAGTTGCTGCGTCTTCTTCGTCTGTGTTCTGCATGCGATGCCAGTCCTTGTCTGAATCCTTCACACGGATCGGTCCGAGCAGAGCTGCGATCGCTCAATGTCCGGCAGTGCTTGTCTTGACCCGGACCGGTCCGGGTCAATATAGCTCGTCTGGCGTCCGAGTGTCAAGCGGCGCGGGCGACAAGCGGAGCGCGAGGCGGAGATCGCCGCAGATATAGTCATCTACAGCGAGGGCACAACAAGAGACCATGAGTGAGACGGACACCACAACGCGGTCGACATCGGGGCTTGCGCGGCTGCCGACCATACGCGACGTCGCTCGCGTTGCCGGTGTTGGCAAGACGACTGTCTCGGATGCGCTCCGCGGTCGTGGCCAGATCGCGCCAGCCACACGCGAACGAGTGCTGATAGTCGCCAAGCAACTCGGCTACCACACCCATCTAGGCGCGCGTGGCCTTACTCGTCGGCAGACAGAGGTGATTGGCATCATGGTCGGGGACTTCTTCGACCCCTTTATCGGAGAGCTCGCCGGCCGGCTGGAGCAGCACGCCGCGGCACGCGGTTTCCGCGTGCTGCTATCCACAGCAGGACCCGGCTTCCGCCAGGAGGAATCAGCAGTAGTAAGCCTGCTCGAACACCGCGTTGCAGCAGTCGTACTCGTCGCCTTCACTGGAGATCGGCATGTGCTGGACACGATCGGCGCCCACCTGCCGGTGGTATACGTGAGCTATGAGAGCCCGTCCGGTGTGTCGATCGGGTTGGACGAGAAGCTGGGCGGCGATCTCGCTACGGCTCACCTGATCAGTCTCGGCCACAGGCGGATCGCATACGTGAGCGCTGCCCTGCTGCCGCATCATGTCGATCGCAACCGCCTCTACGGGTACCGTCGCGCGCTTCGTCGTGCAGGGGTGAGCTCGACGAAGGAGCTGATACTGCGAGTCGGATCTGCTTCCGAAGAGCAGCGGCAGGAAATGATGCGCCGTCTCCTCAGCCAGCCACAGAGGCCAACTGCTGTCTTCGCCGCCTCGGACATCACGGCCATCGAGTTGATGTCCTGCGCGCACGAGCTAGAGCTACAAGTCCCAAGAGATCTGTCGATCGTGGGCTATGACGACATCATACTCGCACGCTCGCCAATGATCGCGCTGACCACCATCGCGCAGCCGGCAGCTGAGCTCGCACGCCGTGCGATCGACATGGCGGTCGCATTGGTAGACGATCCCGATGCGCACCTACGGTCGGAATTAATAGAGCCGCGCCTGATCGTGCGTAAGACGACGGCGCCGCCGCACTTGAAGCAGCTATGAGCGGGGCATCCGCACGGGCGTGATTGCCGTCGGCGATCAGGGCCGGCTGTTCGCCCGCCATTGCTGGCCGTCGGACCTTGCACGGTTCTCCTTAATAGCAGCGGGCTCGGGCCGCGTTCGGTGACCTCTGGGCAGTCGATGATCGCCGCGCATAGCGCCGGCCAACGCGCGCGGATCTGGAGACCTGACCCTTTGGCGGTCGAGTCATCAAGCCAACCCGAGGAACATCTTGAAGATGTTTGTGAGCGAGCCATCTCCGCCAGACCTGATGAAGGCGTCCAACTCCGTCTCGACTTGCAACAAGTTCTTCTGCCGCTCAGCGTAATCCGCGGTGTCCTCTGGGACGCGTCCATCGACCAGATCGAAGCCAAGGCCAAGCCCGATGTCGACGACCATGTCCCCAGCGTTCTTCGAAAGCACCATGCCGTCTTTGTCTGCGATGCTCTGGATCGCCTGCCCAACTGTCTCTGCGATGCCCTCGACGACCTGCTGCTTGTGGGTGTCCGAGCCCGCGCGGACGCGCTTGGCCGCGCCCTCGACTCTACCCACCACCTCGTCGATGACCCTGCGGGCGAGAATGAGATCGTCCTCTGACTCGACCAGCTCCTCGCCATACTGCCGCACCGTGTCAGCGGAGAACCCAATTACCTGGTTCGTCGTTCCCTCGCCCGCGAACAGGTTCTTCGGGTTGAGGTAGACCAACTTGTAGATGGCCCCGACGATCTGGTCGACGGTGTCGGACTCCTTGGGGTTGATGCCAAGGTGCTCCGCGATCTCCCTGAAGTGCTCTTTGGCATCGGCGGCTTTCACTTTCTTGACCTCAATGTCCAGCGCGCGCTTCAGCGTTGCATTGCGCACCACGTGCCTGAGATTGTCGCCCGCAGCCACGCCCTTGCTGACCTTCAGCTCCGCCGGCCAGGACGGGCGGCCCATCTTCATCACCTCGAATTCCCGCAGCACCGGGACCTCGCCCCCACCCTTGACTTTGCGCGTCTGAGTCCCCAGCCATGACATGAACGCCTTGGCGAAGGTGGCTCGGTCGTAGGGCGAGTCATGGCCATCCCGGATGAACTTGACCAGCCGCGTCTTTATCCCACGAGCCTTGAGTTTCTCGCTCTCCAGCTCAGGCGCCACATACGTCGCGAACAGGGAGACGACGTCCCGCGAATAGGGCGTGATGGGCTTGCCCTCGAAGATGATGTTCCGGGCCAGAGAGAGACGTGGTGGCCCCAGCAGCTGCGCAAGCGCGCGGTTTCCGGCTGCGCGCTGAAGATCGATGGGAGGGCTGCCGGCCTGCTGAGCTGTTGCCGGCCGATCGTGCCGTTGTCCGCGCTGCTGACGCTCCTTCGGCGCAAACTCGCTGCTCGTGCCCATCGCGCGAAGCTAGCAGCAATGTGCCCGCGACACCAGCGTGCCGCGACGGCGAAAACGCCGTGTCATATGAAGGAAACACTTGATGCTCGGCCTGCCAGAGTTACGATGCCGTGGGTCGTTCTGTGCGCGTCACGCCTCACAGAACGCGACCGACAGGTCGCGCTTGACTGCTACGACCACTACGTCCTCACGACAGGGCAGCTGCAGCGCTTGCACTTCCCGAGCGTGCGAGAACCAGGATCACCCTCTCGGTCGATCCGAGCAACGGGGAGCGCGCCGAAACTTGACGGCGGCGGCGAGCCCGAGGAGTAGGCTGCGTCTGTAGATCAAGCCAAGTCAAGACGGGAGGGCACTTGAGCACTGCAAGCCAGGATCAGACGCCGCTTGACGAGCTAGGCGTCGCTGACCGCGCCCACTTCCAGCAGGGGCCGCCGCTGGAGCTGTTCAGGCGGTTGCGCGCTGAGTGTCCGGTTCACTGGTCAAGCGGCATCGCTGAGTTTCCCGACGAAGCCGGCTTCTGGTCGGTGACGAGGGCCGAGGACGTGTTCGAGGTCAGCCGTGACTGGCAGACCTACTCCTCCGAAGTCGGCGGCTTCACCGCATCCAATGCAGGCCTCTCGTTGGAGATGCAGCAGGCGATGTTCATCGGGATGGACCCGCCCAAGCACGACCGGTTGAAGGCGCTGTTCCAGCGTGGCTTCACGCCGAAGCGGATCGCCGAGCACGAGGACGCGATCCGCGCGATCACGATCGAGGTGCTCGAGCGTTTGGAGGGCCCGCCCGCCCGGGAGACCTGCGATCTGGTCAGCGACGTCGCCCAGCCGGTGGTGGCGCGGGTGATCGGCAGCTTCATGGGCCTCTCGCCCGAGGACGATCAGGCATGGGCGAACCTGATGAACGCGATCGTCGGCGCGGGCGACCCGGACGCGACGCCGGAGGGTGCGCAGAGCGTGATGGAGCGCGAGGTGCCCGAGGTGTTCGCGCGCTGCGGCAAGCTGATCGCCGAACGACGCGCGGCGCCGACCGATGACCTGACGAGCGTGCTTGTGCACGCGGAGCTCGACGGCGAGCGGCTCGAGGACCACGAGATCGTGATGGGGTTCCTGCTGCTGATGGCCGCCGGCAACGACAGCACCAAGGCGACCTACTGCAGCGGCATGCGCGCGCTGATGGAAAACCCCGAGCAA
>DASYNI010000003.1:0-21607 GCA_036008645.1 Solirubrobacteraceae bacterium
CCTACCAGTCCCTCGAGAAATACGGCCGGGATCTCACCGACCTCGCCCGCCGCGGCAAGCTCGATCCGGTGATCGGTCGGGACGAGGAGATTCGGCGCGTCATCCAGGTCCTTTCGCGGCGCACGAAGAACAACCCGGTGCTGATCGGCGAGCCGGGCGTCGGCAAGACCGCCGTAGTCGAGGGTCTGGCGCAGCGCATCACCAACGCCGATGTCCCCGAGTTGCTCAAGAACAAGCAGATCTACACGCTCGACTTGGCGGCCCTGGTCGCGGGCTCGAAGTACCGCGGCGAGTTTGAGGAGCGCCTGAAGAAGGTGATGAAGGAGATCACCCAGCGCGGCGACATCATCCTGTTCATCGACGAGCTCCACAACCTGGTGGGCGCCGGCGCCGCCGAGGGCGCGATCGACGCCGCCTCGATCCTCAAGCCCGCGCTGGCGCGCGGGGAACTGCAGACGATCGGCGCTACCACCCTGGATGAGTATCGCAAGTACCTGGAGCGCGACTCTGCGCTGGAGCGCCGCTTCCAGCAGATCAGGGTCGAAGAGCCGAGCATCGAGCAGAGCGTGGAGATCCTCAAGGGCCTGCGCGACCGCTACGAACAGCACCACAAGGTGAGGATCACCGACGAGGCGCTGCAGGCCGCCGGCGAACTGGCCTACCGCTACATCTCTGATCGGTTCCTGCCCGATAAGGCGATCGACGTGATCGACGAGGCCGCCTCGCGGATGCGGATCAAGTCGATGACCTCCCCGCCCGCCAACCGCGAGCTGGAAGAGGAAATCGAGAAGACACGCCGCGAGAAGGAGGCGGCGATCGAGGCGCAGGAGTTCGAGAAGGCCGCCTCGCTGCGCGACAAGGAGCGCAAGCTCACGCACAAGAAGCGGGAGCTTGAGGAAGAGTGGGAGTCCGGCGAGAGTGTGGAGCGGCCCGCGATCGGCGAGGAGGAGATCGCCGACATCGTCTCGATGTGGACCGGCATCCCCGTCTTCAAGCTGACCGAGGCCGAAACCCAGAAGCTGATGCGGATGGAGGAGGAGCTGCACAAGCGCGTGATCGGCCAGCACCCGGCGATCGAGGTGATCAGTAAGGCGATCAGGCGCTCGCGCGCCGGCCTGAAGGACCCCAAGCGCCCAACCGGCTCATTCATCTTCCTCGGCCCATCCGGGGTGGGCAAGACCGAGCTCGCGCGCACGCTGGCGGAGTTTCTCTTCGGCGACGAGGAGGCGATGATCCGCATCGACATGTCCGAGTACATGGAGAAGCACGCGGTCTCGCGCCTGGTCGGCTCGCCCCCGGGCTACATCGGCTACGACGAGGGTGGCCAGCTCACAGAGGCAGTGCGGCGCAAGCCCTACTGCGTGCTGCTGCTCGATGAGATCGAGAAGGCCCACCCGGACGTGTTCAACATCCTGCTGCAGATCCTCGACGACGGCCGGTTGACCGACGCCCAGGGGCGTACGGTGGACTTCAGGCACGCGATCGTAATCATGACCTCGAACATCGGGGCGCAGGAGATTGCGCGCAACACGCCACTCGGTTTCGCGGTCTCAGACGATGAGACCGGAATCACCTACGACGAGATGAAGAACCGGATCACCGGCGAGCTGAAGAAGGTCTTCCGGCCCGAGTTCCTGAACCGCATCGACGATGTGATCGTCTTCCACAAGCTGGCCAAGGAGGAAATCAGGCAGATCGTGGAGCTGCTCTTGCTGCGGATCCGCGAGTCGATGGCCGAAAGGGAGCTGCAGCTGGAGCTCACCGATCCCGCCAAGGATCTGCTCGTGGAGAAGGGCTGGGACCCGGCGATGGGCGCTCGTCCGCTGCGGCGCGCGATCCAGCGCTACGTAGAGGACCCGCTCGCGGACTTCGTCCTGCGGGAGAAGCTCACGCCTGGCAGCACGGTCGTCGTCAATCCCTCCTCAGAGGTAGAGGGCGACATGCAGCTGAAGATCGTGGCCCCCAAGAAGCAGAAGACGCCCGTCGCAGTCGGCGCCCAGGGCGCCGAGGAGTTGCCGGCCGGCGAGGAGCTTTCGGGTGCCGAGGATCTCTCGGGCGGCGATCTCGCCGGCGGCGAGGAGGAGCAGATCCCGGGTGGCGAGGCTCAGGGCGAGCACGATCATCCCGTCGATGAGGCCTAAGAAGGTCTTTCAAAAAGATCGGCACGCCCGGATGTGGACCTTGACACGGCGCTGGATCGCCACGTGACGGCTTGCACGTGCCACCAGCACGCGCTGCGCCGTCCCGCGTCGCCCAGCTTGGTCCAGGCACGCCCCGGCCGCACCGCCTATTTTGAAAGACCTTCTGAGAAGGCTCCGCCGGCACACGGACGCCTCCGCTGAGCTACGCAGCCCCCGGACAGCTCACGATCGCGCCGATGTCGGCCGCCGACTGGCCGCATGTCGAGCGCATCTACACGGCCGGCATATCCGGCGGCGAGGCCACGTTCGAGCGCCAGGCGCCAAGCTGGGAGCACTGGTCTGCCGCCAAGAGCGGGATGCCGTGCCTAGTCGCTCGCGATGGCGATGATCGGGTGCTTGGCTGGGCGGCGCTGACGCCTGTCTCTGCGCGCGAGTGCTACCGCGGCGTTGGCGCCGTCAGTATCTACGTCGACCCTGATCGCGCTCGGACGGGCGTTGGCAAGGCGCTGCTGGGGGCGCTCGTGGACGCGGCCGAGCAGGCTTCGATCTGGACGCTGGAGGCCGGCATCTTCCCGCAGAACGCGGCCAGCATTGCTCTACACGAGAGCTGCGGTTTTCGGCTGGTGGGCGTGCGCAAGCGTGTGGGCCAGATGCCCGACGGCAGCTGGCGCGACGTGCTGCTCTACGAGCGCCGTAGCGAGACCGTGGGCGTGGACTGAGCTTGCGACGGTGGGTGCTGTCCGGCGCTGACCCGTCCCCTCCCGCGCGTAAGGTTGGCAGGTGCCGCGCGCGCAAACCATCCACGTCTGCTCCGAGTGTGGCCTCTCAAGCGCCAAGTGGCATGGGCAGTGCCCCGGCTGCGGCGCCTGGAACGCGATGGTGGAGGAGCGCGCCCCCACGGCAGAGGCTGCGCGCGGCGGCGGCGGCAGGCGCTTTGCCGGCGGCGGCGATGGTGCGAGCGTCGCGCGCGTGCCGGTGCCGCTCACGGAGGTGGCCGCCGAGCGTCTCGCGCGGCTCTCCACGGGCCTGGGCGAGCTCGACCGGGTACTCGGTGGCGGCATTGTGCCGGGCTCGTTGGTCCTGCTGGGCGGCTCGCCCGGCATCGGCAAGTCGACGCTCACCAACATGGTGCTCGCGCACCTGCAGAGCCGTGGACACCGCACGCTCTATGTAACCGGCGAGGAGTCGGCACAGCAGGTGCGGCTGCGGGCTGAGCGGCTACGCGTGGAGCAGCCCGGCCCCGCTGATGGGCCAGACCGCGCCGCCGACTCGGCCAACGCTGCGCTCGCGGTGCCCGTGCTGGCCGAGACCGATCTCGACTGCGTGATCGCGACGTTGGAGCAGCACGCCCCCGAGGTCTGCGTGCTCGATTCGGTGCAGACGCTGCGCGCTCCCGACCTCAGCGGCGCACCGGGCACAGTCGGCCAGGTTCGCGAGGTGGCTGCGCGCGTGATGGAGACCGCCAAGGCACGCGGGATCGCTGTGCTGCTGGTCGGGCACGTGACCAAGGAGGGCGCGCTTGCCGGCCCGCGCGTGCTCGAGCACCTGGTCGACTGCGTGCTGCAGTTCGAGGGCGAGCGCGAGCGCCCTTACCGCGAGCTGCGGGCGCTCAAGAACCGTTTTGGCTCAACCAACGAGATCGGCCTGTTCGAGATGCGCCAGGGCGGCCTGGTCGAGGTGCTGGACGCCTCGGCGAGGTTCGTGGAGCAGGCCACGCGAGCGCCTGGCAGCGTCGTGCTGGCGGCGATGGAGGGATCGCGCCCGTTGCTGGTGGAGGTGCAGGCGCTGGTGGCTTCCTCAGAGCTAGAGCAGCCGCGCCGGGTCGTCTCGGGCCTGGATCGCAACCGGCTCGCGCTCGTGCTGGCGATCCTCGCGCGTCACGGCGGGATCGGCACCGGCGGCCGCGACGTCTTCGTCAACGTCGTGGGGGGCGTGCGGGTCGATGAGCCGGGCGTGGATCTCGCGATCGCGCTGGCCGTCGCCTCGGCTGCTCGCGGCGTGCCGCTGCAGCACGCGCCGCGAGCCTGCTTCGGCGAGCTCGGCCTCACCGGCGAGCTCCGCTGGGTCGGCCACCCCGAGCGGCGGCTGGCCGAGGCCGCCAAGCACGGCTGCGAGGCGGTGATCGCACCTCATGGCGCCGGCGAGGGCGCCTGCGAGGCCGCGACGCTGCGTCAGGCGCTGGCGATGGCGCTTCCGCGCGGCCCGCGCGAGGTCGCTCGCGCAGCCGCCTGAAGGGGCCGCTTGTGCCGCCGACTAAGGGTCGCGCGCATTCAAGCTGTCAGATCTCCGCTCACTGCGAGCGGCTTGTGCGATAAATCGCGGCTAAATCGCGTAAAATGACCTGTTGTGGCACCACGTTCAGGGCAAGAGTTTGATAACGACGCTCGCCCTGAGCCGGGTTTGATGCGCGCCCTGGAGATGGTCGCGCCCGGTACCTCGCTGCGCGAGGGCCTGGAGGACATCCTAAATGCAGGCACCGGCGGCCTGCTGGCGATCGGCGACCCCGAAGAGCTCGGCTTCCTCTTCTCCGGCGGGATCAAGCTCGACATCGAGTACTCCCCGGCGATGCTCTACCAGGTCGCAAAGATGGACGGGGCGATCATCCTCAACGCCAACGCGACGAAGATCTCGATGGCCAACGTTCAGCTGATGCCGGATCCCACGATCCTCACCCAGGAGACGGGCACCAGGCACCGCACGGCCGAGCGCGTCTCAAAGCAGGTCGAAGCGATCGTGATCGCGATCTCCCAACGCCGCGAGGTGATCTCCGTCTACGTCGACGGCGTGAAGTACATACTCGAGGACATCCCCGTGGTGCTGGCGAAGGCCAACCAGGCGCTGGCGACGCTTGAGAAGTACCGCACCCGCCTAGACCAGGTCTCCACGCGCCTGACCGCGCTGGAGTTCGAGGGCGGCGTCACACTGCACGACGTGCTGACGGTACTGCAGCGCTCGGAGCTGGTGACCAGGATGGCGGTCGAGATAGAGCGCTACATCGTCGAGCTGGGCAGCGAGGGACGCCTGATCGAGATGCAGCTGGAGGAGACGATCGTGGGTACCGCGACCGAGAAGGCGGCGCTCGTGCACGACTACCTGGCGCACTACTCCGAGGAGGCGTTCGCGGAAGCGATGGAGCAGGTCTCTCGCCTACCCCACCAGGATCTACTCGATTTCGGCCGCCTGGCGGAGCTGCTCTCTTACGACCGCAAGCTGAACACCCTCGACTATCCGGTCTCGCCGCGCGGCTACCGCATCCTCGGGCGCATACCGCGGCTGCCGAAGCTGGTTGTGGCGCAGATCGTCAAGGAGTTCGGCGGGCTGGATGAGCTGTTGGCGGCCACAGACGCCGAGCTGGAGATGATCGAGGGAGTGGGAGAGATCCGGGCGAAGGAGATCAGAGAGGGACTGCGACGCCTGCAGGAGATCAACCTCGTCGATCGCTACCTGCAGACCTGACCGAGAACGGCTGCCCGCAGCGGCTGGCCCAAACCAAGGAGGACACCATTCCCCAAGCAATCACCGAAGAGGAGCTCGACGAGGAGGTCGAGATCACAGTCGAAGTCGAACACATCGAGTTCGAGCTCGGCGACCATGTCGTCTATCCCCACCACGGCGCCGGCAAGGTCATGTGCAAGGAAGAGATGGAAGTGCTCGGAGAGACTCGCGAGTATCTGACCATCAAGATCCTCCACAACGACATGACGGTAAAGGTCCCTACCGAGAACGCCGCGCTGGCCGGCCTGCGCCGCGTGATCGACGAGGAAACCGTCAAGAAGGTGCTGGACGTGCTCACGGACGACGTCTCTGAGATGCCCAAGAACTGGAACCGGCGCTTTAAGCACAACCGCGACAAGATCAAGACCGGCGACATCTACGAGCTCGCCGAGGTCGTCCGCAACCTCGCCATCCGCGAGAGCGAAAAGGGACTCTCCACCGGCGAGAAGCAGATGTTCACGCGGGCGAAGAAGATCCTCGCCTCCGAGCTGATGTACGCGCTCGACAAGGACGAGGACGACGCCGAAAGCTACCTCGACGAGCTGCTGGCCGACTCGGCTGCGAGCAAGCTCGCGGGCGTTGGCAAGTAGCAAGGCTCCCGCGCACGCAGCAGCTGTTGGTGAGGGCCAGCCTGCTGCGTGCGCGAGCGCCGACGAACGATGGCTGTAGCGCTGATCGTGGCCGCGGGCAGCGGCGAGCGCCTGCAGGCGGGGATGCCAAAGGCGCTCGTAGAGCTGCACGGCAAGAGCCTGCTGGCCTGGAGCGTGGAGGCGCTTCTCGCCGCGCCCTCCGTGCAGGAGATCGTCGTCGCGCTGCCCGAGGGTGTGGCCGCCCCGGCATGCACTGTCGGGGTCAGGGGCGGCGCGGTGCGCTCAGAATCGGTGCGCGAAGCGCTACGGGCCGCGGGGGCGGGCGATGTCGTGCTCGTCCACGACGCCGCGCGTCCGCTGCTAAGTCCAGAGCTAGCGGAGGCCGTGATTGCGGCGGTGATCGAGCGTGGGGTGGACGCGGCGGTCGCGGCCGCTGTTGTGACCGACACCGTCAAGCGGGCTCAGCAGGGCCTTGTGCTCGAGACGCTGCCGCGGTCCCAACTATGGGCGGTGCAGACGCCACAGGCCTTCCGGCGCGAGGTTCTGGAACGCGTCCTGGCGGCGCCCGCGGAGGTGCTGGCGCAGGCCACAGACGACGCGTCGCTGATCGAGCGCGCCGGCGGCTCGGTGGCGATCGTGCCCTCCACCCCGGAGAACCTCAAGGTCACCACGCCGCTGGACCTGGAGCTGGCAGCCGTACTGCTTGCCAGGCGCCGGGCCGATTGAACCTGCGCATGATTGAATCGCAATCATGCTGAGCGACTACCACGTCCATCTGCGCCCGGACGGCGAGGGCACCCCCGCCGAGCGGTACTTCACTGCCGAGAACGCCGACCGTTACCGTGCCGTCGCCTCCGAGCAGGGCATCGACGAGCTTGGCGTCTCTGAGCACGTCTACCGCTTCCAGCAGGCGCTCACGGTCTGGCGGCATCCCTTCTGGGTGGCAAACGCCACCGACGACATCGACGAGTACTGCCGCTTCGTGCGCGAGCAGACCGACCTGCGGCTCGGCATCGAGGCCGACTTCATCCCGGGCGCTGAGGACAGGATGGACAACCTGCTGGCGGCGCGCGACTTCGACTACGTGGTCGGCTCGGTCCATTTCATCGCCGAGAAGGCGCTCGACATGGACGAGTACTCAATCTGGGACGGCGCAACCAGCGCCGAAGAGATCTGGCGGCGCTACTTCGAGGTGCTCGGGCAAGCGGCGCGCAGCGGCCTCTTCGACATCCTCGCCCACCCGGACCTGGTGAAGGTGTGGGGTCGAGATCGGCCGTTGCCCGAAGGCGACCTGCGCCGCTTCTACGAGTTGGCGATGGACAGCATCGTCGAGTCCGGGATCGCGATCGAGGTCTCCACGGCGGGTCTGCGCAAGCGCGCGAAGGAGATCTATCCGGCACCGGCGTTCCTTGAGATGTGCGTGGAAGCCGGTGTGCCGATTGCGCTCTCCAGTGACGCGCACGTGCCCGCCGACATCGGCGCCGACTACCAGCAGGCGCTGGAGTTGCTGGAGAGCGTCGGCGTCAGCGAGCTGTGCGTCTTCAGCGGCCGCGAGCGCACGCTGCACGAGATCGGGGCGAGCGTCACGTGAGCCTTATCGGGATCGGCTACGACTCACATCGCCTCGCCGAGGGGTGCGCGCTCGTGATCGGAGGCGTGCAGATCCCCCACGAGATGGGCCTAGAGGGCCACTCCGATGCGGACGTGCTCACCCATGCGGTGATCGACGCGCTGCTCGGAGCCGCAGGTCTCGGAGACATCGGGCAACACTTCCCGGACACCGACGAGCGCTACCGCGGCGCCGACTCGATCGCGCTGCTGCAGGAGGTCATGAAGCTGCTCTCCGGCGAGGGGCTGCAAGTCCTCAACATCGACTGCACGCTGGTGATGGAGCGCCCGAAGATCGCACCCTACAAGCAGCAGATCGGGGAGCGCCTCGCGCGGGTACTCGGGCTGCCTGAGCGCAGGGTCAACGTGAAGGCGACCACGGGAGAGCGGATCGGCTTCGTCGGCCGCGAGGAGGGTGTGGCGGCGCTGGCGGTGGCGAGCGTCGCTGAGGTGGGATAGCCGTAGCCCCAGCGCGACTGAGTCGCGTCGAGGCCACTGCGACCGCGGCCGGTAGGGTGCCGGTGTCGATATGCGCCAGATCAGTCTGCACGACACCCTCCGCGGCCAAATCGTCACGCTGCAGCCTCGCGACCCGGGACAGGTCGGCGTCTACGCCTGCGGGCCAACCGTCTACAGCCGCATACACATCGGCAATGCGCGCCCCTTCGTGGTCTTCTCGCTGCTCAAGCGCTTCCTTGTCCGCGAGGGCTACGAGGTCACGCTGGTCATCAACGTCACCGACGTCAACGACAAGATCTACAAGGCCACGAAACCCGGTCAGAGCAGCGCGGATCTGGCGGCCGAGATGACGCGGCTCTACATGCTGGACACCGACACACTTGGTCTCGGCCGTCCCGATCATGAGCCGCTCGCCTCGCAGACGATGGACGCGATCATCGCCTACATCGAGGCGCTGATCGAGCGTGGACACGCCTACGAGAGCGGCGGCGACGTGCTCTTTAGCGTTCGCTCGGACGCCTCCTACGGATCGCTCTCTCACCGCCGCATCGAGGACATGGACCAGGGAGAGGGCGTGGAGGGAGCGGATCGCAAGCGCGACCCGCTCGACTTCGCGCTCTGGAAGGCGCACAAGGAGGGCGAGGACACCTTCTGGGACTCACCCTGGGGACCGGGCCGCCCCGGCTGGCACATCGAGTGCTCGGCGATGGCCGAGAGCCTGCTCGGTGTTGGCTTCGACATCCACGGCGGCGGCTCAGATCTCGTCTTCCCGCATCATGAGAACGAGGCTGCCCAGACCAGGGCGGCTCGGGGCCAGGAGCTTGCCCGCATCTGGATGCACAACGGCATGCTCCAGGCGACCGGCGAGAAGATGGCCAAGTCGGTGGGAAACATCGCGCTGCTGCACGAGGTGGTGCAGCGGTGGGGGCGCGAGGTCGTCGTCATGTATCTGATTGGAGGGCATTACCGCCAGCCGCTTGCCTTCTCCGAGGCGGAGCTGATTGACGCCGATCGGCGCATCGCACGGATCAGGGAGGCGATGAGGCGGCTGCTGCCTGAGGAGCACAGCGACCCGGAGATGTCGCCTCACAGGGAGGCGTTCTTCGATGCGCTTGCGGATGACTTCAACACGCCGAAGGCGCTTGCCAGTCTGTTCGAGTGGGTGCGCGAGGCCAATAGGCGCCAGCAGCCGACAGGCGATGCAGACCTGCGGGAAATGCTCTCGGTGCTCGGCCTCGGGGAGATCGAACCACGTGGGGGTGTGGGTGACGTCGCCACGATCGACCCCGAGGCGCACCGGCTTGCGCAGGAACGCGAGCAGGCGCGGCAGGAGGGTGACTTCGCACGGGCCGACGCGCTGAGGGAACAGATCAGGGCGCGGGGGTGGGAGGTTCGCGATGGCGCCGAGGGGCCGGAGCTGATCCCGCTGACCGGCGAGCAGTGAGCGACGCGCGTCATCACGGCGGTCACGACCGTCGGCGCAGGACAGGCCCGAAGCGGCCGGCGGGGCCAGCGCCCACGCGGGCGGCGAGACCCGATCGCGCCGCGACGATGACCATCTACGGGCGCAACCCGGTGCGTGAGGCCATGAGTGGGCGCCGCTCCTCGACGGTGGGCCCAGTCTTTGCAACCGAGCGCACAGCGGCCGAGTCATGGCTTTCCAAGGTGGAGGTGCGGATCTCCTCCACAGAGGAGATCGGGGCGCGGTGCGGCAACGACGCGCATCAGGGCATCTGTGCCGCGGCTGGTCCATATCCCTACGTTCAAGCTGAGAGGCTGCTGAGCGGCGAGGACCCGCTGATCGTCGTGCTCGATCAGGTGCAGGACCCCCAGAACCTCGGCTCGATCGCGCGCACCGCTGAGAGCGCAGGAGCGAGCGGGCTGGTGATCCACGAGCGGGGTTGCGCCGAGGTCACCCCGGCTGTCTGCAAGGCATCTGCGGGGGCCGTGGAGCACCTTGCGATCGCGCGCGCTCGCAACATCGCCGACTTCCTGGGGCAGGCTCGTGGGGCCGGATGCTGGTGCTACGGAGCGGCGATGCCGGGCACGCCTGAGGTGCTCCCCTACGACCAGCCCGACTACCGCGGAGGCGTCGTGCTGGTGCTCGGCAGTGAGGGGAGAGGTCTGCGACCGCGCGTGGCGGGGTCCTGCGACCAGCTGATCTGCCTGCCTATGCGGGGTCGGATGAAGTCGCTTGGGGTGAGCGCTGCGGCCGCAGCGATCCTGTACCGCATTCTGCAGGATCGATTGCAGATGCCTTGACAAAGACCGTCATATGTGCGATCTTGGCCACAACATAACGCTAAACCTGAGGTCGAAGCTGCCTTTCCCGGCTTGTAGCGGGGCGGCAATCAAAGCCCAGATCTCAGGCAAAACGTCTGTTGGCGCCAGGGGAGGAGTGCGCCACTGAGCACATGAGGCTGCGCAAAGCCTCAGAAAGGACCTGCTCGTGGCCCGTATCTCCTATAACCCTCAATCTGACGTCAAGGTCGACGATGGATTCCTGATCGCCCTTGCCAAGCAGGGCGATCCCAACGCCTACGACCGGCTCGTGCGTCGCTACCACGGGTTCGTGCGCCTGAAGGCCTCCTCCTACTTCCTTGCTGGTGGAGATCCCGACGATCTGATCCAGGAGGGTCTGGTCGGCCTGTACAAGGCGATCAGGGACTACCGCTCCGATCGCGAGTCGAGCTTCCGCAACTTCGCCGAGCTCTGCATCACGCGCCAGATCATCACGGCCGTCAAGACCGCGACGCGCAACAAGCACAGCCCGCTGAACCAATACGTCTCCTTCTCCTCAGCGCCGGCCGCGGGTGGCGAAGACGTGCAGACCCTCGACCAGCTGCTGCCGGGCCCAAGCGTGAACGATCCCGTCAACCAGGTGATCTCCTCAGAGGAGCTGCGCTCGCTGGTCGGCTGTCTCTCCACCGCCCTCTCAGACCTGGAGAGCCGTGTGCTCTCGCTCTACCTTGACGGCTGCTCCTACGAGCAGGTAGGCGATCGGCTCGACTGCGACACTAAGACGGTCGACAACGCGCTCCAGCGCGTCAAGCGCAAGGTTGGCGTGCACCTGCGCTCCCGGGCGGTCGCGGCCTGAGGCGGGCCCGGCCCCCGGAGGCAACACCCACTGAAAGCCCGGACGAGGCCGCCCCGCGGTGGGCGGGACGACCTCGCCAGACTGGCGATTCCAGCTCTAGGACTGGCCTTCAGGCGCTTCGCTGGTGTTGCCTTCCGGTTCTGGCATCAGCGCAGGCAGCGGTGCGGGCGTCACATCGACCGTGAACGTCGGGCTTGCGGCGCCCTCGTTCTCCGGGCCACCCGGGATGAAGACCCGCAGCACCCTGTTGCCCAACTCGTAGAAGCGGTGCTGTAGATCATAGGTCGATCCGGCGCCGAGGAATCCGATCTGGATCACATGGAAGCCACCGCCAAAGGCGTCCTGCGCCTCCAGGTAGATCACGTGCCCACCATGCTGCGGAGACACCGAGCCCGAGACCTGCAGCGGCTGCCCCTGCTGCACGCTGGTCGCGGGCGGTTCCACGCTCAGCAGGTCGTGGACCCCCTCGAAGAGGACCGCGGAGGTCTGCCCGCCGGCCTTGACCTTATAGAAAGTGCTGTGCAGTGGCGATTGCGGGGCGAACGAGTATTCACCGCTCGCATTGGTGCTTATTTCGGCGACCGCGGTGAAGTGGCCGTAGCGGGTGTGAGCGAAGAGCTGCACGGGCGTGGCGGTGCTCACGCCGGCGAGCTTGCCCCCGAGCGTGACCGAGCCACCGACGACGATCGGGTCGGCGGAGGCTTCGATCGTCAGCGCGCTGTTCTGCGCCTGGGAGATCTCATACGCGATCACGTTTGAGCTACTTGGCACGTTGCGTCCCTGGCTGCGCACGAGCGCTCTGATGCTCGCATCGCCCGGGACAATGAACGTGTGCGGCAGGGTGAACGTGCCATCCGCGGCAACCGTCGTATCACCGATGTGATGCCAGGTCTGCCCGTTTTCGGCGTCCTGGCGTTGCAGCACGACCTCGGCACCGACATCGGTCGGCGCGACGGTGCCGGTGAAGGTGACCTGATTGGGCTTGCCGGTGAGGAGCTGGCTGCCTTCTGCGGGGCCGGAGAGCGTCACCTGGGCGCTCACGCGCACCTGCTGCGTTCTGCTGCGCGCCCTGCCGGAGACCACGAAGAAGGAGCGGCTGGTTTCAACGACCCCGTCCGCCGGGTTGATCTCGTAATAGCCTTCCGTGTTGGTGGTCACGCTCTGGACGTAGCTGGAGCCCGGCTGGCCTGTCAGGTGGTGGAATAGCTGCACGGTTTGGGCCGATTCACCGCCTCCGGGGCAACGCAGACGCCCGAAGACAACGACAGGTTCCCCCGCCGTCGTGTGATGCGGCGCCACCTGTATTCCGATCCTGCAGAAGCCGTGAAATCTGTGTCTGTGTCTGTGCGCCAGTGCTGCGGACGGCGCCAGTGCGAGCGCCGTCGAGATTAGTCCAGCCGCTATCGCGACGGCTGGAAACCGCCTTCCTCCACGCATCTTCTCTCCTTGGAAGTGAAGCCTTCGTTGACGTTGAGGCGGAGGCGCTGCGCCCCACCTGCACTGTCAACCCACCAGCGATCGCAAAGATGCTCTTCGTCCGCGAATTCCTAACTCCAGGTAAACACACGCCCACGCGTGGGGCGATGCGATCGATTAGGTCAGCGGTCGCCGCGACGATGCGATCGTGCGCTCCGACATCGGCGCCGGATGAGGCCACGCCCGCCCAGAGAAGTGCCAGCGCCGACCGCTCGAACAGACCGTTTATAGACCAAAGCCGGAAACGGGACTTGAACCCGTGACCCCCTGTTTACAAGACAGGTGCTCTACCAACTGAGCTATTCCGGCGAGAGGCTCCGACGCTATTGCGACCAGCGCTGATACTAGATCTAGCGGGCGGCAGCGCCAAACCTAGCCTCCTCAGCCGCGAGCGAGCGTGAGCACTCGCTCGACAGCCTTGCACAGAGGCGCCGGCGCAACCTCCCGCCGGCAGACTACGGACCTGTAACGAGCCTGGGGGGCCCGGGTATGCAGAGAAGGATGGACCTCGATCGGCTCCCCAGCCCAGCAAGCACGGTGGCGCAGTGGCGGCACTCGCACAGCCCGGCCTCTGCAGGCGAGCCCGATCTCGGCGAGATCCGCGCCTGCACGCTCGACCGGGGTGTCAATCTGCCGCTGTACCTGATCGTGCGGGCGATCCTGGTGCCATTCTTCCGCATCTATCTGCGCCTGCAGGGGGTTGGCGGCGAGGAGGTGCCTCGTAGCGGGCCGCTGCTGTTGGCGTCCAACCACCGCAGCTTCCTCGACCCCTTCGTGATCGGGGCGCTCGTCAGGCGACCCTTCTACTACGTCGCCAAGCGAGAGCTGTTCGCTCGCGGATGGCAGGCATGGCTGCTACAGAGCCTCGGCGCGTTCCCGATCGATCGCGGCCACAGCGATCAGGACGCAATGGCCACAGCGAAGCAGATCCTCTCGCGCGGCGATT
The DNA here is from genome assembly GCA_036008645.1 of Solirubrobacteraceae bacterium. Lineage (GTDB taxonomy): Bacteria > Actinomycetota > Thermoleophilia > Solirubrobacterales > Solirubrobacteraceae > Palsa-744. Next base: position 13,813 of record DASYNI010000003.1, read on the forward strand.
GCGTGGTCATATTCCCTGAGGGCACCCGTGTGCGCAAAGGCCCGCTAGGTGCTCCCCGCCGAGGAGTCGGCAGGCTCGCGCTCGAAACGGGAGCGCCGGTTGTGCCCGTGGCGGTGATCGGCACAGATCAGGTTCGTCGCGGCTGGAGAGTACGTCCTCGCAAGGTGAGGGTTCGCTTCGGCCGAATCACCCGCCTGCCGCAAATGGACGAGGTCTCTCCGTCGCTGGCGGCGGCGGCGACCGGCCGCGTCTGGGCTTGCGTGGCTCTGCAGTGGGAGTGGCTCGGCGGGCAGGCGCCGCCGCGCCTGGAGAGCCGTGGCCGGCAAAGGCAGGCAAGCGCCGTCGCGCCTTCCAGTGAGAGCCAGCACGCCGGAGTACGCTGCGTTGAGTGACAGACGTACAACAGGGGGACGCGCCGCAGCGCAGCAAGGCGCAACTGGACGCGGACTTCTCAGAGCTATACAGGACGCATCTGCGCGACGTCTACAGCTACGCCTACTACCGGGTCGGCAATCACCACGACGCGGAGGACCTCACCGAGCAGACGTTCCTGCAGGCCTACAGGCATTTCGAGCGCGCGCAGCGGGAGGCCAACGGCAGGCCCCTGCGGCCATGGCTGATCAGGATCGCTCACAACCTTGCGGCCAACCTCTACAGGGACCGCGCGCGCAAGCCGGCGGCACCGATGGAAGACCCGGATACGATCAGCTCTCTGCGTACGACCGAGGAGATCGTGGAGGGACGCGAAGAGCTTACGCGCGTGCTCGCCGCAGTTACCGAGATGCCGGAGGACAGGCGCGAGGCGCTGATCATGCGGTTTGCGCTCGGCATGGACAACCGCGAGATCGCGCGTGCACTTGGTCGCTCAGATGGGGCAACGAAGGTGCTGATCCACAGATCGATCAAGCAACTGCGGGGCAGACTGCGCGAAGAGGAGTCGGCCGCATGAGCTTTTGGGGGAGCAGATGACCGGGACCGCCGACTTCGAGGGATTGCTGCGGCAGGCACTTGCGCCCGTGGAGCCGCCGGAGCATCTGGCCATGCGCCTGGAGCAGAGGCTGCAGAGCATCACCGAGATGGCGGCAGAGGAGCTCGACGCGGTCGAGCTCTCAGCGATGCGCGACCCACGCAACTGGGCGCGTCCGGCGGCCGCGGTCGTGCTGGGCACAGGCGCGGGCGCGGCGCTCGTGGTGCTGCGGGTGCGGCGACGTGCGCCGCAGACGCATCGCCTCAATGAGGCGGGAGCCGCCGTCGGCAAGTCGCTGCGCGGCGCTGAGCGCCAGGCTCGCCGCCTTCTTCGCCCTCGCTGACAGGCGCGGGCCCAGAGCCGTGTTCGAGAGGCGTCGTGGCTGCTCGCTGACCATCGGTGATGAGAGAACGGTTGCAGTTCGGATTATCTGACCAAAAACAGCCGATTATGGTTAGATCTCGTCCTTAAGTCCCCTCTACTCGAATGCAACCTGTCATCGAACTGTCGGCTGAGGTCCTTCTCGCAAGGCGTCCTGGTTTGTGGTCGCCCGCGGCCGCGACGCTTGCACGGCTCTCAGATGAGCAGCTGATGAGTCTGGTGGCGCTCGACCGCAGCCAGCTCGCATTCAGCGCGCTCTACGACCGTCACGCGGGTATCGCGTTTGCGGCCGCCCTGCGGATCTGCAATGAGCGACCGCTCGCAGAAGACGCCGTTCAGGAGGCGTTCCTGTCGATGTGGCGTGCTCGTCGGCGCTATGACAGCCGGCGCGGCAGCGTGCGCGGCTGGGTGCTCCGGATCGTCCACAATCGGGCAATCGACTTGCTGCGTCGCGGCCCGCGAGGCTGCGGCGAGCTCTTCCAGCAGGCGATTGAGGATCGGCTGCAGGCGCAGCACGGGATCGAGTCGGAGACCGACCTGCGCGAGCAGGCGAGGACGCTGCGCAGCGCGCTGGATGGCCTGCCTGCCGAGCAGAGCTCGGTGATCGAGCTTGCCTACTACGGCGGCTACACCCAGACAGAGATAGCTGGCATCTTCGGGGTGCCGGTCGGCACGGTCAAGGGGCGGATGCGGCTCGGCCTGCAAAAGCTGCGGGCGGAGCTGGCGAGCGACCGAGCGCTCGCTTAGGCGCCAGGGAGAAGGCTCCGCCTCGGCGGCGCTCACCGTGCCGCTATAGGCTGCTGCCTCCAGTGGCCACCTGTTACAGGCATCCAAATCGCGAGACCGGCGTCTCCTGCTCCTCCTGTGGGCGCCCGATCTGCACGGACTGCATGACGCCGACCAACGTCGGCATGCGCTGCCCCGACTGTGCCAAACAGCGCACGAAGGTTGTGCGGATGCGCGAGATGACGCGTGCGCCGCGCGTCACCTATGCGCTGATCGCGATCAATGTGCTCGTCTTCCTGGCGGAGCGGGGGCAGTTCTCGCTATCGGGCTCAGAACTGCATGGGGCGGTCGTCAACGAAGGCTTTCTGGACAGAGCGACGATCTCGGTCGTCCATCAGTACTGGCGACTAGTCACTAACGCGTTTATTCACGAGAACTTCCTTCACATCTTCTTCAACATGTACCTGCTCTATCTGATCGGCACGATGCTCGAGACTTCGATCGGCTCGGCGCGGTTTGCGGCGATCTATGTCGCGAGCATGTTTGCATCCTCCTTCGGCGTCCTGATCTGGGGCAACGGCATCAGCATCGGCGCTTCGGGTGCGGTGTTCGGGGTGATGGGCGCGGCCGCCGTGGAGATGAAGGCGCGCGGGCATCGGTTGAGCGAGACGGGCATTGGCGCGCTGATCGTGATCAACCTCATCTTCAGCTTCCTGGTGCCGGACATCTCGATCGGCGCTCACATCGGCGGGCTGATAGGCGGCGTGATCGCGGGGCTCGCGGTCCGAGCGGCGGACAATCGCCGGATGCCTGCGCTTGGCTTCGCGGCCTGCGTTGTGATCTCCGTCGCCTCGATCGCCGGCTCGCTGGCGGTGGCGGGCGCTACCGGCGGTGGATTCGCTTAGAACGCGAGCTCTATCGCCTGCCCCGCCGCCTGCCCCACGGCTCCGGGATGCAGGATGTTGGCAAGCAGCTCCAGGCCGTCGATGAGCCGCGGCCCCGGGCGAGAGAAGTAGGCCGAGCCGTTGACCGCGAGGAGCCGATCTGCGCCGAGCCCCGCCAACTGCTCGGCGTGCAGCAGCGCCTCCTGACGGGCACGTTGCTCGTCGAATCCACACGGCATCGCCACGACGACCTCCGGCTGCGCGGCCGCAAGCACCTCCCAGCTGACCTGCTCCGACGGTTCGCCCGGCAACCCGAGCGCGTCCTGCCCGCCTGCCATCTCGATCAGCTGCGGCGTCCAGTGTCCGGCGATGAACACCGGATCGAGCCACTCCAATGCCGCCACTCGCGGCCGCGGCAGCCCGCGCACGGCGAGCCTCACCCGGTCGACTCGGTCGGCGATGCAGCGCACCAGATCCACGCCCTGATCCTTGCGATCGGTGGCGCTCGCGATCGTGCGGATGTCGCCGAGCGTCTCGCCAAATGTCTTCGGGTCCAGCGAGATCACCTGCGGCTGGCCGGGCAGCCGGCTCGCCACCTCAGTGACCTCCTCATAGGAGACCGCGCACACCGGGCACAGCGCCTGGGTGACGATCAGGTCCGGCTCCTCTTCACGCAGCGCGTCCTCGTCGAGCTCATAGATCGCAAGGCCCTCCAGCGTGCGCGCTCGCACCGCCCGGTCGATCTCGGCGGCGCTCAGGCCGGCCGGCAGCGCATCGCGCGTGAGTGTCGGCAGTTCTGCGGCCGCCGGCGGGTAGTCGCACTCGTGCGTCACAGCCACGACCTGATCGCCGAGGCCGAGCGCGAACAGCAGCTCGGTGGCGTGGGGGACGAGGCTTGCGATCCGCATGTCATCCTGACTCTACTGTCGCCAACTTCAAAGACGGAGGTGGATCTTGCCCAAGCTGAGCGAGCCGGAGATCGAGCAGCGCCTGCAGAAGATCCCGTGGAGCAGGGAGGGCGAGGCGATCGTACGCGAATGGGCCTTCGATGACTTCGTGCAGGCGCTCGCGTTCGTCAACCGCGTGGGCGAGGCCGCCGAGGCAGCCAACCACCACCCCGACATCCTGCTTCATGGCTGGAACAAGGTTGCCCTCACGCTCTCCACACACTCGCAGGGTGGGCTCACGCAGGCCGACTTCGACCTTGCGCGCGCGATCGAGGCACTCGCCGCAGGCACGTAGAGCGTTCGCCTGGAGCGTTGATACGGTGTAGCCGTCGGCACCAGATGAACGACGACGACAAACCTCCTCGAAGTCGCGCCAGGCGTCGCACGCCACCACCATTGGCGGCGCTGCTCGGCGGCCTGGCGTGAACGGCCTGAAGCTCATCCTCGCGGCCGTTCTGATCGCGGTCAACGCGTTCTTCGTGATCGCTGAGTACGCGCTCGTGCGCTCGCGACGGCCGCGGCTTGAAGCGATGCGCGATAAAGGCGAGCGCGGCGCTCAGCTTGCGCTCGATCAGGTTGGACACGTTAACGAGTACATCTCTGCCGTGCAGATCGGCGTCACGATGACCTCGCTCGGCGTCGGCGCGCTCGGCGAGCCTGCGCTGGCGCAGCTGCTGAAGAGTGCGCTTGGAGGCCCGCTCAGCGAGGGGGTGGCGGTGATCGTCGCGGTCGTGATCTCCTTCTCTCTGATCACGCTCGCGCAGCTTGTGGGTGGTGAGATGGTGCCGAAGTTCTATGCGATCGACCGCGCCGAGCCGGTGGCGCGCAGGATCGCGCGGCCGCTGCAGGCCTTCAGGGTGCTGCTCGGCCCGCTCGTGGTCGGCGTGAGCGCGCTCTCGGCCAGGATCCTCAAGCTGTTTGGGGTCGAGATGTCGCGCGAACCCGCGGGCGGCACCCCTGAGGAGCTCAAGCTGCTGATCGCCGAGTCCTTCAGAGGAGGGCAGATCGATCCCGGCGAGGCGGGCATGCTCACCGGCGTCTTTCATCTACACGAGCAGGACGCGCGTCAGGTGATGACCCCGATTCCGGCGGTTGTCACTGTGGACATCTCCCAAGACGTCGCCACTGCGCTCGAGCGCTGCATCTCCACCGGTCATACGCGGCTGCCCGTGACCGAGGAGGGAAATAGGGACAGGGTGCGCGGCTTCGTGCACGCCAACGCGCTGATGCGTCTCTATCTGCAGCAGGGACCCTCGGCGGCGCTGGGCGCCGCGGTCAACGACGCGCCGATTGTGCCGGAGACCAAGCCGCTCGACGACTTGCTGGCCGAGCTGCAGCACCAGCGCACTCAGCTTGCGATCGTGGTCGATGAGTACGGGCGCGTTGTGGGGATCGTCACCGTCGAGGACATCATCGAGGAGGTCGTGGGGGAGATCGCTGACGAGACCGACCCCACCGCCGGCGAGGTCAGGCGCCTGGCCAACGGTGACTGGTTCGTGCGCGGACACGTCGCGGTCACCGACCTGGAGGACTATGGCCTGCATCTGCCCGTCGACACAGACGCCTACAACTCGGTTGGCGGCCTGGTGTTCGCGGAGCTCGGGCGCCTGCCCCGCCGTGGGGACACCGTGATCGCCGACGGCTACTCGATCAGAGTGGAGTCGGTACGCGAAAACCGGATTGAGGCGGTCAGGATCAGGGAGCGGCCGGTGATACGCACGCGCGAGCCGGCCGAGGACTAAGGACGCCGCCTCTCAGACGCGGCCGTTAAACACGCCCGGCCCGCAGGGGGATGCGGGCCGGGCAGTGTGCACTGGGAGGAGGCAGGTGTGCGTTGCGATCTATCTCGCAATAAGGAGTATCGCCACCCGCATCAAGCTCACATAAAAGACTCCTTAGGCGATGCGAAAAACTGGGCGACCTCAATCGTAGAGAAGAAAGCCACGCCCGCTCTTGCGTCCGAGTGCGCCTTCGGAGATAAGCTGCTCCACCTTCGGCGGGATCTCCTGCCCGATCTCTTCGCCGATCGCCTTGGAGACATCGAGGCCCACGAGGTCCGCCAGCGCCAGCGGGCCCATCGGGTGCCCCGCGCCGAGCTTCATGCAGGTGTCGATGTCGGCGGGTGGCATACCTGTCTCTTCAAGTAGCCGCACGGCACTGAAGATGTAGGGGAACAGCAGCCGATTGACCACGAAGCCCGGGATGTCCGGCACGACCACAGCGATCTTCTCGAACGTCTCGCACAGCGCCGCTGCGCGCTCCCTGGTCTCCTGCGTGGCCTCCTGTGGATAGACCAGCTCGACGAGCTTCATCCGCGTGACCGGGTTAAAGACGTGCAGGCCGACGAAGCGGTCGGCGCGCCCGCTGGCCTGTGCCAGCCGCTCCACTGAGAGGGAGGAGGTCGTTGTGGCCAGGACTGCGTCGTCCTTGATCCGGACGGAGAGATCGGAGAGCAGGTCAGCCTTTATGTCGTGATGCTCGATCACGGCCTCCACCACGAAGCTCGCCTCCGCCAGCGCGGCCGCGTCGGTCACGATCTGGACGTGCTGGGGGTCTATTTGAGCTTCCAGCCTGCTCAGCGTCTTCTCGACGGTCTTGGCGGCTCGCGCGGCCGACTGCTCTGAGCGGGCAAGCAGCAGCACAGGACCATGGTGGGCGGCCGTCGCGGCCAGGCCGCACGCAATCGCGCCGCTGCCGACTATCGCGAGTCTCTCCTTCACGCTTGGATCCCTCCTCAGGGTTGGCTGACTGACCAGTCAATCGATGGTGTTCGGCGGTAGAGTAGAGGTATCCGGGGGGCGAGGGCGCTTCCACCCAGCTCGATACCGATGGAGGACTCCAAGATGAGGCAACCAGAGGGCCGCGAGGTCGTGATCGTCGAGGCGGTGCGCACGCCGATCGGCCGTGGCCACAAAGAGAAGGGCTACTACAAGGACACCCACCCCAACGACCTGCTCGGCAAGGTCTACACCGAGGTGATCTCGCGCGCCGGGATCGAGCCGGCCGAGGTCGAGGATGTGATCGCCGGGTGCGTGCAGCAATTCGGCGAGCAGGGGCTGAATATCGCCCGCAACGCTTGGCTGCAGGAAGGGCTGCCGATCGAGACGCCCGGCACGACCGTCGATCGCCAGTGCGGGTCGGCCCAGCAGGCCGTCAACTTCGCCGCCGCGCTGATCGCCGCCGGCGTGCACGACGCGATGATCGGCTCTGGCGTCGAGCACATGGGCCACCTTCCGTTCGCGGCGGTGGCGCAGACCCAGCAGGAGTTCGGCGTGGCCTTCCCGCCGGAGCTGATGGCCAAGCACAACATCGTCGGGCAGGGGCTCGGCGCCGAGATGATTGCCGACCAGTGGGAGATCTCCCGTTCAGAGCTCGACGAGCTGGCCGTGCGCTCGCACCGGCTCGCCCACCAGGCGACCGAGGAGGGCCGCTTCGAGCGCGAGATCGTGCCGATGACCGTCGGCGGCGACACCTACGTCACCGATCAGGGCATTCGCCCCGACACGAACCTGGAGTCGCTCTCGCAGCTGAAGCCCGCATTCAAGCCCGACGGCAAGATCACGGCCGGCAACGCCTCGCAGATCTCCGACGGCGCCGCCGCCGTGCTGCTGATGTCGGCGGAGAAGGCCAAGGAGCTCGGCCTGACGCCGCGCGCGCGGATCGTCGACCAGACGACCGTCGGCTGCGACCCGGTGAAGATGCTCGAGGGGCCGATCCCCGCCACGACAAAGATCCTCGCCCGCAACGGGATGAAGATCGACGACATCGACCTGATCGAGATCAACGAGGCGTTCGCTCCGGTGCTGGCCGCCTGGCGGCGCGAGCTGAGCCCCGACATGGACCGCGTGAACGTCAACGGCGGAGCCATGGCCCTCGGGCACCCGCTCGGC
>DASYNI010000004.1:0-2023 GCA_036008645.1 Solirubrobacteraceae bacterium
CGCGTTCGCGCCCCGCCTGGTACTGCGCGTCGAATTCGCTTTCGACGCGCTCCTTGGCGCCGCCCACCACGGACCACTCACGGTCCTCGGAGGGGAAGTCGAAGATGCGGCCCCGGGCACCCCAGCCGAAGTACTGGCTGGAGATGATATCGGGCGCGTAGATGCGCCGGATCTCTCCGCTGTCATCCGTCACGAGGAACGTGGGAATGAGGCCGAGCGTCGTGCCGCTGTTCGGATCGAGGTCGATCTCGGGTATCGGAATGAAGGGCGCGGTGGCCGGATCAAACCAGCGACTCAGACCCTTATCGCTGGGCGGCTCCTGGGCGGCGCCGGGCGCTGCCGCGGCGAATCCCAGGCACGCGAGCAGTGATGCGTAACAGGCCCGCCTCATCGTCACGCATCAGCGCCGGCTTTGGAAGCGGTACTCGAGCTCAAGCCCGTACAGGCGCCGGTCGGCCGCTGCCTGCCAGCTCGCCACCGGCAGGCCGCCCGGGTTGACGATGGTGCCGCCGGTGTAGGCGTAGCGCTTGTCGGTGAGATTCGTGCCAAAGAGCGAACCCTGGAGGTTGCCGCTCGCCGCAGCGAGCGTGGCGCGCCCGTTGAGGAGCCCGACCGAGCCCTCGCAGTTGAAGTCATTGAGCACGTTGAACTCCAGCGCGCTATGCCAGCTGTAGTCGGCGCGCAGACGCACATCACCGACCGACACCGGCACGGTGTAGATGCCCGAGAGCGCCGCATCGTACTTGGGCGTCATGTAGAACTGGTTGTGACTCGCATCGTTGCCCTCGGGGTCAATGAACTGCAGGTACTGCGCATAGGTCCAGCCGAATGAGGCCTGCATCATCAACTGCTGCGTCACCACCACCCGGCCTCGGTCTCCAGGCCGCTCACCCGCGCCTTGCCGGCGTTGATGACGAGGGTCGTCGGGGTGTTGCCGATCAGCTTCGCGAGCAGGCGCTGCATGTTGTCGTAGTTGCCGGTGAACACGTCCGCGGTCAGCGTGAGACGCCCGCCCAGCTCGTTCGCCTTGACGCCGAGCTCCACGTCCGTGAGCTGCTCGGGCTTGAACGGCGGATCCTCGGCACCGGACAGAAGTACCGCCAGAGATCCTGTGAAGATGGGCCGCTGCCCTGCTCCGGGGTACATCGTCGTCTGCATCTCGCGCCGTCAAGCTACCTGCATCAGAGGTGTTATCCCAACTTAACCCGTGCGACGCGGTGCTGCAACACGCCGGCGCGCGCGGTGCGTGCCGCAGGCGCGGCGTGTCAGGCACACGCAGCGAGCAAGCCCATGCAAACAGTGAGCGCGACCCAACACACCCTGACTGTCTGGCCCCGGCGACGACGACGGAGCGCTGGCGGCGTTGCTGCGGGCCCGCGCGCGCAGCGCACCAATCGCGGCGCGTGCGCCGACAGCAGCGGCGTGCGCTTCAGTCCTGAGCGCGGATCTTGGCGGCGGCGTCTTTCAGGATCTGCGCGATGCGCGTCTGCTCCTGCGGAGAGGCGTCGCGCGCGGCGCGCAGCGCCTGCTTGAGTTCGCGCCGCGCCAACCCCACCTCGGAAGCTGTGCCGCCGTGCTCCTCGTCCTCGAAGCCGGCGAAGGCTTCACGGATACGACCGAGCTTGCGAGCGATCTGGGCGAGTTGGCTGAGGATCGAATCCGCAGCGTCCTGGTGCTGCGCGAGATAGGCGCGCCCGCTGTCGGTGATGGCGTAGAGCTTCTTGGCCCCCTCGGCCGTGACGCTGGCGTAGCCAACCTCCTCGAGCCAGGTGAGCGCCGGGTAGACCATGCCGGGGCTCGGACTGTAGAAGCCGCCGGAGCGATCCTCGAGGGCCTTGATGAGTTCGTAGCCGTGGCTCGGACGCTCGGCGAGCAGCGTAAGAAGGACGAGGCGCAGATCGACGGAGCCCATTTTGCGGCCGCGGAAAGACTCCGGGCCCATGAACATCTCGCCCATGAAGCCAAAGCGCCCGAAACCGCCGCGGTGATGGCGTCCGCCCGCATGGAGGGAGGGATCGAGTTC
>DASYNI010000005.1:0-26275 GCA_036008645.1 Solirubrobacteraceae bacterium
AGCCTTGCCCGAACACCCAGTAGGCGAGGCTCAACGCGATCGCGAGGGTCAGAAACTCCCGCGGCCGCCAGTTGAGCGCCACGGCGATCCCGATGACGGCCGAAACGGCGGCCAGGATGAGCGCGATCACCAGCCCGTGGCCTTTCGCGCCGTCGGCGGCCCAGTTCTGAACCGTGCTGAGCCAGCTCATGCCCGACGGTGCCGCGTTGATCGCGTTCGAGACTCCGTTCGCGCCGCCCGCCTCGACCAGCCACAGCCACGCCATCACCAGCCACAGGCCCGCCCATAGGGCTCGTGCGCCGCGGACGCCGAACAACCCTCCGGAACGTCCGTTCGGCCACACGATCGCACCGATCAGCGCGTAGAGCAGAACCGCACCGGGCGCGCCCGTCAGCGGGCTGGCCATCGGAGTGCCACCCATCGATGTCGTGGCCATGAACATCATCCCGAACGCCTCGCCGAACCACCACACCACGAGCGCCCAGGGGAAGGAGATTGCCAGCGCCAGCTTGACGGTCCTGCGGTAGAGCAGACCGAGGCCGATGAAACACTGGACCAGCGCAAACAGGGTGTTGAAGATGTCGAGGTGGTGTTCGGCCGTATGCGCGGCCCAGGTCATGCTGCCGGAGATCCATCCCGGCTGGCCCGAGGTCAGGCCGGTCAGCATTTCGATGAAGCCATGGGAGTACATGAAGGACTGAAACTGCAGCCCTCCGTCCAGCAGCCAGATCAGCCCCAGCACCGTCTGCAGTGTGCGGCGAGTGTCGGAGAAGAAGTAGGCGCGCAGCCGTGTGCTGATCGCGCCGCCGGCGATGCTCTCGGATGCTCCGCCGTGGAGGTTGGCCGTGCCAGTGCTCATCTCATCTCTCCCGTCTTGCGCCGCGGCATCTCGACCTCGGATTCGTTTGCGTTCTCCAAATCTGTGTGGATCAACCTGTCGCGCTCGAATACGCCCCCTTCGACGATCTCGGTTGGAGCTCGCTGCAGCCGTCGAGAAAGCCACGTCGGCACGGGGGTCGAAAGCTCCTCGATCGGGTCAGGCGTGAATGCCGAGAGCCTACGCAGCAGCAGCCATCCCGCGACCGCCAGCAGATGTGGCGCCTCGTCGCCCGGGCTCGTGCGCCCGACCGCGAGGTCGATCGCCGCCGTCAGGATCAGCGCCAGCGCCGCCACGCCCACGATCGTGCTCATGCCCCGCGCGCGGGAAGGCCGCCATGCCGCGGCCAGGAAGCCGACTGCGAGCGCTAGGTCGAAGGAGCCCATCTCGTGCGCGACATGGATCGGTGCGTTGTGGTCTGAGCCGAAGATCAGCGCTGGCACCGTGAGCACGATTTGGCTCAGCGCCACGAGCACGAGCGCCAGGCGTGTGCGCGTCGCATCTGCCGGCCAACTCCAGCGGCGCGTCGCGGCTGCCGTGGCATCGAGCAGATCCTCACTGGGCGCCGGCGCCTCCGCGGGCACGAGCCGAAAGCGGCGGGTGACCTGGTGCGCATCTTCGCGCCAGAGCCGGCAGTCCGGGCATCCGGCCAGATGCAGATCGAGCGACTCGCGCTCGGCGTTGCTCTCCTCCGCGTCGAGCAGCGCGGATATCGCGATACGGGCGCCTTCGCAGTCCATATGCACCTATAGACGTGCGAACGCTCGGGTTTGTTCCCGGCGATTCGTACGGTCTCCGCGCCCGGTTTGTTGGCAGCGACTCTGATTACATGCACGGGATGGATGAGCTCACGCGCTTGGCGTACGCGGCCCGGCACGGCCGCGCTCGCGCCCTGGAGAGGTTTGTGGAGGCGGGCTATCCCGACGTCTGGCGGCTATGCGCGGCGCTGCTGGACGCGCAGTCGGCGGAGGACATGGCACAGGAGACCTTCCTGCGCGCCACGCAGGCGCTGCCGGGGTTCCGCGGCGAGTCCTCGGCCCGCACGTGGCTGCTTGCGATCGCCCATCGCGTCTGCGTGGACGAGTTGCGTGCCCGTGGCCGGCGCCGCAAGCGCGATCAGCGTATTGAACAGCTGGAGGGCGAGCCGGTCATCGACCTCGACCTCGCTGGCGAGATCGGAGTGCGGCAGATGCTGGCGGTGCTTGACCCGGACCGGCGCACGGCGTTCGTGCTGACCCAGCTCTTCCGCCTCTCCTATGAGCAGGCCGCGAGCGTCTGCGGCTGCCCGCCCGGGACGATCCGCTCGCGCGTGGCGCGGGCGCGCGACGACCTGATCGTGGCGCTGCGGCAGGCCGCGGGGGAGCAGGACGTGGGCCTGAAGCGAGGCAGAAAGCAAGAATAAGACTCAATCTTATAAGCTGTTCCTCCCATCGATCCTAGTTCCAGGAGGAACAGCCTTGCCGTACGCCAAGAACGAGACTCAGTCTTGTAATCTGCCCGCCATGCCGGCGCGTGCCAGTCGACCATCCATGCGGGCTATTCGCCGTGCCTGCCTCGCGGCTGCGCTGCTGAGCGCCGCGGCGCTGCTGGCCGGATGCGGCTCCGGCGGAGCCGCCAGCTCCTCCGGCAAGATCCTCGCGGTCGGCGCCGAGAACGAGTACGCCAACGTGATCTCCCAGGTTGGCGGCTCCTACGTGCAGACAACCGCGATCGAGAGCAACCCGAACACCGATCCCCACACCTTCGAGGCGAGCCCGAGCGTCGCTGCGACGGTCGCGCAAGCGCACCTGGTGGTGCAGAACGGGGTCGGGTACGACGGCTACATGGAAAAGATCGAGGCGGCGTCGGGCGGGGCGGGATCCGATTCCACGCGGAAGGTGATCGACGTGCAGAAGCTGCTCGGCCTGCCCGACTCGACCCCCAACCCGCACCTCTGGTACAAGCCGCAGACGATGCCGGCGGTCGCCGCCGCGGTGGCTCGCGATCTCTCAGATATCGATCCCGCGCATGCCGCGTACTTCAAGGCCAACGCGGAACGCTTTGACAGATCGCTGCAGCCGTGGCTTGCAGCCTTGCGGCAGTTTGACTCACGCCATCCCGGTGTCCCGGTCGCAACCACCGAGCCGGTGGGCGACTACATGCTCGAAGTGGCAGGGACCCACAACCTGACGCCATTCAGTCTGCAGGCGGACATCATGAACGGCACCGACCCCTCGCCGCAGGATGTCGCCTACCAGAGCAGCCTCTTCTCAGCTCACAAGGTGAAGGTCTTCGTCTACAACCAGCAGGTGACCGATCCGCTCACCGAAACCTTCCTCAAAGAAGCGGCCGCCAACGGCATCCCCGTGGTCGGCGTCTACGAGACGATGCCGACGCCCGGCTACGACTACCAGTCGTGGATGCTCGCCGAGGTCAAGGCGCTGGAAGCGGCGGTCACCGAAAAAGTCTCGACGCGAAAGCTGTGAAGCAGTGAGCGAGCAGCTGCTCTCAGTGCAGGGAGTGGACGTCCGGATCGGCCCTCGCAAGATTCTTGACGACGTCAGTTTCGAGGTCGCGCCGGGGCAGTTCACCGGCCTGATCGGCTCAAACGGCGCCGGCAAGACCACGCTGCTTCGCGTGATCCTTGGTCTGCAGGCGCCGAGCGCGGGCAGCGTGAGGATCGACGGGCGGCCGCGGTCGCGGCGTGGCGCGGCGATCGGCTACGTGCCGCAGAAGTTCCTGCTCGATCCCGACCTGCCGCTGCGGGCACGCGACCTCGTCGACCTCGGCATCGACGGGCAAAGACTTGGAGTCCCCTGGCCGTCGCGTAGGCGCAGGGCGCGCGTGGAGCAGATACTCGAGTCCGTCGACGCGCTGCGCTTTGCTGACGAGCGCGTCGGCAACCTCTCCGGCGGTGAGCAGCAGCGCGTGCTGATCGCCCACGCGCTGGTGGGGGAGCCGAAGCTGCTGCTGCTCGATGAGCCGCTGGCCAACCTCGACATCAGCCGCGGTGAGGAGGTCGTCTCGCTGCTGGCTGCGATCGCCAAAGAGCACGCGATTGCGGTCCTGATATCCGCGCACGAGATCAATCCGCTACTGCCGGTGATGGATCGGGTGGTCTATATGGCGGCCGGGCGCGCTGCCAGCGGCAGCACTGAGGAGGTGGTGCGTGCGGACGTGCTGAGTCGTCTCTACGGACACCACGTCGACGTGCTGAACGTGCACGGCCGCGTGCTGGTCGTGGCGGGCGCCGGCAGCGCGAGCGACCTCGTCGGCCACGAGATCGCGCTGCCGGAGACGGGGGCACACGGGTGAGCGAGCGACTCGCAGTAAAATCTCTCGGCTTCCTGTTCGCGGCGGGATTCTTCGGCAACCAGGCGGTCCACATCGCAATCGCCATCGGCGGCGTGGTTGCAATCGTCGCGGGCGTGGTTGGCGTATTCACGGTGATCCGCGGGCAGGCGTTCGCGGGCGAGGCGTTCGGCGACATCGGCACCGCCGGCGGCTCGGGGGCCTACCTCGTGGGCGTCGGCCCGCTGCTTGGGTTCGTGATCGGCAACGTGATCGGCGCCGGCGCGATGGAACTGATCGGCGTGCAGCGGCCGCGCGGCCGTGACCTCGCGACCGGGATCGTGCTCGGCGCTGCGATCGGGCTCGGTGCACTCTTTCTCTATCTCACCGTCACAGGCAGCAACACAACCGGCGCGACCCAGACGATTCTGTTCGGCTCGATCTTCGAGATCGCCAGCTCGACGGTCCCGCTGACCCTCGTGCTCGGCCTGATCGTGCTGGTCACGATCGCGGTCCTCTACCGTCCGCTGCTACTCAGCTCAGTGAGCGCCGAGATCGCGGCCGCTCGCGGCATCGCGGTGCGCACGGTTGGCGCGTTCTACCTGCTGGCGCTCGCGCTTACTGTCGCGCTGGCGGCCATCACGATCGGGACCATCCTCTCCACCGCGCTGCTGGTGGGCCCCGCTGCGGCCGCGTTGCGTCTGACCAAGAGCACGCCGCGGGCGATGCTCTACGCGGCCGGGATCGGCATCGCGGCTGTTTGGATCGGAGTCGTGCTCGCATACGACAGCGACCACTGGCCGCCCGGCGGGCGCACATGGCCGGTCAGCTTTTTCGTCGTGGCGCTCGTCTTCTGCGCATACCTGCTCTCGGGAGTGCCGCAGGCGATCCACGCGCGTCGCGCCTCGGCCAGGGCGGAGAGGTAGTCGTGTTCTCCAGCTTTATGGTCAACGCCTGGGAGGTCTCCGGCATCGTCGCGGTCGTGGCCGGGGTGGTCGGGTTCTTCACAGTGCTGCGCGGGTCTGCTTTCGCGGCGCACGCGATCCCCAATGGCGCCTTTGCCGGCGCTGCGGGGGCGATCCTGGTGGGCGGGAGCACGCTGCTTGGCCTCGGCGTCTTCGCGCTCGCCGGTGCGATGGCGATCGGCCTGCTGGGCCGCCGGGGCCGCCACGACGTCGCCACCGCGCTGGCGCTGGTGAGCATGCTCGGCCTCGGCGCCCTCTTTCTCAGCTTCAGCGACCAGTACGGCTCTGAGGTCTACACCCTGCTGTTCGGGGAAATCCTCGGGATAGCAAGCAATGAGCTCGCGCCCACAGCGGTCCTCGGCACGCTCTGCATCCTTGCGATCACGTTCCTCTACCGCCCGCTGATGCTGAGCTCGGTGCTGCCCGACGTGGGAGAGTCGCGCGGCGTGAGCCCTTTCGCGATCGAGATGGTGTTTCTGGCGGTGCTCGCCCTGGCGGCGGCGATGACGGTGCCGGTGGTGGGCACGCTGCTGTTCTTCAGCCTCGCAATCGGCGCGCCCGCGGCGGCGCGCTCTTTCACCGACCGGCCGCTGATCGCAATGGCGCTATCGGCTGCGATCGCGCTGCTGGTCGTCTGGCTGGCGATCGGTGCCTCCTATCAGACCGATTATCCCGTCGGGTTCTTCGTCGGCGCCGGGAGCGCAGCCTGCTACACGCTCGGGCGCGGCTTCGCTCATTACCATCGTCTGAGAGTCGCATGAGCCAAGCCACGACCAAGACCGAGCACACAGGATGGGCCGATCGCGCCGAGGCGGCGCTGGCCGCAGCCGGTCATCGTCGCGGTGGCGCACGACGTGCCGTGCTGGAGTTGCTTGGCACCCAGGAGTGCGCGCTGACCGCGCAGGAGATCGAGGACCGGCTGCGCGGCGCGCAGCGTGCGGTCAGCAGGGCAAGCATCTACCGCGTGCTGGACGAGCTGGAGAGTCTGCGCCTTGTGCAGCGCGTGGAAACCGGGCAGGCGATGGTCCGCTACGAGCGGGTCTGCGAGGCCGAGGAGCACCACCACCATCTCGTCTGCGATCGTTGCGGGATCGTGCTCCCGTTCTCTGACCCGGCGCTGGAGCGGGCGATCTCCAGCATCAGCGAGCGGGTGCCGCTGGCCGTCTCCGAGCACGAGATCGTGCTGCGGGGGCAGTGCCGGGATTGTGCGGCGTGAGACGCTGAGCGGCCGCGTCAGACCTCGGCCGGCTCGGCCTTGACCGCAGCGGCTTGCGCCAGCTCGAGCTCCTCCTGCATCGCCTGCACCCGGTCGAACGGGAGCACGTGGTCGGGGCTGCCCTCGACGTTCAGGTGCGGCAGCCGGCGGTCGAGCCATGCCGGCAGGCGCCAGCTGGCTGCGCCCACGATGTCGAGCACCGCGGGCAGCAGCATGCTGCGCACGATCACCGCGTCGATGAACACGGCGCTGGCCAGGGCCAGCCCGAATTCCTCGATCACCCGGCTTTCGCCGACCATGAAGGAGAGGAAGACGACGATCATGATCGCCGCTGCAGCTGTGATCACGCGGCCGGTGAGCGCAAGCCCCTCGCCCACGGCGCGCCGAGGATCACCTGTTCGCACCCAGCGCTCGTGCACGCGCGATACCAGGAATACCTCGTAGTCCATCGAGAGGCCGAAGACGATCGCGAACAGCATCACCGGGATGAAGCTCTGAACCGGACCTGGGCGCGCGTGGAAGAGCTGCGGCAGCCAGCCCCACTGGAAGATCGCCACCACGACCCCGAGCGAGGCGCCGATGCTGAGCAGGTTCATCAGCGCCCCTTGCAGCGGGATCACCAGCGAGCGGAAGACGAGCAGCAGCAACAGGGCGGAGACGAACGTGACCACGCCGATGAACAAGGGCAGCTTTTCGGAGAGCACTTCGGCGAAGTCGAGCGCGCCCGCGGTCACGCCGCCGACGTAGACGTGCATGCCCCGCGCGGCGGCGAGCGGAGGGATCACCGATTCGCGCAGGTGCGAGACCAGCTGGGTGGTCGCGCTGTCCTGCGGAGAGGAGTTCGGGTAGACCGAGAAGGTCGCGACTTCCCCGGTTTGGTTGAGGCGGGGCGGTGTGACCGAGGCCACGTCGGCAGTTCGGCCGATTGCATCCGCCAGCCGCTTGACCGGTGCCGGGCCGGCGCCGCGGTGCAGCTGCGCGACGACCTGCAGCGGCCCGTTGAAGCCCGGTCCGAAGCCTTTTGCCAGCAGCTCGTAGGCGCGATAGGTGGTGAAGCTGGTCGGGTTGTCGCTGGCGTCACTGGAGCCCAGGCGCATCGCGGTCGCGGGGGCGGCGACGATCAGCATGCAGAGCGTGGCGAGGATCGCGATCATGCGCGGACGGCGCTGCACGAACGCGCTCCAGCGCAGCCAGCGGCAGGGCTCGATCGGCGCGGCACGGCGCGCGGCGGCAGCCAGGCGGGCGGCCTTGGCCCTTGCGCTCGCGTGCTCCGCCCAGCCCGGGAGAGCATGTCTTGTGCCAGCTGTCTCGGAGCCACGGGACTCCCGGGCGCGCTGCGCCTTGCGGGCACGTCGGCCGGGCCGCACGATCCTGCCGCCGGCAAGCGTGAGCAGCGCAGGCAGCAGGGTCACGGAGGTCAGCATCATCAGCAGCACGCCGATCGCGGCTGAGAGCGCGACGCCGTAGAGGAAAGTGACGCCGAGCAGCATCATGCCCAGCAGCGCGATCACGACGGTGCAGCCGGCGAACAAAACGGCGCGCCCAGCGGTGTCCATCGCCTCCACGACCGACTCTCGCACCTTGCCCTCCGATGGTCCCGGGCTGCGGTAGGCCTCGCGGAAGCGCGTGAGGATGAACAGCGCGTAGTCGATGCCCACGCCTAGCCCCACCATCGCTGCAAGCTCTGAGGAGAAGCTGGGTGTGTCCACCAGGTGGGTGAACAGTACGATCAGGCCAAGTCCGGTGCCGAGGCCCAGCAGCGCGGTCACAATCGGCAGACCCATAGCCACCACAGAGCCGAAGGTGAGCAGCAGCACCGCGATCGCTGCCGCCATCCCGATCGCGGTCGAGAGCCCGAGCCCTTCGTCCTCGGTCGCTTCGATTGCCGAGCCGCCGAGCTCGATCTGCAGATTGCGTCCCGCTGCCGAGCGCGCGACGCTGATCACACGTTCGATCGCGGGCTTGGGCAGCTCGTTTGCCTTCTCGTCGAAGAGCACCGTGGCGAAGGCGATCTTCCCGCTGCGCGAGATCGTGTCGCTGCCGCTGCTGTAAGGGCCGATCACCTCGGCGACATGTGGCAGCCGTCGCACCACCGCGAACATCGCGCTCATGCGATCGCGCACCTCGACATCGCGCACCGAGCGGTTGGTGCTCCTAAAGACGATCTGGTCGCGGTCCCCAGCCTGGGTGGGGAAGCTGTCCGCGAGCAGGTCGCTCGCTCGCTGGGCTTGGGAGCCCGGCAGCGTGAAGCTGTTGGAGTAGCTGGCGCCGACCGTGCGTGCGAGCGCTCCGACCGAGGCGATCACGGCCACCCAGCCGAGGATCACATATAGCCGGTGTGTCGTAGAGAAGCGCGCCAGCTTCAGCATCCATCAAAGGTAATCGGCTGGATGTCGCGCACGCCGCAGTTGGCAAGCGACATACGGCGTTCTACTCAAGGCGCCGGCGAGCGCCGCCGTTTCAGTTCACGCTCGGGTCCATCGGCATGCGCGCGAGCAGCGCATAGCTCCCACCCTTGCGCTCCAGAACCGCTGCCCAAAGGTGCTCTGGCACCTCGGTGAAGACGTCGTCGGGCACCGCAGGATGGGCGATCCAGTCGCCCTGCTCGATCTCCTCGTCGAGCTGACCGCTGCTCCAGCCGGCATATCCGGCGTACACGCGCCGCCGATCGGTGCTCTCGGCCAGGCCGTCCACATCCGTGGCGCCGGCGGGAAAGCCGATTCGTCCGAGCACCAGCAACGCGGCCGGTGTGGGGTCCAGGAACTCAGCCAGCAGCACGACCGAGCTTGGCTGCACCGGGCCGCCGACGTAGACGGGCTCCTCTGAATCCACGACGGCTTCAAGCTGTGGCACTGCCTCGGCGACCATTGTCTCTGATGGGCGGTTGAGGATCACGCCCATCGCGCCATCTTCGTTGTGGACTCCGATCAGGACGACCGTGCGGCGGAAGTTGGGGTCGGCCAGTGAGGGGGATGCAACCAGCAACTGTCCGGCAAGCGATGCGTCCATGACTTGAGGCTACCGCGGCCAGCGCGAAGGTCCAGAGGCTCAGCGAAGGCCGAAGATCTCAAGCGTGCCAGTCAGCTGATGGGCGTTGGCATCGCCGTCCGGCTCGATCACGTGGCCGTCGACCACGATCGGGCTGTTCCAGTGGCCGCTTTCCCCTGGCAGCTTGGCGATCGGGTGCGGCGCGCAGTCCGATTCACGACCCTATTATTCTGGCGCGGGCGGCGGCGCGTAGCGGCGGCATTGCTGGTTCTTCCGTTCACTGCAATGTCACAGACCACGCGAGTATGGCGGTCATGATTGTGTGCGTCCTTACGGACACCCCAGCGGCGAGGCGCGCTTGGGGCACTGCCGGCCATGCCCGCACATCATCCGCCGGTCGTCCCCCCATGTGACGCACCGGGCACGGGAGCCCCTCACTCCCGGCGCCCGGTCCGCGTCGGCGACGGCGGTCGCCGACGCTCGTCGCTGTCTGGGCATCGTCGGGTGCCGTTCCGCTATGTGCTTACCGGCGGGTGCTGTCCTGTACACTCGAACTTCGCCGATCGAACGGGAAGGTGGGTCAATGGGCAAGACACCGGGTGTCGGGGATCCGGCGCCAGACTTCGAGCTCCAGGGCACCGAGGGTCCTTTCAGGCTCTCCGAGCAACGCGGCAAGCGCGTGGTGCTGCTTTTCTACCCGGGCGATAACACGCCTGTGTGCACGAGCCAGTTCTGCTCCTATCGCGACAGGCCGCAGGAGCTGGCCGACCTGGACGCCCTCGTGGTCGGGATCTCCGCGCAGAGCGTGGACTCCCACGAGGCCTTCACGAGCAAGCACAAGCTGAACGTGCCGCTGCTCTCAGACCCCGGTGGCGAGGTCGCGCAGCTCTACAGCGCCTACGCTCGCCGTCTCGGGGTGACAAGGAGAGCCGCGATCGTGATCGACGAGCAGGGCATCGTGCGCCACCGCCACGACCACCTGCTGGGCCTGGCCTACCGCTCCGTGGAGGATCTGCGCGAGACGCTTGCGGCGCTGCCCGCGATGGCCGGCTGAGGGCCCTCGCCGAGCGCTGCGCGGCGCAGGTGCAGGTCGATCAGCTCCTGCTGCAGGTTGCGCGGGGGCCCTCCCTGTGCGGCCTTGCGCCGCCGCCAGACGCCGTCGGGATGCAGATACCAGGAGAACTGGTTGTCCGCGAAGGCGCGTTCGAGGGTGTCAAGCAGATCGCCCTGCAGCTCGGGGTCGTGCACGGGCGCGGCCAGCTCGACGCGGTGGTCGAGGTTGCGGGGCATCAGGTCGGCGGAGGCGATGTAGACGGTCTGCGTGCCGCCGCGCTGGAAGACGTAGACACGTGAGTGCTCAAGGAAGCGGCCCACGATCGAGACGACCGTGATGTTCTCCGAGATGCCGGGCAGGCCCGGGCGCAGGCAGCAGATTCCGCGCACGTTGAGGTCAACCTTCACGCCCGCCTGGGAGGCGCGGTAGAGCGCCCTGATGCAGCCGCCGTCCACGAGTGCATTCATTTTCATCGCGATTCGTGCGGGAGACTCAGGGGTATGCGAGGCGATCGTGCGCTCGATTTGCTCGACCATGCCCTCGCGCAGCTGGTCGGGTGCTGTCAGCACCTGGCGGTAGTGCTGGGGCCGGCCGAAGCCGGTGAGGTAGTTGAACATGTCCGCGACGTCGGCGCCGAGTTGCTCGTCGACTGTCATCAACCCGAAGTCGGTGTAGAGGCGGGCGGTGATCGAGTGGTAGTTGCCGGTGCCGATGTGGACGTAGTTGCGCACCCCGTCGCCCTCGCGCCTGACCACCAGCACGCACTTGGCGTGGGTCTTCAACGCGGGCAGCCCGTAGACGACGTGCACGCCGGCTTCCTCCAGCGCCTTGGCCCAGTGGATGTTGGTGCGCTCGTCGAAGCGCGCGGTGAGCTCCACCAGCGCGACCGCCTGCTTGCCGCGTTCGCTTGCTTGCATCAGCGCCGGCACCATGGCCGAGTCATCGCTTGTGCGGTAGACGGTCTGCTTTATCGCGAGCACGCCCGGGTCGCAGACGGCTTGCTCGACGAAGCGCTCCACGGAGGTGGCGAAGGAATCGTAGGGGTGGTGGACGAGAATGTCGCCCTCACGCATCGCGGCAAAGACGTCCGGGCGCTCGCCCTCACTGCCCTGCAGGCGAGGATGGGTAACGCCGGCAAATGGCGGGAAACGCAGATCGGGCATCCCCGGCAGCCCCGCAATCTGAGAGAGCGATCCCATGTCCAGCAGCCCCTGCACTGGATAGACCTCGTCGGGCTCCACGCCGAGTAGGCCGATCAGCTCCTCACGCAGCCGGTCCGACATTGCCGCGTCAATCTCCACGCGCACCAGCTCGCCGAAACGCCGGCGGCGAAGCTCGTCCTCGACAGCCTGCAACAGGTCGGCGGCGTCGTCGGAGACCTCCAGATCGGCGTCTCTAGTCACCCTGAACACGGCCGAGTCGACGATCTCCATGCCGGGGAAGAGCGCGTCGAGGTGGCGCTCGATTACCTCCTCAAGCGGCACGAAGGTGATCGACTGCTCTGCCTGGCCATCCTGCCCGCTCTGCTCGTGGGCGCCGTGCACCCGCACGAAGCGGGGCAGGATCTCGCTCGGTACCTTCACGCGTGCAAACACCGTCTGCCCGCTGATCGGATCGCGCACGAGCACTGCGAGGCTGAGTGAGAGGTTCGAGATGTAGGGGAAGGGTCTGCCCGGGGCTACGGCAAGCGGCGTCAACGCCGGGAAGATCGTGCGCCTGAATCGCTCGGCTGCCTCCGCACGCTGCTCGCTCTCCAGCTGCTCGTAGCGCAGCACGTGGATGCCTTGCTGGGCGAGCTTGCCGCGCAGGTCGCCGGCAAAGCATGCGGTCAAGCGGACGCCGAGCTCGATCACACGCGCTCTGATCGCCGCGATCGTCTCGCTTGGGGTGAGCCCGTCCTGCCCGGCGACGTCGACCCCGGCATCGATCTGGTCGTGCAGGCCGGCGACGCGCACCATGTAGTACTCGTCGAGGTTGGTCGTGTAGATCGCGCAGTACTTCACGCGCTCCAGCAGCGGCACCTTCGGGTCTTCGGCGAGCTGCAGGACGCGCTCGTTGAAGTCGAGCCAGGAGAGCTCGCGGTTGATGTAGAGCGCAGAGTCCCGCAGAGACTTGCCGGCAGCCGACGAAGGAGCGCGCAGCTGGTTGTGGGCCTGGGTCTGACTCATCGTGCTCACAGCCACTATGCTCGCACAAGCGTATGGCTCGCCAATTGTGGCTTCTCCGTCATGCCGACGCCGAGCCTCATGGCGCGCGTCCGGACCCCGAGCGCGCCCTGACGCCGCGCGGCGAGCACCAGGCGATCGCCGCGGGCGCCGCGATCGCGCGCATGGATGTCGAGTTCGAGGCCGTGTTGTTCAGCCCGAAGGTGCGCTCGATGCAGACCGCGCAGCTGGCAGCCCAGGCCGCGGGGGAGAAGCTGGCGGATCCGATGCGCGAGCATCTCCCCCTGGCAGAAGGCTACGAAGCGGCTCAGGCGCTTGGCGACCTCGCCGTCCTCTCCGCCGAGGCGCGACTGCTGCTGGTCGGTCACGAACCGGATCTTGCGATTGTGATCGGCGATCTCACGGGCGCCCCTGTGAGCCTGAAGAAGGGCGGCCTGGCGATAGTTCGTCTACGCGGCGCAGCCGGCGAGCTCGCCGTCCTGCTGCGTCCGCTCGAGCTCGCGCTGATCGCGGGCAAGGCCACCGCCGAGGTCTGAGCGGCGCTCGGCGGCGTCCTCCGGCGCATCGGACTGCGGGCCGTCGGCGGGCTCGGCCGCAAAACGGTAGCCAATGCCGAAGTGCGTGTGGATGTAGCGCCACTGCGGCGAGGCCTTCTCCAGCTTCTGGCGCAGCTTGCGCACGAACACGTCCACCGAGCGATCGCCCCTGACCATTGCATAGCCCCACAGGCGCGAATAGATCTCCTCGCGCTCCAGCACACGCCCTTCGGCGGCGGAGAGCAGTTGGATCAGCTCGAACTCGCGCCTGGTCAGCTCCAGCGAATGTCCGCCCACGAAGGCCTGGAAGCGATCGGGCCGCACCTCGACCTCGCCGGCGACCATCGGCTTGGCCTCCACCTTGCCGGTCGCCCGGCGACGGCGCCGCACGACGCTCTCCACGCGTGCGATCACCTCCTCGGGGTGCGTCGGCTTGGTGATCCAGTCGTCGGCTCCCAGGCGCAGGCCGCGCACGCGCTGAGCCACGGTCGAGGGGCCGGTGCAGACGACGACGCCGAGCTCCGGCAGCGCATCGCAGAGACGCTCGAGCCACTCCCAGGCCTGGTGGCCAAGGACGGTGAGGTCGATCACCAGCGCGCTCAGCCTCATCGCGGTCACCGCCTCCACCGGCACCGGCCCGCCGAGCACGCGATGCTCGTGGCCCAAGCGGTCGAGTCGCTTGCCGAGAACCTGGATGAAACCGCTGTCGCGGTCCAGCACTGCGATCCGCAACGTGGCGTCCCTCCCTGTTCGGCTGGCGCCGGCCCCCCCTGCGGGGATCGACGGCATCGCTTCTTCCTTGGCACCGATGCTTACGGCCATCTGGGCAGGAGTCTAAGTGAGCCGGCGGGTGGCGTGGGTGTCGGTGCAAGAAACGTCACAGGATCTTCACAAATCGTGTGCAGGAAAACCCGCAGTGAGCGGGATCGGCCGCTTCGCGGCGGGACACGGCCGGCGGGCGGTTTCATAAGAGGAAACTCACGCGATTCGGGCTGCATCCGGCAGCTCTGGCCGCGGCATAGGCTAGTCTCGCGCCCGCATGCCGCTCGTCCTGGCCTCCGCCATAACCTACTTCCAGGCGATCGTGCTGGGCCTGTTGCAGGGCGTCACCGAGCTCTTCCCGATCTCGAGCCTCGGGCACACGGTGCTGCTGCCCACACTCTTCGGGTGGACGGGCCTGGTCAAAGCGCAGTCGCAGTCGGAGTCCTTCTGGCTCGCGTTCGTGGTGATGCTGCACGTCGGCAGCGCGCTCGGCCTGCTCGTCTACTACCGGCGTGAATGGGTGCTGATCGTGCGCGCGTTCTTCGCCACGCTCGGTAAGCGCCGCATCGAGACGCCGACCGAGCGCTTGGCCTGGCTGATCATCGTCGCGAGCATCCCCGCCGGTATCCTTGGCATTGCCCTGGAGCACCAGCTGCGCGTGCTGTTTGCCAAGCCGGAGGCGGCTGCGATCTTCCTCACGATCAACGGTTTCGTGCTGCTGGCGGCGGAGCGCTATCGCCGCCGTGCGGAGGTGCGTGAACTGGCGATCCGTGAGGGCGCCAAGCCCGACGGCTACCGGGAGCTCGGCACGATGGAGTACCGCGAGGCCGCGGTTATCGGTGCTGCGCAGTCCACTGCGCTGCTCGCGGGCATCAGCCGAGAGGGTGTCTGCATGGGCGCTGGGCTCGCACGCGGCCTCGATCACAGCGACGCGGCCCGCTTCGCCTTCCTGCTGGCCACGCCGATCATCCTTGCCGCGGGGCTCTTCAAGCTGCCTGATCTGCTCGGGCCGCATGGCAATGGGGTACGCGGCCAGGCGGTTGTGGCCGCTCTCGCGGCTGGGATCGCCGCCTTCTTCACCGTAGCCTTCCTGGTGCGCTGGTTTCAGACCAGGACGCTGACGCCGTTTGCGATCTATTGCCTGCTCTTCGGGGTGGCGATGATCTTCTACACCACCGTCTGAGCCGGCCGCCGTCAGATAGAGGGCGGCGCGGCGCGGTGCGAGGAGTCTGAGAACTCGCGGAAGAGGCCGGTGACCACGAAGGCGACCTGCTCGCCCACGTCCACGGCGTTGTCGCCGATCCGCTCCAGCGCCCGGGCGACCAGGATCATGTGCATCGCCCACTCGCGCGTGTCGGCGTCGTCGCCGATCTCCAGCGCCAGGCGGAAGATTTCGCGGTTCAGCCGATTGATCTCGCGGTCCTGGCGGACCAGGTCCTCGGCCAGCGCGACGTCGCGGCTGTGGAAGGCGGCCTTGCTCTGGGTCACCTCCGAGCGGGCGCAGGCGCCCATCTTCATCAGCTTCTCCTGCAGCTCAGGGCGTATCGGCGGCTCGTAGCCGGAGAGCGGGATCACCTTGGCGATGTTCACGCACTGGTCGCCCATCCGCTCGATGTTCTTCATCACGTGCAGCAGCGCCGCGACCAGGCGCAGGTCGCCGGCCACGGGCGCCTGCAGCGCCAGCAGCGAGAGGATGCCCTGGTGGACCTCCAGGTAGCGCCCGTCGACGCGGTCGTCGTCGGCGATCACCATTTCCGCCAGCTCGACGTCCTGGTGCTCCAGCGATTCCATCGTGCGGTCGAGCTGCTCAACCACGATGTCCAGGCCGCCGAGCGCGCGGTCCTCCAGCTCCAGCAGCTGCTGTTGGAAGTGGGCGCGGCCGGCCGTGGGCTCGGCGCGGTGCGGGTAGATCGGATCAGCCGAACTTTCCGGTGACATATTCCTCTGTGCGGGTGTCGCGCGGGTTGGTGAAGATGTCCTGCGTGGGGCCGACCTCGATCAGGCGCCCGTCCAGCATGAAGGCGGTGCGGTCGGCGACTCGTGCGGCCTGCTGCATGTTATGGGTCACGATCACGATTGTCACCCGCTGCTTGAGATCCTCGATCAGTTCCTCGATCTTCAGCGTCGCGATCGGGTCAAGCGCCGAGCAGGGCTCGTCCATCAAGAGCACCTCGGGCTCGACCGCCAGCGAGCGCGCGATGCACAGCCGCTGCTGCTGTCCGCCCGAGAGCCCGATCCCGGGCGATGAGAGGCGCCCGGAGACCTCCTCCCAGAGGCCTGCGCCGCGCAGCGCCTCCTCCACCTTGCGATCGAGGTCGCGGCGGCGCCCTGTCAGCCGCAGTCCGGCCGCGACGTTGTCGTAGATCGACATCGTGGGGAAAGGGTTGGCCCGCTGGAAGACCATGCCGATCAGGCGGCGCACGGCCACCACGTCCACTCCCTCGCCATAGACGTTGGCGCCGTCGAGCAGCACCCGGCCATCCGCGTGCGCGCCGGGGATCTCCTCGTGCATGCGGTTGATACAGCGGATCATCGTCGACTTGCCGCAGCCGGAGGGCCCGATGATCGCCGTCACCTGGTTTGGCTCGAAGGTCAGGTCGATGCCCTTGAGCTGTTCGCTTCCGCCGTAGAAGGCTTTCAGCTGCTCGATCGCCACTTCCCTGGCGGGCGCACCGGACCCGCGGGTGGCCGGGCCGCTCTGGGCGGCGGGCGCCGAGGTGGGCAGGGAAGGGAGATCAGCGTCCACGGGAGGCTGCGGCTGCCTTTGCCCCATCGCTCTTTGCGGGTCGCTCTGCCCGTCGTAGCTGCTCACCGTTGCTCCTCACAGTCCTCGTTGGCAGGATAGGCGGATCTGCTTGGTGCTCGGCAAGCGGTGCCGAGGGTCGTAGCAGCGGCGCAGGGCCACAGGCGGTTTTCGCGGGGGCTCACTGCACCCTCCGGCCGCGCCTGCTGCTGCGCGCGTAGATCGCGCGCGCGAGCACGTTCAGCAGGAGTATGAAAAAGATCAGCAGCAGCGCTGCGCCCCACGCCTGGGAGTGCGCGCTGGGGCTCGGTTCTTCGGTCAGCGAGAAGATCTTGACCGGGATCGACGCCAGCGCGCCGGCCGGGTTAGTGGAGACTTCGTTGGCAAAAATCGAAGTGGTGAACAGCAGCGGGGCGGTCTCGCCGGCGACGCGGGCCACGCCCAGCAGCGCGCCGGTGATCATGCCGCTGGCTGCCGTCGGCACGACGATCCGCAGCACCATCTTCCAGCGCGAGACCCCGAGCGCCAGCGCCGACTCCTTCATCGCCTTGGGCACCAGCGCAAGCACTTCGTGGGCCGAGCGGGCCACGATCGGCAGCATGATGATCGCCAGCGCGAAGGCGCCCGCCCATCCGCTTTGAGCTTTGCCGACGATCAGCAGGCCGAAGACGAAGATGCCGGTCACGATCGTCGGCACGCCGTTGAGCAGGTCCAGCGCGAAGCGCACTGAGCCGGCCAGGCGCGCGCCGGCGAACTCGGAGGTGTGGATGCCGATCAGGATCCCGACCGGAACCGCCATCAGGCTCGCAAGCGCGACCAGGATCGCGGTGCCGACGATCGCGTTTGCGATCCCGCCGCCGCTCTGGCCAAACACGGGTGCGTTCTTGGTCAGGAATTCGAGGTTGATCGCGCCGATTCCCTTGCTGACCACTGAGATGATCACGATCGCAAGCACCGCGACCGCAATCAGCGCGGCGATCGAAGCGCTTACCTCCATCACACGGTTGACGAGCTTTCGCCGGCGCAGCCGGCGGTCTCCGCTCAGAGCGGGACCAGGTCCCGCCCTCCCGCTCGGAGGCGATGCGGCGTAGCTCATCGCACGATCCCCGGTGTGGTCGGGATCTTCGGGTGGGCGCGCCGCACGATCAGACGGGCGATCACGTTCACGATCAGGGCCAGCACTAGCAGGATCGCTCCCAGGTAGGCCAACGAGGAGATTTGCAGAGTGCTGGTTGCGCCCTGATACTCGGAGGCGATCCGGCTGGCGAGCGTGTCGCCCGATTCAAAGAGCGAGGCTCCGATCCGTGGGGTGTGGCCGATCACGATCGTGACCGCGATCGCCTCGCCCAGCGCCCGGCCCATGCCGAGGATGGTTGCGCCCACGATCCCGGTGCGCGAGTAGGGCAGGATCACCATCCGCACCATCTCCCAGCGCGTGGCACCGAGCGCGAGTGCACCCTCCTTCAGGTCGCTGGGCACGGTTTCAAAGACCTCGCGCGTGACCGCCGAGATAATCGGCACAGCCATGATCGTGAGGATCAGGATCGCGGGCAGCAGGCCCACAGGCGAGGGCGTGCCGGAGAAGAGCGGGATCCAGCCGAGTGCCGACTTCAGCGCCGGCTCGATCGTTTTCACGAGCAGCGGCGAGAGCACGATGATGCCCCACAGACCGAGCACGACGCTGGGGATCGCAGCTAGCAGTTCGACCAGCGTGGCGACCGGGCGGCGTGTCTGTCGCGGCGCGAGCTCAGTCAGGAACAGCGCGATCGCGATCGACATCGGCGCGGCGATCAGGATTGCCGCGAAGGTGGTCACGGCCGTGCCGAAGAGGAAGTCGCCGGCGCCGAACTGCTTAGTGACCGGATTCCATTCGGTTTTGAAGATGAATCCCAGGCCGAAGTGCGAGAAGGATTCGCCGGCCTGGTCGAAGACCTTGTATACGACTAGCACGAGCAGCACCACGGCTGCCAGCGAGGCGACGCTCGTCAGCAAGCGCAGCGTCGGGTCGCCCATACGGTCGGCCAGGCCGCGCCGCATTCGCGAGGTCAATGGCGATTGAGGGGAAGGGGAGAGGGACGACGAAGCAGCCACGACGGTCAGCCGGATGTCAAAGGAATGTCAACGTAGCGAAGCGGCGGTATCGACGCGTCAAGGCCGCTCGCGAAACGTGTCGCCCCGCCGCCCTGCAGAGGCGCAGCGCCTCCGCAGGGCTCGGCACGGGGATGACGGACGGGAGCCGTCGCGATCAGCTTTCGATCTTGCCGATCGTTGCTTCGTCTGCGGCGACGATTTCCGGCGGAAGCGGCGCGAAGTCGAGCTTCGGGCCGAATTCCTGGCCGGTCGTGATCGCCCACTTCAGGAACGGCTTGAGCGTTTCCGCCTTGCTGCTCTTCTGCGGCACAAGCGCGTAGGTGAACGTAGAGATCGGGTACGCTTCCGGCGCCGAGGCGGGCGGGTCCACGATCGACACTTCGTTGTTGGCAGGGATCGATTTCAGCGTCTTGGCGGCAGCCTCGATGCTCGGGATCCCAGGCACGGGGAACTTGCCGGCGGCGTTTTCGATCAGTGCGTAGTCGAATTTGTTCGCCAGCACGTAGGCGATCGCGAGGTAGCCGATGGAGCCGTTCGTGCTGGTGATGTTTGCGGCCACGCCCGAGTTGCCCTTGCCGCCGATCCCGACCGGGAAGCTGACCTGCGTGGACTTGCCGTACTTGGAGGACCATTCCGGGCTCACATGCGAGAGGAAGTTGGTGAAGGCGTAGGTGTCGCCACTTCCATCGGAGCGATAGACAGGCGTGATTTTCTCCGAGGGCAGTTTGACGCCTGGGTTCAGGGCCGCGATCTTGGAGTCGTTCCAGGTCGTGATCTTGCCCGCGTAGATTTCAGCCAACACCGGGCCGCTCAGCTTGAGCTGGTTGCCGATGCCTTCCACGTTGTATGCGATGTCGGTCGCCGCCAGCGCCCAGGGGATCTGGACCACGCCTTTGGCTTCTTTGAACTCGTCTTCGGTCAGCGGTGCGTCGCTGGCGCCGAAGTCGACGGTGCGGGCGGTGATCTGCGAGATCCCGCCGCCGCTGCCGATCGGGCCATAGGTAACCGCGACCTTCGTCTTTTCGGCGTACTTGGGGATCCACTCGCCGGTGATCAGCGGAGCGATCAGCGTGCTGCCGGCCCCCACCAGCGTCTTGGACCCGCCCGTCGTGCCCGTGCTGCTTTTTTCTTCTTTGGAGGAGCCGCATGCGGCGACCCCCAGCGTGAGCAGCGCGGCCGAGGCCAGCGCGCCGAACTTTCTGATCATCACTGCCATCTCCTCTGGCTTGTCGTTTGCGCGTGAGTCGGCGGTAGCGTTCGTACCGGCCCAGTGCCTTGCGGAGTGTGCTCAGCCGGCGATCGAACCGTTGTAAAGATCTCGTGAAGGTTGTGGATGGAGTCGGTAGCCGAAGCCGGCGTGGGTGTGGATGAACCGCCGGTCGGGCAGGACGCGCTCCAGCTTGCCCCGCAGCTTGCTTACGTACACGTCCACAGAACGGTCCCCGGAGCGCATCGGGCCGCCCCAAACAGAGTCGTAGAGCTCCTCGCGCGAGACGATCGTGCCAGCGCGGCGGGCCAGCGCGACCAGTAGCGCGAACTCGCGCACCGAGAGCATCAGCGCTTGGCCGCTGGCCAGCGCAAGCCCCTCATCGGGCCTGATCTCCAACTCGCCCACGTGCAGCATCCCGTCGACCGCGACGGGCACGGTGCGCATGAGGGCACCCGCGCCGTCAATGGACGTTGCGACCCCGGCGTTCTCATGCGAAGCTGCCACTGGCCGACAGACTGTCGGCTCACCCCTCGCTGAATAGTTGCGCCCTCGTGACCGACTTGTGAACAACGAGTGAACGACCGCAACGATTGCGCTTCTGGCCGTCACCGCGGCCATGGGTGGGCGGCGCAGAGCGCCTCACCGCAGTACGCTGCGGCGATGAGTGCGCTGCGGCGAAGCGTTGACGGCGACCTGGCAGACCTGCTCGACCGAGCCGGCGAAGTGGTTCTGCGCGCCAGCCGCCTGATGCGCGATCTGCTCGCCGACTTCCCCGAGCGCGCATCGCTGGCCAAGGAGATCGGGGAGTGTGAGCAGCAGGGCGACCTGATCACCCACGACATCATCTACCGGATCAGGGGTTCAAAGCGTGTGAAGGCTCCGTTTGAGGCGGGCGAAGGATTTGCGCTTGCCACGGCGCTCGACGACATCGTCGATCACACCGAGCAGACCGCGGCGCTGCTTGGCCTCTATGGCATCGAAGCGCCGATGGAGCGGGCCGTCGAGCTGGCCGACGTGTTGGTGGCCGCCTCTGAGCAGGTCCTGCAGGCGCTGCGTAGCCTCACCGCCGGCAGCGACGTCTCAGCCTGGCTGGTCGAGATCCACCGCCTGGAGAACATCGGCGACAATCTCCTGCGCGACGGCGTCGCGGCGCTCTTCGCTGGCGGTGCGGACCCGATGGTCGTGATTCGCTGGAAGGACATCTTCGAGTCGCTGGAGGCGGCGATCGACGCGTGTGAGACGGTGGCGCACGTGATCGAGGGGATCACGCTGCGCGGCAGTCGCTAGCCTCGGCTTTGCGATCGACGCGGGCCGCTTTGATCGCGGCAAGGTGCCGCAGCCGGATGCATTCGAGCTTCGCACTGCGCTGGATGTTGTTCGCACAGCCACTGAGCGTCAGCGTCGCGAGCACGGCGCTTGCGCCGATTCGCGCTGCCCGTGCGATCACCCAAACACCCCGGCAACATAGTCGTGGGTGCGCTGATGCTTGGGCGCCTCGAAGATCTGATTGCTGGGGCCGTACTCGACCAGCTCGCCGAGGTGCATGAACGCGACGTGGTCTGCCACCCGCCGGGCCTGCTGGAGGTTATGGGTGACGATCACGACGGCGACCGTCTCGCGGAGACCCACGATCAGCTCCTCGATCGTCGCCGTGGAGATCGGGTCAAGCGCCGAGCAGGGCTCGTCTAGCAGCAGCACCTCCGGCTTGACGGCCAGCGCGCGCGCGATGCACAGCCGCTGCTGCTGGCCGCCGGAGAGCCGCAGCGCGGGTCGGTCCAGTTCGTCTGCGACCTCCTCGTAGAGCCCCGCCCGCTGCAGAGCGCCGACGACCTGGTCGCTCAGCTCTGAGCGCCGGCGCGAGCTCCTGCCCGGGCGCAGGCCAGGGCGAGCTCCTGGCTCGCGCAGCGCATAGGCGACGTTCTCGAAGATGCTCATCGGAAACGGGTTGGGCTGCTGGAAGACCATCGATATGCGGCGGCGCAGCTGCGTCACCTCGATCCCCATCACCTCCTCTCCGTCGAGCGTCACGTACCCGGCACGCGTTGCCCCCGGCGTGATCTCGGTCAGGCGGTTGAGCGAGCGCAGCAGCGTCGTCTTGCCCGACCCGGAGGCGCCGATCAATGCCAGGACCTCGCCTTGGCGCACGGGCAGATTCACGTCGCGCACCACCCAGCGCTCGCCATAGCCGAGCCACAGCGACTCCAGTCGCATCCGCTCCGCCACGTGTGCGCTGGGTGCCCGGTGGACGGCGCTGCCGTTTTGCGAGGCCGGGGGCGGCGGGACCGGTGGTGTCAAAGCCGCAGGCCCAAGCGTGGCGGCGGCGCCGCCGGCGGGGGCCACGACCGTGGGGTGCCGATCGACGGCGATCCTCCGCGCCGGCGGGGGCATCAGCGGATCCATTGCACCGCCTCTCCTGCGCCGCGGCTGAGCCGCATCGCGATCGCGTTGATCGCCAGCACCATCATCAGCAGCACGAACGCTGCCGCATATGCCTTCTGGGGGGCGTGGCCTTCGCCGGCGGGGGAATTTTCGTAGACGTAGCTGGTCAGCGTCGAGCCGGTGCCGCGCAGCAGCGAGAGCACCGGCGTGCCGCCCGCGGGCTCGAGCCGTGCGGTCTGGCCAAGCACGATCAGCACGATCGCGGTGTCGCCGATGATCCGGCCCATCCCGAGCACGATCCCGGTGGCGATTCCGGGACGACTGGCGGGCAGCAACACCCGCCGCAGCGTTGTGGCCTTCGTGTGCCCAAGCGCATATGAGGCCTCGCGCACATGGGCGGGTACCTGATTCAGCGCCTCGCGCGTGGCGCCGACGATCAGCGGCAGCGCGATCAGCGACATCATCAGTCCGGCGTTGATGAACGAGCGGGCGAAGACCGATCCACCGGAGGAGGTTTCAGAGAGGAACGCGAACACCGGCTTGGAGAAGACCAGGATCGCGAAGATCGCCAGCACGATGCTCGGCACGCCGGCGATCATTTCCACGCCCGACTCGACCATGCGCGCCAGCCAGCGCGGCCGTGCGTGCTCGCTCAGCCAGCTGCCGATGGAGATTCCGATCGGCGCGGCGATCAGCGTGCCTATCGTGGTCAGCAGCAGGGTGCCCTCGATCGGGTCCAGAAAGCCGCCGGACTGACTCTGGTCGAGGCTGGGAGAGGGCGAGGAGAAGAGCAGGCTCAGGCGTAGGTAGGAGAGGCCCTTGAACAGCATGAAGAGCACGATCGCGCCCGCGATCACGCACAGCAGCAGGCCCGTGCCCCAGGACACGCCGTAGGCGATCTGGTCGCCGAGCGGCCATGAGCGCACGCTGTCGCGGCCCTTGCCGGCGATCGGCGTGGGTGGCTGGGCCACCGATGCCATCAGACCCCGATCCCGTAGCGCCCCAGCATCAGTCGCCTGATCGCCCATCCCGCAAGCGAGAGCAGCGCACAGGAGAGGAGCAGCACGCCCGCCATCGCATAGAGCGTCTGTCCCAGCGGCACCGTCGAGAGGCCCTCGAAGTTGGCAAGGATCGTTGCCGCCAGTGTCTGGATCGGCTCGAAGAAGAAGATCTTGCCGTCGGCCAGGTTGGGCGCGAACGGTCGGCTGCCACCGACCATCTCAATCATGATCGACTCGCCTAGCGCGCGTCCGGTTGCAAGCACGGTTGCGGCCACGATCGCCGGCCTGACGGTTCGCAGGGAGACCTTGGAGGTCGTGCGCCAGCGGTTGGCGCCGAGTGCTTCAGAGCCCTCTACCCAGCTGCGGGGCACCGTCGCGAGCGCGCTTGCAATCAGCGCGATCATGATCGGGCAGATCATCACGGCGAGGATCAACGTGGCCAGCGTGAGGTTCGGGCCCGTCAGCTGCACGATCGCCTGGACCGAGTGCTTGTCGGCCTGCGAGATGAAGTTGTGTTCGATCCAGGGTGCGACGGCGAGGATGCCGATCAGGCCGTAGACCACCGAAGGCACCGCTGCCAGCAGCCGCACGACCGGGTTGAGGATGCGCCGCAGCGGCAGCGGCGAGAGCTCGGCAATGAAGATGGCGGCGAAGATCGAGAAGGGCAGGCCGATCGCCACCGCGCCGCCGGTGACCAGGATCGTGTCCCACAAGATCGGCCAGGCACGCAGGTGGTAGACGTAGTGGGCCGCTTCGGTCGGCCCACTGAAGATCGCCCGCAACTGCGTTTCGACATCTCCGCCGGGCAGGAACCATTGGTAGTAGCCGTTGTGGGCGAAGGACGGCCAGCCTTCCGTAAAGACGATCGCCACCAGCAGGCCGATGAAGACCAGTACGCAGACGGAGATCGCGCCGAGCGTGAGCTCGGCGCGCCTCTCTTGACTGCGGGGACTGCCGCGCCGCCTGCCGTGCTGCGTGGCGGGGTCAGCGCTCACGGATGGACTGGGACCCAATCCGAGGAGATGATTTTGTATGCGGTGGGGTTTTTCGAGCTGGTCACCCATTCGATGAACTGCTTGCTTTCCCCTTTGGGCTTGCCCTTGGTGACCATCCAGAAGTTACGCACGCCCTGGTACTGGCCGGACTTCGAGTTCTGCAGGTTGCATGCAACTCCCTGGTAGCCGACCGCGTTGACGCCTCCAGTGAAGGCGAAGGAGACGAAGCCGATCGCGTCTTCGTCGGTGCGGACCTTGCTCTGGACCAGGCCGTTGCTCTCCTGCGCCTCCGCGCTCGGCGAGATCTTCGTGCCTTCGCCCAGGAAGATGTCCTCGAATGCCTGCTGGGTACCGGAGGAGGCGACGCGGTCCACGAGATCGATCGGTCCGCTGATCGCCGCGCCAGGCACTTCGCTCCAGTCACGGATGGTCCCCGTGAAGATCGACTTGATCTCTTCGGTGCTGAAATTTTTGATGGGGTTCTTGTCGTTGGTGATCACGCAGACGCCGTCGCGCGCGACCTTCGTGAAGATCAGGCCTTTGGGGTCGACCCCGATGATCGGGTTGCGCGAGACGTCGGCGATGTCGACGCGGCCGTCGTTGACGTCGCTGATGCCCGCATCAGAGGTGCCCTGGCCGACTTTCGGTTCGGGCTTGTGGGTGGCTTTGTGGTAGGCGGCCGCAAGCTGGGTGACGAGCGGGAACATCGAGGTCGAGCCGTCGATCAGCAGGGCCTTCGCTGCGGCGGCGGCGGGAAGCGCCAGCGAGAGCAGGAAGACCGCAACGATCGTCGCGGTACGCGTGGGGCGCATCAAACAGCCTCCTTTTGGTGAGTCCTGGACAGTCTCCGGCGCAGCTGGCGCAGCAGACGTCGACATGGCTGGGCGGTCTTTTGAGAAGAATTTGTAAACACACGGTGGTTCGGGGCGTAAACTCTTTAAACAACGCCTCCGCGATGCGTAAACATAGAGGACTAAGGCCGTCGCTCGCGCCGAGTTCGCAAGACCTTCACATCACGGCAGCGATGTGCGGTCAATCTCGTGCGGTGCGCCAGGCGGCTGTTTGGAGGAGGCGGCCGCTCCTAAGTCCAGAGGTCCTCGTCAAGGAGGCGATCAGCCATGCGAGAGCGCATTTCGAAAAATTCAGGCACCGCGGCTCTGGTGATCTCGATCATCAGCCTGATCGTCGCGAGCAGCGGTGCCGCAGACGCGGCGCGCCATGCGATTGCCCAGGCCGTAAGTGGGGCCCGCCATGGACGCAGCGCCGGCACACCGGCCATCGACGGCCATCGGATTTCGAACAGGCCCCTGCCCGGGGGGCTGCTTCTGCTCGGCGCCAATCGCAAGTTCCCGCTCTCGGCGATTCCAACGGTCAAGGACGCCGGCGAGATCGACGGCAAGAAGCTCGCAGAAATCGAGCCGAGTTGTCCTGCGGACACCGTCGACCTCGGCACGTGGTGCCTGGAAGACTCCCCATATCCGCTCACCAACCAGGACATTGGCCTGAACAACTACTTCTGGGCTGCGCAGACTTGTGTGGCGGCCGGGGGCTATCTGCCAAGCGCCGCCCAACTGATCGGCGCCGCCAAGCGCGTCAAGCTCGAGTCGACGATCAACGACAACCGCGACACCGCGACAGTCGACGAAGATCCCACCGTGGGGCTCAAAGACCAGCGCGAGATGAGTTCGACGCTTGTGACCGTTACGGCCGGCTCTGAAGCGGCGGGCTCGGAGGGCGTGAGCGTGGGCTCCACCGGCAATCCGCGCACAGGCGAACCCAACCCGGTGCCCGAGCCGGCAAATCCCGCTCCCGCGACGCTGCAGTACGTGACGGTCTACTCGAACGAAACCAAGGGTGGGTTTGCGGGCTCTGAGCCGGTCTCCGAACCGCAGAACTTCCGCTGCGCATACAACAAGCTGCCGGGGGGCAACTCAGCCGAAGAAGGCTAGAGCAGACGAAACACACCGGCATGGAGCGTCTGCCCTAGAGCAAAGCGCCGATCGCGGCGTGGGGGGGGGGGGGG
>DASYNI010000006.1:0-18535 GCA_036008645.1 Solirubrobacteraceae bacterium
GACCCGCCCAGCCACCGCTCGCCTGTCCCTGCGGGAGACACGGGACAGAACGTTGGTGTCGCTACCTACCGGAGCGAAAGAATTGGCCAAGCTCCCCAGCAAGACGCGCCATTGCGATGTCCGCCCCGTCGGACGCTGAGCGCCGCCCTATGCTCGCCAGCTGGTAGCGCCGGATCCGCGGTCTCTCGCCTGACTCGCCCACCGGATCCTCTGGCAGAAGCACGAACCGCCGAGAAGCCGCAGCCGCCTGGTGTGAGTGCGATCTCTTCATGGGTGCATGGTGCCCACATTCGGAAGAGATTCCATTGGACGGTCGTCCAAGATATGCCGTGGTTGACTCTCTGCAATGCCGGCAGAGGGCACGCCCGCCAGGTCGGGCGCAGCCGAGTCCTTCAGGCCCCGAGCTGCTCTGCGATCAGGCGGTTGACCTCGCCGCCGTCGGCGCGGCCCTTGGTCTCGCGCATCACGTAGCC
This sequence comes from Solirubrobacteraceae bacterium, assembly GCA_036008645.1. Taxonomy (GTDB): domain Bacteria; phylum Actinomycetota; class Thermoleophilia; order Solirubrobacterales; family Solirubrobacteraceae; genus Palsa-744. The sequence goes on from DASYNI010000006.1 coordinate 474, forward strand.
CACGATCGGGCCGACGGCCTTGGCGTTGCCGGCCTTCACGCGCTCGACGGCGTCCGCGTTGGCCGCTATCGCCGCCGCCACGATGCCTGCCAGCTGCTCGCCGTCGTCCATCGCCGCAAGCCCCTCCGCCTCCACGATCGCTGCCGGGTCGCCGCCGTCGGCCACGAGTCTGTCCAGCACCTGCCTGCCGGCGCCGACACTGATCCGTTTTGCGCTCACGAGCCCGACCAGGGCTGCCAGCGCGGCCGGTGCCACCTTGCTCTGCGCCGGTGCCTGCGCCTCGACCAGGCGACCGCTGAGATCGGTGATCAACCAGTTAGCAAGCGCCTGCGGCGGCGCCGCGGGATCGACCGATGCATTCAGCGCCGCCTCGAAGTAGTCCCCGAGCTCCTGACTGAAGGCCAGCCGCTCTGCGCTTTCCACGCTGAGGCTGTGCTCCTGCACGAGACGGGCCGCCATCGCGGCGGGCAGCTCGGGCATCGCCTCGCGCGCCTGCTGCAGCATCTGCGCCGAGATCGCGATCGGCAGCAGATCGGGCTCGGGGAAGTAGCGGTAGTCGTGCGCCTGCTCCTTGCTCCGCAGCGAGGTGATGCGGCCAGAGGCGGGATCGAAGTGCAGCGTCTCCTGCACGACCTGCTGGCCGGCACGCAGGAGCTTCTCTTGGCGCACGAGCTCGGCCTTGATGCCACGCTCGATGAAGCGGAAGGAATTCATGTTCTTGAGCTCGGTCTTGACGCCAAGCTGTTCGCTGCCGGCGCGACGCAGCGAGATGTTGGCATCGCAGCGCAGCGAGCCCTCCTCCATGTTCACGTCGCTTACCCCCAGACGCCGCAACGTGACCCGCAGTAGGCGCAGCCACTCCGCCGCCTGCTCGGCGGTGCGAATGTCGGGCTCGGTCACGATCTCCGCAAGCGGCGTGCCGCCCCGGTTGAAGTCCACGATGCTCGCGTCGGAGCCATGAATGCGGCCGCTGGCGCCGACGTGGATCAGCTTGGCCGCGTCCTCCTCTAGGTGCACACGGTGGATGCGGACCTCCCCCAGGTGCCCGCCGCGACACAGCGGCTCGTCGTACTGGGAGATCTGGTAGCCCTTGGGCAGATCGGGATAGAAATAGTTCTTGCGGTGGAAGATCGAGCGTGGCGCGAGCTCGCTGCCGAGCGCCATCCCGATCATCAGCCCGTAGTGCACGGCCATCTCGTTGGCGACCGGCAGCGCACCGGGCAGGCCTAGGCAGACCGGGCAGGTGCGCGTGTTCGGCGGCTCTCCGAACGAGAGCTCGCAGCCACAGAACATCTTCGTCGCAGTGGAGAGCTGAACGTGAATCTCCAGCCCGATCACGGGCTCATACTCGATGGCGCTCATGCGAATGCGGCGGTGGAGTCGAAGCCGATCGCCGCCTCCAGCGCGTGAGCGGCGGCCAGGATGCGGTTCTCGCTGAACGCGGGGCCGACGATCTGAAAGCCGACAGGCAGGCCCTCGCCGCTCGGGCCAAGGCCAGCTCCGCCGAGGCCGCAGGGGATCGAAATCGCGGGGATGCCGGCCAGCGACATAGGCACGGTGAAGTAGTCGTTCATGTACATCGCCCACGGGTCGTCGGTGAGCGCCCCCAACTCGAAGGCGACGGTCGCAGAGGTCGGGGTGACGATGAAATCCACCTCGGCGAAGGCCTTCTTGAAGTCCTCAGCGATCTTCGTACGTACACGCTGCGCGCGGCCATAGTAGGCGTCGTAGTAGCCGGCGGAGAGCGCGTATGTGCCGAGCATGATCCGGCGCTTGACCTCGGCGCCGAAGCCATCGTGGCGCGTGTGGGTGTACATACCGAGCAGGCCGCGCTCACCGTCGACCGAATCTGCGCTCGGCTCCGCCCGCAGCCCATAGCGCACCCCGTCGAAGCGAGCCAGGTTCGAGGAGCACTCCGCCGGCGCAAGCACGTAGTAGGCCGCCAGCGCGTGCGGCGCGTGCGGCAGCTCGACCGTCTTCACGATGGCGCCCAGATCCTGCGCGAGTTTCACGGTGCGCTCGAACGCCTCGGCCACATTGGATTCGATGCCGCCGCCGGCGCTCAGCTCGGCAGCCACGCCGATTCGCACCCCTTCCAGCCTGGCGCCGTCCGGGATCGATATCGGCTCGGGGAAGACCAGTGAGGTCGCGTCCTGCTCGTCCTGGCCAACCATGTGGCGCAGCATCAATGCGGCATCGGCGACATTGCGCGTGAGCGGCCCCGCCTGGTCGAGCGATGAGGCGAAGGCAATCATCCCGTAGCGCGAGACGGCGCCATAGGTGGGCTTCAGGCCCACAATCCCGCACAGCGCCGCGGGCTGGCGGATCGAGCCGCCGGTGTCGGTGCCAAGCGCCCATGGCGCAAGTCCGGCGGCCACGGCCGCGGCGCTGCCACCGGAAGAGCCGCCGGGTACCCTGCCGCGGTCCCAGGGGTTGCGGACCGGCCCGAAGGCCGAATTCTCGTTGGAGGAGCCCATCGCAAACTCGTCCTGGTTGGTCTTGGCCAGCATCTTCGCGCCGGCATGCTGCAGCTTGCTCACCGCGGTGGCCGTGTAGGGCGGCCGGTAGCCCTCCAGGATCTTCGAGCCCGACTGGCTCGGCACGTCCTCGGTGCAGAACAGGTCCTTGACGGCCAGAGGCACACCGCCAAGAGGCCGCTGCGAGGCGCCTCCAGACTCGCCTGCCTCGCCGACCCAGGTAAGGCAGTTCAGGGCATCGGAGCCGCCATGCTCAAGCGATCGGCGGTGGTAAGCATCGTACAGCTCGCGCTCATCCAACTCGCCAGCGATCACCGCGGCGGCGGCCTCGCCCGCAGAGAGCCCGATGATCTCTGCGTCGCTCATGCCTGCGGGCTGGGAACGAGGAACCCGTCTTCGCTGATCGCGGGCGCGGACGCGAGCGCGACCTCACGCGGCAGGCACGGGCGGGGCTCATCGGGCCGCAGCGCGCCGGTGACCTCCACCACATGGGTGCTCGGCGCAACGCCCTCCAGGTCGAGCTCGCCGATCTTGGCAACGTGGTCGAGCACCTTGGAGAGCTCGCCCTGCATTGCCTCGATCTCCTGCTCGCTGAGCGCAAGCCGCGCCAGGCGCGCAACGTGGAGAACCTCGTCCCGGTCGATCACGCGCGGGATTCTAGGGATGCCTATAGCTGGCGGTGCTCGACGTCCGCGGCGGCGTACAGCTCGGGGCGTTCATCGCGCATCGACTGCCAGCCGCCGGCCAGAATCAGGATCGCGCCTGCGAGCGCAAGCCACGCGCCCGCTTGCAGCCCGCTCGCGTCGTCGGGTCGCTCCAACACGCGCACGATCGCAGCGATCGTCGCAATCAGGCCGAACAGCGTGCACCACACCGCCGATGCGACCGGCAGCGCCGTGGAGCGCTCGAAGATGCTCGCAAGCACCAGTAGCAGCGCCAAGACGCAGGCGATCATCAGCAGGACAATCGTGGGGCCGAAGCTTGACCAGGCATCCAGCTGTCCGGCCGAGTTAGCTCCCTGCGCGGGACTGGCACCGCCATACCAAGGCTGCGTCAGCGAGACGATCACGCAGACCGCACCCACGAGCGCCATCAGCTCCCCCAGCCGTACGCGCCGCAGCCGGCTCACACCATGCCTCCCGTCATCCTCATCTCCCTTGTGCCACCTGCATCTCAGCGGCCTGCAGCGTGTTGCGCAGCAGCATCGCGATCGTCATCGGCCCCACCCCGCCCGGCACAGGCGTGATCGCAGATGCGCGCGGCGCCACCGCGTCGAAGTCGACGTCGCCGACAAGCCCGCTCCTGTTGCCGGCCTGCTCGGGCGTGAGCCGATTCATGCCCACGTCGATCACGATCGCACCCTGCTTTACGAACTCGGCGGTGACGATCCGCGCGCGCCCGACCGCCGCGATCAGGATGTCGGCGCGAGCGCAGACGCCGGGCAGGTCGCGCGTGCGCGAGTGGCAAGTAGTCACGGTCGCGTTTGCCGCCAGCAGCAGCGCTCCCATCGGCTTGCCGAATAGGTTCGAGCGGCCGATCACGACCGCCTCTGCGCCCTCCAGATCCGCGCCGGCCTGGCTCAGCAGCTCCATCACACCGAGCGGCGTGCATGGCGCAAGCCCCTCACGGCCGAGCGAGAGCAGCCCGGCATTGACGGGCGTGAGGCCGTCTACATCCTTGACGGCGTCGATCAGCCCCGTGAGCGAGGGCCCGTCGAGGTGGCCGGGCACCGGCAACTGCAGCAAGATGCCGCTCACCTGCGGATCGGCGTTCAGCCGCGTAAGCGTCTGCGCGACCTGCTCGTGGGAGGCGTCGGCGGGCAGCCGTTCGTCGAACGGCCTCATCCCCACCTCGGCGCAGGCCTTCTGCTTGCCGCCGACGTAGACGGCGGATGCGGGGTCCTCGCCAACCAGCACCGTCGCCAATCCGGGCGTCCTGCCGGTGCGCTGCGTGAACGCGGCGACCTCCTGCGCGACCTGCGCGCGCACGCCTGCCGCAACTGCCTTGCCATCGATGATGCGTGCGTTCACGTGCGGATCGTATTTCTATCGTCGGCTGACCGGCGCGTACTCCGCGATCAGCTTGCGCTCTGAGCCATCGCCAGAGAAGCGCACCACGATCACACCGTCGGGCTCGATCGCTGTGACCACACCCTCACCGAAAGCGGCATGCACGACGTCCTCCCCCAGCCGGAAGCTCGGCGCAGCGCCGTTGCCGGCCCGCCGGCGCGTATCGGTCGCTCGTACGCCGCCCATCGCTGAGAAGCCGCCGAACGAAGGCCGGATCTCCACATCCGGCCCCCTGAAGCCGAACCCTCGTTCCCGCTCCTCCTCAAAGTCGAGCAGCTCATCCGGTATCTCATTTAGGAAGGAGCTCGGCAGACTCGCCATCGGCTCGCCGAACAGGCGCCGCCTGCGCGCATAGGTGAGGTAGAGCTCGCGCATCGCCCTGGTCACGCCGACGTAGAAGAGACGCCGCTCCTCCTCGATGCCGCCTTCGTCGAGCGCGCGGGAGTGCGGGAAGACGCCCTCCTCGCAACCAGCGATGAAGACCACCGGGTACTCGAGCCCCTTGGCGTTGTGCAACGTCATCAGCGTGATCATCCCGTCATCGTCCCGGCGGCTGTCGGCGTCCGCCAGCAGTGCGATCTGCTGCAGAAAGAGGCCAAGGCCCGAGGCCGCCGCCGGGTCGGGAACCAGCTCCAAGAGCGGCAGGGCGTCCTGGTCAGGGTTCTCGGCGACCGGCGCCTCCGCCTCCGGCAGCGCAACCTGGTCCTCGGGCTCGAGGTCCTCCCGCTCGTCGAACTCGGCGGCGACGTCGATCAGCTGCTCGAGGTTCTCCAGGCGTCCCTGTGCCTCGATCGTGCGCTCGACCTCCAGCGCCTCTAAGTAGCCGGTCTTCTGCAAGGTCTGCTCCAGCAGCTCGGCGACGCTCACGCCGCTACGCGCCAGCTCGCGCAGCTCTTCCATCGTTGCCATGAAGCGTCCGATCGCCTTGATTGCGGCGTTGCCGAGACCCGGCACCTCCTGCGGCACCGAGGCGACTTTCCAGATCGTCAAGTCGGTCGAGGAGGCGTGGGCCAGCACCTTTGCAACCGAGGCCTGGCCGATGCCCCGGCGCGGCGAGTTGACGATCCGCTGGAAGCTGACGGCATCGTGCGGGTTTGCAAGCAGCGAGAGGTATGCGATCGCGTCCTTGATCTCCGCGCGCTCATAGAACTTCGTGCCGCCGATCACCTGATAGGCGATCTCGTTTCGCATCAGCGCGTCCTCGATCACACGCGAGAGAGCATTGGTGCGATACAGCACTGCGATCTCCGAGCGGATCGCGAGATCCTCGTCGAGCAGCCGTTGGATCTCACCCACGATCAGCCGCGCCTCGGCATGCTCGTCGGAGAGGCTGCGAACGTGTAGCGTGGAGCCGTCGCCCAGGTCGCTCCAGAGCCGCTTGGCGATCCCCGCGCGGTTGTGCGCGATCACCGCATTGGCCGCAGAGAGGATGTTCTGGGTGGAGCGGTAGTTCTGCTCCAGCTTGACAACTCTGGCGTCGGGGAAGTCGCGCTCGAAGTCCAAAATGTTGGATATGTCCGCGCCACGGAAGCCGTAAACCGACTGCGAGTCATCGCCTACTACCGCCAGGTTGCGATGCCCGGGGATCGCGATGGCCTCTCCCCTGGCTGGCTGCTCGCCCCCGCCTATCAGTAGCTGGAGGAGGCGATACTGGGCATGGTTAGTGTCCTGGTACTCGTCGACGAGCACGTGCCTGAAGGCGCTTGCGTAGTCGCGACGGGCGGCGGGATGCAGCTCGAATAGCGACACTGTCCGGTAGAGAAGGTCGTCGAAGTCCATTGCATTGGCGGCTTCCAGCTCCCGCTCGTAGCGGCGGTAGACCTCGGCGATCATCTCTTCAAATGGCCCGTCCGCCTGGTCCCGATGGGCGGAGGCGGAGAGCAACATGTTCTTGGCGGAGGAGATGCGCGATTGCACGGCCGCGGGCGTGAAGCGCTTGGGGTCCACGCCGATCTCGTCCATGCAGCGCTTGACCAGCCGTCGCGAGTCGGCCTGGTCGTAGATCGTGAAGGAGCGGGTGTAGCCGAGCAGGTCTGCCTTGGCGCGCAGAATGCGCGCGCAGGCGGCGTGGAATGTCATCAGCCACATGCCGCGGGTGCCGTGTCCGACCAGCTGCTCCACCCGGCCTCGCATCTCGGCGGCCGCCTTGTTGGTGAAGGTGATCGCAAGCACCTCCGAGTGACGCACCTGGCCGCTGAAGAGCAGGAAGGCGACCCGTCGGGTGAGCACCGTGGTCTTCCCGGAGCCGGCCCCGGCGAGGATCAGCAGCGGACCCTCGCCGTGGGTGACCGCCTCACGCTGAGGCTCGTTCAGGCCCTCCAGCAGCGCCTGGAGGCGGTCAGCGTCTGGGTCTTGCGGCATCCAGGCTCAGCATAGTTGCGGGCTCGGAGGGCCTACCTTTTCAGACATGGCCATGCTCGATGAGGTCCGCGCCAACTGCGCCGATATCGCGACACACGCCAAGCACGTGCGGATCGACCTCGACGCGCTAGAAGAGATCGCGCCGGCACCGCCGCCGGAGCTCGATGCTCGCTGCCACTACCTGGAGGGCGAGGCGCAGGACGTCGCCGACTACATGCTCGCGCTGGACGCGATCAACTTTGGCTCGGGCTGGTTTCCAACGCTGTGCAAGGCAAGTCTCGACGGCAGGCCGCTGTCGGGGTACTTCACCGTCGCCTACGGACTGGCCGAGCATGTGCGCGCGCACGGCCCGCCCGCGGCCGCGTGGATGCGCCAGATCGGAGCCACGCACGTCGCACAGATGCTCCGCCAGGACCCGAGCAGCGAGCTGATGAGTCTCTACGCCCAGGCCCTGCGCCAGCTCGGCGGCTTCCTTGGCCAGCGGCGCGCGCTCGACCTCCTGGAGCAGGTCGGCGGATCAGCCGAGAAGCTTGCGGAAGTGCTTGCGCACGGCATGCCGATGTTCGCCGACCGCGGCTTCTACAAGCGCGCCCAGATCCTCGCCAGCGACCTCGACCTGGCAGGCGTAGCGCAATTTGACGACCTGGACCACCTCACGATCTTCGCCGACAACCTCGTGCCCCACGTGCTGCGCTGCGATGGCGTGCTGATCTACGACGAGTCGCTGGCGGCGCGGATCGACGCCGGCGAGGTGCTGCCGCTCGGCGGCGCCGAGCGCGAGATCAGGGGCGCTGCACTGCACGCATGCGAGCTGATCGCCCGACGCACAGGGGTAGCACCGCACGTCCTGGACAACTGGCTGTGGAGCCGCGGGCAGGCGCCGGAGTACAAGGCGCGGCCACGGCATCGGTGCCGCTGCGTGTTCTACTGAATGCTGAACGCCGACTTCGGCGTGATTGTCATCCCCCCGCCGGGCTGCGCCCACGCGTGGGCCGAAGCGGCGTGACCTCCGCGATGCGCTCTGGCTCATTCCCGGTCAGCTCCCCCACCCGACGCTCGAGCTCGGCGATCCGTCCCGCAAGCGACTGGATCGCCTCGGCGATCGGGTCGGGCAGGTGGATCCAGTCCGCGTCGGGACCCTCCGGCCGGCGCCCTTCCACCTTCACCGGGTGCCCGGGGTTGCCGACCACCGTCGAGTTCGCGGGCACGTCGGTGATCACGACGGTGTTGGCGCCGATCTTCGCGCCGTGTCCGACCGTGATCGGCCCAAGCAGCTTCGCGCCCGAGCCGATCGTGACGTTGCTCTCGACCGTCGGGTGGCGCTTGCCGGTCTGAAAACCCGTGCCGCCCAGCGTCACGCCCTGGTAGAGGGTGACATCGTCTCCGATGCTCGCCGTCTCGCCGATCACCACACCGGAACCATGGTCGATGAACAGGCCGCGGCCGATCTTGGCCGCCGGATGGATCTCGATCCCGGTCGCCGTCCTGCCGATCAGCGAGATTGTGCGCGGCAGCAGCGGCACGCCCGCTTCGTGCAGGGCGCTTGCGAGCCTGTGGCAAAGCAGCGCATGGATACCAGGCCAGGTGGCGAGGATCTCGACGGGGCTGACGTCCCGTGCCGCCGGATCGCGTTCGCGTGCCGCAGCGACGTCGCGCCGCACCTCCCCCGCGACCCGCGCGAGAATGCTTAGGCCGAGCATGCCGAAAGCGTAGCGTTCGAGCAGGGCGCGATCCACCGCATGGGCCCGCAGGCCCGACGGCCACCGAGACGATCAGGAGCCGTGCGGGGCGAAGAACGCCTGTGAGATGTAGCGCTCGCCCGAGTCCGGCATGATCACCACGATCCGCTTGCCTGCGGCGGCCGGCCGCTGCGCCACCTCGAGCGCAGCCCACAGCGCAGCGCCGCAGGAGATGCCTGCGAGCAGTCCTTCGGTGCGCGCACAGCGCCACGCGGTCTCGATCGCATTCTGGTCGGAGACGGTGATCACCTCGTCGAGCAGATCGGTGTTGAGCACCGACGGGATGAAGCCGGCGCCGATGCCCTGGATTCGGTGGGCGCCGGCGCTGCCGCCGGAGAGCACCGGCGATCCTGCGGGCTCCACGGCAACGACACGCAGTTGCGGGTTCACGCGCCGCAGGTGCTCCCCCACCCCGGTGATCGTGCCCCCAGTCCCCACGCCTGCAACCAGCACGTCCACCCGACCAATGGCCCGCTCGATCTCGGGACCGGTAGCCTGCCGGTGCGCCTCCGGGTTTGCCGGGTTGGAGAACTGGTCGGGCAGGAACACGTCCGGGTCCTTGGTCATCTCACGCGCGGCCTGGACAGCCTCCTGCATGCCTCCGAGCGACTCAGTGATCTGCACCTCGGCGCCATAGAGCCGCAGCAACGCCTCGCGCTCGCGGCTCATGCCCTGGGGCAGGGTCAGCACGATCCGGTACCCCTTGGCGGCGCAGACGAATGCGAGCGCGATGCCGGTATTGCCGCTAGTCGCCTCCACGATCGTGCTGCGGCCCGGCTCGATCCTGCCTTGCGCCTCAGCGGCCTCGATCATCGCGATCCCGATGCGGTCCTTCACCGAGCCGCCCGGGTTGAACGACTCCAGCTTCGCGTAGAGCTCAACGCCGGCGCTCGCAGAAGGCGTGTCCTTGAGCATCTGGTGAAGCGAGACGATCGGCGTACCGCCGACAAGCTCCGCAATGCTGATCGGGATTTGCCCCATAGGCAGTAGGGACAATAGAGCCAGGGCCGGCTCGCCGGCACGCCGAGGGCACCAGTGGTCCGCCAGGCGACCCTGATCTCAGCGTGGCAGCCAGCTCGTTCAGATGGCTGCCACGCCCCAATATCCGGTTAGTGCGCCAGTGCGTGCCGCTTGATCTCGTCGAACTCGCTCTGCGTGATCGACCCAGAGGCGAGCAGCTGCTGTGCCTTTGCGATCTCACTGGCCGGCCCGCCGTTCCCGGCCTGCCCTCCGGCCACCGACTGCACGTACTTGTCGAATTCCGACTTCGCCGCCTGCTGGCGCTCGATCGTGCGCTCCGTCATGCCCTTGTGCTCGGCGATGATGTAAACGAATACGCCGAGGAAGGGCAGAATGATGATGAAGGCCACCCACAGCACCTTCACCCAGCCCGAGGTGTCGTGCCGGCGAAAGATGTCGGCGAAGACTGTGAACAGCAGCCACAGCCATACGACGAACGCGAAGAACACCAGCATCGTCCAAAAGACTTCGAGGAATGGATAGGTAGCTGCGAGCATGATTGGAATCTCCCTGCCGCGGACAGCCGCTTACCGGCCGTCGAGTCACGTTTCGTTCTACCTGTGCGGACAGCGAGTCGCACCCGGGTAAATCCGCATTCCTGGGCGCGAAGACCCACGCTCTGCCGTGCTCCGCATATCCGCAACTTTCGATTTAGATGTCATGCATGGCCCGCCGGCTGCCGATGGCGGGCCCGAGACTGCATGACTACCGGCAGAGGAGCGCGAGATGAATAGGCACCGCGGAGAGCAGATGCGACAGATGGCCGCCCCAGGGCTGAGGGCGGCGGTTGGAGGCGCGCTGCTAGCCGGCGCGATCGCGGCCATCGTGCTAGTGCTTGGCGCCAGCACTCCCGCCAGCGGCGCGACCGGGCTCGCCCCTTGCGGCAGCGGAGAACATGCAGGCATCCTCAGCGTCAGCGGCCAGGAATACACCTGTACCTACACCAAGGCGGGCGAGGAAATCTTCAACCTGCCACCCGGTGCCAGCAGGACGGTGACCGTCACTGCGGTGGGTGCTCCAGGCGGCCGTGGCGGCGATTACTCGGGAGGCTCCAACGGGCCGGCAGGCGGGACCGGAGCGGTCGTACAGGCGCCTGCGCTGACACTCGCGTCCGGCCTGCAAACGCTCTACGTCGAGGTCGGAGGACCTGGAGGCAACGGGGTGGGCTGCGCCCCAGGAGCCGGTGGCCAAAACGGCGGCGCGGACGCCGGCAACTCGCGCTGCGACGACGGCGCCGGAGGCGGAGGCGGAGGTGCATCCGATATCCGCACGACGCCAGCCTCCGAAGGCGGGCTGAGCGCTGCCGCGGGTGACCCGCGGCTGATCGTGGCGGCCGGTGGCGGAGGCGGCGGCGGCGCGATCGTCTCTCCGGGAGGCGCTGGCGGGAGCGCCGGCGCCAGCGGGATCTCGGGTGCGGGCGACGGCGGTGAAGCCGGCTGTCTGGGGTTCCCAGAAGCACAAGCGGGAGGTCTCGGTGGCATCGGCGCAGGCGGTGGCCTCGGCGGTCAGGAGTCGGGGCCGTTTTGCAGTGAACCTGGGGGCGTTGCCGGCAGCGCCGGCCTCGGCGGCAACGGCGGCGACGGCAACGGCGCCAATAGAGCAGGAGGAGGCGGCGGAGGCGGCGGATATCTTGGAGGTGGCGGCGGCACGTATGGCGATGGTGGAGCGGGCGGAGGCGGAGGCTCGAGCTACGGCCCAGCCGGAGCCATCTTTGAAACCGCCCAGTCGAGCCAACAGGCGGAAGTCACGATCATCTACACGATGCCTGTGAGCACCGTGAACACAATCACCACGGTCTCCTCCAGCACCACAAAGACGCTGACGGAGACGCTCACAACGTCGCCCAGGTCGGAAAGCCCGACGCCTCCCGTGAGGCAGACACACGCCTCCAGGAACGGATTCGGCTTCACCCTCACCGTGCCAGGCGGCTGCTTCGCGCCGGGGTCCACGCTCGACACCGACGTGTCCCGCAACGGCGTGCCCCACAACTTCATCGTCCGTGGGTACTCGTATCGAATCGGAAGCATGCTGGTACTGCGCAGGAGCGTGCGCTTTGCTCACCAGCCACACGGCCGCATAACCTCCTACATACCGCTGCGAGGTCTGCGCCCGGGCACGTACAAGCTACTGATCAGGGCACTGTTCGCAAGGACAGGCAACCCCCCTCACGCGATCTCTCAGAGCTCCCCCACGCTGATGCTGGGCTTCACCGTCTGCGGCTAGCGCCGGGCCTCAGATGTAATACATCGAGGCGCCTGCGTCACGGGTCTCGCGCTCGATCACATCGGCGATCGTGACGCTGCCAAGCACCTGCCTGGCAGCCTGAGCCGCATCCGCAAAGACGCCTTCTGAGTCCCGTCCAAGCGGACCGTCGAGCAGCTCAACGACCTCCAGCACAGTGACTGTGCTCGGATCCCTGGCGAAGCTATATCCGCCCTTGACGCCGCGCTGGGAGGAGAGAATCCCGGCGCGTCGCAGTACCGCAAAGAGCTGCTCCAGAAACTGCACGGGCACGTCGCGCCGCCGCGCGATCTCGCCAATCGGCACAGGCCGGTTCTCAGCGGCCCGCCCGAGCTCTGCAAGCGCCCGCACGGCATAGGGAGACTTGCTGGTGATCGAGATCATCGGCCACTCCTCACCCGGCCGATCCTACGGCATCCTCGCTGTGAGGCTGATTTACAGCCAACCGCGCTCGGTCGCCATGAGCACCGCCTGAGCGCGGTCGACGGCGCCGAGCTTGCCGTAGATGTTGTGCAGATGGGTGCGAACCGTGCTGGTCGAGAGCGTGAGCTCGTGGGCGATCTGCTTGTAGACCTTGCCTTCGGACAAGCGCTGAAGGACGCCGAGCTCGCGGCCCGAGAGCGGGCAGGGGTCGACGTGGCGTTGGCGCTGGGGCGCGGAGCCGGGAAGCTCGTACATCACGCGCCGAAGCTCAGCGGGGCCAAGCCCGACCGCCCGCGCGCCGCGCAGCATCTCGTTCGGCGAGACCGCATCGCCCTGGCTGTAGTGAGCAAGCATGTCGGCCAGGCGGACGAGCGCGACCTCATCGCCGGCGTCGTCGTTGTGATGGCGCTCGATCACGGTCGCAAGCGAGGCCGGGAGACCCCAGCGACGGGCAAGCACACCGCCCACCAGCGCGTGGTCGATGCCCAGTTCCCGGCGCTCTGTGCGGATCCGGTCCTCGGGCGTCTGGGCGCCCTGGTGGATCTGCTGCGGATAGCCGGGGTAGGCGTGGATCAGCACCAGCTTGCCGATGTCGTGCAGCAGGCTGACCACGCCCAGCCGGTCGCGCTGCTCGAAGCCGAGCTCGCCGGCCAGCCGGTCAGCCGCGTGCTGGGTGGCGAGCGCGTGCAGCCTGAAGCGCTCCGGGGCCGCCTCCCACACGGTCGAGCGCTCGAAGAAGTCGAAGGTGCGCAACCGCCTTCCCAGCTCGTCGACGACCTGCGGGGTCAGGCGTTCGACCGCGCCGATCACCGTGTCCACCCGGCTGCGGCCGTTGCGACCCTGGTTGGCCATGCGTAGCACCGCGACCATCAGCGCGACGTCCGACTCGACCGTGGCAACGATCTCGGAGGTGGATACGTTGTCCTTTGAGACGACGGCCAGCAGCCGATCGCGCGACTCGACCAGCGCTGGGAACATCTCTAGCGCATCGAAGGCGTTGGTCAAGCGCCGCCCGTGCCCTTCGTTGCTGTGGCGCACGCCCAGGGTCTCGTGCCCTTCGTGGGGCACCGCCGGCAGGGGCCGGCTCAGCTGCCGCGGCTTGGTGGCTGTCGATTGCACGCTGTGGACACCTGTCTCGGTTTCAAGGCGCCTGGATGGCGACCTGCGGAGGTATCGGCAGCAGAGCAGCGACGGTTAAGCGAAACGCTATTGGCGTCCGTTGCCTGCAGCGACGTCGATCCGCCTCAATGTCTCCTTTTGACCGAGCAGCGCGATGCTCTCGAAGATGCCAGGAGAGGTGGTCTTGCCGGAGATGGCGACCCTCAGCGGCTGGTAGACGTTGCCGGGCTTGACCTGCAGGCGCTCCACCAGGCCCTCCAGAGCCTGCTGCACGCTGCGCTCGCCGAACGCGTCGGCCTGCAGAGCGGCAAGCTCCGCTCGCGCCTGAACGGCAATACTGACGCCGTTCTCGTCCAGCCATCGCGCCCGCGCCTTCTCCTCGATCGCGCGCTCTCCGAAGAGAAAGCCGGCAAGCGGCCAGAATTCCTTCAGCGTCTGAATCTTCTCCTGGCTGATCCGCACAGCCTCTTGCAGCCTGCCGGGATCGGCGCGCACCGCAGCCGCGGCATCGGGTTCCTCGCGCTCCAGGTATTCCTCGATTTCGCCTGCGAGCACGGCGACAGAGCTGGAACGGATGTAGACGCCGTTCATCCAGCGCAGCTTTGTCTCGTCGAAGCGGGCGGGGTTGCGGCTAACCCGATCGAGCTTGAACTGAGCGATCAGATCCTCTGTGGAGAGGATCGTCTCATCGCTCTCGCTGCCCCATCCCAACAACGCGATGTAGTTGCGCACTGCTGCCGGCAGATAGCCCGCATCGCGCAGCTCCTGCACCGAGGCGGCACCGTGGCGCTTTGAGAGCTTCTTGCCGTCGGGGCCGTGCAGCAGCGGCACGTGCGCGTAGAGTGGCTGCGGTGCGCCGAGCGCCTCAAGCACGAGCAGTTGCTTGGGCGTGTTTGAGAGATGATCCTCGCCGCGCACAACATGGGTGATGCCGGCGTCGAGATCGTCGATCGCGACGGCGAAGTTGTAGAGCACCGAGCCATCCGCACGAGCGATGACGGGATCGTCGAGATGGACGTGCTCAAATCGCGTCTGCCCCCTGATCACGTCGTGCACGATCGTCGCGCCCTCGTCAGGCACCCGCAGCCGCACCGCCCCCTGCGCCTCCGGCTGTCCCCTGAAGCCGCGATCGGCCCCATGCTGGTCCTTGTAGGCCTTCACGTCATCCGCGGTCGCTGTTGAGCGGTACGCATGACCCTGGTCGATCAGGCGCTCGAGCTCCTGCTGGTGGCGCTGCGCGCGCTCGCTCTGCATGATCGGCCCCTCGTCCCAGTCGATCTGCAGCCAGTTCAGTGCGTCGATGATCTGCGCGAGGTTCTCGGGCGTGGAGCGCTCCTTGTCGGTGTCCTCGATCCGCAGCACGAGCTGCCCGCCGCCGCCGCGCGCAAGCAGCCAGTTGAACAGCGCGGTCCGCGCGCCGCCGATGTGCAGCGCGCCAGTGGGCGATGGAGCGAACCTCAGACGCATAGGAACCTCAGACGCATAGGATCTCGCGCATGCTAATCGGCGCTCACGTCTCTCCGGCGGGCGGTCTCCCAAAGGCCGTGGAACGTGGCACCGAGCGAGGCTGCCGTGCGATCCAGATCTTCAACCAGTCGCCGCGCATGTGGCGGCCGAGCACCTACAGCGATCAGGACGTCGCCGCCTTCAGAGAGGCGATGGACGCAAGCGAGATCGAGGCAGTGATGATCCATGCCGTCTACCTGCTCAACTGCGCCAGCGACGATCCGGATATCCGGGAGAAGTCGCTGGCATCGCTGACGCACTCGCTGCGCACCGGCCAGCGAATCGGCTCCTGCGGTGTGGTGCTGCATCCGGGGTCCGCGAAGACCGGGGACGTGGGAGAAGCGATAGAGCGGGCGGGCGAGACGATCGCGCAGGCTCTCTCCGAAAGCGACGGTTGCGAGCTTCATCTCGAGAACACCGCGGGCGCTGGCGGCACGCTCGGGCGTACCTTCGAGGAGCTGGCCCAGCTGATCGAGGCGGCGGGCGGCGATCAGCGCCTGGGTGTGTGCCTGGACTCCTGTCATCTACTGGCCTCCGGATACGACATCCGCACGCCGGAAGGCATGGACGGGGTGATGAAGCAGGCGCTCAAGGCGCTCGGCAAGGGCCGCATCCGCGCGCTGCACCTCAACGACTCCCAGACACCGCTTGGCTCAAACCGAGACAAACACGCAAACGTCGGTGAGGGTGAGCTCGGCCAGCAGGGGTGCGCAGCGTTCCTCTCCGCTCCCGGGCTGCAGAAGCTTCCCTGCGTGCTGGAGACTCCGGGGCACGATCGTAGCGGCCCCGATCGCGGCGAAGTGCAGCTGGCGATGGAGTTGCGGCAGCGCGGCGTCACGCAGCGGCAGCAACGCTGAGCGCCGCGGTGGCGAGCGCCTGCTCGGCCTCTGCCCGCAGCGCCGCGGTGTGAGAGACCCGGTATGACTCGCCCAGGCGCAGCCGCCGGGCGCCGGCACGAGTGCGCAGCTCGATAACTACTTCGGAGGGGCCTGGGAAGTCCTCCAGCAGATGCTTGAGGTCTTCGATCGCACTAGCGGTCAGGCGGGAGATGTCGACGTGCAGGTGCAGCGGATGATCGGCGCTCGCCGAAGGCGGCGGCGCGGCCCGTTCCTGCGCCTGCGCTCGCTCGATCTCCTGCTGATCGGGCGCGAAATCCTCGACCGACTGGACCAGCAGCGCGGTCTTATCGGCCTCCTTGTGGTCGACCCGGCCGCGTACGAGCACGACTTTGTCGACGGCGAGCGCCGCCTCGTGCTCGGCCAGCGCCTTGCCGAAGATCAGCATCTCCACGGAGCCCTCGAGGTCATCGAGCGTGGCGAACATCATCGGGTCGCCGTTGCGAGTCTTGATGCGCTTGGCATCGGAGATGATCCCGCCGACGCACACCCAGTCCTTGTCCCGCCGCTGCTCGAGCTCTGCGACCGAGCAGTCCACACGCGCACGCAGCGCCGCGCGCAGCGGCTTCAGCGGATGCGCGGAGATGAAGAGCCCGATCGCTTCCTTCTCGACCGCAAGCAGATCCGCCTGGTCGAACTCCTCGGCGGGGATTGGTGGGTGCGACGGAGCCATAAGGCCCGCGAACGCGGAACCCGCTGCGGTAGCCGCCTCCGGCTCACCAAGGTCGAAGATCGAGCCCTGGCCGATCTGGGCATCCTGCTGGGCCTTCTGCCCGGCGGCTTGTGCCTGCTCCAGCACGGCGAGCATGCCCTTGCGGCTGGCGCCTGTGGAGCCGAGCGCGCCACACTTGATCAGCGCCTCGATCGCCTTCTTGTTGACAGCTCTTGCATCCACGCGGGCACAGAAATCCCAGATCGAGGTGAACTCGCCAGCCTCCTCGCGAGCGCGCTTAATCGCCTCGACCGCCTGGTATCCAACTCCCTTCACGGCGTCCAAACCGAAGCGGATGTTGCCGTCCACGACGGTGAATTCGTGGTCTGAGAGATTGACGTCGGGGGCGAGGATCTCGATCCCCATCTCCTCGCAGCGGGCGACGAAGAAAGGCACCTTGTCCTTGGTGGACATGACCGATGAGATCAGCGCCGCCATGTACTCGGCGGGGAAGTTGGCCTTCAGCCAGGCGGTGCGGTATGAGATCAGCGCGTAGCAGGCGGCATGTGACTTGTTGAACGAGTAGTCGGCAGATTTTTCGTTTGTCTGCCAGAGAAACTCGATCACCTGATCGGAGGTGCCGGAGGCGCGGCAGCCCTCGTAGAACTCGGGCTTGAGCGCGGCCATCGCCTGGCGGTTCTTCTTGCCGATCGCCTTGCGCAGATCATCCGCCCTGGCTCCCGAGAAGCCAGCGAGCTCCTTGGAGATCTGCATCGCTTGCTCCTGGTAGAGGATCACGCCCTTGGTGGACTGCAGGATCGGCCGCAGCCGCTCATCCGGGTAGCTGATCGAGTCGGGATTGTGCTTGCCGTTTGCGTAGACGGGGATCTGGTCCATCGCCCCGGGGCGGTAAAGGGCCTGCAGCGCGATCAGATCGTCGAATTCGTTGGGACGCACCTTGCGCAGTGACGTGATGTAGCCCTCCGACTCGAAGGTGAACACCCCGATCGATTCGCCTCTTGCCAGCATTTCGTAGGTCTTTGTGTCGTCGAGCGGCAGCGTGCCCATGTCGGGGCGCTGGCCGGTGGAGCGCTCGATGATGTCCAGCGCATCCTCGATCACGTCCAGGTTGCGCAGCCCGAGGAAGTCCATCTTCAGCAGGCCGATCTCCTCGATCGGCTTCATCGAGAACTGCGTCACGGTGCGGAACTGGCGCTCCCCGTCCTCGCCGACGCCGGCGTCCGCGAGCTGCAGCGGCACGATGTCGGTCAGCGGACGATCCGCGATCACGACCGCCGCGGCGTGGATCGAGGAGTTGCGGACGATCCCCTCGAGCCCCTGGGCGACTTCGATGATCTGCTTTGCGGTCGGGTCCTCGTCAACTGCCTTGCGCAGCGGCTGGCCGCTCTTCAGGCAGTCCTCGAAGGAGGGCGCGCGGCCCATGATCGGGTCGGGGATCAACTTCGCCAGCCGGTCTCCGGCGCCGTAGTCCAGGCCGAGCACGCGCGCCGCATCGCGCGTCGCGGCCCGCGGGAACATCTTGCCGAAGGTGACGATCT
>DASYNI010000007.1:0-37311 GCA_036008645.1 Solirubrobacteraceae bacterium
GGATCGAGGATCCGGGGGTCGTCGCTGAACGGGCCAACGAACTCGCCGTCAGCGTTGAAGGCGAGCACCGCATCATGGCCACCACCGTTGGCGCTACCTGCACTGGTGACGAGGAAGCGCACCAAGTCATGCTAACCCGCAGAAGGCGGGTTCAGACCCTGCCGAGGGCTATCAGAGCTTCAAACCGTAAAGGGGAGGTGTCAGCAAGCAGCTGATTGCACTCTCGAGTTTCAGCGCGAGCGCAACCGTTGGCCAGTCGTCCGGATCGCGATGAGAGATGCGTTGCTGCGCCTCGCCGCGCTGATCCTCGTAGTCCTCTGGCAGCTTCCAGTCGATCGGCATCGCCTGTAGAGCAGCGAATAGGAGTGTCTCGCGTTGAGCCTGCGCTTGGCAGCGAGCTTCGGCAGATGCTCCGCGATCTCGCTGGCCACGACATCGGTTGCTACGCATTGCGGCCCGTGAGAAGAGGAGATCACGAGGCGAGCGCGCCCTCCGATCAGCGCAGAGAGGATGACGTTGGCGTCAGCGACGACGGCGATCGGCAGCGAAATCGTCCAAGACCTCTTGCTCGATCACGTGCTTGCGCTTTGTGATTGCTAGAACGCGACGGTGATGTCCCGCCATTGCTCCTGAGTTGGACGTTGGGAGAGTTGGCGTTCGACTCCGGCGACTATCTCGGAGAACTGGCTGTGGTCGAGCGTCCATATGAGCATCAGGCCGGCATGCGATCTTTGGGCTTCGGCCCACTGGCGCGCAAGCGGCGCGAAGTCGCGACTGTTGCGAGTTATTAGGATGCGCTGCTGGGTCGCTGCCAGCTCGAGCACCTGGGGATCTGGCAGGCCCTCATATGAGGCGTCCTCGGCCGGCGCGAGCACGTCGTGCTTGTTCTGACGCAGCGGCGAGGCGACGCCGCGCGGCGAGAGATTCGCGTCGAGCAGCAGCCGCAACCGAGGCTATGCCGCAGTCGAGAACTCGATGAACGGGTACAGCTCCTGCCACTCCTGCGGAGAGCGGCGGTTCTGCGCGATCGCCTCGGCCACCTCATCGGGGTAGCTGTCGCGGTACACAAGCGCAAGGCGCACTTGGCGCTCAGTCAGCTGCGTCTGCGCCAGCAGCCTCTCGATCGAGTCGAAATCCTCGACCATCTGGATGATCTCCCAAACATCCAGTCCCGAGCCGATCACCCATGCGCGTCGGCCGGCGTCCTCGCCGCGGAAGCCGAGGCCCGCGAACCGACGCATACGCACAGCCTCCTCGGCAAGCAGCTCAACAACAGCGCTCTTGGAACGCCGGGTGCGTCTCGCCTCCTCCGCAACCACGCGATCCGTCGGCAACGTGAAGCGAACGCTGAACGGCTCGCCCTTGCGAACCTTCTGGCTCGACCCGGAAGGCATACGCCCATGCTACCACACAAAACTTACACAGTACCAAGGGCGATTTCCCCGCCGTGCGCGAACGCAAAGCGGTTCGCGTTGACTTGGCATCCACTCGTTGCGCTGGTTGGTAAGGAATATGCGCTTCGATCAGGCAACTGAGCGCCAGCGAGCGCGGCAGAAGGGACGTCGGCGCAGGATCTCCAGCGGCCGCGGTTGGCGTCGTGAGGAGCTTTACGAGCGTGCCGGCGCTCGTTGACACCAACGTCCTCGTCTATCGGTTCGACCCGAGCCTCGTGCGTCTGTCCACTCAGATCATCCCGGACGAGCTACGCCCCTCATCCGCCTCTCCCGTAAGGCGCTCCTACAGGTGGTGCGCGGTGAACTTGATCATGCCGCTGTCGCACACGGGCGCGCTTTCGACGCCCAGTTCCTCAGGCGAGGTGCTCCGCAGGGTGCCGGTCCCTTTGCTGCCTGAGAGGACCACACGAAACTGCATGTATTCGTTGCTGTTCGGTGAGCCCTGTTTGTAGGAAAAGATGCCGCGCTGGTTGACGAAGCCGTTGGGGACTCCGAATACGCCCCCGCCGGACTGTCCGTTGGGGCATGGATCGGGGATCGTGGGATAGCTGAGGGCGTAGAAGCAGCGCGCCGAGGTCGTGGTTCCGCAGCTTGCCTTCGGCCCGTGCTGGACGATCTTGAACTCGAACGTCTGACGGGTGCTCGTCGTCGCCTTCCACTTACCGAGCGCAACCGGGGTGGTGCCCGCCAAGGCGTTGGTCGCCGGGCCAGCAAGCATGAGCCCGGTGTAGGCCAATCCAAGCGCAGTCCAGCGGCAGATCGTTCGTGACGGCACGACGCCATCGTAGCCATCAAGGCGCACATGGCCTGCAGACGACCGTCGGCGCCTGGAAGCAGGAGGGCGCTGCTCCACCCCGGCCGGCTTCATCGCGAGGACTCAGGTGAGCCGTGGGTGGGCGGGAAACCGGGTCGATCCTGCCGGGCCGCTTCGCGCGCGATCTGTCGCATCATCGCGGGGTAGACGATCAGGTATCGGAAGGGTCTGATCGCGGCCATATACACGCTCCCGAGCGGCCCGTTTGGCTTGACCAAGACGGCCATCTGGCCGCGGTAGGCCCCCGTTCCGTCAGCAACGAGGCTGAGGTGCATGATCCCATGCATGGTGCGGTTGGCGATCTCGGCGGCGAACTCGTCCTCGATCAGATACAGCGAGGTGAATGGGAGCGTGTCGAAGCTGGGGCCCGGCGCATCCAGCAGGTCTTGCGGCAGGCGCTCACGCAGCGTCGGCACCCTCGCTCCAATCCCGCCATCCGACTCGTCCCAACCGAGTAGCTCGCCGACCTTCCAGCGGATATTCCACAGCGCGCGTGCAAGCCAGAAGCCTTGCAACGGATCGCCGGTGGCGAAACCCTGCACTAGCGCGGGGAGTTCGCTCTTCTCACCCCACACGGGCAGTGCCCACACATCCTCGAGCCGAAAGTCGGGGGCGATCTCGTGGATTCGCCAAGGACGCGAGGTGTGCGCGCTGTTCGGGAGTCTGCCTTGTGCCCTCATGTGTGTGATGCCGTGCCTTGAAACTGCGTTCGTATCGCGCTGCGAACCAAGGCGAGCCCCACCTGGCGGTGGATGAGGGACACCGGTGGCCAGAGGAACGCCGCCGGCCATCGGTCATAGCGGATGAACGACGCGAGGGACAGGTGGCCTTCGTCGACGTGCATGACCACGTGGCCGGTCAAGAACCACGAGGCGGTCTCAATCCTCATCCAGTTCTCACCACGATCGGCGATCTTCCAGCCGAGCAGGCGATCCGGGGCAGGCCGCAGCTTCAGGCGAAAGCCGAGGAAGACACGCTGGACAAATGGGATCAAGAGGAGCAGACCGCGCGGCACGCCCCTCAACGTCGCGTGGACCACCTGCTCGGGATCTGCCGGCGTCTCGTTGATCGTCGCGGTGACGATGTCGGCGTAATCGGCGCGTGCAAGGGCACCAAGAGAGCGAATCTGCTCGGGAACCTCGCGCCGCCACCGGACGGTCGAGAGGGGGTCGGGGTGCTTCGAGGAGGCTGTGGAGGTTGTGGACATCGTCTGTTTGCGGGCGATGCTAGCATACATACATGCACGTATGTATTGATGTAGGACGAACGCCACAAGGCCGATGAGCTCCGCGAGCGCACCGGCGCTGTCAGTGCGGGGGCGCCCTACGCAGGCTGAGCGTCGCGCCCGCTCGCGTAGCGCGTTGCTCGAATCCGCCGCACGCGGCCTCTCGCGCTATGGCTACGGCAACCTTCTGCTCGAGGAGGTGGCGCGCGAAGCCGGCTATACGCGGGGCGCTCTGTACCACCAGTTCAAGGACAAGGAGGATCTGGCGCTGGCGGTGATCGAGTGGGTCAACGAGACCTGGGTTCAGGAGGTCGGCGAACCGGCCACACAGCAGGCCGACCCGGTCGCCGAGCTGTTGGCTCTGGCACGTGGCCACGCGGTTTTCTGCCGACGCGACATCGCTCGCGTGGTGATGGCGCTGCGCTTGGAGTTTGCCGGTCAAGATCATCCGGTGGGGCGCAAGACCGAGCGGATCTGGGAGGCCGGCATCAACCGCTACGCCAGGCTCATCACCGCCGGGCGCAAAGCCGGCTCGATTCCGCCAGGACCACCGGCCCGGGCGGTGGCGGCGGCGCTGCTGGGCGCGCTCGAGGGAGCTGTGATCGCACTTGCCGGACACACGCCTCACGACGAGCTCCTGGCTGCACATGCTGTTGCGGGGGTGCTGGGGATCGACAGCCATCGAGCGATGAAGACGCCATAGCTACCGGCGCTCTCGCCTCGCCACGTACTTGGGCATTTGGCCGTATGTTCGTCCTCCCGGCACACGCAGGTGATCAACCAGCTACGCTGGTGGTCGCGATTGGGATGCGGCGGTCAGACCGGCCAGGCGCACACCAGGAAGGGGGATTTTATGATCCCCGCTGTGATGCAACCTCACGACGACTTCACCCGGCGAGACTCGGCCGCCCTTGGGCGGGTACCCGTCGGTGGCGATGGGGAGCAGTGCACTGGGGCGGCCTTCTGGCGCGACGGACTGGTTCGCTACGAGCAGGCTCACCACGGACGCGCGCTGTTGGACCTTGCCACCTCAGCGCTGCCATACCTCGCACTGTCGGTTGCTATGTATCTGGTACTGAGCCTTTCCTACCTGCTGACGCTGGCGCTCGCCGTCCCCGCGGCCATCTTTCTGGTACGCACGTTCATCGTCTTTCATGACTGCACACATGGCTCGTTTCTCGGATCCAAGCGGGCGAACACGTGGCTCGGCAGAGTGCTGGGGCTGCTGATCCTCTCGCCATTCACGCGTTGGCGACACGATCACGCGATTCACCACGCCACCTCCGGCGATCTCGCTCGCCGCGGTACCGGGGACGTCCGCACACTAACCGTCGCTGAATACGGCGCGCTGCCGTGGCGCGGGCGCGCCGGCTACCGCCTGCTGCGCAATCCGCTTGTGATGTTCGGCCTGGGCCCGATCGTCGCGATGATCGTGGGGCCGCGCATCGTTGCGCGCGGCGCTCGGCCGCGCATGCGTCGCAGCGTGATCGCCACCAACATTGCGCTTGCGGCGATCGTCGGCGGTCTTTGCCTGGCGATCGGTTGGCGCGACTTCCTGCTCGTGTGGGCGCCGCCCGCGCTGCTCGCCGGCTCAATCGGGATCTGGCTCTTCTACGTTCAGCACCAGTTCGAGGAGGCCTACTGGGAGAGCGGTGATGACTGGCGCTACGCGGATGCGGCGCTACGCGGGAGCTCCTATCTGAAGCTCCCGCGGCTGCTCCAGTTCTGCACAGGAAACATCGGATTTCACCACGTGCACCATCTCAGCGCGCGCATTCCCAACTACAACCTGCGCCGGGCGCACGAGGAGAACCCGATCTTCCAGAACGTGCCAACACTCTCGCTGTGGGACGCGCTGCTCGCGCCCCGGCTAAAGCTGTGGGATGAGGAGCGCGAGCGTCTTGTGACGTTCGCGCAGGCAAGGCAGGCCGTCAGCGGCCCTGTCTCGCCACACGTGCAATCCGCCTAGCCGGACGCGTCCGCCGGCTCCTGGCGCACAGCCTGGAGCTCGCGCTCGTAGACGTACATGAGCGGTCCGTCAGGCCCGCCGACGCGGTTGGTGAAACCCATGCTCTCGTACAGTCGACGCGCCGCGAAGTCGGGCTCATCCACCCCGATGTCCATCGTCTCGGCGCCACGCTCTCGCGCTTCCCGGATCGCTGCCTGCATCAGCGCTCTGCCGACGCCGTGACGCCGCGCCTTCGGCGTCACGTACAGCTCGGCGAGATAGCACTCCAGCGCGGCGCTCCAAATCGCCCCACGGAGGCGAAGAACCACGATACCCGTCGGCTCCTGCTCTGCGAGCAAGACGATTGTGTCCCCGCCTGTGACTAGCTGGCGGAGTCGATCGGCCAGTACTTCCGGCGACGGGGTCGGCTCGTCGAACTCACGATTGAAGTCGTGCAGCAAGCGCCCGGCTGCGATCATGTCGGTCTCGCCGGCATGGCGGATGAAGCCTGACGTGCTCGAACGCTCCATGTGAGCGCAACTTAGCCGACAAGCGCCGGTGGCGATCGACGAGACGTGGTCGGGCCATTCGCCTCCGTCCAGGAACGCTGAGAGGAAGGTGGAAGATGGAAGCACGAATCGACGTGATCACGCTCGCGGTCGCAGACCTGGAGCGAGCGCTGCACTTCTACCGAGACGGCCTCGGGTTGGAGTCGCGCGGGGTGATCGGCACCGAGTACGCCGGCGACGATCTCCTGCCGGCCGGCGCTATCGCGATGTTCGAGTTGAGGGGCGGGCTGATCCTGGCACTCTACCCACGCACCGAGCTGGCCAAGGACGCCAATATCCCGCTCGGCGCGCCGAAGACCGGTGAGTTCAGCATCGGACTCATCCTCGCAAGCGAAGCCGAGGTCGACGCGGTGCTCGCCCAAGCCCGGGCCGCCGGAGCCACGCTCACCGACCAGGCCCATAAGCGTCCCTGGGGCATCTACTCCGGCTACTTTCGCGACCCCGACGGGCACCTGTGGGAGGTCGTCTGGAACCCGCCTCGCGCTGGTGCGCAGGCGTAACTCTCGACGCGGACGCGGTCATTCAGCGCAGTCCAAGGAGGCGAGAGGCGACTGCGTCTGCGGCTAGCAGGATGCCGTTCAGCGGATAGGCGAGCAGTCTCAGCAGCATCCCTCTGGCAGCGCTGCGGCGCGCAGCCAGCGGCGGGCCGATCGTGCTGGCGAACAGACCGAAGTCCGCGAGCGGCCGGATCATGACTGAGATCTCGGCGATCCTGCCCTCCGCGTCGTATCGCAACAGATCCACGCCCTGGATGTAGCGACCGGCCAGCTCACCTCGCCAGAAGAACGTGTGTGAGGCGTCGTCCCCGAATTCGCCCGTTATCTGCATTGCCCCGAACGCATCAAAGAGGATGCCGAACAGCTCTCGTGCCGCATCGCGTCCTGTGAACGGCTTTCTCAGGACGGGCGAGCGCAGCAGCACCTCTGGCGAGAGCGCCTGCATCCACGGATCGAGCTCGCGTGTGCGCCACGCGGTCCTGAAGGGGTGCTCACTCATCGCGCACTGCCAACCTCCCCTGGGTGGATGGACCGCTCCAGCGCAGGTGGAGTCTACCGGCCGCGGGGCGCTCTGGGTTCGGTGCGATCATCGATCGATGCGCATCGCGATCACCAGGGAGATCGAGAGTTTCGCCGCTGACGCCGAGAGCTATCTCGCCGAACGGGTCGAGCGCAATGTGCCGGCGACGGTGCTCGCACAGCTGCGCCGGGGGCGATTTGGAGCGATCGAGCCGCTGTTTGCCTGTTGTCACGACGAGAGCGGACAGCTGCGCGCGGTGGCGATGCGCACGCCTCCGTGGCCGATGCTGGCGAGCGGATTCGACGCGGCGACGGCTTCGCCGCTGATCGAGTATTGGCTGGCAGAGGACCCGTTGCTGCCGGGGATCAGCGCGCAGCCGCCTAGCGCTCGCGCGATCGCTGCGGCATGGGCCGGGATCACCGGGGGCGTGACGCGGTGCGCGATGCGCGAGGCGATGCATGCGCTGAGCACGCCAAATGACCCGACGCGGCCTGCGCGCGGGCGTCTGCGCGTACCGGTTGAGCAGGAGCGAGATCTGCTGGTGCAGTGGGAGGCCGATTTCGCTGTGGAGGCCGGGGCAGGCGTGCCGGGGCAGGCGCGCAGAGCAGTCGCGGCCCGCATGGACTCTGGCGCTCAGCGTATATGGGACGACGAGGGGCCCGTCTGTGCGCTTGCGCTTTCCCCCGCGATAGCCGGGACGGTTCGCATCGGTCCCGTCTACACGCCACCCGCGCATCGCTGTCGTGGCTATGCGAGCAGCGCGGTAGCCGCCGCCTGCCGTGAGGCGTTGGCGCACGGGACGCAGCGCTGTGTGCTGTTCACGGACCTTGCCAACGCGACCTCGAACAAGATCTACGCGGACGTGGGCTTTCGCGCCTTTGCGGAGTGGGAGGACCACCGCTTTGAGGTGGCCTAGCAGCACTGCTCCTGAGGGCGAGCACGATGCATGTCTGCCATCATCCGCGGCTGGAACGGATGATCTGAGGCGACGAGTGGCTACCGTCGCCGGCACGACGGAAGAGGGATGAGATGAACGCGAAGATGCAGCTCCACAAGCTCCTGCTCAGGACCGCGGCGGTCGCAGGCACTGTTGCTCTGGTCGGCGCGGGAGTCGCCTTGGCCGCCAAGGCACCCAAGCCATTGAAGGGGGCTACCTACTCCGGGACCTTCACGGGGGAGGTCTATAACACCATCAGCTTCAAGGTCTCATCCAACGGCAAAAAGGTGAGTGGCTTCAACATCCCCAGCCCGCCAGTCGGATGTCAGGGCGGGGCGTTCGGCAGCGCGACGGGCGGCACTGCGACGGTCTCCAAAAAGGGCACCTTCAAGGTCACGCTGAACATCGTGTTCGCGCCTCAGAAAAAAACCAACGGCACTGTTCTGGTCACGGGCAAGTTCGGCAAGCACGGCAGCGAGAGCGGCACGCTCAGCTCGACCTTCACGGGCAAAGACTTCACGACGTCCTGCAACGCCACGAAGTCCTACTCGACCAAAGGCTGACCGCGGCGCGGGCATCTGCCTGCGCCCGCAAGTCTTGCCTAGCTGCGGCGGCGGGGGCCCTCCAGCAGGGCCTCCAGCCGCTCCAGCGACTGCGGCACGCCGATCGCGACGATCACGTCGCCGCCCTGAAGCGTGGTGTCCCCCGCCGGCTGCGGCCGGAAGTCCGCACCTCGACGCAGACCGACGATGATCGCGCCGCCGCGAATGTCGCCGATGCTCTTGCCCAGCGCCTCGCAGCTCTCGGCGACCTCGATCTCCTCCATGCGGTACTGGCCGTCGACGTCGATCACACCGCTGAGCTGGCGGTGCAAGGCCAGGCGCGCCATCTCAGTGCCGCTGGCCTTGTAGGGGGAGATCACGCGGTCGGCGCCGGCGCGCTTGAGCTTCTTCTCGGTGTCTTCCAGCGCGGCTCGCGCGACGATCGCGATGTCGCTGCGCAGCTCCCGCGCGGTGAGCGTGATGAAGACGTTGTTGGCGTCCGAGTCGGCGCACACAACAATCGAGCGGGCGCGCGCGATGCCGGCCTCCACCAGCACCGTGTCATCGGCGGCGTCGCCCTCGATGAAGGTGGCGATCCCGAGCGCCTGCGCAAGCTGGCGGTTCTCAGGGTCGGCGTCGATCACTACGAGGCGGGCCTGTGCGGCCTGGAGGTCCCGCGCGACCTGGCGCCCGACGCGGCCGAAGCCGCAGACGATGTGGTGGTCTGAGAAGGAGTCGATCATCTTTTGCGTGCGCCGCAGTGCCAGCAGGTCGGCGAGATGCCCGGCGAGGAACAGCTCCGCGACCGTCGCAAGCGCGTAGAAGAGCGTACCGACGCCCAGCACCACGAGCGCGACCTGCACGATCTGGCCGGCGGCGCTGCGCGGCTGCGGAAAGCCGCCGACGGTCGCCGCGCTGTCGAGCGCCCAGCGAAACGCGTACCAGAAGCCGACTTTCTCGCTCAGGCAGAGGCCGAGCGCGCCGAGTATGAGCAGTGCCAGCACGAGCGCTAGCAGCACGGCGATCCGCCGCCCGAAGAGCATGAGCTGTCGGTGGGTGAAGTCGCTTGGGCGCGTGCGCTGGCCTTGCATGGTCTGCATCATCTTCTAGAGCTCGGCGCCGCGCGTCTTGGCGAGCAGGAGCTTCGGCTGGCTTCTGCTCGCTACCGTAGGCGCGATGCGGGTCGCCACCTGGAACGTGAACTCGGTCAAGCAGCGTGTGGAGCGCCTGCTGCCGTGGCTTACACAGCGCAGCCCGGATGTGGTGTGCCTGCAGGAGACAAAGCTCGCCGACGCCGCCTTCGAGCAGCTGCTGGGAGGCGAGCTTGCAAGCCGCGGGTATCAGATTGCGCTGCACGGAGAGGCGCAGTGGAACGGCGTCGCGATCCTCTCGCGGGTGGGTTTGGAGGACGTCGCGGTCGGCCTGCCAGGCGCGCCTGGCTTTCCTCACCAGGAGGCGCGTGCTATCTCTGCAACCTGCGGCGGTATCAGGGTGCACAGTGTCTATGTGCCCAACGGGCGTGAGCCGGACTCCGAGCACTACCGCTACAAGCTTGCCTGGCTGGCCGCCCTGCGCGAAGTGCTCGCCGACGGCGCTCGGGAGGCAATGGTCTGCGGCGACATGAACATCGCCCCGGCCGACGCCGACGTCTTCGACCCTGCGGCCTATGAGGGCCACACCCACGTCACCCCGCCGGAGCGGGCCGCGCTTGGGAGCCTGCAGCAGCTGGGCTTCCGGGATATCGTGCGCGATCGCTGGCCCACGCAGCGCGTCTTTACCTACTGGGACTATCGCGCGGGCATGTTTCACCGCGATCTGGGGATGCGGATCGATCTGGTGTTGGCAAGCGAGCCCGTGGCCCAGCGGGTGCAGGCGGCGTGGGTGGACCGTCAGGCGCGCAAGGGCAGCCGGCCAAGCGATCATGCCCCCGTGATCGTCGACCTCGATCAGGCGCCGGACGGGGACATTGGGCCGGTCGTGCCGCCGCCCTCCAATCCGGCGGGCAAGAGCGCTTCGGCCGCGCTGCCGCAGGCGCGGTGATCACACCGGCGTACTCGTCTACAAGCACGCAGACCGAGCTTTCCCGACCCCAAAACAGACATTTCCTGACGCTGAACGTTATGGCTTAGGGATTGATCTTCGTGCTCGTCCCGGCTATTACGCTGTTTGTCTACATTCTCTTGCGATTCGGTCCCCGCCAGTTTGCGCCTGGCGAGGGGCCTTTGGGCACGGAAAGGAGCACCTTCCCATGCAGGATCAAGGTACCGGCTCGCACTTCGACGGGCTCGATCTGGAAGCGACCGAACAGGCGATCATCCAGATGTTGGTCTCGGGCGATGCCACGGGCGTCTGGTGGCGCCATGACATCGAGCAGGAGATCGGCGACGCCGCCGAGGTTCACGACGCTCTGGCGAACCTGGAACGCTGCGGCCTCGTCCACCTGCAAGGCGACATGGTTGCGGTCAGCCGCGCCGCCCTGCGCACGAGCGAGCTGCTGATCTGAAGGCGTGGGGGCTGCGAGTAGCTGCGGGGCGATCGAGACTATGGCGGGAAACGCCCGCTAGTTGCCTAGGCGATCAGGATCGCCCTGATCGCGTGCTCGTCGGGCAGCTTGTCGAGGATCGCTCGCAGCACCCGCTGCTCGTCTGCCTGCTCGCGCCGCAGATCGTCCAGCAGCAGCTTGAGCGCCGTGTGGGTGATCTTCATGCCCGGCGCCGTCAGGCCAACTACGAGGGGCTCGCCTGCGGGCGGCTCTTCTTCAAGCTGCGATAGGACCTCGCGGGCGATCTTCCTGATTTCTGGCTCGTGGGCCTCGTCGGAGATCAGCAGTCGCAGGGCGCCCGCGGCGACGACGGGCTCCTCGCCGTCCAGATGCAGATGGTAGGCGGGCTCCGCGGCGCCCGGTGCGGCGTCGGCGGGGTAGGAGTCGATCGAGTCTGTCAACGCGACCTCGCTGGTTTGGTTTCTCGAAGGTGAACGGCCTGTGCTTGCAATCCGATGATCGCATGCACGAGCGCCGGGGCTATGCGGCTTTTCCGCATCGCTCAGCGTCTCTCGCCAAGCTCCTGCTGCAGGCGTGCAAGCCGCCCATCCCATCGGGCGCCGGCGCTGGCCATCCATTGCATCGCGCTGCCAAGCGGCTGCGGCGAGAGGCGGTAGTGCGTCTCGCGGCCCTCCTGTGCGCATGTCAGCAGGCCGGCCTGCGTAAGCGCGCGCAGGTGCTTGGCGATCGCCTGCCGGGAGATGGGCAGCTCTTGGGCCAGGCCGGACGCAGTCACGGTGGGTTGCTGCGAAAGCAGTTCGACCACGTGGCGCCGTGTGGGGTCCGCGAGCGCCGCGAACACGGCGCCGACGGGGGCCTGCGAGCTCGTCGTGGCGCTCGCCTGCGCTGCGGTGCCAGCGGAATTGGCGAGCTCGCTCATACGAGGGCGGCGAGCATGCTCGGGCCGCCGCCGGCGTGGCTCTGGCTCTCGATGCTCGCTGCGAACACGCGCAGGGCGAGGGCCGGCATCTCGATGACGGTCAGCTGCGTGCCGTGTTCGGTATCGTCGAGTGTGATCTCGACCAGAGAGGGCTCGCCGTCGGGCTCGCGCCAGAGAAGGCTCAGGCGTCGCATCGACTCCACCTCCTCAACCTCGACCAGGCGAATGTCATCTCCTGCCAGGCGGATCGTGCCCCGCGCTCCGGCGCGCACCTCCAGGTCCACCTCCTCGGCCAGCCATGAGCTAAGTCCATCTGCGTCGGCGAGCTTCCTCCACGCCTCGCGGCGATCGACGCCCAGCACGATCGTGCGCCTGACCGCCTGCTCCAGATTGCCCAGATCGAGTTCCATCCTCGCCCCTTTCATTCACGCGCAACCTAGAGGTTGCGCGTTCTGTTAGCCTTGGTCGACCGCAACCAACAGGTTGCATGTTATCTGAGATCGTGGGGTTCAAGCACCGCCACGAGAAGGGAGGTCACGATGCCGCTCGTGCCGATGGTCGTGGAGCAGAGCCCGCTGGGGGAGCGCTCGTTCGACATCTACAGCCGCTTGCTGAATGACAGGGTCGTGTTTCTGGGCAGCGAGATCGACGACCAGATCGCAAACCTGGTCGTTGCACAGCTGCTGCATCTGGAGGCCGTCGACCCCGCGAAGGACATCTCGCTCTACGTCAACTGTCCCGGCGGACAGGTCTACGCGGGCCTTGCGATATACGACACGATGCAGTTCATCGCGCCCGACGTGCAGACGATTTGCTGCGGCATCGCGATGTCGATGGGCGCCGTGATCCTGGCCGGCGGGGCGCAGGGCAAGCGGGCCGTGCTGCCCAACGGCCGCGTGCTGATACACCAGCCCACGGGCGGCTTCCAAGGTCAGTCGGCAGACGTGGAGATCCATGCTCGCGAGGTGCTGGCGCTGCGCGACCGGCTCGAGGAGATCCTCACGCAGCACACCGGCCAGGAGCGCGAGCGCGTGCACGTGGACATGGAGCGCGACAAGTTCATGACCGCCGCCGAGGCTGTTTCCTACGGCATCGCCGATCGGATCCTGGAGGAAAGGCGCTTGCCCCGCGGTGAGAGGCGGTTGGCCGGCCTTCGCTGAGGCGGGGCCGGGGATCGGCGAGGGATGCGCCCCCACGCGCATCCTGATCGCCTGTGGGCCTCGATGGGCTCAGGGTTCGAGCTCGTCGAAGGCCCGCGCGGCGCGCGAGGCGGTGATCGCCTCGCCCTCGCGGTTGGCCAGGCCGGAGCAGACCAGGTTCTCGATTGCGTCCTGGGTTGCGACCGTCTGTCCGCCCAATTCCCGCACGAGCTCCGCGCGGGTGAAGGAGTGCGGCTCGCAGAGCAGCAGCCCAAGGATTGTGCGCGCGGTCTCCCGTTCGCTGATCGGCCGCGGCCGCCGCGCCTCCTGCGCTGCTGCCGCTTCCAGGTCGGTTGGTTTCATCGTCGTACCTCCTTGTCCGTCGGCCGCGCCCGCAATGATTTGCTCGTGCGAGAGCGGCGTCTTCTTGTCTGTCGGTTGCGAGATACCAGCGGCCGGGCAAAGATTCAATTGGGCAGGCAAATTTTGACAGTCCGGGCACACTGAGGACACACTCCTGTGACATTGCAGGACTAAGGACACACTTCCGTGTCGGTGGCGGGCAGGGTGGGGGCGGACACCTAAACTTGCACGCCGATGAGACGGGTGTGCGTATATGCGGGCGCGAGCGCCGGGGCCGATCCGATCTTCCGGGCCGCCGCGCGCGAGCTCGGGGAGCTGCTGGCGCGCAGCGGTATCGGCCTTGTCTACGGGGGCGCGAGCATCGGCCTGATGGGGGCGGTGGCGGACGCGACGCTTGCCTCCGGCGGTGAGGCGATCGGCGTGATCCCAACGGGCCTCAAGCGCAAGGAGGTGGCCCACGAGGCGCTGAGCGAGCTTCACACAGTCGGCTCAATGCATGAGCGTAAGGCGATGATGAGCGAGATGGCCGACGCCTTCGTGGCGCTGCCGGGCGGCCTCGGCACGCTGGATGAGCTGCTGGAGGCGGCGACCTGGACGCAGCTTGGCATCCACGCCAAGCCCTGCGGGCTGCTGAACGTGGGTGGCTACTGGGACAGCCTCGTCGCGCAGCTCGACAGGGCCGGCGCCGAGGGCTTCCTGCGGGCCGACCATCGCCGGGTCCTAATCGTCGAGGTTGACCCGCTCACGCTGCTGCAGCGGCTTGCGAGCTGGAGCCCGCCGCCGGCGATCTGGCGCGCGAGCGCCGGCGAGGTTAGCTGACGGGCTGCTGCGAGCGCCGCAACTGGCGCCTGGTCGCCGCCTCGCGCACCGCCTGCACCACCTCTTCCGGGGCGCGGGCGGGCGAGCCGCTGTCGAAGGGTGGCTGCGGGTCGTACTCGATCGCAAGCTGGATCGCCATCGCAACCTGCTCGCCGGCGATCTGCGCTGCCAGAGCAAGACCCATGTCGATCCCGGCCGAGACGCCTGCGCTGGTGAGCAGCTTGCCTTCGGCAACGACTCGCTCCGACACCGGCTGCGCACCGAGCTTGTGCAGAGCATCCATCTCCAGCCAGTGGCCGGTGGCGCGCCGTCCATCCAGCAGCCCCGCGGCGGCCAGCAGCAGCGAGCCGGTACAGACCGACGCGGTCCAGCTGGAGTGCTCGTCTGCGGCCGCCAGCCAGTCGAGCAGCGGCCGGTGGTCGAGCAGGTCCCGCACGCCGGGCCCGCCGGGGACGACCAGCACATCCGGGTGTGGCAGTTCGTGCAACGTGCTGGTCGCGAGGAGACTGAGCATGCCGGTGTCGGCTATCTTGGCTCCTGCCTGCTCGGCGATGAAGCTCACCTGCGCGCCCGGCAGCCGCGAGAGCACCTCGTAGGGGCCGACCGCATCGAGCGCGGTAAAGCCGTCGAAGATGGGGATCGCGATCTTCATGGTGTCTCCTTGAATCGGTCTCTGTAGTCGCTGGGGCTCACGCCCAGGCGGCGTGAAAAGGAGCGGCGCAGTGTCTCAACGGTGCCAAAGCCGCACGCCCTGGCGACGCCCTCGATCGTGCGCTCGCCGCCCTGCAGCAGCGTGCGCGCACGTTCGATCCGCAGCGACTCGACGTAGCGGCCGGGGGTCTGGCCGGTCTGGCTTGCGAATACCCGCGCGAAGTTGCGCGGGCTCATGAACGCGCGCTGCGCCAGCGCGCTCACTGAAAGATCATCGTTGAGATGGTCGGCGATCCAGGCTTGTAGCTCGCGCAGGCCGCTGATCTGCACCGACTGGCTTTCGAGCGTGTTGCTGAATTGAGCCTGGCCACCGGGGCGGCGCATGAAGAGCACGAGCGTGCGCGCAATCTGCAGCGCAACTCGTGAGCCAAGGTCCTCCTCGACCAGCGCCAGCGCGAGGTCTATCCCGGCGCTGATGCCGGCCGAGGTGTAGGTGCTCTCGTCGCGCACGAAGATCGAGTCCAGCTCCACCTGCACCGAGGGGTAGTCCTCGGCAAGCCGTCGGCACGCCGACCAGTGCGTGGTCGCGCGCTTGCCGTCGAGCAGGCCCGCCTGCGCCAGCAGGAAGGCGCCCGTGCAGACTGATGCCACCCGGCGCGAGCGAGCCGCCGCGGCGGCTAGCCAGTCGAGCAGTGGCCGGTCCTCCATCACGGTGCGGACGCCGAGCCCGCCGGCCACCAGCAGGGTGTCGATCGGCCCGGTGGAATGCTCGATGTCGCGATCGGCCACCAACCTCAGCGAGCCCGAGCTCTGCAGCTCTCCGGCGCCTGGTGCGACCAGCTCGATCGAGTAGGCGCCCGAGCAGATGCGGTCGGCGATCGCGAAGACCTCGCTTGGGCCCGTCACGTCGAGGATCTGGACGTCGGGGAAGGCGAGAAGCACGACACGGCGCGGCTGCGAAGGGGACATGGGGTGATGGTGGCCGATCCCTTTCCTGTCCGCAATGCCATACAGCGGGCGATTACTGCCAACCCAGTGTTTGGGGGCTCAGCGCAACGCGAGCCGTGCGGGCAGCTCCTGCATCGAGGAGATCACCTCAGCGCCAGCACGGCGCAGCGCGTCCTCGTCGCAGTCAACGGCCAAGCCCAACACGCCCATGCCAGCGCGCACCGCCGCCGCCACGCCGATCGTGGTGTCCTCGACGACCGCGCAGCGGTCGGGGCTAGCCCCCATCGTGGCCGCCGCGTGCAGGAAGAGATCGGGCGCGGGCTTGCCATGCGGCACCGTGTGAGCCGAGAACAGGGCCTCCGGGGCAAAGAGATGCGCAAGGCCAGTCAACTGCAGGGAAAGCGTTGTCTTCTCGATCTTGCCCTGGGAGGCGACGCACACCGCGACACCCGCGTCGATCACTGCTGCAACCGCTTCAGCGGCGCCCGCGACAGGTTGCAGCTGCTCGGCAAACGCGGCGCTGCGGCGTTGCTCGAAGCTCTGCACCCATCCTGCCGGCAAGCTGCGTCCGAGCCTGCGCTGCGCCTCGGAGATGACTCCGTCGAGCCGCATGCCCTGGAAGACGGCGCGCGCCTGCGTGGAGTTCATACTCAGACCCTCCTCGCCGAGCATCTGCGCCAGCATGCCGCAGGAGATCGCCTCGCTGTCGACGAGCACGCCGTCGCAGTCGAAGATCACGAGGCCCAAGCGACTCACGGAGCGACATTCTGCCCGGCAGCGCGCAGCGCCGGCGCGATGCTCTGCGCAAGTAGCTTGACCGCCCATGGCGCCGCGGTGGCGTCGAGGTTCGCGTAGCCGAGGAGGATCCCGGGCTCACGCCCGCCCAATCCCTCCAGCGCAAGCCCGTTCGCGCGTCCTGCTGCCAGCACCGTGTGCTCCTGGGTGCCCGGTGGCAGCTCGAGGACGATGAACAGGCCGGCGGCCGCGCCTGTGATGCGCAGTGCCGGCAGCTGCAGTGCGAGCGCTCGCAGCAGGGCGTCGCGGCGCATTCGGTAGAGGCGTCGCTGTCGTCGCAGGTGTCTGTCGAGGTTGCCACGTTCGATCGTCTGCGCGAACGCGAGCTGAGCCAGCGGCGCGGGCATCCCGCCACGCAGCCGCTGCAGCGCTGCGACCTGTGGCGCCAGGCTCTCCGGCAGCGCTAGCCATGCCAGGCGCATCGCAGGGGCAAGCGACTTGCTCGCCGACCCGGCGTAGACGACCACCTCTGGCGCCAGCCCCTGCAATGCGCCGAGCGGACGGCGGTCGTAGCGGTACTCGGCGTCGTAGTCGTCCTCTACTGCGATCCCGCCCGTACGTCGGCACCACCGCACCAGGGCGCTACGACGGCCGGCTGACATCACGGCGCCGGTGGGGAACTGGTGGGCGGGCGCCACCGCGACCACCTGGGCGCCGGTCGACTCGAGCCCCTCCACCACGAGCCCTTGCTCGTCGACGGGTACCTCCATGCAGCGCAGACCTGCGTCCTGTGCCGTCTCGCGCATCCCGCGCCAGCCCGGGCTCTCGACTGCGAGCGTGCTCACTCCGCGGCGGGCCAAGACGCTCCACAGCAGCGCGATGCCTTGCCGCAGGCTCGCTGTGACCACGATCCGCTGCGGGGTGGTCTGGACCCCGCGTGCGCGGCCGAGGTACGCGGCCAGCGCTGTGCGCAGCTCCGGCGTTCCAGCTGGGTCCGGGTAGTCGAGGCTCTTGTCGGGCGCCGAGCGCGAAACGCGCGCAAGCGCTGCCAGCCAGGACGTGCGGGGGAAGGCGCTCAGTGCGGGGCGGTAGGGGCTGAGGTCGTAGCGCACGGCCGGCGCATCCGCGTCGTGCGCAGCAGCGCGTTGCGTTGCCGCGGCGCTCGCGGCGACGGTTGTGCCGGCGCCTCTGCGCGCATCCAGGTAACCCTCGGCGGCGAGCTGGGCGTATACCTCGGAGACAACACCGCGGGAGACGCCAAGCTCTGAGCACAGCGTGCGGGTGGAAGGCAGGCGGGTGCCGGGAGCCAGCCGTCCGCCGCGAATCGCCTCACGCAGCGCGCTCTCGATGCGGGCGCGCAGCGAGCTGCCGGTGGCCTGCGCGATGTCGAGATGCAAGTCGATTGGACCATTATTCTTTCATAGAAGTGGCTCTTTTTGGAGGGCCAACTCTTCCATATCCTGCCGGCCAAGATGAGCCCAAAGCCCGAGCAATCTGAGAGCCCCCAGCCTGAGCGCGACGAAAGTCGCCGGCCCGGCGCGCCAAGCGAGCGCACCCGGGTCCGGCGAATACCGGCCCGCGCCCGCTACGAGCGCGCGATCGTGGAGGAGATCCTTGACGATGGGCTCGTTGCACACCTGGCCTTCTCCCACGACGGTCAGCCATATGCGATCCCGACCTTGCAGGCGCGTATCGGAGACACCGTCTACGTGCACGGCTCGGCCGCAAGCCGCACGCTCCGCACACTGGCCACCGGCGCGCCCACTTGTCTGACGGTCACCCTGCTCGACGGGCTCGTGCTCGCCCGTGCGGCGATGCACCAGTCGGTCAACTACCGCTGCGCGATGATCCTTGGCAGCGCCCGGCTGCTGGAGGAGGAGGCAGAGAAGCTGCTGGCGCTCGAGCGCTTCACCGAACGTCTGGTTCCCGGCCGCTTCCGTGAGGTGCGTCCGCCGAGCCCCAAGGAGCTCAAGGGCGTCAGTGTGCTGGCGATGAGCCTGCAGGAGTGCTCGGCGAAGGTGCGCACCGGGCCGGCGCTGGATGAGCCGCAGGATATGGCGCTCGATGTTTGGGCCGGAGTGGTGCCTCTACGGCTGGCGGCCGGCGCGCCGCAGAGCGACCCGCAGCTGCATGAGGGCATCGTCTGCTCTCCGGCAGTGGAGCGCTGGGTGCGCGAGCGTCCCTGAGCGTTTGACGACAGCGAGGCGCTGCTTGCCAGCGCCGATCTACGCAATCATCTCCCGGTGACCCTGCTCGCCGTCAAGGTGCTGCTGGCGCCTGGCTTCGTCGTGCTGGCCTCGCTCGCCGGCCGGCGCTTCGGCGTGCGGATCGGCGGCATGTTCGGCGGCCTGCCCGTTGTCGCCGCCCCGATCCTGCTGGTCTACGCGCTGCAGCACGGCGAGCGCTTCGCGGCGAATGCCTCGGCGGCGACGCTGCTCGGGCTGATCTCACTGATGGCCTTCGTGGTGCTCTACGCGCAGCTGACGAGCAGATGGCCGTGGTGGGTGACGCTGCTCGCCGGCTGGTCGACGTTCGGGCTGCTGAGCTTCCTGTTCAGCTTCGTGCACGTCTCCGCGGTGCTCGCCCTTGTGCTGATGGGATCGACGTTGGCGTTGGCGCCGGTGCTGCTGCCGCGCGCCGCGATGCCGGTCAAGCCCGAGAGCTTTCAACCGCTGCCCGGCTGGGACTTGCCTCTGCGCGCTGTCTCGGCGCTTGCACTTGTGCTCGCGCTCACCGCGGTGGCGGGCTGGCTTGGGCCGCAGATAAGTGGCCTGCTAGCTCCGTTTCCCGTGATCGCGAGCGTGCTGGCGGTCTTCACCCACACACAGCGAGGCCGCAACGAGGTGTTGGCGCTGCTGCGTGGACTGCTGCTGGGCTACGCCGCATTCGGGCTGTTCTGCTTTGTGCTCGCAGTTGCGCTGCGTCCCTTGGGAACCGCCCTGGCGTTCGCGCTGGCAAGCGCCGGTGCCCTTGCCTGCCAGGCGGCGGTGTTCTGGGGCGCTCGCGCACTGGCGGCCAGGTCCTCGGCGAAGCTCGGCGTGAGCGAGCCGGCCGAGGCAAGCTCGGCCTCCTGAGCAGAGCGCTCGGCGGGCTGGGCATACCGCCGGTTCCTCGTTTCGGAATCGGCGGTGAAGGGCAAACCCAGATAGTGGGCATCGGCCCGCGGCGCGGGCGTGTGTGCACCTTGTTGCGAAAAGGGAGGAACGATGGTCCTAAAGAGTGGCGCGTCTCGCAGGGTCCGACACTGGGGAGCAGCAGTCCTGCTCGCGGCGGCAGTCTTCGTGCTGCTCTACGCGCTGTTGCCGGCGTCAAACGCGGCGGCGTGGAGCCACCAGGGCCGGCATCCCGGCAAATCGCATATCACGCCGATATATCTCGCTTTGGGCGATTCGCTCGCGTTTGGGTACTCGCAGAAGCGCTTTGAAGAAAACCTGCCCGCAGAGAACCCGAAGGCTTTTGAAACCGGCTACGTCAACGACTTTGCTGACGTGCTGCGATTCGCGGAGCCAAACCTCCAGATCGTCAACGATGGCTGTCCAGGAGAGACGACCGAATCGCTGATCAAAGGGCCGTGCGAGTACCAGCTCGCCTACCCGCTGCACCATCCCTACACAGGCGGGCTGCTCACCTCGCAGCTCTCCGACGCGCTCGCGGTCCTTGCTGCCCATCCCGGCGCGGTCAACCCGATCACGATCGACATCGGCGCCAACGATGCGCTCGGTGTCGTGGAGAGCGTCTGCAAACTGCAAGCTGCCTGCATCGAGGAGCATGCTCCTGCGCTCTTTGAAGAGGTCGGCAAGAACCTGGCTCTGATCCTGGGGCAGCTACGCGGTGCGGCACCGCACGCGCAGATCATTGTGCTCGGCCTCTACAACCCGTTTGGGTCGACCATCGAAGGCGCCGGCGTGCTCACGGCGGATCTCAACGAAGTGATGGCTGCAGACGCTGCCGCGGTGAAGGCGCAATTCGCCGATCCGCTGCCGTTCTTCAACCCGCCCGGCGCGCTGGAAGGGCCGACGATCTGCCTACTGACCAACATGTGCACCGAAAAACCCGACATCCACCCGACGGATCTCGGATACAAGGTGCTGGCGGGGGTGGTCCTGCGCCAGTACATCACGCGGCTGCCACGATTCGAGGTGGGGCGGATGCACGGGCATGGCAGGGTCGCTCGGATGGAGCACGTGCCGCTGCACGGGCATTGATAGACGACCGCTGAATCGTCTCAATGGGCCGTTTGGGGTTGGTCTTGACATAGCTGACTTTCTTGATAAGCTAAGTGAGCAATGTCCGTCGCGTCCAAGATCGATTCATCCAAGTGCAATACGGCGGTGCCCTCCACCGCCGCGGCGTCGGTCTGTGCGTGCGGGCGATGTAAGCGTCTCTGACGCTTGACTCTCCTCTCCTCCCCATCTGAGGTCGTTCCCCGCGGCCTCTGATGTCCCAGCCAGAGCGCTGGGCCGGCCCCTCCCGAGCCGGCCCAGCGTCTGGTCTGCCGCTGCCTGCTGTGGCAACGCCCGCGAGGGCTTTGCTCCGGAGAGTGGCGGCCGCCTGTCCCAACCCCAGCATCCCCGAAAGGAATCGAAGAACATGTCTGCACTGCTCCACCCTTTCTCCTGGCGCCAGCGCTTGGCGTTGGCGGCGGCGAGCCTGCTTGCCAGCCTGCTGCCGATCGGCCTCTCCTCGGCCGCTGCCATGGCAAGCACCCCAACCGCGCCGCCACCGCTGAACATCCTCACCTCGAATGGCAACATTGGCCGCGGCGACCTCTTCATCACGCCCACCGGTGACACGAGCACCTACGCCAACGGCCCCGAGATCCTCGACACGAAAGGCAACGTGGTCTGGTTTCACGCGATCCCGCAGGCCCAGACTGCCTCCGACTTCCGCGTCCAGCGCTACAACGGCCGGCCCGTGCTGACTTGGTGGCAGGGCACCGGCCTCGGCAGTATCTCCAACGGCACCGACTACATCTACAACGACCACTTCCAGCAGATCGCGACCGTCAACGCCGGCAACGGTCTCAGCGCCGACGGCCACGAGTTCCTGATCACGCCGTGGAACACAGCTCTGATCCTCTCCTACACCACGGCCACCGCCAACCTCACCTCCATCGGAGGGCCGGCTGACCAGACGGTCATAAACGGCGTGGTCCAGGAGATCGACATCGCCACCGGCAAGGTGCTCTTCCAGTGGAACAGCGCCGATCACGTGCCCTACAGCCAGAGCGAGCAGCCGCTGCCCGCCTCGGCAAGCACCCCGTGGGACTGGTTCCACATCAACGCCGTCCATCTCGACAGCGACGGCAACCTGCTGATCGACGCCCGTGACACCTGGACAACCTACAAGGTCAACATCCATACGGGCAACATCATCTGGCAGCTCGGTGGCAAGGACAGCAGCTTCGCGCTGAAGGCCGCCCCGGGACAGGTGCTCGACAGCGCAGGCGAGATCTTCGCCTGGCAGCACGACCCCGAGGCGATCGGCCACAACGAGTACACGTTCTTCGATAACGAGTCATCCGGCACGCCGCTGCTGCCCTACAGCCGTGCGATAACGGTGAAGCTGGACCCGCATCGGCACATTGCCACGCTGCTCTCATCTGACGATCAGCCGGAGGGCCTCTCCGCGGCCTCGCAGGGCAATGCCCAGACGACCGCGGACGGAAACCTGCTCGTGGGCTGGGGAGCGCTGCCCTACATCTCGGAGTTCAGCCCGTCAGGTCAGCTGATCTTCAACGCTCAATTCCCCGCTGGGGTCAACACCTACCGCGCCTATCTGCTCCCGTGGGGCACCGGGCGCCTTGGTGGGTTCGGCCCTTGGGGTGAGGGCCTGCACCACCGCCACCACGGCGGCTAGCGGGACTACTCGCGGTCGGCGCATTCGGTCATGGCTGGGGCCGCCGCCTCGGCCATGACCGCGCCGCCGCATGCTGTGGCGACGGGTCGACAGCGCGATTGGCGCTGTCGCCGGCAGACGAGCTGCTGAGCTACGACCGTCAGCTTGCACAGTTGCCCGTAACGACGATCTGCCCACATGATCACAGGCAGTGGCGGGGGCAGGATTCGAACCTGCGAAGGCAGAGCCAACGCGTTTACAGCGCGTCCCCTTTGACCGCTCGGGAACCCCGCCGCCGTGGTCGCAGTCTAGCCTGCGCGCCGCAGGCACGACGCCTGATCGAGGACGCCGGCGCGACGCCGCAGGGCGTCGCGCCAATCGTCCGTCCTGCTGCCTCTAGCAGGCTTCGCGCAGAGGCTGCGCCTCGGGCAGCGTCTGCAGCTTCTTCAGCGTCCTGCTCTCTATCTGGCGGACCCTCTCTCTCGTGATGCTGAAGGCACGCCCGACTTCGTCGAGCGTCCTCGCACGTCCCCCGGTCAGCCCGTAGCGCATCTCGAGCACCTCGCGCTCCCGGGTGGGAAGCGAGGCAAGCACGCGCGCGACGCTTTGGCGCCGAAGCGCCTCTGAGGCTATGTCAAACGGCGAGGCGGCGGAGGCGTCCTCGACGAAGTCCTGCAGCTCGCCGTCTTCGTCCTCACCGGTTGGCCGCTCCAGCGAGACCGGCTGCTGGGCGATGCGCAGGATCTCGCGCACGTCCTGGGCGCTGCACTCCAGCTCGGTCGCGATCTCGATCGCGGTGGGCTCGCGCCCGAAGCGCTGCAGCAGCTGGCGCTCGGTGTAAACCACCTTGTTGATGCGCTCAACCATGTGCACGGGGATGCGGATCGTCCTGCCCTTATCTGCGATCGCCCGGCTGATCGCCTGCCTGATCCACCAGGTGGCGTAGGTCGAGAACTTGTACCCCCGCCGGTGGTCGAACTTCTCGACTGCCCTGATCAAACCCAGCGAGCCCTCCTGGATCAGGTCCAGCAGCGTCAGGCCGCGGCCGATGTAGCCCTTAGCGATCGAGACGACGAGCCTCAGGTTCGCCTCGACCATGTGCTGCTTGGCCGATATGTCTCCACGCTCGATCCGCTTGGCCAGACGGACCTCGTCGGCGGCGGTCAGCAGAGGGACCCGTCCGATCGCTCGCAGGTAGAGTCGCAGCGAGTCAAGGCTGGGGTCGGCGACCTCCTCCTCCTGACGCTCTTGCTCTCTGCCTCGCGTCGCCGAGGTCGCAGCACGTGCTGCGACCTCCTCACGCTCGCTGCGCTGCCTGGAGCTCACGACGTCGATGTCGTGCTCCTCCAAATAGCTGTATAGGTCGCGGCCCTGCTCGCTGCTCAGCTCCGCGTCCTCCAACGCGGCCATTACGCGCTCCGCGCTGAGAAAGCCCCTCTCCTGACCTTCAGCGATCAGCACGCGCATCTCGTCCATCTCCACTACGGCTGTCTCTACCGACAGCACACCCTCAACACGATCAGTCAACTCGGAACCCCCACCTTCCATCCGCTTCTGCCGGCAAAGCATCCAGCTGCACCGGCTCCTGACCTGCAGTTCCTTTGTATGTCCCCTACCGGCTGTGGCGGCCCCTTGCCGCCGTCCAACCCTCCTGACCTCGGCGAACCGGCGTGTCTGCCAGTTGCCTTGTGGGTATGTGCGGAGTGATACCAGAAACTCGCGGAGAGCAGGAAGGTTGCGTTGCGATCGGCTCTCGCCGGTCCGCACGGAGACCCCACGCCGCGTCCCAGATGCGGCGCGGCGTCTCCGATACGCTGAGGCTTAGTGCAGAGCATGCCTTCACAGACTCTCTCCCCGCCGGGGCGCGGGGGTGACGTCCAGGCCCGCACTCCGGCGATCAAGGTTGGGCTCTCGCGAGTCGGCGTCACCGGCGTGGAGAAGGTCGTGCGCATCAGGGACGAGCTCTTCTCGGCCCGCCTGGAGTGCTTCGTCGACCTCTCCTCTGATCAGAAGGGGGCGCACATGTCCCGCTTCGAGGAGGTCGTCAACGAGGCGATTGGCGAAGTCGTCCTGGGCGAGACGTCCTTCCGGGCCGAGACGCTCGCCAAGCACATCGCCGAGCTGGTGCGAGAGCGCCAGGGCGCGCTGCGAGCGGAGGTCAGCATCCAGGCCCGCTATCCAGAGCAGAAGCCCGCACCGGTCTCCGGCGTGAGCACGCAGGAGATCTACACGCTGCATGGCAGGGCTGTGGCCTACGAGCATGGCACCCGCCGCCTGGTCGGCGTCTCGGCGACCGGGATGACCGCCTGCCCATGCGCGCAGGAGCTGATCGCGGCCAGGGCCCGCGAGCGGCTGCTGGCCGATGACTTCAGCGATGAGCAGGTGCAGCGCATCTTCGAGCACGTGCCCGTGGCGACCCACAACCAGCGGGGCCTTGGCACTCTGCACGTCGGCTTTCGCGAGGACAGCGACATGGAGATCGAGGCCGCCACTCTGCTCGCGATAGTGGAGCAGTCGATGTCATCGGAGATCTACGAGCTGATGAAGCGCGGCGACGAGGTCGAGGTGGTCGAGAAGGCCCACCGCCGTCCCCGCTTTGTCGAGGACTGTGTGAGGGAGATGATCGCCGGCGTGGTTGCGGGGCTGCCGGAGCTTGACGGCGCGAGCTTCATCTCGGCTCGGCAGGAGAACCTGGAGACCATCCATCAGCACAACGTCGTGGCCGAGCGCCACGGCCTGCTCAGCGAGCTGCGCAGCGAGATGCAGACCGGCATGCCGGCGGCGCACCAAACCTCGCTGGCGTACTGGCTCGCGAGTCCGCCGGCATAGGCGCCCGCCCGGCTCAGGCGCCTGTCTTGGCTCGCGCGTCGCCGTTGCCTTTGGCATCCACTTCGCCAAGCCGCCTACGCACGCCGAAGAAGTAGTCCAGGCCCGAGACGACCGTGACGATCACCGTCACGTAGACCAGCAGCATCACCCACAGCGGATGTCCGTGGAAGGCGATCAGGGCCAGAATCGCCGCGATTTGCAGGCAGGTCTTGATCTTGCCCATCATCGAGGCGGCGATTACGACGCCGGCGCCGGTCGCG
Source organism: Solirubrobacteraceae bacterium (assembly GCA_036008645.1). Taxonomy (GTDB): domain Bacteria; phylum Actinomycetota; class Thermoleophilia; order Solirubrobacterales; family Solirubrobacteraceae; genus Palsa-744. The sequence continues at coordinate 25,511 of DASYNI010000007.1, forward strand.
CCCAGGCGCAGCATCGTCACGGCCAGCTCCCGCGCGATGATCACCATCGCCACCCATGCCGGCAGCCGATTCAGCGAGACGAGCGAGATCAGCGCGGCGATCACGAGCAGCTTGTCCGCGAGCGGGTCCATCAGCTTGCCGAACGTGGTCACAGAGTCTCTCGCCCTGGCCAGATAACCGTCGACGAAGTCCGTCAGCGAGGCGGCCGCGAAGACGACCGCGGCCAGCACATCCCCCGACGGGGTATTGCCAAGCAGCGCGACCACCAGCACCGGCACGAGCAGGATGCGCAGCACTGTGAGGACGTTGGGGATGGTGAGAGGAATCATCGGCTCGGGGGCATTATGTGCTGTCGGAGCTAGGGTGGCCGTGAACGCGGCATGCAACGCTGGCGCCGCCCGTCGCCTGAGCAGCCATCGGCGCCGCTGGCGAGAACCGAGAGGAGGATCGCTATGAACCGACGCACGCTTGGAGCTCAGGGACCCGAGGTATCCGAGATCGGCCTTGGATGCATGGGCATGTCCGCCTTCTACGGCGCCACGGATGAGCAGGAGTCGACCGCGACGATCCACCGCGCGCTCGATCTCGGCTGCAATTTCCTCGACACGTCCGACATGTACGGGCCACATACCAACGAGGAACTGGTCGGCAGGGCGATCGCGGGACGGCGCGAGGAGGTGTTTCTGGCAACGAAGTTCGGGATCAAGCTGACGCCCGGCAACCCTCCACGGCGCTCGATTGACGGCAGCCCCGACTACGTGCGCAGCGCCTGCGATGCCTCCCTGAAGCGTTTGGGGGTCGATCAGATCGACCTCTACTACCAGCACCGCGTCGATCTGAGCACCCCGATCGAGGAGACGGTCGGCGCTATGGCGCAGCTCGTCGCCGAGGGCAAGGTCCGCCACCTCGGGCTCTCCGAGGCCAGCGCGGCGACGATCAGGCGCGCTCACGCGGTGCATCCGATCACCGCGGTGCAGACCGAGTACTCGCTGTGGACGCGCGAGGTCGAGCAGGAGATCCTGCCGACGCTCAAAGAGCTAGGCATCGGCCTGGTCGCCTACTCGCCACTTGGCCGTGGCTTCCTGGCCGGCCGCTTCTCCTCGCCAAAGGAGCTTGACGAGGGCGACTTTCGCCGCCTGGGCCCCCGCTTCAGCGGCGAGAACTTGCAGCGCAACCTGCAGATCGCGCAGGCCGTGCGGGAGCTTGCGGCGCAGAAGGGCATCACTGCCGGCCAGCTCGCGCTCGCCTGGGCGCTTAGCCGCGACCCCCACGTCGTGCCGATCCCAGGCACCAAGCGGATCTCCTATCTGGAGGAGAACCTGGCCGCGGCCGATGTCTCCCTGAGCGAGCAGGAGGCGGGCCAGATTGCCGACGCCCTGCCCGATACTGCTGGTGAGCGCTACGACGAGCAGGGTATGCGCACCCTGAACCTGTAGGCTGGGCTGATGGCACTGGTACCGATGGTGATCGAGCGCACCGCCCGCGGCGAGCGCGAATTTGACATCTACTCCCGGCTGCTGAACGAGCGGATCATCTTCCTCGGTAGCCCGATCGACGACCAGGTCGCAAACCTCGTCGTGGCCCAGCTGCTGCACCTGGAGGCAGAGGATCCCGAGAAGGACGTCTCGATCTACATCAACTCGCCCGGCGGCTCGATCTACGCGGGCCTTGCGATCTACGACACGATGCGCTTCATCAAGCCGGACATCCAGACGATGTGCGTAGGGATCGCGATGTCGATGGGTTCCCTGCTGCTGGCCGGAGGAGCCAAGGGCAAGCGGGCGGCGCTGCCCAACAGCCGAATCCTGATCCACCAGCCCTCTGCCGGCTTTGAGGGCCAGTCGACGGACATCGAGATCCATGCCCGCGAGATCCTCGCCCAGCGCGAGCGGATCGATGACATCTATGCCGAAGCGACTGGGAAGACCTCCCAGGAAGTCAACGCCGACATGGAGCGCGACCGCTTCTTCACCGCCGAGCAGGCCAAGGAGTACGGCCTGATCGACCGCGTGCTCGAGAGCCACTGAAGAGCCGCCGGCTCCGCGGTCGGCGCGGCGCAGGGCTGCGGACTACCGGCGGCGTTCAGGCGATCGGGTGCTCGATCGTCCCGAGACCCTCGATCTCGATCCTGACCACGTCGCCTGAGGTCAGGAACTGCGGCGGCTGCATGCCCTGACCCACTCCTGAGGGTGTGCCGGTGAGGATCAGATCGCCCGGCGCAAGTGTGCAGGTTTGCGAGATGAACCGCACCAGGTCGGGCACCTTGAAGATCAGGTTCGAGGTGTTGGAGTCCTGGCGCAGCCCGCCGTTGACCCAGGTGCGCAGTCGCAGTGAGTGGGGGTCGCGCACCTCGTCGGCGGTTGTGATCCACGGTCCGAAGGGGCAGAAGCCGTCGGCTCCCTTGGCCCGCGTCCATTGTGGCTCGCGCTTCTGCAGGTCCCTGGCGCTCACGTCGTCGGCGACCGCGTAGCCGGCCACTCTGCCACCGGCACCCATGACGACCGCCAGCTCGCCCTCATAGTCCAGGCGCCTCACTACCTCCGGACACACGACCGGATCTCCCGGTGCTGCGGCTGAGAAGGGCAGCTTTAGGAAGACCAGGGGGGCCTCCGGCGCCTGGCCGCCCATCTCGGCGACGTGGTCCGCGTAGTTGAGCCCGATCCCGAAGATCGCCCGGGGCTGCGGCACCGGCGCTAGCAGCTTGACCGCGGAAAGCGGGAAGGAGGGACCATCTGCTGGTGGCGGTGAGTCCTCGGCGAGCAGATCGATAACGGTGACCGGGTCATCGGCGTAAGCGATCACCTGCTCGTCACGGACCTCACCGGCGCGCGGGGTTGAGGCTCCCTCAAAAAGAAAGGTTGCAAGCCGCATCGCGCCGCAGACTATCCGCTGAGCTGCCGGTCGAGCGTCTATCGTCGCGGAGCGTCCATGGCTGCCATCAAGGCGCACGAGCGCATCCTTATGCTCGCGGTTCTGGTCGGGATCGCGATCGCCGGGCTCGCCAACTACCAGCAGTGGGCGGCGATACCGCGGTTCTTGCTGGCCGCTGCGGCGCTGATCGGAGTCGCCTGGGTCGTCAGCTTTGCGACCGACCAGGTAGGCGAGCACCTCGGCCCCCGCGCGACGGGTGTGCTGCAGGCGACGGTCGCCAACCTGCCCGAGCTGTTCGTGATCCTCTTCGCGCTCAACGCCGGCGAGCTCGTCATCGCCCAGGCAGCAATAGTCGGCTCCATGCTCGCCAACGCCTTGCTGCTGCTCGGCATCGTGCTGGTTGTCGGTGCACTGCGCTCGCCGGGCGGCATCATGCGCTTCTCCCGCAGGCTGCCCAACGACGCGGTCACGCTGCTGATCGTGATGCTCTTCGCGGTCATCTTCTCCAGCTCCGCGCTGCGGCTGGACGGCCATGCCTCATCCGCCGGCGCCGTCCAGACGATCTCGATCGTGAGCGCCGCCTGCCTGCTCACCGCCTACGGCGCATGGCTCCTCTTCTACCTTCGCTCCGCCGATCGGCCAGGCGCCGTGGTCCAAGCCGACCCGCGGATCGAGCTGGTGCCCGCACTGGTCCTGCTCGTGCTCGGCGGCGTCGGTGCCGCGTTTGCCTCGGAGTGGTTCATCGCGGCGCTGAAGCCGACGATCGCGGTACTGCACGTCTCGCAGGCGTTCGCCGGAATCGTGATCGTCGCGCTCGCAGGCAACGCGGTCGAGCACGCGGTCAGCGTCGTGCTGGCCGCCCGCGGTCGCTTCGAGCTTGCGATCTCGGTCGTCAAGAACTCCGTGGCCCAGATCGCGGCGTTCCTTTTCCCGCTGATGGTGCTCGTCTCGCTCGCGCTGCCCACTCGCCTGACCTTCTCGCTCTCACCCGTGTACATCGGGGCGCTGGCGCTGATGACGCTCGCGGTCTGGCAGATCAGCGGCGACGGAGAGGCGAGCGCGTTCGAGGGCATCGCGCTTGCGGCCCTTTATGTGATCGTTGCCGTGGTCGCCGCCTACCAGTGATCTCGCGGCTATCGGAGACAGCTCGGCACGACTCATCTGTGCGCCTGTGCCACCATCGAGAAAGCTCGGCCGCCGCAATCTGTGCGCCGAGGACTCCTGCGCGCTAGACTCCCTTTCGACCTCGCCTGGGCGGGGTTTTTCTTTCGTCCAGGCTCGCCACCGATAACGCAGGGACACCTACGCAATGGCACGTGGAGACGTCCGGATCGCTGTGACCCTCGCCTGCGAGGATTGCAAGCGCCGCAACTATCAAACGAATAAGAGCAAGCGCAACAACCCCGACCGCATCAGCATGCGCAAGTACTGCCGCTGGTGCCGCCGCCACACATCCCATCGGGAGACTCGCTAGCGCCGGGAGCGCTGCCGTGAGCCGTGAACGCAGGCAACGTGCAAAACAGAGGGCTCGTCGCAGAGGCGAGCAGAGCGCCGCAGGAGGGCTCGTGCGAGCCGACGTCCCGGGCGCGCTCGATCACGCCTCCGGCGACGTCGACGAGTTCGACGCTGCGCTGGTCAAAGGCGCGGGCGGCCTGCCCGTTCCAGAGGCCGACGTCGAGCAGGCGGAGCTTGCTGATGAGGCGCAGCGCGGCACCGAGCAACCGCCGGTTGCGGAGGCGGCCGGGGGTCGCGGAGGCGATCGCAACGGCGGCAACGGAGCAGTTGGAAACGCCGCTGCGATGGTGCCCCCGCCGCGCGACGAGACGCAACCCGCGCCTCGCGGATCGATCTTCGCTCGCGCTGCCGCCTTCCTGCGGGCCAGCTGGGCGGAGCTGCAGCGGGTCCAGTGGCCAGATCGCCCCGAGGTCTTCCAGGCCACAGCCGTCGTACTCGGCTTCGTCGTGGTCATGGGTATCTACCTCGGCGCGGCGGACTGGGTAGCGCAAAAGATCATTAACTTCATTTTGTGAGGCATTGAAGGTCTGCCCCGCATCGGCGCCCGCCCGCCGCATCTCTCTCTTTTTTTGTCCCATCCACACACCGAAGCCAGGAATCGCTGAATGTTTCGTTGGTATGTCGTGAACACCTACTCGGGTCACGAGAACAAGGTCAAGCAGAACCTCGAGCACCGGATCGTCTCGCTGGGCCAGCAGCGCAACGTGCGCCAGGTCGTGGTGCCGACCGAATCGGTCTCCGAGATGAAGGACAACCAGAAGATCACCGTCGAGAAGCGGACGATGCCTGGCTATGTGCTCGTCAACATGGAGCTCAACGAGGATTCGTGGGGCGTCGTGAAGGGCACGCCCGGCGTGACAGGCTTCGTCGGCGCCTCTAATGAGCCGGTGCCGTTGACGCAGGGCGAGGTCGACCGGCTGATGCACAAGGAGGTCGCCACGGCGCCGCGTACGCGCGCTCAGTTCGCGATCGGCGAGACCGTAAAGGTGATCTCCGGGCCGCTGTCAGACTTCTCGGGCGAGATCGCCGAGATCAACGACGACGCCGCGAAGCTCAAGGTCCTGGTATCAATCTTCGGTCGCGAGACCCCCGTAGAGGTGGGCTTCGATCAAGTGAAGAAGCTCTAAGGATTTTTTATGGCTAAGAAGGTTTTGACAACGATCAAGCTGCAGGCAAACGGGGGACAGGCAAGCCCCGCCCCGCCGGTTGGCCCTGCCCTTGGTCAGCATGGCATCAACATCATGGAGTTCTGCAAGGCGTTCAACGCCCAGACGCAGAGCGAAACCGGGACCGTGATCCCGGTGGTCATCACCGTCTATGAGGATCGCTCGTTCACGTTCGTGACTAAGACCCCGCCCGCGGCGGTGCTGATCAAGCAGGCGCTGCGGATCGGCAAGGGCTCGGGCGAGCCGAACCGGACCAAGGTCGGCACGATCACCAAGGAGCAGCTGCGCGCGATTGCAGAGCGTAAGCTCGACGATCTCAATGCCCACGACGTCGAGCAGGGGATGAAGATCATCGCCGGCACGGCGCGCTCGATGGGCGTGGAGGTGGAGGCATGACGACTCATCACGGACGCCGCCACAAGGAGTCGGTCTCCAAGGTCGACCGCGAGCGCCAGTACGCGCCCGCGGACGCGGTATCGCTGGTCAAGAGCCTCTCGGGCGCCAAGTTCGACGAGTCGGTGGAGGTTCATGTCCGCACGGGCCTGAATGTCCGCCACGCAGACGAGCAGCTGCGCGGCACGATCGCGCTGCCGCACGGCCTCGGCAAGGAGGTCAAGGTCGCCGTCTTCGCTCAGGGAGACAAGGTGCGCGAGGCGCAAGAGGCCGGCGCGGACGTGGTCGGTGGCGACGATCTGGCCAAGAAGATCGAGGATGGCTTCGATGACTTCGACGTGGCGATCGCCACGCCGGACATGATGGCCGTCGTTGGGCGCCTGGGCCGCATCCTCGGTCCCTCCGGGAAGATGCCAAACCCGAAGGTCGGCACCGTGACGATGGACGTCAAGACCGCCGTGGAAGCCTCCAAGTCCGGCAAGGTCGAGTACCGCACCGACCGCAACGCGATCGTTCACCTCGTGATCGGCAAGCGCAGCTTCGAGGAGAAGATGCTGCTCGAGAATTACGCTGCGGTGATCGAAGAGCTGATCAGGGCCAAGCCGTCGGCGGCCAAGGGGCGCTACCTGCGCACCATCACGCTCGCCTCCACTATGGGACCGGGCGTGAAAGTCGATCCGAGCCGTACACGTGACATCGCCGAGGAGGCGCCAGCAACCGTAGCCGCATAGGGCCGGCTGGAGGCGAAGACGTTCTCCGGCTATCCTCCGCGAGCAGCGTAAAGCGCCACAACGGCACCGCAGACCTCCGGCAGCGTTCGCGTAAGACCGGGACAGGAGCCAGATGAACAGAGAGCAGAAGGGTGCGGTGATCGATGAGATCGCCGCAGACATCGAAGCGTCGGAGGCGATCTTCGCCGTCGACTACAAGGGCATCAGCGTTCCGCAAGCCGCGGAGCTGCGGACCAAGCTGCGCGAGGCGGATGCGACCTTCAGGGTCGTCAAGAACTCGCTCACCGAACTGGCGGCCGACAAGGCCGGACGGGCCGAGATCAAGCCGCTGCTCGTCGGGCCCACCGCGCTCACGTTTGTGCGCGGCGACGCGGCGGTGGCGGCCAAGGCGATCGCCGACTATGCGCGAGCGACACAGCTACTGCCGTTCAAGGGCGGCACGATGGGCACCGAAGTCTTCGATGCCGCCCAGATCGTCTCGATCTCGAGGCTGCCCTCGCGCGAAGTGCTCTACGGCCAGCTGGTGGGCGTCGTTGCCTCTCCGGTAAGCGGGCTGGTGCGCACCCTCGGCGCGCTGGTCGGTGGCTTGGCTGTCGCGCTCGGCCAGGTCAAGGAGAAGAAGGAGTCGGGCGAGATCACCGCAGGGGAGGCGCCCGCGGCTGCGGCGGAGCCCGACGCTCCGCAGGCGCCGGCTGCTGAGGCGAAGGCCCCGGCCGAGACTGAGGTGCCGGCTGAGGCAGAGGAGCCCGCGGCTGAGGTCCCCGCCGAGGAGCCGGCGGAGGAGGCCCCTGCCGAGGAGCCCCAAGAGAAAGCTGAGTCGACGGCGCAGGAGCCCGAGACGCAAGACGACAATCAGGCGGACGCTTCGGCGCAGTCCGAGACCGCCGAAGCGACCAAGGAGGACTGACAAATGGCAACCAGCACCCAGGACTGGATCGAGGAGCTGAAGGGCATCTCGGTCCTCGAGCTCGCCGAGCGCATCAAAGCGCTCGAGGAGGAGTTCGGAGTATCTGCCGCAGCGATGGCGGCTCCGGCGGCCGCGCCCGCGGGCGGCGGCGATGCAGGAGCAGAGGCCGAGGAAGAAAGCTCGACCGTCGACGTGCTGCTCACCGGCGCCGGCGACAAGAAGATCCAGGTGATCAAGGTCGTGCGCGCGGCGACGGGCCTCGGCCTGAAGGAGGCCAAGGCGCTGGTCGACGAGGCGCCCAAGCCGGTGAAGGAGGGCATCGAGCGCGAGGAGGCCGACAAGCTGAAGGCCGAACTCGAGGAGGCCGGCGCCAGCGTCGAGCTGAAGTAGGGCTCACCCGCTGCCTTCTGGGCGCTTTGGCATCGCGGCTCCGCCGCTTTGCCGAAGCGCCCTTTTTGCTGTAAAGTCCGCTTTCGCCGGTCGATAGTCGCAGCCGCCCAGGCATCGGGCCCGCGCCACATACGCGGTGCTCCAGGGGCGGGGTCCGTGAGCACTGGCTGCCCTCTTGAGGGCGTCGATAGCCTGTGCTATCTTTGTTGGTCGCGCCTTCTGGCGTCTCCTCTGCCCGTTCCTCGCCTTCCGAAGGAGTCGTTTCCTTGGCTTCAGCCGATGCTCTCCGGACGCGCCGCACCTTCGCGCGTCTGCACAAGCCGCTTGACGTTCCGAACCTGATCGACATCCAGCGCCGCTCCTTCGAGTGGCTCACAGACCCCGAGAAGGGTGGCCTGCGTGAGACGATCGACGACATCTCGCCGATCGAGGACTACACAGGCAACCTCGCCGTCCAGTTCGGCGAGTTCATATTTGACGAGCCGGTCGCATCGCTGGCTCAATGTCGCGAGAAGGACCTAACCTACGCCCGCCCGCTGACCGTCACGGTCGCGTTCATCAACCGCGAGACCGGCGAGATCCGCGAGCAGTCGGTCTTCATGGGCGACTTCCCCTGGATGACCGATAGGGGCACCTTCATCATCAACGGCACCGAGCGCGTCGTGGTCACCCAGCTCGTGCGCTCCCCGGGCGCCTATCTGATGGAACCCAAGGACCGCGAAAAGCAGGTCTTCGTCGCCAACCTGATGCCTGCCCGCGGCTCATGGCTTGAGCTCGAGATCGACAAGAAGGGCAAGGTCCACGTCCGCATCGACCGCAAGCGCAAGCTGCCGGTGAGCGTCCTGCTGCGCGCGATGGGCTACGCCGCCGACGAGGACATCCTGGCCCTGTTTGACAACTCGCTCTACATCCGCAACACCCTGGAAGCGGACACGGAGGCCACGCGCACCGAAGAGGGCGCGCTGATCGAGCTCTTCAAGAAGCAGCGTCCCGGTGAGCCGCCGAGCGTCGAGAACGCCAAGGCGCTGCTGAACCAGCTCTTCTTCGACCCCAAGCGCTATGACCTCACGCGCGTAGGCCGCTACAAGCTCAACGCGCGCCTGGGCCTGGACATCGACATCGACACGCGCACGCTGACCCAGGACGACATCATCGCCCTGGTCCGCGAGCTGGTGCTGATGCCCAAGCGCCTGGGCATGCCCGAGAACCCCGAGGTTGAAATCAAGGACTACGCCGCCGAGGCCGTGAGCATGCCGCGCGAGCCCGTCGCCGAACATCTCGACGAGTACGAGCACTTCGGCAACCGTCGTCTGCGCACCGTGGGCGAGCTGATCCAGGAGGCCTTCCGGATCGGGCTCTACCGCATGGAGCGCGTCGTGCGCGAGCGTCTGACGACCGAGGACGCCGACACGATCACGCCGCAGACGATCATCAACATCCGCCCAGTCGTCGCCGCGCTGAAGGAGTTCTTCGGCTCCAGCCAGCTCTCCCAGTTCATGGACCAGACCAACTCGCTCTCGGGCCTGACTCACCGCCGCCGCCTCTCGGCGCTCGGCGCGGGTGGACTGACGCGCGAGCGCGCGCCGATCGAGGTGCGCGACGTGCACCCCACCCACTACGGCCGCATGTGCCCGATCGAGACCCCTGAGGGTCCGAACATCGGCCTGATGGGCTCGCTCTCCTCCTACGCGCAGGTCTCCGAGTACGGCTTCGTGACCACGCCCTACCGCGTGATCAAGGACGGCGTGGTGACCGAGGAGATCGTCCACTACGACGCGACCCAAGAGGAGGAGCTGCTGATCGCCCAGGCCAACACGCCGCTGGACGAGAAGTCCGGCAAGCTGCTTGGCCAGGAGATCCTTTGCCGCACGCAGGCGGGCCAGTACGTGACCGTCGGCCCCAAGGACGTGGACCTAATGGACGTCTCGCCCGGCCAGATCTGGTCGGTGGCCACGGCGATGATCCCGTTCCTTGAGCACGACGACGCCAACCGCGCGCTGATGGGCTCCAACATGCAGCGCCAGGCGGTGCCGCTGCTGAAGACCGAGGCGCCGCTGGTGGGCACCGGCATGGAGCGCCGCGCGGCGCTCGACACCGGCGACGTGCTGCTTGCGCGCAACACAGGCACGGTCACCCACGTCGATGCCAACAAGATCGAGATCCAGACCGCCGACGGCGCCACCGACGAGTACGAGCTGCAGAAGTTCATGCGCTCAAACCAGGGCACGCTGATCCACCAGAAGCCGCGCGTTCTCAGCGAGCAGAAGGTGAAGGCCGGCAACGTGCTGGCCGACGGCTCCTCGACCGAGAAGGGCGAGATGGCGCTGGGCAAGAACCTGCTCGTCGCCTTCATGTCCTGGGAGGGCTACAACTTCGAGGACGCGATCATCCTCTCTAAGCGCCTGGTCAAGGATGACGAGCTGACCTCGATCCACATCGAGGAATACGAGGTCGACGCTCGTACGACTAAGCTCGGCGACGAGGAGATCACCCGCGACATCCCCAACCGCTCCGAGGAGTCGCTGCGCAACCTCGACGATCGCGGCATCGTGCGCGTCGGCGCCGAGGTGGCCTCCGGCGACCTGCTGGTCGGCAAGGTCACGCCCAAGGGCGAGACCGAGCTGACCGCCGAGGAGAAGCTGATCCGCGCGATCTTCAAGGAGAAGGCGCGCGAGGTTCGCGACACCTCGCTGAAGGTGCCCCATGGCGAGGGCGGCGTCGTGATCGACGTCAAGACCTTCCGCCGCGAGGACGGCGACGACCTGCCGCCCGGAGTCAACGACCTAGTGCGCGTGTTCGTGGCCAAGAAGCGCAAGATCTCCGAGGGCGACAAGCTCGCGGGCCGTCACGGCAACAAGGGTGTGATCTCCAAGATCGTCGACGAGCAGGACATGCCGTTCCTGGAGGACGGCACGCCCGTGGACGTGATCCTCAACCCGCTCGGCGTGCCTTCGCGCATGAACGTCGGCCAGATCCTGGAGACCCATCTCGGGTGGGCCGCCGCGCAGGGCTGGTACGACGACGGTTCCGAAGCGTACAAGCTGGCTCACGACGGGGCCAACGGCTCCGGGTTCGGCAAGAGCAACGGGAACATGTCATCCAACAAGGTGTTCATCGCCACGCCCGTCTTCGACGGCGCGACGGTGGCCGATGTCGATGAAGCGCTCGTGCGCTGGCAGGACGAGCACAAGGGCGCAATCAAGATGGACGTCGATAAGTCCCGTCGCAAGGGCGAGCAGGCCTCCGGCAAGATGACCCTCTACAACGGCCGCTCCGGCGAGCCGTTCGAGGAGCAGGTCACCGTCGGCTACATGTACATCCAGAAGCAGCTGCACCTCGTCGACGACAAGATCCACGCCCGCTCGACCGGCCCGTACTCGCTCGTCACCCAGCAGCCGCTGGGCGGCAAGGCGCAGTTCGGCGGCCAGCGCTTCGGCGAGATGGAGGTCTGGGCGCTCGAGGCCTACGGCGCCGCGTACACGCTCCAGGAGATGCTCACGATCAAGTCCGACGACACGGTCGGGCGCGTCAAGGCCTACGAGGCGATCGTCAAGGGCGAGAACATCGCCGAGCCGTCGATCCCCGAGTCCTTCAAGGTCCTGCTCAAGGAGATGCAGTCGCTCGCGCTCGACGTGAACGTGGTCTCCGAGGAGGGCCAGCGCGCGGAGATGCGCGACGAGGACGACGACCTGCTGAGGGCGGCCGAGGAGCTCGGCATCGACCTCTCACCGGGCTCGCTGCGGGCAGCCGCCCGCCCGGCGACCGGCGAGGAGATCGAGGAGGGGACCGACCGCGCAGACACCGACGGCGAGCTCGTCCTGCCGGCCG
>DASYNI010000008.1:0-2550 GCA_036008645.1 Solirubrobacteraceae bacterium
ACATCATCTCGCATGCCGCGGTGCCGGCCTTGCCCAGCTATCCGCAAACAACCGTCCTGATACTCCTGAGCGTGCTGACGAGTTTCCTCGTCGGCGTGCTGGTGGCGCTCCTCTGCGAGAACCTCGACGTCGCCATCCGCAGCATGGATCAGGTGCGCAGCTACCTGAAGGTTCACCCGCTGGGCATGGTGCCCGCGCTCGGCAGCGTACGCCGCGCCACGGGCAGCCGACCCGAGCACGAAGTCATCGACCGCCCGCTTTCGGCCTATGCCGAAGCGATCCGCAGCATCCACACCAACCTGATGCTGTCGGACGTCGATCAGCGGCCGCGCGTCGTGCTCGTGACGTCGGCGCTGCCGGGCGAGGGCAAGTCGACCATGGCCATGTCGCTGGCGCAGATGGTCGCGGCCTCTGGCCAGCGCGTGATCGTCATCGACGGCGACCTGCGTCGGCCCGCCATTCACCGCCTGGCCGGCGTGTCGCCGAAGCCTGGCCTCGTGGAATGGCTGCTCGACCGCGCAGCCCTCGAGAACGTCATCTATCCGACCGGGCCGGGCGGTGTCGACGTCATACCGGCCGGTGCCCAGCCGGAGATGCCGCCCAACCTCTTGTCGTCCGATCGTTTCAGGCATCTGCTGCGCGGACTCATGGAGCGCTACGACATGGTGATTCTCGATTCGGCGCCGGTGCTCGCGGTATCCGACACGCGTGTCCTTGCCACCCTCGCCGAGAAGACGCTGTTCGTCGTGCGCTGGGCATCGACGTCACACAAGGTGGCGGCCTCGGCGCTGCGCCAGCTCTTCGAGGCCGGCGCGCAGGTGGCCGGGGTTGCGCTCACGGCCGTGGACGTCAAAGCGCACGCCAAGGACGGCTTCACCGACTCCGTGCTCTATGCGGGGCGGCTGCGCGAATACTATCGCTAGCGCTGTAACGGAAGTCGTCAGTTCTCAGTTGTCAGTTGTCAGTTTGGTGGAAGAGCCGTTCGGCAACTTCCGCCACTCTGATAACTGACGACTGAGAACTGAGAACTTTCTTAGTCGCCCGTGAAGAACGCAGATGAAGCGGCGTTTTCAGGCAGTCGTGGGGAGCGTGGCCGGTTCTGAGAGCGCGGTGATTAGGGCGCGTAAAAGGGCGCGGAGCCAGCGGAGCAGCAGGCTGAAGTTGTAGCCGGCAGCGGCGAGGACGGCGTTGATGCGATCGCCGTCTCGGCCCTTGAGATAGTTCCGATCCATACGGTGCTCTGCCTTGACGTGTCCTATGACGGGCTCGACGGCGGCACGCCGCTTCATCTCGCGGCGGATGGCGGCGGTGACGCGCCGCACCTGGCCACTGATCCAGACGCGGAACTTGTGCGGGTGCTTGTGGCCGCGATAGCCCTTGTCGACATGGATGCGGTGGGTCTCGATGCCGGTGAGCCTCTCCATGTCTTGGACCATCGGTGCAAGCGTGGCGCCGTCATAGGGATTGCCGTGCAGCGCCTTGGCGTGGAGCACGAATTGCCCGCCCTTGGGCGAGGTCACCGGCGTGGCGATCGAGACCTTGCAGCCGAACTCGTAGGGCGCCCGGACCTTGCCCTTGCCGATGCATTCGACCTCGGGCGCGTGGAGCGAATAGACCTTGGGGCCGCGCTGGCGATGATCCTGATGCCGCACTTTGACGGCGAGATCGAGGAGGGGCGCGAAGCGCGTCTGGAGCTCGGGCTTGTCCATGATCTGCCGGCTGATGTCGCGGATGATGCGGCCGAGCCGGGTGCGCAGGAATTTGAGCTGACGCCGGGCGCGCTTGAACTGGTGGGCGTGGGTGTAGCGCCCGACCATGATCGCGGCGCGCTTGGCCACGCGCAGGTAGCTCTGGCGCAGCGGCACGCCGCAACGCCGGGCCAGCGCCACCAGCTTGACGAGGGCGCGATGCAGGAGCCGCGCGTCGGTCGGATGCGCGACCGCCTTGGGCTGAACCGTGGTGTCGACCGCGACGCGCTGCAGATCTTTCGTCTCGAGCGCGCCCGTCTTGTGCGCCACCTTCAGGCTCTCCTGGATCAGTGCCACGAGCTGCTCCTCGCCTAGCCGCTGGCGCCAGCGCGTCAGCGATGACCGGTCGAAGGGCAGCTCGTGGCAGAAGCTCTGTTCGCCGCAGAAATACTGGTAATACGGGTTCTCAACCCAGCGCGCGCACAGCACCTCGTCGGAGAGGTTGTGCATGTGCTTCAAGATGAAGAGCCCCGCCACCAGCCGGGTCGGCAAGCCGGGCTGACCCGGGCCCGCCCGGCACACCGACCCGAAGCGCCCGTCGAGGAAGCTCCAGTCCATCTCGCCTGCCAACCGCACCAGCGGATGGCCCATGTCGATGATCTGATCGAGCGCCGGACGCAGCAGGTCCTTTTGCCGATCGTCGCGTGGCTTGGCCATCGTGCTCCTCGTGCCGAAAAACCCGGCCCTCAGAGAATCACGATCCACGCCAAGGCGGAATCCCAATTCGCAGGAAAACTCAGGTCCCGCCCCACCTTTCCTGCGATTGCGATTACTTCAGTCAGCCTGCTTATCCGCGTCAGTC
>DASYNI010000009.1:0-4161 GCA_036008645.1 Solirubrobacteraceae bacterium
GTGGGACTTTCGGCCAAGAACGCGATCCTGATCGTGGAGTTCGCGTTGGAAAACCACGAGCGCGGCATGCATCTGATCGAGGCGACGGTCGCGGCGGCCCGCCAGCGCCTGCGGCCGATCCTCATGACCTCGATGGCCTTCATCCTGGGCGTGCTGCCGCTGGCGATCGCTACCGGGGCGGGCGCCGGCGGGCGCATTGCCATCGGCACCGGCGTGATCGGCGGCATGCTGACGGCCACGGTGCTCGCCGTGTTCCTCGTACCGGTGTTCTTCGTGAGCGTTCGCTCGGTGTTCGGCGATCGCCGCAGGCACGAGGAGCCCGGACTGCCACCGCAGTCCCCGTCGCCGGCTTCGGAGAGCTGAGGATGGCGTGCAGAAGCGCCTGTTTCCTCGCCGCGCTGGCCGCACTCCTCGGCGCCTGTACCTTGGAGCCGCATTATCACCGCCCGCCCGCGCCTGTGCCGGCGCTCCAAGGCGGCGCAGCGGGTGGCACGGCCGCCGCCGACATCGGCTGGCGCGAGTTCTTTCCCGATCCGCAGCTTCAGCAGTTGATCGCGCTGGCGCTTACCGACAATCGCGACTTGCGCGTCGCGGTTCTGAATGTGCAAAGCGCTCAGGCGCAATACCGCATCCAGCGCGCCGACCTGTTTCCGACTGTCAACGCGAGCGCTGTCGAGCAGGCGCAGGGAATTCCCCTCAGTGTGTTGGAGGCTGAATTTCCCAGTGGTGCAGCAGCCGGGGGAAGCGCTCCGCCGACCGGCGGGATTACCGTGCGTACCTATAACGTCGGAGTCGGCTTCACGAATTACGAGCTGGACCTTTTCGGCCGCATTCGTAGCTTGAGCCATGCAGCCCTGCAGCAGTACTTCAGCTCGGGCGAAACGAGGCGCAGTGTTCAGCTCACCCTGGTGGCCGAAGTCGCCACCGCCTATCTCACGGTGCTCGCCGATCAGACCCTGCTCGATATCACCCGTGACACGTTGAAGAGCCAGGAGGCGTCCTACGCGCTGACGCAGAGGCTGTTTAGCGGCGGCACGACCACGGAGCTCGCGCTGCGCCAGGCCGAGACCACGGTCGACACGGCACGCGCGAACCTCGCTCTGTACAACCGACAGCTGGCTCAGGACCGCGATTCGCTGCAGCTCTTGCTCGGCGCGCCGATTCCGGACGGAATCGATTTTTCCGGCGGCCTGGACCGCCCAAACACGGTAGCCGAGCTCGAGGAGGGCATCCCCTCAGACGTGCTGGTGCGCCGTCCCGACATACTCGCCGCCGAGCATCAACTCATGGCAGCCAACGCACAGATCGGCGCGGCGCGTGCGGCATTCCTGCCCGCCATCTCGCTCACCGGCAGTTTCGGCAGCGAAAGCCCGGAGCTCTCGGGCCTCTTCAAGAGCGGTTCGCGCGCCTGGACTTTCTCCCCGCAGATCAGCCTCCCGATCTTCGCCGGCGGTGCCAACGTCGCCAACCTCCAGGCGACCAAGCTCGCTCGCGCTACCGCGGTCGCGCAGTACGAGAAGGCGATTCAGACCGCCTTCCGCGAGGTCGCCGATGCGCTGGTCGCCCGCGGCACGCTCGATGAGCAGCTCGCGGCTCAGCAAGCTCTCGTGACGGCCTCGGCCGCAGCATATCGGCTGGCCGACATGCGCTACCGGGGCGGCGTGGACAGCTACCTGAGCTCGCTCGTTGAGCAGGTCCAGCTCTATAGCGCCGAGCAGCAGTTGCAAACAGTGCGGCTCTTGCGCCTGCAAAACCTCGTGACACTGTACAAGGCCCTGGGTGGAGGACTCCGCGAGCACACCGCGGCTGCTCAGACGACCCTTGAGCCTTCGAGTTCTGAGAGCTTACCCACGCATTCGGGCTCATCCACTTCGAACTAGGCCCACCGGGGTGAATGTTTAGGGGAACTGGCATGGCGGAGACGGCAGCAGCCGGGGGGGAGGGCTCTACCACCGCTGCGCATTCGTGGATCGGAGAGCTGTTGCTGCGCCTTCTCGGCGCGGCGCTTCAGATCCTCGCGACTTGGGCGGTGGTACGTGCTCTGACACCGGAGGATGCGGGGGTTTACTTTCGCGGGTTCGTGATCGCCCTGGGCTTGAGCACGCTCTTGCGGGGCAAGTACGAGATCTACATGGCGCAGCACATCATCGGGCGGCGCGCCACGACCACCGGTATTCCCAATGGGGTACTACTGATGCAGCTCGCGCGGCGAATGCTGCTGCGGTCCAGCCTCCTGTGCGCAGTTCTCCTGGTCGTGACGGCCGACCTGGACATCCAGGCCCCGCAGCTGCAAACCGTATTGCAGACTTATCTGCCCTTCGTGCTCGCCGTTCCCTGCGTCAGTGTGTCGAGCCTATTGGGCGAGGCACTGCGGGCAGCCAATCGGACGCTCGGTATCGTCGTGGCCGCCTATGCGGTGAACCTCTCCATGCTTGTTGCGGTGGTGCTCGCACCTTCCGACGCGTCGCTCGCGCTTTACTCCTGGGCGTTCCTCCTGGGGAGCCTGGTCTCTGCGGGAGTGGCGGTGGCGCTCGCCCGGCATGTCTTCCCGGTCGCGCGAGGCGAGGGCTCCCCGCCGATTTGCCGTGAAGCACTGCAGGGGGTGGACTCGCGGGAATTGATCGGGCTCGCCCGCGGGTTGCTGCTGTGGGGGCCCCTGTGCGTCCTGGCCGTCTGGGCGCCGCCGGTGCAGATGGCGCAATATGCCGTGGCCGCGCGCACGGCACTGATCGTGGATTTCTTTCTGCCGGCATTGAACCTGACAGGCTGCCGCGAAACCTTGATGGCTACGCAGCCGCTCCAGGCGCCGCGGCGCCTGTTGCTCAGGCAGCTCGCTGGGTCGTTGATCTACAGCTGCGCGTTCGTGGTGCCGCTCTTGGTGTTGGCGCCGGCAACCCTGACGTTGTATGGAACCCCTTACGATTCGCAGTTGACGGTGTATGCGCTTCTTCTGGGGGTTCAGTGGGCAAATGGCGTCGGTCGTCCAGCGGTGCGCCACGCGGTAGTAGAGTGGAATGCACGGCGGATCGGCCTCGCTATCGGATCCGGCGCCGTGGCGGTCGTGTTGATTTGCGCGCTGGGCGTGACCACCTACGGTGCCCTGGCCGCGGCGGCGGCCTCGCTGATCGGCGCCTTGATCGTCAACGGACGGGCGATCGGCATGGCTCTTTCGAGACCGGCGTGAGCGTCTGGACTTCGCGTGAGGCCGAACTGTTATTGGTCGCGCTGCGTGAGAATCTCAATGGCCGGCAGGGTAGGGCGGGTTGGTTCTGCCCCTCAGACTCGATCGTTTGAGCCATCGCCCACGATCCACGGATTAGCGGCGAAGCCCTCCGAAAGGGCATCGAGGAGCGAGCGGACCGCGGGAACAATCCCGCGCCTTGATGGGAACACAGCATGCACAACACCGGACCGAGAGCTCAACGACGGCAGCAGCCGAACCAGTGCTCCGCTCGACAAGTCATCTCTGGCAAGCAATACGGGCAGGCGCGCTACACCCACTCCGCGAAGCGCAGCGCGACGCACGGTGTAAAAGTCGTTGGCGCTCAGACGGGGGTTGTGAACCAGTTCGGCTGGTCTTGATTCACCGTCGACAAAATGCCACGTATGCTCTCTCCCGAGTGTCCCCGTCGACAGCGTCGGCATGCGCGCGATGTCCGTGAGAGCTTGGGGCTGTCCATAAGCGGCTACGAGCGCGGGACTGCCCACCAGGATCATGTCCGACGGACCGAATGACCGCATGGCCAAGTCGGATTCGTCGAGTGGAGGCATCCGCACCCGAATCGCGATGTCAATGCCCTCGTCGACGACGTCGACTCGCCGATTGGTCGCCTCAAGTGCGACCTGGACCTCGGGGTACGCGGCGAGATATCGCCCGAGGATATCGGCGACGCCGCCTTGAAGCAGGCCGGTGGGGCAGCTAACCCGAACCAGCCCTCGCGGCGACGACAGCGTTTGGTTGATCGCATCCTTTGCGGCCTCGGCTTCGGCAATCAGCGCGACACAGTGGCGGTGGAGTGTCTTGCCCGCCTCGGTGAGCGAGAACTTGCGCGTCGTGCGATTGAGCAGGCGCACGCCGAGTTCTCTCTCCAGTGCCCCGATCCGACGACTGAGCTTCGAAGTCTGCATGCCCAGCCTCTCGGCAGCAGCGGTATAGCTGCC
>DASYNI010000010.1:0-312558 GCA_036008645.1 Solirubrobacteraceae bacterium
GGCGGCCGAGCGAAGCACGCTGTATGAGATCAGGCGCAGCTATCCGATCGGAACCGTGCCTGCGCCGGTGGTCGATCAGCGCTCGGTCGCCGCCTGACGGTCTACGGGATTCTGCTGCAGGTAGTTGTCGAGCGCCTGCAGCAGCACGCGCTCGTAGTTGATGCCGACCTGCAGCGTCGTGGCGATTGCGGTGCTGTGCTCGTCTTCGGGCAGGCCCTCCAGGGCGGCCAGATAGCCTTCGAGCTCCTGCAGCTTTCGCGAGCGCCACTCCCGCTGCTGGGAGAAGATCACGCGCGGGTCGGCGCCGGCGAAGATCTTCAGAGTGCCTTCGTCGCGCAGCTGCGACTGCGCGACCTCCGGCGAATCCGCCCATCTGCGCAATGCCTGCCTTCCGGCGTCGGTGAGCGCGTAGAGCTTGCGTTTGCGCCCGCCGGGCTCCTGCCTGACGGTCAGATAGCCGCCCTGCTCCAAGCGTGTCGGCTCGGCGTAGAAAGTTGTATGTGGGACCGGCCAGAAGTTTGCGATCGAGCGCTCGAGCGCCTGCTTGAGGTCGTAGGGCGTTGCCTCTCCAAGGTGGTGCAGCAGCGTGAGCACGGCGAAGGAGGTGCCGGTCAGGCGCAGGTTGTTGGAGCTCACTGGTGACTCGTCAAGGTCGGCTTGCATCTCATAGTCCATTCTGTATAGTACGACACGCACTATCAAAGCGGCGTCCACGCCAAGACGCCGAAGGCATGCCAACACGGAGGTGCCAGCCATGACGGGTCCAGGAGAGTCGCAGGCTAGCGAGATACAGGGCGTCTCCCGCAGTCAAGCCGCGCACGGCGCGGCGGCACGGTACGACGCGGTGATCGTCGGGGCCAGCCTGGCCGGATGCACTGCGGCGACGCTGCTCGGACGAGAAGGATTGCGGGTTGCGCTGGTCGAGAAGAGCCCTGACCCCGAGGCCTACAAGCGCATCTGCAGCCACTTCATCCAGTCCTCGGCGGTCGAGACGTTGGAGCGGCTCGGTGTGGTGCAGGAGCTCGAGCAGATGGGTGCGCGCCGATCGCGTACTCGGATCTGGACGCGCTGGGGCTGGATCATGCCCCCGGCAAATCCGAGCGTGCCCGCCTCTTTGAACATGCGGCGCGAGCGACTTGACCCGTTCCTGCGTCGTCTGGCTGCGCAGACACCGGGCGTGGAGCTGATCTTGGGTGCGACCGCGGAGGATCTCCTGCGCGAGTCTGATGGCACCGTGACAGGCGTGATCGTGCGCGGCCGCAGCGGCGAGCGGACCACGCTCAGCGCGCCGCTGACCGTCGGCGCCGACGGGCGCGACTCGAGCATCGGCGAGCTCTCACAGGTGACCACTCGCCGGCTCCCGCACGGCCGGTTCGCCTATGGCGCCTATTACGAAGGGCCGGAGCCGGCGGGCAGCCCGGATGGCTCCCTGTGGGTGCTTGACCCGCAGATGGCTGCGGCGTTTCCCACCGACGAAGGTCTGACGATGTACGTCTGCATGCCGACACACGACCGCCTGCCCGAGTTCAAGCGGGACCTGCCGCGGGCGCTCGAGTCCTTTGTCTCGGAGATCCCCGATGCTCCGCCGATCCTCGCCTCCCGACGCGTCGGGCCGGTGCAGGGCAGGATCGACATGACCAATGTCGTGCGCTCGCCGACCGCGCCCGGGCTCTCCCTCATCGGCGATGCAGCACTCGCGCTCGACCCGCTCTGGGGCATCGGATGCGGCTTCGCGCTGCAAACTGCGGAATGGCTCACGGACGGCGTCGCGCCCGCGCTGAAGGGCGAGCAGCCGCTCGCCGACGGCCTGCAGGCGTACCGCCGGCGCTATGCGGTCGGGCTCCACGAACACACCACGGCGATCGTCGGGTTTGCGACCGGCCGGCGCTTGAACCCGGGCGAGCGCCTGGTCTTCTCCGCCGCCACCCGTGACGAGCGCATGCGCGAGTTGATGGAGGCGTTCGGCACCCGCAACGCCCGGCCGCGTGCTTTTCTGGGCCGCGCCGTGCCGCGCGCGCTGGCAGTCCACGCGCAGCAGCGGATGCGCTCGCGCGGAATGACATCGCGATCGAGCCGACAGGCGAGCGAGGCCGCGCTGTGAGCGCCGTGACTCGCACGCGGATCGAGGTCAAGGGCATCTTCACCCGGCTGGTTCAGGCTGGCCCGAGCGATGCATCCGAGGCGGTCGTGTTCATGCACGGCAACCCCGGCTCCAGCGACGACTGGGAGCGTCTGATCAGCGTGGTCTGCGGCCCGAGCGCGGAGGGTGGCTCGGGCCCAGCCCGCAGGGCGCTGGCGTTCGACCTGCCCGACTTCGGCGAGACGGTCGCGACCGACGGCTTCCAGCACACCGTGCCCTCCTACGTGGAGTTTATGGACGCAGCGCTGGACGTGCTGGGCGTAGAGCGCATCAACCTCGTCGTGCACGATTTCGGCGGCCCGATCGGGCTGGTGTGGTCCGCGATGCACGCCGAGCGACTGGCAAGCATGACCTTGATCGACATCGGCGTCCTGCCCGGCTACCGCTGGCACCGGATGGCGCGCGTCTGGCGCACGCCCGTGTTGGGCGAGCTGGCGCAGGCGATCACGTTCAGGAGCGGCTTCCGGCGCATGATTGCCGCCTCGGAGCCACGCGGTCTGCCGCGCGAGTTCCTGGATCGGATGTACGACCAGTACGACCGTCGCACAAAGAAAGCCGTGCTCGAGCTCTATCGCGCCACCGATGAGCCTGGTGCTGCCGCGACTGAGTTCGCCGCCTACATGGCGCCGCAGGACATTCCGGCGCTGGTCATATGGGGCGAGCACGACGCCTACCTGCCCTCCAGCTATGCGGCACGCCAGCGCGACGCCTTCCCCTCCGCCGATGTGCACGTGCTGCCCGCCTCGGGGCACTGGCCCTTTGCAGACTCGCCCGAGATCGTGGAACGGCTGCTGGTGTCCTTCTTGGACCGGCTTGGCGGCGAGGAGCACACGGCCGATTCATCGGCCCGTTCCGACGTGGGCGCTTGACCGCTCACTTGTCGGGAAGCAGATGCGGCGCCCTGGAGACAGAGGGCGCACCACAGTGAAGCGCTAGCCGTGTCGCTCATTTATTAGAAACAGATTGCTGCCAATCGACTGCCCGCGAATGGTTGGGATGCGCGTAGCGGGCCGTTTTTTTTGCGTGACACGTAGCGCGCCGCTTGACGCCATCGAGCTAAAGCGCTAGCCATTGCTGCTACGCCCGCAACAAAAAGCGCGCGCAGCCTTCAATTGCCCCAGACGCAAACAACTGGGCAAACGCCGCGCGCTACAACGCAGGCGACACCAGCAATCAAAGGAGCAACATGCACCTGAAGATCATCAGCGTCATCGCCGTCGCGATCGCAGCATTGGCACTTGGTGCCACTACGGCGCTTGCCGAAGAATTCACAGCCAAAGAATACCCTGCCAAAATCACAGGGAAGACAACCAGCGTCCAAGAATTCGCCCTTGGCGAAAATACGATCGACTGTAGCGAAGGGTCATTTACGGGTGAACTCGAAAAAGCCAGTGTAGAACTTGGTTTGACGCCGGCATACAGCACGTGCAAAGCCAAAATAAGCGGCTTCAACGTCGATGCGTTAATCAGCATATTAGAAGGCTTTAAATTCACGCTCAAAATACACAGCCTGTTCAAATGGTTAACCTCCTTCTTAAAAGGAAAGATCGAGTTCAAGGTCGAGGTGCTCGAATGTGAAATCACTGTGCCGAGTGAACAGTTGCTGGAAAACGTATCGGGCGAAAATGCGTCTGGCAAGATCGATCTCGCCGTGGCAATTACCGGAATCAAACAAACAAACACTTGTGGTCTTGGTAGCGCCAACGCTTCCTATAAAGGCCAAGTTGAAGTAAGCGCGACCAACAGCAAAGGCGAAGCGGACCCGATCGAAGCCTGATCGGCGAGATGCAAATGGCGTCTGGCCCAAAACCCACGGGCGCCCTGGTTAGAGACAGTGGGGCAAGCCGTTGGCTTGCCCCACTGGTCTCAGCGAAAGAGATCCTCCTCGAGCGGTCGCAGCAGCGCAGCGGCTCCGGGGCCATCTTGCTCGCTCACGAAGCGCTCCAGCCCCGCGACGAGGATGGCGGGCTCGGATGAGTTCTTGCTGCGCGCCAGATCTGCGGCTGCCGCCACGCTATCGGCCACGGCCAGCCATGTTGCGGCGAGCTCTCGGCCGTTGGCGTCGGTGCGCCCGCGCCAGTCTTCCAGCGGCGTGATCCCGGCGCAGCCGATGGCGATGTCGCATTGTCCGTGGCGCCACGCACGTCCGAAGCTGTCAGTTATCAGCACGCCAGGGGCGATCCCGGTCAGCGCGCGCAGACGGGCGCGGATGGCTCGGGCCGAGGCGTCGGGATCCTTCGGCAGCACGATCACTGTCTCTGCATGCGGCGAGTTGGAGGCGTCGACGCCGGCGTTCGCACAGACGAAGCCGTGGTGGGTGCGGCAAATCAGCACCCCGTGTGCAGCGCGCACGATCTCGGCACTCTGATCGAGCACGACCTGAATCGCGCGCGGGTCGCGCCGCGCCGGGCCGCCCGCCATCTCCCACTCTGCGGCGATCTGGGTGGCCTTGGCGCTCGGCGCGACCGTGGTCAGGTCAACGACCGCGCCCTCGGCCTTGGAGACCGCCTTTTGCGCCAGCACGACGATGTGCCCATCCGCCAGCATGGCGGGAGGCTGCTGCTCGGATAGCGCCTTCACCAGCAGCCGGCCGAGATCGTCGCCGGGCTGGATCTCCGGCAGGCCGCTCAGGCTGCGGAGTGAGAGGCTTCCCACGTCTGCTCGTCGATTCCGGAGAGGACTGCGCGCGTGCGGGCTGCTCGCACATGCTCCTGTTGCAGACGGTGGCGCAGCGCCTCGAGGTCGGCGCCTGTGTCGACGTCCAGCAGCAAGGAGGAGGGCGAGGCGACGCGACTGCGCACGCCAGCTTTCCGAGCGAGTGCGAGGTGCCTGGCGCAGCTGTCAGGGCCGAAGCTGGGCGCGATCGCGTGCGGCGGACTCAGCAGCAGACCGTTGGTGCCGGTGCCGTGCCGGTCGGGGATGATCACGACCTCGGGCTCCGATCCAGCACCAAAGTCGAGCAGCTCGGCGACCTCCAGCGGATCGAGTGCCGGGCAGTCGCCTGGGATGCATAGGACCCGCTCGGCGCCTCGTGCGATGGCCGCCTCTATCCCGATTTGCACCGCGGCGCTCTGGCCCTGCTCTGCATCCTGCACGACCAGCGCGCCCTCACCGTTTTCGGCTGCGGCTACCACTGCTGCCTGCTCGTGTGTGACGAGCACGGTCAGCTCGATCGCCTCAACATGCGCAAGCGCCTCCAGCACGTCGGAGACCATCGCTCTGACGAGCTCCTGTCTGGCGGAGTCGGCGATGCTCACGCTCAGGCGCTGCTTGGCCTGCGTGAAGCGCTTGACTGGCAGGACCACGGCGGTGCGCATCGCAGCCCAAGCCTAGCTGTCGGCTCGCAGCGTGCGGGCGAACGAGAGCGCCGCATCGGCAAGACGGGCTCGCCCGGCGGCGCCGTCCATCAGCATCTCTGCGTGTAGGCAGGGCAAATCGCCCTCGACCGGGTCGTCGCTGAGAATCCCGTCGATCAGCCCTGGCGCGACCGTCTCGTAGAAGGCGGCGACGCCCGCGGCGCTGAGGGGGTGCCCGTAAGCCTCCAGGCATGCGGACGTCGGTCCCTTCACGATCTCGCCGCCCACCACGGGGCTCACGCAGACAACGGGTGCTGCAACGGCCGAGAGCTCCTCGCCGATCGCTGTCAAGATCGGCCAGATCGAGATCACGGGGTTGCTCGGACCGACGATCACCGCCTCGGCGCCCGCGAGCGCCGCACGCAGCTCGGGGCTCACTGCGGGCCGACCGGGCATCTCGAAGCGCACCTCACGGACAGGCCCTTGCGCCTTGTGGCGGATCATGAACTCCTGCAAGCCGACGCCGTTGATGAAGGTCCGTACCGGCGTGTCGCACATCGGCAGCACGGTGGCGGCCAGGCCGATGCGTGCACACAGCTCCGCCAGCGCCTGCGTGGGGCGCATGCCCTGCTGCTGTAGCCGTGTCCGCTCGACGCACCAGGCCAGATCACGGTCGCCGAGGTTGAACCAAACCTCGTGACCCAGCTCACGCAGGCCGTCCATCACCTTGAAGGTATCTCCGCTGAGGCCCCAGCCCCGCTCGTCGATCAGGTCGGCCAGCCAGAAGGTGACCAGATCGGGGTCAGGGGAGACGCTTGTGCCGTAGATCTCGATGTCATCGCCGGTGTTCGCGATCACCGTCAGCCGCTGCGCGCCTACCACGTCAAGCATGCCGCGCGCCAGCTTGGCCCCGCCGGTGCCGCCGGCCAGCACGACCACGCCGCAATGCTCCGCTCCCGCGCCTCCGGTGCTCAGTCCCACAGCGAGTCGGGCAGGCCCGTCAATTTGACGCCCGCGTGCGCCTTGTAGCGCGCGTTGATCGAGATCAGCATCGCGGTCAGCGACTCGGTGATCCGCGCCATCTCAAGGCGCCCGCAGTCCACGCAGCGCAGTCCGTGGATTCGCTGCAGCAGCATCGCCGCCTCACGCTTGTCGGCGCGCGAGTCGCCGCAGATCAGAACGTCCTCGTCGAGATCGTGGTGCAGGTCCGCCAGCGAGGCCGCGCTGACGGTGTGAAGTGCCGCCACGACGCGTACGCCCTCGGGCGCCATCTCCTGCGCTTGCTGGGCGGCGGATCCCTGCCAGACGCCCAGCATGCGCGTGGCGCGGCCGCTGACCGCGGCGGCGAGCGGCACCGTCGCGTCGATCAGCAGCTGCTCGGGCTGCAGCGACCGCTTGAGGTTGGTGAGAGTCTCGGACTGGTTGCGGAAGGGCACGCAGAGGATCACCGTCTTCGCTTGGGCGACCGCGCCTGTGTTATCGGTGCCGGAGAAGGCGCCGTCCGGCACCTGCGCCAGAGCACGCTGCACAGTCTCCTCGGCGCGCTGCGCATCGCGGGAGCCGATCACAATCGGCACGCCGGTCTTCGCCAGTCGCAGCACGAGTCCGAAGCCGAGCGCTCCAGAGGCGCCGAGCACACACACCGGCGCCGGCGCGTCGGTCGATGTGGCTGGCGGGGTCGGCACGGCGGCCGAGTATAGGCGAGCACCGATGCGGCACCTTGGAGGGCGGGTGGGCGCGAGATGCACCGCGCGGGTACGTACAGGGAGATCGGAATTAGGATCATGCACATGAACTCAATGGCGTTGCCAGAGTTGGTGCGCATACGCGAGGTCGGGCCCAGGGATGGCTTTCAGAACGAGCCGGAGGTGCTGAGCACCGACGCGAAGGTGGAACTGATCGACGCGCTGGCTGCGACGGGCCTTGCGCGCATCGAGGCCACGAGCTTCGTCAGGGCTGACGTGATCCCGCAGCTGGCGGATGCCGCGGAGGTGCTGGAGCGGATCGAGGTGCCCGATCGGGTTGCGATCAGCGTGCTGGTGCCAAACGAACGAGGGCTGCAGGCGGCGCTAGAGCACAGAGAGCGGATTGACGAGATCAACGTCTTCCTCTCCGCCTCAGAGACGCACAACCGCAAGAACGTGAACCGCTCGATCGCCGAGTCGCTGGCCGGCTCCGAAGCGGTGCTCACGCGTGCGCGGGCGGAGGGGCTGCGCTGCGAGGGCGTGATCTCGACTTCCTTCGGATGCCCTTACGAGGGGCGGGTGCCTGTGGAGCGCGTGCTTGAGATCGCGCAGCGGCTGCGTGACGCCGGGGCTCAGGAGGTCGGGTTCGGAGACACGACTGGGATGGCCAATCCGGTGCAGGTGTGTGACTTCTTTGCCCAGGCACGCCAGTGCCTAGGCAACGTGGAGCTCACCGCCCATTTCCACAACACGCGCGGGCAAGGTCTGGCCAACGTGCTGGCTGCGCTGCAGGCCGGAGTGCAGAGCTTTGAGTCGAGCTTCGGCGAGCTCGGCGGCTGCCCGGTGCCGGCGGGCGCGACGGGCAACATTGCAACCGAGGATCTGGTCTGCATGCTGGAGGAGATGGGCATCGACACCGGCGTCGACCTACCGGCGTTGCTGGCCTGCACCGCAAGGCTGCGTGAGCTGCTCGGCAGGCCGCTCGGCAGCCACACACTGGTGGCCGGCCCGGTCGACTGGCGGCTCAGCGGCCGCTGAACTCCGGCGCGCGCCGCTGCGAGAAGGCGCGCGCGCCCTCGGCGAAGTCCTCGCTCTGAGCGCAGATCTGCTGCGCGAGCACCTCCTGCTCGAGGCTGGCCGCCAGCGAGGGCTTGGCGGCTGCGTCGATCACCCGCTTTGCGAGCCCGACCGCCAGCGGCGCACACAGCAGCAGCTCGTCCACGAGCTGCTGGGTGGCCCGGTCGAGCTCGGCGGCGGGCGCGACGCGGTTGGCCAGGCCGATCCGCTCGGCCTCCACGCCGTTCACCAGCTTGGAGGTCATGATCATCTCCTTGGCCCGGCCCACCCCGACGATGCTCGGCAGCCGGGAGGAGCCGCCCACGTCGGGGATCAGACCCACCCGCGTCTCGACCAAGCCCATCACTGCGTCCTCAGCGATCACGCGCAGGTCGCAGGCCAGCGCGAGCTCCATCGCGCCGCCGATGCAACCACCGTGGATCTGCGCGATCGTCGGCTTGGTCATCTCCTCGCAGAGATTCCACGCCGCCAGCACGCCCGAGCGGAACTCGCGCAGCCGTCCCGCATCGCCCGCGAGCGCACCCAGCGAGGAGAAGTCCATGCCGGAGGAGAACATCGCGCCCTCGCCACGCACTACTACACAGCGCACCTCGGGATCGTGCGCCGCGGCATGCAGCACCTCCGCAAGACCTTGGATCAGCTCCTCGTTCATCGCGTTGCGCTTCTCGGGGCGGTTCATCACTACGTGGCGGACCGCGCCGCGGTCCTCGGTGATGACGATGCTCATCGTTTCTCCCATCGGTCTGGCCTGCCTCCTCGTCGAGCAGTGCTCATGTTTCGCAACGGTAGCGAGGTCGTGTACCGTCTGCGAGGTGGACGCCACCGATCTCGCCTTCGCCGGGATAGCGGAGCAGGCGCGCCTGATCGCCGCCGGTGATCTCTCCTCTCGCGAGTTGGTCGAGCTGTGTCTGAGGCGTATCGCCCAGCACGACTCGAAGCTGAACGCCTTCCGGGTGATTTTCGCCGAGCGCGCGCTGATGGAAGCCGAGCAGGCAGACGCGCGTCGCGGCGCTGGCGGGCAACGGCCGCTGCTCGGCGTGCCGATCGCGGTCAAGGACGACATCGACGTCGCAGGCGAGGTGACCGCGATGGGCAGCAATGCCTACGGTGACCCGAAGAACGCCGACGCCGAGGTTGTAAGGCGCCTGCGCGAGGCCGGCGCGATCGTGATCGGCAAGACCAACGTGCCGGAGCTGTGCATTTGGCCGTTCACCGAGACCACCACCTGGGGCAGCACCCGCAACCCCTGGGATCTGCAGCGCGCGCCGGGTGGCTCAAGCGGCGGCAGCGGCGCCGCGGTCGCAGCCGGTCTGGTGGGCGGCGCGCTCGGCTCCGACGGCGCGGGCTCGATCAGGATCCCGTCAGCCTGGTGCGGTCTGTTCGGGTTGAAGGTGCAGCGCGGAAGGGTGCCGATGGCGCCGGCCAGCGAACCCTGGCACGGGCTCTCGGTCAACGGCATCCTCGGGCGGACGGTCGCCGACACCGCGCTTTTCCTCGACGTGGTCGGACCCTCCGCGGAGGCAGGTGCGCCGGCTGCGCCCTCGACTCCTTTCTCTCAGGCGCTCACCCAGCGCCCGCCGCGTCTGCGGATTGCGGTCTCCACGCGGATACCGACCGGAATCGTCTCCAGCTTGGACCACGACGCCAAGCGAGCTCTGGAGGAAACCGTGGATCTGCTGCAGTCGCTTGGCCATCACACCGAGGAGATGAACCCCGACTACGGTCTGGACACGGTGCCCTCGGTGCTGACCCGAATGCTCCGTGGAATCTACGACCAGGCGAGCGCGATGGAGAGCCCCAAGCGCTTGGAACGGCGTACGAAGGCGATGGCGCGACTGGGCTCGCTGCTGCCGCAGAGCGCGCTGGCCTGGTCGCGCGAGCACGAGACGCAGCTGCGTGCGCGGCTCGGGGCCGTCTTCGCCGACCACGACCTGCTGCTGACGCCAACGACCGCCAAGCCGCCGCCGCGGATCGGCCAATATGAGGGCAGAGGCGCGATCTGGACGCTGAACGGCGTCGCCGGGCTCGTGCCATTCAACGCGCCCTGGAATGTCACGGGCCAGCCGGCCTGCTCGGTACCCGCCGGCTTGGGTGCCGACGGCTTGCCTCGTGCCGTGCAACTGGTGGGCCGCGTCGAGGACGAGGCGACCCTGATCGCGCTTGCCGCCGAGATTGAGGCGGAGCGACCCTGGGCGCAGAGCCGCCCGCCGCTGTTCGCGTGAGCGGGGAGCAGGACGCTCCGCAGCGGCTGCTGGAGGTTGCCGTCGCACTGTGTGAGGAGGCGGGCGCGCTGCTGCTGGAGCGCTTCGAGGGAGACCGCCGACGCGGCATCACAAGCAAGAGCACGCCCACCGACCTTGTCAGCGAGGCCGATCTGGCCTCTGAGCGGGCGATTGCCGCGCGCCTTGCGCAACTGCGCCCGCAGGATGGCCTGCTGGGCGAGGAGGGGGAGGATCAGGCCGGGGCCAGCGGCATGCGATGGGTGATCGACCCGCTCGATGGCACCGTCAACTTCCTGTTCGGCATCCCGCAGTGGTGCGTCAGCGTCGCGGTTCAGGAGCACTCCGGGGCAAGCATCGCCGGCGCGGTCTTCGACCCCTGCCGCCAGGAGATGTGGACCGCGTACGCGGGAGGCGTTCCAAAGCTGAACGGGATGCCGATCGAAGGCTCGACCACGAAAGATCTCGCCACGGCAATGATCGCCACAGGGCTCTCCTATGACGCAACCGTCCGCGCAGCACAGGGTGAGGTGCTCGCCAGGCTGATCCCAAAGGTGCGAGACGTCCGCCGCTTCGGCAGCGCGGCGCTCGACCTCACCTGGACGGCAGCCGGCCGCTACGACGCCTACTTCGAGCGTTCGATGAAGATCTGGGACGTGGCGGCGGGAGCGTTGATCTGCGAATGCGCAGGGCTAATGGTCGTAGAGTTGCCGGCGGCCGGACCCCTGCCGTGGGGGCTGCTTGCCTGCTCGCCGGGGCTTGCTAGGGGGCTGCTGGAGATCGTGGGATGATCGGTCAGCTCTTTGCGCCACCGATCAGGTCTGTCCTGTCTACGGACGCCCGACGAGCTATCGATATATCGCGATAACCCATCCTCCGCCACTCGATTCCGAGTCGATCGCAGGTTGCTGTGAAGATCCGGAGGATGTCCGACGATGCGTTGGTGAAGTTGTAGCGCGGATATTCATATTGCTTGCCGTCGATGCGTACGCGGTTGACGAAGCGGCATCCATCCGAGTGGAGCAGTCCGCGCAGCAGGTTTGCGGGTTGCTCTCGTGCGATCTCGGCTTGCCATGCGTGCAGCACGATTGACCGTAGATGCTTTGGCCCGGTGCCTTGCTGGGGAAAGAGGCAGGCCAGATGCTTGGAATAGACGCTGACGACGATGCAACTGCTGCGTTGGTCCGGTTGGTACACGGCTACCGCGTTGTGCGGTAGTACGGCGCGCAGTGCGTCTGCACATTGCGTCACGACGCCTGGCCATTTGAGGTCTAGAGAGATCCGCAGTCGCGGCGTTCGAGTTTGCATCGAGATATCGCCATCTCCGAGATACATGCCGAGCAGGTATGCGTAGTCTTGGCGTGGAAAGGTGCCGGCCTCGTGCGATGTACAGACAGGACAGGCGGCATCCTTTGCACGACCCTGGATGCCACGCCCCTGGCGCCAGTCCCGTACGGTGCTACGCGGGACTCCTGTCATGCGCGCTACTTCGCAGTCGCGCGTGCCCTGCTGAATCAGAGCCATGGCATTGGAGTGCTCTGCGCTGGGTCGCATGAAAACCATGCGGCGGGTGGGACTCGAACCCACAAGTCCTTCCGGACAATGCCTTTTGAGGGCATCGCGTTTGCCGATTTCGCCACCGCCGCGCGATCCGACCGTAGTCTAGTCGGCGCGCCGGATCAGGCAAGCAGACCGGTGAGTGATCGCCGGTGAGCGCTCAGGCCGCGGATGGCCCAACCGAAGTCGGACCCGGCGCGATCGGGGCGTGCGCCGGCCGTTCGAGCTCCACGTTCCAGCCCTGCGAGAAGCCGCGCATCGCAAAGACGATCAGCAGGATCTGGACGGGGATGATTGCGAAGGTGAGTACGCCGAGCAGGGACGGGTTCAGCGTGTTGGACGCGAAGTAGCCGTAGTCGCGGTCGAACCAGTAGGTGCCCCCGACGAGCGCGAAGATCGCCAGCAGCACCGCCAACGCCGAGGCGACGGGCAGGGCGCCGCGGCGCCAGCGCACGGCCAGGTAGGTGATCAGCAGGTAGACGAAGACGAAGAAGTACTGGATCGGCAGCACCGTGGTCTGCAGGGCTTCCTGGCCGCCGATGCTCACGATCAGCACGAGGGCGACGCTTATGAGCAGCAGCACGATCACGCTTGCACGGGTCGCGCGCACGACTGGCTTGTCGCGATTCGGGTGCGTGATCTCCACGCCTGTCTGCTGGACCCTGCTTGACATCCCCACGCTGACCTTACCGTCTGGAGCGGCTGTGCGCGCGTCTGGCGACTTCGCGCCCGCATCGATTGGCGCTACGGTACGCCCAGCAAGCCCGCGGGCGTGGTGGAATTGGCAGACACGCCGGCCTTAGGAGCCGGTGGGCGAAAGCCCTTGCGAGTTCGAGTCTCGCCGCCCGCACTCAGCTCCGTTCGACGATCGATCCCCGCGGCGGGCGCCCTTTGATCGCCATTTCTTCGCAGCGCAGCCTGCACGGCCGATAGACGGTCTTGAAGCCGAGCAGTTCGGGAACAGTCACGAACCTGTATCCGCGCTGCCGCAGCGCGCTGATGATGTACGGGTAGGCTTCGAGCGTCTGGAGCCTTGGCCCGCCCCCGTCGTGGGAGATGATGATCGAGCCTGGCTGGACCTGCGCGAGCACTCGCTGCTCGATCGCCTCGACGCCTGGGAGCGTGTAGTCGCTGGGGTCGACGTCCCAGAGGATTGTCGCCAGCCCGAGCGATCTGGCCGTGGCGATCACGAAGGAGTCATAGTCTCCGTAGGGTGGCCTGAAGACGCAGGGCGTATAGCCCGTTTCCCGCCGGATCACTTCTCTGGTGTCCTTCAGCTGGCCAAAGACTTCGTCGCTCTGCAGCAGATCGGGGTGAGTCCAGGTGTGATCGCCGAGCGCGTCTCCGTTGCGCAACTCTTCACGCAGCGTGGCGCGGTAGCCGGGATTGATCTGCTCTCCGATCATGAAGAAAGTCGCCACCGCGCCGTTGGCCCGCAGCATCCGCACGAACCGCTGCGTGAGCGAAGAGGGCCCGTCATCGAAGCTGAGCGCGACCTCGCGCCGGCTGGGGCCATGCGCATAGGCCACCTCTGTCCCGGTGACTCTGCAGCCGATCGGCCGGTAGCGAAGCGGCGGCTGTGGCTTGGTCGAAGCTCCGGCCAGGGCGCCGGTGGCTGTCAATGTCGCCGCGGTGGCCAGCGCAGCCCCCAATGCAGTGCCAGCTCTGCGCGAGCGTCTCTTGCGGGCGAGGGGCATCGAAACCGCCTACATCAGCAGCATGCACCCGTCGGCAACCATGCGAGCAGCTTGACCACGCGCATGAGATCCGGCAACGCGGAAAACCACGCAATCGAGACGGTAGGTAGGGCGGAGCTCAACCCCCTCGGGGGACCTTGCCCGCCAATTCCTTGTAGGGCAGATTCCCGCGTGCGCTACCCGGCCACCGGAGCTGTCTCGCGTATCACTTTCCAGCCGGAGTTGAGCGGGCTGAGGAAGAAGGGGGGCTCGTCGACCGCGAGCCGTTCGTCGTACTTGTAGTCCTTAAGGTAGCCGGTGTAGCTGCGGCCGCCTCCGGTCCCGACGATGCCACGATAGTTTTGCGCGATTGCGCCGACGATGTTCAATTCTTCAAGTGGTTCCCCGACGTTGTCGTTATCGACAAGGAACGAATGCTGCGTTGCAAGGATGCCCGCGTAGATCCACGGGTTATAGAGAGAGCCGCTGGCGTTGACGGTTTTGCAGCCGCCGCGGCCTTCGCAGACTTCTTCCACGGGGTGGTATATGCGAACGTATTCGTTTGCGATCAGGCCAAGTGTGACCGTGGAGGAGTTCGACGGCAGCGCTGGAGGAGTTACCCCGGTCGGCTCCAGGTTGCCGTTGATGATCACGTCGTTTGCGGCGCCTATCGTCAGCGGCGAGGAGTAGGTCCCACTGACGTATACGTTGCCGCAATACGTTTCTTCGCTCTGTTCTTTGGCGGTGTCGGAGTTCTGCTGTTCGTATTTTATGCTGCAGGCCTGGCCTTTGACGCCGCTGACGTAGATGAGGCCGTTGGTGGGCCATTTCAAGACCACTTTTTTCCCGGTATAGGTGGTCTCAGTTATCTGGGTACCTTCCAGGACGAGGTGCGTCACGCCGCTCAGCAGGTCTTCGCTTTCGGCGTAGCTTTCGAGAGATTGGTCACTCTGCGGCGGAATCAAAACGGCGCCTTTTTCGGTGAATGTTCCGTTGAAGACAGCTTTCCCCGTGCACCCGGCGTGGTAAATGCCGCCGTTGATTTCGATCGGGTCACTGTGGCCTTCGCGCCCAAAGACCACTTCCCCGCAGACGTCGGACGCGTCGTCGGTATGCATTGGCCCATAGACCGAGTCGCCTTCGGTGAACTCGATGGTGGTACAATTGGATTTGCGTTCGGAATAGTACTTTTCGCCGCAGCCCGCCGATTCTGGATAGTAGAGCTGCGGATCCTCGGTTTCGTAGCGCGTAAAGTAGACGTAGTTCAGAAACCCGGTGACCTGAAACGTCGCCACGAGGGTGCGCTTGGCCTTTTCTACTTCGCCAGTCGATTCAATGCGAAACGAGTTCGAGGCCGCGCCGGTTTCTTTTTCGATCACGCTTTCGAATGGCTTTGCGGTTTCACAGTGTGTGATACCGAGTTTTTCGCCGCTCTTCGCGGCCAGCATTTTGACTTTGTAGGTGCCAGCTGCGACTTCGCTGGTCTTGACCGACCCGTTCGGTTCGGGGCATTTCTCCCAGTAATCCGGGTTGGTCTGAAGCTTATACTCGTAATACTGAATTCCAGCGACGGCGGCGTAATAGGCTTGCTTCTGCGCGGTGTTTTTGCGAGTCAGGGCGATGTCCCCGCCGGCGGCGGTGAACGCAGCGGCGAGCAGTATGCCTGCGACGAACATGACGCCGAGAGTCACGATCATCGTGAACCCGTCGGGCCTGCGGGCGCTGTCGAGCGCTTTGCGTGCGGCTACGTGAGAACGCCGAGGAAAGCTGGTGCATTGTGGCATACGGATCATTGGCATGGCCCGTCTTTGATTGGTTTTTCCGCATTCGGGACGCTGAAGGCGAACGTGGCTTGGCTTTCGAGGCTAATCGCTTTTTCGAGCGTTGAATTGGCTGTCGTGGCAGCGGCTTGAAAGGCGATCAGCACGGCTCCGACTGATTTGTACCATTCAGTTTTGGCCGTTTCGCTAGCGGAGATTTCAGCAGCAGTCGTTTCGGCGAGCGTGCTGACGCCGGTTGTGCCGCTTTCTTTTACTTCACCGCCGTAGTGCTTGTAGCGGAAGATCGACACGGCTTTTCCTCCGCTTGAAGCTTCGGTGACGTTTGTGGCAAGTAGGTATTTGGAGCTGGGGGATTTTTTTTCATATGTGGAGAACGCGAAGCTGGGCCAGGTGCCGCTGGTGCTGGCATAGCTGTAATCCGTCAACGTATGTTCAGAGGAGCTCCACACGATTTCGTGGACTGTGGCCGACGAGGGCACGGCCTGAGAGCTGTAGGCGTTCTCGAAGATGAGCTTGGATCCGTTGCTGCCGGCATAGACGGGGGCGAAGCTTGAGTAGATGCATGCCGAGTCCAGCTCGTCGAGGAGGCTGGTCATGGCGGTGCGGCCCAGCTGATCGGCGGCGACCTCGTCTTGCGTGCGTGCTGTTTGGGTCGTCGAGATGTCGAGAATGCTGAACAGCACGATCAGCACCACGATGCCGGCTGCCATCGCGACCAGGAGTTCGATCAGCGTAAAGCCGCGGGTGTCGCTGAGAGAAGCGCGGCGATGTGCGTCGCGCGGTGAATGTGGTGGCACGGTCAACATGTGTTGGTCGACTGTCCGGTCACCGTAGTGACGCTTCCGCTGGTGCCCGAGCTGGCTTTCAGATAGACCGTCGCCGAAGTGCCGGCTTCGCTGGTGTTGGTAGCTTCGGTCGTGTAGGTCTTTTTTTCCGTGTGGTCGTAAACGCAGAGCTTGTATTTGCCGTAAGGTTGGTAGGGATTGGTGAGCGCACCGCTGCCGTTGAGGAGCTGCTGATGCACGTTGTTTGCGGTCGTGCCGTTGTCGGGGATGCTGGTTGCGCATTCGGGTTCGGTGATCTTGACTTCGTCTTTTGCGGCGGTGAGGCTTTCCTTTTTGGTGGATGAGGAGCCGGTGTAGACTTCGAGCTTGGTGTATGAGATGAGCACGGGGGCTTTGGTTGTCGAGCCACCGATGACGGACACGCCTTCTATGTGCACGGAGCCGCCGCTCGCGCCTTCCGGGTTGTCCGCGGGACAGGTGCCGGCGTATGCCGCCCAGGCCGTTGTAAACGGGAATAGGTTGGTCGCGGTTTGCGCGGTTGAGGCGTAGGTGTTCGTGGCGTAGGTGCTGTTGGTGCCGCCGAGCTCGAAATTCGGCGCCAGGTTCATGCCGGTGTTGTAGGCCACGAATGTGTCGCCGGTGACGGCTTTTTTCTGGTTTGTGAATTCGCCGAGTATCGCGCCCGCCTGGCCAAGCTGGATTGGATAGTGCGTGACCAGGTCCGGAACTAGCGTGATGCTGCCGGATTTGAATTCGGTCGCCCCGCTGGGCGTGACCCATCCGGTCTTGGCCACAGCGACTGTGGTGGATTCCGGTTCTTTTTCGGTTTGGAAGTTGTAGACGGCGCAGCCCTGGGCTCCAGTGGTGGTCGTTAGCCCTGAGGCGATTACAGTGGCGCCTTCGACCGGCTGCGACGGAGAGCCGCCGTTGTTGACGTCGACCTCTAGGGCGTCACCGGGACGCTTGCCTGTGACGATGCTTCGTGTGACCAGCTTCCGTGCGGAGGTGGCCTGCGGCTCATGCCAAGTGACTTCGGAGATGATCTTGAGGTAGCCGCTGGCCGTGTTCGATTTGCCGCTGGTCGTCGCCGTGCATTCTTCGTTTTCGCCTTCGCTTGCGCCTTCGATGAATTTCGTGCGCTCGGTGACCGTGAAGGTCTGGTTGCCAACTGTCTGCGTGTAGACGTGCGGCGTCTGTTCGAGCGGGCTGAGCGTGTTGATCGGATCGCTGCGAAGTTCCTCCTGCGATTGAGCGGCCAGCAGCGAGGCGTCGGCATGCAGCCTCTGGTCGGTCGTGGCGTTGGATGCGGCATCGAAGCCGTTGAGCAGGCCGACGATGATCACGGAGACGAGCATCGCGCTGACCAGGACCTCGATCAGCATGAAGCCAGAGTCCGCACCGAGATCCAGGCGCCGCGGTGAGCGCAGTCGCTGCGCCGCGGCCCGGCCAGAGCCCAGCCATGAGCGAAGCGCGCCGATTGCGCCCGCCCGAGCGATGGATATGGGCACCTTCGCGAGCATGGCCAGAAGCCGTCCGAGGATCTGTCGGCACGGCGGCGCCAGTTCTTGAGGCGGGATCGAGCTTTGCCGGCGATGGTTGGGCAGCTGGCGCGACGGGCGTGGAGCGCGCGGGTACGTGCGGGCGGCGGTGCCGAAGCCGGCTCTTGGGCAGCGAGCCCCTACAATTCCCGCTCGGTCCCGGGGGACTGGTGTATCGGTAACACGACGGTCTCCAAAACCGTAACGCGAGGTTCGATTCCTCGGTCCCCCGCTGTCGAGAAGCCCCGGAATCCGGGGCTTTTTGGCTTTGCGGAGCCGATTACGAGGTCATGTTCAGCCGCCGGCCGCTGCATGTCGGCGTGCCTGCCCCATACACTCGCCCTAGTGTGTAGCCCGAGCATCGACTACGACCTGCATGCACCTGCCTATCCGGCGCAGCGCCGAGCGGACCTCCGCATCGCGACCCGCGTGAATGCCGCCCTCGGGCCCGCAGCGTCCTGAACGTCGGCGCCGGCTGCGGCTCCTACGAGCCATGGGGTCGCGAGGTGCTGTTCCGCGACTAGGTGCCGCAGCCGGCGCCGACGATCAGACTCGGTTCCCCTCAATCGAGCAGATCGTCAACGCTCTCGGCGGCGAGGTGAGCGTCGAGTCGATTCCGATTCTTCTGGACTGCACCGACGGCTTCCTGGAAGCCCTTTTACGCTCGGCTTGAGGCCTTCGGTGCGCGCCGCTCAGTCGGTCTGGCCGCGCCTTGCCGAGGGCGTCGAGAAGCGTGCCATGGCGGCGCTGCGCACAGACCTCAGCAGCGGCGCCTGGGAGCAGCAGTATGGGCAGCTTGCCGACCTATGACGGTGCGCTGCGACTGGTTGTCTCGCGTACCGCGTCGGGCTTGATCTGACGGGTCGCAACGCAGCCCGAGTGCCAGCCGTATAGAGCGTCGCGCACTTCGTGCTCGACGTCTTCCTGTCCAACGGAGGAATGCGGCTCGTTGCTGGCGGTTGCGTGCGTGTAGGCGCGATGGACGGTGGCTCTGCATTTGGGGCAGCTCAGCACGTTGCTGTAGCAGCTGGTCCCGCATCGCTCGCACTGGATATATGGCATCTTCTGCCTCCCTCGGTTGCCACGGCGCCGCTAAGAGAAATACCCGCCATAGGGTGTGCGTATCCAATGACAGTACATAGCTGGATGAACTGGACACGTAGTTTTCTGCTGTTTGGGCCGTGGCAACCACCGATGCGGGGAACGTACTGTCCCCCTAGGTTTTGTCTCTGACCACGACGTTTTTCGGCCTCTGGGTGTGAGCGTGGCGCCCGGCCCCGGACGCTGATACCAATGAACGCAGAATCTTCTGAGCATCCGATTTCAGGGCCAGAGCGCTCGGCGCCCAGGCTTTCCCGCGCGCTCTCGCATGCGATGGCAAGTCGGCTCGAGGTGAAGGCGGCGGTGGCGAGCGTGCTGCGCGAGAGAGGGCGGCATGCAACGGTTCGCTCCACGCCAGATGGTGTCGGCGATCGGGGTGCTATCGAGGCGGAGGTCATCTCGTTGCTCTATGGTGACGCTGCGGTGCGTCACCGCGCGTTCGACACCCAGCCGTCTCATATCTGGCCCGCCAGCCAAGGGCCGTACGGCGGCCAGCCGTAAGTAGGTTTGAGCAGCGGCTTGGGGTGTAGTGCCGATGAGCGGCGTTTACGGGGTCCTTAGCCTTTGAGTATCCTGCATGCTTGGAAAGCGAGATCTCCGATGGCCCTGATGGTTGCGCTTCTCCTGGACACCCCTCATTTCAGCTCGACCGTTGAGATGGCTTTTCGGGGAGCGTGACATAGTGACTCCCCCCGCGGTCGGCCTCGGGACACTGACCAGGCTCGCGGCGATGCCGGTGCAAGATCGGCCTGTGCTGAGCGTCTACCTGGATTTCGATCATGCCGATCCCGCGTCATGCGTGACGCAGTTCGAGGCGCTTCTCAGTGCCCTGGCAAGACAGCCGGGACACGCAGACAGCGAGCGCGTGCGGATGAGTTTGAGTTCCCCGCTTGCGCTTGCTCACGGCACCAGGAGCATCGGGTGCTTTGCCGCCGCCGAGGGCGCCGCTTACGCGATGGTCCCGCTGCCGGCGACTGTCGAGGCGATGGTCGTGGTGGAGGCGATCCCGTGGCTCGAGCCGGTTGCCGGCATGTTCACCTCCGGCGACTGGGGGGCTGTCGTGCTGGACCGTCGTTCGGTGCGGCTGCTGCGTGGCGGCCAGGCTGGGCTTGTCGAGTTTGCGAGCACGCCGCCGGCGCTACGCCGTGGCGTCAAGCCGCGCGCGTCCTCATCGACTTCGCCACAGGCCGTCCCTGAGATGCTCGTGGAGCAGGTGAAGCAGGTGGCGAGGATGCTCGCCCGCGCCCACGCGCGCCGTCCTTTCGAACGGCTGGCTCTCGCCGCGCCGCGGGAGCTCTGGTCGCCGCTCGAGCACGCGCTGCCGGGCGAGCTTCGCGAGCGTACGATCGGCGCGCTGGAGCTTCAGAGCCCCGTCGCCGAGAGCGAGCTGAGCGCCGCGTTGGTCGATCTTCTCCATCACGACCAGGACGGCCGGCGGCTGCGCTGCAGGCATGCGACTGCCACCGCCAGGCTGGGCGGGCGGCCCGCGGTCGTAAACCAGACGCGAGCACGGCTGGTCCATCCGCTCCCGCATGCGCTGGCCTGCGATCTGGCGGAGCGCCCTGCGCGCCCTCTCCTGACGAGCGCGTAAGTCAAGAAGTGACCTGCAACGACTACGGGATTTATACGGGATACGGAGGGCGGGCGAGCGGGCATGGACGAAGCTTTGCGGCGGGCCTCAGTAGTGAGCACTGACCAGGGTTGGTAAGACGTGCGGATGTGTTTCCTGGGCCTGATGCGGGAGTATGGTTGCCCATGAACAGTGCGTATTGGGGGACCTCGTCCACTGCCTTGCGGGTCCCGACAGAGAACTCCGATCGCGACCAACTGCTGGATCGGCTGCAGTACCTGCGCGGCATCCTCTCCGCCTTCGCTCAAGAGACTGCGAGCGCTCGGCGCCACGCGGCGCGTCTGAGAGTGGAGAATCGTCGGCTGCTGGAAGAGGTCCGCCGGCTGCAGCGCGAGCAGTAACAACGCTGAGAGCGTGAGTGCCGACGGCATCGCGGCTGCCCGCCGCTGGCCGGTTTGGCGGTCGTTCCCTGCGGAACACTCACGCTCTCTGTCTGCATCTTGACTGCCGCCGTCGGGAAGCTCATCAAGGAGAACTGCTCGCCAAGCTCAGGGTTTGCCCGCATCCCCAACACGATCGGCGGGGACGGGGTGGCTAATCCCGGCTCAGCTCTTCACATCGGGGAGCCGCCCTGTGGGTGCGCTCCGTAGTGATCGTCCGATCGGTGTTCTCAGCCCGCGCGAAGGATTTGGGGCGCCTGTGCGATCACTGCCTCGGCACGCCGTATCGCGGGGATGCTAGCGCGCACGCAAGCTCCCTCTCCGGGCGCCGCCTCGATCGCCAGCTGCCCTCCGAGCACCTGGGCGCGTTCGCGCATCCCGATCAGCCCGAATCCGCCTGTCGCGACGCTCGGGTCAAAGCCCTTGCCGTCGTCGCGGATGCTCACGTGGACGGTCGCCTCGTCCTCGCTGATTTCGACCACCGCCCGCTTGGCCTCGCCGTGCTTGGTCGCATTCGTGAGCGCCTCCTGCACGATGCGGTAGAGCGCGGTCTCGACGTCCGTGACGTGCCGGCTGTCCGCACGACCCTGCTCGAAGGCTAGATCCACGCTGATGTCGACCTCCACGCCGTGCCGTGCGCTGCGATGCGCAAGCGCCTCGATCGCCGCCTCGGTGCCGAGCTCATCTAGCGCCGCCGGGCGCAGGTCGGTGATCAGCGCGCGCAGGTTGGCGATCGACTCCTCGAGCTGGTCGACCGCCTGGTGGATCGCGCTTGGCAGCGCCTCTGGCGCACCGGAGCGCTCAGCGCCCGCCAGCCCGAGCCGTAGCGAGCTGAGGCTCTGCAGCGTCTCGTCGTGCAGCTCGCGCGCCCAACGCTTGCGCTCCGCCTCCGCGGCGGCCAGGCGCTGGCGCTGGCGCTCGGCCGCGACCGATCGGGCGGTTGCGACTGCCGTTGCGGCGCTGGTCGCAAACGCCTCCAGCAGACGCTCGTCCTCGGCGGTGAATGCTGGTCCGCCGTCGAGCCTGTTGAGCGCGAGCAGCACGCCGTAGGTCTCTCCCCGAAAAATCAGAGGCACCACTAGGCCGCACTCCGCCTCCAGGCCAAGCTTGCCCACGCCGTGCTCCTGGAAGCGCACCCGTTCCAGCTCGCTGTCGAGGCGGTGGATCCGTTGCAGTCGTATTGCCTGAGCGGCGGCGGTGTCTGCGAGCGGGCACCGCTGCCCGACGAGGCCGCTGGGCAGCCGACCCGCGCCGGCTGCCACCAGCATCTCCTCGCCATCCTTGAGCTCGATCAGCAGGGTTTGTGCGCTGACCAGCGCCCGGCCTCGCTTTGCGACCAGCTCGAGGATCACGTCGATGTCGGTCTCACCGCCGACCGCACGCGCGAATTGCGTCGTGGCATCCAGGGTGGCGACCGTGCGCTCTAGCTCGTCGCGCCGTTCGCTTGCACCGGTGTAGCGGCGGGCGTGGTCGATCGCAACCCCCGCGAACTGGGCCAGAACCGTCAGCGCCTGCTCGTCGGCCTGCGAGAACTCCTGTCCGTCGGCCTTCTCGGTCAGATAGAGGTTGCCGAACGGTGTGCCGTCGATCAGAATCTGCACGCCGAGAAAGCTCTTCATCGGCGGATGCCCGTGAGGAAATCCATAGGAGCGGGGGTGCTGCCCGACGTCGCTCAGACGCAGCGGCTGCGGGTTCTCGATCAGCGCCCCAAGCACGCCGCGGCCCTTTGGCAGCGGCCCGATCGCTGCTTGGGTCTCCTCGTCTACACCTCTGGTGATGAAACGAGTCAGTTCGTCCTTGGTATCACTGAGCACGCCGACCGCTGCATAGCGGGCGCCGGTCAATTCCGTCGCAGACTCCAGCACGCGCTCGAGCACAATGTCGAGATTAAGCGCGGAAAGCACTCCTCGTGCGAGATCCAAGACGGCTCTGGTCGCCGAATCCATGGTCATCGCCTCCTCGTGAAGCTGCCGACGGCATCCTCACAACCGCCGTCTATGGGGAGGGAGTCTACTGCAATCTGTCAAGACTTGAAAATCATTTTTACGCAACCCAGTTGCTTATCTTCCCAAACTAAAATTGGGTGGATCTTCAGTATTCGCCACATCTGTCGCGAGTCGGTAGCCTGCTCGCGAAATGGATCTCACCTTCACCGAGTCCGAGCGCGCCTTCCGCGACGAGCTCGGCGCGTGGCTTGCGGCGAACTCGCCCGGCGCGGAGCCTGCGGGCGACGAGGACGCTCATTTCGACTGGAGGCGCCAGTGGCAGCGCCGCCTGCACGAGGGTGGCTTCGCGGCTGTTCACTGGCCAGCGCAGTACGGCGGTCGCGGCGCAAGCGTGGTCGAGTCGGCGATCTTCTTTGAAGAGCTTGGCCGCAGCGGCGCGCCGCTGCCGGCCAATGTGCTCGGTCTGCTGCTGGCCGGCCCGACGATCATGCTCTGGGCTAGCGAGGAGCAGAAGGAGCGCTACCTGCCTCCGATCCTCTCAGGTGAGGAGATCTGGTGCCAGGGCTTCTCGGAGCCGGATGCCGGTTCGGACCTCGCCTCTCTGAAGACCACGGCGGTCAGGGATGGTGAGAGCTGGCGGATCAGCGGACAGAAGGTGTGGACGAGCATCGCCCAGCACTCGAAGTGGTGCATGCTGCTTGCCCGCTCCGACACGGAGGTCGCCAAGCACAAGGGGCTGACCTACTTCCTGTTGGACATGCAGCAGGAGGGAGTGACGGTGCGGCCGCTGAGGCAGATCACCGGCGAGAGCGAGTTCAACGAGCTCTTCCTGGATGGCGCGCTGGTATTGCAGGAGAACGTGCTCGGAGGAGAGGGCAACGGTTGGAAGGTGGCGTTGACCACGCTGATGAACGAGCGTGCCGGCCTGGCCTTCTTCCTGCAGGTGCGGATGCGCCAGCTGCTGGACCGGTTGATCGAGCAGGCGCGGCAGCGCGGCCGCCTGGATGATCCGCTGCTGGTCGATCGCCTGGTGGGTCTGCACATGCGCTGCGAGGCGCTGCGACTGACTGCCTACCGCGGCCTGACCGCGATCGAGAAGTACGGGCAGCCGGGCCCCGAGGGCTCGCTGACCAAGTGGATGTGGTCGCAGGCAAACCAGGAACTCTGTCAGCTGGCGGTGCAGGTGCTGGGTCCGCAGGCGCTGCGCGAGGGAGACCCTTGGGCCTACGAGCTGCTGCGCAGCCGCGGTAACACGATCGAGGGCGGCACCACGGAGATCCTCAAGAACATCGTCGCCGAGCGCGTGCTCGGCCTGCCGAAGGGACGCTGAGATGGACTTCGACCTCAGCGAGCAGCAGCGCGAGATCCAGTCCACCGCCCGGGATCTGTTGGCCGCACGCAGCGGGTCTGCCGCCGTGCGCGCAGCTGCCGAGGCTCGCGAGTCCGATGCTGCGCTTTGGCAGGAAATTGCGCAGCTCGGGTGGCCCGGGATCGCAGTCGAGGAGCGTTATGAGGGGCAGGGTCTCGGGCTCGTTGAGCTATGCGTGATCCTCGAGCAGACAGGTGCGGCGCTCGCCCCGATCCCGCTGCTGCCAAGCGTTGGCGCGGCGCTTGCGATCTCGCATGCCGGCTCGGAGGAGCAGCGGCAGCGCTGGCTGCCGGCGCTTGCACAGGGCAGCGCGACCGGCGCCGTGGGAGTCTGTAACCGGGATGAATGTCTACTGGCGGGCTCCACCGACGCCGAGGTATTCGTCGTGTTCGACGGAGATCGGAGTGCACGGCTGATCGAGCGCGCGGGAGCGCAGGCACAGCCGATTGACAGCATCGATCCACTGCGCGCCTACGTGGAGGTGGCAGGCGATGGCGAGCCGCTCGATGGCGATATTGCCGCCGCCTTTGGAGCCGTCTCGGTCACGGTGGCTGCAGAGTCGGTCGGCGTCTGCCAACGGGCGCTGGAGATGACGCTTGCCTACGTCAAGGAGCGCAGGCAGTTCGAGGTGCCGGTCGGCGCTTTCCAGGCGGTCTCGCACCGCTGCGCGGAGATGCTGCTGCACACCGAGCAGGCCCGCTCGGTCGTCTACCACGCTGCATGGGCAAGCGATGCAGAGCCCGCCCTGCTGTCTGCCGCCGCGAGTCTGTCAAAGGCGCTGGCCTGCGAGGCCGCTGTGAGCGTGACCGCTTCGGCGATTCAGGGGCACGGCGGCATCGGGTTCACTTGGGAGGCCGACGTGCACTGGCTCTACAAGCGCGCACAGCTGAACTCCCAGTTGATGGGGGCCGCGGGGAAACACCGCCACCGGCTGGCTCAGGCGCTGGGAATAGCCGCGGCGGCCTGAGGCTCGATCTCGCCGTCGAGGATGCGGTCGCCTGCGGGGTGACCGGAGGCGGCGAGTGCCTTGGCCAGCAGTTCATGCAGGTGCTCGCGCTCCTGTGGTGAGAGCCCCGCGAGCACCTCCTCCTCGATGCCTTCCTGGGCGCGTTCTGCCTTGCGCAGCGCCCGCAGGCCGGCGGGCGTGACCGCCACCAGGTGCCGGCGCCGGTCGGCGGGGTCGCGCGTCCTGCGGGCGTGCCCGGCCTGCTCCAGGTCGTTGAGCAGCAGCACGAGGTTGTTGGCATCCACGCTGAGCATCTCGCACATGGCCTGCTGGGGCGTGGGGCCATGGTCGCGCAGGTAGGTGAGCGCGACGAAGTGCCGCAGGCGCATGCCCAGCAGCTCCTCGCTGCTGCGCCGGTATACGACCTTTGCCAGGCGTGTGACCAGCACCATCGACCCTGCGCTGCGAGCTGTGTCCATCTTGTGATGAGAGTAGCAATTTTGAGACATGCACTACGGTATAAAGGTTATCACTGCTACGGTGACGATCATTGTTGGAAAGTACAGGCTCCAGCGGAGCCTGGCCCGAGCGCCGGAGGTCTTCATGTCAGCAATCTCATCAACCACGCTCACTGCCGAGAGGCGCAGATGGCTCGCCCTCGTGGTCGTCTGCCTTGCGATGTTGATGAACGCGCTCGACGGGACGGTCGTCAACGTCGCCCTGCCGAAGATCCAGCACGACCTGCACTTCACCCAGGCGGGCCTTGCCTGGGTGATTGACGCCTACATGATCTCCTTTGCGGGCCTGCTGCTGATGTCCGGTCGCCTCGGCGATCTCGTGGGGCGCAAGAAGATCTTCCTGGCCGGCCTGGTGGTGTTCACGCTCGCCTCGGCGGTGTGCGGTATCGCGGGCAGCGCGGGCGTGCTGGTCGCCGCACG
Source organism: Solirubrobacteraceae bacterium (assembly GCA_036008645.1). Lineage (GTDB taxonomy): Bacteria > Actinomycetota > Thermoleophilia > Solirubrobacterales > Solirubrobacteraceae > Palsa-744. The sequence continues at coordinate 26,065 of DASYNI010000010.1, forward strand.
CTTCGTGCAGGGCATCGGCGGAGCGCTGTCCTCCTCGGTGATCCTCGCGATCATCGCCACCGAGTTCCCCAATGCGCGCGAACGCGCCAAGGCGATGAGCGCGTACATCTTCGTCGCCGTAGGCGGGGGCTCGATCGGGCTGCTCGCCGGCGGCGCGCTCACCCAGGCGATCGACTGGCATTGGATCTTCTTCATCAACCTGCCGATCGGGCTGATCGCGCTGCTGCTGGGGGTCTGGTTGGTGGAGGAGAACGAGGGGATCGGCTTGGCGAAGGGAGTGGACGTGCTCGGCTCGGTGCTCGTCACTGCGGGCCTGATGGTCGGGGTCTACGCGGTGGTGAAGTCGACCACCTACGGCTGGGGCTCGGTGCAGACGCTCGGCTTCCTGGCCATGGCGCTCGGGCTGATCGCAACCTTCGTGCTGGTCGAGTCGCGCGTCGCAAACCCGATCATGCCGCTGCGGATCTTCTCGGTGCGCGGGCTTGCCAGCTCGAGCCTCGTGCGGGGATTCATGTTCATCGGGATGTACGGCTGCTTCTTCCTGGGCACGCTCTATCTGGAGCACGTGCTCGGCTACAGCGCGATGAAGACCGGCCTCGCGTTCCTGCCGATGACGCTCGTGGTCGCGGTGCTCTCGACCGGAATCACGGCCCGTCTGGTGCAGCGCTTCGGCGCCAAGGGCACAGCGGTACCGGCGATCGCGCTCGCCGCCGCGGGGCTCGCGCTGCTTGCTCAGGCAGGCCAGCACGCAAGCTACTTCCCGGCGCTGGTCGTGCCGTTCGTGCTGATGGGGGCGGGCATGGGCGCCGCCTCGGTGCCGCTTCTGACCGTCGCGATGGCCGAGGTGCCCATGCGCGACGCCGGCCTTGCCTCGGGCATAGTCAACGTCTCCATGCAGGTGTCGGGTGCGCTCGGCGTCGCGGTGCTGGGGACGATCTCAGCCGATCGCTCCAAGACGCTCTCCCAGCAGGGCGATCCGCTGGCCAAGGCGCTGATCGGTGGATATCACCTCGCCTTCATGGTCGCTGCCGGCATGGTGGTCGTCGGGCTTGCGACTGCCCTGCTGACGATGCGCTCGCCAAAGGCGAGCCAACCGGAAACGGTCCAGCGGCCCGCCGAGCCAGAAGAACTCGCCGCGGCGCTGCCTGCCGTGGAGGCGATCTGATCAGTCTTGAAGGTCTTTGGGCGTGCGCTTGGCGCCTGGCAGCCGGCGCACGCCCTCCGGCTCGCCGACCAGCACCTCACTGACCATCTGCGGCGCGAACAGGCCGTGCTCGACCACGCCGGGTGTGCCGGAGAGGAGCGCGGCCAGAGAGTGGGGGTCCTCGATCGGCCCGAGGTAATCGGCGATCAGGTTGCCGTCGGGGCTCGGCGGCACGTCACGCAGCCGCGTCGGGTCGAGCGCGCGCATGCTCGCCGAGAGCCCAAAGCAGAGCAGCTCAAGGGGGACAGGAGGGTGCAGTCGCTCAACGAGCTTCTCGGCCGAGACGATCACCACAAAACGACTCGCCGCCGCCGCCACGATCTTCTCTCGGGTATGTGCGCCGCCGCCGCCCTTTATCAGCCACCCCTCCGGCGAGACCTGGTCGGCGCCGTCGATCGCTATATCGAGTCTGCCATTGACGTCATCCAGGCTCAGGATCGGCAGTCCGAGCGCGAGCGCCTGGTGTTCAGTAGCCGCCGAGGTGGCCACGCAGCGCAGCCCGGAGAGCCCGCGCTGCGCAAGCGCGGGCAGCAGATGCACGACGGTCGATCCGGTACCCAGACCCACCGTCATCCCATCCTCGACCAGAGCAGCCGCGGCCTGCGCGGCGATCCGCTTGAGCTGCTCTACAGAGTCATCCCCGGGCTGTGGGGACGACGGGTCATGCGCGCGATCGATCTCCATGACAGCGGCGAGCGTACAGCAGTCTGCTGACCCCCCAGTGGAAGTAGCTCCGGGCTGTCGGGTGCGCACAGCAGGAATCCCTGGCCAAGCGTGAACCCGACCGCGCGCGCCAGGTCGAGCTGGCGCTCTGTCTCGACGCCTACCGCGACCGCCTGGATGTCAGTCTCCCTGGCCATTGCGGTTGCGGCCATCACGATCGCGCGCTTAGCGCGGTCGTGCTCGAAGCCCTGGATCAGCGAGCGGTCGATCTTGACCATGTCGAGCGGGAGCATGCACGGCAAGCTCAGCGAGCTGTGCCCGGCGCCGAAGTTATCAAGCGCGATCATCACGCCAAGGTCCTTGCAGGCTTGCAGGGTCGCACGAGCGCGCGCCGGGTCGCGGGACACAGCGATCTCGCTGACCTCTATGCACAAGGCGTCGCCGGGAAGCTCGCTGTAGGCCAGCGCCTCCTGGATGCGGCGGGCGATGTCGACCTCGGCAAGGCCGCGTGGGGAGATGTTCATCGAGACCGCGACCGGGACGCCCTCGCGGCGCCATGTGGCGGCCTGCATGCAGGCGGTCTGCAGCACCCACTCGCCGATGTCCACGATCAGCTTGCTCTCTTCGGCCAGGTGTAGAAACTGCTCGGGCGAAAGTGGGCGCCCCTCATGTGGGTGCCAGCGCATCAGCGCCTCGCAGGCCAGCGGGGGCCCTCCATCCAGCCGCATCACGGGCTGGTAGAGCAGGCGCAGCTCGTGGCGGGTGAGCGCGTGCCGCAGCCTGCTCTCGATATCCAGGCGCTGCGCGATCTCCTGACGCAGATCCTCGTCGAAGAGTTCGAGCTTGCGGCCGCCCGTGCCCTTGGCCCGGTACATCGCCACGTCGGCCTCGTGCAGGAGGTCCTCGGGGTCCCGGTGGCGCTCGTGGCAGATAGAGATGCCGACGCTTGCCTGCATGCTGACCTCGGCCGAGCCGACGCTCGTCGGCTCCTCCAGCGCGTTCAGCACCCGTTCGGCCAGCGCCAGCGCCTCGGTGTCGCTCTCCAGATCCTCGGCCAGGATCACGAACTCATCACCGCCCAGGCGCGCGACCGTATCGCTGTCGCGCAGCACCTTCTGCAGGCGCTCGGAAACCGCGATCAGCAGGTCGTCCCCGACTGCATGGCCGAGGTTGTCGTTGATCGCCTTGAAGCGGTCGAGGTCGACGAACAGCAGCGCGATCAGCCCACCGGAGCGCGGCAGGCGCGTGAGCGCGCGCCGCGCGCGGTCCATCAGCAGCAGCCTGTTGGGCAGCTTGGTCAGCGGGTCGTGCAGCGCCTGGCGTTCGAGCCACATGCGGTCGGTGACGTCCTTGGCCGCCGCGAACCATGCTTGACCGTCGCAGCGGGCGCTCCAGAGCAGCCACCTCCACGAGCCGTCGCGGTGGCGATAACGGTTGGTGAGATTGATCAGCTGGGCGGTCTCGGTCGCGCCGGGCAGCGTCAGCGCGATCGTCTGGTCGAGGTCCTCGGGGTGGATCAGCTCGTGGATCGGGCGCCCGATCATCTCCTCGCGCCTCCAGCCGAGCACCGTCTCCCAAGCCGGGTTGAGCAGCGTAAAGCAGCCATCGAGCGAGATCACCGCGAGCAGGTCGTCGGTCATCGAGAAGAGGCGCTGCATGTCCGTATGGTCACCGCGGCCGACATGTTCAGAGCCGTCCTGTGGGGCGCGCTGGGGCGAGCCGGCGAGGTCGTCCATATCGCGGCTGCGCATGATCGGTTCGGTCTCAGGAAGCATGGTCATCGACATGGGGAACGCATAGGCCCCGCGCACCCCGTGGGCCTACCTGAGGAGTCGACCCAGTTTGCCGCCTGAGGGGGCCTTTCTGGGCACAGTGGACAGATAGACGAGTGGTTCTGGAGACGCGGTTGCAGGCATCTGCGATCGCTGCTCGCAGCGGCGCATACCAAGAAGGCGGGCGTGTTTGGCGCCCGCAGGCTCTAGATGCCCGCGCCGAGCGCGCCGGTGTCGGTGTGCGGGCCGGGGGGCTCCGACTCCTCGTCTGCGGGCACCACTGGATGCCGGGCTGAGCCGCCGGTCAGGAAGCGATAGACCGAGAGCAGCATCAGGATCGTCATGATGCATGCGCTGCTTACGCACCACTCGCAGATCTGATGCAGCGAGAAGACCTCGCGACCGGTCAGGTATGCCGAGAAGCCGAAGCCGACCGCGGTTATCCCCAGTGTCGCCAGCCGGGTCTGCTCGCGTTCGGGCAGGATGAGTGAGACGAAGATGAAGACGTAGCCGATCAGGCCCAGCAGGGCGACGGGTACGCCTGCGAGCTTGGAGTAGACCGAGGTCTGAACCAGCTCGCAGGAGTCCGAGGTGCAGATCACCGCGCTGCCCGAGTAGTGGACGTAGGTCAGGTAGCTGGCCAAACCAAGCCCGATGACCGAGAGGACGATCATCACGGTGCGTGTGACTCGTCCGCTCATCGCCACAACCCGTCTAGGAAGCCAGTTTGTTGATCGTGGGTTCGAAGGCAGCGGCGCTTTCCAGCGAGGTGCTGCTGAATGGCTTCAGTTTCTGGCCGGTCTTGCCAAGCATGAACGACGGCGTGCCGGTGAAGCCGATTTCGGCGGCTTCCTTCTCGTCCTTGAGCACCTCGGCTTCGAACGTTTCGTTCTTGCGATCGCTGTGCCATTGGGTGAGACTTAGGCCGGGCGCCTGCTTAGCCAGACCTTCGAGGAATCCTTCGGTTGCATACTGTTCGGTCTCGTCGCCCTGCTCGTGGTAGAAGAGCTCGATGAAGTACCAGGCCTTGTTCTGTGCGCCGGCGGCGTAGGCCGACGACTGATCCCGGAGGAATTCAGGCGGATTGCGGGTCGCCGTTTCCATCGACTTGTATTCGATCTTCAGCTTCCCGGCGCGCACCTCGTTCTGGATGATGCCCGGCAGCGCGGTGACCGTGAACTCCCTGCAGTACGGGCACTTGAGGTCGCCGAAGTACTGCATCGTCACCGGTGCGTTCGGCTTCCCAAGGACGTTGCCCTTCTGAGGGATCCCATTGAGCTCACCTTCCACGGTGGAGACCGCGGCGTTCTTGGCGTTCGTGGTGGTCGCGGTGTGAGATTCGGTTGCTGCGTTTTTGCTTCCACTGGTCGCGATCAGGATCACGACGATCGCGACGATCACCACGCCGGCGACCCCACCCAACTGCATCAGCCGCCGACGTCGCGCGCCGACTGCGGCATCGGCCTCTTCCTGGGCCTTGCGTTCTTCGCGCGCCTGGTCACGGCGCTGCTTGCGGGAGGGGTTCTCGGGGTCAGAATCGCTGGGTGTCATGGGGCCAACTATTACAGCGTTCTGTTCAAGATTGTCTAAGGGCGAATGCCCGGTCGGGACCTCTGGCGCCACATAGGGTCCGAGATCGCGCGATCTTGCTTGAATTTTGGACTCCGGAGGGCCTGGAGTCGGCTCGTTGCCGCTAGAAACAACCGGCCTGTGTGCGCCTGCCCGCGGTACTGGGCGCCTTCGCTGAAGCCGGTCGGCGGCGCTCATCGGCAACACTGTGCGGGCGGGCGTCGCGCCGACCCCGCCAAGCCCCCGTAGCTCAGCTGGATAGAGCGACGGCCTTCTAAGCCGTGGGTCGCAGGTTCGAATCCTGCCGGGGGCGCTCAAACCTGGGGTCGCCGTGTCCCAGGGTCTCGTCGGTCGTCGGATAAGAAGGCATGGAAGGCCATGCCCTTGTAAGGCGGTTGTGGGGGACTTATGCAGAGGCGGCACGATGAGCCTCCGCCAAAGCGTGCTGGACGTCGACGGCAGATTGGTGGATCTGACCGAGGAGCGATGGGCGCACATCCGCCGACGTCATCCTGAGATCGTGTCATTCGAGGAGTTGGTGCTGAGAGCCGTTCGAGAGCCCGACCAACAGTGCTTGGGGCGCAGCGCCGGGGAAGAGTGGTATTACCTGAAGACCGAGGCTCCCAGCAGATGGCTGAAGGTCGTCGTAGCCTATGTGGAAGGGCGCGGGCTCATCGTCACCGCGCACGCAAGGAGATCGATGCCATGAACATCAAGATTGCGGAAACCGTCTTCAACAACGTCTTCTACGACGAGGACGCCGACGTGCTCTACCTTCACGTCGGCGATCCTGCCTCAGCCGTCGACTTCGACGAGTCTCCGGAGGGCCACGCGCTGCGCTTCGATGCAAGTGGGAAGCTCGTCGGCGTGACGATCGTGGGAGCAAAGGCGTTGCTTCACACAGATGATGAGATCCAGATCACGCTGCCCGAGGTCGTGCATGTCGCATCAGGGGAGGTCGCACCCGCATTGGTCGGCGTGTAGCGGCTCTCATAAAGGCGATCAAGGAGGACAGCAATGAGCAGCAGGCCGATATTGCAGCCGGGGCCGGGTCATCCGATCGCGATCGAGTCGGCGCAGGAGCGGGTCGTGGTCTCGGTCGCCGGGCGCGTGATCGCGGACACAAGCGACGCGGTGATGCTGCGCGAGGCGGACTATCCGCCGGTAGCCTACATCCCGCTGGCCGACGTGGACACCTCGCTGCTGGAGCGCACGGACCACGCCTCCTACTGCCCGTATAAGGGCGAGTGCAGCTACTACAGCATCCCGATCGGGGGTGAGCGCTCGATTAATGCCGTCTGGGAGTACAGGGCGCCCTACGATGCGGTGGCCCAGATCAAGGACATGGTCGCGTTCTACCCCGACCGGGTGGACGCGATCGTGGCTTCCTGAGAGCTTCGGCCTGTGGGCTCGAGCGCGGATCTACGCGCGGGCTATCGCTTGAGCGTGAACGTCGTCGAGCCGCTGCAGTAGCCGGTCACTTCTTCCGGGTCGATGGAGTCCGGCTCGCCGGTGATCTTAAAGCTGCCCGTGATCGTCCCGTTCTTGTGGATCTGGAAGGCCGCTGCGTTGGTTGCGCCATCCCCCGACTTCAGCTTGCTTTTGATCGAACCGCTTGCGGGCACGACCACGTAGTCGAGATCCTCGTACTCGTCGGATTCGCCGTTGGGACAGGTAGTCTTGATTTCCGGCTGCGTCTTGGTGAAGAGGCACAGCGCGCGACCGCGGTCGCATTCGGAGGTCTTCAGGAGCTTGACCGCGAATGGCGCGCCCTGGCTTGTCTTGCCGCTGTAGGTGCCCGACTTGAACGTGGTGTGCGCCGCGGTGGCGGAGCCTGCGAGCAGGCCTGCGCCGCTGGCGATGGCGGCGAGCGTCGTGAGCATCTTCGTCAGGCGAGCATTCAGCGGGCTCTCTTTCATAGGACGGCGTACCCGGCAAGTCTAAGAGTCCCTATCAAAATGCGTGTGCGGCTGGGGCGGTTGAGGGTCGAGTGGAGCAAGGACGCAGGACCGAAGGCTTGGCAGCGCCAAGTCGAGGTCCGAGGACGCCGCTCCGCGAAGGTCATCGGCCGTATCCAGGGTGCAGGCATTTTGATAGGGGCTCTAAGCCCGGCTAGTTCCGGTGCCTATCGCCCGGCGCTAGTCAATGGCTGTTTCAGCAGTCGTAGCTTGCAAGCTCGGTGCCGCTGTAGGGCTCGGTGGGGCCCAGCGCGCGCAGTGCCGGCACCATCTCGCTGGTCACGAGCCCCTCGCCAGCGGTGATCTCGTCGATGATCAGGAAGGACTCCTCGATGCGCTGCGGGCTGTCGATCACGGTGGTGACCACGGGCACCCGGCGGCGCAGCTGCAGGAAGCGGTCGCCGTGCGGGGCGTGATCGCCGTGGAAGCCCCATATGCCGCGCATACTCGTTGCACCAGCCGCGCCGGACTCACGCAGGCGGTGGATGATCTGCAGGTTGAGCGGGTGCCCCTGCCAGGTCGCGCTCTGTGAGGCATAGATCGTGAGCTTCTGCCATAGCGGGCGGCCCTGTTCGTCGGTGCCCGGCAGCTCGTGCGGGGTCGCCAGTAGCGCTCCGTCGCGCTTGCAGACGCGCACCCGCTCAAGCGTCATCAGCGGCTCGCGCACCAAAGCCGCCACCTCGGGCAGAGCCTGCGCGATCCGAGTGCCGTTGCCGACTGCGATCACCATGCACGGGACCTCTGCATTGCGGCCGAAGAAGCTGGCGCGGAAGCGCCGGCCGCCTCTGGTGCCGTCGACTCCGAGCAGCACGCTGGCGCCGGCGATGCCGCGCGCGTGCAGCAGGTCGGTGATCGCCACGTACGCGGGCCGCTCGCCGGAACGCTCGTGGCGCCCGACGTACACGGTCAGCTTGCTTTCGTGGCCGGGCGTCTGCGGCAGCTCAACCGTCCCGATCTCACCGCTCAGCATCCGCGCGCGCTCGAGCGTGATCAGGCCACGACGCTTGATCTGCAGGACGGGCTCGAGCATCGCTTCGATGCGGTCGAGGCGATCGACCGCGATCGAGACCACGGGCAGGTCTTCTGAGAGGCTGAGCAGCCGGTCGGTGCGCACGTGCTGCCCTGCGCCGAAGCCCTCTGAGCCTCGCAGCAGGATGCTGGCTGCTAGCCGGTGACCGCCGTAGACATCGAGCAGCTCGTCTGCGAGCAGGCCATCCTGTGTACGGTCGCGCTCGCCGAAGTAGGTGGTGAGCTTGAGGCACTCCTCGTTCACAGCTGCGCTCCGATCGCGTGTCCGAGCGCTGCTGCTCCCACGCCTACCGCGAGGCTCGCGACCACGTTCAGCGCCGCGCCCTTCAGATCGGCGTCCTCGGCCAGGCGGTGGGACTCGAGCATCCAGGTGGAGAAGGTGGTGTAGGAGCCGAGCGTTGCGGTGCCGGCGAGCACGAGTGCGCTGCCGCTGAGGGCTGCCCCTGCGAGCAGGCCGAGCAGCAGCGAGCCGCTGATGTTGATCGCGAAGGTGCCCGCGGGAAAGTCGCCGCTGATCCGCTGCCCGATCGCTCCGTCGAGCAGGAAGCGTGCGATCGCGCCAAGGCCGCCGAACGCGGCCACGCCAAGCCAAACCCAGGCGCTCATCAAACCCGCCTCGCGCGCCGCACCGTTGCGGTGGCGACCCAGACTGCCAGGTAACCGGCGCAGATGCTGCTGAGCGCATAGCCGGCCGCCAGGCCGTAACGCCCATGTTCAATCATGCCAAGGGCCTCCACCTGCATCGTGGAGAAGGTCGTGTATGCGCCGCAGAAACCGGTCCCGAGCAGCGGACGGCGGTACGTCGACTGCGGCAGCCGCTCTTGCAATCGGGTGGCCAGGTAGCCGAGCGCGAAGGCGCCGCTGATGTTGATCGCGAACGTCGCCCAGGGCCACTGGGTCGGCTGTGCGGCGAACTGACGCGAGAGCCACACGCGCAGCAGCGCCCCCGCCACGCCGCCTGTGAAGATCGCCGCCAACTCGCGGGAGTCGACTCTGAGGCGTGCGCTCGCCGGCTCGGCTGGCGCCGGCGGGCTCTGCACTCTCAGCCCTTGCTCGATCGACACGGACGGCTCCTCTCGCGGGAAGTGAATGGTTCTTCGCGAAAGGGGCCATCAGCCCTTTTCAGTGGGCAGTTCGGAGGGCCACGGCGGCCCTCTCCTCAGGGCTCCATCTGAGGCGCCGCATGATATCGCAGAGCTTGCTCGCTCAGCTCTGCTCGGCGGCGCTGAGCTTGCTGAGCTCCTCGCAGACCCAGGGCGAGTCGGGGGAGAGGTCGGCGACGCCCATAGCGGCAGCGACGTTGAGTGCCATGCCACGAGCGAGGAACTGATCAAGGCGCTCATCCTGCGCACCCGAGAGCTCCTTGGCCAGAGACACGAGCATCGCGAAGCGCCGGCGCACCCGTACGCGTACAACCTCGTCGTCACAGGCAGCGTAGGACTGCTGCTGGAGCATTAGGCAGTCCCTGTCGCTCGCCAGCAGTTGCTTGTAAGCGGCGCCCATGGCCATCAGGACATCCTCGCAACCGTCTGGACCGTTGCCCGCCTCGTATTCGGTGGCCGCGGCGCGGAAGGTCCGCGCGACCCGCTCGAATCCCTCATCGACCGCCGCGATGAACAGCTCGCGCTTGCTGCCGAACAGCGCGAAGACGTAGGGCTGGGCGACGCCGACGCGCTTTGCGATCCGCTCCACCGGCGTGCCGTGCAGGCCGCCGCGCGCGAACTCGTGCACGGCGGCCTGCACCAGCGCCTGGCGCCGCTCGGCGGCGGGGACGCGATGGCGCTGGTCCTCCTTGGTGCTCACTCAGGCTCCTGCGTGTGCCATGGCCGGGCTTGGCTGGGAGCTCCGCGCGGTGTCTTGCGCGGTGGCCTGATTGGTCCTGAAGGGCAGTGCGAGCACGGTAATCGCCCCAAAGCCAAGCACGCTCACCGCCACCCAGAGTGCTGGGCCGAGCCCGTTCACGAACGCCTGCGGGCTGTTGTAGCCGCCATGGGCGGTGAACACCGAGGCCAGCACGGCGACCCCGAGCACTCCGCCGAGCTCGCGGATAGCGTTGGTCGCGCCAGAGGCCTGGCCGGCCTGCTCGGTGCGGACCGCGCAGAGCACGGCGTTTGCGGAGGGCGCGAAGACGAGCGCCATGCCCGAGCCGGCCATCAGGAACGGCACGATCATCGTCGCGTAGGGCATGTGGGTAGACAGCGTGCTCGCCAGCCAGGCAAGCGCGCCGGCCTGCAGCGACAGTCCGCCGACGATGAACGGCCTGCTGCCGATCCGCGCCGCGAACACACCCGCGAAGGGTGCCGTGACCATCGTCGCGCCGGTCCAGACGAGGATCTTCAGGCCCGCCTGCAGCGGCGTGTTGCCGAGCGCGTCCTGCATGAACTGGGAGAGGAAGAAGATCGATCCGAACATGCCGAAGTACATGGTCAGCGTGGCGAGGTTGGTGACCGCAAAGGCGCGTCGCTTGAAGAACTCCATCGGCAGCATCGGCTCCCTGGCCCGCAGCTCCGAGGCGATGAACAGCGCCAGCAGCGCACCGCCGCTGATTAGGCAGGCGAGGATCGTGGGGGAGGTCCAGCCAAGCGATTGCGCGCGCACCAGCGCAAAGACCACGCCGAAGGCGCCGACGGACGCGAGCGCTAGGCCACGCAGGTCGAGCGACGGGTTGGGGCCGCGGCTCTCACGCAGGATCAGCGCTGCCAGCGGCGCCAGCACAAGCCCGATCGGAACGTTGATCCAGAAGATCCAGTGCCAAGAGATGCCCTGCACCACGGCGCCGCCCACCAGCGGACCGATCGCCACGGCGGCACCGGATATGCCAGACCAGACACCGAGTGCGAGCCCGCGCCTGGTGGCGGGGAACGCCTCCGCCAGCAGCGTCAAGGTCAGCGGCGTCACGATCGCGGCGCCGGCACCCTGGATCGCACGTGCGCTCACCAGCAGCGCGCTCGTGGGCGCCAGCGCAGCGCCCGCGGAGGCAAGCGTGAAGATCGCGATGCCGACGAGGAACATGCGCTTGCGGCCGAACCTGTCGCCGAGCGCGGCGCCGGTCAGCAGCAGCACGGCGTAGGTGAGCACGTAGGCGTTGACGGTCCACTCCAGCGACTGGATGGATGCGCCGAGGTCGCGCTTGATCGAAGGCAGCGCGATCGATACGACCAGGTTGTCAAGGACGACCATAAAGAGCGCCACCGAGACGATCCCCAGCGTCCAGCGGTTGCGAGATGCCTGCTGGGTTGCTGCACGAATCATAGGCCTACCTTTCTTAGTGACTGCTAACTAGAGAGAGATTAGCAGCCACTAAGAAAGTGGTCAAGCCGGCGCGTCCTCGGCTTCCTGAGCCGCATGCTCGGCCTATACTTGCGCCCGCAATGCCCACCCTGCACGTGTTGATCGCAAGCACTCGCCCCGGCCGTGTCGGGTTGCCGGTTGGCCGATGGTTTGCGCAGGCAGCGCGCGATCACGGGGCCTTCGAGGTCGAGGTCGTGGACCTCGCACAGATCGGCCTGCCGTTCGTGGATGAGCCAAACCACCCCCGTCTGCGTCAGTACACCCAGCAGCACACGCGCGACTGGAGCGCGAAGATCAGCGAAGCGGACGCGTTCGCATTCGTGATGCCCGAGTACAACTACGGCTTCAACGCCCCACTGAAGAACGCGCTCGACTACCTGCACCACGAGTGGAGCTACAAGCCGGTGGGGCTGGTCTCCTACGGCGGCATCTCGGCGGGCACCCGCGCCGCGCAGATGATCAAGCAGGTGGTCACGACGCTGAAGATGTTCCCGCTGCCAGAGGCGGTGTCGATTCCGTTCGTGGCTCAGTTCATCGACGACGAGGGCGCTCTGGAGCCAAACGAGACGATGGAGCGCTCGGCCGCCGCGATGCTCGACGAGCTCGCCTCCCTGGAGGCAGTGCTGCGGCCGCTGCGGGCCGGCAGCGCCACTGCATCCTGATCAGGAGGGCTTGCGGACGGGTCCGACGCTGAGGACCGCCGGACCGCTGCCCGAACAGGCTTCGAATGGGAAGGCAACCGTCCTGGCCGTGGTCTGGTTAGGCGGGTAAACGCGCAGGCCCGCGGCCATGGTTTGTTTGCAGCTAGAGGTGGGGAAGTTGCCGGCCACCACGATTCGCAGCGTCGCGGCCGCGGTCGCGCCGTTTACGAGCGTGACGGTGCGCGCTTTGGCACCGCTTTCGCGCGACCCTGAACGGCCCAACTGGCGGCCCTGGAGGCCCACCGCGGAAACGCCCGGATAGCCGCTTATGGTGCAGGTGCGACCTGAGAGGTTGGTGAACTGGAGCTGGTAGTAGACGCTCCCCAAAGTGCCGTTGCCCTGAGTATTCAGCCATACGACCAGGCCTGAGGTGCTGCAGCGCGGCGTGCCGGCGGCGGCAGCGGTCTGCGAGCTCTCGGCGGTGGCGGGCTGCGTGGCCAGAAGTGCGCCCAGCAGGCCGGCTCCCACTGCGCAAAGCGTGCCCGCCAGGGCGATCAGGCGGCGCGGGGAGGCTATGGGCGAGAGGCGCATGGATTGCACATTCGTTCGCGAACGTCGGAAACCTGCCTACTCACGATAGTGGCAGTTGCTGCTTGAGTACCACCGTATCGCGTTAGAGTCGGCACCCGACCGCTTGCACGAGATGCGCGAGACAGCCTGGCCGGCCGGGAGATCGGCGTGAGAATTGCAATAGCACTCCTCTTCGCGTTCCTCTCGACGACTCTCACCAACCTCGCTTACATGCGTCAGCACGACGCCGCGGCCGCGCTGCCGCGATTGTCGGTGCGGCGTCCGCTGATCTCGTTGAGGCTGCTGCTCGCCGATCGGCGTTGGATGGTGGGCTTCGGGATGGAGAGCGGTGGCTTCCTGCTCTACGCCGCGGCGCTCGCACTTGCTCCGCTGGCGCTGGTGCAGAGCGTTGCGGCGGGCGGCATTGGCCTGCTCGCGTTCCTCTCGCACCGGATCGCCCGCCGGCGGCTCGGGCGGCGGGGGCTCACCGGAGTCGTGCTCTCGGTGCTCGGCCTGCTCGCGCTCTCGATCTCGCTGGCCGGTGGCGGGAGCGTGAGCGGCCGCGGTGGCTCGATCCCCTTGATCCTGGCCTGGCTTGGCGGCACCGGAGTCCTGGCCGCCGGGGTCGTCTTCTTCGGCCGCCACGTGCTCGGCGCAGCAGTCGCCTGCGGCATCGCCGGCGGGCTGTGCTTCTCGATCGGCGATATCTCGACCAAGCTGGCCACCGAGTGGGGGCCGCGGAGCGCGTTTGCGCTCACGATCGTCCTCGGCTACGTGGCCGGCACGACGCTCTTGCAGATCGGCTACCAGGCGGGCGCCGCGCTCACGGTCGCCGGCCTTGCGACGCTGCTGACCAACGTGCTTCCGATCGCCGCGGGCACCGTCGTGCTTCAGGAGCCGCTGCCCCCGGGAGCACTCGGAGTCGCGCGGGTGCTTGCCTTCGTGTGCGTGATCGCGGGCGCGGTGCTGCTCACGCGCCCGCTTGCGGCAGAGCCATAGAGATCAGATGCCCTCCGGGCCGAGGTCCGGCAGGCGCTGAGTCAGGCTCAAGACGTCCGCGAAGAGATCGCCCTTCTCCGCCAGCCGGCGCAGCACCTCATCGGCCTCGATGACGAGCATGTCCTGCCGCCCCGTGTGAAGGCAGTCCTGCACCTCCTCCCAGGCCAGCGGCGTCGAGACGGTCGGGCGCGTCATGGCGCGCAGCGAGTAGACCGAGACCGTCGTCTTGTGCTCGTCGTTCTGGCTCCAGTCGATCAGGACCTTGCCGTGTCGCTGCGCCTTGCCGATCTCGGACACGACCTTGTCAGGGTGCCGGTTGTGCAGCAGGTTGGCAACCGCATGCGCGAACGGCTTGGTCTGCGCGTAGCTGACTTCTGGCGAGTTGAGCGGCACGTAGACCTGCATCCCCTTGGAGCCGGAGGTCTTGGCGAATGCGCGCACTCCAAGCTGCTCGAAGATCTCGCGCAGCCACAGCGCGACCTCGCAGCAGGCAGACAAGTTGGCGGGCGGCCCGGGGTCCAGGTCGAATGCGAGCGCCGTGGGGCGCTCGATCGCCTGTGCGCGGGACAGTGAGGGATGCAGCTCGATGTCGGCGAGGTTGGCCAGCCACACGAGCGTCGGCAGGTCCTGGCAGAGTGTGTAGTCAATTTCGCGCTTGCTGCTTTCGCTGGATACGCGCACGGTTTGCACCCAGTCCGGCCGATGGCGCGGCGAGTGCTTCTCGTAGAAATGCTTGCCATCCACGCCGTTCGGGTAGCGCTTGAGCGTCAACGGCCGGTCGCGCAGGTGCGGCAGCAGCGCCGGTGCGATCGCGATGCACCAGTCGATCATTTGCCCCTTCGTGAACCCGGTCGCTGGATAGAGAACCTTCTCGAGGTTGGTGAGCTTCAAGGTTCTGCCCTCCACCTCGACCTCGACACCGCCGCTGACCTTCTCGCCTGCGTTCACGAGCGCGCCCAGATCTCCGCTCAGCGCCTTGGTGTTGGCTGCCACGTCGGGCGAAGGAGCGATGCGCTCCCGTACCACCGCGGTAGCCGGCTTGTCCTCGCGCAAACCCCTGTAAGAGGCTTGCCGCAGTCGCCCGTCCTGGGTCCACTGGCTGAACTCCACCTCGCATATGAGCTCAGGTCGCACGAAGTGGGTTCCGCGGGCGGGCTGGCGTCCGGTGAAAGGCGAGCTACTGGCGCTCAGCGGCGCAAGCATGCGCGTGAGCCGTTCCAGCTCCCGCTCGTCGAAGCCGGTGCCGACCTTGCCCGCGTGGCGAAGCTTGCCTTGTGCGTCGTAGACGCCCAGCTCCAGCGCGCCGAAGCTGCCAGAGCGTGAGCCTGTGCCATCGGTCCATCCACCTATCACCACCTCCTGGCGCTGCACGTTCTTGATCTTCAGCCAGCTGCTCTCGCGCTGTCCCGGCAGATAGGGGGAGCCGATCCGCTTGGCGATCACGCCCTCCAGGCCCTGCTCGCGCGTGGCGGCCAGCAGCGCATTGCCTTCGCCCATGTGGTGAGCCGGCGTGCGCCATCGCTCCGCCTGCAGCTTCAGCGTCTGCAACCGTTCGCGCCGCTGCTCGTAAGGCAGCTCCATCAGGGAGTGGCCGTCCAGCCACAGCAGGTCGAAGACGATGTAGGTGACCGGGTTGCTGCCTACTTGCCGCCGTATGGCGCTCTCGCCGCGCAGGTGCATGCGATTCTGTAGCGCCTGAAAGCTGGGGCGACCGGAGCCATCGAAGGCGACGA
This sequence comes from Solirubrobacteraceae bacterium, assembly GCA_036008645.1. Classification (GTDB taxonomy): domain Bacteria; phylum Actinomycetota; class Thermoleophilia; order Solirubrobacterales; family Solirubrobacteraceae; genus Palsa-744. The sequence goes on from DASYNI010000010.1 coordinate 41,494, forward strand.
TCTCTCCATCGAGCATCGCTTCGCGGGACCCGAGCGCCTCGGTCAGGCCGCGCAGCTCCGGATAGGCGGCGCTCACCTCGTTGCGGTTGCGGGTGAGCAGCTCCAGTCGGCCGGGCCGGCAGCGCGCGATCGCACGCACTCCATCCCACTTGACCTCGAAGGTCCACTGCGACTGCTCGGCGGGCATCGTGGAGAGGCGGGCAAGCATCGGCTCGACGAATTGCGGCATCTCGTGCGCGGTCGGATCGAGCGGCGGGTCCATGCGGTGGATCATCCAGTCACGCTCCTGGCGGCCGGCGTGAAACAGCGCGTAGCGGCCCTTCAGCCGTGCTCCATCAAAGGTGACGATCACCTTTGATGGTTCCCACTTTTCGGCGCTGTAGGTGCCGCGGTCCCACACGCTGATCTCGCCCGCGCCATAGCTGCCCTGCGGGATCGTGCCGGCGAAGTCGATGTACTCCAGCGGGTGGTCCTCGACATGGATCGCCTTGCGGTTCTGGTCGGGGTCCTGCGGTATCCCGTTCGGGATCGCCCAGCAGACCAGCACGCCGTCATGTTCCAGTCGCAGGTCCCAGTGCAGCCGGCGGGCGTGGTGCTCGTGGACCACGAAGCGGCCGCCGGGTTCAGTCGGGCTGCGCTTGCGCCCGGAAGGCTCCGGGGTGCCCGGTCCTCGCTTGCGCCGGTACTCGGAGAGCGCGTCGGCCATCGGCTAAGTGATACCTGCCGGCGTGCGCCGCCGCCCAGCGGCCTGCCCACAGGTTCCGCATGCCGTCGCGGAAGGGCGGACTCGCGGACCCGACAGCGGTTGCTAGAGTCGCCCGCGATGGCTGGATCAGATGACGATCTCTTCGGTGCAGAGCACATTCGCGTCTATCGCGAGACCGGCGGGCAGCGTGGCTACCACTGGCGCGGCACGACGATCCTGCTGCTGAGCACCAAGGGGCGCAGGTCGGGACAGGAGCGGACCACGCCGCTGATCCACCGCACCGACGGCGATCGCTGGATCGTTGTCGCCTCCAAGGGCGGCGCGCCGGAGAATCCCAGCTGGTATGAGAATCTGCTCGCAGACCCGGAGGCGAGCATCCAGGTCACCGACCAGCAGATACCCGTGCTGGCCTCCACTGCGCAGGGTGCAGAGCGTGCCCGCCTGTGGTCGTCGATGGTCGAGGTCTGGCCCGCGTATGACGACTACCAGGCCAAGACCGACCGCGAGATCCCCATCGTCGTGTTCTCCCGCCGCCGGCCGGCCGCCGCGGCGTAGGCTTCGCGCGTGGTCGACCTCGATCGTCTGCGCGCTCGCTTGGCCGAGCTCTCCGACCTCTCTGCGCTGCAGATGCTCGCAGAGTGGGATCAGCTCGTGATGATGCCCTCCCAGGGCGGGGCCGGCCGTGCCCAGCAGCTCGGCACGCTTGCCCGGCTGACCCACGAGCGCGCCACCGATGAGCAGATCGGGGAGTGGCTGGACCAGCTGCAGGGCGCCGACTTGGCCGACATCGACGCCGATCTCGTGCGGATCGCCCGCCGCGACTGGGAGCGTGCGCGTCGCGTTCCCGGCGACCTGGCGGCTGAGCTTGCGCGTGCGAGTGCGGAGGGACAGGAGGCATGGCAGGCGGCCCGCGCAGCCGACGACTTCGCGGCGTTTGCGCCCGCGCTGCGGCGCAACGTCGAGCTCGCCCGAGCGCACGGCGAGTATGTGGCTCAGCCCGGCCAGCGGCCCTACGACGCTTTGCTCGACGACTACGACTTCGGCCTGTCCAGCGCCGATCTGCGTCCCCTGTTCGACGCGCTCACGCAGGCGCTGCCGCCGCTGGCGCAGCAGGCTGCGCGCCACTGCCCTCCCCGCTCGATGGCGGTGCCGGTCGCCGCGCAACAGGCGGCTGTGGAGAGCGTGCTTGCCAGGATCGGGGTCGAGCCCTCCAGTTGGCGCGTCGACGTCTCTGCCCACCCCTTCACGACGTGGATGGGGCGCAACGACTCACGCGTCACCACGCGCTACAGCGATGGGGACGTCGAGTCGCTGCTGAGCTCGCTGCACGAGTACGGGCATGCCCTATACGAGCGCCAGGTCGCTCCGGAGCTGGAGCGCACCAACCTGGGCGCCGGCACCTCGATGTCGGTGCACGAGTCCCAGAGCAAGCTGTGGGAGAACCACGTCGCGCGCAACCCGGCATTCGCGGAGGTTCTGGCCGCCGAGCTCGCGGCAGCCGGCTTCCAGGTCAGCGCGGCGGACCTCAACGCCACCCTCGTTGGCGTGGCGCCCTCGCTGATCCGGGTCTCGGCCGACCCGCTCACGTACCCGCTGCATATCGTCCTTCGCTTCCAGCTGGAGCACGCGCTGATCGAAGGCGATCTGGACGTCGACGATCTGCCTGCCGCCTGGAGAGATGCGGTGGGGCGCTTGTTCGGGCTGGACGTACCCTCGGATGCGCTCGGATGCATGCAGGACATCCACTGGGGCGCCGGCGCCTTCGGCTATTTCCCAAGCTATGCACTCGGATGCCTAATCGCCGCCCAGTTGTGGGAGGCGATGGAGGCAGAGATTGGGCCTCGTGTCGAGGACCTGCGGCGCGGCGAGGTGGGGGAGATCCAGCGCTGGCTGGCGCAGCGAGTGCACCGCTTCGGGCGCCGCCTGGACACAATCCCGCTGGTGGAGCAGGCGACCGGGAGCGGCCTTTCCGTCGAGCCGTTCCTGCGCTACGTCGCGCCGCTTGCCGGCGGTTGAGCGTCGATGACGCAGCCGCTGCGTCTGAGTGAGGTGATCGAGATACCGGCCGCGGAGCTGGTGGTCCGCGTAAGCCGCTCCGCTGGACCCGGCGGCCAGCACGCAAACGTGACCGAGTCACGCGTGGAGGTGAGTTTCGACATCGCGGCATCTGCGAGCCTGCCCGAGTGGGCGCGGGAGCGTCTGATGGAGCGGCTGGGCGAGCGAGCGAGCGCGGTTGCCCAGGAGCAGCGCAGCCAGCTGCGCAATCGCGAGGTCGCAACCGAGCGGCTGGCCAAGCGGTTGCAGGATGCGCTCGCGCGCCCGCCACAGCGACATGCCACGCGACCGTCCCGGGCCGCGCGCGAGCGGCGGCTGCAGGAGAAGCGCAGGGCCGGCGAACGCAAGAGCGGCAGGCGTCCACCACCGACGGAATGAGGCGGCTCGGCCGCCGGCCGCCGCTAGGGTGTTTGGCCGTGCCTGACCACGCGCCCATCGACGAGGCGATCCGCAGCCGCCGCACGCACAAGGTCTTCGCCCCCGAGCCGCTTGCGCCGGAGAGGATCGCGGAGATACTCGAGCTCGCGCGCTGGGCGCCCAACCACAAGCTCACCAATCCCTGGCGCTTTCGCGTGCTCGGGCCACAGGCCAAGCAGCGGCTGAAGCTCATATCCGAGCAGGCACAGCCCGGCTCAGGCGCGAAGCTCGACCGCGCACCGACGTTGATCTGCGCCACCGTGCGTGTGGAGGGGGACGCCGAGCAGCAGCGCGAGGACCTGCTCGCCGGCGCTGCCGCCTGCTACATCGTGCTGCTGGCCGCGCATGCCCGCGGGCTGGCCGGCTACTGGCGCACGGTGCCCGCGATCGACACGCCGGCGGGACGTCAGGCGCTCGGGATCCCCGAGCAGGAGTCGCCGATTGGCTTGCTGCACCTCGGCGGGCTGCGCCAACAGCAGCAGGTGCCGGAGCGTGAGCCGGTGCAGGACATCGTCTGTTTCCTTGACTGAGCCGCGAGCCTGTAGCATCGAGGCGTGGTCCTCTACACATGTGCGAGCGGCACCTCGTTTGGCTCGGGTCCAGGGCCCTTCAAGCACCCCTGCGGCCACGCCGCGAAAGCGTTGGATGACGCCGGGCATCGCTACGAGGTCAAGAACGTGGGAGGCGGGTCGCTGATGTTCTGGACCTGGCCGACCCGTGCCAGGGACCGCGCGGAGGTCAAGCGGCTCTCCGGCCAGCATTCGGTGCCGATCCTCGTGCTCGACGACGGCGAGGTGGTCACGGGCTCGGGCACGATCGTGAAGTGGTCCCGGGAGCATCCGGCGTCCGCTGTTTGAGTCCCGGCAACGACAGGAGGCAGGTATGGGAGCGCCCGTAGTGCACTTCGAGATCATGGGCAGCGACGGCGAGGCGCTGCGCAGCTATTACTCAGAGCTCTTCGGCTGGGAGATCGACGCCAACAACCCGATGAACTACGGGATCGTCGATCGTGAGCAGAACCTGAGCGCTGAGGGAATTGGCATCGGCGGCGGGATCGGCGCCGGCCACGGGCCGGGTCACGTCACCGTCTACGTCGGCGTGCCCGACGTGGAGGCAGCACTCGCGAAGGCGCAGAGCCTTGGCGGCAAGCGCCTTATGGGTCCCGAGCAGGTCACGCCCGATGTACAGCTCGGCCTCTTCGAGGATCCTGAGGGGCACACGATCGGGCTGCTGAAGGTGCCAGCCTGAACCGAGGGCTAGAGCCCGCCGATCCGGCCGCCGTGGCCGCTCATCCGGCTGCGCAGGCGTTGGACGTGGCGCATCTCCTGGATGTCATCGTCCAGCGCCGGGTGCACCGTTGGCGCATCGGCGCCCAGCAGCTCGCACTCAAGCCGCTTGCGCACCAGCTCGCCGGCGATCGCATCTACGCGCTGGCCGCCCGCCCCGGGCCGTGAGCTGACCGCGCGCACCGGCTTGGTCCCGGCAAACTGCAGGCCCACGCCGTCATCCAAAGCCCAGCCGCCGGGCAGCGTGCCCTCACGCACGCCGGCCAGCCACACCGGCAGTCGCTCCGGCTCGCCATCGGCATGCACGGTGAGCGAGCCGGGCAGCAATCCGAGCCCCTGAATCGGAGCCGGCGCACCGCCGCCTGAGCGGCTTAGGCCACCCTGGAACCAGCACATCGCTCCTGCGCTGAGCCCCGCCAGCACGATCCCCTGCTGCCACGCCTCCACGAGCAGATCGTCGAGGCCGTGTGCGTGCCAGATCGCGAGCAGATTGCGCATTGAGCCGCCGCCGACGTAGACGATGTCCTGTTCGAGCACGATCTCGCGCAGCGGGCGCTTGACCTCTGCCAGTCGGAAGAGGGAGAGGTGGGTCGGGGTGCAGGCACGGTCGCCGAAGCGCGCGTGAAAGGCGTTGATCAGCCCTGTCGTGTCGCCTGCGGCCGTGGGCAGGAACAGTATTCGCGGTTCGCGCACAGGGGAAAGGCCGAGCACGAAGTCATCGAGCAGCGGATTGTCCGGCTCCATCGTGAAGCCGCCGCCGCCCATTGCGAAGATGGTCTGCGCCGGCGGCTGCGAGGACTGCGGCTCGTTCACGCCGCGACGGCGTCGCTCGCCGCAAGTCGGGCGTCGAGCGCCTCGGGACCTAGATAGGAGACCTCCAGCGACATCTCGACCACCTCGCCGGCGACTTGCTCGACGCGATACGCCCGGCCGCCGGGCCGCGAGCTGACCGCTCTGGCAAGGTCCACGCCCTCGAAGTGCAGGGCGACGCCATCCTCGGCAGCGTAGCCGGGGTGCATGCCTTCGCGCACGTAGCGGTGGTAGTCGGTGCGCCGCACCGGCTCGGCGTCGTAGTGGACGCAGTTGGAGCATGGCAGCAGGCCCAGTCCGTGCACGCGCCGAGAGCCCGCGCCGTGAAACGCGCTGACCGATTCAGCGAACCAGCACAGCGACCCGGCCGAGGGCCCGCACATCACCACGCCCGAGTGCCAAGCCTCACGTAGCACCTCATCGAGGCCGTGGGCGCGCCAAGCGCCGAGCATGCTGACGACGTTTCCGCCACCGACGTAGACCAGATCCTGACGCAGCAGATGCGAGCCGAGGTCGTCCTCGACCCCGCCGGTGCCCTGGTCGCGGCGAAACAGCGAGATGTGGCTGGCCTCGCAGCATCTCGCAAAGCGCCTGTAGAAGCGGACCACGTAGTGGTCGGCGTCGCCTGAGGCCGTGGGCAGGAAGCAGACGCGCGGGCGCCGCTTGCCGGTCAGCGAGAGCGCGTAGTCGTCCAGCAGGGAGCTGTCTTTCTCCATCGAGAAGCCGCCTCCGCCGAGGGCCAGGATCTGAGGGGTGCGAAATCGCATGTCTTTGAAAGTGCCCTTGGGGAAGCAGAGAACGAGCAGTGTGCTGCAAGCCTGGCAGCGACGCGGATTTCGCGATATCGACTTGCGCACAAGATCGGCACCGCGCGTCTGGACAACCGTCGCGATCGGCCGTGAAATTGCCGAAGCCGGCGTTGCTGAGCAGGTTGTTTTCATCCGGGTCCCCGGCGAGGGTGGCGCAGGGCCGGGGCCTGCCCCTGCGGGCAAGACCACGGCCCTGGCTGGGCAGCGCGCTCCAGCGCCGCCGCCTCCCGATCAGTCGAGCTCTAGGCCGAAGACCCAGCCGGCGATCACCTGCGGGCCCTCGGGTGCCCATCGCAGCGCGCCCTCACCCTCCGGCAGCGTCGCCTTCATCGTCAGTGTGACGGGCCTTCCGGGCAGCACCCGCGCAGGCGAAGGGGCGCCGTTCGCGTCGCTGACCTGCAGGCGGTGCAACTGCCCACGCTCGTCGAGGATCGTGAACGCGCTCGCGTTCAGCGGCACGACTCCCGAGGCAGACCTGAATGTGACGGTGAAGGTGCACGGGGCGGTCTCGGTGTCGTCGTCGCCGTCCTGCGCTTTTTCGGCCACCTCTTCGGGCACGATCGGCCCCACGACGTTGGCCAGCACCTGCCCGTGTGCGAGACGCACCGAGACGGTGCTGCCCTCTATCGCCGAGAGCTGCGGGTGCGCAGCGCTCGCCTGCACGATCCGGTCGACCGCGACCTTCGGCTTGGGCAGCCAGTCGGGGATCGACCCGTACCGCAGCGGCGGAGCGCTCGAGCTGCGGGTCACGAGGACCACGCACGCCACGACTGCGATCGTCGCTATTAGGCCGGCGATCTGCAGTGAGCGACGCCTGGGGGAGCTGGGCCGCAAGGCCCAGCTCCCCCAGCGCAATGCCGGCGCTGAATGCATGCGCTCACCACCCATGGATCGAGTGGCCTGGGGCGTGGACGGGCTCGCCCCACGGGTTGCTGAACACATCAGGCCCGAACGGCGCCAGCCCTGGTTGGGCGGCGTAGCCGATGTGACCCTGCCCGTCGAGGCCCTTGGAAACGCGGCCCACGTCGAACAGGTCCTCCATCGTGCGCAGCCAGCTGTAGTGGTTGTAGTAACGCGTGCTCACGGTCCCCGGCCTGATGTATGGGCTGATCAGCACGCTGCCGGTGTCGCCGCCGCCGCCGGTGGCGTCATCGGCGTCGTAGAGCGGGTCGGTGGACGGGCTCTCGGCGCCGAGCGTGATCGATGTGACCGGCGCGGTCGTCTTCAGCGGTTCGTGCGCGGCGTTCACGAGCGTGAAGGAGCCCGTATCTGCGATGCCGCCGCTGGTTCCCGATGCGCCGGTCGCGGTCACGGGCGTGTCGGTGACTTCGCCCACGAACGCCCCGGTGGGGATGCCCGCGCCGCTGACCGAGCGGCCCTTGTCGGTCGCAACAACCGAGTTGTCGGCGACCGTCGCGCTGCCGGTCGCTGCCGTGGCAGTGTCCGTCCGCGCGCCTGGAACGTGGCCGCCGCCGCCGAGCAGGCAGGTGCCGGCCGGCTGGGCGGGGACCGTCTGGGCGACGCAGTTGCTCGGACGGTCGAGGTACTCATTGAAGCCCGGACCAGGATCGAGCTCCTGGCCGTCTTCGCCTGTCTGCAGCGGTGTGTTGGGTCCGGTCGGCTCCCAGCTCACCGAGCGGCCGAAGAGGGTCTCGCCGGCCGAGTCGTCTTCGAGCGAGGTGGCCGCATCCGGCGCCACCAATTTCGAGTTGGCGAAGCTGTCGCTGCTGTAGGTGAACGGCGGGTAGGCCTCGTCGAATGTGACGTCGATCAGGCCGCCTTCCCGGAATGCGGGCGAGGCCTCGATCTCGGGGATCACATGTTCCAGGAACAGATCGGCGGAGTAGAGCCCGCCGGTGTAGTTGGCAGGTTCCTTCGGCGTGGTCGGGTTTGAGAAGCCGCCGGAGAGGTTGTTGCCATGGCAGACCGCGTCATGGCCGTCGCTGCAGTTGTTCGGTGAGATCCAGCTAAACGCCGGCGTCGTCTTCGCGCTCTGCAGGTCGTGGTAGAGCCCTTCCGTCGAGCTGAACAGGTTGGCGATGTGCTGCGAGTTGCAATCGCCGGACTTCAGAAGCGATTCAAACCACGGGAAGGGGAAGTGCTTTGCAACGTACTGGTCGGTGGCATTCGCGCTGCTCGGGTTCGGGAACGCGGTGCTGCCGGTCGGTCCGACGGATGAGTCGGGAGCGCCACAGTACTGCGTGCCGGCGTCATGGGCAGGGCCGCTGGCGTCGGTGTTGCCGAGATCCTGGGCGTAGCCCTTCCAGCTTATTTTCGCTTCGTCGAGCTGGTTGAAGAGCGTCGGCACGCTTGCCGGGTAGACGCAGCCGTTTGAGCCGGGGGCCGCGTTCGGCCCCGCTGCGGATGTCATCTGGCCGTAATTGGGGTTGCTCCACACCGAGCCGGATTTGTTGACGCTGCCCGCGAAGCTGTCGTAGTCGGGGCAGTCGGATTGGTCGTCGGGCTGGGGCGCCTGGCCGCTGGCCAGCGAGATGTAGTTGTCGAGGCTGGAGTGACCCGTGCCGTAGTAGTCCTTCAGCAGCGCGCCCTGGGAGGGCAGCGTCTGCCACAGATAGGTGTTGTTGTTCAGGCCCGTGAACGTCGCGTCGAAGGCCTTGTTCTCGAGCACGATCAGCCAGACGTGCTTGATCTTGCCCGGCTGGACGCCAAGGCCGTCGTCATGGCCGGCGTAACCGTGGCGGCGCTGACCGTGAGCTCCAGCCGAGGAGACCCCTGCCGAGACGACGGCGATCAGTGCTGCAAGCATGACGACGCTGAGCCCTGCGGCGCCGAGCGCCTGCCGGCGCCGGGGCATGCGACGCGCCGACTTGCCGGGCGGGCGCAGGCGGGCTGCTGCGGATAGAAGACGTCTGCTGGCCATCCAGACCTCACCTCCGTGGTGATCGTTGACAGGCGAACGTGACGCCCATCACTGTCTCCCCGGAGGGCTTGCGGCGTGTTTCCCGACAGTGATCCATGAGTGATCAGCTGGTGATCAAACGTGACCAGGCGGTGAACCTGTTAGGTTGCTGGCGATGCTCTGGCGGCGCTTTCTGAACGTATGGCACCAGTGGCGCCGCAAGCGGCGCGCGCGCATTCACTGAGTCCTGCGGCGAGAATGTGAACCGGGCCGCATGTGCGGCCCAGTTTTCGGAGTCCTACGTGCAGGTGAGCGTCGTGCGGCCGAACCTGCTGCGAGAGCTCGTGCAGGTAACCTTGCCGGTCGCGGTCGAGGACTGCCCTGCCGTGTTGCTCACCTTCAGCGTGACGGTGTAGGAGCCCGCGGCGGAGTAGGTGTCGGTGAAGCTCGACGCGCTGCCTATGAGCGAGTTGCCGCCATTCCAGGCGAAGGCGTCGATCGTGCCCTGCGCGTCGGTCGATGTCGAGGTGAAGCTGCACCTCGCTTCGGCACAGCCGGTGGTAAAGCTCGCCACCGGCGGGACGCTCGGCGGGGCGGCGATCGCCTGATTGGAGAGCGGTCCCACGCCGGCGCTGTTCACCGCCTGCACCTCGTAGTAGTAGGTGGTGCTCGCGCTGGTGGCTTCGGTGTCCGTGAAGGAGGTCTCCGAGGCGGGGACGCTCGCCACCTTGGTGTTCTCCTGCCCCGAGGCGGTGCCGCGCCAGATTGCGTATTCGCTCACGGGCGCGATGCCGCTCGGCGCGCTCCATTTCAGTTTCACGCCGCCGGCTTCCTTGCTCGTGGCCAGGCCGGTCGCGGCGCCTGGGGTGTAGGACCAGCTGCCAAGGCCGGTGGCGAGGTCGTAGCCGGTGAGCGTTGGGTGTCCATTGCTACCGAGGACGACGTCCCTGATCGGGAGGTTCGCGGGGCTTGCGTAAATCAATGAGGCGCTCAGCGCATCGGCGGAGTCGGCGGCCTGTGCGGCGGTCATCACCGTCGATGCGCTCGTGCCGCCGACCGTCCACCAGCCGGCCTGGCGTTCATAGGTCACGCCGTCGTAGACCGAGACGCCGGAGTTGGGGTTGGCATCGAGGGAGATGTCGGGCGTGGCGCGCTTGCCGGCGCAGCTGACGCTGCCGGTCGTCTGGTAGGGGCTGGCGGCCTCGTAGCGGCTGCATCCGCCGCCCCCGCCGCTCCAGGCTTCTTCCTGGGCGAGCGTGCCCCCGGATGTGAGCGTGAGGCTGGTGCCGCCGACGGAGGTGACCTCAGGCGAGGCGGAGGGCCAGATCACCTCGCTGCCTTCGTCTCCGGCGGCGGCGAAGTAGCTGACACCCGGGGCGGTGAAGTAGGAGTCATCGGCGCTCTCGCCGGAGAACTCGCTCGCGCCCCAGCTGTTGGATACGTAGTCGGCGTACTTGGCCGCGTAGCTCTCGGCTGCCAGCAGGTTTGCCAGGCTGGCGCTCTTTGCCTCCACGAGCAGGATGCGGGCGCCGGGGGCGATCGCGTGCGCCCACTCGATGTCGAGACTGATCTCCAGGTCCCAGCCCGATTCGGTGGCCGGCAGGCTGCTGCCGCCTTCCTGGTTGACCTGGGTGAAGGCGGCGGCGGGCAGCCCGTACTGGCGGCTGAACGTTTCCAGATTGCTCGCGGCGTCAGGGTCGTTGTAGGCGTCCACGATCGCGATCGTCTGGCCGGTGCCCGCCGCGGTGGAGGCCGAGTATCCGTAGACGCTCTTGATCGTGCTCGGTGAGAGGCCGGTCGGGGTCTTCACTTCCGTGACTCCGCGTTGAGCCGCGGGCGAGGCGCTGCTTGGTGCCAGCACATGGATCAGGCAGTGGCCGGCGCCGGCACTTGGCGCCGAGCAGACGGCCTGCTGAGATCCGCTGAAGGGCAGGTGTGCGCCGCGCGGGGCGTACAGGCGCCAGTTCGAGGGTGTGAAGCCCTCGGCCGCCGCTCCCGTGGCCAAGAGGCCACAGCCGCCGGCGGCGAGAGTCAAGATCCATGAAGCGATTGCCCTGCGCATCCCATCCTCCTTTTGCCAGGCGTCGAGTCCCAACCGAGGCTCCAACAAAGCGACTGGCACGCTACCAGCCCGAGCGCGTCGCGATGTGTGTCGGCTGTGAACGGCAGGCCCTTGAGCGCCTGGGACCGTCGCTCGCCCGCGCGCTATCTTCGGTCGATGCGGATCAGGCGGCGGCTCGGCGCGCTGTGATGCTCGGCACCACGATCAGCGTCGACCCGGGGACGTTTCTGGCGATCGTGGGCGTCGCCGCTCTCGCCGGCACGGTCGCAGCGGTGATGACCGAGCGCGTGATCGTGGTGCCGGTGGTCGTGGTGGAGCTTCTGCTCGGAGTGCTGATCGGCCCCAAGGTGCTGGGACTGCACGTCAACGAGTTCATCGACTTCTTCTCCGCTCTTGGCCTCGGCCTGCTCTTCTTCTTCGCCGGCTACGAGATCGACGTGCACCGGATCTCCGGGCAGCCGCTGCGGCTGGCGTTGCTGGGATGGGCGCTCTCACTGGCGCTGGCCTACGCGATCGGCGGCGCGCTGGTCGCCGCCGGCGTCGTGCTCTCGCTGCTCTACACCGGCTCTGCGATGTCCACGACGGCGCTCGGCACGCTGTTGCCGGTGCTCTCCGATGCAGGCGAGCTGCGCACCAGGTTCGGCTCCTACCTGCTGGCCGCCGGCGCTGTCGGGGAGCTCGGGCCGATCCTGCTGCTGACGCTGATCCTCTCCGCGCAAAGCACGGTCCACAACGCGCTGATCCTGTTCGCGTTCGTCGTGCTCGCCGTCGGCGTTGCCGTCTTCGCGGTGCGCTCCTCCCAGCGCACGCTGCCGCTCTTCGAGCGCACCCTGGAGCGCAGCTCCCAGCTGGCGGTGCGCTGGATCGTCGTGCTGGTCTTCGCGCTGGCGATGCTCGCCTTTGAACTGGGCCTGGATCTGCTGCTGGGTGGCTTCGCCGCCGGAGTGATCACCCGGCAGGTACTCAAGGCGCGCGAGATACCCGAGTTTGACTCCAAGATGACCGCGATCGCCTTCGGCGTGTTCGTGCCCTTCTTCTTCATCGTCAGCGGGATGAAGCTCGACGTGAGCGCGCTATTCGCAAGCCCCGGCAGCGTGGCGAAGATCTTCCTCTTCTTCGCGCTCTTCCTGGTGGTCAGAGGCGTCCCTGCTCTGCTGCTCTACCGCAAGGCGCTGAACGGTCGCGAACGCCATGCGCTGGCGCTGATGAGCTCCACTCAGCTGCCGCTCGTGCTGGCGATCACGACGCTCGCCGTGGAAGCGGGTCACATGCGCGCCTCCACCGCGGCTGCGCTGGTCGGCGCGGCGGTGCTATCCACCCTCGTCTTTCCGATCCTTGGGCTGCGACTGCGGGGCGATCTGGACGATGGACACCTGGATGACGTTGAGGCGCAAGCCGGCGCCGAGGCCGGCTCACCTGCGCCGGCAGGCTGACTGCCGGCTCTCTTTTAGACAACTCTTCAGCTCCGCTGGCAGACTGCAGCCGTGGATGTCCTGGTCGTGGACGACGAGCGAGCGCTCCGCTCGGCGCTGCGGCGAGCGCTCGCGCTCGAGGGCTTTGCGACGATCGAAAGCGCTAGCGGCGAGGCGGCGATTGCCGTGCTGCGGGAGCGCAGCGTCGATGCGGTGATCCTCGACGTGCTGATGCCGGGCATCGACGGGCTGGAGGTGTGCAGGCGGCTGCGCGCGGCCGGCGATCGCACACCGATCCTGATGCTTACTGCTCGCGAGACGGTCGACGATCGCGTTGCCGGCCTGGAGGCCGGGGCCGACGACTATCTGGTCAAGCCGTTCGCGCTGCAGGAGCTGATCGCCCGGTTGCGAGCACTGCTTAGGCGAAGCGCCGGCGAGGGGGCTGCGGAGCAGCTTCGCTTCGGGCCCTTGACGATCGACGCCGGCGCCTACCAGGTGTGGATCGGCGGACGCGAGCTGGAGCTGACGCGCACGGAGTTCCTGCTGCTAGAGCTGTTCGTGCGCAATCCCCGGCGAGTGCTGACGCGGTCGGTGATAAACGAGCGGGTGTGGGGCTATGACTTCGGGCCCTCATCCAACTCGCTGGGCGTCTACGTCGGCTACCTGCGCCGCAAGCTGGAGGCCGAAGGCGAGCAGCGTCTGATTCAGACTGTTAGGGGCGTGGGCTACGTGCTACGAGAGCGATGAGCATCTCCCGCAGGCTTACACTCGGCGCCGCGGCGGCGGTCGCGGTGGCCGTGCTCGGCGCCAGCGTCGGCGCATACTTCGCCGTGCGCAGCAAGCTCGTCGGAGAGCTCGACGGGACCCTGACCAAGCGCGTGCACGTGGTCCAACGTCTTGCGGAGAACGCCTATGCGCTGTTCGGCGCGCCGATCTCGCCGCTTGTGCACACCCTCACTCCTCCGCTGCAGCTGACAGACCGGTTCGGCGGCGCGCAGGGAATAGCCCAGTATGTGGCGCCAAACGGCGAAGTCACGGCTTTGAGCGAGTCTCATGCCAGGCTGCCGGTCAACGTGCTCACCCGCCAGATCGCGGCGGGCAAGGCGCCTGCCGGCTTCCAGAACGAGACGGTGGAGGCTCTTCACCTGCGCGTGCTGACCGCGCCGCTGCGTGGCGGCGGGGCGGTCGAGATCGCGCGGCCGCTGGATGAAGTCGAATCGACGCTGAACGGACTGATCCTGCTACTCGGAGCCATTACCGCAGGCGGCATCGCCCTGGCAGCGGTGCTGGGTGGGGTGCTCGCACGCACTTCGCTGGCCCCGATCAGGCGCTTCACGGCCCGCACCGAGCAGATCGCTGCGGAGCACGAGCACCTTGGGCGCCGGCTGCCTGCGGGCAGCGACGACGAGCTCGGACGATTGGCGCGCTCCTACAACTCCACCTTGGAGGCGCTGGAGCGTTCGGTTGATGCGCAGCGCCAGCTTGTCTCTGACGCCTCCCACGAGCTGCGTACGCCGCTTGCCAGCCTGAAGGCCAACCTCGAGGTGCTCTTGCAACGCGACCGGCTCAGTGAGGCTGACCAGCAGGAACTGACGGGCGATCTTGTCGAGCAGCTCGACGAGCTCACATTGCTCGTGGAGGACGTCGTGGAGCTCGCGCGAAACGGCGAGCCGGTCGTGCGCCTGCAGAACGTGCGCCTGGACGAGGTCGTCTCTGAGGCGGTTGAGCGGGCGTCCCGCCATGCAACACAGGTGCGCTTCGAGCTTGCGACTAACGGCCCGAGCGTCGTCCGCGGCGAGCCCGAGCGGCTGGGGCGCGCGATCAGGAACCTGCTCGAGAATGCGGCCAAGTGGAGCCCGCCGCATGGCACGGTGCACGTCTCGGTGAAGGACAGCACGCTGGTCGTGCAGGACGATGGGCCCGGCATCGAGGAGGCCGACCTGCCGCATGTCTTCGAGCGCTTCTACCGCGCGCCCACGGCTCGCAGCACCTCCGGCTCCGGCCTTGGCCTGGCGATCGTCAAGCAGGTCGCCGATGCCCACGGTGCGAGCGTGAGCGCCGCAAACGCGCCCGGCGGCGGAGCGGTGCTGAGCCTCAGTCTGCCGGTGGAGGTCGACGGGAGTGAGTCGCCCGGCTGAGCCGGCTTCTCATGTGTCTCTTAGGCGCTTCTGCCGCGCCCTACTTAGCAACTGCTGCCCTTGCGTTTATAGCGCCGCTATTGGATTCGCCTTGCCCGGCCGGTCTGAGCCCTGACCAGGTCGCCATTGCTCACTACCCGGCCGGGTCGATACGTCGCCAGCCGCGATCCTCAGCCCGCTCTGCGTTGCTGGCTCTTGCGGGTCAGCTCCTTGACCAGCGCTTGCACCGAGCGCTCCAGCTGCTCAATGGTCGCGGCGTCGACGCGGGCGATACCGACCGTACGGTTGAGCCATGCGTTGATCTCGCGATGGCTGCGTCCATCGCGGCGCTGCAGGTCGGCGACGAGACGGCTGCGCTCCTGGCGCAGATTCTCACGGCGCTCGAAGGCGGCTTGCGCAGCCGGGATCGGCTCCGACACCGGCGGTGCTGGAGAGGGCTGCTTGACCTGAGCCGGCGCCGGTCCGAACAGGGTCATCTGCGGCGCGAACTCCGCGCTCAGGGGCACGAACTCGACGCCTGGCGAGGGCTCGCTCTGGCGCCGCTGCTCCGGCTCCTCGAAGAGCTCCTCGGCCTCCTGCCGGGGGCGCAGCGCGTGCCGCAGCTCGGTCTCGACCTCAGCGGCATGGGTGCGCAACACCGGGTCAGCGGGGAGGTAGACCCAGCTCGGCTCCGGCGGGCGGCCCGGCAGCGTGCGCACGAAGCGGCCGACTATCTGGCGGAAGATCAGCGGCGTCTTGGCGGCGGTTGCGTACACGCCCACCCGCAGCCGCGGGATGTCCACGCCCTCGGAGACCATGTTGACCGCGACGATCCATGGGTCTCGCGAGCTACGAAACGCCTCCAGCTTCTGAGAGGCGCGCGCATCGGTGTGCAGCACAAGCACCGGCGAGCGGCCGGTCGCGGCAGCGATCAGCTTTGAGATCTCCCGCGCATGCGCGGCGTCGGCGGCCACGGCGAGCGCGCCGGCGTCGCGGTGGCCATCGGATCGCAGCGCACGCAGCCGCTCGTCGGCCTCGCGCAGGATCCGCGGCAGCCCCTCTGGCAGCTCGGTGGAGATCGCCGTGCGGTAGCGCCGGCTCGCCTCGCGCGTGCTCAGCACCGTCTCGAAGGAGGATTCGATTACATCCTCGCCGCTGCGCCAGGAGAGGCTGCCGTCGAAGGCGACGAACGCGACGGGCCGGCAAATGCCCTCGGCGGCGGCCTGTGCGTAGGTGTAGGAGAAGTCGGGTTCCGCGAGCCCTTCGGAGTCGTAGCTCACGCCCGGGATCGGGGTGGCGTCGGAGCGAAACGGTGTGCCGGAGAGCAGCAGCCAGCGCGGCGCGCCGGCGAATGCCGCCTGGAATGCGGCGCCCCAGGCAAGCTCCTCGCCAAGGTGGTGGGCCTCATCCGCGATCACGAGCGTGCGCGCGGTGACGTCGCCGGCCCACGAGGCCGGGTCGGATGCCACGCGTGCGTAGGTGACACAGACGCCGTGGAAGTCGCGCGGCGGCCGCGCGCCGGGCGCGTCGGGCTGCAGCTGGACCCCGAGCGTGGCCGCCGCAGAGGCCCACTGGCGCGTCAACGGCGCGGTCGGGCAGAGCACCGCGACGCGATCGACCGAGCGCATGCCGATCAGACGCCGCGCAAGCTCCAGCGCCGGTCTGGTCTTGCCGGCGCCCGGCGCCGCGGAGAGCAGGAAAGGTCCCTCCTGCCAGTCGTCAAGCAGTGCCAGCGCCTGTGTCTGCCAGGCGCGCAGTGATGTCGATCCGCTCGCCAAGGGGCCGGCATGGTCCAACACGGCACGGACGGACAGCTCAGGTGCCGATGCGCACGATCGGCTCGCCCGCAGCGCCGGTTGCGCGATCATCTGGGTGAGCATCACTCCACACGCGGCGAAAGAGGCACGATGGGTCAGCTGGCAGAAGGCTACCGCCTGAAGGACATCTCACCCAAGGCCTACGAACACCCGGCCGATCGCGCCGCTACCGCCGCGCTCGCAGCGATCCCGCACCTGGACACGGTCGTGCGCAAGCTGATCGAGCTCGGCTACGAGCGCGCGCTGCGCCAGAGCCTGCTCGGCGCCAGCGTCCGCATCGGCGAGGACCAGCTGCCGGAGCTTTGGCATGCGCACCTGCGCGCCTACAAGACGCTGGACATAGAGCCCGCGCCCGAGCTCTATCTCACGACCGCCCCCTACCCCAACGCGATGACGATCGGCTCCGGACGCCCGATGGTGGTCATCCAGTCGGCCCTGGTCGGGCTGCTCGATGAGGACGGGCACGCGGCGGTGCTCGCGCACGAGGCCGGCCACGTGCTCTCCGATCACGTGCTCTATCGCACGGCGCTGCTGATCCTGCTGCGAATCGGTGGCGCCGCACGGCTTCCGGTTGGCCTGATGCCGGTCAGGGCGACGCTGCTTGAGTGGCATCGCGCCAGCGAGCTGAGCTGCGATCGCGCCGCGGCGCTTGCGACCCGGGATCCGCTGGCGATGTGCAGGGCGCTGATGGTGCTTGCCGGCGGGGCTGCCGCAGAGCGACTCGACCTCGATGCTTTCATGCGCCAGGCCACCGACTACCGCGAGAAGGGCAACATCCTCGAACGCCTCTCGCGCCTCTCGCTGGATCTGAACGTGACTCACGGCCTGCCGGTGCGGCGCGTCCACGAATTGATGGAGTGGGTGCGGGGCGGCGACTATGACCGCATCGTCGGCGGGGAGTATCTGCGGCGCGGGGAGCCGGTCGATCCGCGGGCGCAGGCCGGAGATGCCGCGCTTCACTATGGAGAGCGCTTTGCGAGCTTCTTCAAGGACGCGGGCGAGTCGGCTCAGCAGGCGATGGACCAGCTCGGTGAATGGCTGAAGCGGCGCGCCGCCGGGCAGGAGGAGTAGGCGGCCGGCTCTCGGCAGATCCTGAGAGCGCTCTCATCAAACTCCAAGCAACGGCGAGGATGCTCCCTGGCGTGAGCACTAAGTCGTTTCGATCTCCGGGCCTGCGCGCACCTGAGGCAGCCCCGCCGGGGGCAGCGACGCCGCGCCCTGGATACCTACTCCTCTGGACGCAGCGGCTTGTCGCGGCGCTTGGCCGCCTAGCCCCCGAGGTCGTGCTGCTGGCAGGGCTGGCCGCCGTCCTGAACCTGTGGGTGCTCTCGCGCAACGGCTACGCCAACGACTACTACGCGGCCGCAGTGCGCTCGATGAGCACAAGCTGGCACGACTTCCTGTTCATCTCGATGGACCGCAGTGGCGTGATGAGCGTTGACAAGCCGCCGCTTGCGCTGTGGGTGCAGGCGCTCTCGGCGAGGGTCTTTGGCTACGGCTCGCTGAGCCTGCTCGTGCCCCAGGCGCTGATGGGCGTTGCGAGCGTGCTGCTGATTTACGACCTGGTCCGCCGCCGGTTCGGGCGTGTGGGTGGCTTTGTCGCAGGGCTCGCGCTCGCGCTCACGCCGATCAGCGTCGCGATCTCGCGTCACAACAACCCGGATGCGCTGCTGATCCTCTGCTGCGTGGCGGCCCTTTGGCTCGGTATGCGCGGCCTGGAGGACGGTCGGACGCGGTGGCTGGTGCTCGCCGGTGTGTGCGTCGGCCTTGGATTCGAGACGAAGATGCTGATCGCGCTGGTCGTTGTCCCGGGCCTGCTTGCAGCGTGGCTCTGGGTCGCCCTGCACGGCCGCTTCGCTGCGCTGCGGTCGCTACTGCTCGGGGGTGGGGCGATGGTCCTCGTCGGCGGAGCCTGGCCTGCGCTGGTGGAACTGACGCCGGCATCCGCGCGACCCTGGGTGTCGGGCACGAGCGACAACAGAATCCTCTCTCTGATCTTTGAATACAACGGGCTCGGTCGCATCGACGGTCAAACCGGTGGGCCCGGAGGGAGCCCGGGAGGAAGCGTCTTCGGCGGCACGGCGGGCCCGCTGCGCCTGCTCAACTCCGTGCTCGGCGGGCAGGCCGGCTGGCTGCTC
Organism: Solirubrobacteraceae bacterium; assembly: GCA_036008645.1. Lineage (GTDB taxonomy): Bacteria > Actinomycetota > Thermoleophilia > Solirubrobacterales > Solirubrobacteraceae > Palsa-744. The sequence goes on from DASYNI010000010.1 coordinate 59,983, forward strand.
GGCTTCGCGGTGCTTGGAGGCGTAGCGCTTGTGATCGACACGCGCCTGCGGCGCTCGGATCCGCGCAGCGGCTGGCTGATTGCGGTTGGCGGTTCATTTGCGGTCACAGCGGCGATTTTCAGCTACGCGAAAGGCATCTTCCATCCCTATTACGTGTCGCTGCTGGCGCCCTTCAGCGCCGCGCTTGTCGGCGCGTTCGCGGGCCGGCTGGCGGCTGGCGGCTGCGAGCAGACGTGGATGCGGTTCGCCGGTGCGGCGGCGATCGTCGCCGGCCTGGCCACCGAGCTGGCGGTGCTCCATGACTACCCGGGCAACCTCACCTGGCTTTGGCCGGTGCTTGTATGCAGCTGCGTCCTCGCTGCGCTGGCGATCGTCGTCTCGGCGCGTGCAGCCATCCGCCGCCTGGCGCTTGTCGGTGCGCTGGGCGCCTTCCTGCTCGGCCCGGCGATCTGGTCCTTCGACACGCTCGGTCACGCCACCAGCGGCACATTCCCCGCCGGCGGGCCGGTCTCGGCGCAGACCGCCGCGGGCGCACCCGGGCAAGCCGGCGGCAGGTCGCCTGGACTCTCGGCCGGCGGCGGCTCAGCGGGCGGGCGTCAGCCGCTGTTCGGCGCGCAGGGCGCTGCGCCGGGGCCGCAGCAGGAAGCGGGCTCGGGGCCGGCAGTGAGCTCGCAACGGGCGCAAGGGCCTGCGCAGGGCCACGGTCCACCGCCGGGCGTGACCGCGGGCGGCCTTGGCTTCGGCGGCGCCCCGGGCGGCGGCGGGGCGATCGGTGCGCCGCTCGGCGGTGGCGCCGCCGGTCAGCAGGCGCTCACCCGCGCGATCTCCTATGTCAGGAGCCACGGCGGGGGCACGCTGGCGCTCTCAAGCCAGTCCACAGCGGCAAGCGCGATCGTCGCCGAAGACGCGGACGTCGCCGGCATCGGTGGATTCTCCGGTCGCGAGAGTCAGATCACGGTCTCCTGGCTGGCGAACGAGGTGCGCGCGGGACACATCCGCTGGGTGCTCAGCGAAGGCTCAGAGCAGACGGGTCCGCGACTGCCAGGCGACAACCGGGTGGGCGCTCGCGTGGCGATGGCCGTGGTGCGGGAGAGCTGTGCGCGCGTGCAAGCCGGCCTCTCCAGCGAAAGCGGTGGCGGCGAATCGTCGGCCGGCAGCGCAGGCGCGGGCGCGGGCGAAGCGTCATCCGACGCGCTCTACGACTGCGCCGGTCGCGCGGCTGCGCTGAGCAGCCACAGCTCTGCCACTGGCCTCCTGATCTCACCCGCTTCGAGCCTGAGAGCGCTCTCAGGCAGCTATGGGCGCTTTCCCAGCCTCCAGGTGCCCGCCGGTTAAGCGACGGCTTCGATCATTGGAGCTACAGACAAGAGTCCTCAGACAGGAGGTATCGCAGCGCATGAGAGGTTCGATGAAGATAAAGATGGCGCTCATCGTGGCAGCGCTCAGCGTCACCGGCGCAGTTGCCGGAATCGCGGGTGCGGCCGCCGCGCCAAGCTCGTCCGGCAAGGGCACGAGCACCACCACCCAGACCACCACCACCCAGACCTCAAGCACACAGACGGCGACGCCCGGAGCGGGCGGCTCGGGCCGCTCCTCCGGCAAACACCACTGCCCGGGGATGAACGGCACCTCCGGCTCTGACAGCCCGGGCACCAACGGGTCCAGCCTCCAGGCCGGCCCGCCGCGGGGCCCCGGTTACCAGTAGAAGCGCCGCGCTGCCGTCCACGGCCCAGGCCGTGGACGGCAGCGGCAGACTCGATTGCGCTCCAGCTGATAAACCCGTGGCATGCAAGGGGCAAAGGGTCGCGGTTGGGGCATCGTTGCCGCCTACGGTACGGTCGCAGCGATCACACAGACGCTCTGGCTGACCTATGCGCCGATAACGACTGAAACCGCCCACCGCTACGGCGTCTCGGTGTCGGCCATCGGGTGGCTGTCGGAGATCTTCCCGCTGCTCTACGTGGTGCTGGCGATCCCGGCCGGCGCGCTGCTGGACCGCTGGTTTCGGCCGTCGCTGGCTGCTGCTGGCGGGGTCGTAGCAGTGGGAGGGCTGCTACGACTTGGGGGCGACAGCTTCGCCTTCGCACTCGCCGGCCAGGCGCTTGTCGCCGTCGCTCAGCCGGTCGTGATGAGCGCTGTCAGCAAGCTCGCGGGCGAGTACCTGCAGCCGAGCGAGCGCGCCGGTGGCATCGCTGTCGCCTCAGCAGCCGGCTTCCTCGGCATGCTGATTGCGCTCTTGCTTGGCCCGGCGTTTGGAGCCTCGCACCTGACGCTGCTGCTCTCGATCGAGGCCGCGGTGGCCGTCTTGGCCGCACTCTGGATGGCGCTCTCACTGCGCAGGCCAGGGGCGCCCGCGAGCGAGCGGGCAGGGATCGAGCGTGGCGCGGCGCGGATGCTCTGGAGCCAGCCGGAGATCCGCACGCTGTGCCTGCTCGCGTTCCTCGGCTTCGGCGCGTTTGTGGCCCTCGCGACATGGCTGCAGACGCTGCTGCATCCCTCCGGTGTCTCTGAAACGCTCGCCGGTGCGCTGCTGGTCGGCATGATCATCGCCGGCGTAGCCGGCTGTGCGCTGATCCCGCCACTGGTCGAGCGCACACACTCCGAGCGGGGCTTCACCTACGCGGTCGTGATCGTCGGAATGCTCGGCAGCGTTGCGCTAGGCGTGCTGCCCGCGCTGGGCGCGAGGGCAGCGGCGCTGGTGGTGATGGGCGTCTTCCTGCTGCCCGCGCTGCCGGTGATCCTCACACTGGCCGAGCGGCTGGCTGGGCCGGCCGCCGGCACCGCCGGCGCGATCGTATGGCTGGCCGGCAACCTAGGGGGGCTCGTGGTCGCCCTGATCGTTCAGGCACTCGTGCACGAGCCGCTGGCCGCGTTCCTTGCGCTTGCGGTGGTGATCGCCGCAGGCCTGCCGCTCGCCGGCAGGATGGGGAGGATCGCCGTGGTCGCCTCTGCCAGAGCCCGTGGTCGCGACGGCGCCACAGAGCCGACCGGGACGCTCGGCCTCGCCTCCGGCGCGCACAGCGCCCTGGCGGATCTGACTGCCCAGGCGGGCGCCGAGACTTCCGGATAGCGACCGCTACGCGTTTGGGGCGCCAGGGAGGTAGGGTGCCGCGGGTGACCAGCCGTGCGCTGATCATCTGCTGGGAGTATCCGCCGGTGATAGAGGGCGGCCTCGCCAGACACGTGCGCAAGCTTTCCGAGGAGCTCGTGCATCAGGGTCTGACGGTGGACGTGCTCACACGCGGCAGCGAGCGCTCGCCCGCGGCCGAATGTCGCGGCGGAGTCAACGTGCACCGCGTCCGCGAGCCGGAGTGGCCGCGCGATCTCGACCGCTTCGTGGCGTGGGTGGAGCAGATGAACGAGGACATGTTCGCCGTCGGCACGCAGCTCGCCGCGGCACACTCCTACGACATCGTGCATGGACACGACTGGTTGGTCGCAAATGTCTCGGACAAGCTTGCGCGCTCGCTCTCTGTCCCGTTCGTGACCACGATTCATGCCACCGAGCACGGCCGCCATCAGGGGTGGGTGGACAAACCGCCGCAGTCCCACATCCACGGCGTGGAGCGCTGGATGGCTTCTCACGCGGATGCGGTGATCGTCTGCTCGCACTACATGCGCGGGCATGTCGCGGACGTCTTCGACATCGACGAGAGCCGCGTCGCGGTGATCCCGAACGGGATCGACCCCAGCGACCTGCAGCCGGTGGACGATCTGCAGGCGCTGCGTCTGGAGTTTGCGCAGCCCGAGCAGCGCCTGGTGCTGCTGGTTGGCCGCCTGGTCTACGAGAAGGGGTTTCAGCACGCGCTCGACGCGCTGCCCGGGGTGATCGAGAAAGTCTCGGGCGTGCGGTTCGTCGTCGCCGGCAGCGGCACCCATGAGGCTGAGCTGAAGGCGCAGGCGCAGCAGCTGCGCTTGGACGCCCACGGCAAGTTCCTCGGCTGGATCGGGGATGACGCGCTGCACTCGCTCTACCGGATCGCCGACCTCTGCGTGGTGCCATCCATCTATGAGCCATTCGGGCTCGTGGCCCTGGAGGCAATGGCCTCCGGCTGCCCCTGCATCGTCGCCGACACCGGCGGGCTGCGGGAGGTGGTGCCGGCCGGCGAGCGGGTCGGTCTGCGCTTCAACGGCGGCGACCCTCAACACCTCGGCGTGATGATCGAACGGCTGCTGGTCGACAACGCGCTGCGTGACCGGCTGGTCGCAGAGGCCTCCGAGCACGTGCTGTGCTTCGACTGGAGCGACGTCGCCGCAAAGACGCTCGGCGTTTACCGCGGGCTGCGCCCGCGCGAGCGCGAAATGCAGCCGGCGCTGCGCCCGCGCCGTCCGACCCGCTCCGCGCAGCGCACGCCTCGCCGCTAGCGGCGAGGCGCTTGAGAGAAGGGCAGCAATGGATGTACTCTCGAACGCCGAGGAACAGGCGGGTCATCCAAGGAGACGAAGGGACAGAAGATGCTCGAAGGTTTGATGCAGGACTATCCGCTCACCCTGCACCACATGCTGCATCGGATGCGGGACGTCCATCCGGACGCGAAGGTGACGACGCTCACCGCCAGCGGGACGCAGACGGCAAACTTCGGCGAGGTCTGCAAGCGCGTAGATCGACTCGCACGGGTGCTTGCGCATCTCGGCGTGCAGGACGGCGATCGGGTCGGCACCTTCGCCTGGAACAACCAGCGCCACCTCGAGCTCTACATGGCCGTCCCATGCGTGGGCGCCGTGTTGCACACACTCAACGTGCGGCTGTTCGCCGAGCAGCTCATCTACATCATCGGCCACGCCGAGGACAAGGTCGTGTTCGTCGACGACTCACTGATCGACGTGCTGGCGCCGATCGCGCGAGAAGTCTCCTGCGTGCAGCGCTACGTGGTCATGGGCGAGGGCGAGATCGATCCGCAACAGTTGGCAAAGCTGCCTGGCGCGCTCTCCTACGAGCAGCTTCTGGAGCAAGCGGGGGAGGGGCCCTTCGACTATCCGCAGCTCGACGAGCGCCAGGCGGCCGCGCTCTGCTACACCAGCGGCACGACCGGCAACCCGAAGGGCGTGCTCTATTCGCATCGCTCGGTCTGCCTGCACTCCACCGCTTCACTGATGAGCGATGCCCTCGCTCTGCGCAGGACCGATCGTGCGCTGGTGGTCGTGCCGATGTTCCACGCCAACGCTTGGGGCATCCCGCACGCGGCCGCGCTCTGTGGCGCCGACCTGGTGATGCCCGACCGCTTTCTGCAGGCGGAGCCGCTTGCGAAGCTGATCGAAAGCGAGCGGCCCACGATCGTGGGTTGCGTACCCACGATCTTCGCCGACCTGCTGCGCTACGCCGATGAGCACGAGGTCGACCTCAGCTCCCTGACCAACTGCGCCTGCGGCGGCTCAGCCGTGCCCAAGCAGCTGATGAAGGACTTCCAGGAGCGCCACGGCGTGCGCATCTACCAGGCGTGGGGCATGACCGAGACAAGCCCGGTGGCGACCTACTCGCGCCCGCTGCCGACCGCCGGTCAGGGGCAGGCCACGCAGGACGCCTATTGGGAGGCCCGCGCCAGACAGGGCACCCCGCTGCCATGGGTGCAGATGCGCCTGGTCGGCGACGACAGCGCCGAGGTGCCATTCGACGGCGTCTCCACAGGGGAGATCGAGGTGCGCGGCCCGTGGATCGCCGCCGCCTACTACAACGATCCAAGCGGCGAGCAAAAGTTCGACGGCGGGTGGCTTCGCACGGGCGACATCGCCTGCGCCGACGAGCACGCGTCTTTGCAGATCACCGACAGGGCCAAGGACGTGATCAAGTCCGGCGGGGAGTGGATCTCCTCGGTGGAGCTGGAGAACGAGGTGATGGCGCACCCCGACGTGCTGGAGGCTGCGGTGATCGCCAAGCCGGATGAGAAGTGGGCCGAGCGGCCGCTCTGCTGCGTGGTCCTGCGCGAGGGCTCCGCGGTCACCGCCGAGGAGCTGGTGGAGCACCTGCGTCCGCGGGTGGCGAAGTGGTGGCTGCCCGACGAGTTCGCCTTCATCGAGGAGGTGCCGAAGACAAGTGTGGGCAAGTTCGACAAGAAGGTCCTGCGTGCGAGCCTGGGGCAAGACACGCTGCAAGGACGCGTGAAGCTCGGCTCAGAGCAGGGTATGAGCTCGGCGACACGAACTTCCGTATGAGATTCTGCGTACACTTTGATGCGCAAAAGAAGCAGGGTCGCATGAGAAGGGCCTTTGGCTCGAGATCAGCGGCACCCAAACCGAACACTGGGAGGTAGTAATGACCTCGAACGAAGTCACGGCCCTGGGCAGGCCACGTCGTGGCGGCGCGCGCCGGGGGCTGCGCTTCCTCATCGCGGCCCTGTCGCTCTCGCTGATCGTGATCGCGTTCTCCGCGATGCCCGTGCTCGCCGTCGAAACGAGCACCACCACGACCACGTCGAGCACCGAAACCGGCTATAGCCAGACACCAAAAGCTCCGGCCGAAAAAGAAGTTGCACCGGCCAAAGAAGAAGCGAAAGCGCCGGAAAAAGAAGTAGCGCCCGCTAAAGAAGCGGTCACCCCGGTGACTGCGAAAGCACTGCCGTTCACCGGCCTCGATCTGCGCTGGGTCGTTGGCGCAGGTGTGCTGATGCTCCTCCTCGGGGGCGTCTCGCTGCGCGTCGTTGCTCGGCGCGAGCGTCACGGCATCGGCCGCTAGATCCGGCCAACCGACATTTCAAAGCCGTACCTGAGACCGCCGGCCTTGCGCCGGCGGTCTCTTTTTGACAGCGCCGGTCAGATCTCGCGCAGCCGTTCGCGCAGCCTGCCCCTCGCCGCTGCCGCTGCGCCTCCGCCGGGACCTCGCAGCACCCACGCCACTGCTACGGCCAGCAGCATTCCCGCCAGCGGGCCCACGAGATAGATCCAGAATCCCGAGAAATCTCCGCGCGCCAGATCAGGGCCGAAGGAGCGCGCTGGGTTCATCGAGGCGCCGCTGATCGGGCTCGACCACAGGCCAGCCAGTGCTATGTAGCCGCCGATCGCCAGCGCCGACAGCGGTCCCACGTTCTGCGCCCTGGAGGAGGTGCCCAGGATCGTGCTCAGAAGCCCCGCGGTGAGCATGAGCTCGATCAGCATCGCCTGCCAGCCCGCGATGCCTGTGCCGGGCTCGGTCGCGCCGAGTCCGGCGACGTTGCCGAAGACGCCACGCAAGAACAGGCACGCAAGTGTCGCGCCGAGCAACTGCATCACCACATAGCCCGGCACTCGGCGCCAGGGAAAGTCGGTGCGCAGCGTGAAGCCGATCGTGACGGCCGGGTTCAGGTGCGCGCCCGAGACCCCACCCATGAAGAGGATGATCGCCATCACCATCAGGCCCGGCGCGCTGACTGCAGCCACCCGGCCGATGGCGCCGTGGCTGACCACGTCGACCACGGGCGCCCCCGCCGCGACCAGCACCAGCAGGAACGTCCCGAAGGCCTCGGCGAACAGGCGCCGCCACTCGACACGCAGCTCGTCGAGCCGACGCGTCCCCGGCGGCTCCAGCAGAACCGCAGCTCGCAGCCAGCGCGCACGAGCCCGGCTGCGTGGATCGGGCTCCTGTCTCATCGGCTGCGCCGCCTCGCTCACCAGCTGTCCACGAACCTCGGCCGCCGGCCTTGCCTGCGTGGCCGCGTAGCCGCGGCTGCGAGGCTGGCCGCGATCGCTGCACGCGTCTGCGCGGGATCGATCACGTCGTCGATCTCGAACAGGCTCGCGGCGTTCAGCGCCTTGGCGTTGCGCTGCGCGGCGGCGGTCAACTCCGCAACGCGCCGCTCGCGCTCCTGCTCGTCCTCGATCTGCCCGAGCTCCTTGCGCAACGCGAGCCTGACCGCTCCCTCCAGCCCCATCGGGCCGAGGTGGGCGCTTGGCCACGCGAGCGTTAGCAGTGGCTCGTGCATGCTGCCTGCAGCCATCGCCTGCGCGCCGAGGCCATAGGCGCGTCGCAGGATCACCGCCACGATCGGGACGCGCATCGACGCGCCGGCGATCATCAGACGCGAAGCGTGGCGCACGAGGCCGCTTGCCTCGGCCTTTGGCCCGACCATGATCCCGGGCGTGTCGATCAGCGAGACGACAGGGAAGCCGAAGGCGTCGCAGAGCTGCAGAAAGCGGGCGGCCTTGTCGGCGGCAGCGCTCGTAATCGCCCCCGCCATGTGCGTGGTGTTGTTGGCGATCAACCCGATCGGCCGTCCGTCTATGCGTCCAAGCGCGGTGACCATCTCCTGTGCAAACCGCTCGCGCAGGAAGGTCACCGTGCCCTCGTCGCAGAGCGTGCTCACGATCGGCCGCACGTCATAAGCGCGGCGCTCACGCTCGGGCACCGCCTCGCGCAGGAGACTCTGGTCCGCAGCGCTCCCGGGAGCCAGCTCGCCCTGGAAGTAGCCCACGAGATGCCTGGCGGCCGCTACTGCCGCCCGCTCGTCCTCCACGAGCAGGTCGATCACGCCGTTTGGCTCCTGCACGCTGACCGGACCGACCTCGTCCGGGTCTACGTCTCCAAGACCGCCGCCCGCGATCATCGCGGGGCCGCCCATCCCGAGCGAGGAGTTCCTGGTGGCGACAATCAGATCGGAGCAGCCGGCGATCATCGCGTTGCCCGCAAAGCAGCGGCCGTTGACGATCGCGATCCGCGGGACCATGCCGGAGAGCCCTGCCCAGAGCGCGAAAGCGCGCACGTCTAGCGCCGAGACGACCGGGAAGTCGGTGTCCCCGGGGCGCCCGCCGCCTCCCTCGGCAAAGAAGACGGTTGGCAGCCGCAGCCGCTCGATCAGCTCGAAGAGGCGGTCCTTCTTGCGGTGACCGAGCGCGCCCTGGGTGCCTGCCAGCACCGTGTAGTCGTAGGCGAGCACAGCACAGGAGCTCCGCTTGCCGAACTGCTGCTCGTTGACCGTCGCGATGCCGGCGATAAGGCCGTCTGCAGGCGTCCGCTCGATCAGCTCGTCGACGTCGCGTCGCATGCGCTGGGCGGCGATCGCAAAGCGCCCGTACTCCACGAAGCTCCCTGGATCGACGAGCGCTTCGATGTTCTCGCGGGCCGTCCGTCCGCCCGCGGCATGACGGCGCTGCACCGCGTCGGACCTGGCCGCGTCCTCGGTCAGCTCACGACGCCGCAGGAGCTCTGCGAGATCCTGGCGCGCGCCCGGCTCTGTGCGATCGTCTTTGCCTGCCACGCGAGCGCATGCTTGCAGAGAGCGGCAGACGGGGTGGGCCGCCTTTGATCGGAGCCCACCCCTGTGCGGACTCGATCAGCAGACGATCTGCAGATCAAAGCCCCCCGCGAAGCCGCTCGGTGCGTTCACGATCGCCTGGCTTGTGTTGCCGGGGCTAACTTCCACGCCGAGCTGGCCGCTCGTGAGCGCGGCGCCCGTCGGCGAGGCCGTCAAAGAGCACTTGCTGAGGTTGACATTGGCGAACGTGACGGTGAAGCTCTCGCCGGACTGAGTGACCGCTGTGGCGCCGCGCGTGCTCACGATCTTGGCTTCCGATGAGACGTCGGCGAACAGCGACTGTCCGGTTGTGAGATATTCGCTTGCCGGCTTGCCGCCGAGCTCGTTCGCGTTGGCGGCCGGTTCCTTGGCGAGCTGGAATTCCTTTGCTTCCTTGCCCTGCAGGTAGTTGGCGTTCAGGCCGCTTGCTTGCCCGTGCGCGTTGGTGGTAAACGGCGCGGCGTTCGGATTGGTGAGCAGGATCTTGCCGCCCGTGCTGCCGGTGCTCGCGAACGTGAATGCGAGGCCGCCATTGTTGTTTTCGGAGGCCAGGCACGCCGATCCGCTGCTGCCCGCTTTGCAGCCGAAGGTGCCGGCGCCGCCACTGCCGACGTTCTGGATGCGAGTGGTCCAGCTGCTGAAGTTGGCGAAGATGCCTGTCGTGCGCAAGTAGGCGCCGGAGGCCGGGTTGTGGATCGCACCCTTCAGCGGGGTGTTGTCGGCCAGGGTCGCGGCGTGAGCGAAGTGATGCGTGCTCGTGCCTGCGGCAAGCGCCACGGGGGCGGCGGCGACCGCCGCCGTGGCCACTCCGAGCAGGGCGGCCCTTCTGCGCCCTCGCCGTGTCAGGCGCTCGGGCGTGCCATCCTGGCCACGGCGTGCATGAGTCTTGTACCTGGAGAGTTGCATGCGCTGTCCTCCTGATCGGCGTTGATCTGAGGGCTCCACCGTCTGGCCTGAGCCCGCGGCCACGTCAGCGCTGCCCTAATGGGTCCCGCTGCGTTGGCTATTGGGTTGGCGGCACGAAACTCCATGCGCGCCGAGTCGCTCATTCAACTCATCCCGGTGAGCAAAGTCGCGGCTCGAGCACATGTCTGCAAGATCCCTGGCGGGATTGGCTCGACCGCCGAGACAGGGGCCCAGAGCGCGCAGCGCGCCATGCCGGTAGCGTCTTGCGCATGTCGGCGTTCACTGCCTCCCATCGCGGCGGCTCAGGCCCCCCGCTCGTGTGCATCCACGGCTTCACGGACACCTGGCGCACCTGGGAGCTAGTGCTGCCCGCCTTGGAAGATCGGCACGAGGTGCTCGCTCTGACGCTCGCCGGCCACGCCGGCGGCCCTGCGATCGAGGGCCAGGTCAGCGATACGACGCTGGCAGACGCCGCCCAGCAGGCGATGGCCCAGGCGGGCTTCGCCAGCGCCCACATAGTGGGCAACTCGCTCGGGGGGTACATCTCGCTGCAGTTGGCCGCGCGCGGCCTGGCCCAGAGCGTCGTCGTGCTTGCGCCTGCGGGCGGCTGGGCTCAGGGGGATGAGTCCTACAAGGACACGCTGGAGCATTTCAGGAGCACCCAGGAGCTGCTGAGGGCAGCCGAGCCGCACATAGACGCGATCCTCGCCACGACCGAGGGTAGACGTAATGCGACGCAGTTCACGACCGTCAACTTCGAGCACATCCCGGTGGATCTACTTGCACACCAGATGCGGGGGGTGGTCGCCTGCAAGGCCGCAGACGCGCTGATCGACCACGCATTGCATGAGGGCTGGGATCTGGACGCCGAGCGCATCGACTGTCCCGCACGGATCGTGTGGGGCACAGAGGACAAGCTTCTGCACTGGCCGGGCGCGGCAGCGCGCTTCCGAGAGGACTGGCTGCCGAACGCCGACTGGGTAGTGCTGGACGGCGTGGGCCACTGTCCGCAGCTCGACGTGCCGCTGGAGGCGGCGCAGCTGATCCTCGGCCTGACAGCAGAGAGCTGAGCCGGCGAGCACGATCTGCAGCCCCGGAAGTACCGCCAACGGGATTCGAACCCGTGTTACCGCCGTGAGAGGGCGGCGTCCTAGTCCCCTAGACGATGGCGGCGCGCTTTCTGAGGCCTGAGGCTAGCAAAGCGGGCCGCCAAGACCCGGCGCCCGACCTCGAAACCGGCGGTCGAGGGGCCTTGCACGCCGAACGAGCCGCTTCGTCGCCGATGCGATACTGTCGGGGCCACGCTGGCGGATGTGGCGGAATTGGTAGACGCGCACGGTTCAGGTCCGTGTGGAGGTGACTCCGTGGAGGTTCGAGTCCTCTCATCCGCATCGCGGCTCCGGCTCGAGCGCGGCCCCTGCTGGAGCCGCGCTCGCGGAGCCGGGATCGAGGTCGCTCGCAAACCACGAGAGACCGGCGGGTGGCGCACCGTCTGAGCGTGCATCGCCGACGCAATGCCGTTGGGCGTCCGAAAAGGTTAAACCGTGTTTCACAGGTGCGCCGCGTGACTGTCGGGCCTCCTCATGCGGCACCAGGTGAATGCGCTCGTGGGCGACCGGGAGCAAGTCTCTTGTAGTCAAGCCGTTTTTACGCTCTGCAGAGCCATAAAATGGCACGCGGCTGCCCGAGTTGGAGACACGACTCGACTCCAAGCGCTTCACCGGCCAAGCTATGTGAGAGCAAGCCCCGGATCCCCGCGTCTTCGTGCACGGGAATTGCGATGCCGCGGTGAGATGAACTTCACGGATGTCCGAAATCAACACAAAAATGAGGCAGAGCGACCTAGATGGCGATAGCCGAGACCGATAGGACCCGGGTTATGCAGAGGCTGCGGCCAGGGCCGCGAACGATGCCGCGCGTGCAGGTGGCGGAGATCCAGCGTGGACGCCTGCTCGGCGCGACCGTCGACGTGGCGCAGGAGGTCGGGTACGCCCGGCTGACCGTCGCGCAGGTGATCGCACGGGCGAAGGTCTCGCGCAAGACCTTCTACGACCTCTTCGAGGACCGCGAAGACTGCTTCCTCGCCGTCTTCGACGAGACCGTCGAGCGCCTTGGCGCACTCGCGGCCGGCGCCTACGCCGAGCAGGCCAATTGGCGTGACGGCGTACGCGCCGGGATGCTGGCGATGCTTGGCTTCATGGACGAGCAACCCGCGCTCGCTCGCATATGCGTGGTGGAGGCGCTCGGCGCCGGGCCACGGGTGCTCGAAAGCCGCGCGAAGGTGATAGAGCGGCTGAAGCGAGTTGTCGCCGAAGGAGAGGCGCGAGGGGACAGACGGCCCCGTCTCAAGAAGGGACAGCCCGGGGACATCGCCGTTGAAGGCGTCGTGGGCGCGGCGTTCACGGTGGTCCATTCGCGCCTGCTCGAAGCTGACCACGGGCCGCTCGTCAACCTCCTGGGTCCGATCATGAGCCTGATCGTGCTGCCCTACAAGGGCAGCAGGGCGGCCGGCGAAGAGCTCTCGCGGCCTGGGCCCAAAGGCCGCAGACGCAAGCCAGAGTCGCGCGCAGATCCGCTTGGTGGCCTCGACATGAGGCTTACGTACCGGACGATGCGGGTCCTGTCCTTCATAGGCGAGCATTCAGGTGCCAGCAATCGTGAGGTGGCCGAGGGCGCAGGGATCGCCGACCAGGGGCAGATGTCGAAGCTCCTGGCGCGCCTGGAGCGTCTGGAGCTGCTGAGCAATACGGGCGCTGGTCAGCGCCACGGCGCCTGCAACGAATGGCGCCTGACCGATCGCGGCAAGGCGGTCGAGCGAGCGGCCAGGCCGCTCTGAGGATGACCTTCCGCTAGCGGCGGACAAGGCTGCAGGCCGCGCCAGGCGCCGGCGTGAGCGTCCCGATCGCGCATCGCCGGTCGGATTTGCATGCGAGATGCCAGCCGGAGCCTCGCCGTTGCAGTTGCTTGCCGGGCACTGGGAGCTGCTGCCGGCAGTCGCGGTGCCGGCCATTTTGGGGTTGGTGCTCTGCTTCAGCAGAGCGTCCCGGCGCCGGGACCGGCGCTATGTGAGGCTGCGGGTGCTGCCCTACCGCGGCGAGGACGCCAGCGCGGAGGCGATCGTCGCCATGTTCGAGACGCTGCACAAGCGGCTGCTGCGCCGTTGGTGGCGCCGGCTGCTCGGCGGCCAGCCCTCGATCGCGCTGGAGGCGCACATAGGGCAGCAGGCGTGGCTTGCTGTCTGCTGCCCGCGGGAGGCGCAACAGATGGTGCTCGCCGCATTGCGCGCCGCTTATCCGAACTGTCGTTTGGAGTCTCCGGTCGCGCTGGTCGGCCCGCCGCCCGTGCTGCTGCGGCTGAAGAAGGAGCGGCTGTTCATCAACCGGGTCAAGGCGATCGACCGCTTCGAGCATGACCGGGATCCGTTCATGAATCGTCTGTTGCGCACGCTTGCGGCAAGCGGTAGTCCAGCGTTCGTGCAGCTTGCAATGACGCCGGCGTCGATCGGCTTCGAGCGACATGCCAGGCGCCTCTACAGACGACACGAGCACCGCATCTCACGCGAGCGCGGAGAGGGTGTGCTGGAGCCGAGGCTCGACCGCTCGATGGTCCAGGACGCCGAGCTGCTTGGCGGACTGAACGTCCAGCATCGTCCGCTGTTCTTCGTCGACGTGCGCGTGATCGCAGGCGACCGCAGCACCTGCGAGCGGATCGCCTCCGCGCTGCGCGCAGAGGTGGCCGAGAACCGGCTGGTTGAGCGCGGAACGACAATTCGTCACGGCTTGCTCGGCATCTACCGCGAGCGGGTGATCAGAGGAGAGGGCAACCCGTTTCCGGACAAGCGCAAGGGTGCGTTCGCCTCCACCGAGCTTGCGGCCATGTGGCACCTGCCCTCGCTCGACTTCCTGAGTGTCCCGCTTCACCGATGCCAAATTCCGGTCGCGCCTGCGCCCGCGGCGATCATGCGGCCGACGAGCGGTCTGGGCACGCTTCGGGACTCCGAGGGGGCGGTCTGCATCCACCCGGCGCTGCGCCGCCAAAACACCGCGGTCGTGGGGACCGTGGAGCAGGGCAAGACCAGCTACCTCGTCGCCTCGATGATCGAGGACATGGTCCGCACACGCTGTGCGGTGATCCTCCTGGACCCGAAGGGGGACGCCGCAGACGCTGCGCTCAGCAACGTGCCACAGGAGCGAACCTGCACGCTGCTCGACTTCGCTCATCCGACCTGCGGCTTCAACCCGCTCGCAGTCGATGCGCCCGCCGACGTGATCGCCGACTACGTCGTCGGCGCGCTCAAGCAGCTCTTCAGCGACGCCGACATCAGGGCTTCTTCAGACCGCTATCTGCGCAACGCGATCATCGCCGTGCTCGCCTACGACCGCAGATCGACGCTGTGGGACGCGGCGCGGCTGCTTTCGGTAGGGCCGGAGGGCTACGCCTACCGAGCCCGGGTGGGAGCGCGTGTGCGAGAGCTGCCCGAGCTGAGCCAGAAGCCGAACTTCTTCGACGTGAGTGTCTTCGGCGGGGCAGCGGAGGCCGTCGAGCGCTATACGCGCAAGGGCTCCAAGGTGGCGATCGACGGTCGCCTGGAGTGGCGCGAGTGGGAGACGGATGAGCAGCAGCGCCGTCAGGCCGTCAGCATCGTCGCCGACTCGGTCGAGTTCCTCGACGGCCCCGGCGGAGAGCGGGATGAGTGGGAGCCCGCGGCGCACGAGTCGGATATGCAGGAAGGCGAGCTGCTCGGCGCAGGCGCAGGCGCCGAGGTGGTCTTCTGAGAGGACGCCTTCGAGGCCTCGATTCTGACGCGGCCGGCCCGTCGGGGGCCGGCCGCGTAAACTCCGCCGCTGCGGCGGTCGTCACTTGCCTGCTCCTGCCGAGGGTGCCTGGCTTCGGGACGAAGGCGGATGAAGGGGAGTGAGCGTCGTAGTCCGAGGAAGCGTCCAACGCGCAAGGAGTCCATCGCGGTGCCAGTCAACACCAAAGCCGTAGGCAAGGCTTACGCGCCCACCCGCTATGCGGTCGGTCGCGAGAAGATCAAGGAGTACGCACTCGCCGTGGGCGAGAGCAACCCGGTCCATCTCGACGTGGATGCCGCGCGAGCGGCGGGGTACGCCGACGTCGTGGCGCCGCCGATGTTCGCGGTCGTCTACAGCTCGCCCGCCGTCGGTCCGGCGCTGTTTGATCCAGAGATCGAACTGAACTTCGCGCTGATGGTGCACGGAGGGCAGGATTTCCAGTGGGGCCCGCTGGTCGTGGCCGGGGATGAAATCTCGACCGTCGCCAGCGTGAAGGAGATCCGCGAAGACGACGGCCGCGGCTACTACGTCTTCGAGTCTGTCTCCACCAACCAGCGTGGCGAGGAGGTCTGCCGCGGCACCTGGACCAACATCGTGCGAGGAGTGTGAGCGAAATGGCCAACCTGAACGTGGGCGATCAGATCCCCGAGCTGAAGGTAACGCCGGACAAGTACCTCACCGTCCGCTACGCGGGCGCCTCTGGGGACTTCAACCCGATTCACATCGACGAGGAGTTCGCCAAAGCGGTCGGCCTGCCAGGGCGCATCCTGCACGGCCTCTGGAGCATGGCCCAGGTCGCGCGAGCACAGACCGTGGCCGCCGGCGGGCCGCAGCATCTCAAGCGCCTCTCGGTCCAGTTCCGCGGCATGGGCGTGCCCGAGCAGGAGATCGTGGTCGGCGGCACCGTGCGCGAGGCCGGCGATGGCCGCGTGATCGTGGACACGGTCGCCGAGCAGGCTGGCAAGCGGATCATCCGCAACGCAGAGGCAGAGCTGGAGCTCTGAGGCCCAAGCCGGGCCGGCCGAGCCTGCCGCTGGCGCATCCTCCAAGCGCTCGGCTGCCCAGGCCGACGCCTAGAATCCAAGTATGTTGACCCCTCGCCAGGAGCGGATCCTGTGCTCAGTTCTCGATGCGCACGTCCAGACTGGGCAGCCGGTCGCCTCACGGGCGATCGCCGCCGATCCGGGCCTGGACTGTGGCCCTTCGACCGTCCGCAACGAGCTTTCGCTGCTCGAGGAGCAGGGTTTGCTCACCCACCCCCACACCTCGGCGGGACGGGTGCCCACCGACGCGGGCCGGCGCTACGTCGTGGATCGGATGCTCGCATCGGGCAAGGCTCTGGAGCCCGCTCGGCACCTTGGCGTCTCACTCGTGCGCCATGAGGTGGAGGACGCAATCCGCATCACCACCGAGGCGCTCTCCCAGGTCAGCAGCCTGCTGGCCGTCGTATCTGCTCCTTTGCTGGACATGGCCAAGATCCGCCACGTGGAGGTGATTGCCCTGCAGCCCCAGGTGGTCGCTGTGGTGATCATCACCTCCACAGGCAGCGTCTCGAAGATGATCGTGACCTTCGATCGGCCGGTCGACGTCGGGCTGGTCAACTGGGCCGGGGAGTACCTCAACGAGCGCCTGGAGGGCGTCGGTGTGGGAGCGCGCATGCTGCACAAGCGGCTGCTCGACGACGGGCTCGGCGATGTGGAGCGCGAGTTCTTGATGCGCCTTGCGCCCGCGTTCCTTGAGGAGCCGCCGATGGAGGCCGACACCGCTCTCTATGTCGAGGGCGCAAGCCATCTGCTCAGCGCCGGGCAGTTTGAGAACGTGGCCCAGATCAATGAGCTGATGAACTTGCTCGAGCGGCGTGTGGCGCTGCTCAACCTGCTTCGCTCCGCGCTCTCCAGCACCGACGTCTACGTGCGCATCGGACAGGAGAACGACATCCCGGCGATGCGGCCCTTCTCCGTGGTGGCGGCGAGCTACGGGCTGGCGCAGCGAAAGCTCGGCGCGGTCTCGCTGATCGGGCCGGTGCGCATGGACTACGCGGGAGCCATCGCTACCGTGAGGGAGGCCGCGCGCGAGCTCTCCCGCTTCGTCGAAGACGCTTACGCAGAGCACTAGCTCGCGGCTCCCCTCTCATGAGCACGACATCGACCCCACGCGACCCATACGAGGTGCTCGGCATCCGCCGCGATGCCTCCGAGCAGGAGATCAAGAAGGCCTTTCGGCGGTTGGCGCGCGAACTGCACCCGGATGTCAACGCCCACGACCCGCAGGCCGAGGACAAGTTCAAGGAGGCCGCCGAGGCCTACGAGATCCTCTCCGACGCCGATCGCAGAGCCACCTACGACCGCTACGGCCACGAAGGTCTGCGCTCCGGGGGCTTTGCTCCGAACTTCGATTCCTTCGGCTCGATCGGCGATCTCTTCGACGCGTTCTTCGGCGGTCAGTTCGGCGGGCGCTCCGGTCCTGCGAGCGGCGGCGACGTCGCTGTATCGGTCGAGATCGAGCTGACCGAGGCGGCCCAGGGCAAGCACGTGGACGTCGCCTACGACGCAGTCGAGGTCTGCGAGCACTGCCATGGCAATGGCGCGGAGCCGGGCACGCCGATCGAGACCTGCAACCGGTGCGGCGGATCGGGTCAGCTTCAGGGCGTGACCCGCACCCCGTTCGGGCAGATGGTCCGCACTGTGGTCTGCGACACTTGCCACGGCGACGGGCGCCTTGCCAGCCAACCCTGCCGGCCGTGTCGCGGACGGGGCCGCAAGGCCGCCAAGCAGAAGCTGAGCGTCGAGGTGCCCGCGGGCATCGCAGATGGCCAGCGGATCAGGATCGGCGGCCGCGGCCACGCCGGCGAGGCAGGCGCGAGCGCAGGCGATCTCTACGTGCTCGTCCGCGTCAGGCCCGACGAGCGCTTCCTGCGCGAAGGCGACGATCTGGTCACGGCGCTCTCGGTGCCCGCGCCGCTCGCCTCGCTTGGGGGCGCGATGCAGGTTCCCACACTGGATGGAGAGATGGAGATCGAGGTTCCGGCGGGCTCACAGCCGGGCGAGATCATCACTGTGCGCGGCCAGGGCATGCCGGAGCTGCGGCGCGGACGCAAAGGAGATCTGCGGGTGCTGCTCGACGTGGTGGTCCCGCGGCGGCTGAGCGAGGAGCAGCGCGATCTGATGCGACGCCTGAACGCGACCTTGACCGATGAGAACCTGCGCTCCGAGGAATCGGTGCTCTCAAAGGTGCGGCGCGCGCTGCGCGGGCACTCGTGATCAGGCTCGCGCTGCGGGTCAGGCGCGAGCAGGCCGAGATCGCGCTGGCCGATCTGCTCGAGCTTGCGCCCAGCGGGGTGGAAGAGATCGAGCACGACGATCAGACCGTGGAGTACGCCGTCTACGGCGCGCCGGGCGAGCTGCCGGATCTGCCGACGCTGCACGCGAGCGTGGGAGGAGCGCTCGTGCAGGTGAGCACGAGCGAGGTGGCAGACGACTGGCGGGAACGCTGGAAGCTCTTCCACCGGCCGATCAGTCTGGCTGCGCCTGCCGGCGGAGGAGCGCCCGCGCTGCGCCTGCGACCGCCCTGGGAGCCGAGCCTGGCCGGGGAGCAGGCGCAGGAGATCGTGATCGACCCAGGGCAGGCGTTCGGCACCGGCGCGCATGCCACGACCAAGCTCTGCCTCTGCCTGCTGCAGCAGCTCTGCGCCGAAGGGGTGCAGGGCTCGCTTGTGGATATTGGCACCGGCTCGGGTGTGCTCGCGATCGCGGCCGCCAAGCTCGGATTCGCACCCGTGGTCGCGCTCGACCACGACCCAGAGAGCGTGCGTGCCGCCCGGGAGAACGCACAGGTCAACGCAGTGCAACTCGACGTCACGCGCTCTGACCTGCGCTGGGACTCTCTGCCGTCGCTGCAGGGCACGACGGTGCTCGCCAACTTGCTGCGTCCGCTGCTGCTGGAGCTATCCGAGCGCATCGAGCAGGCGCCGGAGCATCTCGTGATCAGCGGCCTTCTGCACCAGGAGACCGACGAGGTCGTGCAGGCGTTTGCTCTGCGCCATGGCTTTTCTGAGCGCTTGCGCCTGAGCGAGGGCGAATGGGCGGCCTCGTGGCTCTCAACGCAGCCGGCGCACTGATCTCAGCGGGTGCTCAGGCGCTGAGCTGGCCGGTGCCAATGCTCTGGAGCGCCTGCACGGCCTCGGCGTCAGGCACCGCCGTCGCGGCAAGTGCGATCGTGCGAAACAGCAGATCCATCGTTGCTCTGACTCTCGTCTGTGACCCGTCGCTGCCCGACAGCAGCACATTCGTGGCCTCGAGCGCCGGGTGGATCACGGAGAGCGCCACACGCTCGTGGTCTGGCGCCTGCTCGGCGGCACCGTCTGGCAGCCGGCAGGCTGCGAGCGCCATTTCGATCATTGCGAGCGCCTGCTCGGCGGAGCCGCCGAATAGCGCCGGGCCGGCGAGGCTCGCATACCCATAGATACGCGCCAGGCGGCCCGAGAGCGCGATCGCTCCGGGGCGCCGGCGCTCGGTGGGAGCCGGCAGCTCATCGCCGTCGATCAGGGCGGCCATCGTCTCCCCGAGCACCCCGCGTAGCGCCTGTTCCTCGAGTCCAGCCTGTGCCGCGACACGCAGCGCGAGATACAGGCCCGGCGCGGTTGCGCCGTAGGGCGGGTCGGAGGCGAAGACCACGCGCTCGGCCGGCACTCGCGCAAGCAGCTCGATCACATCGACGGGGAAGAAGCAGGAGGTGTCGTAGAGCACGGCGGGATGGTCGGCCAGACGCGCGGTGATGATGCCCTGATCGCAGATCGCCCCGTGGGCGAGTATCAGTGTCGCTCCGGGATGCTTGAGCGCGAGGTCGACGAGCGCCTCGGCCAGCGGCGGCAGGCCTCTGCCGGCATGGATCAGGATCGGGACGCCGGCTTCTTCGGCGAGCGCGAATATCCCCTGCATCTGAGCGCCGCTGAAGTCGAACGCTTGTGCGCGGGGATGCAGCTTGATGCCGCGTGCGCCGGCCTCGATGCAGCGTGCTCCCTCCGTGAGCGGGTCTTCGGCGGGATCCAGACGGCAGAAAGGTACGAGCCTGCCCTCGCTTTCGCCTGCCCATCGCAGCACCCGGTCGTTGGGCAGGCTGTAGGATGGGCGCCGCTCCGGGTCGTGCAGCGGAAAGACGCACGCCCGGCGCGCCTGCGCGGCATCCAGCATCGAGATCAGACCCTCCAGGTCAAGCGAGCGCCCGTCCTCGTCCAGGCCGAGATGCGTGTGCGCATCGATCACTTCGCCGGCCGCCGGTCGCAGCCGGGCCGCATCCTGCAGGAAAGGCGCTAGAGCCTGCTCGTAGAGGCGCAGCGCGGCCTGCCCGTCGGGCAAGGCGCTCATCTCGCCTGCGCGCCCCTGCAGAGGGCAGCGAAGGCTGCAGGGCGTTGCATCATGCCCTCAGGTTATTGGCTTGCGGGGATGGCCTGCGAGCGTCACTGGCGGCGCTCCTCGCTCAGCGGCTGCCCCTGCTCGTCGCTTGCCTGCGTGGGTGGCCAGCGGCCGAGCCAATTATCGCGGGCCCCGTCGATCGTGATCACGGTCCCGGTGATGAAGCTGGCAGCGGGCGAGGCGAGGTAGGCGACCAGCGAAGCGAACTCCTGCTCTGTGCCCAGGCGACCCGCCGGAATTGTCTCTGAGAGACGATCGACGATGGCCTGCGGGTACTTGGTCAGCAGTGTTTGCGTGGCGAACTGGCCGGGCGCGATCGCCAGCAGGCGGATGCCAAAGCGCGCCCACTCGATCGCGAGCGTGCGCATCAGGTTCTCCACCGCTGCGCGCGCGGCGCCCGAGTGGGCCATCCCGGGCATGCCGTTGTGGGGCGAGAGCGTGACGCTGAAGATCTTGCCGCCGCGGCCCGAGGGGATCATCGCCTTGGTTGCGACTGCGTGCGTGAGCAGCCACGTGCCCTCGACGTTCAGCCGGATCACGGTCCGAAAGCCCTTCGGCGTGATCGACTCCGCTGGTGCAAGGAACTGCCCGCCGGCGTTGTTGACCAGCAGGTCGATCCGCTCGTGGCGTGCAAGGACCGTGTCGACCATCCGATCGACCTGATCCTCCTCTCGGATGTCACAGACTTGCGCCTCGATCAACTCGCGCGGGTCCAGCTCCGCCGTCTGTCGCAACGGCTCCTCGCGCCGGCCGCAGACGATCACGCGAGCACCGCAGGCGGCGAGTTCCAGCGCCGTCTGGCGCCCGAGTCCGGAGCCGCCGCCGGTGACGATCGCGACCTCGCCGGCAAACATCGAATCTGAGAATAGGGAGTGGCGCTCTGCGTCGATGCAGGCAGCCTACCCGCCCGCTTTGCCGGCCCGCAGCGCGATCTGGAGCGGCGGCTCGCCGCTCAGCAGCCACACTCCGCGCCGCTCGCGGCGCACCAGCTCCTCGCGTCGCAGTTCGCCGAGCGCGACGGTCACAGGAGACCTGCGCGCCCCGATCAGCTGGGCCAGGCTTTCGTGAGTGAGCGCGATCGGCAGCACTGTGCCGCGCGGCGTGACGTGCCCCCATCGGTCGGCCAGGTGCCAGAGTGTCAGCAGCAGCCGATCCCGCACCCGCACCGCACCATGGATGGCGAGCGTGATCACAAGCGCGCGCGAGCGCAGGCTGGAGCGTTCCAGCAGTGCGGCGGCGATCTCAGGCCAGTGGCGCGTGCGAAGCGCGAAGTCGCGATCCAGCAGGGCGATCCGCGTCGGCGCCATCACGCGCCAGCTCGCTGCGCTGGCAAGCGTCGTGCTCTCTTCCGCGCTCCAGGGCCGCAGCAGATCCCCTTCGCCGAGCAGCTCGACGAATGTGAGATCGCCGACGTCCTGGCGTCTGGAGAGCATGCCCTCCAGTACCAGCATGCCGAGCGAGTGGCCGGCCTCCATGGGGATCTTCTCCCAGTCCAGCTTGCCGCGGTCGAGACTGAGCAGGGGCGCAAATGCCTCCCGCTTGGCGGCCAGCAGGCTGCTTGGATCCAGATGGGATCCAAGACTTGGTTCCGCTTCCAGGACGCCGACCATAGGTGCCCCGCGTCCCTCCCCGGTGGGCTCTGGATTTTGGGGTCTTCCCAGCTGACGGGATGGCTTGGGTCGCTCGCTTGACATTGGAGTGGCGTCGCCGAGTCTTGGGCGTACATGACGCTGTGCCTGCGAGCACAAGCAAGAATGGTGTTAAAAATAACGCCAGCAGTTATTGTCAAGCGACATTTTGTGAGAATCCAAACAGCACAGCGAATCGCCCTTCGGCGGGTGGGGCGCGGAGCGTCATGCGAGCCGGCGTCATGGGCCAAGTGTGTTCGATGGCCTGCCGTCTCGACCACGAAAGTCACGAGATGCCGTGGAAGGCGACCCGTGCGCGGCGTATCCTGAACGTCGATGAGAACGCTTGGATGTATCAGGATCGATGGGGCGCTCTGCGCAGGCGGGCGCGCATGAGCCTGCAAGAGCAGATCCAGGCAGACGTCAAGCAGGCGATGCGCGAGAAGCAGCGCGAGCGGCTCACCGCTCTGCGCCTGTTGCTCTCCGAGTTGCAGAAGGCGCAGAAGGACGGTCAGGCCGACGAACTCGCGGTCCTGCGTCGTGAGCGCAAGCGGCGGCTGGAGGCTGCTGCGGCCTACGCTGATGCCGGGCGCTCCGATCTCGAGGCCGGCGAGCGAGCCGAGGCGCAGCTGATCGGCTCGTACCTGCCGGCGCAGCTTGATGAGCAGCAGCTGCGCCAGATCGTCGAGCAGGCGGTGGCCGACAGCGGAGCCCAGGGCGTCAAGGAGATGGGCGTTGCGATGAAGAGCGCGATGGCAGCGGTTGACGGTCGCGCGGAGGGCAAGCGGGTCTCTGAGCTTGTGAAGGAGACGCTGCTCAGGTGATCGCCGGCGGATGAAGACCCAGATCGAGCTGCCCAACGAGGTCGCCGCCGAGCTGGCGGGCAGCCAGGATGCGGTCCTGCGCGCACTGGAGGGGCACCTCCAATGCAAGGTCTTCCTGCGTGGCAACCTGCTCACGCTCGACGGGGAGGAGCGCGAGATGCGCACCGGCCAGCGCGTGGTCAGCGAGCTCTCGGAGCTGATCGAGCGCGGCCACCAGATCGGCCCGGGGACGATCGCGGCGGTGACCGGTGCGCTCGATCACCACGAGTCTCCGGCGAGCGTGCTGGAGGACGTCGTCTGGAGACACCGCAGCCTCCGTGTGGCGCCCAAGACCGTCAACCAGAAGCGCTACGTCGACTCGATCCGTTCGAGCACGATCACCTTCGGGATCGGCCCGGCCGGCACCGGCAAGACGTTCCTGGCGGTCGCGATGGCGGCGGCCGCGCTCGCGCGCCATGAGGTCAACAGGATCATCCTCACCCGTCCGGCCGTAGAGGCGGGGGAGCGGCTCGGGTTCCTGCCGGGCGACATGATGGCCAAGGTCGACCCCTATCTGCGCCCGCTCTTCGACGCGCTGCACGACATGATCGACCCAGAGAAGGTCTCCCAGCACCTGGAGCGCGGCGTGATCGAGGTGGCGCCGCTGGCCTACATGCGCGGACGCACCATCAATGACTCCTTCGTGATCCTCGATGAGGCACAGAACACCACGCCGGAGCAGATGAAGATGTTCCTCACGCGCCTGGGTTTCGGCTCCAAGATGGTCGTCACGGGAGACATCACCCAGATCGACCTTCCGCCCGAGCAGCGCTCGGGCCTGATCGCCGTGGCCGAAGTGCTCAGCAGCGTCGAGGGGATCGAGTTCGTCCGCTTCGGCGGCGATGACGTCGTCCGGCACAAGCTCGTCCAGCGCATCGTCGAGGCATATGACGCCCACTCCGCGACGGCCGCAGATCGAAACGGCGAGCGTCCCGCCGGCCGGCGGAACGGCTGACAGCGTCGATGTCGATGGAAGTCGAGGTGCTCGGCTTGGCGCATACGCCCGGTGCGCCCGGGGCGCAGGAGGTCACCGCCCTCTGCCAGGCCGCCGCGGCCAGCGTGGGGGTGAGCGACGGGCACCTGGCGATCGAGCTGGTGGACGCCACGAGGATTGCGCAGCTCAACCAGGAACACCGCGGCAAGGCCGGCCCCACCGACGTGCTCTCCTTCCCGATCGACGAACTGGAGACCCAGGACGGCGTCGAACGTGAGCTCGGCGACGTGGTCATCTGCCCCGAGCACACGGTCGACCTGCGCGAGGCGATCGTTCACGGAGTTCTGCACCTGCTCGGCATGGACCACGAGACCGACCATGGCCAGATGCTCGCCGCGCAGGCGGAGATCCTCAGCGCCCACGCGCGCTCAGGCGCCGGCCGCACATGACCCGCTCCGGCATGCTCGCGTTGGCCGGTCGCCCGAACGCCGGCAAGTCCACGCTGCTCAACGCGATCGTCGGCGGCAAGGTCGCGATCGTCTCCGACCGTCCACAGACGACCAGGCGCGCGATCAGAGGCGTGCTCACCGCCGGGCAGCGCCAGGTCGTCTTCGTCGACCTCCCGGGCGTCCAGCGTCCCCGCGACCCGCTGACTCGCAGGATGGCGCACCGCGTCGAGCAGGAGCTGCATGGCGCAGATGCCGCGCTGCAGCTGATCAACGCCAGGGAGGGAGTTGGCCCCGGGGACCGCTTCATTGCGGGCGAGCTGGCCCAGATCGGCCGGCCGGTCACGATCGCCGTCAACAAGATCGACCGTTTGGGCAGAGCGCACACCGCGCAGGCGCTCGCGGCCGCCGCCGAGCTGCACCCAGGCGCAGAGGTCTTCCCGATATCGGCTCGCACCGGCGAGGGCGTGCAAGCGCTCACAGAGCATCTGCTGGGGCTGATGCCCAAGGGGCCATTCCTCTTCGAGCCCGGGGAACGCTCCGACCAGCCGCGCGACCAGCTGCTGGCCGAGTTGATCCGCGAGGCTGTGATCAGGCGCACCTTCCAAGAGCTCCCACACGCTGTCGAGGTGCTGATCGAGGACGTTGAGGAGATGCACAGTGGCGTGACCAAGGTCGCCGCCGCGATCTGGGTGGAGACCGAGTCTCAGAAGCGGATCCTCGTCGGCGCCGGCGGCCGCATGGTGAAGGCGATCGGGATTGCGGCCAGACGCGAGATCGAGCGTGAGCTAGGTGAGCGTGTGCACCTGGAGATCGGGGTCCGCGTCCGCCGCGACTGGCGCGCCGACGACGCGCTGCTCGACCGGCTCGGAATCGGCTGACGGCCCCCATTGGCGCGCGGCGTCGTGTCGGGGCCCGCTGCTCAGAGCATCTGCCCCAGGCGATCGGCGATCTTTTCCAGCGCCCGCAGATCGAGGTCGCTCTGAAACACGAACGGCACTTGCAGCACGCTCAGACCGTGCCGGCGCAGCCGCGCCACCTGGCTGTGCTGAAAGCGCGTGCGGGCATGTGCCGCTTGAGCCGCCGCCGCCGCCGCGTCGGCCAGTCGGGTGCGCGCGGAGACCTGGTCCTGACCACGCAAGCTTGCGATCCGCTCCAGCTCCTCACCGGTGAAACGGCGGTGCATCGTCGCGTTGACGATCACCGCGGCAAGCTCCACGTCGAGCTGCTCTGAGAGCTCATGCTGCAGATCCAGCGTCTCGGTCACGGCCATCTCGCTGGCCTGCGCGACCGCGAGATAGCCGGTCAGAGCAGGGTCCTGCAGAATCTCCTGGATGCGCTGCGCCTGTGCAGCGATCGGCCCCACGCGGGCGATAGAGGCGAAGGTCCGCGGCGAGGCGAGCATCGCCAGTGCGTGACCAGTGGCCGGCGCGTCCAGCACCACCAGGTCGTAGTCGCTGCGCGCGCTTAGCCCCGCCAGCTCGCAGACCTTGGCCATGCACACCAGCTCCTTGCCGCCCGGGGCCGCGGCTGCGAAATATTGAAAGCTGGCCTTGGAAGCCAACATCCGAGCTGGCACACGACCGCCCAGCGACTGCATCCACTCAAGCAGCGCCCGGTCGGGATCGATCGAGTCGCTCCAGAGATCATCGGTCAGTTGGACTGGAGGGCTCCCGCCTCCGTCGGCCTCCCGCGCAAGCCGGCGCGGAACATCCTGCCCGCCGAACAGGCTTCGCAGTCGTGCCGAGGCCCCGGTCGTGTCGAGCACGAGCGTCCTCGTGCCGCGCCGCGCCGCGGCCAAGCCGAGCGCCCCTGCGATCGTCGTCTTGCCGACCCCGCCCTTGCCGGTGACGATCACCAGCCTGCGGTCGAGCAGTCCTTGCATGCAGGCAACCTACAATCCGATCGATGCACAGCGCCGCTGCCGAGAACCCGACACTCACCTCACCCGTCTTCGACGAGCACGGGCTGCTGCCATGCATTGCTCAGGACTGTGAGTCCGGCGAGGTACTGATGTTCGCCTACATGAACGAGCAGGCCCTCGAACTCACCCAGAGCACCGGCCAACTGCACCTCTGGAGCCGCTCGCGTAAAGAGCTCTGGCGCAAGGGCGAAAGCAGCGGAAACACGATGACCGTCCGCTCGCTGCGCCTGGACTGCGACGGCGACTGCCTGCTCGCGCTCGTGGCGCCCGCAGGCCCGGCGTGCCATACAGGGCAACGCACCTGCTTTCACAACCAGATTGGTGATCGCGCCATCGAGCCAGCCGAGATGCTGCCGGCACTCGAGCGCACACTCCAAAGCCGCGCTACGGAGCGCCCCGAGGGCTCCTACACCGTGCAGCTTCTCGACGATCCACCGCTGATCGGCGAGAAGGTGATGGAGGAGGCCGAGGAGGTCGCCAGAGCAGCGAGGGAGGAGAGCGACCTGCGTGTGGATGAAGAGGCCGCGGACGTGCTCTACCACCTGCTCGTGCTGCTGCACAGCCGCAGCCGCCGACTCAGCGACGCACTCGCGGTGCTGATTGAACGTGCGGGTGGTGAGAGCCGGTGAGCGTCCTGGCTCCGTCTTTGGAGCAGGCGCAGGCGCTGATCGCGCAGAGCCCGGCCGACGGCGCCCCCAACCTGCTGCCCATCCATCACAGCTTCATCGACGACTGCGAGACCCCCGTCTCGGCATTTTTGAAGCTACGCGCGCTGGCGCCCGACCAGCCGGCGTTTCTGCTCGAGTCGGCCGAGCACGGCAGCGTGGGGCGCTGGTCGTTCATCGGCGTGCGCCCGCGGCAGGTGCTGCGCTGGTCACTGGCCGACGGCGGTGACCCCTATGCGCTGGCCGCGCAGGCCACGGCTCGTTTCAAGCAGGCGGATCTCGACCTGGGCGGAGGCGCCGCCCAGCCGCCATTCGCCGGTGGCGCCGTCGGTTTCTTCGGATACGACCTCGTGCGCACGGTCGAGCCGCTTGGCGAGCCCAAGCCCGACCCACTCGGCCTGCCCGACATGGCGCTAATGCTCTCTGACGCGCTGGTGATCTTCGATCATCTCAAACACACGGTCACGATCCTTGCCAACGTCGATCTGACGCAGGGTGAATCGCTGCAGCAGGCCTACGAGGCCGCCTCGGCGACGATCACCGAAATCAGGGACACCCTCGCCGGTCCCGTGCCAGCGACCGCATCGTTCGATGCGTCCACTCGCACGATGCCGCAGTTCGAGTCGAACATGCCGCGTGAGCAGTTCGAGTCGATGGTCAGTCGGATCGTCGAGTACATCTACGCCGGCGACGCGTTTCAGGTCGTGCCCTCCCAGCGCTTCTCGGCGCCGAGCCCGGTGGAGGCGTTCTCGATCTACAGAGGTCTGCGCGCGGTAAACCCCAGTCCCTACATGTACTTCTTGGACTTCGGCGACTTCCAGATCGCGGGCGCGAGCCCGGAGCCGCTTCTCACTGTCACCGGCAGGCATGTGAGCACCCGCCCAATCGCGGGAACCCGTCCGCGCGGCGCTGACGCGGCGGCCGATGAGCGGATCGCGCGTGAGCTGATGGAGGATCCCAAGGAGCGCGCCGAGCACGTGATGCTCGTCGACCTCGGCCGAAACGACCTCGGCCGGGTCTGCGAGGCCGGCAGCGTGAAGGTCGACACGCTGATGTCGGTCGAGACCTACTCCCACGTGATGCACATCGTCTCCTCCGTCAGCGGCACGATGCGCGAGGACGTGAGCGCGATGGATGCGCTGCGCTCGGTGCTGCCCGCAGGCACGCTGTCTGGCGCCCCGAAGGTGAGAGCAATGCAGATCATCGATGAGCTTGAGCCGATCAAGCGCGGTGGCTACGGCGGCGCGATCGGCTACCTCTCCTACAACGGGGACCTCGACACCTGCATTCACATCAGGACGGTGGTGGTCAAGGATGGCATCGCCTCCATCCAGGCAGGAGGCGGCACCGTCGCCGAAGCACGGCCCGACTACGAGTATGAGGAGTCGGTGGCAAAGTCCAAGGCGGTGCTGCGCGCGATCGAATTGGCGCTCAAGCAGCCCGACTGGCCGTGAGCGGGGAGTGAGCGATGCGCGTCCTGATGATCGACAACTACGACTCCTTCACCTACAACCTGGTGCAGTACCTGGGCGAGCTGGGGGCGGAGGTGGAGACGGTTCGCAACGATCGCGCCACCGTGGATGAACTGCTTACGCGCGGGTTCGATCGCTGCGTGATCTCGCCCGGCCCGTGCACTCCGGAGAAGGCGGGCATCTCGATCGAGACGGCCCGGCGGATGCCTGAAGCAGGCATCCCCACCCTTGGCGTCTGCCTCGGGCATCAGTCGATGGCGCAGGCTTTCGGCGGCACCGTGCGTCTGCACGAACCGATCCACGGCAAGGCAACCACCGTGACCCATGACGGGCGCACGCTCTTCACCGGCCTGCCCTGCCCGCTGACGGTTGGCCGCTACCACTCGATCGTGGTCGACGAAGAGCTGCCCGACTGCCTGGAGTCCTCGGCCACCGGCGGCGGCGTGCTGATGGCGTTGCGCCACAAGGAGCTGCCCGCCGAGGGCGTCCAGTTCCATCCCGAGTCGGTGCTGACAGAGCACGGCCACGAGCTGTTGGCGAACTTTCTGAACCGCACCGGTCGCTGATGCCCAACCCGGTGCTGACCAAGGCGATCGACGCGCTGGCCTCCCGGCGCGATCTGAGCAGCGAGCAGACCTCTGAGGTGCTTGCCGAGATCATGCACGGGCAGGCGTCGGAGATCGAGATCTCCGCCTTCCTGATCGCGCTACGCACAAAGGGGGAGACGGTGCAGGAGCTCGCGGGGCTTGCGCGCACGATGCGTGAGCTCGCCGCAGCGGTCCCGGTGCAGCGCGAGGATCTGCTCGACACCGCTGGCACAGGAGGCGGCAGACGCACGTTCAACGTCTCCACCACGGCGGCGCTGGTCGCCGCCGGCGCCGGCTGCGGCGTGGCCAAGCACGGCAACCGCTCCGCGACCGGGCTCTCGGGCTCAGCGGATCTGCTGGAGGCACTCGGCGCGCGCATCGACCTCGGTCCCGAGCAGGTGGCCAGCTGCATCGAGGAGGCCGGCTTCGGCTTCATGTTCGCCCCTGCGCACCACGCCGCGACCCGGTTCGTGGTCCCGGTGCGAAGCGGCCTGGCGGTGCGGACGGTCTTCAACCTGCTTGGACCGCTGACCAACCCTGCCGGCGCGCCGCGGCAGCTGATCGGGGTTGCGGACGCACGTTTTCTCGACACGATCGCAGGTGCGCTGGCAATGCTCGGCACGCAGCGCGCGCTCGTGGTCAGCGGCCAGGACGGCATCGATGAGGTCTCGACCTCCGCTCCTACCGAGGTCGTGGAGGTCAACGAAAATCAGATCAGACGCTTTACGCTGCACCCGGAGGAGGTGGGCGTGCCTCTGCTGGGCCCGGAGGAGATCGAGCAGGTCGCGGGTGGCACGCCTGAGCGCAACGCCGAGATCACGATCGCGATCTTCGAGGGGCAAGCCGGGCCGAGAGCCGACCTTGCGGCTCTCAACGCGGGCGCGGCGATCTACGCGGCTGGCGCAGCCCAGACGATCGCCGAGGGTGTGGAGGCGGCCAAGGAGGCGATCGCCGACGGCAGGGCCGCCGCGGCGCTGCAGCGCTACGTGGAGGCGTCGCACCGGCATGCGCCGGCGAGCACCGCCACGCGATGAACATCCTGGAAACGATCATCGAGAGCACTCGCGCCGAAGTCGAGCAGCGCAAGCGCACGGGGACTCTGGACAGCGATCGCCCAACCGCGGCGCCGGCGGGCCGTCTGAAGGACGCGCTGGCAAGACCAGGCATCGGTGTGATCGCCGAGATCAAGCGCCGCTCGCCCTCCGCCGGCCAGTTGCGCACCGAGGTTGACGTGTCCGCGACCGCTGCGGCGTACCAGCGCGGCGGCGCGAGCGCGCTCTCGGTGCTCACGGAGGGGCCGCACTTCGGTGGTTCTCTAGAGGACTTGCGTGCCGCACGCGAGGCCTGCGCGCTGCCCGTTCTGCGCAAGGACTTTATCGTCGACGAGTTCCAGCTGCGTGAGGCCGTTGCAGCCGGTGCTGAGGCTGTGCTGCTGATTGTGGCGGCACTCTCGCCGCAGCAGCTGTCCGACTTGCACGCGCATGCGGCCGCGGTCGGGCTCGACGTGCTGGTGGAGGTGCACGACCGGCAGGAGCTGGAGGTTGCGCTTGGCGCCGGGGCGCAGATCGTCGGGGTCAACAACCGCGACCTGCGCGACTTCTCGGTCGACGTCGAGCGCACCTTCATGCTGATGGAGCACATGCCGGCCGATGTGACCGTGGTCTCCGAGTCGGGCATTGGCAGACCTGAGCAACTGCGCCGACTGCAGGACGCCGGCGTCAGCGCGGTGCTCGTGGGGGAGTCGCTGATGCGCTCCGATGACCCAGCCGCTGCTCTTGTAGAGCTGCTGGCCTTTTGACCTGCCCGCCGACCTCGCTATCGTGCCCGCGCGAATGTGTCGGAGACGACCCCAACCGCAAACTTTTAGGACCGCCGATGATCGGCTTTAGATCCCCTTCATCGCTGGCGCTCATGCTGCTTGCCACATGAAGCGACTCTTCTTCCTACCACTGATCTCCGCGATGATCGGCGCCGGCGTGGTCGTCGGCGTCCTCGCTGCCGCAGGCGACCTCGGCAAAAGCACCACGAAGGTGGTCACCGAAGTCCAGTCGCAGCCAATCGCGCCGTCCAACGCCTCCAACTCTGGCACGGCGCTCACGCCGCACGAGATCTACGAACACGCCGCTCCGGGCGTTGTCTACGTCTCCTCTTCGGTCGTGCGCAAGGTCGAATCGCCGTTCAACCCCTTCGGCGAAACCCAGCGCGGGACGGACAGTGGCTCTGGAATAGTGATCAACGGCAATGGCCTGATCCTCACCAACTGGCATGTGGTGGAGAACGCGGTGAAGGTCACCGTCAGCTTCAAAGAAAACGGCGCTGCGGTCGAAGCGAAGGTGGTCGGCAAGAATCCCTCCGACGATCTCGCGCTGCTGAAGGTCCCAACCAGTGGCCTTACCCTGCACCCACTCAAGCTCGGTGACTCCAGCGCAGTACAGGTAGGCGATCCGGTGCTGGCGATCGGCAACCCTTTCAATCTGGAGAAGACGTTGACGACGGGCGTGGTTTCGGCGCTTCAGCGTCACATCACCTCGCCCAACGGCTTCACGATCACGAACGTGATCCAGACCGATGCGCCGATCAACCCCGGCAACTCGGGCGGGCCGCTGCTCAACGGCAAGGGCGAAGTGATTGGTATCAACTCGCAGATCGAGACCAGCGGCGGCAGCGACGGCAACATCGGCATCGGCTTCGCGGTCCCGATCAACACCGCCAAGCAGCAGCTTCCGCAGCTCGAAAAAGGCGGCACCGTCTCAGGCGCCTACCTGGGCGTGGAAACCATCTCGATCACCGGGGCTCTCGCGGGGCTGAACCTGCCCGTCAAGGAAGGCGCGCTGGTGACCAAAGTCCAGCAGGGCACCGCGGCGGCCAAGGCCGGCATCCACGGTGGCGACGTCGAAGCGCAGACGCAGGCCGGTGCAATCCCGCTCGGCGGCGACATCGTCGTCGGTATAGACGGGACGAAGGTCAAGAACGCCGAACAGCTCGGCGAACTGATCGGCAAGTACAAACCGGGCGACAAAGTCAAGGTCGAACTGTTGCGGCCAAGCGGCGAAGGCAAATACAGCCAGAAGACCGTGGAAGCCACGCTCTCCGCGCGTCCGAACTCCAACCCGAGCGCCAGTAGCTCAGAAGGCGGCGGCTCCGAAGGCGGGAGCGCCGAAGGAGGCTGAGAAGCCGAGGCTGGGCCCGGGGCGGCGCATCGCCACACGCGCAGTGCCGCTACCGTTGCGTGCATGGCCGAGCAGCCCGAGCCCACGAAGGTGAAGATCTGCGGCGTGACGCGTTTGGAGGACGCGGACCTGGCCGTTTCGCTTGGCGTCTGGGCGGTGGGCATGATCTTTTATGAGGCAAGCCCGCGGCGGTGCTCGCTGGAGCAGGCGCAGGCGATCTCGCAGGCGCTGCGGCGCAAGGTGGAGCTAGTGGGAGTGTTCGTGAACGAGTCGCTGCCGCGGATCGCGAGCGTCGCGGAGCAGCTGCAACTATCGATCGTGCAGCTGCACGGAGACGAGGGGCCCTCCTTCTGTGCCGAGGTGGCGCGCAGGACGGGAGCGAAGGTGTGCAAGGCCGCGCAGGTCTCGGGCGCCGGCGACGTGCAGGATCTCGAACGCTTCCACGTCGACTATCACCTGGTTGACGCGAAGGGCGATCGCGGACTGCGCGGCGGCACCGGCTCGACGTTCGACTGGACGCTGCTATCGGGCCGGCGTTCAAAGGTGCCGCTGATCCTCAGCGGCGGCCTCGCGAGCGAGAACGTCGCGGATGCGATCGCGACCGTGCGGCCCTTCGCCGTCGATGTCGCAAGCGGTGTCGAGGAGGCGCCCGGGCGCAAGGACGAGGCGAAGCTGAAGGCATTCTTCGACGCCGTGGCCGGCGCGAGCGTCGAGGTCGCCGCGTGAGCGCGGTCGAGCATCGTTTCGGGCAGTACGGCGGGCAGTTCGTGCCAGAGACCCTGACGCCCGCACTGGCCGAGCTCGAGCAGGCATGGCTCCTAGCCAGGGAGGACCCCGCCTACCGCCAGCAGCTGGCACTGTTGCTACGCGACTTCGCTGGTCGCCCGACGCCGCTCTACCACGCGGGCAGGCTCTCGCAGCGTCTGGAGCGCCCCGTCTACCTCAAGCGCGAGGACCTCAACCACACCGGCTCGCACAAGCTCAACAACGCGCTCGGCCAGGCACTGCTGGCAAAGCGGATGGGCAAGGATCGGATCATCGCCGAGACCGGCGCCGGGCAGCACGGCGTGGCCACCGCGACTGTCTGCGCGCTGCTGGGCCTTCGCTGCGTGATCTACATGGGCCAGGAGGACACCAGAAGGCAGCGGCCCAACGTGCAGCGGATGCAACTGCTCGGCGCGGAGGTGCGTCCGGTCAGCGCCGGCGCGATGACGCTGAAGGAGGCGACCTCAGCCGCGATCAGGGATTGGGTCACCAACGTGCAGGACACCCACTATGTGATCGGCTCGGTCGTCGGCCCGGCGCCATACCCGGCGCTCGTGCGCGACCTGCAGCGCGTGATCGGCGACGAGGCGCGCTCGCAGATGCTCGAGCGCGAGGGCAGGCTGCCCGACCGGGTGATCGCCTGCGTCGGCGGCGGCTCCAACGCGATGGGTATCTTCACCGCCTTCCTGGAGGATGGGCAGGTGCAGCTGATCGGCGTCGAGGCCGGCGGAGACGGGATCGACACGCCCCGTCATGGCGCGCCGCTGACCGTCGGTGGTCGGCCCGGGATCCTGCACGGCGCGCGCTCGGCGGTGATGCAGGACGAGGAGGGTCAGATCGTGGAGGCGCACTCGATCTCCGCCGGCCTGGACTATCCGGGCACCGGCCCCCAGCATGCCTTCCTGCGCGACAGCGGCCGCGCGCGCTACGTCGCGGTCACCGACGCGCAGGCGCTGGCGGCATTCCGAGAGCTGACGCGGCTGGAGGGGATCATCCCGGCGCTGGAGACCGCCCACGCGATCGCCTGGATGCTGGCTCAGGCCGACGGCGAGCTCGACCTCATATGTCTTTCCGGGCGTGGGGACAAGGACCTGGCTGAGGTGCTAGCCCGTGACTGACATAACGCAGGAGGCAGTGGGTGGCGCACAGCGGATCGCACAGGCCTTCAAGCGGCCCGGCCGCCGCGCGGCGCTGATGCCCTACCTGATGGGTGGCTTCCCCAGCCTGCAGGAGTCCGCGCGGATCGGCATCGCCTGCGCTGACAATGGCGCAGACGTGATCGAGCTTGGCGTCCCCTATTCCGACCCGTTGGCTGACGGCCCGGTGATCCACGAGGCGGCCACCAAGGCGCTCGCGGCGGGTGCGAGCCTGGCCGGCGTGCTGGAGGTGGCAAGGACGATCGCCGACCGCGTCCCGGTCGTCCTGATGTGTTACGCAAACATGGTCTTCGCACCCGGCGTGGAGGCGTTCGTGGAGCGTCTGGCCCAGTCGGGCGCCAGCGGGCTGATCGTGCCCGACCTACCGCTGGAGGAGTCTGCGCCGGTGCGCGAGGCGTGCCAGGCGCACGGGATCGCGCTGGTGCCGCTGGTCGCCCCCACGAGCAGCCAGGAGCGGATGCATGCGATCGGCGCGCTGGCATCTGGGTTCCTCTACACCGTCTCGGTCGTGGGGACGACCGGCGAGCGGCAGGCCCTCTCCGAGCACTTCGAGCAGATCGTCGCGCGGGCGAAGGCGAGCACTTCGGTGCCGGTCGCGATCGGCTTCGGCATCGCCACGCCGCAGCAGGCGCTGCAGGCGGCGCAGGCCGGCGCCGATGGCGTGATCGTGGGCACGAGGCTTGTGCGTGCGGCTGCAGAAGCCGATGACCCGGCGCAGGCGGTCGGCGCGCTGGTGGCGGAGCTTGCCGCCGCGCTGGCGGTATAGGATTCACGCCCACATGGGATTCCTGCTGACACTGATGGGCGCACTGGTCATCTGGATCGTTGTCTGGGCGCTCGGCTACTCCGGCTTGGACTCGGCGCTGCTCTCGCTCGCGATCATCATGGTCGGCGCCACCGCGCGTATCATCGTCAGCTACCTGCCAGGGCGACGCGGCTGAATCTGAGTGCAGGCGCACTGCTGGCTGCTGCCGCTGCTCGCCGCCTGCCTGACGCCGCTGCTTGCGGGATGCGGCGGCGCGGTCGACTCTGATGCCTCCAGCTCGGTTGGCAGGCACCTCACCGTCTACAGCAGCCTGCCAATGCGCGGCCCACTGGCGGCGGAGTCGCAGGCGATCCTCGACGGGGAGCGGCTTGCGCTGATTGACGCCCACCATCGCGTCGGGCGCTTTCGCATCGATCTGGTTTCGCTGGATGACTCCGGGCCTACGGGTACCTGGGACCCAAGCGTCACCGCGGCCAACGTGAAGATCGCGGACAGGGATCCGCGCACGATCGCCTACATCGGCGACTACGACTCCGGCGCCACCGCCGTATCGCTGCCGGCCAACAACCTGGCGGGCATCCTCCAAGTCAGCCCGATGAGCCCCTACGTAGGGCTCACCTCCTCCTTTGAAGCCGGCCAAGGCGACCCCGAACGCTTCTATCCCACCGGCAAGCGCAACTTCATCCGGTTGCTGCCAGGCGACGCGGTGCAGGCGGCGGCGCAGATCGCGCTGATGCGTGTGCTGAACATTCACTCTCTCTACGTGCTGGCAGACGGCGAACCCTTTGGTGCGCCGCTGGCGAGCATAGTGGCCTCCGACGCAAGGCTCTCTGGCATCAAGGTGATGGGCGAACAGACCGTGGAACTCGACCGCGCAAGCGCGCAAACTAGGTTCACGGGCCTCGTGCAGCAGGTGGTCGGCAGCGGCGCGCAAGCGATCTTCCTGAACGGGGACTCTGGTGCCGGCACAGCCGCGCTCTGGCAGCAGATGCACGCAGCCGATCCAGGTCTGCTGCTACTCGGCGTGAGCGCGATGGCAAACGCTTCGTTCGCCTCTGCGATCGGAGCAGCGGCGCAGCAGACATATCTGACATCGCCTGCGCTGTCCAACACGAGCTACGCGGGCGCCGCGCAACGCGTCTTCACGCAGATCGAAAGGCGCTTTCACGAAGGCGCCTCGCCGTATGGCCTTTTTGGATACGCGGCGATGGAACTGGTGTTCTCGGCGATCAGGCGTGCGGGCAGGCATGGCAACTACCGTGCCGCGGTGGTCGCCGGCGCCTTGGCTCCGCACTCCCTGGACTCGGTCCTCGGCCGCTACGCGGTGCTCGCAGACGGAGAAACGACGATCACCAGCTACGGCGTCGACCACATTCAGGACGGACTGCCCGTCTTCTGGCGTCAGCTGAGCGTGACCGACGGGTCGCGCTACTTCCAGCACGTACCTTAGGAAAGTGCGGCCTCCAGCGCCTCCTGCAGCTGGGGATGGCGAAAGCGGTAGCCCTGGACGAGCGCCTTGGCCGGCAGCACGCGCTGGCCGGTGGTGACGATGTCGGCCATCTCGCCGTAGAGCAGCCTCAGGGCGGCGGCCGGAACAGGCAGGATCGCGGGACGGTGCAGAGCTCTGCCGAGCGCGTGCGATAGCTCTTGATTGGTGACCGGTTCTGGCGCTGTGGCGTTGATTGGCCCGTTCCAGGACTCCCGCTCGATCGCGGTGACGATCATTGCCGCAAGATCGTCGAGATGTATCCAGGAGACGTACTGGCGTCCTCCCGCGACTGGCCCGCCAAGGCCCATCCGAAAGGGTGGCAGCATCTTCGCCAGCGCGCCACCGCGAGCGTCGAGCACCACGCCGGTGCGTATGCACACCACGCGCACGCCCAGCTCGCCGGCGCGCCGCGCCTCCTGCTCCCAGGCGGTGCAGGTCTGCGCAAGGAAGTCGTGTCCGAGCGGCGCCTCCTCGTCCAGCGGCTCTTCGTGACGCGGACCGTAAATGCCGATTGCCGAGGAGCTGATCAGCACGCTTGGCTGCGGCTGCGCAGCTGCCAGGCCCGCGATTAGATTGCGCGTGCCGATTACTCTGGTGTCCTGAATCGCCTGCTTTGCGCGTGCGCTCCATCGCTGAGCGACAGGCTCGCCGGCGAGGTGCACGACTGCGTCGCAGCCGGCCAGCGCATCGGCGGGCGCGGGCTCCTCCAGCGCCGACCAGCCCACTGCCTGCACATCGTCCCCGAGCGCGGCGCGGGCACGCTCCGGGTCGCGCGAGAGCAAGGTGATCTCGGTGGGGCCGTGTCGGCGAAG
This sequence comes from Solirubrobacteraceae bacterium, assembly GCA_036008645.1. Taxonomy (GTDB): domain Bacteria; phylum Actinomycetota; class Thermoleophilia; order Solirubrobacterales; family Solirubrobacteraceae; genus Palsa-744. Next base: position 96,974 of record DASYNI010000010.1, read on the forward strand.
CTCGGCGATCACGGCCGGACCGATCAGGCCAGTGGCTCCAGTGATCGCGACCTTCATCAACGAGCCTTTCGCCGCCAGCCTACGCGGCGCTTGCGTCCGGGGCCGACATCCGCTCTGGGGCTCCCGAGCCGCCGCTGGCAGCCGGCGTACCCACAGGCGTGTCGCCGTGAGCGAAGCCGACCTCCTGGCCGGCTCTTGCCGTGTCGGTCGCCCGCGCCTGCTCGGCCACCGCCGCCGCGACTGCGGGCGCGACGTCGCGATTGAAGACGGAGGGGATTATGTAGTCGTCGTGCAGATCGCTCTCCTCGACGATGCTTGCGATCGCCTGCGCGGCAGCCATCTTCATCGAGTCTGTGATCGACTGCGCCCTGACGTCGAGCGCGCCGCGAAAGACGCCCGGGAAGCAGAGCACGTTGTTGATCTGGTTGGGGTAGTCGGAGCGTCCCGTGGCCACGATTCGCGCGTAGGGCGCCGCCTCCTCGGGATGGACCTCCGGGTTGGGGTTGGCCATTGCGAAGACCATCGCCTCGGCTTTCATCTTGGCCAGCGCGTCCGCCGGCAGCGCGCGCGCCCCGGAGAGCCCGATCAGCAGGTCGGCGTCGTCGATCACGTCGGCAGGTGCGCCTGAGAGGCACTGGGGGTTGGTGACCTCCGCAAACCAGCGCTTGATATCGCTCATCGACCCGTCAAGATAGTCCTCGCGCAGGACGTGCAGCGCGCCCTTCGAGTCGGCGCCGATGATGTCGCTGACGCCGGCCTGGCGCAGGATGCGCGTAACAGCGATGCCTGCGGCGCCCAGGCCGATCACCAGCACTTTGATGTCCTTCAGCTGCCGGCCGGTCAGCTTCGCCGCGTTGATCAGCGCCGCCATCACCACCACCGCGGTGCCGTGCTGATCGTCGTGGAAGACGGGGATGTCCAGACGCCGCTTGAGCTCGTCCTCGATCTCGAAGCATCTCGGCGCCGAGATGTCCTCCAGGTTGATGCCGCCGAAGGCGGGCGCGATCAGCTCGACTGTGCGCACGATCTCCTCCGGGTCCTTTGTCTGCAGGCAGATCGGGAAGGCGTCAACGCCCGCGAACTCCTTGAACAGGCAGCACTTGCCCTCCATTACCGGCATTGCCGCCGCGGGTCCGATGTCGCCGAGGCCGAGCACCGCGGTGCCGTCGGAGACCACGGCCACGGTGTTGCGCTTGATCGTGTACTGGAATGCCCTTTCGGGCTCCTCGGCGATCGCCAAGCAGACGCGCGCCACGCCGGGGGTGTAGGCCATCGAGAGGTCATCCCGGGTCTTCAGGGGGTGCTTGTTGTGCTGCTCGATCTTGCCGCCGACATGCATCAAGAAAGTGCGGTCGGTGGTGTCGATCACCTGCGCTCCCGGCAGCGCGCCGATCGCGTCGATGATCTCGCGCCAGTGGTCCTGGCTGCTCGCGTCGACCACGATGTCGCGCACGCTGCCGTCAGGACCGCTCTCGACCAGGTCGATCGCGCCGACCATTCCGCCGGTGGCGGCGATTGCCGCGGTCACATCGCTCAGCGCTCCGTGTACCTCGTCGAGCTTGACGCGGATCGTGAGTCTGTATTGGGCGCTCGGTGTGGCGCTCACTGTGGTGGATCTCCTCGGTTGGACCAGTCTGGACCAGACGTTCGCATGTTATTTGCTTCTCTTTGGCGAGCAGCCGCGAGGTCTGCGCCGCGTCGTAGAGTGCGGCAATGCCGCCGAGCGCCATCACGCAGGATGAGCAGCGACGCCTCGTGCTGATCGACGGGCCAAGCCTTGTCTACCGCGCCTTCTTCGCGCTGCCGGAGTCGATCGCGACCTCGACCGGCGAGCCGACCAACGCGATCTTCGGCTTCGCCTCGATGCTCGTGAAGCTGATCACCGAGCAGGGCGTGCGCCCGACCGTGGTGGTCTGGGACGCCGGCACCTCCGGGCGCACCGAGATCTACCCCGAGTACAAGGCGCAGCGCCGCTCGCGACCGGATCTGCTGAAGACGCAGTGGCCCGCGATGGCGCCGCTGGTGGAGGCGCTTGGCTATCGCAACGTCACCGTGCAGGGGTTCGAGGCCGATGACGTGATCGGCTCGCTGGCCGAGCGGGCGCGGCAGCAGGGGGTGCCGGTCACGGTCGTCACCGGCGACCGCGACATCTTCCAGCTGATCGACCCCGAGGGCCTGATCGAGGTGATGGCGACCGCGCGTGGGATCACCGAGACCAAGACCTACGATCGCCAGGCCGTGATCGACCGCTACGGGCTGGCGCCCGAGCTGATCCCCGACTACTACGGGCTCAAGGGTGATACCTCCGACAACATCCCCGGCGTCCCCGGGATCGGCGAGAAGACCGCCAGCGAGCTGATCCAGCGCTTCGGCAGCCTGGAGCAGGTGCTTGCGAACATCGATGAGGTCGGCGGTGTCAAGCGCCGCGAAAACCTGCGTGAGCATGAGCAGGACGCGCTCGTCTCGAAGCAGCTTGCGACGATCAGGCGAGACGTGCCGCTGGATCTTGACCCGACCGGGGAGATCGCCGCCGAGCCCGACCGCTCACGGGTGCGGGAGGTGTTTCGTGCCCACGAGCTGCGCGATCCGCTGCGACGGCTGGAAGAGGCGCTCGGCGATGGCGCGCTCGATGTCCCGGCCGTGGAGGCGGCGCAGGTGCAGGCGCGCCTGGTTACAGGGTCACTCGCCGATCTGGCCAGGTGCAAGGGCGAGGAGCTATACCTCGCTGTGCGCCCCGCACAAGCGCCTGAGGGCGCCCTGTTCGCGGAGGGCGGCGCCTGCGAGTTCGCGGTCGCCACCGACGGGAAGGTGATCGCCGGAAGCTGCGAGGACCCGGCGCAGCTGGTAGCCGCCTGCGCCGGTCACCCGGTGGTAGCCCACGACGCCAAGTCGCTTGGGCAGGTGCCCGACGGGCTGACCCACGACACGATGATCGCCGCCTATCTGCTGGAGCCCGCACGTCGCGGCTACCCGCTGGCGGAGCTGTGTGAGGAGCACGGCCTGACCAGCACGCTGTCCGGTGCGGCCGGCGAGGCGGCGATGCTCGGCCCGCTGGCCAATTGGCAGCGCGGCGAGATCGAGAAGCGCGGCCTTGAGACCGTGATGAACGAGATCGAGATGCCGCTGATCCCGGTCCTGCGGGAGATGGAGCTGGCGGGTGTGCGCTTGAACGTGCCGCGGCTGGAAGAGGTCGCCGAGCGCGTGCGTAAGGAGATCGCTGACCTCGAACGCGACATCTTTCAGCTCGCCGGCGAGGAGTTTCTGATCGGCTCCCCGCAGCAGCTGGGGGAGATCCTGTTCGTCAAGCTCGGCCTCTCACGCAAGCGTCGCGGCAAGACCGGCTTCTCCACGGACGCGCGCGTGCTGCAGGCGATACGGGAGGAACACGAGATCGTGCCGCGGATCGAGCGCTGGCGTGAGCTCTCGACGCTGATAAAGACTTACCTGGACGTGCTGCCGCAGCTGGTGGACGCGGAGTCTCGGATCCACACCACCTTCCTGCAGGCGGTCGCGCAGACCGGTCGGCTCTCCAGTACCAACCCAAACCTCCAGAACGTGCCGATCCGCACGCCGCTTGGGCGCGAGATCCGCGGCTGCTTCGAGGCTGCTCCCGGCAACCTGCTGATCTCCGCCGACTACTCCCAGATCGAGCTGCGGGTGCTGGCCAACGTCGCGCAGGAGCCGGCGCTGATGGAGATCTTCGCCCATGGCGAGGACGTGCACACCGCCACCGCCTCGCGCGTCTTCTCGGTCACTGCGGAGGAGATCGATCCGGGCATGCGCAGCAAGGCGAAGATGATCAACTACGGGATCGTCTACGGGCTCTCGGACTTCGGCCTCGCCGACCGCCTGAACATCCCGCGCGAGGAGGCCAAAGAAGTGATCGACGCCTACCTGCAGCGCTTCCCGCAGATCGCGAAGCTGATCGAGTCCACGATCGCGCAGGCCAGCGAGGAGGGGTACGTCAAGACGCTGTGGGGCCGCCGGCGTCAGGTGCCCGAGCTGCGCGCCCGCAACTATCAAGTGCGCACGCAGGGCGAGCGGCTGGCGGTGAACACGGTGATCCAGGGTACCGCTGCGGACATCATCAAGCTGGCGATGTTGCGCTGCCACGAGGCGCTCGTGGCGCAGGGCATGCGCACGCGCCTGATCCTCACGATCCACGACGAGCTGCTCTTCGAGGCGCCGCCCGAGGAGGTGGACGCGGCGAAGGATCTGGTTGCCAAGGAGATGTGCGGGGTGTGGGGACGGCAGCCGCCGCTGGAGGTCGACGTCGGTGTGGGGGAGGACTGGCTGAGGGCGAAGTAGGGGGACGGTCTCTCAGCCCAGCCCCGTTCTGAACCCATGCCTCCAGGAGGCGATCTGCGGCTTCCAGCCGAGGACCTCCTTGGCCCGCTGATTGCTCGCGCCATCGCCCCTGGTCATCAGGCTCACAGCACCGGCGCCGCCGAGTCCTCGCGCGAGCAGTGCCGGCACCCGCCGCGGCGGGGGCGCACCCACCACTCGCGCCAGCTCCGGCAGCCACTGCCGCACCGCGGCAGGTTCGTCATCGACGACGTTGTAGACACCGCGCGGCGCTTTCAGTGCCGCCAGCAGCGCGGCCGCTGCGTCATCGATGTGCACGAACGACCACACCGCGGCGCCGTCGCCGATTACAGGCAGCCGTCTGCGCCTCAGCTGCTGCACGGTCGCGCCGTCATGCGCGTAGGCGGTGCCCGGGCCGTAGAGGTGGCCGAATCTCAGCACCACTCCCTCCAGCCCGTCGGCGGAGCGCACTGTGTGCTCGAGCAGGTGCAGTGCGTTGATCGAGCGCATTAGCGCCTTCGGCGCCTCGAAGTTCAGCGCGTCCTCCTCGCTCCGCAGGGCGGGCCTCCCGGCGACGCCCGCCAGGGGCATGTACAGGAAGGCGGCGCCTTGGGCGATCATCTTGCGCGCGCCGGCCTGCTGGGCGGCCGCGACGAGGTCCCTGGTGCCGTCTTCGCGCAACCGGTCGTTGATCGCCAAGTCGCGTTCGATGGTGCGCGGGGAGAGTTGGCGCGGCAGCGAGGTCAGCAGGTGGATGACGACCTCCGGTTTGGCGCTGCCCACCGCCTCGAATACCGCCTCTCGACGCAGCGCGTCCAGCACGACCGCGTGCGCACCTGTTTGCTCCAGCTCGCGCGCCTTGCGCGGGGTGCGCGTCGTGCCGGTTACCTCGTGACCGGCTGCAAGGAGCATCGGTGTCAGGCGTGCTCCGATCGCTCCCGTAGCGCCCGCGAGAAAGACCCTCATGCCGGCGCGAGCCTAGCAGCGGCGCCGCGAACCTCAAGCTGCGCGAACACTTCCGCCAGCAGGAGAATCGCACGCTGCATCGCAGGCTCGGCCAGAGCCGCGTATCCGAGCACCAGGCCGGGCGGCCCGCCGCCCTGAAAGCGGTGCAGCGAAAGTCCCTCCAGTCCGAGCCCACGCTGCTCGGCAGCTCCGATCAGAGCGTGCTCGTCGATGGCATTGGGCAGGCACACCGGCTCGAAGAGGCCGCACGGCTCTCCGGTGGGCAGCACACCCGGCAGCCGCTGGGCGAGTGCGCGCAGCAGCGCATCGCGGCGGTGCTCGTAGGTCGTGCGCATGCGCCGTAGATGGCGGTCCAGCTCTCCCCGGGCGATGAAATCGGCGAGTGCGAGCTGGCCGATCGTCTCCGATCCGGCGTCCTCCACGGCCTTGACCGCCGAGAGGTGCCAGGAGGTCCATGATGGGGAGAGCAGCCAGCCGAGACGCATCCCGGGCGCGAGGCGCTTGCTGGCCGAGCCGGCGTAGATCACGCGCTCAGGCGCAAGGCCCTGCAGCGCCCCGATCGCGCCTCGGTCGTAGCGCAGCTCGCCGTCGTAGTCATCCTCGACGATCAGCCCGTCCTGGCCTTGAGCCCACTCGATCAGCGCGGCTCTGCGTCCGGGGCTCAGGGTGACCCCGGTGGGAAACTGGTGCGATGGCGTGACGATCACCACTGACGCTCCACTCTCGCGCAATGCGTCCACATCTATCCCCTGCTCATCCACGCGGATCGGCACCACCGTCAGGCCCGCCTGCTCGACGATCAGCCGGTGTGTGTGCCATCCCGGCTCCTCCAGCGCGACCGCATCGACGCCCTGCGCAGCGAATGTTCTGCACAGCAACGAGAGGCCCTGGGCGAAGCCGGTGCAGATCAGCACGCGCTCGGGGTCTGCGGCCGCGCCGCGCGCGCGGCCGAGGTAGTCGCTGAGCGCCTCGCGCAACTGCGGCGTGCCGCGTGGATCGGGATAGCCGATCGCCGAGAGCGGCGACTCCCGCAGCGCGGCGCGTAGGGACCGTAGCCAGCGGTCGCGGGGAAAGCCCGCCAGGTCGGGCTGGGAGGGACGCAGATCGTAGGCGAAGCTCGGCAGCAGCGACTGCGCGGGCGGGTGCTGCTCGGCGCCGCGCACCGCTGCGCTCACCCGCACGGGCGCCCCCTGCCTGGTGGTCAGGTATCCCTCGGCTGCGAGCTGCCCGTACGCCTCGCTGACCACGCCGCGGGAGACGCCGAGCTGGACGGCGAGGCTTCTGCTGGAAGGCAGGCGGGCGTTAGCGGGCAGCCGGCCGCTGCGGATGCTCTCGCGCAGCGCCTGCTCCAACTGCTCGTGGATCGCCAACTTCTCGCCACTGCGAGCCCGCTCGATCGCCACCAGCAGGTCGATGGCCCCAACTGGACCTCTCTCAGACGTCATGACTGGCACTGTATATGAGGCCAGTAGCGGCGTAACGTTCTCGCCGAGGTCCACCAGTTTCCCCCCACGAAGGCCGGCGAGCCGAGCCCAGAAGGGAGCAGACATGCAGCACCAGATCACGATCGTTGGGGCAGGGATCGCGGGCATGACCGCCGCGATCGCCTGTGCGGAGGAGGGTGCGAGCGTGCGGCTGCTGGAGGCCCATGAGCAACTCGGCGGGCGCGCGCGCAGCACCGACGGCCCTTACAAGGCCAATCTCGGCCCGCACGCGATGTACGACGACGGCGACTTCTGGGCCTGGATGCGCGAGCGCAAGATCCTGCCGCAGAGCTGCAACCCGCGCCTGACCACTGCGCGCATGCGCCTGGACGGCCAGATCCGGCGCATGCCGCCGATGGACGTCGTGCCTGGCGTGCTGCGCCTGCGCGGCCGACAGGCTCCCGTGGATGAGGACTTCCGCACCTGGGCGCAGCGTCAAGCGGGAGAGCGCGTCGCCGAGATGCTCGCAAGCGCCGCCGGCGTCTTCAGCTTTCACCATGACCCGGGCGAGCTCTCCGCGGCGTTCGTCTGGCCGCGGTCGACCCGGCTGCTGCTCACCATCCCGAGCATCGTGCGCTATCCCGTCGCGGGTTGGAGCACGCTCGTCAGCGCGCTGGAGGCTCGGGTGCGCGAGATGGGGGTGGTCGTTGAGACCTCCACGCCCGTGGACAGGCTGCCCGATCCGCCTGTGATCATCGCCACCGAGCTCGACCAGGCCCGCCGGCTGCTTGGCGATGAGAGTCTGCGCTGGCCAAGCGGCAACACCCTCTGCCTGGACATCGGCCTGACCCAGCGGCGCGGCGACCCGTCGGTCGTCTCCGACTTGGACGAATCGGGCTGGATAGGCCGCTACTCGACCACCAACCCATCGATTGCCCCCGACGGGCAGGAGCTGATCCAGGCCCAGATGCCAATCAGGCCCTTCGAGAGCGCCGACCAGGCGGCGTTGCGCCTGGAACGCTTCATGGACGCCGCGGTGACCGACTGGCGCTCCCGGGAGAGATTCCGCCGCCGCCAGGTGATGGACGCGCGCTCAGGAGCCCTGGATATGCCTGGCAGCAGCTGGCAGGACCGCCCAGCGATCGACAGGGGCGACGGCGTCTACCTCGCCGGGGACATGACCGCGGCGCCGGGGATGCTGGCAGAGGTCTCGTGGGCCAGCGGCGTGGAGGCAGCGCGACTGGCAGTCGCAGCCGCCGGCACCAACCGTCCGCGCCTGGCTCAGGCGGCCTGACGCGGCCTGGGCCCACGGCCTCTGCTTCCTAGATCTCCTCGTCCTCCTCGGGCGGGCCATCGCCCGGCTGGTGGATCTCGCCGAAGGCTTTTTCGTAGTCGGCCATGTTCTCGTTGATCGAGCGCAGCAGGTCGAAGACGATCGTGGGCGGGATCCGCACCCGCGAGACGACCTGGGCGCTCATCGTGTCCTCATCGCCGCCCGCGAAGGGCTGGATCACGCAGAAGTCGATCGCGAAGTCGTGCTGGGTGTGCCAGACGCCCACCAGGTTGGCGTAGTGACCGGCCACCTGGTCGGGCGGCACGTTGATCCGGAGATTCGGCGTCTCGTCATCCATCGGCGTCGGAGCAGTTTCGCAGCATTTCGCCGCGAGGTGGGTTACAAGGCCACCTGCATCCGACTCAGGTGCTGGCCGCAAACGCAGGCGTGGCTGAAGATGCCAAGCGTGGCGGCCCGGCGAAGGAGGGAGGTGCGATCTGGAAGTAGTGATCGAAGGCCCAACGCGCGATCTGCGGGCGTCCCATCGCCTTGGAGATCGCGGTCACGAAAGGCGTGGTTGTCAGGCGCCCGATCGCGCGCTGGCTGTACAGCAGCCAGCGGTACTTCCACTCATGTGAGTCGGAGAAGGCAGCGTAGCGGGACAGCGCCTGCTCGCGCGTCTGTGCGCCGGAGAGCACCGATCGCAGCTCCCGGCCGCAGGCGATCCCGAAGTACAGCGCCGTCCTGATCCCCTCGGCAGTCAGCGGCAGGCAGTGGCCGGCAGAGTCGCCCACGAAGAAGACCCCGCCTTCGGTCGCGGGACGCAGCTGGTGCGGAATCCAGTTTCCCTGATAGCCGTCCGGTGGTAGGCCCAGGTCCGCCGCCAGCCGCACGGTTGGCTCCTTGACGTGGTGGGTCGGCCAGAAGGATCCGATGCCGACGCGCAGCTCTTCACGCGCGGGGAAACTCCAGCCATATCCCGCTCGCACGTACTTGGCGTCGATCCACAGCTCCATCTCCTGCCCGGCACCGCCGGGGTGTACCTCCAGCCCGCGTGAGAGCCGCGCATTGGGTGGCTGTATCTCCATCGCCTGTGCCAGCACGCGTCTCCATCCCAGCCCGTCGATCACCAGAGGCGCCTTGATGTCCCCGCGGTCGGTGTGGACGGTGTGCGGCTCGCCCGCGTCGCCGCCGCGCGTGATCCCGTCCACCTTCGCGGTCTCGAAGCGCTCCTGAGAAAGCTCGCTTTGCTCCCAGAGCAGGTTGCAGAGCTCCTTGTAGTCAAAGGTGGAGAATGTCCACGGCAGCGACCAGCGCACCGAGGACCAGGGGGTGTGGACCAGCAGCTCGCCGAAGGTCTGGCGCAGAGAGTCCTGAAGTGAGAGACGAGTCAGCCAGTCGGTGGGAATTCCGCAGGCGGAGGTTTGCCGCTCGCCGATCTCATAGCGGTCGATCACCAGCACGTCCGCGCCGCTGCCCGCCAGCTCGCGCGCGACCGCGAGGCCGGCGAAGGACGCGCCGCAGATCAGAACCTCGCAGTCCCGCTGCAGCCGGGTGCGCTGCGCTCCCCGCTTCGTGGCTCGCAGAGGCATCACGGCCAATCATAGGACCCATGCCAGGCGTGCTCGCCCCGACACCAAGCCTGCGCTAGGCTTGCTGGCAATGCAAACCACTCTAGAGAACCCCGCGGCCAAGGTGGTCGAGGGATCAAACGGACTACTTCTGGAGATCGACGGCCAGATCGTCCCCAACTACGACGCGACACTCAAACCTTTCGAGGAGGGTGAGGTCGTTTCGGGTCACGTCGTCAGGATCGACAAGGACGAGGTCCTCGTCGACATCGGTTACAAGTCGGAGGGGGTCATCCCCTCGACCGAGCTCTCGATTCGCAAGACGGTCGACCCGCGCGAGGAGGTCGCGCTGGGCGAAGAGGTCGACGCGCTCGTGCTCATCAAGGAGGACCCCGACGGCCGGCTAATCATCTCCAAGAAGCGCGCTCGGTTCGAGAAGGCGTGGCGCAAGATCGAGGCTGCCGCCGAGTCCGGCGAGCCAGTGATCGGCAGCGTGATCGAGGTCGTCAAGGGCGGCCTGATCATCGACCTCGGGGTGCGCGGCTTCCTGCCCGCCTCGCTGGTTGACATCCGGCGCGTGCCCAACCTCGACGAATACCTCGGCACCGACATCGAGACGAAGGTGATCGAGCTCAACCGCTCGCGTAACAACGTCGTGCTCTCGCGGCGCGCAGTGCTCGAAGAGGAGCGCAAGGAGGTCCGCCAGCAGATTCTGGACCGGCTGCAGCCGGGCCTGGTCGTCGAGGGCCAGATCTCCAACATCGTCGACTTCGGCGCCTTCGTGGACCTCGACGGGATCGACGGCCTGATCCACATCTCCGAGCTCTCCTGGTCGCACGTCAACCACCCCAGCGAGGTCCTGAAAATCGGGGACACCGTGCAGGTCAAGGTGCTCGACATCGACCGCAACCGCCAGCGCATCTCCCTCGGCCTCAAGCAGACCCAGGAAGACCCCTGGCAGCGGATCATCGACACCTACAACGTCGGCGACGAGCTGGAAGGCAAGGTCACCAAGGTGGTCACCTTCGGCGCGTTCGTGGAGATCCTCGACGGCGTCGAGGGCCTGGTTCACATCTCAGAGCTGGCTGCCCACCATGTGGAGAGCCCGCGCGAGATCGTGCACCCAGGCGATGAGATCAGGGTGAAGATCATCGAGATCGACGCGGAGCGCAGGCGGCTCTCGCTGTCGGCCAAGCGCGTCGAGGACCAGATCCTGCCGGTGAAGCGGGCCGCCGATGCAGCGGCGCCGGCGGAGGCGGAGGGCGAGGTTCAAGCGGAGTTGGAGGCCGAGGCCCAAACGGAGACCGAGGCACAGCCGGAGGCGCAGGATGTCGCCGTGCAGGAGTCGCCCGACGCCGAGGCACAGATCGCTGAGCCCGTGGCACAGGCCGTGGAGCCCGAGGCGCAGGTCGAGGTAGCGGCTGCGGAGCCTGAGGCGCAGGTCGAGGTAGCGGCTGCGGAGCCTGAGGCGCCAGCGGAGGTCGAGGCTGTGGAGCCTGCGGCGCCAGCGGAGGCCGAGGTCCCCGCCGAGGCTGAGGCGGACGTGGCAGCCGAGGCGCCCGCGGAGCCCGAGGCGCAGGCAGCGCCGGAGGAGCAGGCCCCAGTAGTCGACGACGCAGCCGCACAGGCCTGATCCGCGACGCCATGGAGGTGCCGCTGATCGGGCTGACCGGCGGCATGGGCGCGGGCAAGTCGACCGCGCTGTCGATCATGCAAAGCCTCGGCGCTGAGGTGCTCTCCACCGACGCGGTGGTGCACGCCCTCTACGCGGAGCCGGCGGTGGTGGCGGCGGTGGTCGCGCGCCTGGGCGAGCAGGTCGCGCCAGGGGGAGAGGTCGACCGCGGCGCTCTCGCCAAGGCCGTCTTCGCCGAGCCGGCTGAGCGGGAATGGCTGGAGGGGCTGATCTGGCCGCTGGTGGGACAGCGGATCGGCGAATGGATCGAGCGCATCCGCAGCCAGGACCCACCGCCCCGGGCCGCGGTGCTGGAGGTCCCGCTGTTGTTCGAGTCCGGCTTCGAGCAGGGCTGCGACGCGACGATCGCAATTGCCGCTGATGAGCAGACGATTGCTCGGCGCACGGCCGACCGAGGTCTCGTTGGCGTCAGCCAGCGCAACGAGCGGCAGCTCTCAGCACATGAGAAGGCGGAGCGAGCGAGCTTCGTGGTCCACAATGACGGAGATCTGGGGGAACTGGAACAGGAGCTGTCCGGGGTGCTCGACAATCTGAGCAGATGAGCGCCCGAACGACCAGCCGCAGCATCGGTCTGAGCGCCAGACGTCGCGGACGGCTGCGTTTGAGCGCGATCCTGGCGCTGGCGCTCGCGGTGATCGTGGGGATCGCGCTTACGGCCAAGGTTCGTCGCGAACACAGCCTGCCGCTGGCCGACGAATCGATCATCCGCCACCAGGCGCAGGAAAAGCGCCTCGACCCGGCGCTGGTCGCGGCGGTGATCTACGCAGAGACGAAGTTCGATCCGCGTGAATCTTCCGCCGGCGCGCAGGGGCTAATGCAGATCCTGCCCTCGACCGCTGAATACCTCGCCAAGATCACACATGGCACGACCTTCACAGTCAGCGACCTGGCAAACCCGGAAGTCAACATCGCCTACGGCAGCTACTACCTCAGCTACCTGCTGCAGCATTACGGCGGCTCTCAGCTGCCCGCGATCGCCGCCTACAACGCCGGTCTGACCAACGTCGATCAGTGGTCTGCGAAGGCCAAGGCGCAGGGCAGGCAGCTCGCGCTGAGCGACATCCCCTTCCCGCAGACGAGGGCCTACGTCAGCAAGGTGCTCGGGGCCGAGACCACCTACACCCATTACTACGCCAAGCAACTGGGCTTGGAATAGCACCCCGCTCAACACCGCTACCGTAGAGCGAGCCGATGCCTCAGTTCCGTCTCGATTCCGCCTTCACCCCGACGGCCGATCAACCGCGCGCGATCGAACAACTCGCTCGCGGCGTGGAGGAGGGCGAGCAGTTCCAGACGCTACTCGGCGCGACCGGGACCGGCAAGACGATGACCATGGCGGCGACGATCGAGGCGGTGCAGCGCCCGACGCTCGTGATCGCGCACAACAAGACGCTCGCCGCCCAGCTCTGCAACGAGTTCCGCACCTTCTTTCCGGAAAACGCGGTCGAGTACTTCGTCTCCTACTACGACTACTACCAGCCCGAGGCCTACGTCCCCAGCAAGGACCTCTACATCGAGAAGGACTCGGCGATAAACCAGGAGGTCGATCGACTGCGCCACGCCGCCACGGCCGCGGTGTTTGCGCGCCGGGACGTGATCGTCGTGGCGTCGGTTTCCTGCATCTATGGCCTCGGCTCGCCCGAGGTCTACGAGATGAACGTGCAGATCCTCAAGCGTGGCGAGGAGATCGACCGCGACAAGCTGCTCTCAAAGCTCGTCTACATCCAGTACAACCGCAACGACACGGTGCTCTCGCGCGGCACCTTCAGAGTGAGGGGCGAGACGCTGGAGATCTTCCCCGCTGACGGGGAGACCGCCTACCGCGCGAGCTTCTTCGGCGATGAGATCGAGCGCCTGCAGCAGTTCGATCCGCTCACCGGAGAGGTGATCGAGGAGGACCTCGAGCACGTCGCGATTTGGCCCGCCACGCACTACAACGTCAAGGAGGGCACCGTCGAGGCGGCCGTGGCCGAGATCGGGCGCGAGCTGAATGTCCGTTGCCAGCAGCTGGAGTCCGAAGGCAAGATGCTCGAGTCCCACCGTCTGCGCCAGCGCACGCAGTACGACATGGAGATGCTGCGCGAGATGGGCTTCTGCTCGGGGATCGAGAACTACTCGCGGATCCTCGATGGCCGTGCCCCCGGCGAGCGTCCCTACTGCCTGATCGACTACTTCCCCAAGGACTTCGTCTGCTTCATCGACGAGTCCCACCAGACCGTGCCGCAGATCGGCGGCATGTTCGAGGGCGATCGCTCGCGCAAGACCACGCTGGTCGATTATGGCTTTCGGCTGCCGAGCGCGCTGGACAACCGCCCTCAGACTTTCCAGGAGTTCCTCTCGATCACGCCGCAGCTTGTGTTCGTATCGGCCACGCCAGGCGAGTTCGAGCGTACGCGCGCGCAGCGGACCGTGGAGCAGATCGTGCGACCGACCGGGATCGTGGACCCGGACGTCGAGGTGCGCGAGACCAAGAACCAGATCGACGACCTGATGAACGAGGTGCGCGAGCGGGTCAGCAGCGACGAGCGTGTGCTGGTGACGACGCTGACCAAGAAGATGAGCGAGGACCTCTCCCAGTACCTGCTGGAGATGGGCTTCAAGTGTCGCTACCTGCACTCCGAAATCGACACCCTGGAGCGCATCCAGATCATCAGGGAGCTGCGGCTTGGCCAGTACGACGTGCTGGTGGGCGTGAACCTCCTGCGGGAGGGTCTCGATCTGCCGGAGGTTTCGCTGGTGGCGATCCTCGACGCCGACAAGGAGGGCTTCCTGCGTGGGGAGACCTCGCTGATCCAGACGATCGGTCGCGCGGCGCGCAACGTCAACGGCAAGGTGCTGATGTACGCCGACAAGGAGACCGCCGCGATGCGCGCGGCGATCTCCGAGACCGACCGCCGCCGCACGATTCAGGTCGCCTACAACCAGGAGCACGGGATCACGCCGGAGACGATCGTCAAGGGCATCTCCGATATCGCGGAGTTCCTGCAGAGTGACTCCAAGGTGCCCAAGGGGCGTCGGCGCCGCCGCGAGCGCGCGGCATCGTCCGCTCCGCGCCACGAGCTCGAACGCATGATCGTCGAGCTGGAAGAGGAGATGGCGGAAGCCGCCGACGAGCTGCGCTTCGAGTACGCAGCGCAGCTGCGGGACGAGATCAGGCAGCTGCGGCGCGACCTCGCCGAGGCGCAGAGCAGCGAGGCGCCCGCGGGCGAGATCGCCTGACCGACCGCTGAGCCCGGGGGCATGCCTGCGCACAGCGCCGCCGTCTCCTCGATCGCTTAGCATGGGCGCCGTGGATCTGGACCGGCTCTCGATCGAGAAGCGAGACTTCCCGGTTGCGCGCAGGGGGTATGAGCCCGCCGCCGTGGACGCGCATCTGCGCGCGGTTGCGCTCGCCGTGGCCGAGCTGAGCTCTCAGGTGCGGCGAGGGGAGTCGGTTGGCGCCGCCGCCGCGACTCAGGTGCAGGGGATACTCGACGCGGCGCAGGACGCCGCTGCGCAGATCGTCAGCGACGCAGAGCAGCGGGCCGCGCGCGCGACCCAGGAGGCGCAGATGGCCGCGCAGCAGACGCGCAGCGAGGCGATCGCCGCCGCGCAGGCCCACATCGCCGCGGTGGCGCAGTCCGCTGCCGCGCTGCGCAGCAGAGTGGAGTCGATGGACGCCGATCTGCATGGGCTTGCCGAGACCCTCCGCGGTGGTGCGGGCAAGCTGGCCCAGGGTCTTGCCGCCGTCGAGGCGGACATGGCCGCGCTCTATGACGCCGCCAGCGGGCGCCGTGCCGCCACAGACGAGGCTGTGAGCGAGCCGGTGTCTCCGCCGCTGCCGGCAGAGGCGGAGACCGTCGTGGCGACGCCGACCGCACCCGTTCCAAGCGCTGCGCCGCCCGAGCCCGTCGAGGCGATCGCGGCGGCGACGTTTCAGTCATCGTCACCCGATCCGGTCATCGAGGCTGTGCCGGCACTGGCTGGGGCGCGCTCGACCGACCCCGACGGGGCGCGTTTGATCGCGCTCAACATGGCCTTGAACGGCGATTCGCGGGAGGCGACCGACCGCTACCTGGAGCAGCATTTCGATCTGCTCGACCGCGAGAAGCTGGTAGACGAGGTCTTCGCCGCGATAGAGGGCTGAGGGCCTTCCTCCAAGAGCCCGCATATCCGAAAGGTCCGAAACAGTCGGAGACATTGGTTAAGGCTCAGACGCCCGTCGTGTAGTATGCGCCAACCGAGGAGTTCGGCTTGGCGGATTCGAGAGCGGGGCGGCGATGGCCTCTTTGGATAGGGTGAAGCTGTTTGGCCCCCGGGGCCAGACCAAGATCGCGGTGCTAGCCACGGTCTCGGAGCGACCGGGTCATGGCTATGCGCTCGCGGGGCGGTTGAACATGAGGCTCGGCCCGGCGTGGGAAATCGAGCGCAAGCGCATCTACGAACTGCTTGCACAGCTCGAAAACGAAGGTCTGGTGCAGGGCGACAAGGTCAGCAAGCCCGGCGAGTGGCACAGGGTCTACAGGGCCACGCCGCTTGCCAAACAGACGTTGGAGGAATGGCTGCTCTGCCGTGGCCGCGTGCCGTTGGTGCGCTCTGAGCTGCACGCGCAGATCGGCTTTGCGAGCCCGCAGGACGCCGGCAAGCTGCTGCACAAGCTCGACCACTACGAGCGAGACTGCCTTCAGGTCATAGAGTGTTTGCGCGTGGCAGACGTGGAGGCGAAAGGTTGGCGCAGCCGCATGATTGCTCTCTCCAGGGCCGGGACCGAGGAGCAGTTGAAGGCTGAGATGAGGTGGATTGCTCGTGCGCGCCGGGAGCTCAAGGAGCATCTGGCCGAATGTCCGTGAGCCTGCTGTCGCTCGATCGGGTCACCAAGCGCTACCGCGATGGCGCCAGGCAGATGACCGTGCTCGATCATGTCAGCCTGCACCTGCGCGCCGCCGAGTCTGTTGGGATCGTGGGCGAGCGCCGGTCCGGCAAGACGACACTGCTGCGCATCGCGGCAGGCATCGAGGTGCCGGATGCAGGGTCGGTCCTCTTCGATGGCGCGCAGGTCGGTGCCTCGATCGACAGGCGCGCGCACCTATGGCGAGGAGGCGGGATCGCGCTGGTGCGCGGCGATTGGCGCCCACCGGCGGGTGGGCTGGCGCTGGAGCAGGTCGCGATGCCGCTGGTTGCCGACGGGATCAGCGCTCAGGAGGCCGACCGCAACGCGCAGATGGCGCTGCAGCGCGTGGGCGCGGGGGAGCTTGGCGGCTGCGCGGTCGACATGCTCGGGGTGGCCGAGCGGATTCGCGTGGACCTCGCGCGTGCGCTGGTGCGCGAGCCACGCGTGCTGCTGGTCGACGAGCCCGCGGTGCTTCCAGGGCCAAGCGACGCACGCAAGCTCTACGCGCTGCTTCGCGGCTTGCCGAGTGCGCTGGGACTGGCGATGGTGATTGCAAGTGAGGACGTCGCGGCGGTGGTCGGTCTGCCGAGAGTGCTCTCGCTCAGCGACGGGCGCCTGGCATCCAGCCGCCGCGAGGTGGCGGACGTGATCCGGTTTCCGTCTCTGCGGGCCTGGGGCGGATCGGAGGGGCGTTGAGCTCGTTGCATATGCAGCAGGTGGTCAAGCGCTATCGCAGCGGCGGCGAGACCATCATCGCAGTGGACGAGGTGTCCATGGAGGTGCAGCCGGGGGAGCTCGTTGCGCTCTACGGCCCAAGCGGATCCGGCAAGACCACGCTGCTGCTGATCGCAGCTGGCCTGATGACGCCGGACGAGGGCGAGGTGCTCTTCGATGGCCTTGACCTGGCGCGCTGTTCCTCGCGTGAAGGCGTGATCTTCCGCCGCCGAGAGGTGGGCTTCGTCTTCCAGAGCTTTCATCTCACTCCGGGCGCCTCGGCGCTTGACAACACGGCGCTGAAGCTGCTCGCCGACGGCTACAGCCTGAACGACGCGCACGCAGCCGCGAAGCCCTGGCTGCAGCGGGTCGGGCTGGGGGAGCGCTTGCAAAACACACCGGAGCAGATGTCGATGGGCGAGCGCCAGCGGGTGGCGATCGCACGCGCGCTCGTGAACGAGCCCCGCCTGCTGCTCGCCGACGAGCCGACTGGCAGCCTCGACTCGATGCGCTCCGCGCAGACGCTGCGCCTGCTACGCGAGATCTGCCACGAACGGGGCATCCCAGTGCTGCTGGTCACACACGACCCGCAGGCCAGCGGCTTCGCGGACCGCGTGCACACGCTCAGGGATGGGCGCTTGACGGACGGGTTGAACGTGGATCTAGCCTCGCTTGCCGCTCCATGACACCGCGCGTGCGGGTCGTGGGAGAAGGTAGTGATCTCGGTGGTCGCTGAAGCCGCGGCCGTGTTCTACGCCATCGGTTGGCAATGCAAGTAGTAGATAGGTATACGATGTCAACCGTCCATTGATGTCGATCCTCGACGACTCGGACGAGCGAGCACTACGCGACGCTCGGAGGTTCGACGCGGACTATTCGTCTACTGGACTATTCGCAGTCACCTTCTACAGTCAGAGTGCTAACGCAGATGAAGACACGTGCGCAGATTTGCCGGGGCATCCTCGGCCCGGTGGCGGGGCGCGTGCGTCCCACCGTCGTGAACGCTGCGCCGGCTCGCGGCGGCACTTCTGGGTGCCCTGAAAGGGGGAGGATGTGAGCCCGAAGATGGGATCGCGCAGCGGTGCTCGCTTGACCGAACCGCGCTACTCGCAGTCATTGGAGACCGGCTTGCTCGTGATGAAGGGATTCTCCAGCCAGACTCCATTGCAGGGGATCGCCGACGTGGCAGATCGGATGGAAGCATCGCGCAGCACCGTCCACCGTTACATGACCACGCTGGTGGCGCTCGGCATGCTCGAGCAGGACTCGCTTTCGCGCCGCTACCGCGTCAGTCTCTTGCCGGCTGACATCGGCGCCGCTGCGCTGGATGCCAGCCGAGTGGTGCAGGCGCTCGATGGTCAGCTCGTCAAGCTGCGCCGCAAGACCGGGTATACGGTCAGGCTGGGCGTGCTGGTCGATCGTGACGTGTTGCTGGCCGGAGTGGCGCGCAGCGTCGCCGAGGGCCAGGGGCTGCTCGGTGTCCAGTTGCGGCGCGGTGCGAGTCTGCCCGCTCACGCGACGGCGCTGGGCAAGGTCCTGCTCGGCGGGCTCGACGCCAAGCTGCTGCGCGAGATGCTTGCCAGCACGGCGCTTGCCAAGCTGACCCCGAAGACGATCACCAGCAAGCGTGCCTTCACGACTGAGGTCGCCGAGGCCAAGGAGCAGGGCTTCGCGCTGGAGCAGGAGGAGGCCGAGCAGGGGACGGTCAGCGTCGCCGTGCCGGTATTCGACTCAGATGGAGATCAGGTCGCGGCACTCGGACTCGTCGGCCATCTCCCAGAGGTCAGTATCAAGGAGCTGCAGAGCTCGCTCGTCGCGCTCAAGGATGCCGCCGACGCGATCGGCCAGCGCGTGGGCGAGCGCGAGACCCGGCGCCGGAGCAGGCGACGGGCGGTCGCGCAGGCGGAGTCCTAGAGCCGGTTCTCAGGAGGGGCCTCTGGCCGGGCGGCTGCTGCGCTGCCCGGCCAGGCTGAGCCCGCCGGGCTTTCAGGCGCCGCCTGAGGGCGGTGGGCCACCTTGGTCGGCGAATGGCCCTGGCAGCTTGCTGTGGCACTTCTCCACTGCGCTCTTGAACTGGGAGCTCGAGGTGTCAAGGCCCTTGGTGTCGAACACCGGGCCCTGTCCCGAGGTGTTCGGCGCTGGCAGCTTGACGCCGTTTTCGCGCATGCAGGCGGCAAATGTCGTCAGCGCCGTCTTGTCCTTTGCGCTCTTGAAGACCCCGCCGCGGCCGCCGTGGAAGCCGCCACGGAATCCACCGGGAAAGTCGCCGCCGCATTTCTTGAGCGCCGACTGAAGCTTTTCGGCGCTGACTC
Source organism: Solirubrobacteraceae bacterium (assembly GCA_036008645.1). Classification (GTDB taxonomy): domain Bacteria; phylum Actinomycetota; class Thermoleophilia; order Solirubrobacterales; family Solirubrobacteraceae; genus Palsa-744. The sequence goes on from DASYNI010000010.1 coordinate 116,102, forward strand.
CCTTCGGTAGATGCCTGCCAAATCCACCGCCGCCGCCCGGGAAGCCGCCGCCTGGTGCTCCGGCAGCTCCTCCATTCGAGTGCTGGAAAGCCCGACGCTGGGGCAGCGTGATGCCTTCCTTGCGCAGGCAGTTGCGCATCGCTGCGAAGCGCGCTGCGCCGGCGGCCGAACCTGTAGTCGACGTGGAGGTCGACGTGCTCGTGGCTCCGTTCGCCGAGGCGTTTTTCGAGGAGCCGCCGCCGCATGCGGCGATGCCGATGCTCGCCAGGGCGCAGGCCGCCAGCACCGCGGCCGGCTGAGTTGCTCTCTTACGTTTGATGGGTGCCACCTGAGCTCCTTGTTCGTTGTGCAGTTTGGTCGGCGCTGGCTGGGGACTAGCCGCCGAAGAGGCTTTGTCCTTCGCTTGCGGCGCCCCCTGTGCCGGCGTGCGAGCCGGCGGCCGCGCCGCCACGCAGGAAGGCGCCAAGGCCGCCGGCGCCGGAGCCGACCGAGATCGAGCGGGCGATGACCGCACCGCCCGCGCTCTTTTCGCCGATCACTGTGACCGTTTCGCCTGGATGGATCTGTCCGACGGTTGCTTTCACCGTCTTGCTCACGGTCGAGGCTTCGGAGGTGCTCACCTTCACGGTGTTGCCTTCCGCGTTGGTGACATAGAGGGTGCCGCCGTGGACGTAGGCGACCTGCCCGACGGTTGCTCCGCCGCCAACGCGGCTGAGGAAGCTGCCTGCGCCTGTGCTCGCCCCGGCGCCGCGCGTACCGGAGGCGCCGCCGAGCGCTGAGCGCAGCGCGGAGAAGCTCGAAGAGGAGCCTGCGCTTGGGCCCGAGGAAGTCTGTGCTTTCTCCACCAGCACGCCGCCGATAAAGCCGCAGGCGATCAGCAGCACGGCCCCAAGCGCCAGCGGGAGCGGCGTGAGCAGGCGTCGGCGTGGCCTAATGGGCAGCTCCTGCGAGTCGCCGAGCCACTGCTCCTGCTCGATCGGCTCAAATACGTCGGTCTGATCGGACATCGTGGGCTCCTGGTCGATGGAGGGATCGATGGGGTTTGCCTGCTCACTCAAAGCGCAGCGCCTCGATCGGTCGCAGGGTCGCGGCGCGGGCTGCCGGATAGGTGCCGAAGAACAGGCCCGATGCGAGCGCTGCGCCGAAGGCGAGGAAGACCGAATAGGTGGCGATCGCGGGCTGCACGCCAGCGATCTTGAACTGGCTGGCCAGGATGCCGACCAGCACGCCGGTGAGGCCGCCGAACAGCGATACGAGCACCGCCTCGGTCAGGAACTGGGTGAGGATGTCGCTGCGGCGAGCGCCGATTGCCTTGCGGATGCCAATCTCGCGCGTGCGTTCGGTCACGCTCACGAGCATGATGTTCATCACGCCGATGCCGCCGACCAGCAGCGAGATCGCCGCCACGGCGCCAAGCAGCGTGGTGAAGACGCTGCTGGTGGAGTTGGAGGCGCTCAGCAGCGAGCCCTGGTTGAACACCTGAAAGCCCGGTTCGGCGGTATCTGTGATTTTGTGCCGCTGCTCGATGATTTCGCTGACCTCCGCTTCGGCCGCGCCGAGCGCCGACTGCGACTGCGCCTGCACGGTGATCGAGTCGACGCTGCCGTAGCCGGTGAGGGAGCCTTCGACTGCACTGATTGGCGCGATCACGATTTCGTCGAGGTTGGTGGCGCCATTGCTGCCCTTCGGCGCGAGCGCGCCGACCACGGTGAAGCTCACGCCGTTGGCCTTGATCGTCTGACCCACGGGGTCCTGGCCGGGAAAGAGCTCTTCGGTGACGGTCTGGCCGATCACCGCGACCCGTTCGCGTTTTGCGACCTCCGAGCTGGTCAGGCCGCTGCCCTCGCTGACCGTGTAGTCGTGCGCGGTCAGGTAGGAGGGGGTGCTGCCCACGAAGGTGCCGGGCTCATAGCTCGTGTTGCCGTAGACAAGGGTGACGCCGGTCGCGTTGACCACCGGAGCGGCGCTCTTGACGTCCGGGGCCAGCTGCTTGTCTTCCAGCGCGCTGGCGTCCTGCTTTGTCAGCGTGACGGACCCGGTGCTCGCGCCACCCAGCCGTCCCGCGCCGCGGATGCCGCCCGACTGCACCAGCAACACATTGGTGCCAAGCGCCTCGATGCTTTCCGCGACCGCCTTGGAGGAGCCGTTGCCGACCGCGATCAGGACGATCACCGAGGCGACGCCGATCGTCATGCCGAGGATCGTCAGACCTGAACGCAGCTTGTTGGCGGCAATGCCGCTCCAGGCGATCCGCAGCGTCTCGGCGCCGATCATCGCTTGCCTGCCGCTGCCGGGAGATCGGAGTCGATGCGGCCGTCGCTGAGGTGGATGACGCGTCTTGCTTGACGGGCCACGTCGGGCTCATGGGTGATCAGGACGACGGTGCGTCCCTCCTCGTTCAGGCGCTTGAAGATCCTCAGCACCTCCTCGGTGGAGTGGGAGTCGAGGTTGCCGGTGGGCTCGTCAGCGAGGATCAGCGCAGGGTTGGTGACGATCGCTCGTGCGATCGCGACCCGCTGCTGCTGGCCGCCGGAGAGCTCGGCCGGCACGTGCTGCATGCGCTCACCCATACCCACCGAGCGCAGCGCGAGCTCCGCGCGTCGGCGGCGCTCGGTGCGGCTGAGCCCTGCGTAGGCAAGCGGCAGCTCCACGTTGGCGATCGCCTTCGTGCGCGCGACCAGGTTGAAGCTCTGGAAGACGAAGCCGATCTTGCGGTTGCGCAGGTCGGAAAGCTCGTCCTCGTCGAGCCTGCTTGCATTCATCCCGTCGATCAGGTAGCGGCCGCTGGTGGGGGCATCCAGGCAGCCGAGGATGTTCATCAGCGTGCTCTTGCCGCTCCCGGAGCTGCCCATGATCGCCACGAAGTCGCCGCGCTCGATTCGTGCGCTGACCCCTCGCAGGGCGTGTACTGCTATCGCGCCCAGCCGGTAGACCTTGGTCACGTCCTGGACCTCGATCACCGGGCCGCGACTCTGAGTTGCGAGTGGCGGCGCGGCGCGGCGCACCAGCGGCTCGGTCCTGGCAGTGCGGGCCGCGATGCGCGAGAGCTGGCTCTGGCGCGGCATCCTCATCTATCAGCCGCCCGGCGCTCCGGCTGCAAAGCCGCCGCCGCGGAAGGCGCCGCCGCCGAGTCCGCTGCCGCCGAGCCTGCTGCCCAGGCGGCTGAGCAGGCTGCTGGTGGAGCTCGTGCTCCTGGCGGCGGGCAGCACCACCTGTTCGCCGGCGCTCAAGCCGCTCACCACGATCGTCGAAGTGCTGCCTGCCAGGCCGGTCAGCACGCTGCGCCGCACCTGTTTGCCTTCATGGAGCACCGTCACCGTGCCGCCGGTGATCGCGCTGCTCGGCACGTTGACCCCTTCGGCCTGCTTGACCACGACTTCCGCGGTCGCGCTCATGCCCGGCCGCAGCCCTTCGATCCTCTGGTCGAGCGTGAAGGTGACGTCGTAGCTGACGACCCCGCTGTTGCTGGTCGGCAGCATCGAGATTGCGGTCACTTCGGCGGCCAGCTTGCTACCTTCCAGCGCTTCGATCGTGACGGTTGCAGGCTGACCGTCTTTCACCTGCCCGATTTCTGACTCGCTCATCGGCACGACCAGCTGCATTGAGGAAAGGTCGCTCAGCACCGCGAACGAAGACCCTGTGGAGGACGAGTCGTCCGTGGATTCGCGGCTGGCCGCAGCCGTCGAGCGCCCCAGCGCGGAGGAGGATGCCGCCGCGTCGGAGCCTTCGGAGGAGCTGCTGCCAGATGAAGCCTTCGTGGTACCTGTGCCAGAGACGGTTTCGCCGACTTCGCCGGAAAGCGAGACCAGCGTGCCGGTCTGCGGTGCGTAGAGCTTGGTGTTCGCGAGCGCCTCTTCGTCGCTCTGGACGGCCAGTTTGTCGCTCTTGACGGCCGCGCTCGCGGAGGCGATGTTCGCCGCCCGGGCGGCGCTGCTCAGTGTGGAGGCCGAGCTTTTGCCGGAGGAGCTGGTGCTTGAGGAAGAGGACGATGGGGGAGAGGCGCCTTTGCCGCCAGCGTCCTTGTGTTCCTGGTCGCCGCCGCTTGCGGGCTTGTTGGCCTTCGAAGTGCCCGTGTCTTCGTTCTGCTGCTTGCTGTGGCCTGTGCCTTCCTGGCCGGTCTTGCCTTCGATGCTCGTGCCGCTCGTGCTCTGCGGCATCGCTTCGGTGGTAGAGGTGGACAGGGAGCGCGTCGTGTAAGCGATAGACGCGGTCGTGGCACGCGTGCCTGCGGCACCGGACGAGCTCGAGCCTTCGCCGTCGGTTTCTTCCTCCTGCGCGAGGTTCGCTTCCGCGGTCTTCAGCGTGGCCCGTGCCTGTTCGAGGGTGACTTCGGCGCTCTCGGGGTCCAGTTCGGCCAGCAGCTGCCCCTCCACCACGTGCTGGCCTTGGGAGACGTAGATGTGGCTGACGACGCCGCCGGTCTTGAAGCCCAGGTCGAGCTGCTTGGCGGCCTCCACGTTGCCGCTACCCGACACCGTGGAGGTAACCACGCCGCTCTGCGCGGTCACGATCCGGGTCGCGGACGCGGTGCTCTGGGAGGGTGGACCTACGACCAGGTAGGCGGTGACGATCGCGCCGATCGCGGCGAGCCCCAACAGATAGATGGGCCAGGGCCGCCCGCTGTGTTCATTCATGTGCTGTTTCGTACATGCCAGTTCACGTTTGCTTCGGACGTAACGATCGACGCATGCACTCAATCGCCACTTAAGCGAAATGAGGAATTGTCGAAGACAGGTCAGGCGCCTGCGGCTAGACGTAGCCGCCGTGCCTGCGCAGGCGCCCGGCCTCCACGACGCGGCCGATCCCGAGCTCGTAGGCGGCGAGGCGCATCGAGGTGTGGCTGGCGTGCGCACGCTCTGCCACCTGCGCGTACGCACGGCACATTCGAGCAGCCAGACGGTCGTTGACTTCCTGCGCATCCCAGCTGAAGCGCTGCAGGTTCTGCGCCCACTCGAAGTAGGAGACGATCACGCCCCCGGCGTTGGCGAGCACGTCGGGGATCACCAGCACGCCGCTGTCGTTGAGGATCTCATCTGCCTGTGGCGTGGTGGGGTCGTTTGCGCCCTCGACGAGGATGCGCGCCCGCACCGAGCTTGCGTTGGTGGCGTTGATCACGTTGCCAAGCGCAGCTGGGATCAGCGCCTCGCACTCCAGCGCGAGCAGCTCCTGCGGCGTGATCTGCTCCACGCCATCTGCGTGACCCACCTGTGGGTACTGGGCCAGCTCGCCGCCTTCAGCGATGTGGCGCGCCAGCAGGCTCGGGTCGATCCCGGCCTCGCTGTGGATCGCGCTGCTCACGTCGGAGACGCCGATCACCTTGCACCCCAACTCCGCCGCGATCTGCGCGGTCCAGGAGCCCACATTGCCAAACCCCTGCACTACCACGCGCGTATCGCTTAGCTGGAGATCCAGGCTCCGTGCGGCCTCCTGAAGGACGTGAACCACGCCGCGTCCGGTCGCCGACTCACGTCCGATCGAGCCGCCAAGCGACACGGGCTTGCCGGTGACGACCGCCGGGTTATCACCGTGCAGCTTGCCGTACTCGTCCATGATCCACGCCATCACCGCCGCGTTCGTGTTCACATCCGGCGCCGGGATGTCGTGGTTGGGGCCAAGCACGTCCGCGATCCTGTCCACGAACGTGCGGGTGATCAGCTCCAGCTCCTCTTCGCTGAGCTCTCCTGCGGCACAGTCCACGCCGCCCTTGGCGCCGCCGAACGGGACGTCGACGATCGCGGTCTTCCACGTCATCAGCGCTGCGAGCGCCCGCACCTCGTCGAGGCTCACCTGCTCGTGGTAGCGCAGGCCGCCCTTGTAGGGGCCGCGAGCGGAGTTGTGCTGCACCCGGTAGCCGGTGAAGACTTGGATGCGTCCGTCGCTCAGCCTGACCGGGATCTGCACCTGGACCTCGCGCTCGGGCATCTGCAGGACCGCGCGCAGGCCGTCGTTGACGCCCAGCCGCTCGGCGGCCACGTTGAAGTAATGCGATACGGCCGCGAAGCTGGAGCCGTCGGGTGGGGTGGGGGTCTGGGTGGCCGTGTCTGGTGAGACTGGCTCCTGCGCCAAGCGCTCATCCGGGGTTACGATGTCGGTCACGCGCATAGGCTCGCAGGTAGCGAAGGTTCATGCGCTGCGATTTGTCATGGCGCTGATGGGCGGTTGGGCGCCGGTGCCTCGCATGGCCATTTTTCGGTGAGCGCAGCGCGAGGCGGTGCGCGCAGGTGCTTCCGGAGCTAAAGACGTGAGTCTCCAGTGAGGCGAGAGTGCGCCGATACACAGCGCCCGCTGCCCGTAACTTCAACGGAGCCGGAGACTCACGTCTCCGGTGACGCCAACGGCCTGTGGATGTTCGGCCTGTATGTCCTGCTTCAACAGAGCCGGAGACTCACGTCTCCGGTGACATGAATCACGAGACGCTGCAAACATCCTACGCGCTCCTTCAACAGGGCCGGAGATTTTTCGTCTCCGGTGATGCGGAGTCTCGGTGGCCGACTTGACTCATCACCCAGCTTCAACGGAGCCGGAGACTCACATCTCCGGTGACGTGCGAGGTTTGTCAAGGCGTGCTCGGCAGACTCGCCGTACTTCAACCGAGCCGGAGATACGTGTCTCCGGCTCTGACTAGATTGCGCTGGTCGCCCTGAATCGCGACAGTGCCGCTTCAACAGAGCCGGAGATATGCCTCCGGTGACCGCAAGTGGGAGCGATCAACTAGGAGAACTTACCATGCTTCAACAGAGCCGGAGACTCACGTCTCCGGTGACGCCGAGCGGTAGTAGGCACCGACCTCCCGCGCCGAGCGGCTTCAACTGAGCCGGAGACTCACGTCTCCGGTGACTACGCTTCGGGCGACGAGATTGCGTGGCAGCACAAGGCTAACAGAGCCGGAGACTCGCGTCTCCGGTGACGATGCGGCTGGCGTCGATGTTCAGCGTGCCGGTGCCGTGCTTCAACAGGGCCGGAGACTCACGTCTCCGGTGACCGGGCTAGCCTGCGAGCGCAGATCAACCAGCATGTCGCTTCAACAGGGCCGGAGACTCACGTCTCCGGTGACTCGCGTTCGCGCGCTGGTACTGCGACCCGGGCGACTGGCTTCAACAGGGCCGGAGACTCACGTCTCCGGTGACGCGGAGATGCGGAAGCGCAAGCCCGAAGAACTCTCGCTTCAACAGGGCCGGAGACTCACGTCTCCGGTGACTCGATAACCTGAACCGGCATGCCCGCGGCCTCCTGGCTTCAACAGGGCCGGAGACTCACGTCTCCGGTGACGTCGGACTGATGGCGCTTACGTTCATCGTGTTCGCGCTTCAACAGGGCCGGAGACTCACGTCTCCGGTGACCCACTTTGGAGCGCAAGCGCGCGATCCGCGATGCCGAGGCTTCAACAGGGCCGGAGACTCACGTCTCCGGTGACGCGTCCATAACGCTCGGCGGCCCGCTGCCACGCCTCGCTTCAACAGGGCCGGAGACTCACGTCTCCGGTGACATCCTCGCTATCCCCGGCAACCACGATGGTGACCCGGCTTCAACAGGGCCGGAGACTCACGTCTCCGGTGACGCTGCGAGATGAGGGTCACAGGATCTTGATGACTCCGCAGCTTCAACAGGGCCGGAGACTCACGTCTCCGGTGACAGCTCGCGGATTTTAGCGCGCATTTCCAGGCACTTTGCGAACCTTTGCGAGCGGTCCGCCGCCGAGCTGACGAAACGCTGGGCATGTGCCGCTGCACAATGCCTTAAACCCCTACCAATACAGGCGATAGAGGCCATCGAGAGGTCTCCGGGATTCTGAGCGCACTTCAGCCCTCGCACCGTCACCAGATGGCCGGGTCGTCGCTGGGAAGCTCGCGTCTCACGCCAAGGAACTCGATGCACTCGACGCCTCGTGTGGTCGGAGCACCGAGATCGAAGATGCCGATGCTGTCCTCGGTCGCCTTGATCTCCTCGAGCAGCTTCTGCCTGAGCGTGATCAGCTCGACGCCTGTGAGATCACAGACGAACACGGAGTATTGCAGCGGCTCTCCGTAGTCGCTGGCAAGGCGATGGACCCGCCGCAGCCGCCTTGGGTGGCGCACGTCGTAGGCGAGCAGGTAGCGCGTGCGGTCGGCCACGGCGGGTCGCTTGCTATCGAGTTGTCAAGGGGCGGTAGGAAGGCACATCGCCGGTGAGCACCGCGGCCAGCAGCCTCGCTTGGATCTCGAGGCTGCGCCGGTAGCTCGCTTTGTAGCGGAAGAGGGGATGGGTGAGCTCGCTGGTCATCCGGCGCTCGTCGGCAGCGATCGCCTTGCGCCTGCCCTTGTCGGTGAGCGAGACGCCGCCTGCCCGGGAGATGAAGTCCTCCTTGTGCAACTCGCCGTTATTGATCGCCATCATGGCTGTGGAGTCGCCGATCAGCGGGCGGAACTCCTCTGCGAGATCGAGCGCGAGCGCCGGGCGGCCGAAGCCGGGACGGTGGTAGACGCCGACATAGGGATCGAGGCCGGCGGCAAGCGCGGCCGCGGTCACGTCCTTGACCAGCAGGGCATATAGGAAGGAGAGCAGTGCGTTGATGGGGTCCTTCGGGGGTCTGCGGTTGCGCTCCTCGAAGGCGAAGCTCTCCGGCAGGTTCTTCAGCAGCAGGCTGAATTGTGAGAAGTACAGTCGTGCCGCGGTGCCCTCGATGCCGAGTAGTGACTCGATCGAGCGCTCGGCCTCCGCCGCCTTCGCAAGCTCGGAGAGTTGCCCCAAGCACCTTTGCCGATTCCTGGCCGGCGTGGCGACGCAGCAGGGTCCTACAGTTGCGGATCTTGCCTGCGACGAAGCGAGCAGCAAGCTCAGGGCTGCCTATCGTTGCCGCTCTGTGCTGGCGCATACGCACGGCGATGTTCTTGGGCGGCATGCCGGTCGCGACCCCCTTGAACCAGCCGCCTGCGGTGAACCACAGCACGGGCACGCCGGTCTCGAAGCAAGCTCGAAGCAGTGAGCTGCTCAGATCCACATTGCCAAGCACCGCGATGTGAGATACGTCGATGAGGCGCCTGGATGCGACCTGCTTGCCCTCTTCGATCAGGATGACTCGTCCGCCGCGCTTTGTGAGACGGCTTCCCGGCGTGGTCGCGTATAGCGGAGAGGATGCGGGATCGCTCGCAACCAGTCGTCTGGGCGGGCGGCTCTGCTTGCCGTCGCTGAGCGCGTGAACCTCGTCAGGCAGGCAGATCCCCACGAGCGAGCAGCCTGGGCACTTCGGGCTGTCGATCAGCGGTGGTGGCGGGTGGTCGGCGCCAGCGTCTGCCCGCAGTTGCTTGATCGCAGTCAACGCCATGTCGATCAGCTGGTCGGTGATCTGCACCCTGTGCTTCGTCCTGGTCTGCGCGAAATAGGCTTCGGCGTGAGGCACTCGTATCCGCAGTCACGCAGGATCAGCACCTGGGCGCAGAGCTGCACGAGCTCTGGCTCCCACAGCGGCGCGTCCTGGGAGCGTGGACGCCCGCGCTTGAACTCGACCGGTACAACCACCCCGTCTGTGGCCTCCAGCAGATCGATCTTTGCGATCAGGCCAAGGCGTTGTGAGGAGACCGTGATCGCTGTGCTCGATGGCGGCGTAGCGGTCGCCTGATCTGCGCTCTCGGAAGCGTATGGTGACTCGGCGGCAGATGGCTCCGGCGGCTTTGAGCGCTCACGGTCGACGTTCCGGTGCACGAAGCTGCCCTCGGCCGTGTAGGCGTTGTCGGTGAACTGGCTATCTACCCACTCCAGGTAGGCGAGCCGCCTGCAGTAGACGTGCTCGTTGAGGATCCTCGCCGGGATGAGGTCTGGGAGAGGGGAGGGCATCTGCGTTGGAGGTCGTGGAAGCCTCCGTGATCAGGGTGAGGCGCAGATCCTTGCAGACGACTAGGACGGAAGCATGACTATTGGAATCGCTCTGGTGGAACGAATGGTGCTCTGCACGGGAGGCGGAGAGGCAAGCAGATCGCCGATCGCCACCGGCGAGAGCGGCCCTATCATGGTCTCGGTCAGCTATCCGTACAGCGGCCGGCCGTAGTCGCTGAGGGGCTCTCATCATCGCGATGTCCGAGCCGATGAAGATGCGCAGCGCCGGCTGGGACACACTTCACCAAGCCTCTGCGAGCATGGCCCACCAGGCACATCTCTTGTCGGTGCTCAGTGAAACTGATGCTTTGTCTGCTCGTCTGTCGCCGGCTGGGGCGCTTCGCCTGCGGTTGCGTCGAGGTGATGCCGAGGCGATCGGCGGTTGCGCCAGGGACCGCCGAGGCGACCGCCTGCGAAGCGTGCTCCCAGAAGGATGAGGACCACGATGACGATGCGCACAATGCGCAGCGCCGCGAGGTCGGTGGCAGAGAAGTGCAGCACGAAGGTTGCGAGCAGCACCGCTGCGAGCAAGCCGAGCCGCAGGTAGAACAGCGCGGGGGAGCGTCTTCTACCGCCAAAGAGCAGGCCGAACATGCTTGCATCTTAGGGCCTTGTCGACCTTCATTCTCCGACGATCCTCGGCACTCCCCAGCCGAGCGCCTCGTCATCCTCTCCACGTCGCACCCGAGGTGCTGAGAACGTCGCGATCACGCCGTGGGCGTGAAGCCATGCTTCCACGTCGGTTCGCAGGGGGTGCTGTCGCCAGAGCCCCGTGATCTGGTCCGGTGCCTGCGGCAACCGCTCATCGGTGTTCGAGCGGTTGCCGTTGTGATGCGCGTCGTCGAGCTCGTACAGCGACCGCATCGAGAGCAGCATGCGAATCACAGGCAGCTGCAGCGGATCGCGCCAGATCGGCCACACGAAGCGACTGTGGTTGACCATGCCCGCAGAGCGGGCGCGGTCGCGCTGAGTGATAAGGGGGAATGAGGCAAGGCCGCGGATCGCGAGCAGAATCGCGCCAGGCACGCCGTGAGGCTTGGCGTGTGTCGGCGCCTCGGCCATCAACGCTCTTGCGGGAACGAGCGAAGCTGGATCCCAGCGCATTGACTGCGTGTCTGGCATATAGCACCAGGTCTCGAAGAGACAGGAGCGAAGATGCTCGACTCCGTTGTGGCTTTCACGCAACGCCGTGTCAAGGAACCTCGCTCGCCCAACACGAGGCATCAGGCGGAATGGCGTGTAGTGAACGTGCTCGCCGTCGCGGCGGGGCGGGAGCTCGGCGACGCAGGCGGCAAGAAGCCGAGTCGACTCCGAGTCGAGATCGTGCAAAGAGAGCTGGTCGCGTACCTGCGGGCGCGTCACTTTCATGATGTCCTTCTCCCATCCGAGCTCCGCGTCGAGGTCACGCTGAGTATGGATGGCGAGAAGCGCCTCGACCACGTCGCCTTGAGAGCGAAGACTGCCCGAGCGCAATGCGGGCACCCATGTGCCTGCATGTTGCTCCCACGACATCCGCGGTCGCTCTTTCGATCCTTCTTGCAGGAGTGACAGCGTCCCGAGTGCGGCGAGGAACGCGAGCGGGTTCTCCGCCTTCAGACCGCTGAGCGCGATCGTGTTCACGAACCCTCCGCCGAGACGCCGCGATCGGCGAGTACCAGCAGCGACTCGATCGCCGCAAGACCCCATGCTCCGAAGCGCTCGTTCAGCGCAACGAAGCGATCAGCATGCTCATACCACGGGATCTCCGCGTCCGACCAAACGCTCACAGTCTCTCCGCCTATCTGTGCGTTCACGAGAACCGGCTCGCTGTCTTGGATATGCCGGCGGAAAGGGCGCCCGTCACCGTGGTGGGTGGAGACGAGGTAGAGCAGCAGCTCGCGATCTATCTGCCGCGGCCAGGACTCGATCCTGTCCAGCAGAGCTGCGGACACTGCCTCGTGGCGCTTGGAGTGCGGCCAGCCCGACTCCTTGCGGGCAACCCACGAGCGTGGCGTGCCGGGACCGCGCTCGGACTTGGCGAGGGTCAGGTTCGGGTCTGCTGTGGATCCACCGTTGAGCCACGCCTGGAAGCGCCTGTCCAGCTTGCCGAGATCGTGGTGGCGTGCAGCGACCTTCAACGTCTCCGTGAGCGCGTCGGGCAGGTTCAGGCGCGCGGCGAAGGCGTTTACGCGCTCTTCTACTTTCTCAGCGTGCGTGCGATAGCGGACAGCTGCGCCCAAATCCTGCTTACGATCTCGCCGCGGCACCAGCACGATGTCAGTCGATGTCGCCTCGTCTCCGCCGGCGAGGCGAATTGCCTTGCCTGCTCGCGAGAGGGTGCTCGCCAGTTGCCGTTGGACCTGCTCGGCCGGTGTCTGCGACGTCGCTGAGCCTGCCGACGCGAGCCACTCGACCGTCGGATCGCGCAGCTGTCGGTATGCCTCCTCCTCGGAGATCTCTTCTCTCGCCATCATCTGGAGCGTTTCAGAGGCGGCGTCGAGCAGATCGGGTGGAGTACCGATCTGCGGCGAGAGGAGCAGCCGCGGACGCGAGCGGGAGAGGTTGCCGAGGTCGCTCACTGGTCGGTGCGATGACGGGTCAAAGCCGTACTCGTCGCAACCTCCCCAGATGGCGGGCAGGACTATGACGTTTCCGGGGCGCAGTTCCGAAAGCGATATGTGTTCTGGTTTGACGTCCCCGTCCGGGTCTGGCGAAGGTACGCGCACGAAAGTCGGCGGCTCGCTTGAAGGCGGTGGCTCGTCTGTCTCTGCGGAGATGCCTTCGACGTCTGCCAAGTCGTCGATGCCTTCCAGCCCGTCGCGCGCTTCTCGATGTGCGAGCCACCTGTGAGCGGCACGCGGCGATAGCGACAATAGCTCTCCAGGATGGGGCAGGCGCGCTTCCACACGCTCCGTCCACGATGCTTGTGTTCCGTCGGTGAGGTCTGCACGCCAGCAGATCTGCACGTCTGTTGGCTCGTGTGCCCGCTCGCCACGCAGAAATGCCGCGACGTATGGGTTCGGCACCGGATCTTGGCTTGTTTGTGCGAAGAGCTCTACGTGCAGGGGGAGCAGCTTCGGCGGTCTGGGCGACGCAATCTCCCTTGCGCCGGGCGGCGCTCCGGCAACCAGGTTCGCGACGTCGGCAGCGCCGAATTGCAGCGGCGACGTCTTTGCGCGCTCGCACAGGTACTGCCAGGCCGACGCCGTTGCCTCTTCGTAGACGGGGCACGGCTTCGGTGGCTGGACGACTGCACCGCAGCCTGGTTTGTTCGCCGCTGTGAGATCCCCGGCACGGTCCAGGCGACCGAAGCGCTGCACAAGTGAGGACAGTGGCGCGCATTCGCTCACAAGCGCGTCGAAGTCGAGGTCGAGTCCAACCTCAAGCGTTTGTGTTCCGACTACGAACAGCGGCCGCTCGAGTTGCGTGCGCGCATTTCGCTCGGGGATCTGATCGAGCAGGCGTTCCCTGTCAAGCGGCCGCGCCGGGCCGATGATGAGCACCATCTGGCCGTGCGGTCTTAGCGCCTTTGCGATCTGCCGGGCGCTGCCGACCGTATTGGCCACGACGCCGATCACACGTCGGCCTTCGTCAGCCCATGCCCGCGCTGCCCGCACGCAAGCAAGTGCTGGGTTGCGCGCGGGGATGAGGGTGACAGGTCGCTTGGCTGCCTGCCGTCGGGCCAAAGCTGGATCTTCTCGCTCGGCGTTTGTCAGCTTGAAGATATGCTCTGGAGCAGGCTCGGCATGTGTTGCGCTCGCCGCCATATGCTCTGGATCAGGCTGTGCCTGCGTCGCGGTCACCGCCACCACCTGGACACGAGGTCTGTGCAGCGGAGTGTCTCTCTGCATGTCTGCTACCGCGCTCGCGGTAGCTTGGAAGGCGCCGGAGAGATGCGCCTCATCAAGCATGATGAGACTGTCGGTCCCGACCAGCGCGGCCTCAATCGGGCGCGAGCGGCGCGAGATGCCGTAGCCGCGAAACAGCAGCCGTGATCCAACCTGATCGATGGTCGAGCAGACGACAGTGGCTGCGACTGGCGAGAGCGGAGCCCGCATGCCGCCGTCGCCTTGCTTTGAAGTCATCGGTGGCTCACCGGTCAGCCCGCCGCGCCACAGGCGCACTTGGACGGGTCCGTCGGCTTTGGTGCCGGCGGCAAGCCGTTCCAGCCGTGCGCGCACTGTGCTGAGGAGCCCGCCCTCGGGCGCATCGGCGATCAGCTGGGCCACGCCGAAGGCGTGCTCGAAGACCTGGTCGACGACGTTGCGGCGATCCACGACCCAGAAGAGCCGGCGAGGGAATGACGGCTGCCCCTCTGTGCAGGCCAGCGCGAAGAGAAAGCACTCGATAAGCGTCGTCTTGCCGGCACCGGTCGGTGCCGACAGCGCCTCCCAAATCCTCTCGCCCTTCCAGGCGTGGCCATCGGCAAGCTCCCGGGCTGCGCGTTCATGCCATCGATATGGCGTGCGTTCGGGATAGAGCTCTTTGTAAAAGTCGCCGAACCGATCGGGCGATATCGATTCACTGTCAGTCATGGTGGTCGTCATCCAGGTCAACCGGGGCGAACAGCCCGACGCCGAAATAGCGTCCTCGTCCAACGAGCAGCGGGCCGCATAGGGGCTGCTCGAAAATCACCTCGGCGTGGATGCGCAGGCCACTTGGCAGGCGGTGATCTTGGTAGGCAGGAGCGGGCAGAGCCGCCGCCTGCCACGGGATCTCCGACCACTCGAGCCGTTCGGGCGCCTGCGGCAAGCCGGCGTGCTCGAAAGTGGCATACAGCGCGCGTTCGAACGCCTCGTCGCTACGACTCTTCGGGTGCCTGTCCAGGATCACCGGCGTAACCGTCTGCCAGCGCCGGGCCGGACCGATCCAGCGCGATGGAGCGAGCGAGCGCAGCGTGCGCTCACGTGCCGGCCGCAGCCGCCAGGAGCCTGCCACGCCGAGGTTGCGCAGATGGGTGACCGCATCGACCGCGGCGATGATCTGAGCACGCTCATCGTCGCTGGCATTGCCAGGTATCGCCGCTGCGACGCCGACGATCTGGCCGCTTGCGTGCATGTGTCCCACATTGGCCAGAGGCAGGAACGCGACATGCGGGTTGCGTTCGTGTCCATGCAGGATCGCCGGTGCGCCATCGCCTGCGTGTGCAAGGACCGCCTCGCGGAAGGCGTGCGCGATCATCGGCGCGTGGAGGATCGTGAACGGAAAGGACTGGTCGAAGGCACGAACGACGAGATCGGCGAAGGGGCCAGATGGGGTGGGGACGCCAATTGGGACTGGCTCGGATGCTTGTCTATATGGCGTCGGAACCCCGAATGTGGGAGCCGGATGCGCGTGGCGACTTCCAAGCAGCCCATCTGTGAAGCCAGGCGTCGCTACGCGCAGCGAAGAAATGTTTTCGCCGCTTCCAGGCAGCAAGGTCGGCGGCACCTGCGCATCCTCGACGAGGTCACAGCACACCGGGCTGCGGCTCGAGCCTAGATACTGCACTTCGCGCGCGAGCCTTTCGATGGCGGGCCGGTGGGTGGAGTCAGCATCGTCCCAGAGGAACCACACTGGATCATCGCCCGGGATGGAGGTCGGGAAGCGGCGCGAAACTCTGCCGCTCTGGCGCGATGAGTCTCGCCCACCTCTCATCGCGCTGAGCACATCGCGCGTCTCTGCAGAGGTCAAGTTGCGCGGCACGTAGACGTCTGGCGCCGTCCGCCGGCTCACCTCAATCGGACAGGAGAGCGACGGCGGCGGCAGACGCTCCAACCATGAAAGCGCCTCGTAGGCGTCTTCAGGGAATCGCGCGCCACCGATCGCCCAGCCCGCGGCGACCATCGCTGCGTGCAGGCGCGCCGGGTGCGGCGGCCACTCCGGCTCGCCGACGTCGCCTGGCACGGCCGCCTGGTAGGTGCCGTTCACGAACTGGCAGCGGATCGCGAGCACGCTACTCGGCTTCGGCGGCCGACCCGGCCAGGCTTTGGCGCAAGAGGTCCAACTGGGTGTTGCTGACCGTCAGGTGAATCTTCTGAGAAGACCATGAGAGATCGTGCTTGGCACCAGCGGCGATCGCATCCGCGAGCAGGTCGCCGGTGCTCATGGAGATCAAGGGCCAAGCTGCCACCGTCTTGCCGAGCCGTCCGACCAACTCGACGGTGGGCTCATCCTCTGGCACCAGCAGACATCCCGAGCGCAGGTCGTATCCGCGCTCCAGCTGAAGAGCGAGCATTCTCAACGCAAGAGCGGTGAGCATCACGCGACCCGCTACGTCGCGGCCCGGATTGCGCTTGCCCTCTGTGGTCGGGAATCCGCACTCGCGCAGCGCGGGCATGCTGACTGTAGCGATCTGCAGCGCGTGATCCATCGTGATGCCGCCGTGTGCCGCGATGCCGGGAGCGACGTTGCCGTAGCCAAGTTCGGAGGGGCTTTCTGCGCCCTTTGGCGCCTTTCCATCATCGGAGGCAGCGAGGCTGAAGCGGTCGCTGCTGGTGTCCGTCGTACGCAGCAGCTTGACCGCGCTGCTCACGTGGTGGCGGTCGATTCGGGATGCAGGGCGCGATCCTGGCACTCCGTCAACGGCAATGATCTCGCTGCAAAGCATGCGGGCGAGCCGTGTCGTGCCCTGGGGGTTCTTCTTGCGAGAGGCCCAGCAGCCGAGCAGGATTCCAACCGGAAAGGTCTCCATGAGGGCGGCGAGGTCGTGCCGTGAAGGCGACGCTGCAAGCCGCTTGAAGAGCTCTGTCTCGCCAAATCGACGGCCGTCGATCTGGGCGTCCTCGATCCATGCGTCGAAGCACCGGTGAGAGAACTCGAGGCCGGAGTGCAAGCCGAATTCTCCCTGGTCAACTTCGATCGTGGGAAGCGGGATCTCGCTGCTCTGGATGCACGCAGCCAGCG
The DNA here is from genome assembly GCA_036008645.1 of Solirubrobacteraceae bacterium. GTDB lineage: Bacteria > Actinomycetota > Thermoleophilia > Solirubrobacterales > Solirubrobacteraceae > Palsa-744. Next base: position 132,815 of record DASYNI010000010.1, read on the forward strand.
AGTCCTCGATGCGGTTGGCCTGGCTTGCGATCCCGTCCAGCAGCACGCAGTCGTGCTCGGCGCCGTCAATTCGGCGCGTCTCCCGGATATAGACCGGCGGATCCCCCCGCCGTTCGGGCGCATAGGTCGGCGGCATCACCTTGGACCCCGAGCCGCCCGCGGGCTGCAGACGGCAGCGCAGCCGCAGGGCGCTCGCCCATCGGGCCTCCTCGGGGCCATCGCCGCCCACCGCGGAGGCGAGTACCGCTGAGATCTGGGTTGGGGAGTCGGTGCTTGCGGTGGCCATGTCGGTCCTTTCTCAGCGCTGAGCGCGTCGGGTAATGCGTGGCTGGGTCGCTATCGAGCGGGCGCTGCAGAATTGCATGCGGGCAGGATGAGAAAAATGGCCTCTATCCTGACAGTTGGCATGGGTGCATGATTGCGGTTGCGGACAGTCAAGCCGACGAGCCTGCGCGGGCTCGGTCCTTCACGCTGCCTGATGAGGGCGTTCGTCAGGCTGCTGCTGAGCGAGGCATCGGTGCAAATCCGGTACGCCCATCCTCGGACCCTTCGCGGTACATGTACAGCAGCAGGCTCATGGCGCGAACGGTGAGGCTCATATTCTCGGCGCTGTCCTCGATCTCCTCGGACTTCCAGCGGCGCTCCCACTCGGTGGGACTCATGCCGGCATCCGCTTCGAACTCGACGAGCAGGTCGTTGGGGTTCTTGTTCGAGTATTTGATGGGTGGAATGGCGCCGCCGCCACGAAGGTGGCGTTGATATGCCTCCAAGGCCAGTCGCGAGACCCGCATCCCGCGCTCGCTGCGCCGGATGGCAGGGAGCCTTCCACGCTGGATCAACTTGTAGACGCCGCTCTTGGAGATCCCGAGCTCCTCGGCGACTTCCGACGCGGTCATGTACGGGGAGGGCACGGCTCCAAGGATACCGCAGCTTGTCCACTTAGTCCACCTAGATGCGCCCTGTCTCGTCCGATGGTGAGTAGAGCGTGGAGACGATGGTCTCGACGTGCACCAGCCATGCTCCAGGCGTGCTAATCGTCGTGCGTTCGCGCTTGGCGTTAGGTTGCCCGTGCGGATGGCGATGACGCCTGAGCCCGGCTGGCTTTGATCGGTCGACGTCGAGGCGCTCGGCGTCGATGGCGCCACTGCCACCGATCTGGGCGTGCCATGAGCAGTGATGAAGATGGCAGCCGTCGAGTGCTGGCATAAGGCCATCGGGGTCGATCCCGACCAGCCACACCTCCCATACATAAATTGTAGTTGGTGGGCCTCCATGCAGCACGGGTCTAACGGCGCAGATCCAGAGAGAGCCGCCGCTGACGTTGACGTAGGAATCCTTCAGCGTGTAGCCATGCTGGATGAGAGTTCCACACCACTGCGCAAAGCGGTGTTCGAGGGCGATGGAGATGCTCATGCGGGTGGTGTGGAGCCTGTGATGGCTTAGGGCGACAACCACTCGTCGCGCTGGTCGAGGTCGTGGAGGAGGACGGTCATGTGCACGGCTCCTACGGCGTCGCCTTGTCCGACCTCCGCCTCATCTCGGGCACTCGCGCTCAGCCTCGCACTCGGCAAGCTCCATCGTCGGCGGCGTCTCGCGGCCGCCAGCCGCGTCTGGGCGTCGGGCGCCTGCGGCCGCTACGGATAGACGGTGACGAGCAGGGTGGCCTTGGTCACCTTGCCGCTCGGCGAGGTCACCTCACCGACCAGCGGGACCACGGTCGCGGCGGTGACCATTGGAAAGGCCAGCTCCATGCCGCAGTTTCCTTCGATGTCTTTGGTGCTGCACTCGACCGTGCCGTTGAGGAGCAGCGTCACGGTCCAGCCGGCCGGCATCGGGCTGTTGCCAGCATAGGCGCTGAAGAAGCCGCCCTCTTCCGAACCGGCGTCTCCCTTGCAGCCGCTTTCGCAGTTTTCGCTTGGCACGCGCAGGCTGGTGTAGGCGCTCTCGCTGCCGTCGCTGACGAACACGCCGCCGGGCGGCTGTGCCCAGTAGATCGTCGCGGCTTTGGAGACTGAGAGCTGCTGGCGGCCGGAGACCAGCGCCACCTTGTAGAGGACCGGACCGCCGATACCCGGTTCGGTCACATGCACATTGGCGTGCCCGCCGGAGAGCCGCACTGGAGTCTTGCTGGGCTTGTAAGGCGAGATTGAGTTCGCCTTGACCAGCAGCTGCAGCTTCGCGCCATGCGGCAGGCTGCCTTTGTAGACCACGCTCAGCTCAGCGATGGTTTTGGTTTCCGTATAAGGCATGGACTTGCCCACGATCTTGCCGATCGGCAGGCCGACCACGGCTACGGAAGGAGGCGACGCGGCCGACGCCGACGCGGCAACGAGAAGACACGCGACCGGAACGGCAAGGCAGACGGAGCGGCGGCTCACGGCGAGCAGCTTACTCTGCCGTGACCCGCCCGCAGCGTTCCGTCTGCCGACCTGATCCCTAAGTGCTCCGCAGATCGCGTTCCGGGCCCTTGGCCAGCTCGTAGATCACGATCACAGACAGCGCGAACACGCAGATCGACCAGAAGGGCAGCACCCAGATGTCCAGCATTGCCCCGATCGCTACGAGCCCGGCAGCGAAGATCCCAAACCAGCGCCCGAAGGTGCCACCGCTGAACAGCGAGAAGCCTGCGACGATCTCGATCGCGCCAAGGATGAGCGTGATCCAACCCCACGTGTTCAGTTTGCCGAACACGTAGTGAGCGCCGTTCACGGTCACGAAATGAGATTCGCCGATTGCCGCGATCCCCCAGATCACGTTCAGCACGCCGGCGATCAGCAGGAGAATCCCTGCGAACACCCACCAGCCGGTCACCCGCTCCGCATGATCCATCTCTACCTCCAGTGTCGTTCGACATAGGGTCAGAGAACCACGGTCACGTACTGCTTCGAGAGACGCATCGGGGAGAGGCCAGCCGGTTGCTGTGGCGAAGTACTGAGAGCGTGCGCGGGCCGGGCTTCGCGGCGCGGTCGCGGCTCGTCGGATTGGGCCGCTCCTGCCAAGGCGCGAAGCTTCGTAGCGACTTGCCGAAAAGCGGGTCGGCCATATACCAGGCGCCTGATCACCGCCGACCAGCGCTCGCCACTCGTGCGCTCGTCGCTCGTCGCGTAGAGGGCACGGCTGAGTGGCTGCAATCCCGCTCAACGGAGCGGGGTGCTCAGGATGCGCCCGGCGAGAATCGAACTCGCGACCTGCGGTTTGAAAGACCGCCGCTCTTTGGCTCCCCGTAGAGAACCGTTGACCACTGAGCTACGGGCGCGTGAGATGAGACGTCGGGGAAGGTTATCGTGCGCGCGGCACCGCGTATCCACGGTGAGCCCACCCACCCCAGGGCGAACGTCTGTTCGCCATCGTAGAATGTCTTCTAAGCAATGAGCGTCTCAGATCAGATCGTCGTCTCGGGGGCCCGGGAGCACAACCTCAAGGATGTCTCTCTCTCGATTCCGCGGGATGCGCTGGTGGTCATCACCGGCCTTTCGGGCTCGGGGAAGTCGAGCCTTGCCTTCGACACGATCTACGCCGAGGGGCAGCGCCGCTACGTCGAGTCGCTGTCCGCCTACGCGCGCCAGTTCCTGGGGCAGATGGACAAGCCGGACGTCGACTCGATCGAGGGTCTCTCGCCGGCGATCTCGATCGACCAGAAGACGACCTCGCGCAACCCGCGCTCCACTGTCGGCACGGTCACCGAGATCTACGACTACCTGCGCCTGCTGTGGTCGCGGATCGGCAAGCCGCACTGCCACATCTGCGGGCGCCCGATCACGGGCCAGTCCGCGGAGCAGATCGTCGACCAGGTGATGGAGATGCAGGAGGGCGTTCGCTTCATGGTGCTCTCGCCGATTGTGCGGGGGCGTAAGGGCGAGTACGGCAAGCTGCTGGAGGAGCTGCGCGCCGACGGCTTTCAGCGTGTCCGGATCGACGGCAAGATGCGGATGCTCGAAGAGTCGATCGTGCTGGATAAGCGCTACAAGCACGACGTCTCGGTCGTGATCGACCGCCTGTCGATGCGTCACGACGTGCGCAAGCGGCTGGCGGACTCGATCGAAACCGCGGTAGGTCTCGCTGACGGGCTGGTGGAGATCGAGACGGTGCCGCGCGAGGGGGAGGGGGATCCGGTCACGCTCACCTTCTCCGAGCGCTTTGCCTGCCCCGAGCACGGCCCCTCGCTGGTGGAGCTCGAGCCGCGGATCTTCTCCTTCAACTCTCCACACGGCGCATGCGAGCGCTGCACTGGGCTTGGCTCCCAGATGGAGATCGACGTCGAGCTGATCGTCCCCGACGAGAGCAAGTCGCTGGCCGAAGGGGCGATCCTGCCCTGGACCAACACGGCCTCCAACTACTACGAGCAGGTCGCAAATGCGCTCGCCGAGCACTACGACGTGGACCTGGAGACTCCCTGGTCGCAGCTTCCACGCGCGCATCAGGATCTCTTCCTCTACGGCACCAACGGCAAGCGCCTGACGATCCGCTACAAGAACCGCTTCGGGCGCACCCGCACCTACGCCACCCGCTTTGAAGGGGTTGTCGCCAACCTGGAGCGGCGCCACCGCGAGACCGACTCGGACGGCACGCGGGAGAAGATCGAGGAATACATGTCGCTGAGGCCCTGCCCGGTCTGCGGCGGCGCGCGCCTTCGCCCGGAGTCCCGGGCGGTGCTCGTCGGCGGCAGCCGGATCGAGGACTTCTGCGGTCTCTCGGCCAACAAGGCGCTGGACTGGCTGCGCGAGGTCGAGCTCTCTGAGACCGACCAACACGTCGCGCGGCTGATCCTGCGCGAGATCTCAGAGCGGCTGCAGTTCCTAGTCAACGTCGGCATCGGCTACCTCTCGATGGACCGCGCCGCCGCGACGCTCTCCGGCGGCGAGGCGCAGCGGATCCGGCTTGCCACGCAGATCGGCTCCTCGCTCGTAGGCGTGCTCTACATCCTCGACGAGCCTTCGATCGGGCTGCACCAGCGCGACAACACGAAGCTGATCGCGACGCTGGAGCGGCTGCGCGACCTCGGCAACACGGTGATCGTGGTCGAGCACGACGAGCAGACGATGCGCGCCGCCGATCATCTGGTCGACCTCGGCCCTGGAGCCGGGGAGCACGGCGGCTTCATCGTCGCGGAGGGCACCGCCGCTCAGGTGCAGAAGGTCAAGGACTCGCTCACCGGCCAGTATCTGGCGGGCAAGCGCTTCATCGAACCGCCCGCCAAGCGGCGCACGCCGAGCGGCTACGTGAAGATCAAGGGCGCAAGCCAGCACAACCTGCGCAACATCGACGTCGAGGTTCCCCTCGGCACGCTCACCTGCGTGACTGGCGTCTCGGGCTCCGGCAAGTCGACGCTCGTAAACGAGGTCCTCTACAAGGCGCTTGCCCACCGTCTGCACGGCGCAAGGCACCGCGCCGGCGCGCACCGAGCAATCGATGGCCTGGACCAACTCGACAAGATCATCGCCGTCGACCAGTCGCCGATCGGTCGCACGCCACGCTCCAACCCCGCCACCTACACAGGCCTCTTCGACGTGATCCGGGGCCTGTTCTCGAAGACCCAGGAGGCGCGGGCGCGCGGCTACAAGCCGGGCCGGTTCTCCTTCAACGTCAAGGGCGGGCGCTGCGAGGTCTGCAAGGGGGACGGGCAGATCAAGATCGAGATGCACTTCCTGCCTGACGTCTACGTCCCCTGCGAGCAGTGCCACGGCCGCCGTTACAACCGCGAGACGCTCGAGGTGCGCTTCAAGGGCCGCAACATCGCCGAAGTGCTGGACATGCCGGTCTCCGAGGCGGTGCAGTTCTTCGCTCATATCCCGCCGGTGCGCCGCCGCCTTGAGACGCTCGACGCCGTTGGACTCGGCTACGTCCGGCTCGGGCAGCCGGCAACTACGCTCTCAGGCGGTGAGGCTCAGCGCGTCAAGCTCGCCACCGAGCTCAGCAAGATCGCCACGGGCAGGACGATGTACATCCTCGATGAGCCCACGACCGGGCTTCACTTCGCCGATGTGGAGCGGCTGCTCGACGTGCTGCAGCGACTCGTGTCGGCCGGCAACACGGCGGTGGTGATCGAGCACAACCTCGACGTGATCAAGTGCGCGGACCGGCTGATAGACATGGGACCCGAGGGGGGAGACGAGGGCGGGCTCGTGATCGCCGCGGGCACTCCCGAGGAGGTGGCGGCCGAGCCGGCATCTCACACCGGGAGCTTCCTGGTCGAGTTGCTTCCCGCGCACGCGGCCACCAATGGCGCCGGTCCCAAGCGGCGCGGGGCCGCCAAGAAGCCCGGCAAGGCGAAGGCGGCGGCATGACCGCGCTACCGTGCGCAAGTGAGTGACGACGGACCTTCTCGGCAGGCGGGGACGCTGCGCAGCCAAGCGCGCCTTTGGGCAGCCAAGTGGCGCTGGTATGAGCGCAACTCGCTGCCGTGGAACAGGGCCGCGATTCACTGGCACTTCATGCGCAGGGAGGCGTTCGTGCGCTGGCCCGTGCACGGCAACGTGCTGGAGGCGCTGCGGCAGGGCAGGCTCCAGATCGGCGAGGGCACACTGCTCGAGCCTGGGGTCTGGCTCACCGCCCCCGACCAGGCGCGGATCGTGATTGGCAGGGGCGTATTTCTCAACCTCGGCGTGATGATCGCCTCCCAGGAGCTGGTGGAGATCGGGGACCACTGCATGCTCGCCAACGGCTGCTTTATCTCGGACTCCTCTCACCGCTTCGAGGACCCGGTGCAGCCGATCACCTGGCAGGGCTTTCAGAGCAAGGGGCCCACGCGAATCGGCGACAACTGCTGGCTGGGAGCCAACGTCGTCGTCACGAGCGGGGTGAGCATCGGCAGGCGCTGCGTGATCGGCGCGAACAGCGTGGTTACAAAAGACATCGAGCCATTCACGATCGCGGCTGGCGCGCCGGCGAAGGTAATCGGATCGGTCCCGCAGCCGGATGGTGCACCCGCCTGAGGCTTGGGGTGTGGGGGATCGCCGGCGCAGGCTGGCGTCTTATATCGCCGCCGATATGTGAGAATAGCGCGGCACATATCAACTATCGAAACGGGGTAGGAATGCGGAGAGTGATGTTCGTCACGTTGCTTGCGCTGTGCGCATGCGGCGTGAACGGCGCGGCCGCGCCGTTGATCGCCGGCGCTCGAGGTGTCCGGCGAGATAGAACGAGCGTGTCAGCGAAGCATAGGCGGCACGCGAGGAAGGCGAGCAGCAAAGCCAAGAACAGCAGCAAGCAAGGGCCGCGTGGTCCCAAGGGAGCAACCGGACCGCAGGGCGCGACGGGGCCGCAGGGCGCAACGGGACCGCAGGGCGCAGCGGGTCCACAAGGTCTCCCAGGCGCCTCCGGCCAAAGTGGCTATGAGGTAGTGCATGAAACGCAGACTCTGACGCTGCCCCCCGAAGAAGAAGGCGAAATCGAGGTCGAAGCTGCCTGTCCGGCAGGGAAGGTGCTGCTCGGAGGAGCGGGCAATCTCATCAGCAGCCAACGCCATCCCTCCTTCGAACTCGTGGTCTACAACGGCCCCAAGGAAGTAGGAGGCAGCCTGACCAACACATGGCTTGCCGACTATGCGATGTACAACGCGTCCAGTTCAACGTCGTGGACGCTCAAAGTCAGCGCAGTTGCGTATTGCGCAGACGCCAGCTGATCAAAGGCCTTGGCGGCGTGCCAGTCGCGCCGCCAAGGCTCTCAGCCCAACCTGCTCCGCAGCGCCTCCAACTGCTCCGGTGCCACCTTGTAGCAGTGCTCTGGCCCCGGATAGCGGCGCCCGCGCACGTCCTCCGCATAGGCGGAGACGCCCGCGACCATCTCATCGAGCAAGTTCGCGTAGCGCTTGACGAAGCGGGGGCCAAGTCCCTCTCGGATGCCGAGCAGGTCGTGAAAGACGAGCACCTGGCCATCCGTGGACGGGCCGGCGCCGATGCCGATCACCGGCACCTCCATGTGCGGCATCAGCTCCTCCGCGACGGCACTCGGGATCGCCTCAAAGACGATCGCAAAGCAGCCTGCACCCTGCAGCGCCAAAGCCTCCCCGGCGATCCGCGCAGCCGAGTCGGCGGTGCGTCCCTGCGCCTTCCAGCCCCCAAGGGCGGTGGAGCTCTGCGGGGTCAGCCCAACGTGGCCCATCACCGGTATCCCAGCGCCGACGATCGCCTTGGCTCTGCTTACGGCGGCAGGCCCGCCACCCTCCAGCTTGACCGCGTCGCAGCCGGCCTCTTTGACCATCCTGATCGCCGTGGAGATCGCCTGCTCATCGCTGACCTCATAAGAGCCGAAAGGCAGGTCTCCGATCAAAAGCGGCGTCTTGACCGCCCGGCGCACGGCCCGCGCCAGCACCAACATGTCATCCAGGCTGACCGGGGTCGTGGAGCTGTATCCGAGCACGGTCGTGGCGGCGGAGTCGCCAACCAGCACGAGGTCCACGCCGGCCAGCTCGGCGGCGCGGCCGCTCGGGTAGTCGTAGGCGGTGACCATCACGATGGGCTCGGAAAGCCGCTTCTTCTCCGCGAGCAGCGGCAGGCTCATCGGCAGACGGCCGGGATCGGACGGCAGCTTGACGGAGGTCCTGGCGGAAGGCGCGTTGGGGTGGCTTGACATCGGGTGCTCCTCTCTGACTTCAGTTGACGCTCTGCGTGAGCAGAGTCGCCACTGCGTCGTCGACGGTAATGATGCGGTTGGTCTTCGCCTGCACATGGACGACCTTCGGCTCGTAGTGCTCCAGATCGACCTCGTCGTACTGCGCATATGAGATGACAATGATCGTGTCGCCGCTATGGACCAGGCGGGCGGCGGCGCCGTTGAGCTTGATCTCGCCAGAGCCCCTCGCGCCGGCGATCGTGTAGGTCTCAAAGCGCGCGCCGTTATCGATATCGACGACGTGCACCTGCTCGTGCTCGAGGATGTCCGCCGCATCCAGCAGATCTGCATCGACCGTGATTGAGCCCACGTAGTGAAGGTCGCAGTCGGTGACTGTCGCCCGGTGGATCTTCGACTTCAGCATCACGCGCTGCATGTTTTCCTTTTTTATTGAGAGAGGGATTGCTCTGCGACCCACAGAGCCAGGTTGTCGATCAAACGCGTCTGCCCGACCCGCGCGGCGATCAACATCAGGCCGACCGCATCGACGCGGTCGAGCTCCTCGAAGCTCTCCTGGTCCACGAGGGCCACGTATTCGGGCTGCACGTCGTAGGACGTGAGCACCTGACGTGCCTGCTCGATCAGGCGCTGGGAGGAGCGCTCTCCGGCCGCGGCCAGGTGCTGTGCGGCGCAGAGCGCGGCATACAGCGCGAGCGCCTGCTCACGCTCCGTCTCCGAAAGCCGCACGTTCCGGCTTGACATTGCCAGTCCGTCGGGCTCGCGCAGGATCGGCATCGTTTCGATCTGCACCTCCATGTCCAGGTCGATGACCAGGCGCCTGATCACAGCCGCCTGCTGGGCATCCTTTTGCCCGAAGTAGGCGATGTCGGGCCGGGCGATGTTCAGTAGCTTGCAGACGACCGTGGTGACGCCACGGAAATGGTCTTTGCCGCGCATGGCCCCCTCCAGCCTGTCCGTCAGCCCATGCACCTCCACGGAGCTGGCGAAGCCCCGCTTGTAGATCTCGTCCGGCGAGGGAGCAAAGAGCAGGTCGGCACCCGCCCGTGCAGCGAGCACGGCATCCTGCTCCTCATCGCGGGGATATGCGAGCAGGTCGCTCTGCTCGTCGAACTGCGTCGGGTTCACGAACAGCGTGACCACGACGAAATCGCAGCGCAGGCGCGCAGCTTCGATCAGCGAGAGGTGCCCCTGGTGCAGCGCCCCCATCGTCGGCACGAGCCCGATCGTCGCTCCGGCGACCCTGCCGGGCTCAAGCTCGCTGCGCAGCTCGGCGATCGTCCTGACGGTGCGCAGGGCGCAGCGCGGCTCGGGCGCGCAAGTCTGCGTGGTGGCAGCAGAGAGAGATGGTCTCATTGGCTCGGTCCAGTTCCTAGCGGATACCGGTCGCGACAGAGCGATCATAGCGCGCATACAGCCTCGTGCAAGCAGCGCCGTCCGCTCCGGGGCTACCATGCGGGCGGCATGCCATCCGGTGAGACTCCGATCGGCGCCGAGCAGCGGCGCGAGGCGCTCAAGCAGGTCTATGCCCGCACGCAGTCCTGCACTCTCTGTCCGGAGCTTGCCTCCACGCGCAATAGCGTCGTGTTCGGATCCGGCAACGCTGACGCCGACTTGATGTTCGTGGGGGAGGCGCCTGGCGCCAGCGAGGACGAACAGGGCATCCCGTTCGTGGGGCAGGCGGGGAAGCTGCTCGAGAAGCTGCTGGGGGAGATTGGGCTTCAGCGAAGCGATGTGTTTATTGCGAACACTCTTAAGTGCAGGCCTCCTGGCAACCGTGACCCCCTGCCGCTCGAGATCGAGAACTGCAGGGACTTCCTCTACGAGCAGGTGGAGCTGATCGAGCCGAAGGTGATCTGCACGCTCGGCAACTTCGCGACCAAGCTGTTGCGCGACGAGAAGACCGGGATTACGAAGCTGCACGGGCAGCCCGAGCTGCTCGCGGTGGGGCAGCGGATGGTGCGTCTGTACCCGATCTTTCATCCCGCCGCGGCGCTCTACACCCCGCGCATGCTGCAGACACTGCGCGAAGACTTTCAGCAGCTCCCCGAGCTGCTCGCGATGCCGGCGCCCGATCAGCCCGAGTGGCTGCATCCGCCGGAGCCGGAGCCGGAGAGCGCCCCGGCCAGCCCGCCCGAAGCCGGCGCTGAGCCCTCCGCAGAGGAGGCCGATCAGCTCGGTCTGTTCTGAGCTCTTGCAACTTTCCATGCAGAGCGCTAAAGGCCGCTGCGCCGCCAGTCGATACAGGACCAGTCTCCATCCTCCCCAAGCAGCACGACCGGCCCGCCATCCTCTCCGCGGGCCGGTCCTCTTTAACGCGCTATGACGTGGCCCGCGGTCTAGAGTCTTACCGTGCCCATACGAGTGCTCGAGACGCGGACGCCGCTGCAGACCGAATCGCTTGGCGCCGAGATCGCCGCGCAGTTGAGCGACGGCGACGTTGTGCTCGTGTGCGGGGAGATGGGATCCGGCAAGACAACGCTGGTACGCGGAGCGGCGCGAGCGCTGGGGGTCAGCGACCCAGTGACCAGCCCGACGTTCAGCATCGGGCATCGCTATAAGGCAGGCTCCGTGACAGTCTCGCACCTGGACCTCTACCGGCTCGCCGGCCTGGCCGGGGAGGACCCTGCGCTGCTGGCCGATCACCTCGGCCCCGGCAGGATCGCGTTCGTGGAGTGGCCGGAGAGCGCCACCGAGGAGCTGGGTCAGACGCGCATGCGCGTGACCCTCTCACACGGCGGAGGGGATCGGCGCCGGATCGAGGTTGCGCAGCGGTGATGCTGCTCGGCTTCGACACGGCGACAACGGCGACCGCGGTGGCGCTGCGGAGCAGTGACGGCGCGACCACCGAAGCCCGCGACGATCCCGCGGCCGGCGAGCGTCCACAGCACACCAGCGATTTGCTGGGGCTCGCCTCAGGCCTGATCGACGCGGCCGGCCTTGACTGGAGCGACCTGCAAGCCATTGCTGTCGGGCTGGGCCCCGGCACGTTCACGGGCCTGCGCGTGGGGGTTGCGACGGCGCGCGGGCTGGCGCAGGCGCTCGCGGTGCCGCTGATCGGCGTCTCCAGCATGAAGGCGCTCGCGCTGCCGGCAACGGCGATCGGCCCGGAGGAGGCGATGGGCTCAGCGGCTGGTCTCGCAGAGCGCTCCGAGAGCCCGGTACTCGCGGCGCTCGACGCCCGGCGGGGCGAGGTGTTCTTGGCGGCATATGCGCGCGGGGACGACTTCGCTGAGCTCGCTGCGCCGCGGCCGTTGAAGCCGCAGGAGATCGCCGCAGCGCTCGCGCAGATCGATGGCGCCAAGCCGGTCGCGGTCGGCGACGGCGCGCTGCGTTTCGCAGCGGAGTTGCAGGACGCCGGTGCGCTCATTCCGGCGGAGGACTCGCCGCTGCACCTGCTGCGCGCCACATACATCTGCGAGCTGGCTTTCCAGCAGGGCGCAGGTGAGCCCCTGGACGAGGTGCTGCCGAGCTATGGCCGCAGACCGGATGCCGAAATCGCGATCGAAGGGGCCGCGCGGTGAGTAGGCCGATGTCGATGTATCCGGCGCTGGAGGAGGAGTCGCTGCGGATCAGGTCGCTCAGCTATCCCGACCTGCCGCAGGTGATCGCGGTGGAGCGGCGTGCCTTCCCGACGCCATGGTCGCTTGCGATGTTCGTGCTCGAGCTCTCCAAGCCCTCAGGCATCTGCCTGGCGGCGATGCAGGGACGGCGTCTGGTGGGCTATCTGATCTGCTCGCGCTACGAGACGGTGTGGCACATCATGAACATCGCCGTTGACATCGATGAGCGCCAGCGCGGCATCGCCAGCGCTCTGCTGGACGAGCTCTACGTGCGCGCTGGAGGCGACGCCCGTTTCACCCTGGAGGTGAGGCGCTCCAACGCGTCCGCGATCCATCTCTACGAACGCGAGGGCTTCAGAGCCGCCGGCGTCAGGCGCCGTTACTACCAGGACAACGGCGAGGACGCCCTGATCATGTGGCGCACGCCCGCGACGTTGGCGGGCAGCCTCGATGACGTGCCAAACCCCGAATGGGGTCTTTGAGTCAACGGCATGACGGCAGATCTCAACAGGGTTCTCGCGATCGAGACCAGCTGTGACGACACGTGCGCCGCTGTGCTCGACGGGCAGGGCGAAATGCTCTCCAACGTGATCTCGTCCCAGGGCGTGCATGACCGTTTCGGCGGCGTCGTGCCGGAGATCGCCTCCCGTCACCACCTGCAGCTGATCAACCTCGTGGTGGCGCAGGCGCTGCAGCAGGCCGCCGTGAGCCTTGAGGATCTCGACCTGATTGCTGCCACTCAGGGGCCCGGCCTGATCGGTGCGCTGCTCGTCGGATTCTGTACCGGCAAGGCGCTGGCCGCGGCGCGGCGGCTCCCGTTTGCGCCGATCGACCATATCCAGGGCCATGTGGCCGCGAACTTCATCGCCGTGGAGCAGGCGCCCGCGTTCGAGCCGCCGTTCGTGTGCCTGATCGCAAGCGGCGGGCACACGCTGCTGGCGAAGGTGGAGGCCCACGACGGGTTCACAGTGCTCGGCCGCTGTCTGGACGACGCGGCCGGAGAGGCGTTTGACAAGGGCGCCCGCATGCTCGGGCTCGGATATCCAGGCGGCCCCGCCCTGGAGCGGCTGGCCTCAGGAGGCGACCCTGAGGCGTACTCATTCCCTGGCGTCCACGATGCGGGCGCAGGACGTCGCGGCGCCCGCGGCAAGAGCTACGCCCAGAGCCTCGACTTCTCCTTCGCGGGCCTGAAGACCGCGCTGCTCTACAAGGTGCGTGAGCTCGACGAGGCGCAGCTCGAGCGTCAGGCAGCGGACCTCGCCGCCTCATATCAGGCCGCGATCGTGGAGAGCCTCGCCTTGCGCGCCCAACAGGCGCTTGAAGCGACCGGCATCGATCGGCTGGCGATCGGGGGCGGGGTAGCCGCCAACGGCCCGTTGCGGCGGCGCGTGGCGCAGATCGGCGCCGCGGTCCACGTTCCCGAGCGCTCACTCTGCACAGATAACGCCGCGATGATCGCAAGCGCGGCCCGTTTCGGGACAGCGCTGCCCTACCCGGCCTATCTCGACCTCGACGCATACGCGACGGGAGAGAGGCCGCGATGAGTCTCGACGCGCTGGAGGGGCGCACGCTCACCCTCTACACCAAGGCCGGCTGCCATCTCTGCGAGCACGCGATGGCCGCGTTGCAGCGGCTGCGAGCCGAGATCGCCTTCGAGATCCAGCAGCGTGACATCGAGCGCGACCCGGACTTGCTGGCCGCCTACTTCGACCGCATCCCCGTGGTGAGCCTTGACGGAGTGGAGCTGTGTGACGGCGTGGTGGACGAGGATCTGCTGCGGGGGGCGCTGCTCGCGAGGGCGGTGTGAGCACGGCTCGGTGCAGCATGGGCATCCTCTAGAGTCACGGCGATGGCCCCCCGGCAACTAATCGCAAGCGCTGCGCGCGCCGAGCAAGACGGCGATCTGAGCGGCGGCGAAAGGCTTTCGCTAGGCGTCGCCGCCCGGCTCTCGCGCTACCTGCAGGTCCTCACCCAGGCCAAGAAGATGGGCAAGGAGACGATCTCCTCCCAGGAACTCTCCGACTACACGCACGTCAACTCGACCCAGATCCGGCGCGACCTCTCCGGGTTCGGGAAGTTCGGCAAGCGCGGGGTGGGCTACAACGTCGAGTCGCTGGTCTCGCAGATCCGCAAGATCCTGCGCACCGCCGGCCAGCACAACATCGCGCTGTTGGGCGCCGGCCATCTCGGCCAGGCGATCGCCTCCTCTGACATCTTCGCCGACCACGGCTTCAGGGTGGTGGCGATCTTCGACGCCGACAGCGCGAAGGTCGGCAACCAGGTCGGTAACCAGGCCGTACGCCACGTCGACGAGCTGCGCAAAGTGGTCGAGGAGGAGGAAATCGTCGTCGGGGTGCTCGCGGTTCCGGGCGCCGCCGCTCAGGGTCTGGCCGACGAGCTCGTCGATGCGGGCGTGAAGATCATCTTCAACTACTCCGACTCGCTGCTGGCGGTGCCACCCGAGGTGACCGTGCACACCTCCAGTCCCGCGGTGGACCTGCTGTATGCGCTGTACTTCTACCTGACCTAGACCTTCTTATGCGATCGCTCCCTGCGGGCGGACGCATCGCCTGAGGGTCCTAAGCTCTTTGGGCACCGTGGACTTCGACGCAAAGAAAAGCCTCGACCTCGATCTCGCGCAGGAGCGGTTTGCGGCCTCCCGCGAGCTCACCGTCGGCCTGGAGGAGGAGTTCGCGATCCTCGATCCACGCAGCCTGGATCTCGTGCCGCGCTTCGAGCAGCTGCGCGACGCGGCTGCTCTGCGCGACCCGTTGCTGCACGGCGCGGTCGCCGGCGAGCTGATCTCCTCTGAGATCGAGATCGTCTCCGGCCGCGGCGAGGATTTCGCCGACGCCCTGACGCGCCAGCGCGATCGCCGGAGGCGCCTGTTCGCGCTGTGCGACGCCGAGGGCGTCGCACTGGGCGCGACCGGCACGCACCCGTTCGCCGACTACCGCCAGCAGCAGATCATCGACACCGAGCACTACCGCCGGGTCTCAGACGGCCTGCGCTACGTGGCGGCGCGCAACAACACCTTCAGCCTGCACGTCCACGTTGGCGTCAGCGACATTGAGCGGGCGATCAGGGTCTGCGATCGGCTGCGGCCGATCCTGCCGCTGCTGCTCGCGGTCTCATCCAACTCCCCGTTCGTCGACGGCCGCGACGCGGGCCTGCACTCGGCTCGCACCCAGACCTTCACGCGCAGCTTTCCGCGCTGCGGCGTGCCGGACGCGTTTGGCTCCTGGGCGGCCTATCGCAACTACATCGACCTGCTCGTGCGCACCAACTCGATCGTCGAGTTCACCCAGGTGTGGTGGTCGGTGCGCCCGCACTTCGCCTTCGGCACGGTGGAGATGCGGATCTGCGATGCGCAGAGCAATGGCAGCGAGTCGGAGGCGCTGGCGGGGCTGATCGTCGCCTGCATCGCCCAGGCCGCACGCGACATTGACGAAGGAGTGCCGCATGCGGATCTGCCTGGACGGCTGATCGAGGAGAACATGTGGCGGGCGATCCGCTTCGGCCTGGACGGCAAGATGGTCGACTTCGCCAACGGGCAGGAGTACCACTCGGCTGCGATCGTCGAGCGGCTGGCGGCCTGGACGGCGCCGGTCAGGGCGGAGCTAGGCATAGAGCTCGTCTTCCCGGAGCGCAATGGCGCACAGCGCCAGCGCGCGATGATAGATGCAGGTATGGGCCGCGATGAGATATTCGCGGCGACGGTGAGGGAAACGCGACAGACATATGCACAGGAGGTAGCGGTATGAGCACGCAGGCCGGCCAGCCGACAGAGGAGGAGCTGCGCGCCTACGAAGAAGAGCTCAGCCGCATCACGAGCACTCAGCTCGTGATTCAAGCGGCGGCTTCGCTGCTGAACGTGGGCGGTAGGCGGCTGGGCCTCGCGGAGGGCTTTGATCACGAACGCGATCTCGACCAGGTCTGCGACGCGATCGACGCCGTCAAAGTGCTGCTGCCGATCCTCGAGCGCCGCATGCCCGCGGCGCAGACGCGGCCGCTGCGTGACGCGCTCTCCCAGCTGCAGATGGCCTACGCGCGCCTGTCGCACGCGGCGCCGGCGACAGCGGCGCCATCTGCTCCGGCCGGCGCGCCCGAGCAGCCATCGGTCCCTGCACAGCCCGCCGCACAGGGCTCAGGGGAGCCTCCAAGCGCGCCCGAGACGCAGCCCGCCGGCCAGCCCCCCGCGGACGCGAGTCAGCCCGGCCCGGGGCCCGCGGAGAGCAGCGGCAGGCTCTGGGTGCCGGGGCGCTGAGCGTCGCCGCGCAGGGCGCCACGCGCCGCTGAGAGTCTTCTCGCCGGGCGGCGCGATAGACTGCGCCCGCTTTTCCGCCGGGTACAGCGCCTCGGGATGGCGGCCCGGCCCAAATTGTGCGCGCGACCCGCTCGCGCAGCACGCCAAACACACCGGAGGATTTTCTCTTGAGCAGCTTCCTGACGAACCACGGGATCGTCGTTGCCCTCGTTTGCGCCGCATGCGCGGTGGCCTACGGGCTGCTGACGGCACGCTCGCTTCTCAGCCTGTCACCAGGCAACGAGCAGATGCGCAGCATCTCGCGCGCGGTGCAGGAGGGAGCCAGCGCGTACCTGAATCGCCAGTACACGACGATCGCGGGCGTCGGCGTCGTGCTCTTCGTCGCGCTGATCTTCGTCCAGAACATCGCGGTCGCCGCCGGCTTTGCGATCGGCGGCCTGCTCTCCGGAGCGGCCGGCTACATCGGCATGAACGTCTCCGTGCGCTCCAACGCACGCGTGGCGGAGGCGGCGCGCGGCGGCGTCTCCCCAGCGCTCAGCGTCGCCTTCCGCGGCGGCGCGATCACCGGCCTGCTGGTTGTGGGCCTCGCCCTGTTCGGCCTGGCCGGCTATTACGGCCTGCTCACGGCTGTCTTCAACGACAGCCAGAAGACGGCCGTGGACGCGCTCGTCGGACTTGGCTTCGGAGGCTCGCTGATCTCCGTCTTCGCTCGTCTTGGCGGCGGCATCTTCACCAAGGCCGCCGACGTCGGCGCCGACATCGTCGGCAAGATCGAGGCGGGCATCCCTGAGGACGATCCTCGCAACCCTGCCACCATCGCCGACAACGTGGGCGACAACGTCGGCGACTGCGCCGGCATGGCCGCCGACCTGTTCGAGACATATGCGGTTACCGCAGTCGCGGTGATGCTGCTGGGCGTGCTGACGTTCAGCAACCTCACGCAGGTCGCGCTCTACCCGCTCGTGCTCGGAGCCGTGGCGATCATCGCCTCGATCATCGGCACCTTCGCGGTGCGCACGACCAGCGGCAATGTCGAGCGTGCCCTCTACCAGGGGCTGGTCGTCTCCGGCGCGCTGGCCGCCGCTGCATTCGCGCCGATCACCTACTGGCTGATGAAAGGCATCACCTTCAGCAGCGCCAGCTCGTCGGGTTCCGCCCCGACCTGGTTTCACTTCTACCTCTGCGCGCTGATCGGGATCGGGGTCACGGCCTTCCTGTTCCTGATCACCGACTACTACACCTCGACGCGTTTCTCGCCGGTCAAGAAGACCGCGAAGGCATCGATCACCGGCCACGCGACGAACATCATCCAGGGCTTCGGCTCGGGCCTGCAGGCCACCGCGCTGCCGGCGATCGTGATCGCGCTCGGCATCCTTGGCGCCTGGAAGCTCGCGGGTGGCGGCCTCGACGGCATCTACGGCGTCGGCGTCGCAGTGATGGGCCAGCTCTCGCTGATGGGGCTGATCGTGGCGCTCGACGCCTTCGGCCCGATTACCGACAACGCCGGTGGAATCGCCGAGATGGCCGACATGCCCGAGGAGGTCCGCAACGTCACCGATCCGCTGGACGCGGTCGGCAACACGACCAAGGCGGTGACCAAGGGTTACGCGATCGGCTCGGCCGCGTTGGCCGCGGTCGTGCTGTTCGCCGGGTTCCGCGAGGAACTGGCTCACCAGAGCCACACTCCGATCTCCGGCGTGGGCGCGCTTGCCTTCGGCATCAACGAACCGCCAGTCCTGATCGGCCTGCTGCTCGGCGGTCTGATGGTCTGCCTGTTTGCATCGCTCTCGATCGAGGCGGTCGGCCGCGCCGGCGGCGCTGTCGTCGAGGAGGTCCGCCGCCAGTTCAAAGAGCACCCCGGGATCATGGAGGGCACAGAACAGCCCGACTACGCGCAGTGCGTGGACATCGTGACGCGCACCGCTCAGCGGGAGATGATCCTGCCCTCGCTGCTGCCGATCGCCCTGACCGTGATCGTCGGACTGATTGACACGCAGGCGCTCGGCGGGTTGCTGATCGGCGTGATCGTCGTCGGCCTGTTCTTCGCGGTGCTGATGACCGCGGGCGGCGGCGCCTGGGACAACGCCAAGAAGCTGATCGAGGACGGCGCCTTCGGCGGCAAGGGCTCCGAGGCCCACGCCGCTTCGGTCACCGGCGACACGGTTGGCGATCCCTTCAAGGACACCGCCGGCCCGGCGATCAACCCGATGATCAAGGTCGCGAACATCGTCGCGATCCTGATCATTCCGCTGATCAAGTAATGCCCCATGCGGACGGCCGTCGATCGTCTCGGCGGCCGTCCCCGGCGGGCCCATCTGGACAGACTCTAAGCTCACGGTGAGATGAGGCGCAGATGAGCGGCAGGCAGTTTCACAGGACCGGCGTGTTCGTACTCTCGACTGCGATGTTCGCGATTGGCGTGGCGCTCGTGGTGGAGGCGTTTGCGTCCTCCAGCGCGCTCTCGGGACGTCTGCTGCTGGGAGTGCTCTTCGCCGCCGCGGGCGTGGGCCGCTTCTACGTCGAGGTGCGTCGGGGACGCAGGGCGCCGTGAGCGAGGACAGCTCTCAGGATGGCTCCGCGCCGGCTGGTCGGACGCCTTTGCCTGATGGCACACTCGGCTCACCGGATGGCCAGGGGCACCCGGAGGTGAGCTTTGGCGCCACGCGTGCGCCCGCGCGCGATGAGCTGATTGCGCTCTCCCAGTCGGTCATACGCCGCTCGATTGGCTCTCCCGCGCTGTTTGCGATCGTCTATGCCGCGGCAGCCAGCGCGATCTACTTCGCGCTCGGCGTGGTCGCAGGACATGCGCTCGGCCTGACTCCGATCGTGCTGCTGCTCGCCGGCCTGCTGTTCCTGCCGGTGTCCATGACCTACGCAGAGGGCACCTCGCTTCACCCCGAACGCGGCGGCTCCACCGTCTTTGCCAGGCACGCGTTCAACGAGCTGGTGAGCTTCATCGCGGGTTGGGCGATGCTGCTCGACTACATCATCCTGATCGCCGTCACCGCCTACACGGCGACCCAATACCTGCGGGTCTTTTGGGAGCCGCTGGGCGGCAAAGCGGCGGCGCTGGGGCTCGCGCTCGTGCTAATCGCGTTCGTCGTGCTCAGCAACATCAGGGGCTTCGGCGCGCGGCGCGAGGCGCGGATCGGCGCGCTGGTATTCGGCGCCCTGGTGCTGCAGCTCGTGATCGTCGCGATCGGCCTCGCGCTCTTCTTCGAGGCGAAAGCGATCGTGGACACGATCCACCTCGGCAGCACGCCCACGTGGTCGAGTCTCATATTCGCGCTGACCGTCACGACCGTCGCCTTCACGGGCATGGAGTCCGCCGCCGGAGTCGCCGGGGACGTGAACGTCAATCGCAGCAGCCTCAAACGCCTGCTAATCACCGGCGCGGGGCTGGTGATCGTCGCCTACGTGGGCATCGGGATCGTCGCCGTCAGCGCGGTTCCAGTGCATGGCGCGCAGACCGCGCTTGGACACCAGTACGTCAAGGCGCCGGTGCTCGGCATCGCCGACCAGATGCACCCGCACTGGCTGCAGGTGAGCATGCGCTATGTGATCGGAGCAATCGCGACGCTGACGCTCGTCGCGGCCGCCAACTCGGCGATGCTCGGCCTCTCCCGCCTGGCCTACTCGCTCTCGACCAACCGCCAGATTCCCTCCCGCCTCGGTCGCCTGCACCCGACGCGCTCGACACCTCACGTGCTCATCATCATCGCTGCCGTGATCGCCGCAGGGCTCGTGGCGCCTGAGAACCTCGATCTGCTGATCGGCCTCTATGCCTTCGGGGCCACTCTTGCGTTGGCGATCGCCCACGTCTCGGTGATACGCCTGCGCTACAGCGAGCCGGACAGGAGGCGAGGCTTCAAGGTGCCGCTCTCAGTCACGATCCGCGGCGGCGAGCTGCCGCTGCCGACGGTGCTTGCTGCGGCGGCCTTCGGCTTCGGCTGGGTGGCGGTGATGGTCGTGCACCCCACAGCCCGCTACGTCGGCCTCGGCTGGATGGCGGCCGGGCTGACGCTCTATGTCGTCTACCGGCGCTCGGAGGAACATCCGCTGCTGCGACGGGTGACGGTCGCGCCACAGATGCTAAGCGCGGAGGCTCCCCAAGAACGCAACTACAGCTCGATTCTCGTGCCCCTGTTCGGCACCTCGCTTGACGACGACATCGTCCAGACCGCGGCGCTGCTGGCATCCGGAGAGCCCGCCGAAGAGGATTCGTTGGAGGGCTCCACGATCGAGGCGCTGTGGATCTTCGAGATCCCGCTCTCGCTGCCGCTAGACGCGCGTCTGCCAGAAGCCCAGGTCAAGCGCGCGCGCCAGGCGCTCGCGCGCGCAAAGGCGGTGGGGGAGGAGTACGGCGGGGTGCACGTGGCGACCGCGATCGTGCGGGCCAGGCGCGCTGGGCAGGCGATCGTCGAGGAGTCGCGGCGGCGTGGGGTGGAGGCGATCGTGCTCGGCGCCGAGGAGCCCTCGCGGATTCGCGGCGGCGGCCGGCTGGGAGGTCTGGCGCCGCTTGAGAACTTCGTCGGGGAGGCGACCAAGTACGTGATCGGCAAGGCGCGATGCCGCGTGATCGTGACGGCTCCCGCAGCAAGCCATGACCCGGATCGCGACGCCGAGGCGCTGGCGCCCGTAGCTCCGGCGCCCTGATTGGCTAACCTCCGCGCCATGTTCATCCTGATCGTGGGAGCAGGGCGCGTCGGCGCTGCCATCGCCAAGTCGGCCCTGTCCGGTGGACATACCGTCTCTGTGTTGGACGAGGATCCGCTCTCTCACGAGCGGCTGGACGCCGGCCAGGGCCGCAGCTGGGAGGACGGCGACGGTCTCTTCACGGTCGGCACAGGCCTTGAGATCGACGCTCTGCTGCAGGCCGGCATCGAGCGCGCCGACGTGTTCATTGCCTCCACCGACGGCGATAACACCAACCTGATCATCGCCCAGATCGCGATGAAGCGCTTTGGCGTTGCCAAGGTGCTTGCACGCGTGATGGACCCAGCCCGGGCCAGCTGGTACAGGCAGCAGGGGCTGAACACGATCTCCCCCACAGAGCACGCGATCTCGATGTTCGAGCGCGAGCTGGACCTGGAGCACGCCTAGATGTACGTGATCATCGTCGGGGCCGGCAAGGTCGGCCGCAATCTCGGGCGCGAGCTGATCGGCAAGGGCCACGAGGTGACCCTGATCGAGGCCGACCGCCGGCGCTATCTCTCCGTCGAGGATGAATTCGAGCACGCCGTCCAGTACGGCGACGCGACGGAGCTGTGGGTGCTGGAGCGCGCGGGCATCCAGCGTGCCGACATGGTGATCGCGGTCACCGGCGACGATGAGGACAACATGCTGGTCTGCCAGGTGGCCAAGGAGAAGTACCTCTGCGAACGGATCATCGCGCGCGTGAACAACCCGCGTAACCACGACCACTTCAGGCTGCTCGGAATCCAGCCGGCGGTCTCGGCGACCGACCTGATCCTGCGCCTGATCGAGCACGAGGTGCCGCGCTACGGCCTAGTGCACCTGCTCGCGCTGGAAGAGGAGCGCCTGGAGATCATTGAGCTTGAGGTCAGCGCGGACGCACCCGTGGTCGGCGTCAGCGTCTCGGAGATCAAGCTACCCGACGGTAGCCTCATCATCTCGGTGCTGCGCGAAGGCAGCGGCTTCGTGCCCAAGGCGGACACGGTGATCGAGGCTGGGGATGAGGTGCTGCTCGTGCTCGACCCGGGCCTGGAGGAGTCGATCACCGCCTACTTCGCGCCCAACGGTGCGGGGCGGGTGCAGGGCTAGGCGGCGTCGTCGGCGGGCGGTGGGGCGACGATTCGCAGGGCGGCGCGTCCGTATGCAGGCTCAGGCGGCTGCGTGGCGTCCTGCCGCTCTCGACCAGGCGCAGGGCCGGCCGGCGGCTGTTGCGCCCTCCCCAGCTATCTGTCTGGCTGTGGCAGTTGGGGCAGAGGATTTCGAGGTTGGCGAGGCGATTGTCGTGGCCGTCACCGTTGACGTGGTGGAGCTCAAGAGCCAGTGGCCGGCCGCTCCACTGCGAGATGCCACAGGACTGGCAGTGGTCAGGGAGCAGGCCTGCGCTGATCAGCCGTCGCTTCAGATGGGCGCGATTTCTAGGCGCCGAGAGAAGCTGCGCGATCGACATCGTGCGACTGCGAGTGACGATTGCGCCGCGATTCTTGGCCGCGTGCCAAGTCTGCTTGGAGAAGCCGAAGTGAGCCACGCATTCGTTGACGGTATGGCCGCGGTCGTAGTACGCCTGCACGACGTTCCAGTCGTACCGTCTTCGGAAGCGCGGGTCCGGCTCGCGCATGCGACGCGCGTGATAAGCGACGGTGCTCTTGGTCACGCCGAGCAGACGTGCAACCTCCGCCTGGGAGAGGCCGGATGAGAGCAGCTCCAGTGTGCGCCTTCGCGTATCCATGGGAACGTATGTTCCCATCTGCATGGGACGGAATGGTGCAGTCTCACGCGCTGGGTGGGTTATCGCCGCCCGGTTTTGTAAGCTGACTGCGGGCGCTCCTCGGCGCGGGCCGGCTGGTCGCTCGAGTCGTTGACCGCGATGCGGGGTCATCTAGTGGCAAGATGCGGGTCTCTGGAACCCGTCACGATGGTTCGAATCCATCCCCCGCAGCTTCACGCACTTGGCCCTTAGGCCACCGCCTGAGCTGCCCAGTCGTTGTAGAGCTCGTGGTAGCGCCCTTGCGCCGCGACGAGCTCGTCATGGGTGCCTTCCTCGGCGATCGCGCCGTCCTGGAGCAACACGATCCGGTCGGCCTGCCTGATCGTGGAGAGGCGGTGGGCGATCACGACCGCGGTGCGGCCCGAAAGCAAGGTGCGAAGGCCCTCCTCGATCCGGCCCTCGGTGTGTAGGTCGACGTTTGAGGTGGCCTCGTCGAGGATCAGGATGCGCGGATCGGCGATCAGGGCGCGCGCGAAGGCGATCAGCTGGCGCTGGCCGGCGGAGAGCTGGCCGCCGCGCTCGCCGATCTGGGTGTCGTAGCCGTTCGGCAGCTCGCCGATGAACTCATCGGCGCCGACGGCAGCGGCCGCCGCGCGGATCTGCTCCAGGTCGGCCTCGGGGCGCCCGAAGGCGATGTTCTCGGCCACGGTGCCGGCGAACAGGAACGCCTCCTGGGGCACGATGCCCATCTGCGAGCGCAGCGAGTGGCTACTGACCTTACGCAGGTCGTGGCCGTCGACGAGCACGCTGCCGGAGGTCGGGTCGTAGAAGCGCGCGACGAGCTTTGCGATCGTGGACTTGCCGGCGCCGGTCGCACCGACGAGCGCGACCGTCTCTCCGGCCGGCACGTGCAGGTCCACGTCGCGCAACGCGAGCACGTCGGGCTTGTAGCCGAAGGAGACGTCCTTCAAGCGCACGTCGCCTGAGATCTGGCCGAGCGGCGGGGCGTCGGGCAGATCCGTGAGCGTGGGCTTGGTGTCCAGCAGCAGGAAGATCTTCTCCAGCGCGGCCATGCCGGACTGGTAGGTGGTGTAGAGCTGGGAGAGTTGCTGGATCGGTTCAAAGAGATATGAGAGGGTGGCCACGAAGGCCACGACGGTGCCGGCGGTGATATGCCCGGCGATCGCCTGGTAGCCGCCATAGAGCACGATCACGGCCAGCGCGACGCCCGAGAGCATTTCCACCGCCGGGAAGTAGGCGGCGTTCAGGCGCACGGTCACCATGTTGGCGTCACAGTTGTCCTCGTTGAGTTGGGCGAAGGCGGTCTGATGGCGGCTCTCCTGGCCGAAGCTGCGCACGACCCGGATGCCGGACAGCGTCTCCTGCAGATAGGCGGTGATCGAGCCGATTGTCTCTCGCGTGCGCCGGAACGCGCTGGCGGAGACCAGCCGGAACCAGATGCTGCCGCCGAGCACGAAGGGCACGACGCAAAAGGTGATCAGCGCGAGCTTCCAGTCGAGGTAGAGCAGAACGCCGATCGCACCGATCAGCGTCAGGCCCGACTGGAACAGCGTTACGACCGAGTCGGTGACCAGGCTTTCCAGCGCCTCCACGTCGTTTGTGATGCGCGAGATCAGCACGCCTGCGGGCCGGCTCTCGTAGAAGCCGATCGGCTGCTTCTGAAGGTGCGTGAAGATCCGGATGCGCAGGTCGGCGAGCGCGCGCTGGCCGACCCAGCCGACGAGGTAGGTCTGCAGATAGGTGGTGATCCAGACCAGCAGCGCCGAGACCAGGAACAGGATCACGACGACCACGAGCGCGGTCACGTCGTGCTGCTCGATGCCCTTGTCGATCGCCCGCCTGGCCAGCAATGGCGGTGCCAGCGCGGCAGCGGTGCCGATCAGCAGCGCGGCCAGCATCGCGCTCACGCGCAAGCGGTAGGGGCGCAGCAGGTCGATCAGGGCGCGCAGGTTGCGCCCGCGGCTGCCGCGGCTCTGACGCTGGCCATCCCACTGCTGGCCACCCCGGGCGGTGCCCGGACCCAGCCCGCGTCCACCGCCGCCGCGCGCGCCGCCCATGCCTCCGCCGCCGCCCATGCCACCGGGTGGGCTCACAGTCCGCTCACCTCCCGCTCGCGCGTCTCCCGCGTCATGAAGACGTGCTCGGGCAGGCCCTTCTCGACTATCTCTCGGTAGAGGTCTGAGACCTGCAGCAGCTCCTCGTGGTCGCCCTGGGCGACGATCCGCCCGCCGTCGAGCACCACGATCTCATGCGCGAGCGCGATCGTGGATAGGCGGTGGGCGATCACGAAGGTGGTGCGGCCGGCCATCGCCTCCGCCAGCGCCAGCTTGATCGAGCGCTCGGTCGAGGCGTCGACCGAGGAGGTCGCATCATCGAGCACGAGCACACGCGGGTTGGCAAGCAGCGCCCTGGCGATCGCGATCCGTTGGCGCTGGCCGCCGGAGACGGTCAGGCCGCGCTCGCCGATCTGGGTCTCATAGCCCTCGGGCAGCCGCGAGACGAAGTCGTGCGCCTGGGCGCGCCGTGCGGCCGATTCGATCTCCGCCATCGGCGCCTCCGGGCGCGCGTAGGCGATGTTTTCGGCGACCGAGGCCGAGAACAGGAAGGGGTCGTCGCTTACCACTGCGACCGCGCCACGCAGCGAGGCGAGGTTGACGTCACGCACATTGGCGCCGTCGAGCAGGACCTCGCCCGCCACCGGGTCATACAGGCGCGAGAGCAGCGCGACCAGGCTCGTCTTGCCCGAGCCGGTGGCGCCGACGAGTGCGAGCGTGCGCCCCGCGGGCACGTCGAGGTCGATGTCGTCCAGCACGATTCGGCCGGCCGTGGCGTTGGGGTGCCCGCTGGTGGAGGGGAGGGGGAGGCGAGGAGACGCGCCGTTGGGGCTGGCGCCGTTGCCATTGGCGGTCGCGACCCCGGCGTTTGACGGCGCCACGTTCAGCTCGTCGTGCGGATCCTCGTAGCGCAGCGTGACTTTGCGCAGCTCGACGTGGCCGCTACCCGGCGGCAGGGCCGGCGCGTCCGGTGCCTCCGTGAGGCGCGGCTCCCTGTCCAGCACCTGGAAGATGCGGACGCCGGAGGCGGTCGCGCGCTGGGCGAGGTTCAGCGTCACGCCGAGCGAGCGCATTGGCGTGATCAACATGTTCAGGTAGAGGTAGAAGGTGGTGAATTCGCCGAGGTGAAGGTGGGCGTGGATCACCTGCTCGCCGCCGATCAGCAGCACCGCCGCCAGGCCAAGCTGCGGCAGGAAGCCGATCATCGGGTTGTAACGCGCTTCCAGGCGGGTGGCGACCATCGCCTGGCTGAACACTCGTCCGACAGTGTGCTGGAAGCGCTCCAGCTGGCGCGGCTCGCGCGCAAAGGCCTTCACGACGCGCACGCCAGAGATATTCTCCTCGGCGTCCGCGGTCAGCTCGCCGATGCGCTGCTGGGTCTCCTGGATCGCAGGGCGGGCGCGGCGGCCGTAGCGGTAGGAGATCACGACCACGAACGGCACCGGCGCCAACGAGATCAGGCCGAGGCCGGGATTGGTCGCGACCATCACGATCCCCGCCAGCGCGATCGTCAGGATCGACTGCAGGATGAAGACCAGGCCGTAGCCGAGGAAGAAGCGCACGGCGGCCAGGTCGACAGTGGCCCGCGACATCAGCTGCCCCGTCTGCTGGTGGTCGAAGAAGCCGAGCTCCAGACGCTGCAGGTGTCCGTAGAGACGCTCGCGCAGGTCGTATTCGACGCCGAGGGAGACCCTGCCCGCGATCATCCGCCGCCAGTACATGAACCCCCAGCGCATCAGCACGACTGCGAGGATCACAATCGCGAGGACCATCAGCGTATGGCGGTCATGATCGCGCGCCGCAAGCTGGTGGTGGCTTGCGTGATGGGCGCCATGCTGGATCGCTTCGACCGCGCCGCCGGTCAGCTCCGGCAGCGCGACCGTCATCACCATCGCAAGGCTCGCCAGGAACCATGAGACGACCATTCCACGCCGGTATGGGGCCAGGAATGTGAGAAGTCGTCTGAAGGTCGCCATAGTTGCTTAGTCAACTATTATCGCATCTCGGTGAAAACTCGGTAGCCGATGGCGCGTGGCGACGCCTGGGGGTAGCCTTGTCGCTCATGACGAGCGAGGCCAACGGCGCGCTGCGCGGGCCCAATGCGGGCCTCTGCGAGACTTGCCGCTTCCAGCGGATCGTCACGACCACAAGGGGCTCTCGCTTCTCGCTCTGCAACCGATCGCGCGAGGATCCCAGCTACCCACGATACCCGCGTCTACCCGTGTTGCAGTGCGCAGGTCACGAGCCTCGTAGGCCCTGAGCTCGCGCCTGCCGCCTCGCCGCGAGGGCAACCGTCAGGTTGGCGCCATGGTTACGCGCGACGCTCCCACGTCGTGTCGATTTCGCCCTGGCCTGTTCGACGTATCGGTAGTGCCGAGGTGCGAACCTGTCAGTTCGAGCGGCGCACCGGAGCGCAAACCCAACAAGCAGAGGAGTCACGACGATGCGCTTCATGATGATCATGATCCCGAACATTCCTGACGAAGCTGACTGGACGCCGAGCCTGGAGGCCATGGCCACGATGGGCCGATACAACGACGAGCTGACCAAGGCGGGGGTGCTGCTGAGCCTCGACGGTCTGCATCCGGCCGCAAAGGGTGCGCGCGTCGGGTTCTCGGGCGGCACCCCCACAGTGACCGACGGGCCGTTCACCGAGGCGAAGGAGCTGATCGGCGGCTACTGGCTGATTCAGGCGAAATCGAAGGAGGAGGCGGTCGAGTGGGCCTCGCGCTGCCCTGCCGGCGACGGCGACGTGATCGAGGTTCGCCAGGTCTGGGACAGGTCGGAATTTCCGGCTGAGGTCCAGGCCGGTCTCTGAGAGCGTCACCCGCCGGTGAGAGCCACACCTGAGCACCGTGCGATCGAGGCCGTCTGGCGGATCGAGTCGGCGGCTCTCATTGCGGGGCTTGCGCGGATCGTGCGCGACGTTGGTCTCGCGGAGGATCTCGCCCAGGATGCGTTGGTGGCTGCGCTGGAGCGGTGGCCGAAGTCGGGCGTTCCGGATAATCCGGGCGCCTGGCTCATGGCCACCGCCAAGCACCAGGCCATAGATCTGCTGCGCCGCAACACGCGGCTGCAGCGCAAGCACGAGGAGCTGGCCTACGAGCTGAAGCTCCAGGGCGATGCCGTGGAGACCCGACTGGAGCGCACGGTGCAGGAGCAGGTCGGAGATGACCTGCTCTGCCTGATGTTCATGTGCTGCCACCCTGTCCTTTCGGGGCACGCGCGCGTGGCGCTCACGCTGCGCCTGTTCGGCGGCCTGAGCACCGAGGAGATCGCGCGGGGGTTCCTCGTGTCCGAGTCGACGGTCGCGCAACGGATCGTGCGGGCCAAGCGCACGCTCGCCGAGGCCCGCGTCCCGTTCGATCTCCCGGATGCGCAGGAGCTCACCGTCCGGCTCGCCTCCGTGCTGGAGGTGCTCTACCTCATCTTCAACGAGGGCTATACGGCGAGCGGCGGCGAGGAGTGGCTGCGTGCCGACCTATGCGAGGAAGCGCTGCGCCTCGGTCGGATCATCGCCGAGCTCCTCCCGGAGGAGGCGGAGGTGCACGGCCTGGTTGCGCTGCTGGAGATCCAGGCCTCACGTCTGAGGGCGCGCATCGGCCCCGAAGGAGAGCCGGTGCTGCTGCTCGAACAGGATCGCGCGCTGTGGGATCGTCTGCTGATTGGTCGCGGCCTGGCTGCGCTCGACCGAGCTGAGAAGCTGGGCGCCACGCGCGGCCCCTACTCACTGCAGGCGGCGATCGCAGCATGCCACGCGTGCGCGGCAACGCCGAGCGAAACCGACTGGGTGAAGATCGCCGCCCTGTATGAGGCACTGGCCCAGCTCGCACCCTCACCTGTCGTGGAGCTCAACCGGGCGGTGGCGGTCGCGAGCGCTTTCGGCCCGGCCGCGGGGCTCGAAATCCTCGATGAGTTGGGGGAGGAGCCCTCGATGAAGGCTTATCACCTCCTGCCGAGCGTGCGGGGAGACCTTCTCGCCCGTTTGGGTCGCTATGAGGAGGCACAAGCGGAGCTCCAACGAGCCGCATCGCTTGCGGGCAACGCACGTGAGCGACAGCTGCTGCTTGACCGCGCTGCCGCATGGGCGTGGCACGTGGTTGACGGCCCACTTGGTATCGCTAGTTGATCGATATATACTGTCGATATGGGCATGCGGGCGATGCAAGAGGCGACGTTCCTGATCCTGACGGCTCTGGCTGGAGGCAGCCAGCATGGCTACGGGATCATTACTGACGTCGAGCAGATCTCCGACGGGCATGTTCGGCTGCGCGCCGGAACCTTGTACACGGCGCTGGACCGACTTCGCGATGACGGGCTGATCGATGTGGACCGCGAGGAGATCGTGGATAACCGACTGCGCCGCTATTACCGGCTCACGCCGCCGGGCCAGAAGCGGCTCGCCCACGAGGCGGCCCGCCTGCAAGCGAACGCGGTCGCTGCGATGTCGCGGCTCCACCCGGCTGGGGTAATGCGATGACCGACGCGACTGAGCTGGAGCGCCGGTACAGGCGTCTGCTGAAGTGCTTCCCGGCACGGTACCGCCGCGAGCACGAGCAGGAGATCCTCTCGGTGCTCATGGCCGGGGCCGCGGAAGGCCAGCGGCGGCCTGGGCTGGCAGAGTCCGCCGACCTTGTGATGAGCGCGTTCTTCATATGGTGGCGCGAAGTGACACGCCAACCGCGATGGAGATGGGAACGCCGGCACCGGCGTCTGATCGCGCGCATGCGCGTTGCGATTGGCATCTGGCTGCTGGTGGTCGGCGTCATACTGCTGAGCGACGGCTACTGGTGGGGAGTGCTGATGGTTACGCCGGCAGCTCTGCACTTCTACCTGGCATACCGACTGCGGCACGCCGTCCAGAGCTAGCGAGTACCGGAGGGTGATGGGCCGGTCCACCTTGAGACGCGGCTGTGCGGGGTGCATAGCGCCCCGGCGGCAAGCAGATGACGTCGCTCGTGGAGGTCTCCGAGTACGAGCCCGATCGTGGGTGAGCGGGTCCGTGGGCCGGTACGCTGACGCTGCGATGGCGACACCTTGGGACGCGCAAACCTATGACCGATCAAGTGAGCCCCAACAGGCCTGGGCCACGGAGGTTCTTTCGCGGCTCGATTGCATTGCGCAGGACGCGACGGTGCTGGACGTCGGCTGCGGCACGGGTCGCGTCACGGAGGCACTGTGTGCAGTCGTTCCGCGAGGACGCGTACTCGCCTTCGACGCATCGGCCGAGATGGTGGCGCTTGCGCGCAGGCGGTTGGGTGGCCGTGCGCAGGTGTGGTGCCAGGACGTGCTCGACCTGGATCTCGAAGAGCCCGTCGATGCGATCGTTTCAACAGCGACGCTTCACTGGGTCACCGACCATGATCGCCTCTGGGCCCGGTTGGCGCAGTCGTTGCGTCCAGGCGGGTTGCTTGAGATCCAATGCGGGGGAGAGGGCAACATCGCTGGGGTCCGCGAGGTCATCGAGGCTGTCGCCCACGACTGCGCTCCCGAGCTCGTCGGCTTCTCGCCCTGGGTCTTCGCAGGGCCCGGGGAGACAGAGCGACGCCTGCAGGCGGCCGGCTTCACAGCAACTCGCTGCTGGCTGGAGGAGCGCCCAACCTATCCGCAGGATCTGGAGGCGTTCGTGCCGACGTCGATCCTCGCGGCGCATCTAACGCGGCTGCCACAGGAGCGCCAGGAGCAGTTCGCGGCCGCGGTGGTCGCGGGAGTGCGCGTGCCGCTGGACTATGTGCGCCTTAACGTCTCAGCAGTCCGCGGATCGAGAGCTGATCCAGACCTTGGTCAGTGAGCTGACGAGCCGACCTGCGCCATAGAGCGCGCCGTTGGATACGCCATTTCCTCTCGCTCGAGAATCGCTTGGTAGAGGCAGAGGGAGGCCTCTCCGATTCTCTGCACGGTCTCCTGCTCACAGGGGCCGACCGGCACGACAGGCAACGAGATGACGCCGCGCCGGCTGACGTTCACGCCGAGTTTCTCCACAAGGTCGGCGGCCGCCTGCCACGCGTGCTGCGGTCCGGCGCTGGCGATCGCTGCGCCATCGTCGGTGACCGAGACCCGGTGCTGGCGGCGTACGACCCGGACAAGAACCGGCTCTCCCGGTCGATACACCAGTCCCGTGTCGATCAATTTCTCGCTCCGATCCTGCACACGCCAAATTGTAGGCCGCAAAGCCTGCGAGACTCACAGCGTGCTCACGGTCTTCGGCGCGGTCGCGGTGACATTCATGATGCTGATGTATGCACTGGAGCGTCGTGGACGAGGGTTCGTTCTCGCCTTTGCGTGCGGATGTCTGCTCTCCAGCGCCTACGGGTTCCTCGCCGGCACCTGGCCGTTCGGGGTCGTCGAGGCGATATGGGCGGTAATCGCACTACGACGCTGGCACACCTCGAAGTCAAAGCTCGACGCAAATGGCGAACGTCCCATGGCATAGGAGCACGGGCCGATCGCGGGCGCCGTGGAACGACGGTGACCGCGCTCTCGTTACGCGTAACGAGAATCTGACCGCAGGGCGCCCTATGATGCGGCTTTGGCAGCACTTCGAGAGGGAGCGCTTGCGCGCAACAGAAAGGGGAGTGCCTCGTGTCCTATCCCGTCACCTTCGAAGCTGACTATGTCGAGCGGCGCAACCGGCTGACTGCCTTTTTCAGGTTGATCCTGGCAATTCCGCTCGCTATCTGGTTGTACGTGTACGCAATCGTCGCCTACGTGGCGATCGTGATCGCGTGGTTTGCGATAGTCATCGCCGGCGCCTACCCGAAGGGACTTTACGAGTTCGTCGCGGGATTCACGCGCTATCTCGCACGCGTGACGGCTTACACAGCTCTGCTGTGTGACCCTTATCCCTCTTTTGGCGGCAGCGAAGTCTCCGCCTATCCCGTGCGGATGCGGTTCGAGGGGCCGCTTGCGCGCTACAGCCGCCTGAAGACGCTGTTTCGCATCATCCTCGCGATCCCGATCGTGATCCTGCGCTACGTGATGAACCTGCTGTTGGAGATCGGGGCGATCGCGGCCTGGTTCGTGGTCGTGATCACCGGCAAGATGCCGCGAGGCCTGTTCGATGTGATGGTTCTCGCCAACTCCTACATCGCGCGCTCAGACGCCTACCTCGGTCTTTTGACCGAGACATATCCGCCGTTCCAAGACGAGCAGACGCGCGCGGCGGGCGGCACTCCGGACCTGCCTGACGCACAGACCTCGCCTCCGTTCTGATCGTCTGGCGCGCCGCGTGCGACTCTTCACTGCATGTGCTGGATGAACGGCGGTTGGCGGGTGACCGCTCGGGTGCGAGTCGTGTGCTGTGGTGCGATTTTCTCAGCTGTCCTGGCGGTGCTGTGTGCGCTGGTGATCGACGCCTCGCCTGCTGCGGCAACTCGCTCGCGAGCGCACAGCATCGCCGAGACGTGCCTGGTGCCGGGGGTTGGCAGGTCGCTGGATCAAATGTGGCGACCGAATATCCACTCTGCGATCGAGTACCTGCGCCACCGGCGCGGCGACATCGCCTTCGCGGTCCGCACGGCGGGGGCGCTCTACGGCTACCGTATTGATCACCAGGAGTGGTCGGCGAGCGTGCTGAAGGCGATGTTGATGGTTGCCTACCTGGACCGGCCTTCGGTCGCGGGGCGAGCGTTGAACGCTTACGAGAAGTCGTTGCTCTACCCGATGATCACGAGGTCAGATAACGAGGCCGCCGATGCGGTGGACGAAATCGTCGGCGCCGGCGGACTTGCCGCGCTGGCCGCCCGGGTTGGCATGACCCACTTTGTGGCCGCGGAGCCGATCTGGGGGGAATCGAAGATCACCGCGCGTGATCAGACCAAGTTCTTCTTGCACATCGACAGCTACGTCGTGCCGCGACATCGCGCCTACGCGATGCGGCTGCTGGCGAGCATCGTCCCCTCTCAGCGCTGGGGCATCGGCGAGGTTACCCCGAAGGGCTGGAAGCTCTACTTCAAGGGTGGATGGGGGTATGGCACCGGACTGATCGACAGCCAGGTGGCGCTGCTGACCCGGGGCTGCACACGAGTCTCGATCGCTGTGCTCACGATGTACGACGGATCGCACGCCTACGGCAAGCAGACCCTGAAGGTGATCTTTCAGAAGCTGTTGAGAGGCCTGCCGACCGCGCGGTCGGCATGAGGATCGCGGGCCGGGCGTCCGTATCTGGTCTCGTCCGGGCTTGCAAGCGGGCGACGGTTTTGGTCGTGCTCGGGGTCGCTCTCTGCTGTGCGGCGTCATCCGCTGCGGCTGTGGCCGCGCCCGACGCCAGGGTCAGCGGCACGTTCTCGATGCGCGCCAAGGTCACGACCGCCGTCGACGTGGCGGGAGAGCACTCTGGAGAGATCCGCTCCCGGCGGTGGTCGATCGTTCCAACCGGCTGCACACTTGACGTTTGCACGTCGCTGCAGCTCGAACGCCAGCGCAGCGACAACCTTTACAGCACGATCACGCTTCGCCGCCGCGGACCGGGCAGCTACGCAGGCAACGGAGTGTTCTACGCCGCGCTTGAGTGCCGAGGACGGCGCTACCGGCACGGCAGCCGCGTCCCCTACCGGATCACGCTGCGGGTCACCGCGACGAGCGAGATCGGAGGGATCGTGTTCGCCAAGAGGATCGCCGCAACCTACGTCAACAGCCACCGCATCGACTTGACCCCGTGCCCGTTGGGCCCCAGTCACGACGCCGGCGTGTACACCGGAGGTCTCACTTCCGCCCTGCCGGCCGCCCCGACAGCCGCCTTCACGGCTGCGGTCGATGCCGCCACCGGCACCGCGACCTTCACCGACACCTCGCAAGCGGGGGGCGGGAACGGCGCGATTGTCTCACAGGCGTGGTCTTTCGACGATCCCGAATCGCCGAACGGCAACAGCTCGATGCTTGAGAATCCGACCCACACCTACCTCGTCCCCGGCAGCTACGCCGTCACGCTGGTCGTGCTCGACGCCGAAGGCCTCAGCGCCAGCGTGACCCAGACGGTGATCGTCGAGCCGGCGAGCGAAGCCCCGCCGGGCCAGGCTCCCTCAGGCTGAGAACTTGATCGTCGCGAGCACGGCGCGCAGCTCTTCCACCAGCCTCTCGCGACTGCGCTGGCTGGGTTGGATCACCACATACAAGCAGCAGGTCCGCTCCTGCTCGGTGAAGAACCGCTGCCACCCGAGCTGCCCCCGGCGGGTCACCTGCAGCTGCCTCGGATCGAACTCATGCGCCTGCGGCGAGGGGCGAGCGATCGCCTCAAACAGGCCTCGGCCGGGTTGGATCCTGGCGTCGCTTCGGTACTCGAGCAGCGCCGCGAATACATCATCTGGGCGCATCCGCCCGGTCGCCGCGGCGCCGAAGTCCCCGTCGGAGGCCAGCAGCGGAAAGGTGGCGAGGTGCAGCACAGGGCCCGCCTGCGTTCGCTGGCTGATCCGGCCCTCCCAGTCTGAGGGCAGCTCTACCGCCAGCCCGTGGCTGGCGATTCTCACCCCAGAGCCCCGGCGACCGCGACCAGGGCGAGGATCTCGGCAGCGATGACGGCCTTCTGGGCGTGCGGCTCCAGTGCCAGCAGCCGGCGGTGGAGCGCCATCAGGGAGTCGGGATCGCGTGCGTGTCGTGTGGGCAGCAGCGTCGTCGCCTTGCTCGCACCGAACACGGCGCCGATCGCCGCTCCCGCCCAGATGCTCCCACTGAGCAACTCGATCGCGAACGTCGCGTAGATCGCCGCACACGCCACCAGGGTGATGAAGCCGAGCCCGAGCTGCGCGCCGAACCCGAACCCGTACACCCAGCCGCGGTAGTGCGCCATCCAGTCCTCGTTGACCTGCCGCTTGGTGAGCGGCATCCGCCGTCGCAGTGGCGTCGCATCGATGATCAGTGCCGCCAGCAGCACCGCGAGGACGACTGGCGCGCGCCACCCCGAGCCGGGCAGCAGCGAGCCGACCGCGCCGAGCACCGTCCCACCGAGCGTCCCGGCGGCGATGGCTCCGACCGCGAATGCCATCGTGGTCACCCGCCAGGAGGAGCCGCGGGCTCGCTCCGCGATCGGTGTCAGGCTCGCGAGCATCGACTGGCCGCAAGGCGACCAGGCGGCGCGGATCGCACCGTGGATCGCGACGATGCAGCCGACCAGCACGAACCAGAGCTCACTCACGATCTTCCTCCTGGGGCGTCTGACTTGATGGGTAGAGGCTCGGATGACCGGGACCGATTCCGGCCGCCGCGAGCGCCTGCTCGGCGCGCGCGGCCCGCTGGTCGGTGCTCCGCGCCCGATACAGTGCGCTGTCCTTCTCGGCGTCGCGCAGCAGGTCGGTGATCTGTTGCCAGCTGGTGGCGCTGCCGCGGCCGAGGATCTCACCGGAGTCGCCGATCAGCACGAAGTGGGGTGTCGCGGGCACGGCGAAGTCCTCCCATGCTTGGGTGGACATCACAACCTCGGCGTCGGCGGGGGCGAGCTCCTGCAATCGCGCCAGTCGCTCGCGGTCTGGGCTCTTGGTGAGCACCACCAGCCTGGCCTCGGCGGGCAGCGCCAGCGGCCGGTGCAGTCCTGACCACAGCGGCTCGCAGGCGGCGCATCCGCTGGAGAGGAACGCCAACAGTGTCCGCGGCGACCCGGAGCCGAGGCTCAGCTTGACGGCGTCGCCCGCCAGCGTCTGGCCGGCGATGTCCCGCGGCGGCCCACCCTCACCGGCGCCCTCGCCACCAGCCGGTCCGCGCCCGCCGATCGCGGCGGGCGCGCGCTCCAACCGCGAGAGCCGTCGCAGGATCTCGGCGTGGCTTCGCAATAGCGCCAGGACGAACAGTAGCGCCACCGCCAACAGCAAACCCTCGACCGCGATTGCTATGGCGCCGGCGCTCACGGGCTAGACCCCACCCGCTCCGGCGAGCTGGCGTGCTTCGGCCAGGCACGGCGTGTCCTGCCCGCAGACCGCGTCGTCGACGGCCAGCGAGGAGCCGCAGTTCAGTCCCCGAATCGTGCTGGGGTTCTCGCACACGACCATTCGGCAGACGACCGCGGTGATGCCGGGAACCTGCGTGTTGCACTGCCCGTAGCGAAAGATGTTGCAGGCCACGCGCTGGTTCTCGCAGGAGCCGCCGGCGCACTGGCAGCCCCCGGGGAATTCAGTTCCCGGCAGCGCGTTGCAATCGACGTAGTAGCGGGCGCCCTGGTCGGCGCAGAGGAGCCGGCCCGCGTAGTCGGTACACATCCACCAGCCCCCCGCGTAGGTGCCCTCGGGGCAGCTGTTGCGCCCGTGGTTGATCTGGCAGCAGAAGGCGGTGTAGCCGTCGGTGCACTGCCCGCCGGCGCAGTCATCGGGCGCGATAGCCGCCATCGCCGTCCCGGGATAGAGCAGGTAGCGAACTGGCGTCACCGCCAGCGCCGAGCCGACCAGCGCGGTCCGCTGCAGCAACGTCCTGCGCGAGAGACGGCGCTCCAGCATCAGCGCCGAGTCACGCACCAGCGCGTCGGCCATTCCGTCGGCGCTTGCCAGCCGGATCGTGAACGCCAGGCGCCACGCCGCCGCCCCGCACACGGCGGCTAGCACGACCGCCGGCACTGCGCCCGGGTCGCCGCTTGACAGCGCGGCCAGGCTTGGCGCACCGGCGACGGCCACCAGCAACGCGGCGCCCGCCGACAGCGCGGTCATCGCGCCCCTTCGGCCGGGCGAGGCACCGACGCCCGCGTGCTCGCCGAAGCATTCGCAGTCGGCCTGCCCCATCCGCCACTGACGGATGTGGAATGCGGTGAATCCGGTGAACACCGCCGCCAGCGCCGCGGCTCCCACCCGCCCAGGTGCCAGCACCGCGACCGCCGCGACCGCCAGCTCGCCGATCGGCAGTGGCCTGATCGACTCCAACAGCTTCGCGATCGCCGCCCACACAAGCACCAGCGCGAGGAGCAGGACGACCTCAGTTCCGGGTGCACCCATTGGCCTAGGCGCGGTCGGGCGGAGAGAGCTTGCGCTTCATCTGGCCCCCACTAACGAGCGTTGCGAGCGCGAGCAAGGCCGCTCGCGCCAGCGCGAGCCTCTGCTTGTGAATGCTGTCTGGCATCTGGTCTCCGGCAGAGTCTACTTTCAGGGCTAGCGTCCTGTTCTCGATTGCTTGTGACAGCTAGCGCTCGCCGTCCCAGTAATCGATGTTTCCGTCGGCACGGCGGAGCATCACCTTGTCGTCTGGGTTACCCGGCCAGACACCGATCTTGTCGCTGTCGGGATAGACGGCGACCGCCGGCTCGCGAGCGCTTGAAAACATCACGATCCGGGCTACCAGATCGCCACGATTGGTCACCTTGTGTGCGCCGGCAGGGCCTGGCGGGAAGCACACCACGTCACCGCGCGTAAGCTCCTCGTCGCTCGTGGGTGTGCGTACGAGCACCGTGCCCTCGAGTACGAGGAGCCACTCCTCCTCGTACTCGTAGTGGTACGGACAGACACTCTCGCCCGCCGGAAGCTCATAGACCTTGGCCGCAAGCGCCACGCCTCCCACGGCTTGGCTGATGTTCGCCGAGCCGGAGTGGTAGCCATCGGGATCGGTCTTGTCGTAGCCGCAGTCGACGCTGAGGACATTCGCTCGAAGCATCGGCCGATCTTCGCAGATTGGGCGCGGCGGCGGCCATCGTTGTGCTGGAGCGTGCCGTACGCCTTCGCCTCCCACACCTGCACTGCCCTGATCCCATGAGCTGGCGGCCGACGCGATTTCTGAACGCTTTACAAGTTCTGGCAAATAGTATATGAGTCGTTTCGTGCCGAATGAGATACTGAGCGCAGACGGCGTCTTCTCTGGGGGCGGCATCAAGGGCCTCGCTTTCGCGGGCGCGCTCACCGGCGCCGCGGAAGCGCGCTACAGCGAATGGCGCCAGCTTGCCGGCACCTCGGCGGGCGCGATCACGGCGATGGCGCTTGCCGCCGGCTATGACGCGGCGAGCCTGTCTGAAACGCTTGGCGCCTTTGACTTCGCGCGGCTGGCGGACTACGGCAGCCCGATTCACCTGCTCGGCGCCGTGAAGGACCTGATCTTCCACGAGTCGATCGTGAAGGGAGACGCACTGAGTGAGTGGATCGCGGAACTGCTCGATCGCTCTCCCGTGCGGGAGGTCACGGCGGCGGTCACGTTCGGAGAGCTGCACAGGCTGACTGGGAGGACGCTTGTGGTCGTCGGGACCGATCTTGCGCATTCGCGCATGGTGGTGTTTCCGCGCGATGTTGCTCTGTACCGCGATCAGAGTGGCAGGCAGTACGTGCCGGATGACTTCCCGGTCGCGAAGGCGGTCCGCATCAGCGCCGGATATCCCTACTTCTTTGCGCCCACGGGCGGACTTTGGGACCGCTTTACCAACGAGCAGGGAGTGTTCGTCGACGGCGGCGTGACCGCAGCATTTCCTGTGTTCGTGTTCGACACGCCGGCGCCCAAGCATCCAACCTGGGGCTTTCACCTGCACGGTGGGCTGGACGCCAAGGAGAACGAAGCCACATACCGCAAGATCGGCGGGATCGAGTGGCCCAAGCAGATGCTCGAAGGCATCCTCGACACGGCGATGAACGCACTCGACAAGTTCTCCGAGCAGCGCTTCCAGTCACGCGTGATCCCGATCCCGACGGGCGAGGTCTCGACGCTGAACTTCAACCTGTCCGTCGAGGAAAAGAAATACCTGTTCGACTCGGGCCTGCAAGCGGCTCAGAAGTTCTTCGAAAGCAGGCCCAAACCGCTCAACAGCTACGGCAAGTAGCCAGAGCTGGGCGCTGCGTCCCCAGGCTCCCCGTGTACGCTGCCGTGCGAGCGAGATGTCCACCCTGCACGGCAGCATCCTGATCGTCTGGGCCCTCTTCTGGGTCTACTGGCTGATCTCCGCAACCGGGGCAAAGCCGGGCGCGCGCAACAGGCGCGCAAGGCCCGCGGGCCTGCTGATCGTCCTGGGAGTGCTGCTACTGAGGGCATTCCATGCCAATGGCCTCGTGCTGCACGGCCCGATCCTGCAGGCGCTCGGTACCGTGCTGTTCCTGGCAGGCCTGGGTCTGGCCGTATGGGCCAGGGTCCATCTGGGCCGCAACTGGGGCATGCCGATGACTCATAAGGAGGAGCCGGAGCTCGTCACCTCGGGCCCCTACCGCTTCGTGCGACATCCGATCTACACGGGCATCCTGCTGGCCATGCTGGGCACGGCGCTGAGCGTCAACGTCTACTGGCTTATCATCTTCTTCGTGATGGGGGCGTATTTCATCTACAGCGCCAGGGTGGAGGAAGGGATCATGACCTCCTCTTTCCCGGACGCCTACCCGAGCTACAGGGCGAGGACCAAGATGCTGATTCCGTTCGTGCTCTGAGCCGCCAGGTTCTCACGGCTGCAGCGCGGCAGACGGCGCGCCGCCTGCGGGGATCGTCTGCTCCGAGGATCTGGTCGACGCCGTCAGGCTCCCTGCTGGCCCACGGACCCGGACTCGATGGTCTGCGCCCGTGTCGCATCTAGGTAGAGGGGGTCGTGAGAGCAGATCAACTGCACCTGCTCGCCGTGGCGCAGGGACAGCTCGCGCAGTCGTTCGACATTGCCCCGGCGCGCCGCGCGGTCCACCTCGTCGAAAGCGGCGAAAGCTGAGATGCCGCGCGGACAACAGGGTGGGCTTGCGATCTCGCCGTGGTGGAAGTAGGCATCGCCGCAGTGCAGCAACCAGCCGTCCGCTCGCTTTATCGCCACGCCAGTGTGTCCGTGAGTGTGGCCGATCAGCGGGATCAGCAGGATCTCGGCGTCGCTGTCGGGCAGGATGCGCACGCCCTCGAACCCGAACCATTGCTCGCCGTCCGCCTCATGCTCAACCCAGTGAGGGTTGTGCGCCCAGTGTGCGGCCACATAGCGCGGGCGGTCGCGCCAGCTCGGATGCATTGCAGCCTTCAGCTCGCGCCCGAGCAGATGCACCTGCGCCTGCGGGAAGTCCGGCAGCCCGCCGGCATGATCGAGGTCGAGGTGGGTGGTGATGATGTGGCGCACGTCGGCGGGCTCAAGGCCAAGGCCCTGGATCTGAGCGGCGGCCGTCTCGGCGAGGCTCAGCCGCGGGCTCAGCAGCGCATTGAACGCCAGCCCGAGCTGCCGAGGCCGGCGCACGTCATCGGCGCCAAAGCCTGTGTCCACGAGCACAAGGCCCTCGGCGCCCTCGATTAGCAGGCAGTGACAGACCAGCTGCGCACGCTCACGCAGCCCGCCCTGCCCCGTGATCAGGCGCGCGCCGCGGGGGCAGAATGTGCCGCAGCTGAGGTGATGGATGGCGTGTGGGGCGGTGTTCACGATCTTCTCAACTCCTCTTCACGCAGCCTCAGCGGACAAGCGATGCCGCGATGCGATCGGCGATGGACCTGGACGCCCGCCACGATACTCCCAAAGCAAACACGCCACCACGCTCTGGCAAGCGCCGAGCACAAGCTGATTATGAGAAAGAGCTTCTTCACTGGGTTTCTTTCGCATTATCTGTCGTTAACGATTCAGGTGGATGAATCGCCTTGGCACGAAGATGCGAAAACAGTCAAGCCGGAAGAGACACGCGTCGCTGCTCCTCCCGGGATCGCGCGATATAGGCTTGCGAGCACGATGAGCGACTTGCGCGATCCAGAGCGCCAGCAGGCTGGCCTTGGCATCGACGGGGTCAGCGGCTTCATGGGCATGCGCTGGGAGGACCCCCAGACCGTGCGTCTTACGATCAGACCGGAGCTGATCAACGCCGGTGGCCTGCTCTCCGGCGTGGTCACATACGCGCTGGTCGACTACGGCATGGGTTCCACGCTCTGGGCGCAGACCGTCGAGCAGGAGCGGATCGCGACGATCAGCATCTCGATCAACTACATCCAGACGGCCACCGAGGGCGAGATCGTCTGCAGGACTGTGTTGGATCGCCGCAACCGCAGCAACGCTGTGATGCGCAGCGATGTGCGCCACGAGGATGGCCGGCTGCTCGTGACTGCGATCGGCAGCTACGCGATCTTCATCCCGCGCAGCCTGCGCGACGGCGCGCAGGGCTGATGGCGGAGCGGCAGGCGCAGGCACGCACGCCGAGGGCGCTCTCGATTGCCGGCTCGGACTCCGGCGGCGGGGCCGGCATACAGGCTGACCTGAAGGCATTCGCATCCTGCGGCGTGTATGGCATGACGGCGATCACGGCGATCACGGCGCAGAGCACCGTTGGCGTCGATGCCGTGCTGCCGATTCCCGCCGAGATCATCCTCGCCCAGGTGCGCGCGGTGGTGCGCGACATCGGCGTGGACGCGGTGAAGGTTGGGATGCTCGGCAGCCGCGAGGCTGCGCTCGCCGTTGCGAAGGCGCTCGCCGAGCTGCCCGCCGGCACGCCGATCGTTGTCGACCCGGTGATGGTCGCCGAGTCCGGTGCCGCGCTGCTGGACGATGACGCCCGGCAGGCCCTGGTCGAGCACGTGATCCCGCTGGCGAGCGTCCTCACGCCCAACTTGCCCGAGGCTGGCGAGCTGGTGGGTCACCCGCCTGCCCCGGGCGAGGATGGGTCTCTCGCACGGCAGGTGCTGGCGCTCGGCTGCGGCGCGGTTGTGCTGACCGGCGGGCACCGCGACGTGGCTGTCGACCTGTTTCTGGAGGCAGGCGAGGGCGCCGAGGTGGTGGAGATCCACGGGCCGCGGCATCCCGATGGCGCAGCGCATGGCTCGGGCTGCACCCACTCCTCCGTGCTGGCGGCGCAGCTGGCGCTGGGCCATACCTCGCTGCAGGCCGCCTGGCGCGCGCGGCAGATCACCGGTGAGTCAGTCGGGAACGGTTTGCGCGACATCGGCCATGGCGCTGGGCCGGTCGACGTGCTGCATCTACGCGCACGGCGCTGAGCCGGCCTGCCGCACGGCTGGTGCACGCGGCGAACGCCCCTAGGCGAAAGCCCGGCCGTT
Organism: Solirubrobacteraceae bacterium; assembly: GCA_036008645.1. Lineage (GTDB taxonomy): Bacteria > Actinomycetota > Thermoleophilia > Solirubrobacterales > Solirubrobacteraceae > Palsa-744. The sequence continues at coordinate 174,554 of DASYNI010000010.1, forward strand.
TGCCATAATCGGATGACGATGAGGCTGTTGCGCATGAAGCCCGGTCATGGTGAGATCGTGCTTGCCGAGGGCGATGTGGAGGTGCCCGAGCAAGAGCGCGAGCTGATCGAGGCGTTTCGGCGCGAGCTGGACTCCGGCATGTGGGCTGCCGTGCCCACGAGCACGAGCGGCGGGCGACGGGAGGCGGAGCTGGTCAAGCGCTTCGAGGACGTTCCCCGCGACGCGGAGCGGGTGATCTTCTTCCCCCGGGCGGCAGGGGGAGCGCTTCCGCAGGAGCACTGAAAGTGGCTCTCCCGCTCGGGGCGACCGCGATCGTGCTCGCTGCGCTGATGGGTGTGCTCGCCGTGGAGCGCATCCGCGAGGCGATTCTGCGGCGCGGGGGCCTGATCATGCGCCGCGACCCTGCGCCCGGCGCCTACGATCCTGGCCGCGAGCGGCGGGCCGAGAACAAGGCCCGCGAGCTGCTGCGCTCCTGCGTCAATGACGAGGAGTGGGAGATGTACCGGGACCTCGGCTTCATCCGCGTCTGGGGCGGCCTTTCGCGCCGGCCAGGGGGCGAGCGTGGGGCTCGCGGCAGCAAGCGTGAGGCGGTGGCCCAGGCCGACTACGCCTACCTGATCTATCCGCACCGGCCGGTCGTGGCGTACCTCCCGCAGACCGGCACGCTGCTGAACGAGTACTGCGTTGCCTTCCCCGATCGCGATGCGCCTTACGGCAGCACCAGACTGCCTGCCTCCGACGACGTGCTGGCGAAGTGGATGGCGCTGCACGCCGACGAGCGCCAGCTGATCTTCGAAGCGAACATGCACCTGCCCGGCCGACAGGTCGACCCGGCGATGGTGCGGCGCGATCTGCGCCGGCTTGCCCGCTGGGAGCGCGAGCGGCTTCGCTGCCCGCGCCACGCCGCGGCCGCGCCTCGCGCCGTCTGAGCAGTCGCGTGGGCACGGCCTAAGCCAGGGCCGTTCCGGCGTCGCGGATTCTGACACAGTGCCGTGACGGCCTGCGGGGAGCATGGGATGTTGGAGGCCACTGTGGCGGATTGCTGACCGTCGCTCACGCGACCAGACCGGAAGTTGACGGCAGCCAGTCATATGCGCATAGTTTGTGATCTCCGCGCAACGGGGTGGTTGGGTCCGGCGAATGCGCGGGGAGCCTCTGCGGGTTAGTGGGCGCCCGTGCTGGCTGGGCGTGAGCCTCTCCGACCGTGATGCATATTGCGGGCAGCGTTGAGACCCTAATCGAGTAGAGGAGCAGAAGAAATGAGATTTCGCATGATCGGGCTGATGGCGTTGCTGCCGACATTGGTGTTGTGCGGCGCGCTGGGCACTGCTGCGAGCGCGTTAGCAGGGGAATCGTGCTTCGAAACCCTTTATGCCGGGCAGGGCGCTTACACCAACTCGAGCTGCACGATGGGCGGCGCGGGAAATTTCGTCTACGCAAACAACAGCAAAGAATACACCCAGCTCGGTCCGATTGAATATTGTGTGAGAGTGCGCAGCACCAACGTGAGTTACTACGAAGACGGAAGCTGCATCAAACCATTGTCTTCGACGGGGTTCTTTACCAAGGTGGCCGCTGAGCGGGGCATCTACTGGGGCATAAACCCATTGTTGATAAGAGCTGGAAGGCAAACCATCTCGGCCACTGCCGGCAGCGTGTCCTGTGACAGTACATTCATCGGCGATGCCTCCGCTGAACGGCAGACAGCGGTGGTGCTGGCAGTCAAATACAGCGAATGCGAAGCGTTCGGGCTTAAAGCTACTGTCTCGTCAACCGAACTGGAATTCAACACGGAAGGAACGATGAGCATCGTCGGCAAATCGATCGTGGTCGACGTGGCGGGCCTTTGCACTGTGACGATCCCTGCCGGGAGCAGCAACAAAGACCTCAAATCCGTCGCATTCGCCGACGACGGAGAAGACATCAAGGAGGAAGCGGCGGCCAAAGGCATGAGTTATGAACCGAGTGGCGGGGTATGCGGCACCAAAAAACTGGAAACGAACGGTTCTTACGCCGGAGAGGCGGAAATCGGCGAGGAAGGCAAAACGGTCGACCTCGAACTGTTCCCATGAGCTTGGAGCCGGACCTCGACACGTGAGGCTTGGATAGCCACACGCTCCGGCGGTGCATCCGCTTGCGTCAGCGCGAGAGCGAGCGGCTGCATCGCCTACAGGCGTCGGTTTCGTCGCCGGCGCCTGTAGTGTTTCGCGCCGATGAGCGAGTTCGACCTCAAGCATCGCAGCCGCACCCTTACCGAGGGCCCCGAGCGCGCCGCCGCGCGCGCCTACCTGCACGGCATCGGCTACAGCGCCGAGGACCTGGCCAAGCCGATCGTGGGAGTCGCGCACTCCTGGATCGAGACGATGCCCTGCAACTTCAACAACCGCGTGCTCGCGGCGAAGGTCAAGGAGGGGATCCGGGCGGCCGGCGGCACTCCGATGGAGCTCAACACGATCGCTATCTCCGACGGGATCACGATGGGCCGGCCGGGCATGCGGGCGTCGCTTGTCTCCAGGGAGCTGATCGCCGACTCGATCGAGCTTGTCGCCTCCGCGCACCAGTTCGATGCGATCGTGACGATCTCCGGCTGCGATAAGACGATCCCGGGCACTGTGATGGCGATGGCGCGCCTGGGCATCCCCGGCCTGATGCTCTACGGCGGCTCGATCAAGCCGGGCTTTTACAAGGGCCAGGAGGTCACCATCCAGCAGGTCTTCGAGGCGGTTGGCGCCTACGCCGCCGGCAAGATCACAGAGCGGGAGCTGCACGAGCTGGAGGAGGCTGCCTCGCCCGGCTCTGGTGCCTGCGCCGGCCAGTTCACCGCCAACACGATGGCGATGGCCTTCGAGGTGCTCGGCATCTCCCCGGCCGGCTCGGCGATGGTCCCAGCCGAGGATAGCCGCAAGCTGGAAGTCGCCAAGCAGTGCGGCGAACTGGTGATGGACGTGCTGAAGGCTGGCCGCACTCCCAGCCAGATCATCACCAAGCCGGCGCTTGAAAACGCGATCGCCGCGGTGGCGATGAGCGGCGGCTCGACCAACGGCGTGCTGCATTTGCTCGCGGTCGCGAGGGAAATGGGCGTGCCGCTCTCGATTGAGGAGTTCGACCACATCTCCGAGCGCACGCCGCTGCTCTGCGACCTACAGCCGGGCGGGCAGTACGCGGCGACCGACCTATATGACGCCGGTGGCGTGCCGCTGGTGATCAACAGGATGGCGCAGGCCGGCGTGCTCAACGGCGACGCGATCACCGTCACCGGCCGCACGATCGGCGAGCACGCCGCCGAGGCGAGCGAGACTCCGGGTCAGCGCGTCGTGCGTGAGCTCTCAGAGCCGCTGAAGCCGACAGGTGGCTTTGCGATTCTGCGCGGCAACGTGGCCCCCGAGGGCTGTGTGGTCAAGCTCGCCGGCCACGAGCGTCGCCTGCACACCGGTCCCGCGCGCGTCTTTGAGGGCGAGGAGGCGGCGATGCAGGCAGTGCTCGCACGCGAGATCAAGGAGGGCGACGTCGTGGTGATTCGCGGCGAGGGTCCCGCCGGCGGCCCCGGCATGAGGGAGATGCTGGCCGTCACCGCCGCGCTGGTCGGCGAGGGGCTGGGGGAGAGCATCGTGCTGATCACCGACGGCCGCTTCTCCGGCGCCACGCACGGCTTCATGGCCGCTCACGTCGCGCCGGAGGCGGTGCGCGGCGGGCCGATCGGAGCGATCGAGGACGGCGACCAAGTAACGATCGACGTCGATGCAAGGCGCATCGACGTGGCGCTGTCCGATCAGGAGATCGAGCAGCGGCTGCTCCACTACGCGCCGCCGGCGCGGCCGGCGGGCAGCATCGAGATCGCGATCGAGAAGTACGCGAAGCTCGTGGGGTCCGCCGCCGAAGGCGCCGTCACCCGCTGACCGGGACCGCCGGCGGGCGCGTAGAGAGCCGCTCAGCAAGCCGCCGCTACATCACCGGGATCGTCTCGTAGACGTCCACTTTGCCGCCGCTTGCGAGCACGGGGCAGTCCGCCACCAGCGCGGTAGCGGCGTCCAGGCTCTCTGCTGAGATCACCGAGTAGCCAGTGAGGCCGGAGGCAGCCGGGCCGTTCGTGCCGGTGGTGGTGATCGACGCGGAGGCGCCGACAGGGTTGCCCACCTCCACCACGGCGGGGCCGAGCTTCTGGAAGAAGCCGCCCCAGGCGGCCATCGCCGCCTCGCGCTCCGCCTCGGACTGGGCTATGCCTCCGCCGGTGTAGGCCAGCAGGTAGTTCGCCATCTCCATCTCCTTCTCTGTTTGTGGTTGGTTGATGTGCTGCGTAGTCAGGACTGTGCGCCGTCTGGGAAGCCACGCTGCCGCAGGACCGACAGGCAGGTGCTCCATCCCTGCGCGTGGCGGTCGCGTGAGTCTGCGTCGGGTAGGTCGGTGTGCTCGAGCACGACGAGGGTGCGCCCGTTCTGTTCTGCGAAGGAGACGGTGACGGTGCTGATGTGCCCCGGCTCCCCGCTGTCGAGCTCCCACTGCCAGCTGTAGACCAGGCGGCTGGGACGCTGCACCTCGCGGTATTCGCCGCCCACGGTGTGCCTGGTGCCGTCGGGGCTCTCCATCGAGAGGCGGTAGTGGCCACCCGCACGCAGGTCCACCTCGGCGACCGGTGTGCTGCCCTGCGGGTGCGCCGCCCACCAGCGGCGAAGAACCTCGGGGCTGGTCCAGGCGTCGAACACCTCCTCGGGCGTGGCGTCGAAGCTGCGCTCGATGCGCAGGCTGGTGTCGCTGAGCATCGTGTCCCGCTCGCCCTGCGTCTGGGCCTGGTCGTTCACGGCGATCTCGGTCATGCAGACTCCTCTTTGCGCGGTTTGCTTTCTTGCGTGCGTTGCTCTCTCAGATAGGCATCGACGGTGTCGAGCTTGCGCTCCCAGAGGGCGCGCTGAGCTGCGATCCAGTCGTGGGCCTGCTCCAGCGGCTGCTCTGCGAGCCGCAGGCGATGCGTGCGCCCGTCGATCACGCGTGTAATCGCGCCCGCCTGCTCGAGCAACTTGAGGTGCTTGCTGATCGCGGGCTTTGAGACGCTGAAGTCGCGGCTCGCCTCCCCGACCGTCATCTCGCCGCTTGCCAGCCGTTCCAGGATGCCTCGCCTGATCGGATGCGAGCAGGCGGCAAACGTCCTGTCCAGCAGCAGATCGTTAGCCATATGGTTAACAATAGCAGCGCGCAACTTCACTGCCAGCGCGCCGAGCCGGAGCGAGCCCGCAGCAGCGAGGGCGGCGAGAGGCCTATGCGCTGAGGAAGCCTTCGAGCAGCGCGTTGAACTCCGCTGCGCGCTCGAACATCGCCACGTGACCTGTGTCCTGCCAGACGATCTTGTGTGCGCCGGGGATCTGGCTGGCGAACACCTCGGCGTCGCGAACGGGCACCACCGGGTCTTTGTCGCCCCAAAGCACGAGCGTGGGGCAGGCGATCGCCGGCAGGCGCTCGCGCAGAGTCTGCGAATGGGAGACGATCGCTTCCAGGGCAGGCAGGAAGCCGGGCTTGCCCATGCCGCGGATCTGCTCGGCGGCGAACTCGGCAGCGATGTTGCGCGGCCGGGCGGCGACAGCCGACATGACTCCGGCGCGCAGCTTCGGTCGGCGCACCAACTGGTCGGCGTTGGCGCCCACCCAGGAGGCGGCCGCGTGCACGGCCGGGTAGGTGCGGCGGATCATGGGCAGCTGCCGCTGCACATTCGCGGTGGAGATACCGGCGGGGGATACGAGCACCAGTCGCCGTACCCGCTCCGGCGCGGCGATCGCCAGCTCGGCCGATATCTCGCCGCCCATTGAGTTGCCGACGACGGCGGCGGAGGCGATCCCCAGCGCGTCCATCACTCCCGCCACGATCTGCGCATAGCCGGGGATGCTGATCCGGCCAGGCGGCAGCGGTGAGGAGCCAAAGCCAGGGAGATCGAGCGCGATCGTCCGGTAGCCGGCCGAGAGCACCGGCAGCTGCTCCAGCCAGTTGGGCCAGCTGCCGCCGAGGCCGTGGATGAAGAGCACGGGGTCGCCTGTGCCGAGCTCGATCACGTTGACATGCGCGCCGCCCGTATTCACCCAGCGCTGATGGCGGCGCCAGTCGACGGCGACCCACGGCGCAGGAGGATCCTCCGGCGCGTATCCCGCCGCCGCAGCCTGCCCCCCGAACTGCGCCTCTCCGGTGGCGCTTGACATAGGGCTTTAATGTACTGGACTTGCTCTGCAGCGCCTAACAGGCTCTCGCACCCGCGGATGAGAATCGCAATCGACATCGACTCCACGCTGCACCATTACTGGGACGTGCTCTCAGAGGTCTCGCGTCGCCGTTTCGGGATCGAGCTGCCCTACGAGGAGCAGTTCACCTGGGGCATCACGCGCCTGCGCGAGGAGCAGCTGGCGCTCTGCATCCAGGAGAGCCACTGCGATGAGCAGATTCTCGCAAGCACCCCCTACCCGGGTGCGGTCGAGACGGTCAGCGCATGGCATCAGGCGGGCCATTTCATCCACATCACCAGCCACCGCGCCGCCGACCGCCGGCAGGCCACCGGTCTGTGGCTGGAGCGGATCGGGGTTCCATATAACGACCTGCACTGCTCCTTCGACAAGGTCTCGCGCTGCAGCGAGCTGAAGATTGACCTGCTGATCGACGATAGCCCGGACAACCTTGCGCATGCGGCGCAGCGCGGGATCGCGGTGGCCACCATCCTGCATCCCTGGAATCAGGAGATCTGCGAGGAAGAGGGCGTGCTTGCCGCCAGGGACTGGCACGAGCTCGCCAAGCTGCTGGAGCCGCTGCTGGCCGAGGGCCGGCGTCCGCCGGCAGGCGCTCTGCGGTCCGTTGCGCGCTGAGCTTGCTGCCAGCAGGGCCGTGGCCGCCGGCGGCGAAACTGTGCACATGAGCACCGAGGGCGGGCTCGGGAACGCCTGCGCGTTTGCAGATATGACATCGGACCGGCCTGGGCAGGGGCCGGTATGAGCACGCCTGCGCCCAAGCTCGCCGGCGCGAGCTCGCCTGCGTGGGAGAGCGCGCAGCAACGCTTCGAGCACGATCTGCGCCGTCGCGGCAGCGCGCAGCGCACCCGCCTGGCATACGCACATGACGTGCAGGAGTTTGCGCGCTGGTGCGAGCAGCGCGAGATCGATCCCGTTGCGGTGAGCGCGAAGACGGTCAGGCGTTACGTGGCCCATCTTTCGCAAAGCGGCCTGGCGCCGAGCACGATCGCGCGCAAGCTCGCCGCCGTGCGCGGACTATTCGTGAGCATGCGCGAGCACGGTGAGCTGTCGCAGAGCCCCGCCGAGCTTGTGTCCGCGCCGAAGCGGCCTGCGACCCTGCCGCGGGTGCTTAAGGAGTCGGAGGTGGGACGGCTGCTGGATGGTATTCCTGCGCAGGAGCCGCTGGAGCTGCGCGACAGGGCGATCTTCGAGCTTGCCTACGCATGCGGTCTGAGGGCGTCTGAGATTGTCAGCGTTGACGTGCAGGACGTCGACCACGACTCCGAGCAGCTGCGGGTGGAGGGCAAGGGGCAGCGCACGCGCCTCCTGCCGATCGGCGAGCAGGCGCAGATGGCGCTCGTCGCCTATTTGGAGCGTGGTCGCGCGCAGCTGCTCACCGACCCGGCGCAGCCCGCATTGTTCCTCAGCCGAACGGGTCGGCGCTTGGACTCAGGCGATGTCAGACGGCGTCTGCGGAGCTGGGCGCTGCGCACCCGTACGCCCGGCCACGTGCACCCCCACGCGCTGCGTCACAGCTTCGCCACGCACCTGCTCGACGGCGGCGCGGACCTGCGCGCGATACAGGAGCTGCTCGGCCACGCGAGCATCTCCACCACACAGGTCTACACTCGCGTGGAGTCCGCCCGTTTGCGAAACGCGTATGCTCGCAGCCATCCACGGGCATAGGAGCCCCTATCAAGATATGGACTCCAAGTCAGGGAAATGAGCACCCTGGATAACAGTGTCAAAGCGATCGAGCTGCGCGAACTATGGCGCCGCTACAAGGCCGACGGCGACAAGCGCGCGCGCGAGCGGCTGGTCGTCGCCTACTCGCCGCTGGTCAAGTACGTAGCCGGCCGCACCGCGGCTGGCCTGCCGCCGCACGTGGAGGAGTCCGACCTGATCTCCTACGGCCTGGACGGCCTGGTATCGGCGATCGAGCGCTTTGACCTTGGTCGCGAGATCAAGTTCGAGACCTACGCGATCACCCGCATCAAGGGCGCGATCATCGACGAGCTGCGCTCGCTGGACTGGGTTCCCCGCAGCGTGCGCGCCCGCACCCGCGAAATCGAGCGCGCGCACGCAAAGCTCGAGCACAAGCTGCAACGCACCCCCACCGACGAGGAGCTTGCCGGCGAGCTCGGCATCAGCGGCGATGAACTGCAGGATGCGCTGATCGCGATCTCGCACTCCTCGATCGTCGCTTTGGATGAGCTCTGGAGCGTCTCTGACTCAAGCGGCGACCAGGTCTCGCTGATGGACACGATCGAGGACCCCGGCGCCCCCGACCCCGCTAAGGCGCTGGACGTCGGCGACCTGAAGGACCGCATAGCCGACTCGATCGCCAGGCTGCCCGAGCGCGAGAAGCTCGTGATCGCGCTCTACTACTACGAGAACCTCACCCTGCGGGAGATCGGCGAGGTACTCGGCGTGACCGAGTCGCGCGTATCGCAACTGCATACCAAGGCGGTACTCAGGCTTCGCTCCGGTATGCAAGGCGACTTCGACGAGGACTAGTACGCCGCTGGGCGGCGCGAGGCGGCGTCCTCGCTCGCTCGCGTACCCCAACGTACGCCACGCTCACTGCGTCTTTGCCTCGCTTGCCCAGCGACGCCCTAGCCCGTTCACCAATGCGCACTGGCGCCTCCAGTCGCCCGGCGCTATGGTGCTCTGACGGGTCGAAAATAAGGAGGCGTTGATGCCGGCAGCCGATCGGATTCGCAATGTCGCCCTCGTCGGGCACAGGGGGTCTGGCAAGACCTCCCTCAACGAGGCGCTGCTGTTCGAGGCCGGCGTGACCACGCGCCTCGGCAGCGTCGTTGAGGGCAGCACCGTCTCGGACTCCGACCCGGACGAGAAGGAGCGGCAGATGTCGATCTCGGCGGCGCTGTCCACCTTCGACTGGAAGGACTGCCAGATCAATCTGATCGACGCCCCGGGCGATCCGAGCTTCGTCTCTGACGCGCTCGGTGCGCTGCAGGTCTGCGAGTCGGCGATCTTCGTGATCAACGGGGTGATGGGGGTGGAGGTCGCCACCCAGCGGCTGTGGCAGCGCGCCGCGCAGCGCGATATCGCGCGCATGCTGTTCGTGAACATGCTCGACCGCGAGCGCGCCGACTTCTTCCGGACGCTTGCGCAGCTCAAGGAGGCATTCGGCCGGCACGTGGTTGCAACCGAGATTCCAATCGGCACAGAGCACGAGCTCTGCGGCGTGATCGACCTGGTGGACATGCGAGCTTTCCGCCAGGATTCCGCCCAGCGGGGCGGATTCACAGAGATCGAGATTCCCGCAGACCACACAGAGCTTGCCGCCACCTACCGCGAGCGGCTGATGGACGAGGTGGCAGAGGTCTCAGACGCACTGATGGAGCGCTACCTGGAGGGTGAGGAGATCTCCCATCAGGAGATCGTCGACGCGTTGGAGCGCGGTACAAATCACGGCCACATCTTCCCGGTCGTCTGCGGCGTTGCGACCCGCAACCTCGGCACCGCGCGGCTGCTGGACGCGATCGTGGAGGACCTGCCTTCGCCGGTGCAGCACGGCCCGCTGAAAATCGGGGAGCTGGAGCTGACAGCGGACTCCGAAGGTGAGCTGTGCGCATACGTGTTCAAGACCCGTGCCGACCCGTTCGCGGGCCGGATCAACCTCTTTCGCGTCTATCGCGGCACGCTCTCCCACGACAGCCACGCCGTCAACGCGCGCTCACACGCAAAGGAGCGGATCGGGCAGCTGCTGGGGTTCCGCGGCGCCGAGGTGCTTCACCTCGATCGGGTCGGCCCTGGCCAGATCGGCGCGGTGGCAAAGCTGAAGGAGACCCACGCCGACGACTGGCTGCTGGAGCGCTGGCCGATCTCCGATCGCGCGCAGGGCGACGGGCAGCCGCAATCGCTGCCGGGCATGAGCCTGCCCTCGCCGGTGATGGCCTTTGCGGTGGCTCCCAAGAGCGCGGGAGATGAGGAGAAGATGATCTCCTCGCTGCGCCGCCTGCAGGAGGAGGACCCGGTGATCGACCTGCACCGCGACGCACAGACCGGTGAGGAGATCGTCGCCGGTATCTCCCAGGTGCACGTCGAAGTGCTGGTGGAGCGGTTGCGGCGTCGCTTCGGGGTGGAGGTCAGCCTGCAGCCGCCGCGCGTGCCCTACAGGGAGACGATTCGTGCTGGCGCGAAGGCCCACGGGCGCCACAAGAAGCAGTCGGGCGGCCGCGGCCAGTTCGGCGATTGCCACATCGAGATCGAGCCGCTTAGCGAGGGAGAGGGCTTCCAGTTCATCGACAAGATCAAGGGCGGCGTGATCCCGGGCTCGTTTATCCCCGCCGTGGAGAAGGGCGTGCACGAGGCGATGGAATCGGGTGTGCTGGCCGGCTACCCGGTCAAGGACGTCAAGGTCACGCTCTTCGACGGCGCCTACCACTCTGTCGACTCCTCTGAGATCGCCTTCAAGCTGGCCGGCGTGCAGGCGATGAAGGAGGCGCTGCGGGACGCCCAGCCGGTGCTGCTAGAGCCGATCATGCTGGTCAGCATCTCGGTGCCCGAGGCAAGCGTGGGGGATGTGATCGGCGACCTCAACAGCCGTCGCGGGCGCCCGCAGGGGATGGAGGGCACGGGCGCGATGAGCGAGGTCAAGGCCGAGGTGCCGATGGCCGAGATGCTCAGCTACGCACCCGACCTGCGTGCGATCACTGGCGGCCAGGGCGACTACACGATGGAGTTCGTGCGCTACGAAGAGGTGCCCGCGCACCTCGCCCAGCGGATTGTCGAGCACGCCGCCGCAGAGCGCGCCGCCACACACGCCTGAGGGGGCCGGATCGGTCTGGCGTCGGCAGCGAGGGTGCATCTTCACGGTTTGGTCACTACTCTGGTTGGCCGATGGCGACGCGGGCGATCATCACCCACCAACCGGAGGTCTCCTGCGACATATGCGGCAGGCGGCTACTGCGGGGCGAGCGACCAGACACATTCATCGCCGCCGGCAACAGGCGGACCGTGTGCGAGCTTTGCATCCCCAGAGCTGCCGGGGAGGGATGGATGCGCGAATCCGAGGCGCTGGCCGCGGCGAATGGCCGCTCGCAGCGCAGGCAGCGTGGACGCTCGCTGCTGGGCAGGTTGCGTCAGCGTCGCGGCCTGGAGGAGGGTGAGTACGAGCCGCTGCATGATGAGGAGCAGCCGTGGGTGCCGCGCCGCCCTGTGGACAGCTGGCAGGACACACCCGCCGGCGGCTTCGGTGGGGATGAGGATTGGACGCATCGGCACGACGAGCAGCTGCAGGCTGGCGAACCTCTCTATGACGACGCCGAGGGCACAAAGCGCGACGAATGGGTCGATCGGGAGATCGCCGGCGAGGACCTGCTCGCACCCCATGCGGCCGTGCCGGCGGTGCTCGCGCACGATCCCGCGTTGCCTGGCCTTGACCTGACTCTCGAACAGGCAATAGAGATCTTCAACGCCTCTGAATGTGCCGGCCGCCTTGCGGGCATCGCACGGGCGCTCGGGCAGCCCAGCGTGACGGTGCGTGCAACCGAGCTAGACGCCGAACGCGCGAACATCGTCGTGGCCTGGGAGCTCTGCTGGTATCGCTACGAGGTCGACCTCCGGGTGCGGCCGGCGACGATCGCGCTGCTGGCCGAGGGCATGGAGCTGGAGGAACTTGCAGACGAGGACCGGATCGGCAATGCGACTGCCAACGAACGCGGCGAGCTCTCCCTTCTCCGGTAGGATTTGCTCATGATCTACTGCGTTGTGCCAAAGCCGCTGGAGCAGGAGCTCTACGAGAAGATGGTGGAGCGCTACGCCGAGGACGAGAACGTGACCGTGATCGTCGATCGCAGGGTGGCCGACAGGCGCGCCCGGCAGGCCCGCGCCGGTGGCGTGGACCCGGCGATCCGTCATCGTCGCGTCGTGCGCGATCGCCGGCGTGCGCGTGCGATTGGCGACATGCTGCCGCTCGCCACGCCCTGACCCTGTGAAGCTGCGCGTCAACGTCGATGGGGGAGCCAGAGGCAACCCCGGCCCCGCCGCGGCCGCGTGCGTGGTTGCCACGCCTGAGGGGGAGGTGCTGCTGGAGCGCGCGCAGCTGCTGGGAGCGACCACCAACAACGTGGCCGAGTACAGGGCGCTACTGCTGGGCCTGGCAGCGGCAGCCGAGCTCGGCGCGACCGAGGTCGAGGTGATCGGCGACTCGGAGCTGATCGCCCGTCAGGTGCAGGGCGTCTACAAGGTCAAGCACGAGGCGATGAAGCCGCTTCACCGCGAGGCGATGCAGGCGTTGCGCAGCTTTGGCAGCTGGGAGATCAGGACCGTTCCGCGCGCCCAGAATGCGGCTGCCGACGCGTTGGTCAACGCCGCGCTGGATGGCGCGCCGGTCGGCGGCTGACCTTCGCTTCAGCGCAAGCGCTTGGTGGACTGCGCGATGTAGATCATCTGCGAGTTGGTCAGTTCCTCCAGCAGCGTGTTGTTGACCCAGTAGAGGTCGCTGCCTTCGCGCCACGCGATCACGTGGATGTGGGAGCCATCGTCGATCAGCATGTACCGGCGGTGGCCGATGTTCTCGGTCTGCGTCGGGTGCTCGATCAACGGCGGGTCTGCCCAGTCCATCCCCTCGACGTCGTAATAGCCGCCGATCGGGTTCTGCTGGAAGACCTCGATGTAGCCGTGATGGCGGACGCCGCCGCGGTCGCTGACCCTGTAGGAGTGCGCTTCCTGGGGCACGGCAACGTCGGTCTGCAGCGTGGGCGAGAGCACCGGGAACCGCACCCCGACGGCCATCGCGACAGCTTCCTGGCGGATCGATTCTGAGACGGGGACCAGGCCGAGCGCAGCTGGTGCCGGCGCGCCGTGCGCCCGATGCCCTGCGCGGCCGTGGCGGACGCCAGTCGCAGCGGGAGCGGGCGCGGCGCCTTCGAGGTTGGCGCGGTTGTGGGCGGGGGAGAGGAATTCGCGCACGGTCGCGGCGATGTCTTCGGGGCTCGCGGTGACGTAGTCGCCGCCTTCGATGAAGGTGCTGTCGGAGGAGTAGCGGAACTTCACCTGTCGCAGCGGCTTGCTCTGCGAGAAGACGATCAGCTTGGTCAGCCGCAGCAGTTCTTCCGGGGTGGAAGCGAACGTGCTGACCACGGCTCGACCGACGGCCTTGGAGACGCGTTCGATCTGGCTCAGCAGCCGCGAAGGGGAGACCTGCTCGCGCAGCTGGCGGATGAAGTCCTGCTGGCGTGCGACCCTGACGAAGTCGGAGTCGAGATGGCGATAGCGCACGTAGGAGAGCGCGTTTTCGTAGCAGAGCTTCTGGTAGCCGGAGGCGAGATGGATGCTGGAGTAGTTTTCTTCCGGGTCCAGGCTGTTTGAGGTGTGCCAGTAGCGGTGATCGACGTTGACGTAGACGCAGCCGAGCGAGTCCACCACGTCGATGAAGCCTTTGAAGGTCACATCGACGATCCCGTTGAGCTTGATTTTCAGCAGGTGCTCGATCGTTTCGGCCGCCAGCTTGGCACCGCCGTCGTTGCCCGCGTGTTCGCTGCCGATGGTGTAGGCGGCGTTGATCTTCTCGGGGTAGTAGACCTGGCCGGAGCGCGTGGCGATGTGCACGAGCAGATCGCGCGGGATCGAGAGCACCGTGGTCTGGCCCTGGCTGGGATCAAGACGCACGAGCAGCAGCGTGTCGCTGTGCGGCGGGTCTTCCTTGTCGAAGGAGTCCCTTGAGAGCGCGCGCTTGTCGGAGCCGATCAACAGGAAGGTCTGCGGCGCGCCTTCGTAGCCGGCGACCACGACGCCCTTGGCGGTCTTGATTCTGTTCTTGGCCGGCAAGATCTCCGAGGCCAGGGTGGTGAGCTTGCTCTGCGCGATCATGTAGGTCGCGAGACCGCTGAGCAGCGCCACAAGCACGCCCGCGAGAAGGAAGCGGCCCGTGGAGCTCGGCCAGAGCCGCCGCGGGCCTTTCGTCTCAACCACCGCGCAAGCGTAGCGGCGGCGCCGGGTGACTGGGTACCCTCGCCTGCATGCTGAGCCCTCGAAACCGCGAGCTGCTGGGGCTGTTGCCCTCGGCGCTGCTGGTGATCGCCGGCTTCACCGCGATCTTCCTGCAGGCGCAGGCCGACTCCTCGGCCACCGAAGGCGTCCGCTCGGCCAATCTGGTGCTCGACCACGCATCGAGCGCGTCGCTGCTATACGGGGCGATCTTCCTGGCGCTCTGCGTTACGGGCCACCTCGTGATCCGTTGGGCGCTGCCCAACGCCGACCCCTACATGTTCCCGCTGGCAGCGGTATTGGCCAGCGTAGGGATCGTGATGATCTACCGGATCGAACCGACGCTCGCGCGCCAGCAGGCGCAGTGGCTGGTCGTGGGGCTACTCGTCTTCGCGGGCACGATCCTGTTCCTGCGAAAGCGTGGGCTCGGCGTGCTGGAGCGCTACCGCTACACGATTGTGGCGGCGGCAATCGTCTTCACGCTGCTGCCGCGCATGCCCGGTATCGGCGGAGAAGTCAACGGCGCCTACCTCGCCATCCACATCGGCCCGGTCTCCTTCCAGCCGGCCGAGCTGGCGAAGATCGCGCTGGTGATCTTCCTGGCCAGCTACCTCGCCGACAACCGCCAGTTGCTTGTCACTGAGGGCAAGAAATTCCTGGGCATGACCTTCCCGCCGATGAAGCAGTTCGGCCCGCTGCTCGTCGTTTGGGGCGCCTCGATGGCCACGCTCGTTGTCACCAGCGAGCTTGGCACCTCGATCATGTTCTACAGCGCCTTCCTAGCGCTACTGTACGTGGCGACGGGCCGCCTCTCGTTCCCGCTGGTCGGGCTTGGCCTGTTCCTGATCGGCGGATGGTTTGTGGCTACTCACGTGGGCCATGTGGAGGCGCGAATCGAAGCGTGGGAACACCCACTCAACGCAAAGCTCTACTACAAGACCGGCGGCAGCGGCCAGCTTGCCCAGGCGCTGTTTGCGCAGGCCGACGGCGGGCTGCTTGGCACCGGCCTCGGCCGCTCACTGCTACGCCTACCCGGCGGCGGCTTCATCCTGCCGATCCCTGAAAGCGACATGATCTACGCCGTGATCACCGACGAGCTGGGGCTCGTGGGCGCCGCAGGGCTGCTGTGCATCTACCTGCTGTTCGTCTGGCGCGGCCTGAAGACGGCGATGCTGGCGCGCGACTCCTTCTCCAAGCTGCTCGCGGTCGGGCTCTCCTTCATGGTGGCGATGCAGGTGTTCGTGATCGTCGGGGGGGTGACGCGCGTGATCCCGCTGACGGGCGTGACGCTGCCGCTGGTGGCCTACGGCGGCTCCTCGGTGGTGATGAACTTCGTGCTGTTGGCGCTGCTGCTCGTGATCTCCGACCGCGCAAGGCGGCCGTACAGCTCCGGCGGTTAGCGGCACAGCATCAGGCTCCTTTTCGCAAGATATATGTCGCGATGAGCAGGTTCGTGCAGGTTTCTTGCCGAATCTGCCCCGCAAACCTCCATCTATGCCCCCACGTGGGAGGCCAAGCGGCCTGCTCGTGGAAGATCGCCAGCGACCATGAACGACGTCACCACACAAGCAACCTCGAGCTTCGTGATTCGCCCCGGCGGCAGGCCCGTGGCCGGGCTCGGGATGCACAGGCGCTACCCCGCCAGCGGCGGCGCCTTCAGCTCCCAAGCGGGCCTGCACCTGCGCCCCTGGCTTGCGCGCCTGCGCCGCGCGTTGGCGGAGGGACTGTTCGTGCTGCATTACCAGCCGATCGTCTCGCTAGAGGATGGGACGGTCAGCCATCACGAGGCGCTGCTGCGGCTCGCCGACGACGCTGACGGGCAGCTGGTGGCGCCCAACGACTTTCTGCCGGCAGCCGAGCGCTACGGCCTGGTGCGCCAGATCGATCGGATGGTGCTCGGCGAGGCGATCTACCTGATGGGCGCCGAGCTGGCCGACCGCAGCACGCCAGTGGCCGTCAACCTCTCCGCGCTATCAGTGACCGGCGAGGGCACGCTGACCCACATCGAACGGCTGCTTGCCAGCTACGAGGTCGACCCGCGCCGTCTGATCCTGGAGGTGACAGAGACCGCGGCGATCTCTGACATGGGCCGCGCGAGCGAGTTCTGCCGCGGCGTGCAACGCCTCGGCTGTGCGGTGGCGCTTGATGACTTCGGCGCCGGCTTCGGGTCTTTCCGCTACCTCAAGCGGCTGCCCTTCGACTATTTGAAGATAGACGGCGACTTTGTGCGCGCGCTGCCGCGCTCGCACAAGGACCAGCTCGTCGTGCAGGCGCTGGTCCGCGTTGCGCAGGGGATGGGCAAGCGCACGATCGCCGAGTACGTCGGAGGCCAGGAGACGATCACTCTGTTGCGCTCCTACGGCGTCGACTACGCGCAGGGCTTCGCGATCGGCCGCCCAGTCGAGTCCGGGCAGGCGTTCGCGCAGGCGGCCTGATCGGCCGCACTCAGCGCGGCTGCGGGAATTGAAGGCGCATCATCCGGTCCCACATCCGGTCGCTGAGGAGTTTGCGCTGGGCGATCAGCGCGTGCGCGGAAGGCGTGATCCGGTAGCGCGGCCTGGGGCGCCTGGCGCCGATCGCGCGCTCGATCACCCTCGCCACCGCCTCCGGCGGCCCGCCGAACCTGGCGAACAGTGGGTTCTCATAGGCATCCCGGCTGGCCTTGGCGACGGTCGCGTTGAAGGCGCCATATGGCGAGGCGGGATCGGCGTCGATGGGCAGTGAGTCCATGCTCGCGGCGGCCGCCTCTCCAAAACGAGTCAGAATCAGCCCGGGCTGGAGCACTACCACGTCGACTCCGAAGCCGCGCACCTCGAAGCGCAGCGCGTCGGAAATCGCCTCCAGCGCGTACTTGCTTGCGTGGTAGAGGCCGCCGCCAGGGAAGGTGAAATTGGCGCCCATCGATGAGACATTGACGATCCTGCCATAGCGCTGAGCGCGCATCCCAGGCAGCACGAGCTGGCACATCGTGATCACGCCGAAGACGTTGGTCTGGAACTGCCGCAGGACCTCCTCTTTGGAGACGGTCTCGATCGCCCCGCTCTGGCTGTAGCCGGCGTTGTTGATAAGCGCGCCGACGGCACCGTGCTCGCGCTCTACCTCGGCCACTGCGGCGCGCATCGAGTCCTCGTCGGTCACATCCAGCTGCAGCAGCTTGCAGCCCGCCTCACGCAGGTGCTCGATCGACTCGACCCTGCGCGCGGTTGCGTAGACCGGCAAGCCCTTGGCCGATAGGCGGCGCGCGGTCGCCTCGCCGATGCCGGAGGAGCACCCGGTGATCAGCACAGCTCGCGATCGGTTGGCCATTCGGGCAAGCATAGGTCGATCCGATCATCGGTGCTCGCCAGGTTGTAGGGTCAGCGGCATGCGCGCTGTGATATTCCAGGAGCCGGGGAGGGTGGAGGTCCAGGAGGTGCCGGACCCCGAGCTCGGCGAGCTTGACGAGGCGATAGTGAAGATCGAGGCCTGCGCGGTCTGCGGCTCCGATCTGCACATCTACCACGGGCGCGTGAAGATCGAGCCCGGCTTCACGATCGGGCACGAGTTCGTGGGCACCGTCACGCAGGTCGGAGCGGGAGTGCGTCGCGTCGCCGTGGGCGATCGTGTACTCGGTTGCTTCCAAAGCGCATGCGGCACGTGTTTCCAGTGTCTGCGAGGCGAGTATCACCGTTGCCAGCAGAGCCGCACGTTCGGCCATGGCGCTGCGATGGGCGACCTGCAGGGCTGCCAGGCCGAGCAGGTGCTGGTGCCCCATGCCGACATGACGCTGCGGCGCGTGCCGGAGGGAATGTCGCCAGAGACGGCGATCTTCGCCGGCGACGTGATGGGCACCGGCTACCACGCGATCGTAAGCGCCGGCATGCGCCCGGGCGACACGGTCGCTGTGCTGGGACTTGGCCCGGTCGGGCTATGCGCAGTTCAGGCCGCGCGCGCCGCCGGTGCGGCCTGCGTGCTGGCGGTTGACTCTGTGCCTGAGCGCCTTGCAATGGCGCAGTCCTTCGGCGCCATCGCGCTCGACCTCGACGGGGTGGACGTCAAGCGCGCTGTCCGCGAGCACACCGAAAAGCGCGGCGTCGATGTCGCGATCGACGCGGTCGGTGATCCGCGGGCGCTCGAACTTGCGATCTCGCTGGCCCGGCCCGCTGGCGAGGTGGTCGCGCTCGGCGTCTACGCGGAGCGCTGCGAGCTGCACATGGGCCTAATCTGGATCAAGGGCCTGACGCTGCATACCGGGCTTGCCAACGTGATCGCCCACGTCGACCCGGTGCTGGCGATGATGTCCGCCGGCAGACTCGATCCCAGCCCGTTGATCACGCATCACATGAGCCTCGAAGATGCGGCCGAGGCCTACGCGCTCTACGATCGGCGCGAGGCGCTCAAGATCCTGCTGGAGCCGTGAGTACTCTCGTCGGCGCAGCGGACACGGAGTCGAGAGCTTCCCCCGCAGCCGCTGCGCAAACCGAGGAGACCCAATGTCCACAGCAACACTGCCAGAGGCGCTAGGCGCCGCCGCCCGCCAGTTCATCGGCGAGCCAAATACTCCACACGACCTGCTGATCGGTGAGCACCGGCTGCAGGCTGCCGACGGCGCCACCTTCCAGACGCTGGACCCCGCCAGTGGCACCCCGATCGCGACGCTCGCCCACGCCGGCCAGCAGGACGTCGATCGCGCCGTCGCGGTCACGCGCGAGGCGTTTGAGAGCGGGCCCTGGGCCCGCATGCCGGCGATCGAGCGCGGCCGCCTGATCGGGGCGCTGGCAGATGCGGTGCACCAGCACGATGAGGAGCTCGCGCAGATCGAGTCGCTGGACAACGGCAAGCCGGTCAAGCTCGCCCAGTTCGTAGACGTGGGCGGCACGGTCGCGCACCTCCGTTACTTTGCTGGGTGGCCGACCAAGATCGAGGGCGCCGTGCTGCCGGTCGCGGCCCCCAATGTGCACTGCTACACGCGCCGGGAGCCAGTCGGCATCTGCGCGCAGATCGTGCCGTGGAACTTCCCGCTGCTCATGGCCGCCTGGAAGATCGCCCCGGCGCTGGCCGCCGGCTGCACGATCGTGCTCAAGCCGGCCGAGCAGACACCGCTCTCAGCGCTACGCCTGGGCGAGCTGGCGCTGGAAGTCGGCTTCCCGCCGGGCGTGCTGAACGTGCTGACCGGCGATGGCCGCACCGGCGCAGCGTTGGTGGAGCACCCTGGGATCGACAAGGTCGCATTCACCGGCTCAACCGCAGTGGGGCGCGAGATTGGCGGCAAGGCGGGTGCTGCGCTGAAGCGCGTCACGTTGGAGCTGGGCGGCAAGTCGCCGAACATCATCCTGCCCGACGCCGATATGGACGCCGCGGTGAAGGGCGCATTCCAGGGGATCTACTTCAACTCCGGCCAGGCCTGCAATGCCGGCTCGCGCCTGTTCGTGCCGGCCGAGCGCTTCGATGAGGTCACAGAGGTGCTTGCGCAGCGCGCGCAGCAGGCGCGCCTGGGCGCGGGGCTCGACCCGCAGACCCAGCTCGGACCGCTGATCTCCGCCGAGCAGCGCGAGCGTGTGCTCGGCTACATCGAGTCCGGGCTGCAGGAGGGCGCCCAGCTGCTGGTCGGCGGACAGAGCGCGCTGGATGAGAGCGGCGGTTACTTCGTTGCGCCGACGCTGTTCGCAACCAGCTCGGATGAGCTGCGCATTTGTCGCGAGGAGATCTTCGGGCCGGTGCTCGTCGCGACTCCCTACGACACGCTGGAGGAAGTCGCCCGGCGCGCCAACGACAGCGACTACGGCTTGGCGGCCGGCGTATGGACGCGGGATCTGGGCTCGGCACACCGGCTGGCGGGGATGCTGCGCGCCGGGTCGGTTTACGTCAACTGCTGGGGCGCCTCGGACCCGGCGGCGCCGTTCGGCGGCTTCAAGGCCTCAGGCGTCGGGCGTGAGCACGGCCAAATCGGCCTGGATGCCTACCTGGAGACCAAGACGGTCTGGGCGGCGCTTTGAGGGTCGCTCTGAGCCGCAAGACGGCTGTCCTGCTGCGAACAGTCCTGCTCGTAGATAAAGTCGCCTGAATGAGCGCGCCCTCGCCCGGCCCCGGTGGCCTGTCCATATCCAGCTCGATCGAGAACGGCGTCGCGAGTGTGGCGCTGCGCGGCGAGCTTGACCTGTCCGGCGCACCGCTGCTTGAGCGCAGCCTGCTCGACGTTGAGCAGCACGCTCCGGGCCGGCTGGTGATCGACCTGCGCGAGCTGCAGTTCATCGATTCGACCGGCCTGAGGCTGCTGCTCGCGGCTAACGCCCGTGCGCAGCAGCGGGGTGGGGAGCTCGTGCTGCGGCCCGGCGAGCCTTCGGTCCAGCGCGTGTTCGACCTCACCGGAGCGCTGGAGGTGCTGCGCTTCGAGGACGTACCCGGCAGCTGACCAACCCCAAGCTCACTCCCCGCTTGCGTTCACCAATCTCGACATCAACAGCTTCGGTCCTACGTTCCTCGGCAGTACAAGGTCAGACGGCCGCCCATGGGCGGCGCTCCTCGCTGACCGGCGGCGAGCACGCGGAGCGGCGCACGCCCCCCGTGGCGTTTGGCCTGGCGGCGATCATGGTCGGCGCGCTCGGCCTGATCGTGATCGACGCCGCCGACGGCAAGTCGCCGCTGCTGCCGCCCTCGCCGAGCATGAGCAAATGGCTCGAGGGGCTTGGCTCGCCGCTCGGATATCACCTCTTCCTGATCTGCCTGCTGATCTTCACCTGCGCCTACGCGGGTCTGGTCGCCTACTCGCGGAGGATCAGCCAGCGGACTGCGATCACGCTGGTTTGCGTGCTGACCGCGATCGTGATGGTGGCGCCGATCATGATCTCCACCGACGTCTTCAGCTACATCGCCTATGGGCGGATGGCGCTCGACGGGATCAACCCGTATGTGCACGGCCCGGTCTCGGTCTTCAACGCCCCGATCTTCAAGTACGTGGGCGGCGACTGGCTGACTGCGACCACGGCCTACGGGCCGCTGTACACGCTGATCAGCCTGCCGGCCGCCGCTCTTGGCACGATCGCCTCGGTGTGGGGGATGAAGGTGGAGGCGCTGATCTCCGTGGTCGCGACACTCGGCTTCACCTGGCGATGTGCACGGCAGCTGAAAATGAACCCGGTGCCGGGCCTGATCATGCTCGGCGCCAACCCGCTGTGGCTGATCTACGGCTTCGGCGGTGCGCACAACGACCTGATGATGATGGCCTTCATGATGGGCGCCGTCACGCTGGCGCTCGGCAATAGGGACGCAGGCGCCGGCGTCACGGTGGTCGCGGGAGCGTTTGTGAAGGCAACCGCGATCGCGCTGCTGCCGTTCATGCTCCTCTCGCGGCGCAGCCCGCGCCTGCTGTTGGGCGCCCTGGCCGCGGCTGTGGTGGGCGTAGGGCTCGGATACGCCTTCTTCGGCGTGCACGGCGCCGATCTATTTGAAGTGCTTGCGCGCGACTCCGCCTATGTCTCCCAGGACGGATTCCCCACCGAGTTTGCGCACCTGCTCGGCAAGCCGGGCATCTTCCCGGTCGACCACACCCTGCTGAAGGCGCTGCTTGCGCTGGTCGTGCTCTACCTGATGTGGCGCACCTGGAAGGGGTACAGCTGGATCGCAGCCTCCGGCTGGGCGCTGCTTGCGATCGCGGTTACCAGCCCCTGGCTGCTGGCCTGGTACACGCTGTGGGGCCTGCCGCTGGGATTCGTCTCCCGCGAACGCCGGCTGATCACTGCGGTGCTGTTGATCCAGGGCCTGTACATGATCCACCAGCTCTCGCCGCTGTTCTCGATCGCGGCGGCAAAGACATGAGCGTCGGCAACGAGCAGCTGCACGAAGAGTCGGTGCGGTGGCCGGCGCTGGAGCGCTGGCTCTCGCGGCTACCTTCGTGGCTTAGGCCAGAGGACTCCGAGGATCAAGCCCGCCCGGCGGGGCGGCGCCGCCGGATTGAGGCGATCGTGTTGGTAGTGGCGGCTGCACTGATCTGCGTCGGGACGGTCTATGACCTCACGCGCGAGGTAAAAGTCGATGACCGCCTCACGGCGGACATTGAAACCTGGCGGCATGTGACGGGTATTCGCGACGAAGAAGTCGCAGTCGAACAGGACCTCGCCTCCTACACAACCGTCGACACAGCCTGCGCCAGTCTCCACGAATCCAAGAAGGTGGTCAGATCGCGTATATGCGTGATGATGGATGGACCGATCGTCGGCAACGAACGCCACGCGATGGGCGGCTTCTATCTGCCGCCATATCTGCCGCTTGGCCCCAACGATCGCTACGGGTGCTTCGGCTCCCCGGTCGGCGAACACTTCTGCACCTGGGCGATTCCGCCCGGCCTGGAAAGAGGCGTGCCGAAGGGCTTTCGCGGCTCCTGATGAGGGCCTCGGGCTCGCAGGCCGCAGGCGCGGCGGCGCCAAGCACGGCGCCCGCCATGCCAGGCGCCAGAGCTATCAGCGCAGAGGCGTCTGCCGGTCGTCTGCCGAGTTGGTGGCCGCTGGCGGGGCTGCTGGTCTTCGCTGGGCTTGTGCGGCTGCCGACACTGGGGCTGCAGAGCTTCTGGTTCGACGAGGCGTTCACGCCCGTGCACGTGCTGCACCCGAGCATCGTGGCGAGCATGGAAACCATGGCCCACACCGAGAACACGCCGCCGCTGTGGTACGTGACGATCTGGGTCTGGACGCGCATCTTCGGCACCGGCGTGGTGGCGATGCGGCTTCCCTCCGCGCTGGCGGGGATCGCGCTCCTCGCTGTGGTCTATGAGATCGCGCGGGAGCTTGCGGGCAGGCGCGTGGCGATCGTGGCGGGCGCGATCACGGCCGCAAACCCGCTGTTTGTCTGGTACTCCCAGGAGGCGCGCGCCTACGAGCTCTATGCGCTCACGGTGGCGCTCGCGCTGCTTTGCTTCATCCGCGCAGAGCGGCAGAGCAGCGCACGCCGGATGGCGGCCTTCGCGCTCACAGGCGCTCTTGCGCTGCTGACCCATTATTTCGCCGTGTTCCTGCTGGTGCCGATGTCGCTCTGGCTGTTGCGACGCCGGGAGCGCTGGCGCACAGCCCTGCCCGCCGTGGGCGCGATCGCGGTCGTGGGCATCGCACTGATCCCACTCATACTCAGCCAGGGCGGCAAAGGCACGCAGTGGATCGGGGAATGGGCACTGCGCGACCGCGTCGAAGCGATCCCGCAGTACTACCTGACGGGCTACTCGGGAGCGCCGCTCGGGCGCGGCATCGAGCTGCTGGTCGCACTGCCGCTGATCGCCGGGCTGGCTTACGGCTTGTGGCGAGGTCTCTCCCGCGGCGAGCGCGGGACGGCGATCGGCATGCTCGCGCTCGCCGCCTGCGGGGTACTGATCCCGATCCTGCTCGCGCTTGGCGGCGCCGACTACCTGGCGCCTCGAAACCTGATCGGGGCGATGGTGCCCGTAACGATCCTGCTGGCCGCGGTGATAGGCGCAATCTCGACCGGCCGGCCGGGGGCCGGAATCGCGGTGCTGGCGACGCTGGCGCTGCTTGCGATCTGCGTCGACGTAGACCTCTCTCCGCGCCTGCAACGAGGCAACTGGAGCAAGGTCGCGGCGGCAGTTATGCCGGGCTCGCACGGTGCCAGCGGCCGAGTCGCCGTCGTGACCGCGCACCTCGGCTCTGCGCCGATCGAGTACTACGCTCCCAGCTTGCGCCCGGCAGTCTCATCCATCTCAGGCGTCTCGGAGATCGACAAGGTCGGCTACAAGCCTCTGCTGGCCTCCGCCACGACGTCGCCGGCCCCTGGCTTCCGGCTCGTACAGCGGCTCGACTTCAACGGCGAGCTCGTCTATCGCTTCGTCTCCGCGCGGCCGCAGACCCTCTCGCGTAGCGCCCTGAAGAGCGCCGGCATCACCGCCGGGGAAACCAACGTGCTTTCCTCGGCGGCCACGGCGGGCGGGGGCTAAATGCGGGTGAAGATGCTGTCAATCGTCTGGAAGCTCTAGTTTTCCGTTCCATGTCATCGCCGATCGTGCAGGCTGGGAGCGAGGCTGAGGTCACGCTGCAGCGCGCATGTGAGCATCTGCTCTCCCTCCAGAGTCAGAATGGGTGGTGGAAGGCGGAGCTGCAGACCAACGTCACGATGGACGCCGAGGACATGCTGCTGCGCGAGTTCCTCGGCATCCGCCGCGCCGATGAGACGCAGCGCTCGGCCAACTGGATCCGCTCTCAGCAGCGCCCGGACGGGACCTGGACCAACTTCCACGACGGCCCTCCGGATCTCTCCACCACGATCGAGGCCTACTGGGCGCTGAAGCTCGCAGGCGACGATCCGCAGGCCCCGCACATGCGTATCGCGGCGCAGCACATCCGCACCGAAGGAGGCCTTGAGAAGGCGCGCGTGTTCACGCACGTGTGGATGGCGCTGTTCGGGCTGTGGTCCTGGGAGCGCGTGCCCGCGCTGCCGCCGGAGATGGTGCTGCTGCCCTCCTGGGTGCCGCTGAACGTCTACGACTTCGCCTGCTGGGCCAGGCAGACGGTCGTCGCACTGGCGGTACTGCTCACGCACCGGCCCTCCCACAGCCTGGGCTTCGACTTGGAGGAGCTGCACGGCGCCCAGCCTTGGAGCATGCCTACGCCGACCTCAAAGCGGGGAGCGTGGCTTGCGCGCCTTGACCGGCTGCTGCGGATCTACGAGCGCCATCCGATCAAGCCGCTGCGATCGCTTGCGCTCTCGCGTGCCGAGAGCTGGATCGTGCGTCGCCAGGAGGCGGACGGCAGCTGGGGCGGCATCCAGCCGCCGTGGGTCTACTCGCTGATGGCGCTGAAGATGCGTGGCTATCCGCTCGACCATCCTGTGATGCGGCGCGGCATCGAGGGTATTGACACTTTCATGATCGAGGAAGGTGAGCTGCGGCGCCTGGAGGCTTGCCAGGGGCCGGTGTGGGACACCGCGCTCGCGATGATCGCGCTCACCGACGCGGGCGTGCCGGCCGATGCGCCCGCGCTTGTGACGGCGGCGGACTGGCTGTTGGCCGAGGAGGTGCGGATCACTGGCGACTGGGCGGTACGAAGGCCGCGGCTTCCAGCCAGCGGATGGGCCTTCGAGTTTGCAAACGACAACTACCCCGATCTCGATGACACCGCAGAGGTCGTGCTCGCGCTGATCCGCGCGCAACCGCAGCCGCAGCCCGGCTCGGTAACCCAGGCCGCAATCGACCGTGCGGTGCAGTGGGTGGAGGGGATGCAGAGCAGCGGCGGCGGCTGGGGCGCCTTCGACGTGGAGAACACGCGCACGCTGGTGCGCGAGATGCCGTTCCTCGACTTCGGCGAGGTGATAGACGAGCCGAGCGCCGACGTGACTGCGCACGTGGTCGAGATGTTCGCGGCGCTGGGCCTCGCGCAGCGCGAGAGCGTCAAGCGCGGCGTGCAGTGGCTGCTGGCGCAGCAGGAGCCCGGCGGCTCCTGGTTTGGCCGTTGGGGGGTCAACCACATCTACGGCACCGGCGCCGTGGTGCCGGCGCTCGTGGCCGCCGGCATCTCGCCGCAGCACCTCAGCATCGCTCGCGCAGTGCGCTGGCTCTACGAGCACCAGAACGAGGACGGCGGCTGGGGCGAGGACCCGCGCTCCTACGACGAGGAGGCCTGGATCGGCCGCGGCCCCTCCACCGCTTCGCAGACGGCCTGGGCGCTGCTTGCGCTGCACGCCGCCGGGCAGGACACCGAGCAGGTGCGGCGCGGCATCGACTGGCTGGTGGCCACGCAGCGGACCGACGGCAGCTGGGATGAGCCGCAGTACACCGGCACCGGCTTCCCCTCCTACTACTACATCAACTACCACCTCTACAGGCTCTCCTTCCCGATCATGGCCCTGGGACGCTGCCTGCAGAGCCGCGCGGAGTGATCGCAACGGCGCAGGACGCCGCAGCCGCCTCGCCCGCCAGGGCCACGCCGCCGCTGCCAGACGCCGAGGGCGGCCGCGCACCTGCCGCCGCGTCGGTGATGGCCCGCGTCGGCGGTGAGAACTTCCCCGTCGCAAGCATCGTGCTGCCTCGGCGGGTACGAGCGCATCTGCTCGCGCTCTACGGTTTCGCGCGGCTGGTGGACGAGCTCGGCGACGAGGCGCAGGGGGAGCGTCTTGCGGGGCTGGACTGGCTGCAGGAGGAGCTTGATGCTGCCTATGCAGGCCGGGCCAGCCATCCGCTGATGCGCACCCTGAGTGTGACTCTGCGCGAGTGCGAGCTGCCACGCGACCCATTTCTGCGGCTGATCGAGGCCAACCGTGTCGACCAGCGCGTGACCCGCTACGAGACCTGGGAGCAGTTGCAGGGCTACTGCGCGCTCTCAGCCAATCCGGTCGGCGAGCTGGTGCTGGGCGTCTTTGGCTTGGCGAGTCCCGAGCGCGTCGCTCTCTCGGACCGGATCTGCACGGCACTGCAGCTGGTCGAGCACTGCCAGGACGTGGCCGAGGACCTGCGCCGCGGGCGGATCTACATGCCCGCGCAGGACATGCGCCGCTGCGGCTGCAGCGAGCAGGATCTGCAGGCAAGCCACGCGGACGAGCACGTGAGGGCGCTGATCGCCCTGCACACCCAGCGCGTCCATGAGTTGCTCGCGCAGGGCGCGCCGCTGCTCGACACGCTGCGCGGGCGCCCACGCCTCGCGGTGGCGGCCTTCATCGCTGGCGGTAGGGCGGCCGCGCTGGCAATCGAGCGGGCCGGCTTTGATGTGCTTGCCGGCGCGCCGACGGCGAGCGGGCGGGCACGCCTCCGAGCTCTCCTCACAGTGCTCTCTCAGCGTCGCGCAGCCAGGCGGCACGGGGGAGCGCCATGACCACGACCAGCATCGCCGACGGCTCGATCGAGCAGGCCCACCAGCACTGCGCGCAGCTGACCAAGGCGGCCGCGGCCAACTTCTACTATGGCATCGCGCTGCTGCCGCCGAGCAAGCGGCGCGCGATGTGTGCCGTCTACGCATTCGCGCGGCGGATCGACGACATCGGTGACGGGGAGCTGCCGGCCGATCAGAAGCTCCGCCTACTGGAGCAGCAGCGCGCCGCGCTTGGCAGTCTGCCGCATGGCGCGGAGGGCCAGGATCTCGTCGCCGTCGCGCTGGCGGACTCCCACCGACGCTTCGGGCTTCCACTCGACGCGCTGGAGGACCTGATCGACGGCGTGCAGATGGACGTCGAGGAGGTCAGTTATCAGAGCTTTGACGATCTCGTGCTCTACTGCCGCCGGGTTGCGGGCTCGATCGGTCGGCTCTCGCTTGCGATCTTCGGTGCGCACGACCTGGAGTCGGCGTGGATGCTGGCAGACGACCTCGGCGTAGCGATGCAGCTGACCAACATTCTGCGAGACCTGCGCGAGGACGCGCAGCGGGGGAGGGTGTACCTGCCAAGCGATGACCTCGTGCGCTACCACCTGCACGATGAGGGTGCGATCGGCGCCGCGCAGCTGCTGGTGCTCGCGGGGCAGGGCGCCCACGCGGAGGAGTCGGTCGTCGCCGGTTTCGGTGGTGGCGACGTCGGCCAGCTCTTTGCGCTGATGCGCTTCCAGGCGCTGCGTGCCCACGACTGGTTTCACCGCGGTATGGCGCTGGTCCCGCTGCTCGACCGGCGCAGCGCAGCGTGCGTGATGGCGATGACGGGGATCTACCGGCGGCTGCTCTGGCGCATCCAGGACCACCCCGATCGCTCGCTGGCCGCCAGGATGTCGCTGCCCGCCCGCTCGAAGGTCGTGGTTGCGGTAGGCAGCGTGCTGCGGCCGCGCAAGGTGCCAGAACGCCATCCGGCCGAAAGGGTGCTCTGAGGATCGTGCGTGGCCAGGGCGCAAGCGTTGTTGTGATCGGCGGCGGCCTGGCCGGGATCACCGCCGCGCTTGACTGCGCAGACGCGGGCGCCAAAGTGGTGCTGGTGGAGGTCCGCCCGCGTCTGGGCGGCGCCGCCTACTCGGTCCAGCGCGACGGCCTAACGCTTGATAACGGCCAGCACGTCTTCCTGCGCTGCTGCACCGCCTACAGAGCGCTGCTCACGCGCTTGGGCAGCGCGCACCTGACAAGCGTGCAGGAGCGCCTTGCGATACCGATTCTGACGCCGGACGGCAGGCGCTTCACGCTTGCTCGTGACCGTCTGCCCGCACCGCTGCATCTCGCGCGTGCGCTCATGACTCACAGGCCGCTCTCGATCAGGCAGCGGCTCTCGGCTGCGATTGCGGCCGCGGCGATCGGCCGGGTCGACCCCGCCGACCCGGCAAACGACGCGCAGACACTTGGCCGCTGGCTTGGCGCCCATCGCCAGAGCGCGCATGCAATCGAGACACTCTGGGACCTGATTGCGCTTCCCACCCTGAACGTGCCCGCGCGCGAGGCATCGCTTGCGCTCGGCGCCTTCGTGTTCCAGGAAGGGCTGCTGCGGAGCGCCGACGCCGGCGACATCGGCCTGCACAAGGCGCCGCTCAGCGCGATCATCGGCGAGCCGGCGCTTGCGAGCCTGCAGCAGGCAGGCGTGGAGGTGCGGCTGGGCTGGCGTGCGAGCTCGGTGGCGCCTGCGGACAATGGATTGCGGGTGCTTGGCGCGGCCGGCGCCGAGGAGGACTCACTTGCATGCGACGCGGCGATCGTCGCGCTGCCTCACCTGCGCGCCGCGGAGATACTGCCGCCGCAGGCGCACGAGATCGCGCAGCGCCTACGCGCGATCGAAGTAAGCCCGATCGTCAATCTGCATATCCTCTACGACCGGCGGGTGCTCGACGAGCCATTTGCCGCCAGCGTCGAAAGCCCGGCGCAGTACCTCTTCGACCGCACCGACGCGGGCGGCGCCCCACCAAACGGGCAATACCTAGCGGTATCACTCTCCGGTGCCGAGCAGGACATGCGCCGCTCAGTTGAGCAACTGCGCGAGCGCTACCTGCCGGCGATCGAACAGCTGCTGCCGCCGGCGCGCTATGCGCGAGTGCTGCGCTTCCTGGTCTCCCGCGAGCACGCCGCTACGTTCAAGGCGGCCCCAGGCGTGGGCGCGCTGCGCCCAGGCCCGCGCACGCCGCTCGCCGGCCTTGCGCTAGCCGGCGCATACACCGCTACGGGCTGGCCGGCAACGCTGGAGGGTGCGGTGATCAGTGGCCACGCTGCGGCACAAGCGGTGCTGTCCGATCTTGGTGGCACCGTCGCCGAGAGAGGCACGGCCGCTGCTGCTGTGGCGAGGGCAAGATGAGCTCCTCAGAGCGTCTGCTGCTCGCCGCGCCGATGGGCATCGAGGCGCGCCTGGTGCGATGGGGCGCGCGCGAGGCGTACGTCCACCGCACCGGCATGGGCCCGCGCAACGCCACCGCCGCCGCGCAGCGGCTGCGCGAGCTGCCCGGCGAGGCGATGCTGGTGATCGGCTTTTGCGGCGCGCTGGAGCGCCACCTGCAGCCGGGGGAGGTAGTGGTCGCAGACCGTGTCTACGCTGCAGACGACGAAGGGCACGCGCACGCAAGCGTCACCTGTCCGGGCGCCGGCCAGCTCGCCGGCGCGCTTTCGTGCAGCGGCCTGAGCGTCCATGTTGCGCCCGTGGTCTGCGTCGGCAAGCTGGCGCTGGGGGAACGGCGTGAGCAGCTGCGCAGAGGTGGCGCGGTCGCCGTGGACATGGAGTCGGTGTGGCTTGCTCCCGGCGCGCAGGAGCGGCCCTTCGCGGTCGTGCGCGTTGTGCTCGACACACCTGAGCGCGAGCTCTTCCGACCCCAGATGGTGCCGCTGGCCCTGCGCGCCGGCGCCGCACTGCGCAGGACCGCGGGCGCGCTACAAAAAGCGGTGTCGCGGCATGGGTTGCATACACTGTTGCCGGCAGGGGATGCGCAGAGCACCCCAAGCCCCGAAAGCGAGGTCTAGAACGTGTTTGGAAATCGTACGCACCCGCCTGGCGGCGCCCGACGCTACGCGCTCCAGCGTCCTCGGTCGCCGGAATACCGCCAGTATTCCGGCTCCCTGCGTCCTTGGATCGCTTGGTCGTGCATCCGCCATGCACGTACGTCCAATTCCCAAACACGTTCGTAGGCGTTCATGGCGGTTTCGATCAGGCAGCGCGCACGGATGGGCTACTACCTCGCACAGCAGCGCCTCGCCAAACGCGAGAAGTTCCCGCTGATCGTGGAGCTCGAGCCGCTGTTTCAGTGCAACCTCGCCTGCGCCGGTTGCGGCAAGATCCAGCATCCTGAGCACACCCTGCGCCAGCGGATGCCGGTCGAGCAGGCGGTCGGCGCGGTGCTCGAATCGGGCGCGCCGATGGTCTCGATCGCCGGCGGAGAGCCGCTGATCCACCCCGAGATACACGAGATCGCGGGCGAGTTGATCAAGCGCAAGAAGTTCGTCTACCTCTGCACCAACGCGCTGCTGCTGGAGCGCAAGCTCGCGAACTTCACGCCCAGCCCCTACTTCTCCTGGGCGATCCACATCGACGGCCTGAAGGAGCGCCACGACGCCTCCGTGGAACGCGAGGGCGTCTTCGAGAAGGCCGTGAGCGCGATCCGCGCCGCGAAGGCCGCCGGATTCAAAGTCACCACCAACACCACCTTCTTCACCCATGACTCGCCGAGGACGATCCGCGAGGTGCTCGACTTCCTCAACGACGACCTCGAAGTCGACGACATGATGATCTCGCCCGCCTACGCCTACGAGAAGGCTCCGGACCAGGAGCACTTCCTGGGCGTGCAGCAGACCCGCGAGCTCTTCGCGGACGCCTTCGGCGAAGGGCGCCGGAAGCGTTGGCGGCTCAACCACAGTCCCCTGTTCCTCGACTTCCTGGAAGGCAAAGCGGACTTCGACTGCACCGCCTGGGGCATCCCCAGCTATTCGCTGTTCGGCTGGCAGCGGCCCTGTTACCTGATGGCAGACGGCTACGCCAAGACCTACCAGGAGCTGCTGGACACCACCGACTGGGACGCATATGGTCGCGGCAAAGACCCGCGCTGCGAAAACTGCATGGCCCACTGCGGCTACGAGCCCACCGCTGTGCTGCAGACGACCAAGTCGCTGAAGCAGTCGCTGCGGGCGATGGTCTACTCCTGAGGGCCTAGGCCCTTTGGCTCCTCGCGGGCCGACTCGACCGCCTGCTCCTCGATCTCGCGGGCGCTCTTGATGTCTTGCCAGGTCATGCCCTCGCCCAGCAGCGCTGGCACCCCCAGTGCGACCGCGGTGAGCACCTCCACCGCTTGCAGCAGCAGGCCGTATGCCAGCGCGGGGCCGTAGCCGATGCCGAAGAGGGCCAACACCCCGACGCAGGCTGCCTGGAAGACCCCGACGTTGGAGGGGGTCGCGGGCACCACCGCGCTCACGTTAACCGCCAGCAGCACCGCCGCTGCCGCTGCCGCGCCGGTGTGCGACTGTAGGTTCAGGGCCACGAGCACCAGGTAGCAGGAGGTCCACTGCAGCGCCCAGGCAAGCAGCTGAAAGCCGATCGCGGGGACGCCGTGCCGCGGCCGCGCGAATACCGCCAGTCCCTGCCTTGCGAGCTGCAACGTCTTGATTGCCGTAAGCGCTCCGGCACGCACTCGCGGCCTGCGCGAGCGCGTGGCAAGCCGCAACAGCCTGGGCGTGAGCAGCACCAGAGCGACGATCAGCAGTGGCACCAGCACCGCCACCTCGAGCGCCGAGGCTTTGCTGTGCGCCACGCTGCTGAAAGTGATTGCGGCCAAGATCGCAAGCGCCACCAGGTTGATCAGCGTTTGCGAAAAGACCGTCCCGGCGACGACCGGCAGCATTCTGACTGTCGAGTCGGGCAGCCGCCTGGAGACGACCACCACGCGCGAGGGCTCGCCCAGGCGGCCCGGGAAGACGGCTGAGCCGAGCACACCGATCATCGTCGCGCGCGTGACCGCCAGCCGGCTGATGGCGGTGTCCGGGATCGCGGCCCGCAGCACCTCCAGCCACGACACAGAGCGCGCCAGCAGCGAGCTCATCATCACCGCAAGCGCCGCGGCCAGCCATCCTAGCCGCGCAGATACGAGCGCGTGAGAGACCTTGCCGAGGTCGAGGCTGCTGATCGCCGCCGCCAGCACGCCGAGCACGATCAGCGTAAAGATCGCGATGCCTGCACGTCTATCCAGGTGCGGGAGGCGCATGCGCGTGCGTCCACGTGCGCTCGGTTGGCTGCCAGCCATCTGGTCTGGGTCTATCAGAGCGGGGGACTCGGCGCCTGCGCGCTGCTCCCGGGCGTAGGTTCTGATCGTCTAGCTATGCCGCGTACGTTGAGGCTGATCCGATCGGGTACGGCTGCCGTATGGTTCTCGACACAATTGTGCGGGCACGCACGATTACTTGACGGAGGGGCATATGTATTCTCAGCAATACACGAGGGAGACTGATGGCACGGCGGCAGCGACAGACGTCAGCGATGGAGCAGGGAGTGGCGATCGCGCTTACGCACGATCAGGTGGATCAGGTGCTGCGGGCGGCCACGCGCGAGCCGAAGGGAACGTCGGAGAGCTTGCTGATGGCTGCGCTCGATCACGCTCACAGCCCGACTGGCGCGGACGGTTCTGCGGAGAACCTGAGAGACGCGACCAGACGCGCGCTGCAGGCGGCGCTGGATGACCCCCAGCTCTCGCAGTCGCTGCTGCGAGGGCTGGCGCTGCTCTCCTGCTACTCGCCGCAGCGGGAGTGGCGCACGATCTCCGAGCTGGCCAAGGAGCTTGACCTACCACCCTCGACAGCCCACCGCTACGCACGCACGCTGCGGGCGATCGGGCTGCTGGAGCAGCATCCTGGCACCAGGGAGTACAGGCCGGCCGCGACGGCTTGAAGCTCTCTGACGCCATGTCAGCGGCGCTCTAGGAAACGACGACCATGTCGCCCAGACGGAGCATTCCAAAGACCGTTTGTGCAGTGGAGATCGGCAGCTCGACGCAGCCGTTTGACTGCGGATAGCCGTAGCCGGCGCGTTCGTAGCCGTGCACGGCGTCGCCGCCGTTGAAGTAGTTGACCCAGGGCACGTCAGGCACGTCGTATTTGACGCCGTCTGGATCGGTGCCGACCATCGTGGTTGAGGTGAGGCGTTCGTAGATCGGGAACGCGCCCTGCTGGGTTTCTGCTCCGGGCACGCCCGTGTTGGCTGGGGTGCTCAGCACGACGCGGTTGCCGCGGTGTACCTCCAGGGTCTCTGGCAGCGACTCGGTCACCGTGACGAAGGTGTACGGCTTGGGGTTGCGATAGTTCGCGGCGACCGCTGTGAGCAGCTTCTGCCAGGTCAACGGTCCGGGCGTGCCGTCGGGTTCGAGTTTGTGGTCTTCCTGGAAGACCATCAACGCGCCCTTGGTGGTGTTGTCGAAGGAGCCGTAGCTCAGCGGTGGCGCAAAGGCAAGGTTTGGGCGCAGGGTGCCCGCGACGGGTTCGTAGAGCAGATGCGCCGCGTCGCGGCGGCCGATCGCGCCGCGCGGCACACGCCTGTGGGGCGCCGCAAGCAGCGAGTCGGGCAGGTAGGCCAGCCGCGCCAGCGCCTGCTGCAGGCCGCGGGTGGAGGGGCAGGCGACGTTCAGCGTCACGTTCCTGCTGCTGCCAAGCGCGCTGTCCCCGGCGGCGGTCGTGCCGGCGGGGACCGTGAGGTGGTAGCTCGAGCACGGGAGAAGCGAGGTGGAGGATTTGAAGACCCAGGAGTTGCCGTAGACCTTCCAGGAGCCGTAGCCGGACGGGCTCAAAGTGGGATGCGGCGAGCCGGGGGCAGGCGGGCCGGAGAGGGTGACCGTCAGCCGTTCGGTGGCGTTGCCGACGCTGCCTTTCGGCATCGCGACGATGCGCGTGCGGACGGACGGCTTGGCGGTTGCCGGTGGGCCTTCGGGAGTCTGTGTGCTCCCAGACGCGCTGGCGGCACTCGCGCCGCCTTTGCTGCTGGCGACCGTGAGCGCGGCGGCCGCGGCCGCGACGAGGACAGCGAGAGCGACGCCCAAGCCCAGCGAGAAGCTGCTGAGCGCAAGCACGCCGCGGCGTTTGACGCCACCTGAGATTGGGGCGGGCCCGTTGGCCGCTGCCCTGCCATACAGCCCAGCCCTCATGGCATTCGAGGATACCCGACGGTGCCCGGCATCCCGCGGCGTGGGTGCTCTCATGCAGCTGGTCGGAAGCGAGGATTGGGCGGGCTTGAGTGCCGTTGTTGCGGGTTGGAGACAGCTCGCAACCGACGCGATCCACAGTTGTACGCCGTAGGTTGCACGGATAGACGGCTCCCTGCCCGGGCATATCCTCGAGTAGGCAAGACCGTACGTCAGGAGGCATCTTGATCAAGCGCCTGCCATCGATGATCGTGCCGGCGTTGCTGCTGGTCGCAGTGCTTTCGACATCTGCGGTCAAGCCGGCGGAGTACGTGCGTATCAGCCCTTCGGCTGCCGCGAGCCCGCTGGTCCGCGGCGCGCGTCCGGGGCCTTCTGCGAGGTCAGCTTGCAAGCAGCTGATGCCCGCAAAGTTCGATGCGGAGCGCCGGTGCGCAATAGGTCTGCAAGATCCAGTGCCGTTGGAACCGCTTGACGAACCTTGCCTCGGCTTGGAGTCGCTGCTTGCCGTGCCGGCCGGCAAGCACGTGCTGTCTGATCCGCGATGAGAGCATCTGAACGCGAACGCGCAACAGAAGATCGCTGACCGTGAACCCGCTGGAGCGCAGAAACGCATTGAATTCGCGCAGGTGAGGGAACTGCTGCCGGCGCAGCTTGACGTATTCAGCGTGTACTTCTGCTTCGCTCAGGGAGACGTTGAGCGTGGCCGCTTCGTCGGCGATCCACTGAGCTTGGATGAGGAAGCTCAGCGTGGGCTTGGCAAGGGCGTGCAGCTTGGGATGCCGCCGGATCGAGCTTTCGGTGAGCCATGTGATCCGCATCCAGTGGTCGAGCGTAGCGCCATCGATCGGGGTAGAGCCAACGCATGCGACGAGCTCGCTTGGAGGCACCCGAGGCATCTTGGAACGGCTGAGACTCGCGGCGGGAGGGCCTGCAGGCGAAGTCGAGGCAGAGGCGGCAAATGGCGGGCATTCGCCGCCTGGAGTGCTGGAAGGCGCCGCAGCGCCCACGGATGCAAGCGCAATCGCTACGCAGAGCGCGAGGACAGCCGCTGCAGCCAACTTCCACATTTCGACATAGGTTATGTCTTATCGACGGCAGAGTCAGTCAGGCGCGACGATCATCTCCGGACCATCCACGCCGGCCTTGTTCACGGCTGGGTTCGCCGGGCTTGCCGAGAGCCGTTGCTGCGGCAGCGGGGCGCAAAGAGCCAGCACGTCCTGGGCATCGAGTCTGGGGTTCAGCCATGCCCGCTGGGCCTCTGCATCGGCGAGGATCACGGGCATGCGGTCGTGCACCGCTGCGGCGACCCTGTTGGCGGAGGAATCGCACGTCAGCAGCACCACGCTCTCCACATGCTGGCCCTGAACGCGTGCCGGCGTCCACAGCGCGGCGAACGCGAACGGGATGCCACCGTCGACGCGGAAGAGGAACGGCTGACGCGGCTGCCCGCGGTGCTCGGCCTTCAGCCACTCGTAGTAGCCGTCTGCGATCTGCAGCGCACGCCGCGAGCCCTTGGCGATTAGCGGCCCGTAGGCGCTGGAGGTAGCAACGGTCTCCAGGCGCGCGTTGATCATCTTGTTGCCGATGCGCAGCTCCTTGGCCCAGTGGGGGACAAGGCCCCACCGCAGCATGCGAGCCTCAGGCGCGCCTTCGGGCGCGACGATCGCAAGCACCTGCTCGGTGGGTGCGATGTTGTATCTGCGGGTGCCCTGTTCGCCCAGCATCGGAATGCCGAAGCGCTCGTTGAGTTCTTCGGGGCCGACGGTGTTTGTGTAGCGGCCGCACATCGCAGCTCAGCGTAGGGGCTAGGTGGCGCGGCGTGGTTCTCTCAAGCCTCTCGCAGCCCCATGTTCAGCGTCTCCTTGATCAGTCGTCTCTGGTCCTCCGAGAGCGTCCCGGGCCGAGCTGCGAGCTTGGCGACTCTCCTGGGACCATCGATCAGCACGCCGTCGACTTCCAGGCGGTGGAAGAGCGGCAGTCCGTCCGTGGAGGCCAGACACAGAGCTGCGCGCACCTCGACCCGAATCGACGCAGCGTGAAGCAACTCGCGTGCGGCCTCTGCCTGCCGCTGCACCCCGTGCACCAGCTTTGTGCGATTGGAGCCGCCCACGCGAAGCGTCGTGCGCATAGTGCTCTGCACACGTACCTTCCCACTCAGGTTCTTGGAGTCGATCACAGTCACGCCGCCAGGGCCAACCGCGACGTGATCGATGTTCGCCGATCGCGCTCCCGGCATCAGCCGGTCGTGGATCAGCTCCACCTCCTTGCCGCCAAGCAGCTTTTCCAGCCGCCGCGCGACCTTCTCCTCGCCTTCGGCGCCGCGGCGCCATGCGGCGATTGATCCTGGGTCGCCGGCGAGCCGGGCCATGCAGGCGCCGAGAGGGCCGAAGCGTTCGCGGGCGCGTTGCACGCGGGCGTCGTGCCGGCGCTGGAACTCTCGCTTTGCGCTCGCGCCGGGAACACCGCGAGCCAGCGCTCCTGGAGGCTTGGGTGCCTTTAGACAGGCAAGGCAGGTCACGGTTCTGGCGATCTCGTCCCAGTAGCTGCACTCACCGACGGCTAGCGGTCGATTGCAGACCACACACCGATCGGGTCGTTTGAGTAAGAGCACGCGTGAGCCTGGCACGAGCAGCTAATCGGCACGACCGGGATTGAACTGAAGACCCGAATGCAAGGTTCGCGGCGAGCGCGACGCTGTCCAGTCCGATAATGCCGTCCGGGCCGCCCCGTAGGTTGCAGACATGAGCTGGCATCTGGGGCGGCTTGCCGCCTTCGACACCGAGACCACGGGCATCGACCCAGAGCGAGACAGGATCGTTACCGCTG
Source organism: Solirubrobacteraceae bacterium (assembly GCA_036008645.1). Lineage (GTDB taxonomy): Bacteria > Actinomycetota > Thermoleophilia > Solirubrobacterales > Solirubrobacteraceae > Palsa-744. The sequence continues at coordinate 211,499 of DASYNI010000010.1, forward strand.
CTGTGAGCCTGGTCGGCGCCAGAATCGAAAGCGAGCATCGCGATTGGCTCCTTGACCCGGGGATCGAGATCCCCGCGGGAGCCACGGCGGTGCACGGCATAAGCACCGAGCGGGCGCGGGCGCAGGGCATGCATCCACGCTTCGCGATCGAGGAGATCACGAGCATCCTCGCCGCGCACCTGCGCCAGGGCACGCCGATCGTCGCCTTCAACGCGCGCTTCGACCTCACGATCCTCGATCGCGAGGCCCGCAGGCACGGCATCGTGCCGCTGGTCGACAGGGTCGGAGGGGTGGACGGCCTGGCGGTCATCGACCCATACGTGCTCGACAAGCAAGTCGAACGCTTCCGTCCCGGAAAGCGAACGCTAGAAGCAGTCTGCGACGTCTATGGCGTGAGCCTCGAGCAGGCGCACGCAGCCAACGCCGACGCGCTCGCCGCGGCGAGGGTGGCCTACAGGCTGGCCACCAGGACCGCCGAGCTGCGGGCGCTCGACTTGCGCGATCTGCACTCCCGTCAGACCGAATGGGCCGCGCAGCAGGCGGCCTCGCTGCAGGAATACTTCAAGCGCAACGGACGTCCCGAGCGCGTCGAGGGTGCATGGCCTGTTGTGCCGATCGCCGCGACGGCGCCGGCGGACGCGCTCGCGGCCTGAGGTCCAGCCGCCGGACAGCCGGCGTGCGCTGGCGGGGACGCAGACCGATCGTGCTTGCTCCGGGGACGCGGCCCATCTCCTGGTTGAATACGTTCGATGGACGCTCGCAGAACGCGCCGGGCACGGCGCGCCCTGATCTGGTCTGCGCTTGCGATCGCGCTGCTCAGCGGATGCGCTCTGGCGTTCGCTGCCAATCACATCGCGGGCGAGCAGGCGGCCTACAGTGGCCCCAAGGCGGCGCAGTGCGTGCCGGCGCAACTCGACGTCTCAGACGTGCTGCCGCACACCAGCGTCCAGGTCTCGCCGCTGCCCGGCTCCTACGATGCGATGCCCGAAACCCAGATCAGCTTCCTCGGCGTTCCCGCGCAAGATCTGGTCGACGTCAGCGCCCAGGGCTCCTTCACCGGCTCGCACCCCGGTCACTTGGAGGCATACTCGCAGGGCGACGGTGCGAGCTTTGTCCCCGACCAGCCGTTTCGCTCCGGTGAGCGGGTAACCGTCCAGGGCAACGTGCGGTCGGGTCGCGGCCTGCAGCCCTTCTCCTTCGCCTTCAACGTCGCCTACCCAGACCCGATTCCGTACTCCACGCAACTCTCCAAACCGCGTGCCACGCCCCCCGCGGGCAGCGTGCAGAATTTTCATTCGGCACCGGAATTGCAGCCGCCGATCGTACAGGTCAGCACCGACTCGGCCGGCGTCTCGCCGGGTGACATCTTCGCAGCCCCGTACTCGGGCCCGGGTCCCGACGGGCCGGCGATCTTCACCCAGCAGGGCCAACTGATATGGATGAACGTGCTGCCGGGGGAAATGAAGGCAACCAACCTGCAGGTGCAAACCTATGAAGGCCAGCCAGTGCTGACCTGGTGGCAGGGCTACATCCCGGAACAGGGATTCGGTCTGGGTGAAGAGATCGTCGCCAACAACTCCTACAGGCAGATCCTGAAAATCAAAGCCGGCAACGGCAACTTCGCCGACCTGCACGACTTCCACCTGGAGCCAAACGACACCGCGCTGCTGACGGTATTTCGCACGATCCACTGCGACCTGAACGCTGTGGAGGGCCCCAAGGACGCAGCCGTAACCGACACGAGCTTCCAGGAACTGGACGTGAAGAGTGGCCTGGTGCGCAGGGAGTGGACGAGCGTCGATCACGTCGCGCTTACGGAATCCTATTCCTCGGCACTGGAATCATCGACTTTCTGGCCGTTCGACTACTTCCACATCAACACGATCGACCCGCGCGGCGACGGCACGACGCTGCTCTCCTCGCGCAATACCTCCGCACTGTGGTTGATAGACGACAAGACGGGCCAGGTGATCGAGAAAATAGGCGGCAAGAACAGCGACGTGAAGATGGAAGCAGGCGCCCAGACGGCCTTCCAGCACGACGCGACGACGCTGCCCGACGGGGACATCAGCATTTTCGACAACGGCGGCTCGCCGTTCGACGAATCGTATTCCCACCACGAATCGCGTGGGCTGATCGTCTCGGTGAACAACCAGACCAAGACCGACTCCGTCGTGCAGGAACTGAAGCATCCCTCTCTCGTGCAGGCCGGCAGCCAGGGCAGCGTCCAGCAGATGGCCAACGGCAACTGGTTCGTCGGCTGGGGCCAGGAACCTTACTTCAGCGAATACACCTCGTCGGGGAAGCTGATCTACGACGCGCACATGTGGGCGGTGGCCAAAAACAAAGAACTTGAAACCGAGTCCTACCGCACCTACAAGTTCCAATGGAAAGCGACGCCCTACTGGGCGCCGTCACTCGCGGCACAGAAGAGCGGTGGTGGAGTGGAAGCGTGGGCCAGTTGGAATGGCGCGACCGAAGTCACAAGCTGGCAGCTTTTGGGCGGCGACTCGTCGTCTCACCTGAGCCCGATCGGCAGCGCCTCCAGCAGCGGCTTCGAGACCACGCTGCACGGGCAGACCGAGACCTACCTGGCAGTGCAGGCACTCAACTCAGCAGGCGAAGTGATCGGTATCTCGAGCACGATCACGCCAAGCTGACCAGCGGCCTCAGCCCTTACTCCCTGCCGTTGTGCGGCAAACCGCCGATGCTGGGCGATCACAGCGGTGGGACGGTCGCGCGATGACCGTCGCGACAGGCGCGCAGGGCGGCACCGAGCCCTCAGCGGGGCAGGCGCCCGCCAGACCGGGGCTCGTGCTTGCGGCGCTGATCGCGGTCGCGGCCGTCGCGAACCTCGGGCTCGCTGTCGCGAACGTCGCGCTGCCTTCGATCGGCAAGGCATTCGACGCCTCGCAGGTCTCGCTGAACCTGGTCGCCGTCGGCTACTCGCTCGGCCTGGCTGCCTCGGTGCTCTACTTCGGCGCCGTCGGCGACCGCTACGGGCGCAAGCTGCTGCTGGTGACCGGCATGGTGCTCACCGTGCCGGCGGACTGCCTAGCGGCCTTCTCGCCATCGGTCGGGGTCCTGTTCGCCGCGCGCGTGATCGGCGGCCTTGCGGCGGGCATGGCCTATCCCACGACGCTCGCGCTGATTACCGCCCTGTGGTCTGGGCCGGCAAGGACGCGCTCGATCGCGCTGTGGGCAGCTACAGGAGGCGCGATCAGCTCGCTGGGGCCGCTCTGCGCCGGGATCTTGCTCAAACACTTCGCGTGGGGCTCGGTGTTCCTGATCACGCTGCCGCTGGCGCTGATCGCGCTGGTGATGGCGCTCAAGCTGGTCCCGGCCCACATCAACGAGACGACCGAGCCCGTCGACCACAAGGGCGGGGTGCTCTCGATCTTTATGGTCGGCGCTCTGATCCTCGGCATCAACTTCGCGCCCGTGCCCAACCAGGGCACGCTCGTGCTCGGCCTGCTGCTCGTAGCCGCGGCCGCGATCGCCGCGTTTTTCATCCGCGAGCGCCGTGCGCAGAACCCGCTCTACGACCTGAAGGCCGCCGCGCGCCCGACCTTCTGGGTGGCAGCCGTGGCCGGGATCATCGTGTTCGGGTCGCTGATGGGCACGATGTACATCGGCCAGCAGTTCCTGCAGAACGTGCTGAGCTACTCGACGGTGGACTCGGGGCTTGCGATCCTGCCCGCGGCCGCGTGCATGGTGCTGGCTGCGCCGCGCTCGGCGAAGCTGGTGGAGAGCAGGGGAGCGAGGCAGACGCTGATGATCGGCTACGTCTTCGTGCTGCTCGGCTTCCTGACGATGCTGCTGCTCTGGAAGGAGAACATCTCCTATTGGAAGGTCGGGCTCGGCTATGCATTCGTGGGCATCGGGGTCGGCCTGGCCGGCACGCCCGCCTCGCATTCGCTGACGGCCTCGGTGCCTGTGCGGCGTGTCGGTATGGCATCGGGCACCGCCGACCTCCAGCGCGACCTTGGCGGCGCGATCATGCAGTCGATCTTCGGGGCGCTGCTCACGGCTGGCTATGCAGCTGCTGCCGGAACGGCGATCAGCGCGTCGGATAAGAGCATCAACAGCAGCATCGAAGGCGCGCTGACCAAGTCGTTCTCTAGCGCCGCCGACCTCGCCAAACGCTATCCGGAATCGGTTCAGCACCAGATCATCGCCGCTGCGAAGACCTCGTTCCTGAAGGGGGACCAGTGGGCCTACACGGCCGGCATCGTCGCGGTGCTGATCGGGGCCACGCTTGTGTTCTTCATGTTCCCCAAGCGAGAGGAAGAGAAGCGGCTGCTGGCGGATTATGCGGCCGCCGACGCTGTCGCGGATCAGGCCAAGTAGCCAGGCCGCCCGGTCGTGCGGCCGACGTCATAGGCGTCAAGGTGGTGGCGGCGATCCACAGGTCATGGGCGCCAATGATCTCCCCTTGGCTTGAAGATCTGATCTGCGTGTGCAGCCGTGTGGGGGAGTTTGGCGTTCAACGAGATCGGCCATACGACTACAGGTTATCGGCCATATAAACTTGCATTATCGGCCATACGACGCTACCGTCGTTGTCCAATGGAGTCTTTGACGCGGGCTGCGACTGAACTATCGATCCCGGAGCGTACACTGCGTCGTGCTGCGTCCGAAGGTCTGGTGCGTGGGGAGCGCGTCAGCCCGCGCCGCTTTCGGATCACATTTCGGGAGGCGGCCTACCTGCGTAGCCATTGGGAGCTGCTGCGGGCGCTGCGCGCAGCGCTGCGTACGGAGCCCAACGTCAGGCTCGCGGTCTTGTTTGGCTCGACAGCAGACGGGAGCGATCACGAGCACTCCGATGTCGATGTGCTGGTGGTCTTGCACGATCCGGGTGTAGGCCGGCTGGCTGAGTTGGCGGGGCGGCTCTCGCTGCGTATCGGCCGGGAGGTGCAACTTGTGAGGTTGTCCGAGGCACAGGCTTCGCCGGCGCTCATGGTCGACGTCATCGACCACGGGCGTGTCCTGGTCGATCGAGACGATCTTTGGTCCGGCTTGGGAGAGGGTGTTGCGAGGTGGCGGCGCCTGGCCCGTAGTCTCGAACGCTCCTCGCCCAGCATCCTTGATGAACAGAGCCTCGACGCATGACGGTAGCCGATCCGGTTCCTGCTCCGTTGGAGGCGAACGACCAGCAGCGTGCGAGGGCTTTGAAGGCCAAGATACGAGACCGGGTGAGCGACATTCGTCGCCACCTGCTCGCGCTGCGCACAGCGATGGCGGAGTTCGGCGACGACTTCGATCTCGATCCCTTCCGTGCCGCCTACGTGTCGGAGGATCCGGTCGAGCTCAACCGTGTGAAGGCTGTCGAGCGAGGCGTCGATCAGCTCTACAACTACATCGCTGAGCTTGCCGCCTGCGGATTGGAGCTTGCCGAGCTTCGTGGGCGTCGCGATGAGACCAACGCACGGCGAGATCTCGATGCGCTGCGGGATGCCGGCGTGATCTCACGTGAGCTGACTCGGCGCCTGCAACGGCTGCGGGAATTGCGACGCATGCTCGTGCACGAATACGCAACGGCTACGGCTGAGCAGATTCACGAGTCCGCGCTGATCGTGACTGCCAACTTCCCAGCTTTCTATGACGCGTATAGGGCTTGGATCGCGCGGGGTTTCGCGGCCCATACCTGAGTGGCGCTTCTACGCTCGGCTGATTGCTTGCGGTTGCCTCGCCGAATTCCGCGAGGCAAGTCAGTTCGTGGACGCCTTGCGCGCACGTTGAGGGCTTTCTGAACGCCGGCGACACGCCGCCGACAGCTGGAGAAATACTCCAGAGAAATATCGCGTGCCATCCCAAGCATGCTGTACGCTTAAAACGTCGCGAGTGCAGGGCTTTTCTAGGTGCCGGAGGAGGGACTCGAACCCCCGACACGCGGATTATGATTCCGCTGCTCTAACCAGCTGAGCTACTCCGGCGGGGAGCCGCAGTTTAGCGAGCCGCCGATGAGGGCTCCCAGGGCGCGCCGGCCGGCCGGCCGGCCGGGCGGCCTCTTGCGAGCCACGCTTGACGTGCGTGAGGCCAGCGTGTACTTCAACCGCTGGAGCGTCCGCGATGACGGACGCATCTGCAGCCTGTCGGAGATCTTGGATCGGACGGCGATTGGTCTCGGGTGGACATCGCGGCGGGCTGGCCACCTTGTCATGGAAGGGAGAGAGATGAAGCTCGTACGAATCGCAGGTTTGTTGGCGGCGGTAGCGCTCGCCGTCATGGTTGTGGGGGCGGCGCCGGCCTTTGCGGGAGAACTGAATTGGTTAGTCAACGGCAAATTCCTCAAAGAAGGCGAATCGGCCAAAGTCTCGATATCCAGCAGCGGTCCGCTAGACATAGTCATTGGGCACGTGGTGTACTACGAATGCGAAGGGTTCATCGCCGAGGGCCGCGTGACCGGGCGCGGGCGGGACGAAATCACGTCGATCGATTTCGTCGAATGCGACCCGGACTTTGCCCTCATCCTGAGGGATCCGATCACGTCTCATCTCAGCAACGAGGGCGGCGCAAGCATCTTCGACCTGAACAGTCTCGTGCTGACCATCAAAGAGGGCGGCGAAGAAAGGACGATCGAAGGGGAGCTCGCGGGAGAATGGAAGAACTCCACAGATGAAGAGGTGTTCCCCAAAACCCCGCTTGAAGGCGACAGCCTGAAATCGGCAGGCGAAGAAGTGGTCATCTCGGGCAGCGAGAAGTTCAAACTCGAAGGCGCCGGCACACTGCGAGCAGGAGAAGAATGAGCTGAGGGCGGGGGCGGGCAGTGGGCGGCTAGAGTCTGCGCCGCCGATGTGCCCGCCTCTGCTCGCAGTCCCGAACATTTCCGAGGGCCGCGACCTGGAGACGATTGGCGCCATCGGCGAGGCGTTTGAGTCGGCCGGCGCCAGGCTGCTCGATGTCCACTCCGATGCAGACCATCATCGCTCGGTATACACGCTCGCCGGCATTCCGGGCCAGCTCGCGCCCACACTCCTCGCCGGCTTTGAGGTCGCAGAGCGTCGCATCGACATATCCGACGGTCGCGGCGAGCACCCGCACGTCGGCGCGATCGACGTCGCCCCGATCGTCCACCTGGACCCTGCCACCCGCGGAGCCGCCTGCGCTGAGGCGCTGCTGCTCGGCGACCTGATCGCCGAGCGCCTCCAGATCCCGGTGCTCATCTACGGCGAGCTGGCAGGTGGTCGCGTCAGAGCCGAGCTGCGCCGCGGCGGCCCGCTTGCCCTCGCCCGTCGTATCGAGTCCGGCGAGCTGATCCCCGACTTCGGCCCTCATCGGCTGCATCCCACCGCTGGCGCCACGCTCATCGCTGCCCGGCCTCCATTGGTGGCTTTCAACCTCGAGCTGGCGCCACCGAGCGGCCCTGAACAGGCAAGGGAGATCGCCGCCCTGATCAGAGACGGAGGCCCCGAGGGCCTGCCCGGCGTGAGGGCGATCGGCATCGCGCTCCAGCGGCCCACGGCCACGGTGGGCCAGGTCTCCTTCAACGTCGAGACCCCCGAGCAGACGCCGCTGCGCCTGCTCGTGCAGGCGGTTGCGCGCCACGCGAAGATCGAGCGAGCCGAGCTGGTGGGCCTTGCCCCCAGGGCTGCCTTCGAGGGCTTCCCGCAGGACCTTCCGATTCCCGGCTTCGATCCAGGGCGCCACCTGCTCGAGAACGCACTAGGGTTGTAGGTTAAATGGCTCAGACCAAGAGGAAGACAAAGCACAGAGGCAACGCCGCCGGGATGGTCGAATCCCGCGGCAGAACCGGCCGCAGGCCGACCGCCGAGGAGAAGTCCGGCCCGGTCCGTGGTGGCTCCAAGCGGCCCGACGAGGCCAAGCCCAACCGTCTTGACCAGCCGCCGACCTGGCGGAGCGCAGTCCTGCGCTCGATGGCCGCGGCGGTGGTGATGCTGCTGCTGGCGATAGTGCTGACCAAAAAGCCCAATGAGGCGGTTGCGATCTTCCCGGTCGTGCTCGTGCTCTACATCCCGATCAGCTACTACACCGACCTCTGGCTCTACAAACGCCGTCAACGCCAAAAGCTCGCCAGGGCCGCGGCAGAGAAGGCGGCCAGGGCGGCCGAGAAGGCATCTGCCGAATGAGCCGGCGCACCGCGGCAGGCGCAGGGCGGCGCCGATGACCGACGTGCGCTCCTTCTCGGTGGGCCCGATTCAGGAGAACGCCTACCTGGTCAGGGCCGCCGGCGACTCCACGAGCGCGCTGCTGATCGACCCCGGCGATGAGCCGCAGAAGCTGCTCGACGCCGCCGCCGCGCTTGACGCCAGCATCGAGGCGATCCTGCTCACCCACTGTCACTTCGACCACATCGGTGCGGTGGCGCCGATCGCGAAGGCCACAGGCGCACCCGTCTACTGCCCGGAGATCGAGAAGCCCGTCCTCACCGACGTGATGCGCTGGGTGCCGCCCGGCTTCGGGCCCTTCGAGAGCTGGGATCCGGAGCACACCCTCAAAGGGGGCGAGCGGCTGCATCTCGCCGGCCTGGACGTCGAGGTGCTCTTCACCCCGGGCCACAGCCCCGGGCACCTCACCTACGCGATCACTGCGCCCGGCGCGGCGGATGCGCAGCCGGAGCAACCGCCAGCCCTGCTCTCCGGCGACGTCCTCTTCAAGGGCTCGGTCGGCAGGGTCGACCTGCCCGGCGGCGACTGGGCCACTCTGGAGTACTCGATCGCGATGCTGATGGAGCACTTCCCCGCGCCGAGTACAGTCTTTCCCGGCCACATGGGCATCACCACCCTCGGCGACGAGCTGCAGACCAACCCGTTCCTTACCGAGTTGCGTCAGGGCGCGGCGCTGGCCGTGCCCGCGGAGCGCAAGACCGCCCCTTGAGCTCGGTGGAGGTCAAGGTCCCGCGCGGCACCTTCGACGTGCTGGGCGATGAGAGCAAGGCGCGGATGGCGATCGAGGCCAAGGCACGCTCGATCCTTGAGGACGCCGGCTACGAGCGGATCGAGACTCCCTGCTTCGAGGCCACCGAGCTATTCGCCCGCGGCGTCGGCGAGGCGACGGACATCGTCAAGAAGGAGATGTACACGTTCACCGACGGCTCAGGCCGCTCGCTGACGCTGCGCCCGGAGGGCACCGCGCCCGTCTGCCGCGCCTACGTAGAGCACGGCATGCACAAGCGCCCGCAGCCGGTGAAGCTCTGGTACCTCTCGAGCTTCTTCCGTTACGAGCGCGCCCAGAAGGGCCGCTACCGGCAGTTCTGGCAGGTCGGCGCCGAGGCGCTCGGCAGCGAGGATCCGGCGCTGGACGCCGAGTCGATCCTGCTGCTGCACCGCCTGCTGGCCGAGCTCGGCGCAAGGGACCTGAGGCTGCGCCTATCGAGCCTCGGCAGCCCGCAGGCGCGTGGCGCATACCGCGAGCAGCTCAAGGCGCACCTGAAGAGCCGCGAGGACGAGCTTTCCGAGGACGTGCGCAGCCGGATCGAGTTGAACCCGCTGCGCGCGTTTGACTCCGAACATCCCGGCACGGTCGCCGTGATGAAGGACGCGCCGCTGCTGCTGGACCATCTGGACGCCGAGGACCTGGCCCACTTCGCCGAGGTCCGTGCCCTGCTAGATGCCGCCGAGGTTCCATACGAGATCGACCCCACGTTGGTGCGGGGCCTGGACTACTACACCCGCACCGTGTTCGAGTTCACCTCGCAGGCGCTTGGCGCGCAGAGCGGGGTGGGAGGGGGCGGGCGTTACGACGGCCTGGTGGAGCAGCTCGGCGGACCGCGCACGCCTGGGATCGGCTGGGCGGCGGGCATTGAGCGGATGCTGCTGGCGGGGACGCTGCCGGCGCCGGCCAGGCCGGCCCTTGACCTCTACGTGTGCATGCAGGAGCCCGCGAGCCGCAGGCTTGCCTTCGAGCTGCTCTGGCAGGCGCGCGTCGCGGGCCTGCGCGCCGAGATGGAGATGGCCGGGCGCTCGCTTTCGGGTCAGCTCAAGCAGGCCGACCGGCACGGCGCGCGCTTCGCGGCGATCGTGGGCGATCCGCAGGCGACGCTTCGCGACATGCAGGACGGCGGCCAGAGCGAGATGGCCGGCGAGACGGTCGTACACGAGCTGTTGCGGCGCCTGCGCACGCTTAGCTGAGCTGCGGCAGCGCTCAACCCTTTGGCGTTCGATGCCGAAATAGCGGGTGATGGCGCAACTCTCCCGCCCTTATCAGGCCGCCCTCATACTGGTCGCCGTGCTCGCGCTGGCCTGGTTTGCGGTGTTGCGTGCGCACGTGTCCACGAGCACAGGCGACTCCTCCTCGCCCACCTCCTCATCCTCTTCGAGCACCTCCACCTCGCAGAAGGCCGGCGAAACCGGACACGACGAAGGCAAGGCCACGCCCGTCTACCACGGCGCCGTGCCGGGGCTCTCGGGGCTCTCCAAGGACATCCGCCGGGCGCACGAAACCGTCGGCGCCTCCGAAACCGAAGCCCACAAGGTGGAAGGCACACCGGCCAAGCCGTCGCAGGCAACCGGGTCCCTCACGGCCGCGCCCGTCGCCAAGGTCTCCCATCCACCCACGCCGTCGCACTCTGCGGCGAGCGCACAGCATTCGAGCACCACTCGCGCGGGAAGCGTCGAATCGCAGCTTCACGCCGGCAAGATCGTGCTGCTGCTCTTCTGGAACCCCCATTCCACCGATGATCAGGCGGTGTACTCGCAGGTGCAGGCCGTGCGTGGATCGCTGAAGGGCAAGGTCGCGCTGGACTTCGCCAAGGCGCGCGAAGTCGGCAGCTTCGGCACCGTCACCAGGGATATCTCGGTGCTGCAGACGCCGACGCTGCTGATCATCAACCGCAAGGGCCTTACGACCACGATCACGGGCCTGACGGATGCCTTTTCTATCGAACAGGCGGTGCGGGAAGCCGGTGGGTGATCCTCGCGCGCTGCTAGGTTCGAGGCACAATGCGAGATCGACGGGCGCGCCGCGCGCACCACAAAGCCCGGCGGCGGCCCAGCATGCAAGGCGTACTCTCACCCGAGATGCGCTTGATCAGGACGATCGCCTGGATCGGCGCTGCACTGGCCGCGGTGGCGATCATCGCGTTCGTGGTCACGCGCGGGCTCTCCTCGAACTATCGGGTCGCGCCCGCGCTGCCAAAGCAGCGGCTGGCGGGGCCGCGTGTAACGCTGGCCTCTTTGCGCGGAAAGCCTGCGCTGGTGCTGTTTTGGGCCAGCTGGTGCGGCCAGTGCAGCCAAGAGGCGCAGGCGGTGCGCAGCTTCGCGCAAAGTCCCGCCGGCGCCGGCAGGATCGTGGGCGTGGACTGGGCCGATCGGCCGCGAGCGGCCAAGAGCTTCCTACGCCATCACCGCTGGAGCTTCTCCAACCTGCGCGACGTGACCGGCGAAGTCGGGCTGAGCTACGGCCTGACCAAGCTGCCCGCCCTGTTCGTGATCGACGCCCACGGCCATATCCTCAAGGCGCTCTCCGGCACCCAGACCCAGCACGGCCTGGAACGCGCTTTGCGCTCTGCTTAAGACCTACGCTCAGCAGGTTTAGGAGCTTGGTGGGACTGGTACCAGGAGACAGATGAGCCGGCCGGCGGCCAACGTCCTGAGCCTCGACACCACCTATCCGGCGGTGGCGGAGTCCGTGGGGCGGGCCAGGCACGCGGTCGCGGCGCTTGCGCAGCTGGACGGCGCCGGCCAGACGGATCTTGAACGGATCAGGCTCGCCGTCTCAGAGGCGGTGAGCAACGCCATCATCCACGCCTACGCGTTCGAGGCGGACCGCGCGGTCGTCTTGACCGCCGCCGTGATCGACGGCGAGCTCACTGTGGTGGTCGCCGATGATGGATGCGGCTTCGGTGGCGCCCGCGAGAGTCAGGGCCTGGGTCTCGGCCTTTCGGTGATGACCCAGCTCTGCGATTTGCTCACCATGAGCAAGCGGTCCTCTGGCGGCGCCCAGCTGGAGATGCGCTTCCGGCTCACACGTGGCCCGGCTCGGAGGGCCAATCGGTCGGCTAGACCGAACGCAGTTGTAAAGCCGCCGGCTGAGCTCAACTCCGTTGGCGGCGTGCATGGGGTCTAGAGGCGGCCGGGCCCAGCGAGCATCGCTGCGCCGGTTTCGAGGTGGATCTTGAAAGTCAAAGAGGAGGGAGAGGTTCTGGCAGAAGGTGTCGGTCACCACGACGGTGCCCTGCCCGAAGGCGTAGCACTGTCGTGTTGCTGCGGCGCGGCTGCTCACAGAGCCCGCGCCGCAGCGCCTGCCTGGCGGTGAGTCCCGCGTAGGTAGTTTTCTCCCATCTGCTGTGGGGATATGTCCGGATGAGTCGGCCCGCCTCTGCGTCCAGACTGCCAGCCATGGCTAGCGCAGAACAGCAGCTCCGCGCCTTTGCGCGTGTGTGGTGGCTGCCGCTGCTGGTCGGCCTGCTCAGCGTCGTCGCTGGGGTGATAGTCCTGATCAAGCCTGGCAACAGCCTGAAGACGATCGCAATCATCGTGGGGATCTTCATCGCCTGCGACGGCGTGATCGCGATCGTCGCGGCTCTGCGCCGGACCACCGAAAGCCGGGGCATGACCGCCTTCATGGGCGTGCTGGGACTGATCGTGGGCGTGCTGCTGATCAGGCATCCGGTCGGCGGGGTGACGGCGGTCGCCCTGCTGGTCGGTATCTGGCTGATCGCGGTCGGCGCGATTCGCTTCGTGCTGGCCTTTGAAGAAGAGCATCGCGTGTGGCGGATCCTCGTGGCGGTGATCGAGATCATTGCCGGCCTGGTGATCGTCTCGACCCCCCATGTGGGCCTGGCGGCGCTTGCGATCATCATCGGCGTCTCGCTGATCGTCAACGGCGCAAGCCTGACGGTGCTGGGCGTCATGCTCCACGGCGTCTCTCACGAAGAGGACACCCCGCCTCACACTCACCCAGCCGCGGCCTGACCGATACACGACGCCGCGGCGTCTATCGTTGAGGGCAACGGAGCGGCCGATTGGGCGCGGTGGACACGAAAGGGAGTGGGGAGATGAGGATCAGGATCGCAGCGCTGCTGCTTGTCGCTGTGGCGCTGCTCTCAGGCGTCGCCCTAGCCGCCACGGCTAGCGCCCGCACCGCCAAGCCGCCGAAGGTTCCGTGCAAGGGCGGTGCAGCTACGCACACGATCGCCCATAGCGCCAAGGCTAGGCTCTTCACCGATGAAAAGACCGGCTACTACTACGCCTGCCTCTACAAGAATGGCCACCCACGCAAGATCTCGACGATCGAGCACTGGGAATACCAGCTGATCCGCTTCCGCGAAAAATACATCGCGTTCGTCGCCTTCGCCGAGGCCAGCAACTACTACATCGGCGTGATGAACTTGAGCAATGGCCACATCCGCGAGTTTCAAGACGGGGAAGAGGTGACCCCGATCAAACCGCCGCCCAGCGGCTGCCCGACCGGTGTGCCCAACTGCAGCGTCGTGTGCCCCCAAGTCGATTCGCTCGTGCTCAAGTACAACGGCTCGCTCGCCTGGATTGCCGTCAACTTCCCGGCGCCGAGCCCCACCACAGGCGTCTTCTGCGGCAACGAAATTCCGCCCGTCACCGAAGTGCGCCGCTATGACAGCCGCGGCCTGCAGGTAATTGCACAGGGTGCAGGTATCGAACCGACGTCTTTGCGTCTGAGCGGCGGTTCGACGCTGACCTGGGTCGATGAAGGGCGCAGCGTGACGGCGAACCTGCTCTAACGCGCTTGTGCGGTCTGTGCCCGCGCCGGCACGCGAGTACGATTTGGCTCGATGAGCACGATGACTTGTACCGCCGCCTCGATGCGGTTTAGCGACGATCTCTGGAGAGGCGACGACCGGAATCGAACCGGTGTAGACGGCTTTGCAGGCCGCTGCGTAGCCACTCCGCCACGTCGCCCTGATGCGTCCTCAAGCCTAGCGGTCGGCGTCGGCTTGCGAAGGCGCGAGCGAGCTTAGGCACGCCTTCGACCATGCCTATCGGGCGTTTGGCCGCCGGTTAGCGAATCTTTCGGGAGTGCTTAGCGCCTGTGCAGCGAGCGTGCGCATGATCGTCTGGTTCCCACAAACGGCGAGGTGATCGCATGAAAGCTCCAGTCCTACCAGTCATTGTCGCGGCGCTGCTCGGCTCGGGCGTGGCCGCGGGCGCGACCGTCCTTGCTGTCGGCGTCGGCAATAGCACAGTCAAGACCTCCGGCCAGGTCGCGGCCCTGTCCTCGGGCAACACCGGTGCCACGCGGGATGTCTCCACGAGCTCCTCGAGCACGTTGACCGCGACCCAGGTCTACCAGCACGCCTCCTCCGGGGTCGTCCAGATCCGGGCGGTCACGGCCAGCGGCGAAGACCTCGGCACCGGCATAGTGCTCAACAACGAAGGTCTGATCCTCACCAACAACCATGTTGTGGCCGGCGAGCGCCAGCTGGTTGTGAGCCCCGGCAAGGACACGAGCGTCACACGTACCGCGACGCTCGTGGGCCAGGAAGCCAACGAGGATCTCGCTCTGATCAAGGTCGATCCATCCGGGCTCGGGCTCAAACCGTTGAAACTCGTGAGCTCCAGCTCGACGCAGATCGGCGACACCGTCTACGCGCTCGGCAACCCCTACGGTCTTGACGAGACCCTGACCAAGGGCATCGTCTCTGCGCTTGGACGCGAAATCCAGGCGCCCGACGGCGCGAAGATCACCGGCGCGATCCAGACCGATGCGGCATTGAACCCTGGCAACTCGGGCGGCCCGCTGCTCAACCAGGAAGGAAACGTGATCGGCGTCAACTCGCAGATCGCAAGCGATCAGGCGAGCGTCTCCGGCTCCCAGCCAGGCAGCACTGGCGTTGGTTTCGCGATCTCCTCCGACACCGTGATGGAAGCGATCAAGAAGATCGAGGCCGGCGAAGGCGTGAGCGGCGAAAGCACCCAGACGCGCCAGCAAGAAGCCTCGGTTGAAAGCGGCTCGGGGCGGTCTGAACTTGAAGGCTATAGCGCCGAAGAAGGCGCCAGCACAGGCGGCCAGGACGGACCCGAAGGGCAGGAAGTGATCGTGCCCTGATCGGGGCTAGACCGAAGCCGGGCGGGTGATGGCGATCCATCCGCCCGGCTTCGCCGGCCGCGGCGCGAGTGCGGCGTGGACCGGCGCCCGCGTGTGAGGCGGATGCGCCTGACGTCGGAGCTCGCTAGAGGAGACCGGGCTTCTCCGGCGCTGATAGGCTTGAAGCCGATCCCAGGGCGATTAGCTCAGCTGGGAGAGCGCCGCCTCGACAAGGCGGAGGTCACTGGTTCGAGCCCAGTATCGCCCATACCTCGAATCTGGCTTGAGCGCAGATCTTTCGCGGTGTCGTGGGGTGGGGTTTGGTAGCAATCTACCCCGTCGCGGCCGTGCGCTGACACGCGGAGCTGCTAGCGCGGATTGGCACCGCACACCTGCACGGCGTCGCGGCCATGCTGGATCTGCTGGAGAGGTACGCCCACTACGCCGAGCAACACCAGGAACGCGTCGAGGAGCTGATGACGGAACGCTCGCCGGAAGGGCAGCGGAGTCTTCGGACGCTCTCGGCGGTCCTGTTGCTCACCGAGCAGCACGAAGAAGACGGCATGGGCGAAGAGTCTTGAGCGGCGAACGGTTAGGGCGCTCGCTGAGACTTCGATAGCGGTGCGTGGGCGGCACGCACCGCCAGTCTGATGAAGCTGGAGAGCGTACACCGAGCTCGACAAGCGTCACGCCTAGAGCCTTAGCGATGGCGCGCTCTTCGTCGACTCCAGACGGTTGAGCATCGAGAGGATGGTGTGTGTGTGGCCTTGATGTGGTGCTTTGTGGCGTCGCAGCTATTCCTCGACCCGGCTGCGCATGTCGCGGATGCGATCCAACGTTGAGCCAGCGTCGTCGTCTGGTTGGGAGATGCTACTGGTATGGCGTAGAGCATGATGCTGGACTGGTAGTTGCCTCGGATCAGGCATTTGATGTAATCTGGTGGCTGTGTGCTAACGGCTTGGTTCAATAGGCGCGAGAAAGCGAAACACGAGGAGGTTCGAAGTAGTATGGCTCAGCGCGTAGAGTCGTTCCCCGAGTTGACGCAGTCTAGGTACCCGTGGGGTGAGTGGTTGGATGGCTCGGTTTGGGAACTGGTGATTGGCAAGGACTTCAAGGGTAGACCTGCAACATTCCGATCGGCAGCGATCGGCCAAGCGAAGAAGCGGGACGGCAAGATCCGGACGAGACTGATTCGCGGCGAAAATGGTGCGTCCGATCGCATGTACATCCAGTTCCTGGCTGACGATCGGCAGCGGCTTGGCTAGGCTCGCTCCGCACCCCTGAGGTGCGACTGGGAGGGGAGGATGTACGAAGAGTGCGGCAGACGTGTCCCGAAGGGATCGCAAAGGCTACGTACCTAGAAGCAAGTGGGAGTCTGCGCAGCAGACGGCATCAACAGGCAAGTCATGTTGCGAGGAGACGCCGAGGCCGCGCAGCGTGCATCAGAGGGTCGGTGAGGTCGGGTGGCTCCGGGTCGTTACCCGCGTCGCATCAGCCGGCCGACCGCCGCCATCAGCTCTGAGGTCCGCTGCTCCTGAATCTCGGCCGCGGCGCCGATCACGCAGGTGCGGGCGTGGCCGTCGAGCAGCCCCAGCGCCACCTTGTCCAAAGCCGCCTGGATCGCTGAGATCTGGGTGAGGACGTCGATGCAGTAGCGGTCCTCGTCGACCATCTTCTGGATGCCCCGCACCTGGCCCTCGATCCGGCGCAGACGCTTGAGCAGTTGGTCCTTGCTGGCCGTATAGCCGCGTGTAGGGGAGGGTTGCTCGGCGCTCACGGCACAAGGTTAGCAAACCCCCAGGGGGTATACTCGGGTCGAGTATGGCGCAAGCGCTCGAAATCGTCTGGCACGGCATCAGAGACTCCCTGCTGATGGCCTGGGCAGTGTGGTGGGCGCTGGTAATCGGGTTTGCGATCTCCGCGATAGTCCAGGCCTGGGTTCCAAGGCAGCGCATCGAGCGTGCGCTCTCCGGCTCAGGCGCGCGCCCGGTGGCCCTGGCAAGCGGTCTCGGCGCGGCCTCCTCCTCGTGCTCGTACGCCGCCGTCGCAATCGCCAAGTCTCTGTTTCAGAAGGGCGCCTCGGCCGCCACGGCGCTTGCGTTCCAGTTTGCCTCCACGAACCTGGTGTGGGAGCTCGGGCTTGTGCTGTGGGTGCTGATCGGCTGGCAGTTCACCCTCGCCGAGTACCTCGGTGGGATCGTGATGATCGGGCTGATGACGCTGCTGCTGCGCGTGTTCGTCTCGCCGCGGCTGGAGCGGCAGGCGCGCGCGCACGCGCAGGCCGCGGACAGCGGCCATCAGCACCACGCCGCCGGCGAGTCGATGAGATGGCGCGAGCGGGTCACGTCGATCTCCGCGTGGTCTGATGTCGCGCACAACTTTCGCGGCGACTGGCAGATGCTCTACAAGGAGATCGCCGTCGGGTTTCTGCTGGCGGGCTTCGTCGCTCAGATCGGCAACGACTTCTTCAGCAGCCTGTTCCTCACGCACGCAAACGGATTGCTGGGGGCGCTCGAGAATGTGCTCGTGGGACCGCTGATCGCGGTGCTCTCATTCGTCTGCTCGGTCGGCAACGTGCCGCTCGCGGCCGTGCTCTGGTCTGGCGGCATCAGCTTCGCGGGCGTGCTGGCGTTCCTGTACGCCGACCTGATCGTGCTGCCGATCATCGCGATCTACAGGAAGTACTACGGCACCGCCTATGCCGCCCGAATCGTCGGCCTGATGTTCGTGACGATGGCGCTCACCGCGCTTGCGGTCGACGGGCTATTCAGTGTGGCCGGGCTGATCCCATCCGGTCCACGGCCCTCGCGCGCCGACATATTCGGTTCGATCGCGCTCAACTACAAGCTCGTGCTCAACGCGCTAGGTGTCGCAATCTTCGCGTTCATGTTCTGGCTGACGTGGCGCCGCGGTGCGAGTGATCCGGTCTGCGGGATGAAGGTGGACAGGGAGTCAGCCCTGCGCGTCGAGCGCGATGGCCGGAGCTTCTACTTCTGCGGCGAGCACTGCATGCGCGTCTTCGAGTCGGACTCGCGGGCCGAAGGGGCCGAGCGGTCAGCCTCAGCTCCGGCTCATCGTCACGGTTGAGCTCACGCGCCGGCACGCGCTGCCCGATAGCGCGATCAAGTGATGCGGTCGGAGCCAGTAGATTGAGGCGATGCCGACATCTCCTCGCCAGTGGTGGCTTGCGCCCGAGCGCGACGTGCACTCGCTCTACCACAAGCACTTCGACGATCGGCGCAAGGAGCGCCAGCTGTTTGCGACCGGATCATTCTTCAGCACCTTCGCGACGGTGCGAGCGATCACGCACTCGATCAGGGCGCAGCGCGGGCCGTTTCGGAACATCACCCCAGGCGGCAAGCACATCCACCACATGACCATCGGGATCGCCGGGCTGCTCACGGTCGGCTATCTGTGGATGCTCGAGCTTGGGATCAACGAGGAACGCTGGAGCTCCCGCGCGACGGCGGCCGTGTTCGGCAGCGGAGCAGCGCTGACGCTCGACGAGTTTGCGCTCTGGCTGAACCTCGAAGACGTCTACTGGACCAAAGAGGGCCGCGAGAGCATCGACGCGGTGGTCTTGTTCGGCTCGCTGCTGAGCCTGAGCGTGATCGGCAGAGGCTTTCTCGGGGACCTGATTGGCGTCAAAGTTCCCGATCGAACCTGAGTCTCGCGCCGGTTGGCATCTGCTCGATCAGCGTCTCTTTGGCGAGACGCTTGGGCACCCGGGCGAGCCATGCCTCCACGATCAGTTCGTGATGGCTTGGGGATCTTTTGCTGGAGACGAAGGCAAACCCGTCGTAGTCAACGAGGCATTCAGCATGGGGCACTGATCGATCCTGGGTTTAGGCTTCGTGCGATGGCTGAGTGCGTCGCGATCAGGGCCGCAGTCAGCGGCGAAGTGCAGGGCGTCGGGTTTCGCGAGGCCACGAGGCGTCACGCCCTGGATCTGGATCTCCGTGGCTGGGTGCGCAACGAGCCGGACGGCGTGGTGCGAGTGCACGCTGAGGGACCGGAGCCGGCTGTAGACGAGTTGATCGCCTTCCTGCACATCGGCATGCCGCTGGGGCGAGTCGATGGCGTGACCGTAGAACAGGTGAAGGTTGAGGGTCACGAGCAATTCGTCATCCGCGGCGTGAGCGCAGGGGTCTTTGTGGTGCACGAGCATCAGGCCAGTACCCATCACTTCGATCTGCGGCTGGCGGTCGAGGGCGTGATGCGCTCGTGGGCGCTGCCGAAGGGGCCGTCACTGGACCCGGCTGTCAAGCGGCTTGCGGTGCCAGTGCCGGACCACAGCATCGAGTACAACGACTTCGAGGGTCTGCAGGAGACGGGCGGCACGATCGTCTGGGATCGCGGTGCTTACGAGCAAGGGGGACGCGTGCCGTGGCCGCACGCGCTGGAACGCGGACACGCCGTCTTCGTCCTACATGGCCGCAAGCTGCAGGGCGGCTTTGCGCTGCAGCGCACCGGGCAGGGACCGAAGGCGCAGTGGCTACTGATCAAGCGACGCGACGAGTACGCACAGCCGGATTCAGATATCGTCGTCGCGCGTCCGGAGTCCGTGGCCTGCGGACGCACTCTCGAGGAGATGCTGAGATCCGGCGGCTGACGACAACGATCCTGGGTGCAATCGCTGTAACGTGCATGCCGCCCGTCCTTGGCGTGGCGGGCGCGGCGGCACTCCACTCGTTCGGCTCGTTTGCTGGCTATATCTGGCTAGGGCGTGCCCATTCGGTAAGCGCGTCGTGGACGGTGCCGCGGGTTCTGCGGCCGTCTCCGCCCGGATACGCAGCGACCTGGATCGGCGCTCAGGGACCAAATAAAGCCTTCATCCAGATCGGGACGGTCGAGAACAGCTTCTGGCCAGCCAGACGCAAGCGGCCGCTGTATCAGGACTTCGCTTTCTGGAGCGACTCCAGCCGCCAATACAGAGCAGTGCGGATCTTCTCGGTTCGGCCCGGCGATCGACTCGCTGCCAGCCTGGCGCTGACGGCGGGACGATGGATGCTCGCGATAGTCGATCGCACGTCGGGCAAGCGCGCAGGCTTCGGCACCGACGAAGAAGCCAAGCCCTCCTTCAACCAGCTGGATTGGCTACAGGAGGATCCGCGATCCGCTGCAACCCACCGACCGCTGCCGTACCCGAGCCTGAGCGAGGTGGACTTCGGCGGCCTGCGAGCAAACTCGGCCCTGCCTTCTGCCGCGAGACTCTACGCGAGCTGGATGTCTCTGCAGAGGAAGAACCTGGCGCCGAGCTCTTTGCGTGATGACTCGTTCGCCTTGCAGGCGGCGAAACGCATTACCAGAGAGGGAGCAAGATATCTAGCGATTGTCTCGCCGTTGGACGCGACGCAGAATGCTGTCGAACCGCAGATACTCGAATGGAATGAAACGACCCCTGCGACCCAGATCGACTTGCAGCGTGCGACATTCGCTGCTGCGCTGAGCGTGGCCAGCCATGACGTGGCTCTCGCACACTGGTCGGGCAAGGCCTCGCGCCTGGTACGCGCATGGGTTGCACGTGCTGGCGTGCTGCTGGTGCAAACCAGGCTTTCGCCTCCGCTCACTGCCGCTGGCCAGCAGGCATGGGTGGCGCGGTGGCTCCGAGACGGGCACGCGCTGAGCATGGTTGCTTACCGGCTGCGTAGGACGCTTGGGCTGCCTGTCTAGGAGGCGCCGGAGAGCTGCCGGCGCATCTGCGCAGCGTCGTAATACAGCGTCTCGACGAGGATCTTGCCGTCCTGCCCGCGGGTCTGGATCGTGGCGCCGCTCAGCTCTATCCGTTTGCCGGTGGCGGGAAGGCTGTAGTAAGGGCCGCTGTGGTTGCCTTCCATCTCCCATGTGGCGAGGATCTGATCGCCCACCACAGAGCGCGAGAGCAGTTTGAAGGAGACGTTGCTGATCGCAGCCATCTCGGCCATCTTGTGCACCGCGATCGCCGCGCTGCCGATCAGCGGGCCGTTGAAGAGCGGGTCGTTGACCACTGCGTCCTCGCTGTAGTCGCTCAGCATCTTCGCCACGGCGGCTGACCTGGCCTTTGCGTCCGGGGCGGAGGTGCCGGCCACCTGATCGTTGAGGTGCTGATCGTGCGCCTTGGCGAGATCGACGATGGCCGTGCCTGCGGGCTGGTGGTGAGATGCGGCGGTGCTTACCAGCGGCTGTACGGGGGGCGCCTGCTCGGCGGCGTTGATCAGCAGCGTCGCGGCTGCCGCCGACGCCCCCGCTGCGGTGAGCGCTGCCAGCAGGCGCGCGCGGGGGATCTGTTTTGCCTGGTAGCGGCTGACCAGGCTCTCGATCGAGTTACCTGCGTCGACCGCTGCTGTTTCGCTCATCTTCTCTCCTGAAGTCGTTCTCAATCGCGCAAGCGCCGTGACCTTGCGCCCCGCAAGCTAATCCGAGCGGCGCCGGCGGTCAAACTTGGCTCGCCGGGCCACCGGCAGGTAGGGTCCTCGCTAGTCGAGATGGCGACACCGCAGGCGCATACCGATACCGGCCGGGAGTGGGAGATGGTGGTGGGGGAGTTGAACTTCCCCACGGGCCTGAGCTTCGGCGACCAAGGCGAGATGTACATCTCCGAATCCGGGCTGCCCTTCGGCGGTGCTCCTCCCGGAGGCCGCGTCTGGCGCATCAGCGGCGAGCGCCGCGATCTGCTGCTGGAGGGCCTGCGTCCGCCGGTCAACGGTGTGACCTTCCACGAGGGCTTTCTCTACGTCACCGAGTCCGGTCATCCAAGCCGGATCCTGCGGCTCGATCTCGCCAGCGGAGAGCGGCAAACGGTCCTCGACGGGCTGCCTGGGCCGGGCAACTATCAGACCAACATGGTCGCCTTCGGCCCCGACGGCAAACTGTATTTCAGCCAGGGCGCGATGACCAACACGGGTGTGATCGGGCTTGACGCATACGACCTTGGGTGGCTGAAACTGCTGCCGCACGAGCGCGACCTGCCCGGGCTTGAGATCGTCGTTAGACACCAGGAGTTCGTGACCGAAGATCCGCGCGAGGGCGGCACCGGGCACTCGGTCACAGGCCCCTTCGCAGAGTTCGGCACGGTCCACCCCGAGGGCACCCGCATTCCCGCGGCGCTGCCGTGCACCTCAGCGGTGATGCGCTGCAACCCCGACGGCGGCGGTCTGGAGCTCGTTGCATGGGGGCTGCGCAACGCGTTCGGGCTGCTGTTCCTTGACGACGGACGTCTGATCGCCACCGACCAGGGCGCAGACGATCGCGGCAGCAGGCCGGTCGGAAACATTCCGGACCTGCTCTTCGAGGTGCAGCAGGGCCGCTGGTACGGATGGCCTGACTTCGTCGGCGGTGTTCCTATCTCCGATCCCCGCTTTGCACCGGAGGATGGTCAGGCGCCCAGGTTCGTGCTCGCCAACCACGAGGAGCTGCCGGCGCCGGAGCGGCCGCTCACGCAGTTCACCACGCACGTCGCCGCGACCAAGATGGCGCAGGCGCCCGACGGCCGCATCGTGGTCGCGATGTTCGGCGACGAGGTGCCGATGACAGCGCCTTCCGGTCCACGCGTGGGACGCAGCCTCGCCGTGGTCGATCCGCGGCAGGGCTGGCAGGCGGACTCGGTGCCCACGCCGGGGCTTCAGCGCCCGCTTGACGTGGCCTTCGGGCCCGACGGGCGCCTGTACGTGCTCGACTTCGGGCACTTTGAACCCGGTCGCGGCGGGATGAAGGCGACGGCGGGCAGCGGATCGATCCGCTGCAGCGACTGGCCACTGCCGGAATCGCGCTGACGGCAGCACGGCGGCTGCGCGTAGATCAGCCCAGCGGCGAGGGCGGAATCCGGGTGGCGCCCTTCACCTGCGGGATGATCAGTCCGACCTGGTCGATGTAGCACCAGCTCCAATGCTCGCCAGGCTCAAGCGAGTGGATCAGCGGATGCCCAGTCTGCTGTGCGTGTGCGGTGGCATGTCTGTTGGGTGAGTCATCGCAGCAGCCGACGAAGCCGCACTCCAGACAGATCCGCAGGTGAAGCCACGGTTCGCCGGTCGCGAGGCACGCCACGCAGCCGTCGACCGCCTCCGGCAGCTCGGTAACCTGGATCTGGTCTAGGTGGGAGCACTCGGCAGCCATAGACCTTGAGTTTAGGGGCGGCGGGCCCCTTCAGGTTCCTTTCACATTCGTGCGCAAGGATCTGCGCGTGCGACTGCTCGTCGTCGATGACGAGCCCGCGATTCGGCAGGCGCTGGATTTGGTGCTCAGCCTCAACGGGTTCGACGTGGCATTGGCCGTGGACGGCAGGGAGGCGATGCGCGCGCTCGCCGGCGGACGGCACGACGCGATGATCCTCGACGTGCTGATGCCAGAGCTTGACGGCCTGGAGGTGTGCCGGCGGATCAGGGCCGCCGGGGATCACACTCCTGTGCTGATGCTGACCGCCAAGGCGGAGGTGAGCGAGCGGGTCGCAGGCTTGGAGGCTGGCGCCGACGACTATCTCGCAAAGCCATTCGCGCACGAGGAGCTGATCGCGCGGCTGCGGGCGCTGCTGCGACGCACCGGCTGGGAGGGCGAGCCCGACCTGCTGCGCTTCGAGGACCTCCAGCTCGATCCCGTCGCGCACGAGGCGCGGCGAGACGGTCGCCTGCTGGAGCTCACGCGCACCGAGTTCCTGCTTCTGGAGCTGTTGATGCGCCATCCGCGCCAGGTGCTCACCCGCTCGACGATCTTCGACCGCGTCTGGGGCTACGACTTCGGGCCGGCGTCCAACTCCCTGGAGGTCTATGTCGGCTACCTGCGCCGCAAGACCGAGGCGCAGGGAGAGCCGCGGCTGCTTCATACGGTCAGAGGAGTGGGCTACGTGCTGCGCTCCCCAGGCCGATGAGCTTTCGGCGGCGCACGGTGCTGCTGGCCTCGGCGGCGGTCGCGCTGGCGATCGTGCTCGCCTCGGTCGTCGTCTACTTCGTGACCGCCGGCGAGCTGCGCGCTCAGGTGGACACGAGCCTGCGCCAGCGCCTTGCGCCAGGGACCGCGCAGTCGGTGCAGATCAGGCAGGTGAAGCTGACCGCGAAAGACCGCAAGAGCCTGGAACAGTCGTTCCAGGTCATCTCGCAAGCCCCGAAGCAGACGATTTTCGCCGGTGGGCATCACGGCTCCTTTGAACAAAGCGGCAGCGGCGAAAGCGGGCCGATCATCAAACAGCGCTATGTGGAAGGTGGGGGCGCAGGCTTCGCTGCCGGCGCAGCGGTCCCTGTGCCCAGTCCAAGGGGGCTCGGCAGCGGGACGCTCCTGCGTCCCGTGAAGACCCCGGCCGGCTCGAACGCAAACGGCGCTTTCGGGCTCAACGGGATCATCCGCCGCGGGCCGCATGGATCGGTCACCGCGCTCAGCATCTCCCTGCCGGCCGCAGGGTTTGCCGGCAACATCGGGTACGCCCAGATGTTGCTGTCAGACGGCGAAATCGTCACCTCTGGCGGCGCAGGCGCCAAGCTGCCGATCACAGCAAGGACGAGGGCGGTTGCCAGCGGCCGCCAGCATGCGTACTTCAGCGATGCGATGGTGTCCGGCACTCGCCTGCGCGTGCTGACCGAGAGGGCGCCGGCCGGCGGGGTCTGGCAGGTCGCGCTGCCGCTCACCGACGTCAACAACACGCTCGACCATCTGCTGCTCGTGCTGGCCGCGGTCAGCCTCGGCGGCGTGCTGCTCGCTGCGGCGCTCGGGCTGCTGGTCTCCCGCGCCGCGCTTGCCCCCGTGCGACGGCTGACAGGCGCCACCGAACGGGTCGCGAGGACCCAGGATCTTGCGCACCGCATCCCGGCCGGCGCCAGCGACGAGCTGGGAAGGCTCGCCGCCAGCTTCAACACGATGCTCGCCGCGCTAGAGCGCTCGCGACTCGCTCAGCGCCAGCTCGTCTCCGACGCCTCCCACGAGCTGCGCACGCCGCTTACGAGTGTGCAGGCGAACCTCGACGCGCTCGCGCTCGGCGACGTGCTCACTTCCGCAGAGCGCGAGCGCGCGGTGGCCTCGGCACAGGCGCAACTGCGTGAGCTCACCGTGCTCGTCGGCGATCTGGTCGATCTCTCCAAGACCGAGGTTGAGGAGGTCGAGGTCGAGGACGTGCGCCTGGACCTTGCCACGGCCACTGCGGTGCAACGTGCTCGCCTGCACGCACGAGGCGTCGCGTTGCAGCTCGATGCGCAGCCCTGCCTCGTGCGCGCCGCGCCGGCGCGGCTCGATCGCGCGATCGCGAACCTGCTCGACAACGCGGTCAAGTGGAGCCCACCCGCAGGCGCAGTTGAGGTGCGCGTCAGCGACGGACGGCTGCAGGTGCGCGACCACGGCCCAGGGATCGACGCGGCGGACCTGCCGCACGTCTTTGACCGCTTCTACCGCGCTCGCGCGGCCCGCGGGCGGCCTGGATCGGGACTGGGCCTCGCGATCGTGCGCCAGTTCGCTGAGACGCATGGGGGCACGGTCAGAGCAGAGAACGACTCGGGCGGCGGCGCGCGACTGATCCTCGAGCTGGCATCGCTGCCGATCAGCAGCAGCGATCTGTATGAGCAGACGGCGCTTCAGCAACCTCCTCTGCTGCCTTCAGGCTCCTCTCATCTTCGCCCGGCTTGATGTCTGCATGCACCCGAGATCAAGCACGGTGGCCAGGGGGCGCCGCCGTCGTTTTTCCGCGTTCCCATTCCTTGTCGCAGCCGCGGTCGGCTGCTGCCTTACGCTTGCTGCCTGCGGCGGATCCGGGTCGGGTGACCCAGGCGGCGAAGCGTCGAGCCAGCAGGCGGCCGAACAGACGGCGGTGAAGTTCGCCAAATGCCTGCGCGAGCATGGCCTGAATGCCGAAACGAGCAACGGCCCTAACGGCAAGGGCTTTGGTATCCACATCTCCGGCGTCCCGCACGGCCCGCACGGCAAGGAAGAAGGGCCGGCATCCGGGCCGCCGCCCCAGTTCCAAGCCGCCATGAGCGACTGCAAGCGCTATGCGCCCAAGGGGCCATTGGAGAGCCTCTCGCCCGCGCAGAAGGCGGAAGAGAAGCAGAAGGCGCTCGAATTCGCGCGCTGCATGAGAAGCCACGGCGTGGAGGTTCCAGATCCGGGCGCAAGCGGCGTGCTCGAACTGAACAACATCGACCCGCAGAGCGCCACCTTCCAATCCGCGCAAAATGCCTGCCACCACCTGATGGGCAAGCTGCCGCTCGCGATCCGGGCGAGCCAAAGAGCCCCTGGGCCTGGCGGCGGGCAGGAAAGCTCCACGAGCGGGGCCGCGCCTTCGGCCGGCGGTGGCGGTGAATGACTTGGGCTCGCCGCTCGCCGGCGAGGGGTCGCAGAGCGCGACCGAGATGCATGTTCCGTTCGCGAGCGACGGCGAGCTGAGCGGCGCGAGCGATCTTGGCGCGCTGGAGCAGCCAGAGCGCAGCCGGCGAGGAGTGCGTGTCGCGGCAGTGGCGGCGATCGTGCTTGTCGGTGCTGCGATCGCGCTCGCGATTTTGCTGCCGTCGCACGGGAAAGCGCGCGCCGGCGCCGGCGCCGGCGTGCCGGCGGGCGACACGACGACCACTGTCCAGCGACGCACGCTCACAGAACACGCCCAGGTGGACGGCACGCTGGGCTACGGCAGCACGCTCGAACTCTATGACCGCATCCCGGGCACCTTCACCTGGCTGCCGAGCGTCGGAGCGGTGATCGGGCGCGGCGGCACGCTGTTCAAGGTAGACCAGCTCCCAATCGTCTTGATGTACGGGTCGGTGCCCGCCTACCGCACGCTGAAGCTGGGCGTGAGCGACGGCGAAGACATCACCGAGCTGAACGAGAACCTGGTTGCGCTCGGGTATGACCCCTACGGCGCGATCGCCGACTACGAAGATTTCAGCGAAGCAACCGCGGCGGCCGTGCGCCGCTGGCAGCAGGCAGAGGAACTGCCGCAAACCGGCGAGGTGGAATTGGGGCGCATGGTCTTCGCTCCCTCTGCGCGGCGCGTGACCGCGCTGAAGGCGACGCTTGGCCAGGACCCGCCGGGGGGAAAGGCGGGCGCTGAGGAGCCAGCCACCGACAAAGAAGCCGCCAAAGACCCTGCGGGCAAGGGCAGCCCCTCCAAATCTCCCTCCAGCGACAAATCGCCATCCGGCGAAGAAGCGAGCGCCGGCGCGGGCACGCCGGTCCTGACCACCACCTCCACGCAGCAGCTCGTGCAGCTGCAGCTCGAAGCCGACAAGCAGCAGCTCGCTCGCGTGGGCGAGAGTGCGCCGGTCACGCTGCCTAGCGGGCAGACCGTGGGCGCGCACATCACGAGCGTCGGCACGGTCGCCACGGAATCGAGCGATGGGGGCGGGGAAGCCGGAGGCGGCAAAGCGAGCATCGCAGTCACACTCTCGCTCGACCGCCGCGCTCCGCATCTGGACGCGGCCCCCGTCACCGTCGAACTGATAGAGGAAAAGCGCCGAAACGTGCTGACGGTCCCCGCGACCGCGCTGATCGCGACCGCGGGCGGTGGCTACGCAGTACAGGCTCTGGAATCCGGGCGCCGGGTCGAAGTCCCTGTCACCCCGGGCATGTTCGCCGACGGCTATGTCCAGATTGAAGGCCAAGGCGCATACGAAGGACTCACGATCACCCAGCCGGCGGAATGAGCGGGGCGCGTGCGAATTGGCGGCCGCGCGTGCGCCGCACCTTTGGCGGGGCAGCGAAGAGCATCGACGCGGCGCCGATCGGCGGGCCGGTGCTCGAGCTGAGCGAGGTCGTCAAGCAGTATCCCGGCGGCGTGCAGGCACTGCGCGGGGTCAGTCTAAGCGTCGATGAAGGTGAGCTGTGCGCGATTGTTGGCCCCTCGGGCTCGGGCAAGTCGACCCTGCTGCACATCATCGGCACGCTCGAACGCGCGAGCAGTGGGGTCGTGCGGATCGCCGGCATCGACGTGGCAGGCGTCTCCGACAGGGCGCTCGCGGCGCTGCGTGCATGGCGGATCGGGTTCGTCTTCCAGCAGTTTCATCTGCTGGAGGCCTACACCGCCCTGGAGAACGTCGCCGGCGGTCTGTTCTACACGGGCACGCCCGCGCGCGTGCGCCGCGCGCTCGCAGAGCAGGCACTGGAGCGGGTCGGGCTTTCGCACCGTGCCAAGCACACCTCGGCGCTGCTCTCAGGTGGCGAGCGCCAGCGCGTCGCGATCGCAAGAGCGCTTGTGAGCAACCCGGCGATCGTGCTGGCCGACGAGCCGACCGGCAACCTCGACAGCAAGAGCGGCGAGGGCATCATGCAGCTGCTGAGGGAGCTGAACGCCCAGGGCACCACTGTCGTGGTCATCACCCACGATCACGAGATCGCCGCCAGCCTGCCGCGGCGCCTTGAGGTGCGCGACGGCCGGATTGTGGCCGACGAGACGCTGGGTGCGCTGGCATGAGCGGGGCGGTGAGCGCCCGAACCGGCTTGTCGCGGGCGCGACCACGACGCCCGCGCCGGGCTCCGCGGCAGTCCGCTGACACGCTGCAGCGCAGCCGCCTCACGCCGCTCGATGCACTGCGCGTCGCGAGCGTTGGGTTGCGCACACGGCGCCTGCGCGCAGCACTCTCGGCACTCGGCGTCGGGATCGGAGTCGCCGCGATGGTCGCCGTGCTCGGGATCTCGCAGTCCAGCAAGGCGGGCCTCGTCGCCGAGCTGAACAAGCTCGGGACCAACCTGCTCACGATCCAGCCGGGGCAGAATTTCTTCGGCGAAAACGCGTCGCTGCCCGCCTCGGCCGCACGCGCGGTGCGAAACCTGCAAAGCGTGCGCGACGCAGCCGCGGTCAGCTCCGTCTCGGCGAGCGTGCGCAGCAGCCCTTACATAGAAGCGGCCGAAACGGGCGGCATCACCATCGATGCCAGCGAACCTCAGCTTCTCTCCACGCTGCAAGGCAAGCTCGCCAAGGGCTCCTTCCTGACCAGGGCCAGCGGCCGCTTTCCGATCGTGGTACTGGGCGCGACCGCTGCGCAGCGGCTTCACATCGACCGGCTGATCGTCGCGGGGCGGCCGGTTCAGGTCTACATGGACGGCACCTGGTTCACCGTCGGCGGAGTGCTTGCACCGCTGCCGCTCGCACCGGAGATCGATGCATCCGCGCTGATCGGCTACCAGGTTGCCCACCGCCTGTTTGGCACCGCAAGGAGCGCGAGCACCCTCTATGTGCGCGCTGACCAGGAACGCGTCACAGAAGCATCCGCGCTGCTGGCAGCGACCGCCGACCCTCAGAACCCGGAAAACACCCAGATCAGCCGCCCCTCAAACGCCCTGCAGGCGCGTGCGGACGCCCAGAGTACCCTCACCTCGCTGTTCCTCGGCCTGGGCGCCGTCGCGCTGCTCGTCGGCGGGGTGGGGATTGCAAACGTGATG
Organism: Solirubrobacteraceae bacterium; assembly: GCA_036008645.1. Lineage (GTDB taxonomy): Bacteria > Actinomycetota > Thermoleophilia > Solirubrobacterales > Solirubrobacteraceae > Palsa-744. The sequence goes on from DASYNI010000010.1 coordinate 240,785, forward strand.
GTGATCTCCGTGCTTGAGCGGCGCTCGGAGATCGGTCTGCGCCGGGCGCTCGGTGCCACGCGCCTGCACATCGGCGTCCAGTTCCTCGGCGAGTCGATTCTGCTCGCGCTGCTCGGTGGCATCACAGGCATCCTGCTCGGTGCCGCGAGCACAGCCGCCTACGCGCAGTCGCAGGGATGGACCGTCGTCGTTCCCGTGCTCGCCGTCGCCGGCGGCGTGGGGATCACACTCATGCTGGGCGCGCTCGTGGGTCTCTACCCGGCGGCGCGCGCAGCGCGCCTGGCGCCGGCAGCTGCGCTGCGGAGCGTGTAGGAGCACCCGGCGCTGCGCCGCTCAGTCGGCCCTGGCCACCTCGGCGCTCGCCTCGCCCTGGGCTGTCGGCTGCCGGCTTACGCCGCTCGCGCCCAGCATCGTGGCCGCGGCGAGCGCTCCAGCGAGCGAGAGCGCACTGCCGATCAGGAACGCGAGCCGGTAGCCGCTGGTCTGGGCGGCATGGACGGAGACACCAGCAGCGATGGCATGAGCGGCGTGCGAGTCCGCAAGCGTGCTTAGTACCGCCAGGCCGAGCGCGCCGCCGCCCAGACGGGCGGTGTTCAACAGCCCCGATGCAAGGCCCGCCAGGTTGGCGGGGACACCCTGCACGGCGGCGATGGTCGCGGGCACCAGTGCGAATCCGAAGCCGATGGCGCAGATCAGCCCGCCCGGCAGTACCGAGCCGAGATAGCTGCCGTGAGTTTGCATCATGGCCAGCAGCCCGAGGCCGGCGGCGGAGCCGAGCATCCCCAGTGTGATTACCGGTCGCAGCCCCACGGATGCCACGAGGCGGGGCGCGACCGTCGCCGAGATCGCGATGGCGAGTGTCAGCGGCAGGAAGGCCAAGCCCGCTTGCAGGGCGCTGAAGCTGAGCACCTCCTGCAGGTAGAGCGTGAGGAAGAACCACATCGAGAACGCGCCCGCATAGAGCAGCGTGACGACGAGGTTTGCGGCCCGCAGGCGCTTCATTTTCAAGACGCCGAGCGGCAGCAGCGGCGCCGCCGCCAACTTGCCCTCGACCAACACGAAGCCGGCGAGCAGTGCGAGCGCAAGCGCCAACGGACCCAGCACGCCAACGGAGAGCCAGCCAAGGGCCTCGCTTCGCACAATCCCGTAGACGGCGACGGTGAGCCCGGCCGTAACCAGGATCGCGCCGGCGAGGTCGAAGTGGCGCGTGGCGTTCTCGCGCCGGCTCTCTGGGATCACATTGCGGCCGACGAGGATCACCGCCGCGCCGATTGGCACGTTGATCAGGAAGATCGCGGGCCATCCGAGACCCTGTGTGAGCAGGCCGCCGAGCAGCGCACCGGATGCGCCGCCAAGGCCGCCCAGCGCGCCCCAGATGCCGAGCGCGCGGTTGCGCTCAGCGCCCTCCGCAAACGACGTCGTGACAATCGCGAGGCTGGCCGGCGAGAGCACCGCTCCGCCGAAGCCCTGCAGTGCACGAGCGCCGATCAGCAGCCCGCGTGAGCTGGCGAAGGCGCACAGCAGAGAGGCAAGGCTGAACATCGCGGTGCCGGCCAGGAAGGTGCGGCGGCGGCCGAGCAAGTCCGCGGCGCGGCCGCCCAGCAGCAGAAAGCCGCCAAAGGTGATCGTGTAGGCGTTAACCACCCACTGCAGGCCGCTGGTGTCGAAGTGCAGTCCGCCCCTGATCGATGGCAGCGCGACGTTCACGATCGAGACGTCGAGGATCACCATGAACTGCGCCAGGCAGATCAGCACCAGCAGCAGGCTCTTGGAGCCCTGGCGTGCGGCGGCGGGCCGCTTGGCGCTGATCGCGGCGCTCATCGGCTTGCAAGCTCCAGCAGATAGGCCGCCTCCACGATGGCGGACAGGCGGGCGCTGCTCAGAACGCTAGGGCGGGGGCGGGGTGTCTTGGCGGTGGTGCTCATCTGCGATCGCCCTTCTGGTGGATTTCAGTGCTCGCGGGCCAGCTTGCTTGTACGACGATCACCGTAGCACGTTGGACGGCGATCGTCGTACAATTGCGTCATGAGCCTGCATCACCCCGAAAGAGACGAGATCCAGATCGCCGATGTGCTGCACGCGCTCAGCGACCCGCAGCGGCTCAGCATCGTCTGCAAGCTGGCAAAGGACGAGGAGCCGCGGCGCTGCGGCAGCTTCGACCTGGACGTGACCAAGTCGACGCTGACTCATCATTTTCGGGTGCTGCGCGAGGCCGGCGTCATCCATCAGCACGAGGTCGGCACAGCACGACTGAACAGTCTGCGCCGCGAGGACCTTGAGGCGTGCTTCCCGGGCCTGCTCGATGCTGTGCTGGCCGCTGCGAAGCCCGCTGCCGCGACGACTGCGGCTGGAAGTGAGCAGGGCGCGGGCTGAGCAAGCACTCAAAGAAGGAGACGCGATGCGAGCGGTGAGGTTCGATCAATATGGCGGGCTCGAGGTGCTGAAGGTGATGGAGGTGCCGCGTCCAGTGCCCGAGTCCGGACAGGTGCTGGTGAAGGTGAAGGCGGCGGGCATCAACCCTGGGGAGGTCTCGATCCGGGAGGGCTACATGCACGATCGCTGGCCTGCCACGTTCCCTTCGGGGCAGGGCAGCGATCTCGCTGGCGTGATCGAGGAGGTTGGCGAGGGGGTCGAGGGCTTTCGCGCTGGAGACGAGGTAATCGGGTTCACCGAGAATCGGGCCAGTCACGCCGAGCTTGTCCTCGTCGAGGCCGACCACCTCACGCCGCGTCCGCCGGGCGTGCCGTGGGAGGTCGCGGGCGCCCTGTTCGTAGTCGGCGCGACTGCATATGCGGCCGTGCGCGCGGTCGAGCTCTCGCCGGGGGAAACCGTCGGCGTCTCGGGTGCGGCCGGCGGGGTCGGGTCGATCGCGGTGCAGCTCGCTCGGCGCGCGGGCGCGCGGGTGATCGGACTGGCCGGCGAGTCCAACCACGCCTGGCTGCGCTCACATGACGTGATCCCGGTCGACTACGGCGAGGGAGTCGTCGATCGCATCAGGGCGGTCAGCGAGGGCAAGCTCGACGCGTTCATCGACACGTTCGGCGGTGGCTATGTGGAAATTGCGCTGGAGCTCGGCGTGCCGCCGCAGCGGATCGACACGATCATCGACTTCCAGGCCGCGACGAAGTACGGCGTGAAGACCGAGGGCAATGCGGCAGCCGCCGACGCCGGCGTGCTGGCAGAGCTCGCGCGGATGGTGGCCGAAGGCCAGCAGGAGGTGCCGATCGCGCGCGTCTATCCGCTGGAGCGTGTGCAGGACGCATATCGCGAGATCGAAGCGCGGCACACGCGTGGCAAGATCGTGCTCGTACCCTAGTCGCAGCGCGTGGGCCTCCCGGCGTTGCTTTCACGTCGCAAGGCTAGCCCTCACTTGTGCCTATCAATGAAACAGCCACCAGACCACTGGGCTCGGTAACGAAACCACGCCGTTACCGGTGTAGGTCATGCCCAGTCCGAGGAATTTAGGTACCACGATGCTTAGTTCGTGGGTAGATTTACCAGAATTGTCATATGCTTTGGTAATTGGAGAGGAGGATGCGCTCAGTTCCAGTTCGAGCAGATGTTTGGCTCCGCTCACATCTTCAAACGCGAGTTCGCCTTCGATGTTGAATTTGCCGGTCGTAAACGGACACGACCCAGCCAGGGTGATCGTGGAGAGAACCTTTTTTTCTTCCGTCAGTTCCTTCGGTGCGAGCACGATCACCGCGTTGCCTTCTTCTTTTTCGGCTCCCGCTCGGCTGGCGTAGGCGACGATGGCCGTCAGCGGTTTGGTCGAGATGGTTGCGCTCCCGGCTTTCGCTTTGTTTATTTCGCAGCTCGGGAAGCCCACGACTTCGCATTCTTCATAGTTGACGGTCGCTTCGGCGCCGCTCAATTCTTCGCTGCCGGCGCCGATCACCTTGGCTCCCGAGGCAACCGAGAAGCCTTTGCAACGGATGGCCTCTTTGTCTACTTCCATCACCTGGGCGCCAACTGCTTTGGCTTTGAATTCCCGCGTTTCGGAGAGCCCTAGGATGCCTTCTCCGAATTCGCCAGACATCAACGATTCGGTGCAGGCGCTATCTTTGAATTTCGGCCCCGATGCGCCTTTTTCGCAGCGGTGCCATTGGAGGTTGTTGGTAGAAAGCGCCGCAGCTGGCGAGGCGGTCAGCGCCACCGCCAGTACCGCGCCGAGCAAGATCGACGCCGTTCTTAGACCTCTCATCTTATGTCGCTCCTTTCGTGCCTTGGTGTCCCGCCGCGGATGAGAGGGCGGGTAGGAGAGCTTTTACAGCGCCTTTATCAGGCTCCCAATTGCTCGTCGGCAAACGACGCGAGTCGGCCGTGGTCGTTGACGCGCTTGTCCCGGTTCAGTGCACGACGGACGGTTGCACGATTGTGTCTATGAAACGACTGAAGAGGGTATGCGCGATCGGCACGATCCGGTCGAGCTCGTTCAGCCTGGCGCTCAGCGCATCAACGGCATCGTTTCCATCTGCCGCTGTTAGTTCGGCTGTATAGGCGGGCAGTTCCAACCAGCGCCGCGCAAGATCCGAGGAGACCTCGATGTGGAATTGGAGGGCGTAGGCGCGCCGCCACACGAACGCCTGGTTGGCGTATGCGCGAGAGCCGGCGAGCCGAGTGGCGCCGTCGGGAAGCTCGAATGTCTCGCCGTGCCACTGGAAGGTGCTCAGCTGAGAGGGCAGATCAGCGAAGAGCGGGTCACGGAGCGCATCTTGCGTCAGCGCGAGATCGTCGTAGATGCCAAGCTCAGGAGCGGCGCCGCGGTAGACCCGAGCACCGAGGCTGGCGGCCAGCAGTTGCGCGCCAAGGCACACCCCCCAGTAGGACATGCCCGCACGCACGGCCTCGGCGATCGCGCGCTTCTCGCCCGCAAGCCACGGCAGCTCCTGCTCGTCGTTGGCGCTCATCGGCCCGCCCATCGCAACGATGCCCTGGTAGCCGCGCCAGTCCGGCAGCGCTTGGCCCTCGTCGATCTGGACCCGGTCGAAGGCGATGCCGCGCCTGAGCATCTCATCCTCGTAGGCGCCCGGCGGCTCACAGGCGATGTGTTGGATCACGAGCAGGCGCATGGCTGAAGGCTATGCGGGCCGTCGGCGGCTTGGGACGCTGCCGAAGGCCGGACCGCGCCGCCATTGTCAATACGCTCAGGGCATGGACGCGCCGCAGCGCTTCGCCGTCATCGACCTCGGCTCCAACTCCTTCCGGCTGGTGGTCTTCACCGCGACCGAAGGCTGGTGGCAGCGAACCGACGAGATCTACGAGGCGGTGCGGATCGGCGAGGGCTTGGCTGCCACCGGCTCGCTCGGGGCAGCGCCGATCGCAAGAGCCCTGGCCACGCTGGACGTGTTCGCGCACTTCTGCAGAGCCAGCGGCCTGGCCGGCGATCGGGTCGACGCGGTCGCAACCAGCGCGATCAGGGACGCCAAGAACTCCGAGCTGGTGCTGCGGCCGGCACAGGAGGCGATCGGGTTGCCGGTACGAGTGCTGACGCGTGAGCAGGAGGCCCGCTACGGCTATCTAGCCGCCGTGAACTCCACCACGCTCACCGACGGGTCTGTGCTCGACCTTGGCGGTGGCTCGCTGCAGCTGGTGCACGTGCTCGACCGGCTGGAGCGCGAGATCGGCTCCTGGCCGCTTGGCGCGGTGCGCATGAGTGAGCGCTTCCTGCCAGGCGATGAGCCGGCGAGCGTCGAGCGGATCCAGGCGCTCCGCAACCATGTGCGCGGTCAGCTGGCCGGCTCGCGCTGGCTGCAGGGTCTTGGCGGAAGAATCGTGGGTATGGGCGGTACCGCGCGCAACCTCGCCGCCGCCGCGCAGCGGGCGGCCGGGCTGCCGAACAACGGTGTGCAGGGCTTCGTGCTGGACCTGGATGCGCTGGAGGCGCTGATCGAGCGGCTGGCATCGCTGCCGCCGCGCGAGCGGGCGAAGATGCCGGGCATAAAGCCGGCGCGTGCCGACCTGATCCTGGCTGGGGCGATCGTGATCGAGGGGGTGCTGCTCGCCGGCGGGTTCACTGGTCTGGAGGTCAGCGAGGCCGGGCTGCGCGAGGGCATCTTCTTCGAGCGTCACCTTGGCGGCGGGGATGGTCCGCCGCTGTTCGATGACGTGCGCAGGGAGGGGGTGCTCAACCTCGCAAGGCGCTACGGCATGGACGCCCCCCACAGCCGCCACGTCGCGGAGCTGGCGCTCGGCATGTTCGACGAGCTGGCGGCGCTCGGAGTGCATGAAGGCGACCTCGGCGAGCGGGAGCTTTTGTGGGCAGCCTGCATGCTGCACGACATCGGCATGTCCGTCGACTACGACGACCATCACAAGCATTCGCGCTACCTGATCCTCAACGGCGGCCTGCCCGGGTTCTCGCCCAAAGAGGTCGCGATCATCGCTCAGGCTGCTCGCTACCACCGCAAGGGCATGCCCGAGCCCAGCGAGCTGGCGCCGCTGTTCGCGGAGGGTGACCGGGAGCGCCTGGATCGCTGCGCCACGCTGCTGCGCCTGGCGGAGGATCTCGAGCGCTCTCGCGATCAGATGGTCAGGGACACGAGCCTCGCGGCCGCTAACGGTGCCGTCAGGATGACCCTTCAGGCACAGGGGGAGACGGCCGTGCCGCTATGGGCGGTGGGTCGCGAGCGCGAGCTCTTTGAGCGTGCGTTCGGGCGTCACCTCGACATCGCCGCGTGAGCAGCTGCACGCGGTTGGCTCTCAGCTGCGTGGGTTCTGCGCCGTGCGAAGCGCGCTTGCGCGCCCCGCACAGTCGTAGAGCACCAGGCTGCCGAGTGAATTGTGGACGCTGCCCCAGGCCGCCGAGGGGATCATGCGGCATGCCTTCAGTGTGGCGGCGGTCGCGCCGTTGCCGCCCCGGCTCGAATAGGGGCCGCCCAGCAGCACGTAACGTGCTTCATGGCGCTTTACCAAGCGCGCCAGTCCATCGGCACTGAGCGCCGGGTCGGTGCCGCTGTAGCCAGCAAGCGCAGCGGCGTTGCTGCCCCACAGGATGAAAGGCGCCGCAGTCACCGAGGAGACAGTGAGCACCGTGAAGCGCTTGGTGGGGTGATGCTGGCGCAGGTAGCGCAGCAGGCTCTTGAATATCGGCACTTCGTCGGTAGGCAAGCCGATTCCGCCATACCCTGCCGCACCCCAGGGGCCCGCAACAGGGAACGTGCTCTGCACCGGTGCCCCCCATGTAGCGGCGGCGAAGCCGGTGGGGGCGACGAGCAGCACCGCCACGATCCCGCTCAGGGCCCACCGTGCCCACCGCTGTGCGCGTACGGCGATCGTCACTCCCGCGATGCCGGCCACGATCAGAATCGGCAGCAGCCACTGCATGTATTCGCTCCTGTCCAGCAACACGATCTGCGTAGCCACCGTGCTAAGCACTGCGGCTGCGAGCAGCAGCGCCCAGCGCCGGTCAACGCGCAGCAGTGCCGCAAGCGCGATTACGCCGGCGCCGACCATCGCGCCGGCTCCGGGGCCAAGCGCGGAGGTGTAGTAGGGGTGCACGATCCCGCTTGCGAGGCTGAGCACCACCGCCTCCACCGCGAACCATCCGCCGAGCACGAGCAGGCCGGCCAGCCGCGGGTCGCGGCGGCCGTGAGCGCCGCCGCCGTTGCGCGGCGCCGAGCCGCTCCAGGTGCTTGCGATCAGCGCGAGCATCGCGATCGCGCCACCGAGCGAGAGCGGCAGCAACCAGCCGTCCTGCGCTCCCAAGGCTTCCTCCAGCAGCCGCAGCGGGCCCGGCGGTCTGGCAAACGCCGTCGGTTTGCTCGCACGGCCGTTGGTGAAGTACTCAGGCGGCGTCTGGGGGGTGCCCGACCGGCCAAGGATCTGCTTGGCGAACGGCATCTGCTTGATCGCTGCCGCCAGCGGCTCAAATGCATATCTGGCGAGCTCTTCGGTTTCCAGATGTTCTTCGGTCGCTTCTTCGAAGGCCACTCTCGGCGGCAACGGTGCGATGGCGCCGCTGGCATTCGGGATCGAGCCTGGGCCGCCCGTCTGCCCGCCGATTCGCCCGAGGCCGTTGTAGCCGAAGGTGAGGCCGATCTCCGAGTTGTCGGTCGAGCTGCCGACGAACGGGCGGTGGCTGGCGGGCGTCGCATCCACGAACAAGAGCCAGGAGAGCGAGACCGCGACCATCGCTACACCCGCAACCACTAGCTTGACCATCCGCGAACGCAGCGAGCCGGGCGCGCACACCAGGTAGCCGAGCGCGATCCCCGGCACCACCAGGTAGGCGGCAAGCGTCTTGGTCTCAAACGCCAGGCCGACGAAGACCCCGCACAGCACAAGTGTGCGTAGACGCCCGCTCTCGATCGCCCTGATCGCGATCCAACAGGAGACGGTCATCAGCAGGATCAGCAGCGCGTCGGGGTTGTTGTCACGGTTGACGGCGACGAACGCGGGAAAGACCGCCAGACACAGAGCGCCCAGCAGCGCCGCCAGCCGGCCGAAGGGCCGCGCCATCGCCAGGTAGAGGACCCATACGCAGAGCACGCCCGCGATCGCCTCCGGCAGCAGCAGGCTCAGCGGGCTCAAGCCGAAGATCTTCGCGCTGATCGCCTGCACCCAGATGGCCAGCGGCGGCTTGTCGATGCTGATCAGGCCGCCCGGATCGAAGGAGATGTAGAGGAAGTTGTGCAGCGAGAGCAGCATCGACTTCACGCCGGCCGAGTAGAAGGTGTTTGCCCACGCGTTGCGAGACATGTCGTAGACGTTCATCGCGGCTGAGAGCCCGAGGATCGCGGCCAGCGCGAGCCGGTGCGGCGCAAGCAGCCGGCTCCTTGAGGTCGACCGCACTCGGTGGGGCCGCGGACGCACGGCCTCTGCGGGCGCAGCGAGAGGACTCGCGGTCTGTGATGTCGCGTTCATGGGCGCCACGCACCCGTGACGTTAGGGCAATGCGTCGATCAGGCGCTGCAGGTCGCGCTCGTCATTCCAGGCGCCCACGGAGGCGCGCAGCCACGGCCTGCCGGGGATGTCGCGTAGCACCACGCCGTGCTCGGCGAGCACACCGCGCTCGGCCTCAGGGTCTGGGCTGCAGAAGGAGAGCAGCGTTCCGGCGGAGTGCTCGATCACCTCGCGGCCGGCGCTGCGAAGCATCTCCGCGAGCTTGACCGTCAGATCTTTGGCGCGCGTGTGCATCTGCGCCAGGCCCTCCTGCTCCAGGATCCTTGCCGCGGCATGCGCGCATGCGAGCGTCTCGGCGCTCAGCGCCGGGGTGTCCAGCCGGCGGCCGTCCTCGTGCAGCTGCGCGTCAAGTCCCTGATTCGGGTCGGCGATGTTCCCGTATCCGCGGCGCTTGACCGACAGGCGGCTGCGCAGCGCTGGGCTCGTGTAGAGCATGCCCGTGCCATCGGGCCCGCAGAGCCACTTCTGGCCCGCGCCGGCATAGGCGTCGCACCCCAGGCGTGAGAGGTTGACGGACACCGCTCCGACGCCCTGAGCCCCGTCCAGCACGAGCGGAGGCTCGACTTCGGCGAGCCCGGCGGGGCACTCCCGGCCTGTCATCCAGCTCACATGCGAACAGGCAATAAGGCGGGTGCGCGAGCCCACGTGCTCGTGGATCTCTATGAACGGTGCGAGCCGCACGCTTACACCGCCGTCTTGCGCGGCCGCCAGCGCCCCAAGCAGACCGGGGTGCTCCTCATCGCTTGTGAGGATCTCATCGCCCTCGCGCAAGCCGAGCCCGTCGATCACGATCGCAAGGCCCTCGCTCGTGCAGGTGGTCAGCGACACATCCTGCGACTCGCAGCCAAGCGCCTCGGCGTAGGAGGCGCGCAGCGATTCGCTGAGCTCGCTGCGCCGTTCAAAGTGCTCCTTTGCCCGTCCCTGCCGCGCCTGCCCCTCCAGCTCCTGCTGCGCGGCCTGCACCGCTGTGCGGGGCAGCGGGCCGTCCGTTCCGGCATTCAGGTAGGCCACGCGCTCCAACACGGGAAACTGAGAGCGGAAGTCGACGTGTGCCACGGCGCCGCAGGATATCTCTCACGCTTGTGCCGCTGCACGAACGCTTGCGAGCATCGTCGTCAGCCGGTGCGAAGAGGAGAGAGAGCGCATGGCGTCGAACAAGACCGCCGATGAAGCGTGCCGCCACAACCACACCCCATACGCCGCTCGAGCAGATCGACGGCCATCTCACCCTCTCCACCTACATCCAGTCCCGCTTCGAGCAGTGCTCACGCTCGCAGAAGGATGTCGCCCAGTACATAGTCGACCATCTCGACGAGGCCGCCTTCCAGACCGCCGAGGAGCTCGCGCGTCGCGCGAACACCTCCAGCTCAACGGTCGTGCGCTTCTCGCAGGCGCTTGGCTTTGAGGGCTTCCCTGAGCTGCAGGCCGCCGCCCGCGAGGAGTACAGGCGCGAGCACGCCGCGCCCGGTAGCGGCGCGCAGAACGGAAACGGCCACAGCGGCCCGCTCTTCTCTCTTGACCAGACGCAGTTCGAGGCGGCAATCGCAGCCGACCACGTGAACGTCGAGCAGACCGCGGGCAAGATCTCCCGCGAGACTGTCGATGAGCTGGTGGAGGCGATCGCGACCTCGAGCAGAGTGCTCGTCGCGGGCACCGACCAGATGGCCTTCTTCGCCAGCTACCTGCGCCACCTGCTGATGTTGCTCGATCTGCGGGTCGAGCTGGCCGCAAGCCCCTCCCAAGAGGTTCTTTCGAGGCTCGGTCGGATCGACGAGGACACGCTCGTGATCGCCCTCTCCGCCGGCAGGCCGCATCCGCTGGTCGTCCGTGCGCTGAAGCTCGCGCGCCATCGCGGTGCAAAGACCGCCGCGATCACCGATGCGACGCTCTCGGAGGTCGCAAAGCTCGCGCAGACCAAGCTCTACTACTCCTCTTCCACGCCTGCCTACGTGCGCTCGCACACGGCGCTGCTGAGCTTGATCCAGGCGCTTGCCTTCGCCGTCTACTCGCGCAACAGCGACCAGTACGATGATCGCATCAAGGCCTTCCGGCTGAAGTAGCGCCGCGCGGCCCATATACACTGCCTCTTATGAGAGACGAGGCAACTTTTCGAGTCAAGTCCGGCCTGGCCGAGATGCTCAAGGGCGGCGTGATCATGGACGTGGTCACGGCTGAGCAGGCCAAGGTCGCCGAGGAGGCAGGCGCAGCGGCGGTGATGGCGCTCGAACGAGTGCCCGCAGACATCCGTCGTGACGGGGGAGTTGCGAGGATGTCCGACCCGGAGATGATCGCCGAGATTCAAGAGGCGGTCAGCATCCCCGTGATGGCCAAGGCCAGGATCGGCCACTTCCTTGAGGCCCAGGTGCTGGAGGCGATCGAGGTCGACTATGTCGACGAGTCGGAGGTGCTCACGCCCGCCGATGAGGCGAACCACATTGACAAGTGGGCCTTCAAGGTGCCGTTCGTCTGCGGCGCCACCAACCTTGGCGAGGCTCTGCGGCGGATCGGCGAGGGCGCGGCGATGATCCGCTCCAAGGGCGAGGCCGGCACCGGCGACATCGTGGAGGCGGTGCGCCACATGCGCCGCATCACCGGCGAGATCAAGGCGCTCGCGGCGCTTGGCGAGGCCGAGCTGCCGACTGCGGCAAAGGAGCATGGCGCGCCGCTTGAGATAGTGCGTGAGGTAGCCGCCAATGGCAAGCTGCCGGTCGTGCTCTTCTGCGCCGGCGGGATCGCCACGCCGGCGGACGCGGCGCTGATGATGGCGCTCGGCGCCGAAGGCGTGTTCGTGGGCTCGGGCATCTTCAAGTCCGAGGATCCGCAGACGCGCGCCAAGGCGATCGTGGAGGCCACTACGCACTGGCAGGACCCGGCCCGCGTAGCCGCGACCTCGCGTGGCCTCGGCGGAGCGATGGCAAGCATCGAGAACGCGAAGCTCAAGCCCGAGGAGCAGCTCGCGAGCCGCGGTTGGTAGCCAGGAGGGCCGATGGCGCTGCGCCGTGCGGCGTCCTCGTTCGCTTGTGTGCTCACGGACACCACGCTCCCTGCGTCCTTGCACGGCTTGACCCTCGACCCTCCTGGTAGTCCGATGTCAAATGGCCCACTCATCGGGGTGCTTGCGATCCAGGGCGACTTCGAGGCGCATGGGCGCGTGCTTGCGCGGCTTGGCACGGAGGTCAGGGAGGTGCGCACCGTCGCAGACCTAGATGAGATCGATGGCCTGGTGATCCCGGGCGGGGAGTCGACGACGATCACGCTTGGGATCGAACGCGAGGGCTTGGCGGCACCTTTGCGCGAGCTCGCTGCGCGCGTACCCGTGCTCGGCTCTTGTGCCGGGCTGATCATGCTCGACCGGGAGCATCTGAGGGTGATGGACATGGTGGCTAGCCGCAACGCCTTCGGGCGCCAACTGCGGAGCTTCGAGACCGATCTGACGGTCAGGGGCATCGAGGGGCCACCGCTGCGGGGAGTGTTCATCAGAGCACCGTGGATCGCCGAGCATGGGCCGCAGGTGCAGATCCTCGCCGAGGTGGACGGTCATCCGGTGGCGGCGCGGCAGGGCGATGCGATCGCCGTCTCCTTCCACAGCGAGCTGACGGGCGACGACCGAGTGCACATGCTGCTGCTAGAGGCGGTGGCTGAGCGCCAGGTGTCAGGCGATACCCATCGCAGGTGACGCAGTCCTCCTAGCCAGCCGACGCAACCGGTTGGCTGCGCCCTATTCGCCAAGCACGACCAGGCTCGCCACTGCTCCTTTTTTGTCAAGCACCACAATTGGGTAGATTGCCCGCTTGGCGCCGACGTAGGTCACTTTGAAGGTATGCGCTTCTTTTGCTCCGTAAGCTTCAACACATTTATTGACTTCGGCCTCGTTCCAGTCGGCTGGTTTGATCGCTGGCAAGGTGCATTTGGCGGGAGCATTGGCGGCGTTCACGAGGTTCGTGACAGTTATGGTGCTTTCGGCTTCTCCAGCTTTTTTATGCACGGGATTCCGGTTCGCCGTCACTGAGAATTCAGGAGCTGCGGGGGCCTGCAGTTCGAGCCCGCCGCCAGGCAGCGACAGGACGAAGCTACCCGAGTATGTGCCGGAGCCTTCCGTGGCGTAGGCGCAAAGGGATCCTGTGCCGCTCGATTCGATGTCTTTCATGTCCGGAGTGACTTCGATCGCTGCTTTGCCGCCATGCGTGACGTTTTTGAAGGACACGCCTGTCATGACCTGCGCTGGGATGGTGACTGTGCAGCCGGTGAGTTCCACGGTCACGGTATTGCCGAGCGCTACGTAGCCACCGAGGACGAACTTGTATTCGGCGGGACTCACCGTTGCGGCCAGGAAGCCAAAGGCCGTGCATTCTTCGGGTTTGATCGTCACCGTCGCAATAATCGTTGCTGAGGGTGCTTCTCCAGAGCTTGCCGACAGTTTCTTGCATTCAACGCTGCCAGCGTTGACGGCAACCTTCTGGGTGGTGAGAGCTTCGACCGACAGCGTGCCCGTTGTGCTCGATTCGAACTGTTCGGCAAGGGACGTGCCTGTGAAGCTTGGCAAGAAGGCCGATGCAGCGACGCAGATTACAAGAAAGTTGCGTATGGTGAGTTTCACGCAATTGAATATACGCCGGGCGGCCTCTTGTGGCAAGTAAGGCGGCGGCGCTGTTTCTCATTTATGCGCATCGGCGCATGTGCTTGTGGCTGTGCGTAGGCATCGCTGCGGCGCAATGCCGGCGGCAGCGTGTGCTGCTAGTGCGCCTCGAACCGCACGACCCCATCCTCCTCCGCCTCCGCGACCTCGCCGCCCTCCAGCAGCAGGTCCACGTGCCCCAGCACCTCCGAGAGCGTCAGGTAAGCCTGCGTCACCGCGACGTTGCCCCACAGCTTCTGCGCGATCTCGTGCGCGGTGCGCGGCTGCTCGACGATCATCCGGTGGATCTTCTCCGCTCGTCGCGCATGCATGCGCAGCCGTTCCTCGATCAGCGCTTTGTGATCGGTGATCGGGCCGCCGTGGCCGCCGAGCACGAGGTCGAGGTCCATCTTGGCTGTCTGTTCAAGCGAGTGGATGTAGGCGATGAGCGCCTGTGGGCGCGGGCCGGCGTAGTCGGGCGCGGAGCCGAGCGGACGCGAGATCAGCGGGTTTGAGGAGATGTGCTTGAGCAGGTGGTCGCCGGCGATCAGCGTCTTGCGCTGCTCGTCGTGAAAGACCGTGTCGGAGGGGCTGTGCCCGGGGCGGCGCAGCACGAGCAGGGTGCGGTCGCGCAGGGTCAGCTGCGCGCCCTCCGCGAGCGGACTCGTGACCTGCACCTTGGCGCCCCAGCCACGGAAGCTGCCAGAGACTGCGCGCAGGGCGCTGACGACGTCCGTCGGGATGCCGTGGCGGCGCATGATCGTCTCTGCGTAGGCGTCGTCCCTGTCGGCCTCCTGCCCGAAGTTGCCGAGGTAGGGGGCGAGCAGGTCCAGCGCTGCGACTTCGGCGCCCGAGCGGCGGGCGAGGATGGAGGCCAGGCCGAAGTGGTCGATGTGCTGGTGGGTGACGATCAGCAGGCCGATGTCCTCGATCCGCCGGCCGTGTGCGGCCAGCGCCTGCTCCATCTCATCCAGCGCCTTGCCGGAGTTGGGGCCGGAGTCGACCAGGGTGAGCGGGTCGTCCTCGATCAAGTAGGCGTTGACCCTGCCGACCTGGAACGGGGTCGGAATCGCCAGGCGGTGGATGCCGGCCTGTGCGGCAGATGCGAGCGCTGCCTGCTCGGCCTGCGCCTCCGAGTCGTCCTCAGGGGAGAAGCCCTGCTGCGCTGCGCCCTGTTGCCCGCTCAAGAGCGGATCAGCTCCAGCACTTCGTCGCGACGGCGCCCCATGTCCTGCCGCGAGACCAGCGACTCCAGGCACAGCCGCAGCAGCGGCTCGGTGTTCGAGGGCCTGACGTTGAAGTGCCAGTCCTCGTAGTCGATTGAGATGCCGTCGAGGTGCGCCTGCTTGGCGTCGCTATAGCGCTCCGCGATCTCCTGCATCTTGGCCTGCTGATCTGCGACCTCGGAGTTGATCTCGCCGGAGATGAAGTAGCGCTCGCGCAACGGCGCCAGCAGCTGCGACATCGTCTGTCTCGACTTGGACAGGAGCTCCAGGATCAGCAGGGCGGGCAGGGTTCCGGAGTCAGCGCAGTAGAAGTCGCGGAAGTAGTAGTGGCCGGAGACCTCGCCGCCGAACAGCGAGCCCTCCTGCTTCATCCGCGTCTTGAAGAAGGCGTGGCCGACGCGGTTGATCTCCGGTGTGCCGCCGGCGGCGCGGACCGTGTCCGGCACCGCCCAGGAGGCCCGGACGTCATAGAGGACCGTCTCGCTGGGCTGCTTAGCCAGCAGCGCCTTGGCGAGCAGCGCGGTGAGGAAGTCGCCGTCCACGAACTCGCCGTGCTCGTCGATGAAGAAGCAGCGATCGGCGTCGCCATCCCAAGCGATGCCGAGATCCGCGCCGCTCTGGCGCACCTTCTCGATGATGAAGGTCCTGTTCTCGGGCAAAAGCGGATTGGGCTCGTGGTCGGGGAAGTTGCCGTCCGGCGTCCAGTAGGTCTCGATCAGATCCAGTGGCAGGCGCTCGAGCAGCGGCCCGACCATCGGCCCGGCCATCCCGTTGCCGCCGTCGAGCACGACCTTCAGCGGGCGGATCGCGCCAGGGTCGATGAAGCCCAGCGCGGCCTCCTGGAACTCGGCGTAGATGTCGACCTCCTGCGCGGTGCCGCGGCTGGCGGTCGGCTCCGGCAGGCCCGCTTCGATCTCCCGGCGCATGTCCTGGATGCCGGTGTCGCCGGAGAGCGCGAGCGCGCCCTCGCGCACGAGCTTTGCGCCGGTGTAGGCCTTCGGGTTGTGCGAGGCGGTGCACATCAGCCCGCCGTCAAGGCCGCGCGAGCCGACCAGCCAGTAGAGCATCTCGGTACCGACCTGGCCGGCGTCGACCACGTTTGCGCCCTCGGCCAGGATGCCATCGCGGTAGCGCGCGGCAAGCTCGGGCGCGGTCAAGCGCATGTCTCGACCGAGGCCGATCACAAGGCTCTCCGCGGGCTTTCCGGAGAGGCTTCCCAGCACGCGCGCGAATGCCCGCCCGATCTGCTCGGCGAGGTCCCCATCGAACTGCTCGCCGTAGATGCCGCGGACGTCGTATGCCTTGAAGATGCCCGGGTCGAGCGCGAGAGCCATGCCTTGCATCCTATGCTTCCGGGTTATGTCAGGACATTCCAAGTGGGCGAGCATCAAGCACAAGAAGGCGATCGTGGACTCGCGCCGTGGCGCCCAGTTCACCAAGCTTGCGCGCGCGATCACGGTCGCGGCGCGAGATGGCGGGGGGGACCCTGCGGGCAACGCGGCGCTGGAGAACGCGATCGCGAAGGCGAAGGCGGCCTCGATGCCCAAGGACAACATCGAGCGCGCGATCCAGAAAGGCACCGGCGAGGGCGGGGACGCCAGCGCGTTTGAGTCGGTGCTCTACGAGGGCTATGGCCCGGCCGGCGTGGCGCTGCTGGTTGAGACGCTGACCGACAACCGCAACCGCACCGGCGCGGACGTGCGGCATCTGTTCACGAAGTTCGGTGGCAGCCTCGGCGAGCCCGGCTCGGTCGCCTATCTCTTCGACAAGAAGGGCGTGATCGCGATCGATTCGGCGGACGCAAGCGAGGACGATTTGATGGTCGCCGTGGAGGCCGGCGCCGAGGACGTGGCCACCGACGAGGACGTCTACGAGGTTGTGACCGAGCTCGCGGACTTCGTGGCGGTCAAGCAGGCGCTGGAAGACGCGGGCATAGAGATGCAGAGCGCGGAGCTCGTCTACCGCCCCAAGAGCCTTGTCCCCATTCCGCACGAGGGCCAGGTCGTCAAGCTGATGAAGCTGATCGACGCCCTGGAGGAGAACGATGACGTGGAGGCCGTGCACGCCAACTTCGACGTGCCGGCCGAGATGCTGGAAAAGGTCGCGGGCTAGGGTGGCGGCCAGCGAAACCGGGCTGCCACACGAGCAGCTGATCCTCATCTACGAGTACGTCCCTGACATTCTGGAGCGGCGTGGCGAGCATCGCGAGGCCCATCTGGCATGGCTGCGCGAGTGGCAGACGGATGGGTGGCTGCTCGCAGCGGGCGCGTTCGGAAATCCTCCCAGCGGGGGCCTTTTTCTGCTGGCGGCGGACGCCGACGTGCAGGCAATGGTCGACGGCGATCCCTACGTGAAGGCAGGCCTGGTCGCTTCCTGGCGGATCGAGCCGTGGACCGTCACCGTGCGCTAAGTGTGCGATCAGCCCTGCGGGTCTGCGTACCGCGCGACGGTGAAGGCGATCATCAATGGCACGTCCAGCGCGAAGATGGCCAGCATGCCAAGGAGTACTCCCAGCGTGCCGCCGCGCACGCCGTCGTAGATGAAGACGAACGCGAGCATGCCCGTGACCACCAGATAGGCCAGCAGCGTCCAGCGCGCGACCTGGAAAAAGCGCTCCCAGGCGAACGGCTCGATCCGGCTCAGCATCACCGCGTTGGCAAGCAGCAGCGCAACCGCCGCGACGAGGAGCACGATTGCGGGCGCAAGCGTGACGTGCGCGGGCAAGTTCGCGGCGAGGTAGATCCCGCCCGCGACGATCAGAGTGAGCGTGGCCATTGCAACCTGTGTGATCGGCGGAAGGCTGCGCTGCGAGACCGGCTCCATCGCAGCCGGGGACGTGCCTGCGCCGGGGGAGGAGATCGCGCTCATCAGCCGCTCGCCAGCTTGGTCATGATCACGAGCGTTGCGACCTGCATCGCCCCGGTGACTCCCGCGGTGTAGATGAAGCGCTTCATCAGCTTCTCGATCACGGCGCCATTCGGCTGCGGCTTCTTCATCTCGAACAGCACCGCGATGTTCGCCGGCTCCAGCAGCCCGAGTGCAATCACGGCCATCACGCCGACCACGATGTAGGAGGCGACCAGCCAGCCGTGGTTGGCATAACCGGCATCCAGGTTGCCGAGGTGGCGTGCCAACTGCCAGCCGGCGCCGAGCGTCATCGTCACGAGCGTCGGCATCAGCAGCGCCATCTTCGGCATCAGCCGCGAGGAGAGCTCGATCCGAGCGGGGATGGACATCCGTCCCATGATCGGGCCGAGCAGCAGGCCGAGGAAGAGGTCGATCGCGGTCCACAGCGCGCCGCCAACCACGTGGTAGAAGTCGAGCGCCCACAGCGAGTTGGTCGCGATCGCGGCGATCATGCCGCCGATCACCGCCGCAACGATCAGCAGCCCTCGCAGCGGCACGATGCTGTCAGGCACTGCCGGGCGCGGCAGTGCCATCGCCCCCGCGGGGGGAGCGGGCAGATCGTGCACGGCTTGGGCCATCCTCACGCCTCCTGTTGCTCGCTTTGCGCCCGACACGCCGGACTCATTCCGCCTGCGCTCGATCGTACCCGTTGTCACGTGCGCTTGGCAATGGGCGGGGCGCCTCGCCGACGCATAGACTTTCGGCACGCTCGACGTTTACTATCAGTCAAGTGCCGCATCGGTGACCCCGCCCGCCGCCGCGCGAGCACGGACGATCACGCTCGAGGACCGCTGGAGCGAGCAGGCGCCGGACGCGTTGATGTCCGGCGTGCAGGCGATCGTGCGCGCGCTGCTCGATCAGCGTCGCGACGATCTGCGCAACGGCATCGCAAGCGGTGGCTTTGTCAGCGGCTACCCCGGGTCTCCGCTTGGCGGCCTGGACAGGGAGCTCTGGCGTCGTGCCGCGCATCTGCGCGAGCTGGGGATCGTCTTTGCGCCGGGCGTCAACGAGGAGCTTGCCGCCACGGCGGTGTGGGGCTCCCAGCTTGCCCACCTGCAGCCCGGCGCGAGCGTGCCGGGCGTGCTCGGCATGTGGTTCGGCAAGAGCCCCGGCCTGGACCGCGCCGCCGACGCGTTGCGCCACGCGAACATTTGCGGCGTCGGTCCGTCCTCGGGCGCGGTCGCGGTCGTGGGCGACGACCCCGGCTCGAAGTCATCGACCCTGCCGAGCTCCTCTGAGCGCACGCTCTCGGGTCTGATGATGCCCGTGCTCGCGCCGGCATCGGTTCAAGACGTGCTCGACCTTGGCCGTCATGCGCTGCGGCTCTCGCGCGCCGCCGGCCTGTGGTGCGCGCTCACGGTCGTGGCGGATGTGGCCGACGCGTCTGCGGTCATCGCCCACGCCGGTCCGCTTGGCCCGGTGCAAAGGCTTGTCGACCATACACCGACCGCGCACCTGCTGGGCACGCCCTCGGTTGAGGTGGAGCGCAGCCTGGTCGAGGCGCGCTTGCCCGCCGCGCTGCGCTACGCGAGAGAGCACCAGCTCAACCGCGCGGTGCAAAGTGGCGAGCGCGACGAGATCGGTCTGATCGCCGCCGGCTCGGCCTATGCGGAGTTGCGCCGTGCGTTGGATGATCTCGGCCTCGACGAGGGGCGCCTGAGCGCGCTCGGCGTGCGGCTGATCAAGATCGGCATGCCGTGGCCGATCGATCACGCGGCGATCCGCGAGCTGGCGCGCGGGCTGCGTACGGTATTCGTGATCGAGCAGAAGCAGCCGATGCTGCAGACCGAGGTGCAGGCCGCGCTCTACGGGCTGCCCACGCCGCCGCAGGTGCAGGGCAAGCAGGACGGGCGTGGAGAGTCGCTGCTGCCGGCTTACGGGGCGCTGAGCGCCGACCAGATCGCCCTTGCGCTCGGCCGCGTGCTCGGGGACCGGCTGGGCGAGCAGGTCCAGGCCACGCAGCGGCTGCGGCGGCTCTCGCAGCGTCGTACGCCTGTGCCGCCGTCGGTCGTGCGTACGCCGTTCTTCTGCTCGGGCTGCCCGCACTCGACCTCGACCACCGCAAGCCCAGACGCGCTGGTCGGCGCCGGGATCGGTTGCCACGTGATGCTCGTTCAGGAGCAGACAGGCGCCGGATCCCGCAGCCGTGGCGGACAGATCGTGGGGCTCACGCAGATGGGGGGCGAGGGGAGCCAGTGGACCGGGATCTCGCCGTTCGTTGCGGCGGAGCACTTCATCCAGAACATCGGCGACGGCACCTTTCACCATTCCGGCTCGCTGGCGCTGCGCGCCGCGGTCGCGGCGAAAGTGAACATCACATACAAGCTGCTCTACAACGACGCCGTCGCGATGACCGGCGGCCAGCAGGTGGAGGGCATGCTCTCGGTGTCGCAGCTGACTCGGATGCTGAAGGCCGAGGGGGTGGCGCAAATCGCGGTGACCACCGAGGAGCCTCGCCGCTACCGGCGCACGCGGCTTGCGCCGGGCACCAAGGTCCACGACCGGGACAAGCTCGCGCAGGTCGAACGCGAGCTGGCCAGAGTGCCCGGAGTCACCGTGATCGTCCACGACCAGATGTGCGCGACCGAGCGCCGGCGGCTGCGTCGCCGCGGCAATCTCCCGCCGCCGTCGCAGCGCGCCTGGATCAACGAGCGCGTGTGCGAGGGATGCGGCGACTGTGCTCAGGCGTCGGGGTGCCTGAGCGTCGAGCCTGTGCAGACTCGGTTCGGCCCAAAGACACGGATCCATCAGGCCTCCTGCAACACCGACATGAGCTGCCTGCGCGGCGACTGCCCTTCGTTCTTGACGGTGGCGCCGGCCCGGGACGCGCACCGCGTCCGGCAAGCTCCGGACGATCTGCCTGCGCCCGCGGTGAAGGTGGGCGTCGCGAGCACCATCCGGATGGTCGGCATCGGCGGTACAGGCGTGGTGACGGTCTCGCAGGTGCTGGCGATGGCGGCACACCTGGAAGGGACGCCGGTTTCCGTGCTCGACCAGACTGGTCTCTCTCAGAAGGCTGGACCCGTGGTATCCGACGTAAGGCTCGGCGCGCCGGCCGCGGCCGAGGCAGCCCCTCGCGCCACCGGCGAGACGGTCGACGTGCTGCTCGGCTTCGACCTGCTGGGCGCCGCCGACCCGCGGCTGAACGACGCGTGTGACCCGCGGCGCACTGTGGCAGTGATCTCTGTGTCCGAGAGCCAGACCGGCGAGATGGTCCTCGATGGCCAGACGCACTTCCCGGATCGCGGCGAGCTGCTGGCCCGGATCGAGCTCGCCAGCGCCTCGATGCTTGTCCTTGCCGACACGCGGCTGATCTCCGAGTGCGCGTTCGGGGATGACCTTCAGGCCAACATGGTCCTGGTGGGCGCTGCATGGCAGCGTGGGCTGCTGGGTGTGGGCTGGGAGGCGCTGAGGCGCGCGATCGATCTGAACGGCGTGGCCGTGGAGCAGAATCTGATGGCGCTTCAGTGGGGCCGAGCGGTGGTCGCCGCGCCGGCAGCGGTGCGCCAACTGCTGGGCCAGCCCGACGCGCAGGCCGAGCCCTCAGCATGGGCGCAGGAGCAGGTGGGCTCGCGGTTGCCCCAGCCGGTGCAAGAGCTGGCGGCGCTGCGCGCCGACGACCTGCGCGCCTACGGTGGGCGCCGCGTGGTTTGGCGCTATCTGGAGCAGTTGGAGCGCGTGGCTGCAGCAGAGGCGCGGCTGGCTCCCGGTCGCACCGAACTGACCGAGACGGTGGCAAGGCATTTGCACAAACTGCTGGCCTACAAGGACGAGTACGAGGTCGCGCGACTGCATTTGCTGCCGCAGGAGCGGGAGCGGCGTGAGCGCGAGTTCGGGCGGGGTGCGCAGTGGTGGCTGCACCTGTATCCACCACTGCTGCGCGCAATGGGCCTCTCGCACAAGATCCGGCTCGGAAGGTGGTCGCTGCCGCTGCTCCACGCGCTGCGCGCCGGTTGGCGGCTGCGCGGCACTCCGCTCGACCCGTTCGGGTACGCGCAGGTGCGCAGGGTAGAGCGCGCGCTGCCGGATGAGTACCTGGCGCTGCTCTGGCAGGCGATTGAGCATTTGGATGAGCCCACGCACCCTCAGGTGGTGGCGGTTGCCGAGCAAGCGCAGCAGATCCGTGGTTACGAGCAGATCAAGCTGGCAAACGTGCAGGTCTGGCGCGCGAGCAGCGCGGCGCTGCTCGGGCATCTGCGCGGCACTGAGCACGAAGGCGGGTTCTCGACATAATCCCCGCCGATGAGCGCGCAAGGCGCCGCAGGCGATCCTGGCTCGCCTGCCGGCAGGTTCCACCAGGCTGCGGGGCGGCGTCCACCCGTCGCAATTCTCTGCGGCGGGCGCGGCACGAGGTTGCAGGAGCACACCAGAGAGATCCCCAAGCCGCTGGTGGAGATCGGTGGGATGCCGATTCTCTGGCACGTGATCCAGCTCTATCTCGCACAGGGCTTCACACGCTTCCTGCTGGCCACCGGCTACAAGGGCGCTCTGATCGAGCGCTTCGCGGCGCAGTGCAAGTGGCCGCCGGGAGTGGAGGTGCGATGTCTCGACACCGGCGTGGACACGCCCACAGGAGGCCGGCTAAAGCTGCTGGAGGGCCATCTCGACGGCGCGCCGTTCTGCGCGACCTACGCCGATGGCCTGGCGGACATCGACCTGGCCGCCTTGCTCGACTTCCACGTGGCGCACGGGGCGCTGGCGAGCATGAGCGTGGTGCGGCCACAGCTTCAGTTCGGCGTGGCCGATCTGGCCCACGACGGCGAGATGGTGCTCGGCTTCACCGAGAAGCCCCGCAGCGAGCACTGGATAAACGGCGGCTTCTTCTGTTTCCAGCCGGCCGCACTCGGATACATGGCCGCCGACTCGGTCCTGGAGCAGGAGCCGCTGCGCGGCCTGGCTGGCGACGGCCAGCTGCGCGCCTATCGCCACGAGGGCTTCTGGGAGTGCATGGACACATACAAGGACGCGGTCATGCTGGGCGACCTCTGGGCCGGCGGGCAGGCGCCATGGCGGCGCTTTGATCAGGAGGCGGCGCTCAGCCGCCTTGCCCGATAGAGCGCGACCGGCTCGCGCACACCACGCAGCCTCCGCTCGCCCGCATAGGACCAGCGGTACATATCGCCGACGCTGTGGCGGACCTCGCGTTCGGCCAGCAGGCTGCCTGGGCGGGCCACCTGCGTGACGCGGCTGGCGAGGTTCACGGGACGCCCGAACCAATCGCCGGCGCGGCTCAGGGCAGGCCCCATTGTCACACCGGCGCGCAACTGGGGGAACTGCTCGCCCTCTATATCGGCGGCTTCGATCAGACGCAGCGTCGCGTCGATCAGCGGCGCTGGCTCCGGGCAGCTGAGCATCGCCGCATCGCCGATCGTCTTGACCAGCCGCACTGGCTGTTGGGCCACCTCGCCGGCGAGTTGCTCCAGCCGGATCGCAAGTCGCGAAAGCTCGTGTGGCGGGACCTCCTCGCCCAGGCGGGTGAAGCCGACGAGGTCCGCGAAGCAGACCGCGATCTCGCGCGATCCAGGCAGCCTGCCACCGACCCGTTCTGCCGCGTCGATCGCCTCGGTGTCGGCCATCTGGCGCAGGTGCAGCGTGAGCAGGTTGGTGATCAGCGGGCCGAGCATCGGGGTCAGCTGTGCCGCGGTGCCGGCAAAGCGCTGCGCAAGCTCGTGCTCGCTGACGCCGGGCTCGAGCACCAGGCGCAGGCCGAGCGTCCTGATCGCTTCCGCTGATTGGGAGAGGCCGCGGCCGAGGATGCGCAGGACTTCAAGGCTGTCTTGCTCGGAGACCCCCGCGGCCTTGAACACGGCGGCCATCCGCGTGGCCTCCAGGTCGGCATCTATATAGGCGCGCTCGGTCAGCCCCGGCACCGGCAGCCCCATCGCGCGGCGTGCCGCGATCAGGAAATCCACACTCTCGCCGGAAAGCTCCGCGATCTCCTGCGCGGTGTAGCGGCGCGGGCCGCCGATCACCCGTTCGGCCGGCAGGAAGAGGATCGTGCCCTCCTCGGTGTGCCGACGCAGCTCGCTGAGCGGCACCCCTTCGGCGGCCAAACCGCGCAGCAGCGCCAGCCGCTCCGCTCGCGGCGCGCCGCTCAGCCCATCGAGCAGACCCTCGTGCTCGAAGTCGATCCCCTCCTCGCTCACGGAAGCAGCCTACGGCAGGCGGGCGCCCGCCACCGGAGGCAGGCGTCCGGGGTCCCACGGAGAATCCAATCTCATGATCGTGCTCGGCATAGATCCCGGCCTGGCCAGCACCGGCTACGGCGTGGTGCAGCGCCACGGCACGCATCTGCGCGCGCTGGACGGGGGCGTGATCGAGACCCGGCCTCGGCTTTCGCTGGAGCGACGTCTGACGCTGCTGCACGCGCGGCTTACCGAGCTGCTTGGAGCGCACGCGTGCGAGGCCGTGGCGCTTGAGTCCCTCTACTTCGGCAGCAACGCGCACAGCGCCTTCGCGGTTGGGCAGGCACGCGGGGTGTGCATGTTGGTGGCTGGCCAGCACGATCTCGCGTGCGCCTCCTACACCCCTCAGCAGATAAAGGCCGCTGTCTGCGGCAGCGGGCGGGCCGGCAAGGAGCAGGTGGCAAGGATGGTCAGCGCCCTTTTGGGTCTCGCCAGCGTGCCTGGCAGCGACCACGCCACCGACGCGCTGGCTGTTGCGGTCTGCCACATCAACGCGGCGCCGCTTGCGGGAGCGATCGCGGCCGCAACAGCGGGAGCGGGCCGTTGATCGCACTGCTGCGAGGCGAGGTCGCGCTGCGCCGCGGCGACCACGTCGTGATCCTCTGCGGCGGGGTGGGCTACCGCGCCTCCGTCTCCGCCGAGACCCTGCGGCACGTCCCCGCTGTCGGCGGGACCGTCAGCCTGCACACGCACCTGATCGTGAGGGACGACCAGATCTCGATCTACGGCTTTCACTCCGAGCAGGAGCGCGACCTGTTTCTGATGCTGCTCGGAGTGCAGGCGGTGGGGCCGAAGATGGCGATGGCGGTGCTCTCCGGCGGCGGGCCGCGCGAGCTGATGGCCGCAATCGCCGCCGGCGACTCCGCTCGCTTCACCGCCGTGCCTGGGATTGGCCGACGCACTGCGGAGCGGATCATCGTCGAGCTGCGCGAGAAGGTGGGTCTGCAGACCGGCGCGGGTGCGCCGCCACACGCCGCCCCGGAGACCCCACTCGGACTGGCACGCGAAGGTCTGCTCGAGCTTGGCTACAACGCCATCGAGGCAGAGCGGCTGCTGGCCGATGCGCAGGGCGAGACGGCGGAGGATCTGATTGCACAGGCGCTACGGGCGGCGGCGAGACCGGCATGAGCCAAGACGACTTCATTGAGCGCATCCAGACTCCTCACGAGCTGACCGAGGAGGACCTCGACCGCTCGCTGCGCCCGCGCCGTCTGGAGGAGTTCGTGGGGCAAAGCACACTGCGGGAACAGCTACAGGTCGCGATCGAGGCCGCGGCTGTGCGTGGCGAGCCGCTGGATCACATGCTGCTCGCCGGCCCCCCGGGACTCGGCAAGACCTCACTTGCGCAGATCGTCGCGACCGAGTTGCAGGTGCCCTTCGTGCAGACCGCCGGGCCCGCGCTGGAGCGAAAGGGAGACATTGCGGCGTTTCTGAGTGCGCTGGAGCCCAGGAGCGTGTTCTTTGTCGATGAGATCCACCGGCTACCGCGTGCACTGGAGGAGGCTTTCTATCCGGCGATGGAGGACCGCAAGTTGCCGATTACAGTGGGCCAAGGCGCCGGCGCGCGCGTGGTGACCTTGGATCTGCCGCCCTTCACGCTGGTGGGCGCGACCACGCGTACTGGCCTTCTCACAACGCCCCTGCGTGACCGTTTCGGCATCCAGATGCGGATGCAGCCCTACGCCGTGGCAGAGCTTGCGAGCATCGTACGCCGCTCGGCCCAGATCCTCGAGGTGCGCCTGCACGAGGAGGGAGCCCTTGCGATCGCCGCCCGCAGCCGCGGCACGCCGCGGATCGCCAACCGGCTGCTCAAGCGCGTGCGCGACTACGCCGAAGTGCGCCGGGACGGCGTGGTCGATGCGGGCGCCGCGCACGAGGCGCTCACGCTGCTGGAGGTCGACGAGCGTGGCCTGGACCGCCTGGACAGGGAGATCCTCTCTGCGATCTGCGAGCACTTCGGTGGCGGTCCAGTGGGGCTCTCCACGCTTGCGGTGTCAGTCGGCGAGGAGCAGGACACGATCGAGGACGTCTATGAGCCGTACTTGCTGCAGGAGGGTCTGATCAAGCGCACGCCGCGCGGCCGCGTAGCTACCGCCGGCGCATACGAGCACCTGGGCCTGCCCGCGCCGGTCGCCGACGCGCCCAGCGCCGATCCGGCCCTGTTCTAAGAGCCGGTCGGTTGCGGCTCGTATGTCCCTACTAAAGAGCAGGTAATACCTACGCCAGCCGACGACCTTCCCGTGTCAGCTCCCCTACTCTGTCTGTCGATGACCCGTCCATACATCTGCCCGAACTGCGGTCACAGAACCAGCGACCACGACCGCACCGCAGGCTTCTCCAGGCGCCCCAAGGGCTGCGAGAAGTGCGGCTTTGCGTTCCTGTTCGAGTTGCTCGACGACTACTACCCGGCGCCGGACGCCGCCTTCTTCGTCTGCGACGCCAAGGGCCGGCTGATCGGTTGCGGACGTAACTCCTTTGCCTTCACGGGCCTTGAGGAGGAGTCGGTGATCGGGCAGGACGTTGGCGAGGCGCTGGGGCTGCAGTTCTCAAACGGCGATGACCCGGTCAAGAAGGTGCTGGAGTGGGGCGTGCGGGCGCTGGAGGTACCGGTCCAGGTCAGCGGCGAGCGCGACCGATCCGCGCCCGCCAAGGCCGACATCTTTCCCGCCTACGACGAGGACGAGGGTGGCTTGTTGCTCGTCCTGACCCCTGAGAAGTAGTCTCCACTGCAATGCGAGATAGACGTCGAAACACGCTCGTGCTGATGATCGTCGCCGGGCTGATCGCAGCCTCCGCGGCTGTGATCGCGCTGAAGCCCACGCTGCTTGGCCTCGACCTCAAAGGCGGGGTCTCGCTGGTCTACAAGGCACAGCCCACCGCGCAGTCCAAGGTCACCCCCGAATCGATGGGCAGGACGATCGAAATCATGCGCAAGCGCGTCGATCAACTCGGTGTCTCACAGCCGGAAATCCTACGCGCCGGCAGCAACGAGATCAACGTCAACCTGCCCGATGTCAGCAATGCCAAGCGCGCCGAAGAAGAGGTTGGCAAGACCGCCCAGATGCACTTCTACGACTGGGAGACCAACGTGATCGGGCCGAATGGCAAGGTCGCGGGACCATCTGAACCGGGCGTCACAGGTGGGTCCAATCCTGCCGCGGCGGCGGCGGGCATTTCCGAGTACGAAGCGGTTGAACGGGCGTCAAAGCAGAAGCCGGAATTCCGCAAAAACGACACCACGTGGTTTCCGGGCTGCACGCCGCAACTAAACGCCGCGAAGGCTGGGACCGCCAAGAACGCCGAATGCATCTACGGGCAGTGGTATCTGCTGGACCCGAACGCCAAGACGGTGGTCGCCGGTCCCGCCACCACCGAATTCGACCTGGGGGCCAAGGAACACGAAGCAAAGCTCCGTACGACGCTCAAGCCGACGCTCGTACCGCCCGGGACGATCGTCGTGCGCTCGCGACCCGAAGAAAACCGCGAAGGCAAAGTCGTCAAGGCCGAACCGAACAAGTTCTACGTTCTGCGCGACGACCCCGTCCTCAACGGCACCGACATCACCAATCCGCGCGAGGAAACCGAAAACGGCGGCACCGGCCAGCCGGCCGTCGTGTTCGGCTTCACCGGCTCCGGCGGCTCGACCTTCGAAAAAGTCACGCGGACGATTGCAAAACGTGGCGAAGAAGCCGCTCTGCCCGGCGTCACTCATGAAGCCGCCCTCCAGCACTTCGCGATCGTGCTCGACGAACAGGTGATCACCGCACCATCCATCGACTACAAGGTCTACCCGGAAGGCATCGACGCCACCAACGGCTCGCAGATCAGCGGCGGCTTCACATACACCTCGGCCTCCGACCTCGCCAACGAGCTTCAATCCGGCGCGCTGCCGATCAAGCTCGAACCGATCTCCAACTCGCAGGTCTCCGCGACGCTCGGTAAAGCGGCCCTCAGCGAAGGCCTGAAGGCGGGCCTGATCGGCTTCATCGTCGTTTGCCTCTTCCTGCTGCTCTTCTACCGCATGCTCGGCGTGATCGCGATCGGCGGCCTGCTGATCTACGGGGTTTATTTCTTCGCGCTGATCAAGCTGATCCCGATCGTGCTGACGCTGCCGGGCATCGCCGGCCTGATCCTCACGATCGGCGTGGCAGCGGACGCGAACATCGTGATCTTCGAGCGCGTGAAGGAGGAGATCAGATCCGGGCGCTCGGTCGTGGCCGGCATCGCGGCCGGCTACAAGCGCGGCTTCGCGGCGATCGTCGACGCCAACGTGGTCACGTTTATGACGGCCTTCATCCTGTTCGCGCTGGCCACAGCCGAAGTCCAGGGCTTCGCCTTCATGCTCGGGATCGGCACCCTGACCTCGCTGTTCACGGCGGTGCTCGCCACGCAGGCGGCGCTGACGTCGATGAGCCATTCGCGGCTGATTACCCACCCCTCGGCGCTCGGTGCCGGCGGCAAGAAGCGCGAGTGGAAATTTGACTTCATGGGCGCCTCGCGCTGGTTCTTCTCGCTTTCGGGTGTGATCCTGCTGACCGGCGCGATCGCGATCGGCGCCAAGGGAATCAATTTTGGCTTCGACTTCACGGGCGGCAGCAGGATTGAGGCGGCGCTGGTCAAGCACCCGAGCCCGCAGAAGGTTGCCTCCACGCTCGAAGCGGCGAAATTCCACGGCGTCCAGGTCCAGGCGATCAAAGAAAAGGGCGTGGTCGGCGGTAGCGGGTATCAGATCTCAGTCAAGCAGCTGCGTCCAACGCAGCTTCAGGACGTCAAAGCGCTGCTGGAAGTCGACTACGGCATCAAGACGGGCGGCTTCAGCTCGCAGACAATCGGCCCCTCCTTCGGCCAGGAAATCGCCAACGCGGCGGTGATCGCGATCATCGCCTCACTGCTGGTGATCTCCGCCTACATCGCGCTGCGATTCGAGTGGAAGTACGCGGTGCCGGTGCTGATCGCCCTGATGCACGACCTCCTGATCACTTCAGGCGTCTACGCGCTGACCGGCAGGGAAGTGACCAGCGCGACTGTCGCTGCCCTGCTTACGATCCTCGGATACTCGCTCTACGACACGATCATCGTCTTTGACCGAATACGTGAGAACGTGCCGCGCATGCCGCGCGCCGCGTTCTCGCAGATCGTCAACCGCTCCATGTCCGAGGTGCTGACCCGGTCGCTGGCGACTAGCTTCTGCACGCTGCTGCCGGTGATCTCGCTGATGGCCTTCGGCGGCGCCACGCTCAAAGACTTCGCCTTCGCGCTGATCGTCGGCATCGCCTCCGGCGCCTACTCCTCGATCTTCATCGCCTCCCCGGTGCTCACGCACTGGAAGGAGCGCGAACCGGTGTACCGCAACCGCCGCGCCAGATTGGTGCGGGAATTCGGCGCTGTGCCGGCGTATGCAACCGCAGCAGGCGGCGCCAACACTGAAGTCGAGCCGGCCCAGCAGCGCAGGCGCAGGAGTCGCGGCATGGTCAGCGCCGAGGACCCGGGGGAGCAGCTCTCCAAGGAGGAGTTCGACGCGCTCGTGCGTGACCTGGACATCGAGCAGGAGCCTTCTTCCGGAAAGCGCGCCCGCGCCGCCGTGGCCTCGCGTCAAGCGCCGCCGCGCGAGCAGCAGAACGGGACCCAGCAGGATGCCGCGCGTGAGGATGCGCAGGGTGAGCGCGCCGAGTCTGAGGTGACGCCTGCCGATCCGACAGCCGACGCCGTGCCCGAGGATGTCTTCCTGAAGGACTCCAAAGACTCCAAGTCCCGGCAGCGCCGCCAGCGCAACCGCAAACACGGGAGGAGCCGCTGATGGGCATGCTCGGCTGGGTGATCATGGGCCTTGCGATCTGGCACTTCACGATCTGGCTGCCGGATCGCTTCTGGGGCGGCATCGTGGGCGCGCTGATTGGGTCGCTGATCGGCGCGGTGCTGATCGGCCTGATCATCTATGCGGTGAAGTCATCGACGTTGACGATCCCTGGCAAGAAAGCCACCGACGTTGCGGTGGTGCTCTACGCGGTGCCGGGCGCACTGATCGGGATCGCGATCGTTTACATGCTCGGCGCGTGGCGCGAACGGGTCGCTGCTGTCGAGAAGCTCGGCGTCTAGCCTGAGCTCCCGCCGGCGCGCCGCCACGCACGCCAGCTTGTGCTCAGATTCGCCCGCTGTTCCGTCCCGGGCGCCGCGTAGGGTGCGGAGCAGTGCAGAGCGTGCGTTTTGAGATCCCCGACTGCCCGCCGCAGGCGGTAGACAGGCTGCGCTCGGCGCTCGGCATCGGCGACGTGCTCGCGCAGACGCTCGTGCGACGCGGGATAGCCGACGCCGGTGCGGCAGCAGACTTCCTCGGGGCCGACCGGCTGCATGACCATGGTGCGTTTGTGGGCATTGAGCAGGCCGTAGAACCGATTCTGCGCCGGATTGCGCAGGGCGGACGCATCACAGTCCACGGTGATTACGACGTCGACGGCGTCTGCTCGACGGCGCTGCTGGTGAGCGCGCTGCGTCGGCTCAGCGGCCAGGTCGACTGGCACATACCGGCTCGGGCGGCCGGCTACGGGCTGCGTGAGGATGCGGTGCGCGCGATCGCCGAGCGCGGCACCGAGCTGCTGATCACGGTCGACTGCGGCATCGCCTCGGTGGCGGAGGTCGCGCTCGCCCAAAGCCTCGGCATGCAGGTGGTCGTGACAGACCACCACAGCCCGCGCGCCGACGGAGCGCTGCCGGAGGCGCCGATCGTGCATCCGCGTCTCTGCGGCTATCCATGCCCCGACCTCTGCGGAACGGCGGTCGCCCACAAGCTCACGCGGGCGCTCTGGAGCGCCGCCGGCCGCGACCCCGCCGAGCTGGACGCCGACCTCGATCTGGTGGCGCTTGCGAGCATCGCCGATGTGGTCGACCTGCTCGGCGAGAACCGGGCGCTTACCAGCATGGGTCTAAAGGCACTGGCCGCCACGACTCGCCCGGGCCTGCGCGCACTGATGGAGGTCGCACGGATCGATCCTTCGCGCATCGACGCGCGGATGGTCGCCTTCGGCCTGGCGCCACGCATCAATGCGCCCGGCCGCCTGTTCACCGCCGCAGCGCCGCTGGAGCTGCTGATGACCGTCAGCTCGCAGCGCGCCGCGGAGCTGGCGCAGGAGCTCGACCGCTGCAACCGCGAACGCCGCCAGGTCGAGCAGCGCATCCTCTTCGAGGCGCAGGCGCAAGTGCGCGAGCTGGGGGAGCTGCCCGGCTACGTGCTGGCCGGGGAGGGGTGGCATCCGGGCGTGGTGGGGATCGTAGCCTCACGGATCGTGGAGGCCACCAACCGGCCGGCGGTGCTGGTCGGGCTCGACGGCGCCGGCGGCCGCGGCTCTGGGCGCAGCATCGAGGGATTCGACCTGCTCGGCGGCCTCTCCGCCTGTAGCGAGCACCTGCTGGCCTATGGAGGCCATCGCGCCGCGTGCGGGCTGGAGCTGGTCCGCGAGCGGCTGGAGGGTTTCAGGGAGGCGTTCGCCCGTCACGCCGAGCTGATGATCGACGCGGAAGCGCTGGTTGCCACAGAGCGCGTGGACGCGATCGTCTCCGTGGCCGACGTCGGTCTGCCGCTGGCCGAGGAGCTCTCGCGCCTTGCCCCCTTCGGGCGCGGCAACCCCACGGTCTGCCTGATGGTTAGGGATGCTGAGGTGGCGCAGGTTCAGGCGATGGGGGAAGGCAAGCACGCGCGTTTCAAGGTGCTCGAAGACAGTTCGCACGCAGCAGCGGTCAGCTTTGGCAACGGCGCCACGCTGCCGGTGCAAGAGGGCGAGCCGATCGACGCCACCTTCACGCTCGAGATCAACGAGTGGCGCGGCGCCTGCGAGCCGCGGTTGGTGCTGCGACAGATCGCGCCCGCGGCAGCGGAGGCTCCCAGCGTTAGCGCCGCCAGGACGCCTATCGCAATAGATCAGCAGCCGCTTCAGTTGGCGCTCGCAGTGCCGTAACCTAAGGTCATGGCGAGCACCGAGGATCAAGCACACGCATCCAGGCCCGCCGGTGTCAGCGGCGCCCCGCCGCAGGTGGCGCCGGCGCCGGTCTCGCCCGCGCGCGCCCAGCTGACCGACGTCGAGCGCCGGCTGCTGGACGATCTCTTCGCGATCGTCTCCGAGCACGCGCCCGGCTCCTCGGTGGAGATCGACCGGCCGCGCGTGGAAGACGCGTTCGTGTTCGCCTGCGAGCACCACGCAGACCAGCGCCGGCGCTCCGGTGAGGACTTCATCGTGCACCCGGTCGGGGTGGCGCGAATCTGTGCCGGCATGCGCCTTGACACCGAGACGCTGTGCGCGGCGCTGCTGCACGACACCGTAGAGGACACCTCCGCCTCGATCGAGGAGGTGCGCGAGCGCTTCGGCGAGACGATCGCCAAGATCGTCGACGGCGTCACCAAGCTGACCGGGATCACGTTCACCTCGCGCGATGAGGCGCAGGCGGAGAACTACCGCAAGATGCTCATCGCGATGGCCACCGACGAACGGGTGATCCTGATCAAGCTGGCCGATCGCCTGCACAACATGCGCACGATCGACGCGCTGCCCAAGCAGAAGCAGATCGAGAAGGCCAAGGAGACGCTGGAGATCTACTCCCCGATCGCCCATCGCCTGGGTATCCATGCGATGAAGTGGGAGCTGGAGGACCTCGCCTTCGCCACGCTTCACCCGCGCAAGTACCAGGAGATCAAGGCGCTCGTGGCCCAGCAGCGCAAGGAGCGCGAGCAGTACGTCGCGGAGGCCGGCGAGTACCTCGCGCGCGAGCTGCAGGCGCTTGGCATCCACGCCGAGATTTCAGGCCGCGCCAAGCACTTCTACTCGATCTACTCGAAGATGACCCACAACGGCAAGGAGTTCAACGAGATCTACGACCTCACCGCAATGCGCGTGATCGTGGACTCGGTGAAGGACTGCTACGCCGCGGTGGGGGCGATCCACTCGCTCTGGAAGCCGCTGCCCGGGCGCTTCAAGGACTTCATCGCGATGCCGAAGTTCAACCTGTACCAGTCACTGCACACGACGATCATCGGGCCCGAGGGTCGGCCGCTGGAGATTCAGATCCGCACCCACGAGATGCACGAACTGGCCGAGTATGGGGTCGCCGCGCACTGGATGTACAAGGAGCGCAAGGGCGCCAAGAGCGCCGGAGGACCAGACGATCAGACCCGCCATCGCTGGCTGCGCTCGATGCTCGACTGGCAGAAGGACCTCTCCGACCCCAGCGAGTTCATGAAGACGTTCAAGAGCGACCTCTTCGAGGACGAGGTCTACGTCTTCACGCCCAAGGGCGAGGTCAAGGCGCTGGCCGCCGGCGCCACGCCGCTGGACTTTGCCTACGAGGTCCACACCGAGATCGGCCACCGCTGCGTCGGTGCGCGCGTCAACGGCAAGATCGTGCCGTTGCACTACGAGATGCGCTCCGGCGACATCGTGGAGATCATCACCTCCAAGCGCGAGCGGGGCCCCTCGCGCGACTGGCTCGCGCTGGTCAAAACGACCAGGGCGCGCAACAAGATCAAGCAGTGGTTCAAGGCCGAGACGCGCGTTGACACCGAGCACACAGGGCGCGAGGTGCTGCAGGAACATCTCAAGAAGGCGGGCCTGCCCGCCCAGAAGATCACCGGCTCGACGCTGCTGGCGGATGTGATCCGCGAGCTCGGCTACCGCAAAGCCGACGACTTCTACATCGCTCTGGGCGCCGCGAAGGTCTCACCGAAGACTGTGGTGGACAAGGTGCTGCAGCGTCTCAAGCGCGGCGAGGCCGCCGACGCGGGGGAGACCGCGGTGTCGGAGATGCTGCGGGTCGGCCGTGGTCGCCGGCGCCCAACCAAGTCCTCTGGCCAGTACGGCATCAAGGTGCAGGGCGTCGAGGACGTGATGCTGCGCCTGGCCAAGTGCTGCCGGCCGGTGCCCGGCGACCCGATCGTCGGCTACATCTCGCTTGGCCGCGGGATCACCATCCACCGTGAGGATTGCCCGAACACCGCGTTGCTCAAGCGCAGCCCGGAGCGCTTCACCGATGTCTCCTGGGACGGCGGTCCGCAGCAGAGCTCCTTCGTGGTCGAACTGCAGATTGACGCGTGGGATCGCCACCATCTGCTAGCCGACATCTCCCGCATCTTCTCGGAGTCGGGCACCAACATTCTGGAAGCCCGTTGCCTGTCAAACCCGCCGATGGTCAAGAACCGCTTCGTGATCGAGGTGCCGGACACGCACGCGCTCAAGAGCGCGATCAGCAAGCTGCGCAACACCGAGTCGGTGTTCGATGCCTACCGCGTGACGCCGGGCGGCGCGGCGTAGGCTCGTCGCCACCGCCAAACGACCCGAAGGTGCAACTGTGGTGTTACACTTGTCTTGTGTCCACGGTCCACCCCCGCATAGCACTGACTCGGGACCCTGAGCTCGACGAGGCGCTGCGGCGCGCCAGGCCGTTGCTCGGCGAGCGCAAGCCTACGGCCACTCTCGCGCGCGAGCTGATCCTGCGCGGAGCGCGCGAGCTGCTCTCCAACCAGGGCACAGAGCTCGACCGCTGGCTCGATCAGCGACATGCGACACCTGCCGAGCGCTCAACAGAGCAGGTCCTCGCAGCGGCGGCGAAGCTCGGCGCACCCGACCCCGCGAAACCGTATGCGACTTCGCATGCGCTGGAGAAGCAGCGCAGCGAGAGACTCTGAGCGACGTGGCGGACGAGAAGCTCGTCTACCTGGACACCTCAGCCTTCGTGAAGCTGGTGATCCCTGAGCCCGAGACGGTTGCGCTGGTCACGGCGCTCACCTCCAAGGCCCTGCTGGTTGCCTCGGAGATCCTCGAGGTCGAGGCACTGCGCGCGACACGCAGGTCGACGAAAGAGGACGGCGTCGCTGCCGCGCGAACCCAACTGGCCGGGGTGCGCCTGTTGCCGTTGACAGATCAGATCCGCAGGCGAGCCTGCGAGCTTGAGCCTCCTACGCTGCGCTCACTCGATGCCATCCACATCGCCACCGCGCTCGATCTCGGCGAACGCCTTGAGTGCATGTACGCGTACGACGTGCGTATGGCCACCGCCGCAAACGAGGCCGGCCTGCGGGTATTAGCACCGACGGCCGATCAGCCCAGCACCGAGCGAGCATCCGCCGGCGAGCCCGCCGATCCGGACACTGCGGAAAAGCCAAGATCTGCACACCCGGCTTGAAGAGACGATGGATATTCAGGACACGACGCGCAGCGCGCTCGGCCTGATTGAGTAGCGCGCCTCGTGCACCTCGCCGACGAAGTCTCCATCGACCTGCAGTGGCAGAGGGCGGCCGTCGGCGCTTGAGACGGTCATCTCGGTGATCTGCTCAAAGCCGGTGACCTGACGGTGGTCGCAGACCTGGGCCTTGCTGGATAGCGCGCGCCAGGCCACGAAGGGCATTGCCGCCGGCGTCACGCGATGTAGCACTGCGCCGGCTAGCGTGCCGGAGTCCAGCGCGGGCCCACGCGCCAACTCAACCGGGCGATTCTGGAAGTACGTGAACGGGGAGCCGTTCTGGATCACGGTCGTGACGCCGTCAAGCTGCTGCCCGTCGGCGTGCACGCTCATGCGTGGCGGGTGCAGCAGATAGCGGTGCGTGAGGCTGGAGATCGCTGCCCAGGTAAAGAACCAGGGGCCGTAGCGGGCCTTCAGGCGGGGGTTGGAGTCCACGCGCTCCACGACGCTTGCGTCCAGCCCTAGCCCGGAGGCGAACGTGAAAGCGCGGCCGTTGACCATGCCGAGGTCGACGCTGCGCGGCTGCCAGTCGTCGGCCATCGCTAGCAGATGCTCGGTGGCCGCCACTAGCTCGCCGGGGATGCCGAGCATCTTGCCGAATACGTTCGCAGAACCGCCAGGCAGGCAGGAGAGCGGGGTGGAGGAGCCGAGCAGGCCGTTGGCCGCTTCGTTGACGGTGCCGTCTCCGCCAAAGGCGACGACCACGTCATAGCCCTCGTGGGCGGCCTCCTTGCAGAGCTCGATCGCGTGCCCGCGCGCCTGCGTGTCCACCGCGTCGACCTCGTAGCGGCCCTGCAGCGCGTAGACGACGAGGTGGCGCAGCCTGTCGGAGACGGTGGTCGCGTACGGGTTGACGATGATCAGCATTCGCTTCTTGGGGCTGGGCGAGAGGGCGTCGAAGTCCTCTGGCATCTCCTGCGGCGGGCGGAGCTCCTGCTGAGAAGCGCTCATCGCCTGTGCCTACACCGCCGAACGCACGCTGTTACCGTCGTCTACCCGAGCTAAAGCTGGGGTTGCGTGTCGCCGATCCATCGTTATAATTCGCCTTCGAGATAGCTGGACACATCCAGAGGGGTGGAGGGACTGGCCCTTTGAAGCCCCGGCAACCACCGTTCCGCAGCGGGAAGGTGCCAATTCCAGATAGATGTGTGGCGGGCTTCGCGTCTATTGCCACACGGTTCTAGCGGGCATGCAGCGCGATTTAAAGGAGCCCAGGTTATGGCTGTCACCCATCTGCAGTGCAAGGCTTGCAAGGCCGAGTACCCGCTCGAGGCGAAGTACGTCTGCGAGCGCTGCTTCGGCCCGCTGGAGGCCGCCTACGACTACTCGAACCTCGGCGGCGACGTGGCCGGCCTGCGTCGTCGCATCCAGGGCGGCCCACAGAACATCTGGCGCTACTCGGACTTCCTGCCGACCGTCGGCGGGCAGCCTGGCCCCTCCGGGCGCCTGGCTTCGCGCGCAGGCCTGCCCGCCGGCTGCACGCCGCTGATCAGGGCCGACCGGCTGGCCAAGCATCTCGGGCTGCGCGAGGTGTGGGTCAAGAACGACGCCGCCAACCCCACGCACTCCTTCAAGGACAGGGTGGTCTCCGTGGCCTCTGTGCGGGCGCGGGAGCTCGGCTTCAAAGTGCTCGCCTGCGCCTCCACCGGCAACCTCGCCAAATCGGTCGCCGCGCACGCCGCGGCGCTCGGCCTCGAGTCCTACGTGCTGATCCCGGCCAACCTGGAGGAGCAGAAGATCCTCGCCACCGGCATCTACGGCACCAAAGTGGTCGCGGTCGACGGCGACTACGACGACGTCAACCGCCTTTGCACGGAGATCTCCGCCGAAAGGGACTGGGCGTTCGTGAACATCAACCTGCGTCCCTATTACGCCGAGGGCTCAAAGACGCTGGCCTATGAGATCGCCGAGCAGCTCGGCTTCGAGCTGCCCGATCGCTGCATCGTGCCGATCGCCTCCGGCTCGCTCTACACCAAGCTCGCAAGGGGCTTTGCGGAGTGGCGCGAGCTTGGGCTGGTCGACGGGGAGGCCCCGCGCATGAACGGCGCCCAGGCCGACGGCTGCGCGCCGGTAGCCAACGCGTATGCGGCCGGCGAGCAGGTCTGCCAGCCGGTGAAGGCCAAAACGATCGCCAAGTCGCTTGCGATCGGGACCCCGGCCGACGGCCCCTTCGCACTCGACCTCGCTCGTCAGAGCGGCGGCGGCGTGGACTCGGTCAGCGACGATGAGATCAGGCAGGGCATCGCGCTGCTCGCGCAGACGACCGGCATCTTCACCGAGACGGCCGGCGGCGTGACCACTGCGGTGCTCGCCAAGCTCGCGCAGCGCGGCGACATCGATCCGCAGGAGCGCGTCGTGCTTGTGATCACCGGTGAGGGCCTGAAGACGCTGGATGCCGTGAAGGGCACCTTCGAGACGACCCAGATCGCGCCGAGCTACGAGCAGTTCGAGGCTGCCTTCCCGGAGACTCGGGACGATCGCGCAGCCGCCGACGCGGCGACCGCCGGGTTCGCGGCGCTGCGCTGATCGCCAGCTGAACGCTAAGTCTGCGTGTCCATCGCCAGCGCGCTGGCGCCGGCCGTGCTGTGTGCTGCTTGCGCAGGCTCAACGGGCACATGCACGGTCGCCGGAGCTGGCGCTGGACGCATGACGCGAGAGCGCATCCACAGCAGCAGGCAGATGGCGATCAGTGCCATCTCGGCGAGCATGATCGCGCCCGCGATCCCCTGGTCGGCCAGCGGCGAGGTGGAGGAGGCCGTGTCGCTGCGCAGGAAGTAGGGGTAGTAGACGTCAGGCGACCAGATGCCGATGCACGCGAGCCCGATGCCTGCGGCCCGGCCGATCAGAACGTAGGCGACGCTGTTGCGCTCGCTGATCTGCGGCCGCGGGCCGGCAATGCGGCGCAGCAGCGCCGACCACATGTTCAGGCCGGTAGCGACTAGGAGCACCTCCTGCAGCAGCGTCAGCGAGTCGTGGCGCATGGTTGCCTCGAAGATGCTCGGCCACTGCCACACCAGCAGGTTGGCGATCCAAAGCGTCAGCGCGACCGGCGCGCGGGTCAGTGGCGCTAGGAGTCGCAGCGGGGTCCGCGCTAGCGGCGCGAGGATCGACCGGGTCAGGCCAATCGCGATCAGTAGGCAGGCGAGGTCTCCGATTAGCAGATGCTGGACGGTGCGCCAGTAGAGCAGTTCTCTGCCGGGCGAGGCGAG
The DNA here is from genome assembly GCA_036008645.1 of Solirubrobacteraceae bacterium. Classification (GTDB taxonomy): domain Bacteria; phylum Actinomycetota; class Thermoleophilia; order Solirubrobacterales; family Solirubrobacteraceae; genus Palsa-744. Next base: position 279,051 of record DASYNI010000010.1, read on the forward strand.
CACCACCATGCTCGCAAGCAGCGACACCAGGCCGACAGCGGCGCAAAGCAGCCGCGATATTGGGACGGGCTGGCCGATCCTGGCGAGATGCAAAGCGCGGCTGCCGTAGGCGAGCGCCACCAGCGCCACCAAGGCGATCTCTGCGACGATCAGCATCTGCTCAGCCTACGCGCTGCAAGGCGAAAGTGGCGCGGCAGAGCGCTGTCGCGACCGCTCGGAGACCGACACGAAAGGGGATTTCTTCGAGCAAATGGCGCGCTTTTTGGGCTGCTCGCTGGTTGGTTCGATATCGTCTGGGCTAGCCGAGTCCTGCTATCAACCCCCTGGAGGTTCTCTCATCTTGAAGGTGATCGGTGTCGGATTCGGCCGCACGGGCACGATGTCGCTCAAGGTCGCGCTGGACGAGCTCGGTGTCGGACCTTGTCTGCATGCGATGGAGTCGCTGCGTGGCGAGCGGACCGCTGCGGGCGTCATGCACTGGGACAGGGTCGCAAACGGCGAGCCGATCGACTGGCAGCAGAGCTTCACCGGATGGGGCTCCACGGTTGATTGGCTGGGCGCGCGCTTTTACCCGGAGATGCTGCAGGAGTGGCCGCAGGCGAAGGTGATCCTCAGCGTCAGAGACCCTGAAGAGTGGTATGAGAGCTGCGACGTGAGCCTGCACGCCACAAGCGGGCTGCAACCGCCACGCGTGAGCGCCGCCGCCGCGCCGATGCTGAAGGCCGTCGACACCGCGATCTGGCAGGGAATCTTCGACGGGCGGTTCGGCGAGCGTGACTATGCGCTGGAGGTCTTCGAGCGCCACCGGCTCCAGGTCGCCGGCACCGTGCCGCCGGAGCGACTGCTGATCTATGACATCCGCGAAGGCTGGGAGCCGCTGTGCGAGTTCCTCGGTGTGCCGGTGCCGCAGACGCCGTTTCCGCACCTCAACGGTAGGGAGGCGTTCTGGACGCGCTTCGGCATGACGCCGACGGCGGCGCCGGCGCGGTCGCTGCGAGGGCAAGGTCTGCCAACGGGATTGCCGACAATGCCGCAGCCGCCGTTGCCCTCACGCATCCTGGGCCTGGCTACCGCAGACCCGGAGGTCACGCTCGACCAGCAGCAGATGCTCGATCTGCTCGGCCTCTCCGACGATCCGTTTGCGCAGCGCATCTTCGGTCGCTGCGGCGTCAAGCAACGGCGCATGCATCTGAGCGCCGAGATGCTGGAAAAGCCGCTGCAGGGCCGCACGGCAGAGGTCGAGGCGTTTCTGCTCGCAAGCGCCGTGGAGGCGGTGGAGAAGCTCGACGTGGACCTTGGTCAGATTGGCACCGTGATCTCCTCGAGCCTTTACTCGCTCGGGTGTCCGCCGCTTGCGCACCAGCTGATCGAGCACTTCGATCTCGACCGTGAGATCGACAAGTACCACCTCGTCGGCGTGGGCTGCTCCAGCGCGGTGCCGCTGATCCGGCTGGCGCAGCGCCAGCTGCCCGAGCATCCCGACAAGCTCTGCCTGGTCGTCGGCGCGGAGAGCATGTCGGGGCTGCTGATGGGCGCCACCGAGGGCGACCCGCGCAGCAAGACCGTGGGCTCATCGATCTTCGGCGACGGCTGCGGCGCGATGCTGATCGGCGCCTGCGGACCGGACGATACGAGCGCCGCTCCATCGATTCTCGCCTCCAAGGTGCACCAGGTTCCGGACAGCCTTGGAGCCGTGTGCATGAAGTTGGATGTGCACGACAGCTATCTGCACCTCGTCCGCGAGCTGCCCGACATCGCCGCCGAACACCTAGGCGGGCTGGTCGAGAACTTCCTCGCCTCCAGTGGCATGACCGCGCACATGGTCGACCACTGGATGCTGCACCCGGGTGGCAGGCGCATTATCGACTGCGCGCGGGAAGCGCTGAACCTGCCCTACGAGGCGGTTGAGGTCAGTTATCAGCTGCTGGCCGAGCACGGCAACGTCGGCACGCCGTCGATCTTCTACGTGATCGAGCGCACGATCGCCCAGCGTCAGCCGCGCCGTGGCGAGCACGGCCTGGCGATCACGATCGGGCCCGGCGTCAGCGTCGGATTGATGCTGCTGCGCTGGTGAAGCCGGGGACCGGCGGCCCCTGCGGCTGCTGCGGAGATTCCGATCCGCCTTGCGCGCCTTCGCCTTCAAGCTGTCCCCATGTCACCGTGAACGCGTTGCCCGCGGCCGACAGCGGTGAGGCGATCCCACTGGCGGGCGTGACTGACGCCGCGTAGCGTCGTCCCGGCCCCTGGGAGTAGTCGCGCAGTTCCAGGCGCGTCACCTTTAGCGAGCGCGCGTCGATCGCACTGGTCTGCGACTGCGAGCTGCTGACGGAGGCATTGGAGAACGAGACGGTGCCGAAGTTCGTCAGCGGCAGCGGCGTGCAGTGGGTGCTGGTGAAGCAGAGGGAGGGCGCCTCCACGATCCACTCTGCCGAGGAGAGGTCCGGAGCGGAGATCGTGCGGACGGCCGTCCTTGCGGTATGCGTGGTGAGGTCGCGCACCGTGAGGATCGTCTGATCGGCCTTCTGTGCGACGGACGCGGCGATCGTGTCGCCGGGATGCACAGCCAGCTTCATCGTCACCGGGGCGGCGGGCACGAGCTCGAACCAGGCCGAGTAGACCGCGCGCCCGGAGGTCGTGCAGTCCACCGCGGTGCCCGTCTGCTCCAGCGCTTTGGAGCCCTGGTTGAAGCCGCCGAGGCCCACCCAGGTCACCGAGTAGGTTTCCTGACCCTGCACACACTGTCCGGCCGGCTGGACCCAGGTGCCCGCGACGCGGTGCAAGAGAGCCGACTTGGAGGCGCCGGTCACGGCGTATCCGGCCCAGTTGGCGCTGACCGCCGTGCTCTCGGCGGCGGCGGCCTGGGCCGGGGCGATTGCAGCGGCTATGCCGGGGGTGCCGGCGGCCAGAATCCCTATGAGGGCGAGGCGCTTGGCGGCTGCGGTGGTCATGAGAACAGTTGTCGGCAGGATCGATCGGTGGCGAAAGCGTTGCGTTTAAGCCTTAAGCGATGGTTAGAGCCCGGTGAGACGAGGATAGGAATCGTGGGCAGGGCGCATCGCGGGCTTCGCCGCTGTCCTTTCGCGAGATCTCCGCAATTCCTGCTGCGCAGAGATGCTTTCGACTGCCATCTCGTGCGAGATCCGGGAGTGCCTATACCGCTACGCTGGGGTGCGATGAACGTACGCGTGCTCTATCGCCGCGACGAGGACACATGGGTGGCTACCTCGCCTGAAGTTCCCCGGTGGACCGTCATCGCGGATACATATGACGAGGCTCACCGTCTCGCCGAGGCCGGCGTGCGCTTCGCGCTAGAACGTAAGGATCTGACGGTCGAGCACTACGTGCCTGCTGGCACCTCGGTCGTGTCTGATCGCGTGGCGCGGCTGGGCTGCGGCCACAGGCGCTCCGACTAGGCCGCCTCAGCGGCCGCGCCGTCAGGCACAAAGTGCTCGATCACGACGTCGTCACGGTCGAGCGCAAAGCGAATGCCCTCCTCAGCCAGCCGGCGCGCCTCCAGATACGTATCGGCAGCGGCAAACCACTCGGGCACATCTGGGGACTCTGCCCACCACCGTTCGTCTTCGTGATGGTGGATGACGCGGATGCGATCCATGATCTTCCTCTCAGATTAGCTTCAGCGCTTCGGCTTCCGTCAGTCCGACGCGACGTACGAGGATTTGGCGAACCATGCCAGGCGCGATAGTCGCTCTGTTGTGGAATGCGAAAGTGAGCCTCGGCCAGCCCGGTGCTTCGAGGGTGCGATGCGAGCCTACTTGACGGACGACTACGTAGTTGAGCGGCTCCGCTTGGAGCACCTTGAGGAGTCGCTTGGCCTTCAGCGAAGGAAATCGCGCCATGGGCCAACCTTACGAGCGGCTTGGGATGGCATCAGCTGCAACAACATCACCACGATCCCGAACGACCCGCTGGGACGTCAGATCGGCGCACTGCTTGATTCCCAGGAGCTGGCCCTCTCAGACGCGATTGCCGCGGTTCGACCTTTAGCGAGCTAAACGCGCCTACAGCGGCCGCCGCGCACGTCAATGCTCGCCCAAGAGCTGGTGGGCTAGCTCCCGAGCGCCGATCAACTGTCAACTGCCTTCCCGAGGTGGCGACGTCGGAAGGCTGCCGAGCCGGTCTAGCTCTGCGCCTGCAAGGGCGAATGCTTCTCGCAATACGTGCCCTTCAGCTTGTGAGCATCTGTCCTTCGCGTTGGCAAACCTAGCGTCGAGGTCCTCATCGCTGATCTTGCCTTCTTGCCATTGCTCCACGATGTCGGTGGCATCGCCGAGGTTGCGCGCAACGACTGCGATCGCGTCGACAATTGAGTCGTTTTCTCCCACGAGCATCGCGAGTGCGATGGCATCGACATACAGGTCCCGCACGAGCCTGTGGGCCTCGGCCAAGGCAGTCGGCACAAGCACGCTGCGCTGGCTCAAATTCTCCGGCTTGCGAGCGTCTGCAACGTCGCTGATCAAAGTAACGACCAGGCTTGAGCCCACAAATCTTGCGGCGATCGGGCCGAGAACTTGCCGTACATGGTCGCGGTCACGTAGTTGACGATCGTGGCGGAGTTGCGTACTAAGGCGCTCCGCGGCTGCTTCATTCTCGGTGGTCCTGAGATCACGGTCCTGCGCGAGCTGTTGTTCGAATCGCTGCGCCGCCAGGCTTCTTTCTATCTCCCGCTGGTTTCTGTCGTGCTCTAGTTCCCGGGCCAGTCGATCGCGCGCCTCTTTCCGCTCTGCTCGTGCGTTGCGCGACGCGTAGACGGCAACTATCAGAGCGCCACCTAGAACGGCAAGAACCGGCGGCCACCATTCTGTTGCGGCTACAGCGGTCGCATACATAGCTATCCCCCGTGCTCCTGGTTCGAGCTCCCCACGCGCCCGGCGTGATTCGAACACGCGACCTTCCGCTCCGGAGGCGGACGCTCTATCCACTGAGCTACGGGCGCAACGGCGCCGCGTAGACGCCTGAAAGAGGAGCTTAGCGGCGCACCGGCCGGCTGTGGGTGCCGTGCCGTCGCTACCGTTGCGGCCATGGACATGTCGCTTGTCTTCATCGGCACGGGCGCCTCGACGCCGAGCGCGCGCCGGGGCCTGCCATCGCTGCTGGTTCGGCGCGGCGGCGAGCACCTGCTCTTCGACTGCGGTGAGGGCACGCAGCGCCAGTTGGTGCGCTCGGTCGGGCTGCCGGACATCGATGCGATCTTCATCACGCACTTCCACGCCGACCACTGGCTGGGGCTGCCGGGGATGTTGAAGTCCTTCGCGCTGCGCGAACGGGAGGCGCCGCTTGAGATCTACGGGCCGCCGGGCCTGCAAGACCTGATGGGCGCCGTGAAGTTCATCTACGGCCGACTGCCTTACAAGATGAGCATCGAGGAGCTCGGGCCAATGGAGGCGGTGCGGCGCTCGGGCTACACCGTCGGCAACGTGCCGGTGCGCCACCGGGTCAACGTCGCCTACGGCTACGTCCTGGTCGAGGACTCGCGCCCGGGGCATCTGGACGCCGAGCTGGCGGCGAGTCTCGGCGTGACGCCGGGGCCGGACTTTGGCCGCATACAGCGCGGCGAGACGGTCGCGGGCGTGAGCCCGGAGCAGGTGATGGGCCCCACGCGCGAAGGTCGCAAGCTTGCGATCACCGGCGACACGGCGCCGTGTGAGGCGGTGCAGGTCGCCGCTCACAAGGCCGACCTGCTCGTGCACGAGGCAACCTTCGCCGACGAGGAGACCGCGCGCGCGAGAGACACCCAGCACTCGACGGCCAGGCAAGCAGCCGAGATCGCACGCGCTGCGGAAGTGCGGTTGCTCGCGCTCACGCACATCTCGACGCGGTACGCGGGCGGCGAGCTGCGAGACCAGGCGCGCGAGGTCTTTCCCGAGACCGAGGTGCCGCGCGACTTCGATGCGATCGAGCTGCCGTTTCCCGAGCGGGGCGCGCCCAAGCTGGTGCGCTGGCGCTCAGACTCTGCGCCACCCGCGGCCGTCGGGGCCGCTTGATAGGATCGAGACGTCCTTTAACCCGGTCCGGTGAGGCCAGGAAGGAAGTCGATGCAAGACGAGAAGGTGGTCCTCCAAGAGGAGGACATGGGGCGGTCGCTGGCGCGAATCGCCCATGAGATCGCAGAGCGCAACCCCGAGCCCGCAGCGCTCGCTCTTCTCGGCATTCACACTCGCGGAGCGATCCTGGCGCGCAGGCTGAAGGCGCTGCTGGATGAGATGCTGCCTGTCGAGGTGCCCTTCGGGGATCTGGATATCGGCTTCTACCGCGACGACGTAGCGCAGCGGCTGCAGAGCCCGGTGCTGCACTCCTCGCACATCGACTTCGACGTCACCGGGCGCACGGTCGTGATCGTGGACGACGTGCTCTATACCGGGCGCACTGTGCGCTCCGCGATCGAGGCGCTCTTCGACTACGGCCGCCCCGACCGCGTGCAGCTGGCAGTGCTGGCCGACCGCGGCCACCGGGAGCTGCCGATCCGGCCAGAGTACGTGGGCAAGAACCTGCCGACCTCGCGCGCCGAGCACGTGCGCGTACGCGTTCGTGAGATCGATGGCGTCGATGAGGTCGCGATCGAGCAGGCCGGCGTGGGGGTGGGAGCATGAACCACCTGCTCTCCGTCGAGGAACTGGACCGGGCCGCGATCGAGCGGATCGTGACCAGGGCCGAACGGTTCGCGGAGATCGCCGACCGCGAGATCAAGAAGGTGCCGACGCTGCGCGGGCGGATGGTGCTCAACCTCTTCTATGAGTCATCCACCCGCACGCGGTCGAGCTTTGAGCTGGCGGCCAAGCGGCTCTCGGCCGACGTTGTGAACTTCTCCGCAGGCGGAAGCAGCGTCGAGAAGGGGGAGTCGCTGAAGGACACCGTGCTCACGCTCTCCGCCCACAAGCCGGACGTGATCGTGATCCGCACGCCGTGGGTGGGAGCGGCGGAGCTCGTCTCGCGCTGGTGCAGCGCGGCGATCGTCAATGCCGGCGACGGCAAGCACGAGCACCCCACCCAGGCGCTGCTGGACGTCTACACGCTGCGCCGCCGGGTCGGCTCGCTCGACGGGCTTTCGATCTGGATCGTGGGCGACGTTGCACACTCGCGAGTGGCGCGCTCGAACATCCTCGCGCTGCAGAAGATGGGGGCGAAGGTGACAGTCGCCGGCCCGCCGACGCTGATCCCGCGCCAGATCGAGGCGCTCGGCTGCGAGGTGCGCTATACGCTGGATGAGATCTCTGGCGCTGACGTCGTCTACGCACTGCGGATGCAGCGCGAGCGCATGACGGAGGCGTGGGTTCCCTCGCTGCGCGAGTACGCCGCCTGGTATCAGATCAACGGCCGGCGCCTGCGGCCGCGCCAGCTGCTGATGCATCCCGGCCCGGTCAACCGCGGCGTCGAGCTCTCGGGCGAGGTCGTCGACTCGCCGCAGTCGCTGATCTCCGCGCAGGTAGAGGCGGGCGTCGTCGTCAGGATGGCGGTCCTCTACGAGCTGCTGAGCGGCGCGCACTCGCCCTCGCCGAGCCCGCTGCGTTCCTCCACCGCACCCCAACCGGCCTGATGAGGGCACTGACCTTGGTGCGGCGCGAGCAGCCGCGAGCAGACCTGCTGATCCGCGACGTGCACGTCTTCGACCCGCGTGAGCGGATCGACGTGCGGCTTGACGTGCGGGTGCGCGACGGGGAGATCGCCGAGCTGGGAGAGGCCGGCACGCTGAGCCAAGGGAGCGACGCGCCGGCCGAGACGATCGACGGCGCCGCCGCGACGCTGCTGCCTGCCTTCTTCGACCCGCATGTGCACCTGCGCACGCCCGGCCAGGAGCACAAGGAGGATCTGGAGACCGGTACCCGGGCGGCGGCCGCGGGCGGTTTCTGCGGCGTGATCGCGATGCCGAACACCGATCCCGTGATCGACTCGGCGCCGCTGCTGCGCTCGCTACGCGACGCTGCGCTGCACGAGGCGCGCGTGCCGGTCGGCTTCATGGCCACGATCACCCGCGGGATGGAAGGCCAGGAGCTCAGCGAGATGGCCTCCCTGCGCCAGGAGGGCGCGATCGGCTTCACCGACGACGGGCGGCCGGTCGCAAGCGCCGGAATGCTGCGCAAGGCGTTGCAATACCAGCGCCTGTGCGGCGGCGTGCTTGCGTTGCATGAGGAGGACCCATCGCTCTCGGCCGGCGGCAGCATGCGCGAGGGCCCCGTCTCCGCAGCGCTCGGGCTGACCGGCATCCCCAGCGTCAGCGAGTCGACGATGGTCGCGCGCGACGCCGAGCTCGCGCTCTACGAGCAGGGCAGGGTCCACTTCCAGCACCTCAGCGCAACAGCTTCCGTGGAAGCGGTCGCAGCCGCCAAGCAGCGCGGCGCGCTCATCAGCGCGGAGGCGAGCCCCCACCATCTACTGCTGACCGAAGAGGAGCTGCACGGCCTCGACACGCGGCTGAAGATGAACCCGCCGCTCGGCGACGAGCAGGACCGGCAGGCAATCATCGAGGGGTTGCGCAGCGGCGTGATCGACTGCGTTGCCACCGACCACGCGCCGCATGCACGCGAAGAGAAGGAGGTGCCCTTCGAGCAGGCGCCGATGGGCACGACCGGCCTTGAGACGGCGTTCCCCGCGCTCTACTCCATGCTCGTAAAGCCCGGCGTGCTGGACCTGGCCACGCTTGTGGAACGGATGACCGCCGGCGCGCAGCTGTTCGATATCCCGATCTCGAGGATCGCCGTCGGCGCGCCGGCGAACCTGACGCTGATCGACCTCAGTGCCGGCTGGGTGCCGGGCGAGCACGGCTGGGAGAGCCGCTCAGAGAACTGCTGTTTTGCCGGCAGGCGGCTGCAGGGCCGCGTGATGGTGACCGTCGCGGATGGCGTGATCGCCTACCGCCAGCGTGCGTTTACGGTGGTGGGCTGATGCTCTCGCGTGAGCGCGCCGCGCTTGTGGTGATAGACGTCCAGCAGGGCTTCTCCTCTTATGAGAGCTTCGACCGGGTCGCCGCCGCGACCGGCAAGCTGATGGCCGCCGCCCGGGTGCTGGAGCTGCCGCGCGTGGTCACTGAGCAGTACCCGAAGGGGCTCGGGCATACGGTGGCGAGCGTGGGCCTCACGCAGGAGCGACCGATCGAGAAGACGGTTTTCTCCGCGGTGCGGGCGGAAGGCTTCGACCTGCAGGGAGCCGACCAGGCGATCGTCTGCGGGATCGAGGCGCACGTGTGCGTCTCACAGACCGTGCTGGACCTGCTGCACCGCGGTGTGGAGGTGCATGTGCCCGCCGATGCGGTCGGCTCGCGCAACCAGATCGACTATGAGCGGGGCCTTGTGCGCTTGGAGCGCGCCGGTGCGGTCGTCAGCACAGTTGAGACGGTGCTCTTCGAGCTGCTGGGGCGCGCGGGTACGCCGGAGTTCAAGACGATCCAGAAGCTCATCATCTGATGGCCGCCGGGAACGCATACGTGCTGCTGGAGGATGGCTCGCGCTTCGACGGGCTTGCCTGCGGCGCGCCCACCTACGCCGTTGGCGAGGTCGTCTTCACGACCGGGATGTCCGGCTACCAGGAGTCGGTCAGCGATCCCTCCTTCGCCGGGCAGCTGCTCACCTTCACTTACCCGCACATCGGCAACTACGGCGTCAGCGGCGAGGCGATGGAGTCGCAGAGCATCTGGGCCAAGGCGGCGATCATGCGTGCGGCCTGCGACTTCGAGGACTCGCCCGGCGCCGAGCGAGGCTGGCTCTCCTGGCTGGCCGACTGCGGCGTGCCAGGGATCAGCGACGTGGACACCCGCGCGCTCGTGCGACACATCCGGCAGGAGGGCTCGATGCGGGGTGGCCTCTTCCCCGGCGAGATGGATGGCGCGCGGGCGATGGAGCTGATAGCGGCCGAGCCGCCGATGCAGGGCAGGGATCTCGCGCGGGTCGTGAGCCCCGGCGAGGTGAGCGAGCTTGCCGCCGCTCGCAACGGCCACGGGACCGGCCACGGGCCGCTGATCGCAGTACTCGACACCGGCGTGAAGTCCTCGATCGTGCGCAAGCTGACTGAGCGCGGGGCGCGTGTGCGACTGCATCCCTGCACGAGCTCACCACAGGAGCTGTTGGAGGGTGACCCTGACGCGGTGCTGCTCGGCAACGGCCCCGGCGACCCCGCCGCGCTGGACTACGTGGTTGAGACGGTGAGGGGCGTGCTCGGCGTAAAGCCCGTGTGGGGAATCTGCCTCGGCCACCAGATGCTCTGCCGCGCGCTCGGCCTTTCGACCTTCAAGCTGCCCTTCGGTCACCGCGGCGCAAACCATCCCGTCAAGGACCTCTCGACCGGGCGCGTGGAGATCACCTCCCAGAACCACGGCTTCGCGGTGCTCGGACCAGACGGCGGCGAGCTGATCGACAGCGATGAGCCGGTGCGCTGGGAGACCGACTTCGGCGCCGCGCTGCTCTCGCACGTCAACCTCTACGACCGCACCGTGGAGGGGCTGACGCTGCTCGACGTGCCCGGCGGCAGCGTGCAGTACCACCCGGAGGCCGGGCCCGGCCCGCACGACAGCGTGCACTTCTTCGACCGGATGCTCTCAAGCCTTGCCTAAGCGCACGGACATCAAGAAGATCCTGATCATCGGCTCCGGGCCGATCGTGATCGGACAGGCCGCCGAGTTCGACTACTCCGGGGTGCAGGCATGCCGGGTGCTGCGCGCCGAGGGCTACGAGATCGTGCTGGTCAACTCCAACCCGGCGACGATCATGACCGACCCCGAGGTTGCGGATGCAACCTACGTCGAGCCGCTTTTGCCCGGCCCCGTTGCGCAGGTGATCGAGCGCGAGCGCCCGGATGCATTGCTGCCGACGCTCGGCGGTCAGACCGCGCTGAATCTCGCCAAGGCGCTGAAGGACGACGGCACGCTAGAGCGATTTGGAGTAGAGCTGATCGGCGCCGACTACGACGCGATCACCTGTGCGGAGGACCGCGAGCTGTTCCGCACGGCGATGGAGCTGGCCGGCCTGCGGATGCCGGCGAGCGCGATCGCGACCAGCCTCGACCAGGCGCTCGCCTCGGTGGAGGACCTTGGCCTGCCCTGCATCGTGCGCCCGGCGTTCACGCTCGGCGGTCGCGGCGGCGGCATCGCGCGAACCGCGCAGCAGTTTCGTGAGATCGTCGCGCGCGGCCTTGAAGCCTCTCCGATCGGGCAGGTGCTGCTTGATCAGTCTGTCCTCGGCTGGGGCGAGTTCGAGCTGGAGGTGATGCGCGACAAGGCAGACAACGTCGTGATCGTCTGCTCGATTGAGAACATCGACCCGATGGGCGTGCACACGGGAGACTCGGTTACCGTGGCGCCCCAGCAGACGCTGACAGACAGCCTCTATCAGCGCATCCGCGACCAGGCGATCGCTGTGATCCGGGCGGTGGGCGTTGAGACCGGCGGCTCCAACGTGCAGTTCGCGGTCAACCCGGACACCGAGGAGATCCTCGTGATCGAGATGAACCCGCGCGTCTCGCGCTCCTCGGCGCTTGCCAGCAAGGCGACGGGCTTCCCGATCGCCAAGATCGCCGCGCGGCTGGCGGTCGGCTACCTGCTGGAGGAGATCGACAACGACATCACCGGAGTAACGCCGGCCGCGTTCGAGCCCACGCTCGACTACGTGGTGGTGAAGTGGCCGCGCTTCGCGTTTGAGAAGTTCCCGGGCGCGACGCCCTCGCTCTCCACGCACATGAAGTCGGTGGGGGAGGCGATGGCGATCGGGCGCACCTTCGCGCAGGCGTTCGCCAAGGCGATGCGCTCGCGCGAGCTGGACAAGCCGCCCTGCCTTGGCAGCCTCTCCGACGAGGCGTTGCTGGAGAGTCTGAGCACGCCGGCGCCCGACCGATACGAGGCGATCTTCGAGTTGCTTGGGCGCGGCCGCGGGATCGAGGAGATCCAGCGCCAAAGCGCGATCGACCCGTGGTTCCTGCGCGAGATGAAGGCGCTCGCGCTCAACCCACAGGGGCCGTTTTCCGGGCAGCGCACATTCAAGTCGGTGGACACCTGCGCCGCCGAGTTCCCGGCGCGCACGCCGTATCACTACTCAAGCTTCGAGCGGCCCGCTCACGGTGGGCCGGTGGAGAACGAGGTCCAGCGCGGCGATCGTCCCTCGGTGATGATCCTCGGTGCTGGGCCCAACCGGATCGGGCAGGGCATCGAGTTCGACTACTGCTGCGTGCATGCCGCGATGACTGTGCGCGAGTTGGACATGGACGCGGTGATGGTCAACTGTAACCCGGAGACGGTCTCCACCGACTACGACACCTCCGACCGCCTCTACTTCGAGCCTCTGACGCTGGAAGATGTGCTCGGGGTAGTCGAGGTCGAGAAGCCGCACGGCGTGATCGTCCAGTTCGGCGGGCAGACGCCGCTAAAGCTCGCCGCAGGCCTGGAGCAAGCGGGCGTACCGCTGCTCGGCACAAGCGTTGAGGCGATCGACCTGGCCGAGGACCGCGGCCGCTTTGGCGCGCTGCTGCAGCGCCTTGGCTACCAGGCGCCGCCGTACGCCACGGCGACCAGCACGCAACAGGCGCTGGACTGCGCGCAGCAGGTCGGCTATCCGCTGCTCGTGCGCCCGTCCTACGTGCTCGGCGGCCGCGCGATGGAGATCGTCTACTCCCGCGATGGCCTTGCCGACTACCTGCGGCGCGAGGTAGACGATGAGCAGCGCAACACGATCTATCTTGACCGCTTCCTGGAGGACGCGGTGGAGGTCGACGTCGACGCGCTCTGCGACGGCGCGGAGGTCTGGATCGGCGGGATCATGCAGCACGTGGAGGAGGCCGGCGTTCACTCCGGCGACTCCGCGTGCGTGCTGCCACCGCACTCGCTCGGGGAGGAGATGCTGGAGCAGATTCGCGCGGCCACGCGCGGCATCGCGCTGGAGATCGGGGTGGTCGGGCTGATCAACGTGCAGTACGCGATCCACCACGGGCAGCTGTACGTGATCGAGGCCAACCCGCGCGCCTCGCGCACGGTCCCGTTCGTCTCCAAGGCGGTTGGGCTGCCGCTCGCCAAGCTCGCCTGCCAGATCATGCTCGGCAGGCGGATTGCGGACCTCGGCCTGCCGCGCCAGCGAGAAGGGCTCGGCTTCGGCGACCACGTCTCGGTCAAGGAGGCGGTGATGCCGTTCGACCGCTTCGACGGCGCCGACGCGGTGCTCGGCCCCGAGATGCGCTCCACCGGTGAGGTGATGGGCATCGCGCGCGACTTCCCGACTGCCTTCGCCAAGGCGCAGGCAGCGGCCGGCGTGCCGCTGCCTGCGTCAGGCACGGCGTTCATATCGGTCACCGATTCCGACAAGTCCGGTGCGGTCGCGATCGCGCAACTGGTGCACGACGCCGGCTTTGCAATCGTGGCCACGCGCGGCACCGCGGAGGCGATCACGCGCATGGGCGTGCCGGTCACGCCGCTGAACAAGATCGGCGAAGGCTCTCCGCATGTGGTCGACTGGATCGAGCGCGGCGATGTCGACCTCGTCGTCAACACCCCCACCGGGTCGGGTGCGCGCAGCGACGGCTGGGAGATCCGCAATGCGGCGACCCGGCGCGGGATTCCCTGCCTGACGACGCTCGCCGCCGGCATATCCGCTGCCCGCGCGATCGCAAGAGCCGGCACGGCTGGAGAGCCGGAGGTGCTCTGCCTGCAACGCCTGCACGATCAGCGGGGTAACCGCGCCGGGGTCGCGTGAGCTTCTGGCAGGACGGCGCGGCCCCCCCGACGCCGTTTGGACGCAGGCTGCTGCCGGTGGTGGCCAACGAACAGGTAGGCGCCTACAGGTTGCTGTGGATGCTCGATCGCGACGGCCCACCGCCCCGCGCTGGACAGTTCGCGATGATCGCCGCCGCGCAGGGATGGGGAGGGGGCGTCGACGAGCGTCCCTTCCTACCGCGCGCGTTCTCGATCGCGCGGCGCCAGGAGGACGGCCGCTGCGCCTTTCTGATCGAGGACGTGGGCCCTGGCACCGCACGGCTGTGCGCGCTGCAGCCAGGGGAGGAGCTCTGGGTGCTCGGGCCGCTCGGCTGCGGGTTCTCGCGTGCCCCGGAGGGCCACAAGACGATCCTGCTTGGCGGAGGCATCGGGATCGCGCCGCTGATGATCCTGCAGGATACGATCGCGGTCGAGGAGGCCCTGGAGCGCTCGGTGGCGCTGCTCGGCTTTCGCGGGCGTGCACACGCGCAGGGGGCCTCCCTGCTTCGCGATCCGGTGCTCGCCACCGACGACGGCTCGGTCGGCCACCACGGACTGGTGACCGATCTGCTGGAGCAGCAACTGAGCGACGGGTACCCGGCGGTCGTGCGCGCCTGCGGTCCGCCCGCGATGCTCGAGAGTGTCAGGGCGATCTGCCAGCGCGACGGCGTGCAGGCCGAGCTGGCACTGGAGGCAGGCATGGCCTGCGGCTACGGCGCCTGCTACGGCTGCGCGGTGCCACGCCGCGATGGCGGTTACCTGCGGGTGTGCGTAGAGGGCCCGGTGGTGGACGCAGCTGAGCTGGAGCAGGTCGCATGATCGACTTCTGTGGCCTAAAGCTCGTCCACCGGGTGATCAACGGCTCGGGCACCTTCGATGCGATCGCTGCCCGCGAGGTCTTCGGCGAGCAGCTTGCGCAGCGCTTCCCGTTCTCCGCCTTCGTCTCCAAGACGATCACGTTGCAGCCCAGGCCGGGCAATCCGGCGCCACGGCTGTGGGAGGCGCCGGCCGGGCTGATCAACTCAATCGGGCTGCCCAACAAGGGCCTTGATGGATATATCCGGGAAGACCTGCCGCAATTGGCGCAGCTGCCGGTGCCGCTGATCACAAACGTGATGGGCTCGACCGAGCAGGAGCTCTGCGAGCTGGTCGCGGCCTGCCAGGCGCAGCCCGAGATCGCCGCGATCGAGCTGAACGTCTCCTGCCCGAACGTCAAGACCGGGCTTGACATCGGCTCCGATCCGCAGCAGTTGGAGCAGGTCACCCGGGCTGTGCGCGCGCATGCTGCAAAGCCCTTGATCGTGAAGCTGACGCCCAACACCGCTGACGTGGCGGCCTGCGCTGCGGCCGCGCAGCGCGGTGGCGCGGACGCCGTCTCGCTGATCAACACGCTGCGGGCGATGGCGCTTGCGCCCGGTACAGATCGTCCCTGGCTGGGCGGCCGCACCGGCGGACTCTCAGGTCCCGCGATCCGGGTGGTCGCGCTCGCCCAGGTCGCCGCGGTGAGGGCGGCAGTGGAGCTGCCGATCGTCGGGATGGGCGGCGTGCAGAGCGCCGCTCACGCACGCGATCTGCTGCGCGCCGGCGCAGATCTGGTGGCGGTGGGCACCGAGAGCTTCCGCGACCCCACGGCGGCTGCGCGGATTGCGGCGCAGCTCGGACAGGGGTAGGGCGGATCGGAGGAAACCCCTGCAAACGCGCGTTGTCACCGTACAGCTGCCTCTATGTGCATGAACCTCAAGTTCAGCTTCAGGTGAATTGCGCAAGTTGACGTCAAACGGCGTCCCGGTCCGTGTACACTCGCTCGTCCATGGCGATCGCGACCGACACGGCGCCGGCAGCGCACGACACCGAGCAAGACACGGCGGTCGCAGCCCGGGAGAGGCTGAGCAGATCCCACCTTCAACGCATGGACGCGCTCGCCCGGGCCAACCACATTCGGACTCAGCGCGCCCAGGTCAAGCGCGACTTGAAGGCAGGCAGGGTCTCGATCGACTCGCTGATGCTGGATCCGCCCGGCTGCGTGGAGACCGCAAAGGTCTTCGACCTGCTGCTGGCCGTGCCGCGGTACGGGCGCGTGAAGGTCAACAAGGTGCTGGCCAACTGCCGCATCTCACCGAGCAAGACAATTGGCGGGCTCTCTGAGCGGCAGCGCACGGAGCTGGTCGCCCTACTGCGTCGCTAGCGCGTTGGCCGGTGTCGCAGGCTCGCAGCTCGATTCAACCGGACCGAACTCTAGGGTCCCGCGCATGGCGCGCGTGTTCGTAATCACCGGCCCTTCCGGCGTGGGGAAGGGCACCCTCATCTCGGGGCTGATGCAGCAGCTGCCTCAATTGGAGCTCTCGGTCTCGGCCACCACGCGCGCGCCGCGACCCGGCGAGCAGAACGGCGTCCAGTACCACTTCCTCTCAAACGAGGACTTCGACCGGCTGCAAGCGGACGGCGGCTTTGTCGAGCATGCCAACTACGCAGGCCGCCGCTACGGCACGCTGCGCAGCGAGCTTGAGCGGCGTGTCAGCGATGGCGTGCCGATCGTGCTGGAGATCGAGGTGCAGGGCGCACGCCAGGTGCGCGCTGCGATGCCCGACGCTCTGCAGGTGTTCATCGCGCCGCCGTCCCTGCCTGTGCTCAGAGAACGGCTGGTTGGCCGCGGCACCGACGATCCGCAGGAGGTCGCGCGGCGCCTAGCGGTGGCCGAGGAAGAGCTTGCGGCGCAGAGCGAGTTCGCGCATGTGATCGTCAACGACGACCTGCATCAGGCGCAGCGGGAGTTGGTAGCGCTTGTGCAGCAGGCGCTCGCTTGCTCCGAGCCTCTAGACTGAAGATCCACCCAGGAAAGGCCAATGCCCCGATGATCTCACCCCGCGTCGACCGCCTGCTCGAGAACGTTGACTCCAACTACGCAGGCGTCCTGGTCGCAGCCAAGCGTGCGCGCCAGATAAATAGCTACTACCACAACCTCGGTGAGGGCACCTTCGATGAGTTCCCGCCGCCGATGATCGAGACCAAGTCCAAGAACTACTTGACGATCGCCCTCGAAGAAGTCGCAGCGGGCAAGATCAAGTATCACTACAGATAGTCGGAGCGCCGCGCGACGGCGTCCCCATCTCCATCCCTTAGACCCGCGACATGGCCAGAATCTTGCTCGGCGTCAGCGGTGGCATCGCCGCCTACAAGGCGCTAGAGCTCGTACGCCTAGCAACCGGCGCCGGGCACTCGGTGCGTGTGATTCAAACGCCGAGCAGCCGCCGGTTCGTGGGTCAGGCCTCCTTCGAGGCGCTCACCGGCGCTCCGGTCCTGGTCAGCGAGTTCGATCACGACCCGTTTCACGGCGCCTTCCCCGGTGAGCAGCCGCCTCGCCACGAGCCGATCGGCCATCTGGAGATTGTGGCCAAAGCCGATCTGCTGCTGATCGCGCCAGCCTCGGCGAACACGATCGCAAAGCTGGCCCACGGGCAGGCGGAGGGCATGCTGAGCACGGCCGCGCTGGCGGCCAGATGCCCGTTCGTAATCGCGCCGGCGATGAACTCCAACATGTACGAGCATCCGGCTACACAGGCCAACCTGGCACTGCTCAGAGACCGCGGGGCGCATGTGGTCGAGCCCGAGTCGGGCCGCCTGGCCTCCAAGGGCGAGCAGGGGATTGGTCGTCTGCCCGAGCCTGCTGCCCTGCTGGCCGCATGTGAGGCGATCCTTGCAGCAGGGTGCGACCCGCAGCACACCGGTGGATGGGCGGGCTTGACGGTCCTGGTCACGGCCGGCGGCACGCGCGAGCCGATCGACGGCGTGCGCTTCGTGGGCAACACCTCCAGCGGCCTGATGGGATTGGCGCTCGCGCAGGCAGCCGCGGCGCGCGGCGCGCAGGTTACCGTGATCGCCGCGAACGTGGCGCTCGAGAAGCCTGCGGGCGTGCGCTGGATCGAGGCGCCGAGCGCCGCGGCGATGCAGCAAGCGTGTGAGCAGGAGATGCCCAGCTGCGACGTGCTACTAATGGCCGCCGCGATCGCCGACTTCCGGCCCGCTCATGCGGTCAACGGCAAGATTAAGAAGCGGGAGTGTCAATCGCTGACGCTTGAGCTCGAGCCGACCCCCGACGTGCTCGCCGGTCTGGCCGCCGCGCGCACCGACGGTCAGACCCTAGTCGGTTTCGCCGCCGAGCACGGCGATCAAGGGCCGGCGTACGCGCGCGCGAAGCTGGCCGAGAAGCACCTGGATGCGATCGTGCTCAACGACATCTCGCGCAGCGACATCGGCTTCGCCGCAGCCGAGAACGAGGTCACGGTGATCGCCAGCGCTTGGGAGCAGAGCATCGCCAAGGCCGATAAGCGCACGGTCGCGGAGGGCATCCTCGACGCTGTGCAACGGCTGCGAGAGCTCTGAGGATCGGCTCCCGGAGTCGGCAGGAGGGCTCCGAAGCGCCGGCTAAAGTGTGGGCAGCGATGGACAGCCTCTATGACCTGTACATGCGCGGCTGTGACCTGCTGGCTCACGGCGACTATCAGGCGGCGATCGTGCCGCTGACCCGGGCGCGCAACATGGAGCCCGAGAAGACCTCGATCAGAGAGGCCCTTGGCCGCGCCCTCTTCCACGCCCATCGCTTCGAGCACGCGGCGCGGGAGTTCGAGGCCGTCGCCAGCGCCGCCCCCACCAACGACTACGCGCTTTTCTGCCTGGGACGCGCCATGCAGCTGATGGGTCGCCATCGCGAGGCTTGCAAGCCGCTTGCCCTGGCATGCTCTCTGCAGCCCGAGCGCGCCGACTACCGGCTCTATCGCGACCGTGCGCGCAAGGCCGCGCACGGCTCCTGAGCATTAGGCCTTTCTCAAGGCCCACGAACCAAGCGGTGCTATTCTCGACGCACGGCTTTCTCGCCGGCGCCCGTGCCGGCAGTCGTATCTGAAAGTGGGCGCTCGCCCGCTTTTTTTTCGTCGTCAGGAGGTCCAATGACAGCACTCCAAGAAGAGATCGAGCAGCGGCTGGCTGATGCCGAGCCGCAGGTCGAGGTGCTGCTCGCAGAGGTGCTCGGCGGTGGGACGCTGCGCATCTTCATCGACCATCCAGACGGCGTGACGCTCTCGCTTTGCGAACGGGTGAGCGGTCATCTGGCCGACATGCGGGACCGCTACACGCTAGAGGTCTCCTCGCCCGGAAGCGAACGGCCGCTCAGCAAGCCCGACCACTTCCAGCGTTACATAGGCCGCCGCGCGCGCGTACGAGTGCGGGCCGCCCATGAGCAGGAATGTTCGCCGGGGCGCACGCACGCAGGGCAGACCGCCGCGGAGCGCCGGCGCAGCTATACGGGGGAGCTCGTGGGAGCCTCCGACAGCGAGATCACCTTGGCCGCCGAGGGCGGGATCGTCGCGATCCCCTACTCGGACATCCGTCGTTGCAACCTCGTCGAGGAGTAGATCCATGTCACGCGAAATCCTTGAGGCCATGCACGCGCTGGCGCGCGAGAAGGGCATCGAGCCGGAGAAGTTGATGATCGCCCTGGAGGACGCGCTGCTCTCCGCATACAAGAAGCAGCCGGGAGCGGCCAAGTATGCGCGCGTGGAAATCGACCGCGAGACCGCCGACTTCCGGGTGATCGAACTGATCATCCCCGAACGGCTGGAGGCGCACCTGATCGTCGAGACGATCGACGAGGAAACCGTCGTGGATCCCGAGACCGGCGAGCTGCGCGAACCGCAGGAACCTGTGATCGACCCCAAGAAGTTCGAGGAGTACCGCGACCAGATCGACGAGCGCGACGTCACCCCCGACGACTTCGGCCGGATCGCCGCGCAGACCGCAAAGCAGGTGATCTTGCAGCGCATCCGCGAGGCCGAGCGGGACATGATGTTCGAGGAATATCGCGACCGCGTCGGCGAGCTCGTGACGGGGATAGTGCAGCAGTCCGACTCCCGCTACACGCTCGTGCAGCTGCGCGAGCGCGTGGAGGCGCTGCTGCCGAAGTCCGAGCAGGTCGACGGCGAGCGCTACGACCACTCTCAGCGGATTAAGGCCGTGATCAAGGAGGTCTCGCCCTCCACCAAGGGCCCATCGATCATCGTCTCCCGCCGCGACCCCGAGCTGATCAAGCAGCTCTTTGAGCTGGAGGTGCCCGAGATCGCCGACAGCCTCGTGGAGATCGTGGGCGTCGCGCGCGAGCCGGGCTACCGCTCGAAGATCGCGGTCGTCTCGCACACCGACGGCGTGGACCCGGTCGGCGCGTGCGTGGGCCCGCGCGGCTCGCGTGTGCGCATGGTCGTCTCCGAGCTGCGTGGCGAGAAGATCGACATCATCCCCTTCAACGAAGAGCCGGCCCGCTTTGTGGCCAAGGCGCTCTCACCCGCGCGCGTGCGTGAGGTGCTGGTCGACGACGAGAATAAGCAGGCCACCGTGATCGTGCCCGACGACCAGCTCTCGCTGGCGATCGGCCGCGAAGGCCAGAACGCGCGCCTGGCGGCGCGCCTGACCGGCTGGCGCGTGGACATTCGCTCGGAGACCGAGTTTGCGGCCGAGGAGGCCGAGCAGGGCTATGGCGAGGAGGAGGAGGTCTCCGGCCGCTGCGCCGCGATCCTCTCAAACGGCCGCCGCTGCCCCAACGCCTCGCTGCCGGGCTCGCGCTACTGCGGCCTCGATGCCCATCAGGCGCTCGCGAACATCGACAGCGACCGGGTCGCGGACCTGGCCGGCGGCGAGGGCGAGCCCTCGGCCGCCGAGAATGGCTCCGCTGAGACCGAGGAGACCGTGCAGGCGCAGGAGAGCCCGGACGGCAACGCCCCGCAGGAGGAACAGGAGAGCGCGACGGGCGACGCCAGCGCGCAGGAGCCGGCGGCCGAGCTCACCGAGGAGCAGGCGTCATAGCGGGTCACGTGCCGCAGCGCCGGTGCACCGGCTGCGGGCGGATCACAAGCAAGGGCGATCTCGTGCGTCTTGCGCTCGCGCGCAAGCCGGGACAGACGCGCACATCGGCGATCGTGGTGGACGAGCATGCGCGCCTCGGCGGCCGCGGTGCCTACGTCTGCGCGCAGGAGGTCGGCGTCCCCGAGCGCGCGTGCCTGGAGCAGGCGCTGCGGCGCGGCTCGATCGTGCGGACGCTGCGCTGCGGCGCGAAGATCGACTCCTCCGACCTCCTAGAATCGGGTTCCCGATGAGCAAGAAGCGCGTGCATGAGATCGCAAAGGAGCAGAACGTCTCCAGCAAGGAGCTACTCGAGCGTCTGCATGCTGCCGGCATCGATGCGAAGGCACCAGCTTCCTCCGTCGACGAGGCCAGCGCGCTGAAGGCGCTTGGTGCAAACGGAGCTGGGAAGACCGCGGCGGCGGCTGCAGCCAGCACGGGAAATGGTGCCGGTGGGATCGCGCCGCAACATGCGGCGCCTCCGGCTGCGCCCAAGCCGGCCCCGCCGGCTACAACGCCACAGACGCAGAGCGCTGCGGCAACGCCGGAGACGCAGCCCGCCGGCCCGGTGGCGCCAGTGGGCCAGCAGGCCGGCGAGGACGGCAAGCAGCCCGCCCACGCTCGGCCCACGCGCGACTCTCGCACCGGCGAGCAGGCCCCCGGCGGCGCCAGCCGGACCGGCCGCAGGCGCGTGGTGATCGACTCGCAGGCCTCGCGCCGGCCCGCCGCAGGCGGGCCAGCCTCCCAGCCGCCGCGCAGGCCGCCGCGCAGAGGCAGGCGGCGCCGCGGCGTCTATGACGAAACGATTGCGCCGCTGGACTCCTCGACCGTGGAAGCGGTCGACCTGATCCGTGTCAACTCCGGCTCGACCGTCAAGGACGTGGCCGAGTACCTCGGCGTGCCGGTGCCCGAGGTGATCAAGAAGCTTATGAGCCTGGGGGAGATGGCGACGCTGACCCAGACGCTCTCCGATGACGCGATCCAGGTGCTGGCCGACGAGTTCGAGAAGAAGATCGAGCTCGTTCATGCCGCCGACGAGGTGGAGCTCGAGCCCGAGTTCGAGGATGAGGAGCAGGAGCTCGTCGACCGCCCGCCGGTGGTCACGATCATGGGCCACGTCGATCACGGCAAGACCTCGCTGCTGGACGCGATCCGCAACACCGAGGTGGCGGCGGGGGAGGCTGGCGGCATCACACAGCACATCGGCGCCTACCAGGTCGGCCACGCCGGCAAGGAGATCACCTTCCTGGACACCCCTGGCCACGAGGCATTCACCGCGATGCGTGCTCGCGGCGCCAGGGTGACCGACGTCGCGGTGATCGTGGTCGCGGCCGATGACGGCGTAAAGCCCCAGACCGAAGAGGCAATCGACCACGCCAAGGCGGCCGAAGTGCCGATCGTCGTCGCCGTCAACAAGGTCGACAAGGAGGGCGCGCAGCCCGAGCGCGTGCGCAGCGAGATGGCTCAGCACGGCCTGCAGCCCTCCGACTGGGGCGGAGAAACCGAGTTCGTCGACGTCTCAGCCAAGACCGGCCAGGGCCTCTCCGACCTGCTCGACACGATCCAGGTCGTCTCCGACCTGGAGGAGCTGAAGGCCAACCCGGACGCCGAGGCATCCGGCACTGTGATCGAGTCCAAGCTCGACCCGGGCCGCGGGCCGGTCGTCAGCATCCTGATTCAGCGCGGCACGCTGCACGTGGGCGATGCGTTGGTCGCTGGCGCGCACTATGGGCGCGTGCGAGCGATGAACGACTGGGGCGGCGGGCGGATCAAGCGCGCCATGCCCGGCCAGCCGGTCGAGGTGCTCGGCTTCGACGGCGTGCCCGAGGCCGGCGAGCACATGCGCGCGGTGGAGAACGAGCGGCGGGCGCGCCAGCTCGCTGCCGAACGCGCTACCCGCCTGAAGACAGAGGCGCTGGCACGCCGCTCCGGGCGCAAGATCTCCCTGGAGGACGTCTTCAAGCTCGCCCAGGAAGGCGCGGTCAAGGAGCTTGGCCTCGTGATCAAGGCCGACGTGGCCGGGTCGCTTGAGGCGATCGAGGACGAGATCGCAAAGCTGCCGCAGGACGAGGTCAGCGTGAACGTGATCCACCGCGGCGTCGGCGGCATCAACGAGTCCGACGTGATGCTGGCCGTCGCCTCCGGCGGTCTGATCCTCGCCTTCAACGTGCGTCCGGTCGGCGACGCGCGCCGGTTGGCCGAGCGCGAGGGCGTGGAGATCCGCTCCTACTCGGTCATCTACCGAGCGATCGAAGAGCTGCGCGCGGCGATGCAGGGCATGCTCGATCCCGAGGAGGTGGAGACCTCCGTTGGGCAGGCAGAGGTGCGCCAACTCTTCCGCGCCTCCAAGATCGGCGTGATCGCCGGCTCCTACGTGACCGACGGCCATATCACGCGCGGGATGCACGTGCGCGTGGTGCGCGAGGGGACCGTCATCTACGACACCACGATCGGCAGCCTGCGACGCTTCAACGAGGACACGCGCGAGGTCAGTAGCGGCTACGAGTGCGGCATCGTGCTCACCAACTTCCAGGATCTGCGTGAGGGAGATGTGCTCGAGGCCTACGAGACACGGCTGCGCGAGCGCGAGCTGGCGTAGGGCCCACCCTGCTCCGCCTGCGCGGCCAGTACGATGAGCTCCGACCGGCTGGCTCGCGTGGAGGAGGCGATCCGTGAGGTGATCGCAGATGCGGTGGCCGGCGATATCAAGGACCCCCGTGTGGGATTCGTCACCGTGACAGATGTGAGGACCAGCCCTGACCTCAGGCATGCGCACGTGCACGTCAGCGTCCTTGGCGACGAGCAGCAGCGCGAGGCCTCGATCGAGGGGTTGCGCAGCGCACATGGCTTTCTACAGCGCCAGATCGCGGCGCAGCTGCGACTCAAGCGCACGCCCACGTTGCAGTTTCATTACGACCAGACAACCGATAACGCAATGCGTATCGAATCGCTGATGCGCCAGGAGGAGCAATGAGCCTTGCCGACGCGCAAGCGCGCGCGCAGGTGCTGGAACGGCTACAGGCAGACTCCTCCTTCTTGCTGGCCACGCACGAGGCGCCAGACGGCGACGCCTTGGGATCGCTGCTTGCGATGCACGGTCTGCTGATCGCGCTGGGCAAGCGGGCCGAGATGTTCATCTCGCCCAGCGACCTGCCGCTGCCCTACGAGTACAGCTTCTTCGACACGCCCCGCACGATTCAGGCGCCGCCGGCGGACATCGCCACGCGCACCGTGATCCTGCTCGACTGCGGCAACATCGATCGCAACTCCGCCGACGTGCTGCGCGACGGGCGCCACCTGATCAACATCGACCACCACCACGACAACACCGGCTTCGGGACGCTGAACTATGTGGTCCCGAGCGCCTCGTGCACCGCGGAGATCGTCTGGGATCTGATGCACGATCTCGGCATCGCTGCGCACGGGCGCATCGCAGAGGCGCTCTATGTGGCGCTAATCACCGATACCGGCCGCTTCATGTACGAGAACACCGGGCCGCGCGCGCACCAGATGGCCGCCGAGCTGATAGAGGCGGGAGTGGACGTGCAGGGCATCTACCGCCGGTTGTATGAGGAGATGCCGCTGGCCAAGCTGCAGCTGCTCGCGCGTGCCCTGGCCAGCGTGCGCAGCTACGACCAGGGCCGGCTCACGCTCGCCTCGATCACGCTCGTGGACCTGCAGGCCACCGGCGCCGAGGAGAGCCATCACGAGGGGATCGTCGATCAACTACGCGCCGTGCGCGGCACGAAGGTCGCGGCGCTCGTCAGAGAGGTCGAGGCGATCGATGGCTTGCTGCGCCGCAAGGTCTCGCTGCGAGCCACCGACGAAGAGTTCGACGTCTCGGCGATCGCGCGCATCGAAGGCGGTGGCGGCCATCGCCGCGCGGCCGGCTTCACCACCGATCTCGACGTGCAGGAGATCGCTGCACTGCTGCGGCGCGAGATCGCCTTGCGCCTAGACGGCGAGCACGCCGCCGCCGTCTCTTCATAGGCCCCGTGGCCGAGCCCGCGGAGGGGATCCTCCAAATCGACAAGCCCGCCGGCATGACCTCCCACGATGTGGTTGCCGCGGTCAGGCATCGGCTCGGGGGAGTCAAGACCGGGCACGCCGGCACGCTCGATCCGTTCGCGACCGGTCTGCTGCTGGTGCTGCTCGGCAGGGCCACCAAGCTGCAGGACCGGCTGATGGGCCTGCCAAAGGCATACGAGACGCTTGCGATACTTGGCGCACGTTCGAGCACCGGCGACCCCGAGGGTGAGATCGAGCAGACCGGCAGCATGCCAGCCGACCCGCCGCCGCTGCCTACGGGCGAGGTGGTGCAGCGGCCGCCGATCTACTCGGCAATCAAGATCGAAGGGGAGCGCGCCTACAAGCGCGCACGGCGGGGCGAGAGCTTTGCGATGCCGCCGCGGATCGTGACCGTTTACCGCTTCGAGCAGACCTGGCGTCAGGGCGAGCGGGCGCGGTTTGAGATCGAGTGCTCCTCGGGCACCTACGTGCGCTCACTGATCGCAGACCTCGACGACGCCTACTGCCAGGAGCTGCGCCGCACCCGGATCGGGCCATTCGACGTCGCTGACGCCGTGGCGCCGCCGCGGCGCGGAGAACCCTGGAACGCACCTCAACCGCTCACGATCGAGCACGTGCGCGCGCTGCTCCAATAACCTTGAGCCTGTGAAGATCGTCTCTCTGCCCGACGTGAGCAGGGCACAGCGCAGGGTGGCGGTCGGCACCTTCGACGGGGTGCACCTCGGTCACCGCGAGGTGATTGCCGGTTGCGACAGCGTGCTGACCTTCGAACCGCACCCGGTCTCCGTGGTCGCGCCCGCGCACGCACCGAAGCTGCTCACCGACCTGCCCCGCAAGGCGGAGCTGATCGAGGCGCTGGGAGTCGCGGAGCTGATCGTGATCCCATTCGATCAGCAGTTCGCGAGCCTGGAGGCAGCGGCGTTTATTGAGGACGTGCTGGTGGGCGCGCTCGGCGCCGTCCATGTCTCGGTGGGCGAGAACTTCAGGTTCGGCCACCGCGCCCAGGGCAACGTGGAGCTGCTGCGGGCCGACTCGCGCTTCACCACAACCGTGCACCCGCTGCTGGAAATAGACGGCGAGATCGTCTCCTCCAGCCACATCCGCGGCTTGGTCGCGGCCGGCGAGGTTGAACACGCTGTCCGCTTCCTGGGGGCTCCATTCATGCTCGCGGGCGAGGTGGTGCATGGCGATGAGCGAGGACGCGAACTCGGCTTCCCCACCGCAAATCTGGTGCCGGACGACCGCCTGGCCTGTCCCGGCCACGGCGTCTACGCCTGCCGCGCGGGCGAGCACCTGGCGGCCGTCAGCATCGGGGTGCGACCGACCTTTGATACCGGCAGGGCCGAGCTGATCGAGGCCTACCTGCTCGACTTCCAAGGCGACCTCTACGGCAGCACGCTGGAGCTGAGCTTCCTGGAGCGGCTGCGGGGAGAGCGCAGGTTCGAGAGCGCGGCGGCACTGGTGCAGCAGATGCAGCTCGACGTGCAACACACCCGCGAGATCGCGGCGGCGCGCGAGCGCGACTAGGTGACCTGCCCAGCCGGCCTGCTAGCCTGTGCGGCCGCATGCCGCTGACCATCGACAGAAAGCGCGAGCTCGCCACCCAGTACGGCGCCCACGAGGGCGACGTCGGCGGCACCAAGGTTCAGATTGCGATGCTGACCGAGCGCATCAACCACCTTAACGACAGCCACCTGCGTGAGCAGCGCAAGGACCATCACTCGCGCCGTGGGCTGCTGAAGCTGGTCGGTCGCCGTCGGCGCCTGCTCGACTACCTGCAGCGCAACGACCTTGAGGGCTATCGCGCCCTCATCAAGGACCTCGGTCTACGCAAGTAGTCGATGAGCGTCCTGCCCGCCGGCACGCAGGTCCCGAGCTTCACGCTTACGCGGGAAGACTCCGAGAAGTTCACCGAGCAGGACCTGCTGGGCGTAACGACGATCCTCGTCTTCTACCCGTTCGCCTTTAGCCCCGTCTGCACCGACCAGCTGCAGATATACGAGGGCGTGCTCGATCAGCTGACCGGCAATGGGGAGAAGATCTACGGCGTGTCCTGCGACTCGACCTGGGCGCAGCAGGCTTTCCGCGAGAAGCTTGGCGTCTCGATTCCGCAGCTCTCGGACTTCGAGCCCAAGGGCGCAGCCTGCGAGGCCTTCGGCGTGCTGCACGACGGCGGGTTCGCCCAGCGCGCGCTCCTGATCAGCGGACCCGACGGCGTGGTGCGCTGGAGCTACCAGGCGCCCTCACCCGCCGAGCTGCCCAGCGCCGAGCTGCTGCTGGACGGCCTGCGGTCCATCTGAGCGCCGCGACCACGCATCCGTGCAGTGATTGGCCCTGCGCGGTCCGCTAAGCTCCTTGGCGCATTCGGAATAGATAACTGAGAAGAGCGCTCCGCCGACCGAAGGGCGGAGAGGAAAGCAGAGGACATATGAGCAGTGACTCCGTCACTCGGGTCTCCGTAGAGATCGCCGGCAGCGAGATCTCGTTTGAGACCGGCAGGATGGCCAAGCAGGCCTCCGGAGCAGTCGTCGTGCGGCAGGGCGACACGATGGTGCTGGCTACCGCGACGGCGGGCGGCAAGCGCGACATCGACTTCATGCCGCTGACCGTGGACGTGGAGGAGCGGATGTACGCCGCGGGCAAGATCCCCGGCTCCTTCTTCAAGCGCGAGGGTCGCTCCGGTGAGAAGGCGACGCTGACCGCACGCATGATCGACCGGCCGCTGCGGCCGCTGTTCGACAAATCCTGGCGCCACGACACACATCTGGTTGCGATCCCGCTGTCGGTGGACCACGTCCATCCCTACGACATTCTGGCGATGAACGGCGCCTCCGCGGCGCTGATGATTTCCAGCGTGCCCTTCGAGGGCCCTGTCGGCGCGGTGCGGATCGGCAAGATCGACGGCGACTTCGTCGTCAACCCGCCGGAGCCGACGCTGAGCGCCGAAGGCGCAGAGGAGGATGGCGCCGCGGTCTCCGACCTGGATCTGATCGTGGCCGGCACAGAAGACGCGATCCTGATGGTCGAGGCCGGCGCCAACGAGATCTCCGAGGCGGAGATCCTCGACGCGCTTGACATCGCCCACAGCGAGATCAAGAAGATCTGTCAGATCCAGCGCGATCTGGCTGCGAAGATCGCCCCGGAGAAGATTCCCGTCGATGCGCTGCAGATCGACCAGGATCTGCTTGCGCAGATCAAGGCCTCCCACGGCGCCGCGCTGGACGCCGCCACCCAGGTCGTCGAGAAGCTCGAGCGTCAGGACGCGATCGAGGCGGTCGGCGAGGCGATCCTCGAGCAGTACGGACCGCCGGCTCCGGAGGGCGCAGGCGAGGAGCAGGTCAAGGCCGCCTCGCAGCGCCGCGCGGCCGCGAAGCAGATCTTCGACTACCTAGAGAAGACGATCATCCGCGGGCGGATCGCGGTCGATAAGAAGCGCCCGGACGGCCGCGCTGCAGACGAGATCCGCGACATCTCGATCGAGGTAGGGGTCACTCCGCGCACGCACGGCTCGGCGCTGTTCACGCGCGGGCAGACGCAGGCGCTCTCGGTCGCGGCGCTGGGCACGCTCAAGGAGGAGATGCGCCTGGACACGCTCGGCCTGCAGGCCAAGAAGTACTACTTCCACCACTACAACTTCCCGCCCTTCTCGGTGGGCGAGACCGGCCGTCTTGGCCCCAAGCGGCGTGACATCGGTCACGGCGCGCTGGCCGAGCGGGCGCTGGTTGCGGTCGTGCCCTCGATCGAGGAGTTCCCGTACACGATCAGGGTCGTCTCGGACATCCTCGAGTCAAACGGCTCCTCCTCGATGGCCTCGGTCTGCGGCTCCTCGCTCTCGCTGATGGACGCTGGGGTGCCGATTAGGCGCCCGGTCGCCGGGATCGCGATGGGCCTGATCAAGGAGGGCGATGACTACATCGTCCTGACCGACATCGCCGGCGTCGAGGATCACCTCGGCGACATGGACTTCAAGGTCGCCGGCACCGAGCAGGGCATCACCGCGCTGCAGATGGACATCAAGATCTCCGGCGTCACGTTCGAGATCCTGCGCGACGCGCTCGGGCAGGCCAAGCGGGCGAGGACGCACATCCTCGGCCTTATGGCCGATGCGATCGGCGGCCCGCGCGAGCAGCTCTCCCAGTGGGCGCCGCGAATCCAGACGATCCAGATCGACCCGAGCCAGATCGGGCTGCTGATCGGCAAGGGCGGGGAAACGATCCGCGGTCTCTCCGAGGAGTTCGAGTCCCAGATCGACGTCAACGACGAGGGCCAGGTGCTGATCTATTCCGCCAACGGAGAGCTCTCCGATCAGCTGCTGGAGCGGATCAGGATGATGATGAAGGAGGTCGAGGTCGGCGACGAATACACCGGCAAGGTCGTAAAGACCACGACCTTCGGCGCCTTCGTCGAGCTCGCGAAGGGCACCGACGGCCTGCTGCACATCTCAAACGTCGCGCCCGGGCGTCGCGTCGACACGGTCGAGGAGGTCCTCAACCGCGGCGATGAGATCCAGGTGCGCGTGGTCGAGGTAGACCGCGAGCGCGGCCGCATCGGGCTGCGCCTGGCCGAGGACCCTGATGTCGCCGGCAAGAGCGTCGAGGAGCTCGCGGCGGTCGGCAGCGGCGGTGGAGGCAGCCGCGAGGGTGGCGGCGGCGAGCGTCGCTCCTCGGGCAACGGCCGTCCCGACGGTCCGCGCCGCAGCGATCGCGGCTCCGGCCGGCCCCGGCACGGGGCAGGCAGAGATCGCTGAGGGCGTGAGCCCTGAGGCGGAGCACAGGCTGAGCACGCTCCCAGGCGGCGTGCGGGTGGTCACCGAACGTGTCAGCAGCGTGCGCTCGGTGGCCATCGGCTGCCTGATTCACGCGGGGTCGAGCTTCGAGCCGGCCCCGCAAGCAGGCATCTCGCATCTGCTGGAGCACATGCTCTTCCGCGGCACAGAGCGCTACGGCTCACAGGAGGTCGACCAGATCTTCGATGCGATGGGCTCAGAGCTCGACGCCCAGACAGACAGGGAGACCACCGCACTCTCAACGCGCGTGCTCGACCGCCATCTGGAGCGCGCCTTCGACGTGATGGGGCAGATGCTCTGGCACCCGAAGCTGGAGGACCTGCAAGCCGAGCGCGAGGTGGTGATCGAAGAGATCGCGATGTACGAGGACGACCCGCAGGAGCGGATCTTCGACGTGCTGGGCGAAGCAATCTTCGGCGAGCACCCGCTCGGGCGCCCGGTGATCGGCAACGCGCAAAGCGTCGGCGCACTCCAGGAGGGTGACCTGCGCGATTACCACGACACGCACTACCTGCCGGCCAACGTCGTGATCGCCGCCGCCGGATCGATCGAGCACGAGCAGATGGTGGAGCTGGTGAGCAACGTTGTGCCCGCGCCGGAATTGAAAGCCGAGCAGCTGCGCACATCGGTGCCGCCGCCGCACCCAAGCCGCCGGGTGCGCTTTATCGCCAAGGACACCGAGCAGTACCACTTCTGCATCGGCGGCCCCGGAATCGCGCGCTCCGATGAGCGCCGCTTCGCGCTGAGAGTGATGGACGTGATCCTTGGCGCCGGCCCCTCATCGCGCATGTTCCAGGAGGTGCGCGAGCGGCGCGGGCTGGCCTATGCGGTCTTCTCCTTCTCCGGTCTATATGAGCAGACGGGCGAGATCGGCATATATGTAGGCACGCGCCCGGACAACCTCGCGCAAACGGTCGCGACGATCGCCGCCGAGCTTGCGCGGTTTGTGGAACATCCCGCCGACGCGGCCGAGCTCGATCGTGCGCGCGAGAACGTGAAGGGCCGGATGGCGCTGGCGATGGAGTCGACGGGCGTGAGGATGGCGCGCCTGGGAGCCTCGATCCTGCATGATCTGCCGCTGCTCAGCCTCGAGGAGTCGATGGCAAAGGTGGACGCAGTCGGCATCGAGAACCTGCGCGAGCTGGCGGGGGAGTTGCTGCACCTGCCGGATCTCTCGATCGCGGCGATTGGCCCTGATGAGGGTGAGCTGGAACGCGCGCTGCGCAGCCTGGAAGCGGTGGTGGCGTGATCCGCGTCGCCGTCGCTGGTGCCGCAGGGCGGATGGGGCAGGCCACGTGTGAGGCCGTGGCGGCGGCGGCGGACATGGAGCTTGTGGCGCAGGCGGACCCGGCGCTTGGCGTCTCCTTGCAGCAGGCGTTGGAGCAGCGGCCCGAGGTGGTCGTGGACTTCACGCGCCCGGACACGGCGCTGCCCAATGCGCTCGCCTGCCTGGAGGTTGGAGTGCACGTCGTGATCGGCACCACCGGCTTTGACATGGACTGCCTGCGGGAAGCGTGCCTGCGCGTGAAGGCGAACGCCTTCGTGGCGCCGAACTTCGCGATCGGCGCCGTGCTGATGATGCGCTTTGCGGCGCAGGCGGCGCAGCACATGGACGCCGCCGAGATCATCGAGCTGCATCACGACGCCAAGCTCGACGCGCCCAGCGGTACAGCGGCACGCACGGCGGAGCTGATGGCGACGGCCAGCGGTGGGCCGCAGCCGCCGATCCATTCCGTGCGGCTGCCAGGGCTGGTCGCCCACCAGGAGGTGATCCTCGGCGCGCTCGGTCAGACGCTCACGATCCGCCACGACTCAATCGACCGTCGCTCGTTCATGCCCGGCGTGCTGCTTGCGATCAGGAAGGTCGGGGAGCTGCCGCAATCGCCGGTGATCGGCCTGGAGCACCTGCTCTTCGATCGGGATCCGCAGGAGGGCATGGGATAATGCCCGGGATGCTCGACCTGGGAACGGTGCTCACCGCGATCGTCACGCCCTTCGATGAGGAGGGGAAGGTCGACGCTGAGAGCTTCGTGGCGCTGATGCACCACCTCGCGGCGCATGGCTCCGAGGGCTTCGTAGTCTGCGGCACAACCGGAGAGGCCACGACGCTCGACGACGAGGAGCACCTTGGGCTGATCGAGCTCGCGGTCAAAGAGCGCCCGGCCGGCGTGAGCATCATCGGCGGCACCGGCTCAAACGACACCGCCCACGCCGTCAAGCTGACCCGCCGGGCGACCGACCTTGGCGTGGATGCAACGCTCAGCGTCACTCCGTACTACAACCGGCCGAGCCCGCTCGGCATTATGCGCCACTACGAAGAGGTCTCCAAGGCGACCGACCGGCCGATCCTGCTCTACAACATCCCCGCCCGCACGGGGACGAACATGCCGCCGCAGCTGCTTGAGCGGCTGGCGCAGATCGAGCACATCGACGGCGTCAAGCAGTCCAACCCGAGCGAGCTGCAGCCGATCAACGGCCTGGATCTCTACGCCGGTGACAACGAGACCTTCGCGCAGACTCTGGACATGGGCGGCGCCGGCGGAATCCTGGTCGCCACCCACGTCGTCGGCGATCAGATGAGTGAGATGGCGCGCGACCCGCAGCGCCGGCATGAGATCGACGCTTCGCTGCAGGACGTCTACAAGACACTGTTCATGACCGCCAGCCCGACCTGTACCAAGGCGGCTTTGAATCTGCTCGGCCACAAAGTCGGCGGTCTGAGGCTGCCGCTGGTGGAGGCGACCGAGGAAGAGCTGGCGCTCGTGAGGGCGATGCTGGAGCGCCACGGGCTGCTGTCCGCGAGCACCGCTGCATGAGCGCGGGCGTGAAGGTCCTACCGCTCGGCGGCCTGGGCGAGATCGGCAAGAACATGACCGTCGTCGAGCACGACGGCAGGATTGTCGTAGTCGATGTGGGTCTGCGCTTCCCGACGCCGGAGATGGTCGGGATCGATCTGGTGCTGCCCGACTTCTCCTACCTGCGCGAGCGCGCCCGCGACATCGAGGCGATTGTGATCACGCACGGCCACGAGGACCACATCGGCGCGCTGCCGTGGGTGATCCGCGAGCTTGCTCAGCTGCACGAGCCGCCACCCATCTACGGCGGCCCGCTCACGATCGCGATGGCCGAGTCAAAGCTGGAGGAGCACCGCCTGAAGGACGTCGAGCTGATCGAGGTCGACCCGGGGGAGGCGCTGGACCTCGGCCCCTTTGAGCTCGAGCTCGTGCACATGACCCATTCGATCCCGGATTCCTGCGCGGTGGCGCTCGGGACCGAGCTTGGCACCGTGCTGATCACCGGCGACTATAAGTTCGACCAGACCCCCGTCGACGGCCCGCCGGCGGACGTCTCGCGGCTGGCTGAGCTCGGCAGGGAAGGGGTGCTGCTGCTCGGCGGCGACTCGACTAACGTCGACCGCAAGGGCTTCTCGCCTTCTGAGTCGGAGGTCGGCAGGCACCTGCAGGAGACCTTCTCGCGCTGCGAGGGGCGGATCGTGGTCACGAGCTTCGCCTCGAACATCCACCGCGTGCAGCAGGTCGTGGACGCCGCGGAGGCGCTGGACCGCAAGGTGGTGCTCGTCGGCCGCTCGATGCGCAAGAACGTCTCGATCGGACGGCGCCTTGGCCACATCGACATTCCCGACGGCATGCTCGTCAACCCGCGCGAGCTGACCGACTTCGCCGACGAGCGGATCGTGATCATCTCCACCGGCTCCCAGGGCGAGCCGCTCTCAGCGCTCCGTCGCATGGCCTACCGCGACCATCCGCAGGTCGAGCTGAAGGCCGGTGACACGGTCGTCTTCTCGGCCACGCCGATCCCCGGCAACGAGCGCGCGGTGAACGAGACGATCGATCGGCTCTACCACATCGGCTGCGACGTGATCACCCCGCGCGAGGCGCCCGTGCACGCGTCGGGCCACGGCTATGCCGAGGAGGTGAAGCTGATGCTCAACCTCGTCAAGCCGCGTTACGTGATGCCGTTCCACGGCGACTTCAAGCGCCTGCGCCTGCACGCCCAGCTCGCGGAGGCGGTCGGGATCGCGCCCGAGGACATCTTCCAGGGCGACAACGGGATGCCGCTCGATATCACCGCTCGCGGCGCCCGCTTCGGCGAGCGCGAGCAGGCCGGGA
>DASYNI010000011.1:0-132090 GCA_036008645.1 Solirubrobacteraceae bacterium
GCGTGCGCTGGGCGAGCGCGAGGTACTGATCGCGCTCGCCGGCGAGAACCGCGAGCTCATCGAGGTCGCCCTCGAGCTCCGCCGCGTCGTCGCCGGCCTCGTCCTCGAGGACCTCGCCCTGGAGCACCTCACCAGGGCCACCGTCGTCGTCGCCCCCCAGCGACGACGATTCCGGCCCGCCCGAGCCCTCCAATCCCGTCGCGGCGCCCCCCTCCGCGGGCGCCTGATCCTGCTCTTCGATCGTCTGCTCCGTACCCGTATCCGTATCGCTCATCGCGATCAGCCCTGGGGCTCGTCGACGACCTCGGCATCGACGACGTCCTCCTCATCGGAGGAAGCGCCATCGCCGTCGGCGCTGCCGCCGTTGGCCTCGGCACCATCGCCGCCGGCCGCCGCGGACTCCTGGGCGCGCTGGTACATCGCCTCGGAGACCGCATGGAATGCCGTCTGCAGCGTCTCGGTCTTGGCGTTGATCGCCGCGGGATCCTCGGACTCGAGCGACTCGCGAACCTCCTTGATCGCCTCCTCGATCCGGCCCTTGGAGTCGGCATCGACCTGGTCGCCCAAGTCGGATAGCTGTTTCTCGGCCTGATAGGCGGCGTTCTCGCCGTTGTTGCGCGCCTCGGCGAGCTCGCGTGCCTTAGCGTCCTCCTCGGCGTGGGACTCGGCGTCGGAGACCATGTTCTTGATCTCCTCGTCCGAGAGTCCGGAGCCGGACTTGATCTCGATCTTCTGCTCCTTGCCCGTCCCCAGATCCTTCGCGGAGACGTTGAGGATGCCGTTGGCGTCGATGTCGAAGGCGACCTCGATCTGCGGGATGCCGCGCGGCGCCGGCGGGATGCCGGTGAGCTGGAACTTGCCGAGCGACTTGTTGTAGGCCGCCATCTCGCGCTCGCCCTGCAGCACGTGGATCTCCACCGAGGGCTGGTTGTCCTCCGCGGTGGAGAAGACCTCCGCCTTGCGGGTCGGGATCGTCGTGTTGCGCTCAATCAGCCGCGTCATCACGCCGCCCTTGGTCTCGATGCCCAAGGTCAGCGGGGTCACGTCGAGCAGCAGCACGTCCTTGACGTCGCCGGCCAGTACGCCGGCCTGGATCGCGGCGCCGACGGCGACCACCTCGTCGGGGTTGACCCCGCGATGCGGCTCCTTGCCGGTTAGCTCCTTGACCTTCTCCTGCACGGCCGGCATGCGGGTCATGCCGCCGACGAGCACGACGTGGTCGATGTTGGCGGCGCCCTTGTCCTTGGCGTCGTCGAGCGCCTGGCGCACCGGCGCCACCACGCGGTCGAGCAGGGTGCTGGTCAGTTCGGAGAGCTTGGCACGCGTCAGCCGCGTGTCGAGGTGCTTGGGCCCGCTGGCATCCGCGGTGATGAAGGGCAGGTTGATCTGCGTCTCCTGGGTGGTGGAGAGCTCGATCTTTGCCTTCTCGGCCGCCTCGTAGAGCCGCTGCAGAGCCATCGGGTCGGCCGCGAGGTCGATGCCCTTGTCGCGCTTGAAGTCGGCGACCAGCCAGTCGACGATCGCCTTGTCGAAGTTATCGCCGCCGAGATGGTTATCGCCCGCGGTGGACTTGACCTCGAAGACGCCGTCGCCGATCTCCAGCACCGAGACGTCGAACGTGCCCCCACCGAGGTCGAAGACGAGAATCGTCTGGTCGTGCTCCTTGTCCAGCCCGTACGCAAGCGAGGCCGCGGTGGGCTCGTTGATGATGCGCTTGACGTCCAGCCCGGCGATCTTGCCGGCGTCCTTGGTCGCCTGGCGCTGATCGTCATTGAAGTAGGCGGGGACTGTAATCACCGCTGAGTCGACGGTCTCGCCCAGGTACGCTTCCGCGTCCGCCTTGAGCTTCTGCAGGATCATCGCGGAGATCTGCGGCGGGGAGTACTGCTCGCCGTCAGCTTCAACGCGCGCGTCGCCGTTGGGGCCGGAGACGACCTTGTAGGGGACGATCGACTCCTCCTCGCGAACCTCGCCCTCCTTGCGCCCCATGAAGCGCTTGATGGAGAAGATCGTGTTCTGCGGGTTGGTGACCGCCTGTCGCTTGGCGACCGTGCCGACGAGGCGCTCGCCGGAGGAGGCGAACGCGACGACCGAGGGGGTTGTGCGCCCGCCCTCGGCGTTCTCGATCACCGTCGGCTCGCCGCCCTCGAGCACGGCCATGCACGAGTTCGTCGTGCCGAGATCGATGCCTATGGTCTTGGCCATAATTGGAGGGGCTCCTTCGTATCGATGAGATCTCGCCGGCCGCTGTGCAGGGCTCTGCGGAGCCCTTCGACCGCTTCCGGGGCCGCGTCCAGCGGCACCCTACGAGATCGTCGCTTTATAAATCTGAGTGCCAGTATGACAGATCTTCATGGGCCTTCCACCCCCTGGCCGCGCAGCGCGAGCTCGAGCTCCAGCCGCCGGTCGGGATCGTCCAACGCGTCGCCGAGCAGCTCGCGCAGGCGCCCCAGGCGGTAGCGGACGGTCTGTCGGTGCACGTGCAGCTCCGCCGCGGCGGCGGGGACGTTGCCACCGTGGCGCAACCATGCAAGCAGCGTCTGCTCCAAGCGCTCGCGCGATCGTGGCGCCAGCGCCTGGAGCGGCAGGAGGCTGCGCGCGGCCAGCTCTGCGGTCAGCGACGGGTCGCGGTGCAACATCAGCGTCAGCAGATGCTCTGAGGCGATAGTCAGCCCCTCGGCGGACAGGATGCCGGCGCGCCGAAGCGCGAGCGCTGCCCGTGCGCGCGCGTAGCTGACTGGAGCCTCGCTCAGGGTACTCGTCGGTCCGAGTGCGGCCAGCATCCCGTCCCGGCCCCCGATCCGCTCCACGGCCGACCGCACATCGCGCGTCCGGCGTGCGCCCGTGCCGGGCACCAGCACGCATGCGGTCTCATCCAACTGCGTGCCGATCGCTCCTCCGCCGATCAGCGTGCTCAGGCGGCTCACGTCGGGGCACTCGCACGCGAGCACGGCAAGGCTTTCCGGCAGCTTCCAGCCCGCGTCGTGCGCGGCCGCGCCAAGGTCGAGATCGGCGGCTGCCTGCTCTTCCACCAACAGCCGCACGAGACGGCGGCGACGACGCTCCCGCTCGCCCGCGAGCTCGGCCTGAGCCTGGGCGTAGCCCTCGACGGAAGTCGCGGAGACCTGATCGATGTAGGCGAAGATCGACTCTGCCAGCAGCGAGATCGTCTCGGCGTCGGCGCCCTGCTCGCGTGCGAGCACCGAAAGCCTCCGCCAGGAGAGCCGCGCGCCGAGGCGGTAGGCAGCCTGCAGCGCGTCAAGGGTTCTGCCGGAGCGATGCTCGCCGCGCCCCAGCTCGCGGTACACCTCGCGGCTGGCTGCCGAGACCTCGCCCGGGCGGCCGATCAGGTCCACGAACTGCTGCAACGAGCGACGCACCCCTGCTCGCAGGCCACGGCCGAAGGCGCCCTCGAGCGGTCGGCGGTACTCGGGCACCGCCTCGCCGACCGCCACGATCACCTCGTCGGCAAGCGCGGGCAGCGCGGGCTCCAGCGCCGCCGCGAGGTCGCGTTGCAGAAGCTCCCAGGGACGATCCGCGGCCGAAGGCGCCCGCGGAGGCTCAGCCGACTTGCTCTTTTGTTGTAATGACACAAGAAATCAGCCTTAGATAGTCGCAGAACTGATGAAAAACGGTCGATTGCATCGCCTACGCTCAAAGTGTGACGCGCTTGGAGCGCAATGCCAACATCGCCGCGGTCGTGCTGCCGTTCCTGGCCGTGATCGCCGCCGGCGTGCTGCTCTGGCACCACTTCCTCGGGGCAAGCGACCTCGCCATCTTCGCCGGCATGTACATGCTGACGGCGATCGGCATCACCGTCGGCTTCCACCGGCTGCTCACCCACAGGGCGTTCAAGACCCATCGGATCACTCGCTACACGCTCGCGATCCTCGGCTCGATGGCCGTCCAGGGGCCGGCGATCGACTGGGTGGCCGATCACCGCAAGCACCACACCTTCACCGATGAGGAGGGCGACCCTCACAGCCCGCATGCGGGCCAGGGCGCCGGCGTCGGCGGCATGCTGCGCGGGCTCTGGCACGCGCACGTCGGCTGGCTGTTCAGCACCCACGGCCAAGCCTCCTCCAAACGCTTCGCGCGCGACCTGCTCGAAGACCCGGTGATGCGGGCGCTGAACCGAGCCTTCCCGCTGCTCGTGCTCGCCAGCCTGCTGATCCCGTTCCTGCTCGGCCTGGCTCTGAGCGGCGGATCGCTCACCGTGGCCCTGGCGGCACTGCTGTGGGGAGGGCTCGTGCGGATCTTTCTCGTGCACCACGTCACCTGGAGCATCAACTCGATCTGCCACTTCTTCGGCACGCGCCGCTTTCCCATAGAAGACCATTCGACGAACGTCTTCTGGCTTGCGCTGCCTTCGCTTGGAGAGGCCTGGCACCACAACCACCACGCCTTTCCCCGCTCGGCCTTCCACGGCCTGCGCTGGTGGGAGCTCGACCCCTCCGGGTGGCTGATCCTTGGCATGGCCAGGATTGGCTTGGCCTGGGACGTCGTCAGAGTCAGCGCAGAGAGCCAGCGCGAGAAGATCGCGCAGACCGGCGGCCCTGGGCCGGCCGTCGAGCTTTCCTAGCTTCGGCCCTCCGGCAAATCCGCCGCCATCTCAGAAGG
Organism: Solirubrobacteraceae bacterium; assembly: GCA_036008645.1. Classification (GTDB taxonomy): domain Bacteria; phylum Actinomycetota; class Thermoleophilia; order Solirubrobacterales; family Solirubrobacteraceae; genus Palsa-744. The sequence continues at coordinate 4,621 of DASYNI010000011.1, forward strand.
CGCCCCTGCTCGGGCACATCTGCGCCAGCGCGCAGCGCTCACACGCCGGAGAGCGAGCGCTGCAGGTGCGCCGGCCGTGTCGCAGCAGATTGACATGGAGCTCCAGCTCCTGCCCGGGCGGCGTGATCGCATGCATCTGGTCGTGCAATTCATCGAAACCTGCTCCCGGGCGTAGCAGCTCCAGGCGCATTCCGACACGCGAGACGTGCGTATCGACAGGCACATCGCGTAGACCCCACGTAAACAGCAGTACGCAGGCCGCGGTCTTGCGCCCGACGCCGGGCAGGGAGGTCAGATAGTCGCGCGCCTGCCCCAGCGGCGCTTGGCGCATCCAGTCCAGCGACAGCGGATCCGACCGCGCAGGCGCCGTGGCCGCGATCGCGTCCAGGATCGCCTTGATCCGCGCCGACTTGACCTTCGAGATGCCGCCTGGCCTGATCGCCTCCTCCACCACCTCGACGGGCGCACGCCTCACCGCCTCCCAGCTCGGCAGCCTCCGGCGCAGTCGCAGGAAGGCCACGTCGCGGTTGCGGTCGTTGGTGCTCTGAGAGAGCACGGTGAGCACCAGCTCGGCCAGCGGGTCCCCATGCGGTGCCATCAGCGGCACGCCATATATCTCACGCAGGCGCTCTGAGATCCGCAACACACGCCTGCGCGATGGCAGACGCCAGTCGGACTTGCCGTTCGCTCTCGCGGTCGATGCGGGCACGCGTTGCACGCTAGCCGACCGGCCCCGGCAGCAGCTTGGCTGCTCGCGAGCCCTGCGGCGATGGGAAGATCATCCGGTGGCAGCCTCCGCGCTTGAAAGTACATCGGCCCACGAGCGGCTCTCGCCCAAGACCGTCAAGCAAAGCCGGCAGGCACCGACTTGGCTTTGGGGCGCCCTCCTTGCGGCCCTACTCGGCGGCGTCTACCTTCTCGTTGCTCCCCCTAGTGGCGACCTGGCCGCCGCCACGTATCGATCCGACCTGTTCGCACGCGCCGGCTTGACGGTCTGGGACGACGGCTGGTACCTCGGCCACGCGCTGCCGGCCTACTCGCTGCTAGCTCCCGCGCTCGGAGCGTTGCTGGGAGTGCGGGTCTTGCTGGCGCTCTGCGCCGTAGTCGCATCCACGCTCTTTGGCCTCATCTCACCGCGCGCTCTGCCTCGCAGCGCGGCACGCGCCGCGACGGTCGTCTTTGCATTCGGCTTCTGTGCTGAGCTGCCGTCTGGGCGCGTCCCTTACGATCTCGGCGTCGCGCTGGCGCTCGCCGCGACGCTCGCGATGACCGTCGCCGCGTGGCCTGTAACTGTCGTGCTCGCGGTCGCGACCTCCGCGGCCAGCCCGGTGGCCGGTGCCTTCCTCGCTCTGGCCGGCGTTGCAGTCGCGCTCGCCACGCGGCTGAGCGGGCAGGCGCGTATGCGGGACGGCTTGCTTGCGGCCGCCGCGGCACTCGCAACGATCATGCTGCTCGCGCTCCTCTTTCCGGAGGGCGGCTACGAGCCCTTCGCTGCCAGCGCCTTCTGGCCGGAGCTCGCAGCCGCTGTCGCGATCGCCGCGCTGTTGCCTGCGGGAGCTCTCAGCATTCTCGGCAGGCGAACGGTGCGCATCGGCGCCTGCCTCTACGCGGTCGCACTGACCGCCAGCTTCCTCATTCAAACTCCGGCGGGAAGCAACGTCACGAGGCTGGGGGCGATGTTCGGAGCCCCGATCGTGGTCGGCGTGCTTTGGTCCGGCACGGGCGTATCGCTCGGGCGGCGCGCCAACGCCCAGCGGCTCCTGCTTCTGCTGCTCGCGCCGCTACTGCTCTACTGGCAGCTTGCAACCGCGATCGACGACCAGGTCGCATTGGCGGGAGATCCCACGGTCCACTCCTCCTTCTACGCGCCTCTGAGGGCCGAGCTGCTGCGGCTCTCACGCGGGGCGGGCGGGCAAGGGGCGGGCGGGAACCCAATCAGGGTGGAGGTGCCGATGACCAACGCCCACTGGGAATCCGTGTACCTCCCGGGCGGCTCGATCTCGATCGCCAGGGGCTGGGAGCGCCAGCTCGACACCCGCTATGACGCCCTCTTCTACGGCGGCCGGTTGAGCATGAGCGCCTACCGGCACTGGCTCAACGAAAACGCCATTGCCTATGTGGCGCTGCCAGCCGCCAAGCTCGACTCCGCCGGCCAGGAAGAGAAGCACCTGATCGAGGGTGGTCTGCCGTACCTCGCGCAGGTCTGGCATAGCTCCCGGTGGCGCCTTTTCGCGGTCCACAACGCAACGCCGCTGGTGCAGGCACCGGCGCAGATGCTCCAGATCGGCACCGACTCGTTCACGCTGCAGGCGCCGCGCCCCGGCAGCTACGAGGTGCGGCTGCACTGGACTCCCTACTGGGCTCTCGCCTCCCCGGCAGCCGGTTGCGTCTCGGCAGCCTCCGGTGGTTTCACTGAGGTGCAGGCGCGGCGCGCAGGCACGATTCGCGTCGAAATCCAGTTCGCCCTGGATCGCGTCTTCTCGCATAGCCCGCGTTGCGTAAATTGATGCGCCGCTGCCGCAGGGCCATGCACTAGCCTTTGCTCCCGATGGACGCCCAGCCTCGCGCCCTGCGGCTACGGTCCCTCACGGTTCGGGGACTGCAGGCGCGTCTGCTACCCAACGGCTGGCTCGACCTGTTGCGCCAGATCGCGCTCTTCGGCGCCGCCTACCTCTGCTACAGCGCGGTCCGCGCCATGGCTGAGGTACAGACGGCCGTCGCCTTCGACCACACGCGCGAGGTGATCCAGCTCGAGCGGACCCTGCACATATTCGTCGAGCCCTCGATCCAGGCCTGGGCGATGGGCAGCCACGCGCTAATCGACATCTCCAGCTGGCTTTACGTCAACGCACAGACGACGGTGACGATCGCTGCCCTGGCCTACATCTACCTGCGCCACAACCGCTCTTTCTACTTCGTGCGCAACATGCTGATGATCTCGATGGCGATCGCACTGATCGGCTACGCGGTCTTTCCCACCGCGCCGCCGCGGTTCATGCCGGAATGGGGTTTCGTGGACACCGTCGCCTCGCTCGCCGGCACGCACGTCGGGCATGAAACCGCCTCGATGAGCGCCCTCTTTAACCCGTATGCGGCCGTGCCCTCCATGCACGTCGCGTTCGCGGTGATGATTGGCTGGCGGCTGGTGGGGCTGGTCAAGCTGAAGATCGCGAAGGTGGCCTGGGCGCTGTATCCCTTCCTAATTGCCTTCGTGATCGTCGCGACCGCAAACCACTTCATATTCGATGCGCTGCTGGGCGCGCTGACGGCCGGCATCTCGGCGTTCGCGGCGCACGGTCTGGCGCGGTTGCGGCCGGTTGCCTGGCGCTTCTCAAGCACACCTGTGCAGGCGAACGGATAACGTGAGCGGCGATGGCTGATAGTCCCCGCACACAGCCTCAGCACGCCGCGACGCCGCGACGGCGCCGCGGCAGCGCCCACCGGGAGCGTCCGCTGCGCGGCGGTGCCCGCACGCCTCTGATCGCCCCGGAGCGGCGCGAGATGGTGCGCAACCGGCTAATCGAGTCGCGCCTCACTCCGAACGCGATCTCGCTCACCGGCCTGGTGCTGAACGTGATCGCGGCGGTGCTGGTGTGGGAACGGCTGTTCTTCCTCGGTGGAGTCTCGTTCATCGTCGGCTCGATCATGGACACGCTCGACGGGCGCTACTCGCGGATGTCGGGCAAGGGCACCCCCTTCGGCGCGTTCCTCGACTCCACGCTCGACCGGATCGAGGAGGGCATCGTGCTGACGGCCGTTGCCGCGGTGTTCGCCGCCGAAGGCCGCTCCGGCGCAGCGGCCGCGGTCGTGGTCGCAGTGCTGGCCTCGCTGATGGTCTCCTACACCCGCGCGCGCGCCGAGGCGCTCGGCGTGGAATGCAAGGTCGGGCTTGCGACCCGGCCGGTGCGCGTGGTGATTCTCTCGATCGGGCTGGTCTTTGCGCGCGGCGCGTCGATCGCGCACTTCAGCCTGCTCGCGCCCGTGGTCTACGTGCTGGCGGCGCTCAGCGTCGTGACGGTCCTGCAACGGATCTGGCACGTACGCAAGGCGCTCAGCTGAGCGCTGCGGCAGGCGGGCGGCCAAGCACGCGTCACCTCGCGCGGGCGGCGGGGTACTCTCCAAAGTTCATCGACCAAGGAATTCTTCAAGTGAGCGCACATCAGAGCAACGGCAGGGCGTCCACCAACGGCGTCTCCACCAATGGCGCGGCACGCTATGCCGAGGACAAAGTCAGGGTCGCGATCATCGGCGTGGGCAACTGCGCCTCTTCCTTCGTGCAGGGCGTGCATTACTACGCGAACGCCGATCCGGAGCAGCGCGTTCCCGGCCTGATGCACGTCGATCTCGGCGGCTATCACGTCAAAGACATCGAGTTCACCGCCGCCTTCGACATCGACCGCACCAAGGTGGGCAAGGACCTCGGCCAGGCGATCTGGGCCGGGCAGAACAACACGATCAAGTTCGCGAAGGTGCCGAAGAACTTGGGCGTTCCCGTCTACCGCGGCATGACCCACGACGGCCTTGGCAAGTACCTCAAGGAGAAGATCGTCAAGGCGCCCGGCGAGACCGCGGACATCGTCAAAATCCTGCAGGACACCCACACCGACGTGGTGGTCTCCTATCTGCCGGTCGGCTCCGAGCAGGCGACCAAGTGGTACGTCGAGCAGGTGCTGGAGGCCGGCTGCGGCTTCGTCAACTGCATCCCCGTCTTCATCGCCCGCGAGGACTACTGGGACCGGCGTTTCAAGAAGGCCAAACTGCCGATCGTCGGTGACGACATCAAGTCTCAGGTCGGCGCGACAATCGTGCACCGCACGCTCGCGCGTCTGTTCGACGACCGCGGCGTTGCGATCCAGCGCACCTCGCAGCTGAACGTCGGCGGCAACATGGACTTCTACAACATGCTCGAGCGCGAGCGGCTGGAGTCCAAGAAGATCTCCAAGACCAACGCCGTGACCTCGATCATGGACGAGGTGCTGCCGGCCAGCGACGTCTACATCGGCCCGTCGGACTATGTGCCTTGGCTGACAGACCGCAAGTGGGCGCACATCCGCGTCGAGGGGCAGGCCTTCGGTGACGTGCCGCTGAACGTGGAGCTCAAGCTCGAGGTGTGGGACTCGCCTAACTCGGCCGGGATCGTGATCGACGCAGTGCGCTGCTGCAAGCTCGCGCTCAACAACGGCATCGGCGGGCAGCTCGACGGGCCCAGCTCCTACCTGATGAAGTCGCCGCACAACCAGCGCGAGGATCACCTCGCCAAGGGGGAGACCGAGAAGTTCATCGCCAAGCATGAACGCCGCGCAAGCACTGCCACCCCCGCTCGCAAGACCGCGCCGACCAAGCGTGCCGCGAGCAAGCGCAGGACGCCCGCCAAGCGCGTCGCGGCCAGCAGCGGCTGAGACAGAACTGGCCCTCGGGCTCGCCGCACGCAGCGCACCGGCGGCGAGCTTGACGGCAGGCGCGATAATGGCGGCGTGGCCTCGCCACGGTTCTCGATCGCCCACGTCTGCCCGCTTCCTTTGGAGGCGGAGCGCAGCGATCTGGTCGCTTACGTGCGCAAGCTCTGCGGCGAGCTCTCGGCGCGTGGCCATCGCGTCCTGATACTGGCGCCCTCGCGCTCCAGCGAGGCCGTGCGTGCGAGCAGGCGCCTGCTGCGCGAGGCGCGCGAGGATCCCAGGCAGCTCCTAGAGGGCACCGATACCGGCAACCCCCGCGTGCTCGCCGTGGGCGAGATGCTTGATGTGCCCGGCGGCGGGCACACGCGCCTTAGGCCACCCGCGGCGGTGCCGCTTGACGTCTCGCGCACGATCGAGGAGGTGTTCGGCGCCGTTGCACTCGATTTCGTGCACGTGCACGAGCCGTTTGCGCCAAGCGCCTCCAATGCGGCGCTGCGCCACTCCCGCTCGCTGAACGTGGCGACCTTTCATGCGCCCACCGAGCGGTTGCTCTCAACGCTGATCGCACGTCGCTTCGTGGAGACCTTCCTCGGCCGCCTGGACGCGCGCACCGCCACCAGCGCGCAGACCGCAGCGCTGATGCAGCGCTTCTTCCCCGGCGAATACCAGCTGCTCTCCGGCGAGCCGGTCGACGCGGTGCAGGCAATCTATGAGCAGGCGGCGGCCCGCCGGCACTCCACCAGCGGCGATCCGGCGCTCGCCCAGCGGATCGCCCGGCACCCGTTGATCGACGTCGACCTGCACATGCACACCGACCACTCCCACGACTGCGCAACGCCAGTGGAGGTGCTGCTCGCCACAGCACGCGAACAGGGGCTCGGTGCGATCGCGGTCACCGACCACAACGAGATATCCGGGGCGCTGGAGGCACAGGAGAAGGCGGCTGAGTTCGGCGTGAAGGTGATCGTCGGCGAGGAGGTCAAGACCGCCTCGCAGGGAGAGGTGATCGGCCTCTTCATCCAGGAGCGCATCCCCCGTGGGCTGACGCTGGAGCAGACGGTGACGGAGATCAAGCGGCAGGGAGGCGTGGTCTACGTGCCCCACCCTTTCGATCGGCTGCACTCCGTGCCCGACTACGAGCACATGCTGGGCATCCTCCAGGACGTCGACGCGATCGAGGTGTTCAATCCGCGCGTGGCGATCGGCGCCTTCAACGAGGAGGCTGCCCGATTCGCCGCCAAGTACCGGCTGACGGCCGGCGCCGGCTCGGACTCCCACGTTGCCCAAGGGCTCGGGTCGGTGCGGATCAGGATGAAGGACTTCGACGGGCCGCACGAGTTCCTGCAGTCGCTGCGCGACGCCGACATCCTCACCAAGCCGAAGAGCCTGCTCTACGTGCAGGCGCTGAAGTTCCTGCAAACACGGGCTACGCCGCCCTCCGCGCGCCGCGCCAGCCGCGCGCGACGGGTGCGCAAGGCCACGCAGCCGCGCAAGCGTTGATGCACCGGCAAGGAGACACGGCCGAGCTGTCAAAACCCTTCGCGTCCCATGCCGCTGACAGATGACGAGATCCGCGAGAAGTACCTCGAGCGGGCGATCCGCGAGCTGAACAGTCTCACCCGCGAGGTGCAGGGCTGCGAGCTGTGCCCCCGCGGCAACCTGATGCCGGTGCTCGGCTCGGGGCATCCGCAGGCAGATGTGATGCTGCTGAAGTACGCGCCGACGCCGTCGGAGATCGAGGAGGGCGTCGCCTTCTATGGCCGCGCCGGCGGCGCGCTGATGAAGGCCTTCAAGCGCCTGTCGATCGACCCGCTGAGCGTCTACGGCACGCTGTGCGCGAAGTGTCCGCTGCCCGACCCCTCCCTGGCCGACTTCGGCTGCATCTGCCGCGTGCTCGAGGAGATCGCGATCGTGCAACCGAAGATCGTGGTGGTGATGGGGCTGGAGGCACTGCAGACGCTCAACGAGCTGGAGCTGCCGTTGGCGCTCGAGCTGGAGCCGAGGCTGGGTGAGGTACAGCGCCTGACGCCGAGCATCGAGGCGCTCTATGTGCCAAGCATCGACGACTCGCTGGATGAGCAGGGCGCCAAGCGCGAGTTCTGGGATGCCTTCAGAAAGCTCGGCGACTGGTACGCGGCGCAGCCGCCGTACTAGCGGAGCGCTGCGGGCTCGCGGCGGAGCGCCCTATATCTCCAGCACGAGCTTGCCGAGCTTGCCGCCCGCGGAGAAGCGGTCGTAGGCGGCTGCAGCCTGCTCCAGCGGGAAGACCTCGGCGACCGGCACGCTGACCTTGCCCGCGGCCAGCAGCGGCAGTACTTCGCGCTCAACGCCGCGAGCGGCAAGCGCCTTCTCCTCCAGCGGCCTTGCGCGCAGCGTGGAGCCGTAGATACGGGCGCGCTTTCCCATCAGAGCGAGCAGGTTGATCTCGGCCTTGGCGCCGGCGGACACGCCGATCACGACGATTCGCCCGCCTGTGCCAAGCGCCTGCAGGTTGCCGGCGAGGTTTGGGGCGCCGACCAGCTCGAGGATCACGTCGTAGGGGCCGGTCTGCTCGAAGCCCTCGGCCGCGATCACGTCTGCGCCCAGCGCAGCGACCTGCTCGCGCAGCGACTCGTTGCGGACCGTCGCGGTTACCTGTGCGCCCGCTGCGGCGGCGATCTGGATCGCGGCGGTGCCCACACCGCCGGCGCCGCCGTGCACGAGCAGCCGCTCGCCGCAGCGCAGCTGCGCCTGCATAAAGAGCGCGTCGTGGGCAGTGGTGAAGACCTCCGGCAGGCCTCCGGCCTGCGCCCAGGAGAGGTGCTGCGGCACAGGCATCAACTGGCGCTCGTGCACGATGGCGAGCTCCGCCTGGCCGCCGCCGCCGACGATTGCCATCACGCGGTCGCCGAGGCCGAACCGCTGTGCACCCTCGCCCAGCGCGGCCACCTCGCCCGCCAGCTCAAGGCCCGGGATCTCCTGCGGGGAGCCCTGCGGCGCAGGGTAGAGGCCGCGCTTCTGCATCATGTCGGCGCCGTTGAGGCCGGCGGCATGCACCCGCACGAGCACCTCTCCGGCCCCCGGCAGTGGGTCGGGGTGCTCCTCGATGACTATCTCGCCGTTGCGGACCGTCGCTGCGCGCATGCCGGGCAGAGGCTAGCGAAGCGGGACAGCATCGATCTGCGCGCGCAGTCGGCCGGCCGCATCTGCCGGATCTTCGGCATCGGCGATCGCCCGCAGCACGCACACACGGCCTGCACCCACCGCCAGCACCGCTGCGATATTGCCGGTGTCGATCCCACCGATCGCGAAGAAGGGAAGGCGGGTGTTCGCGGCCGCGTATTCCACGAGCTCGGCCCCCACGGCGGGCCGGCCGAGCTTGGTCGGCGTCTCGTGGACCGGGCCCACGCCGATGTAGTCAACGGGCTGCTCGCCGGCGGCGTCGATCTCGCCGGGCGCATGGGTGGAGAGCCCGACGAGCATCTGCGGCCCGCAGATCTCACGCACTCGCACCGGCGCCATGTCCTCCTGGCCGACGTGGATGCCGTCGGCGTCGCAGGCGAGCGCAACCTGCGGCCAATCGTTGACGATCGAAAGCGCGCCATGGCTTTGGCAGATCTCCACCGCTTCGCGCGCGATCGGCAGCAGCTCGCTTTCAGAGAGCTCCTTCTCGCGCAGCTGAAAGACATCGACGCCGCCCGCGATCGCAGCCGGGAGCACGTCTGCTAGAGCACGGCCGCCGGGGCGAGCGTCGCAGACCAGGTAAAGCCGCGCGCCGGCCAGGCGTCGGCGGCGATCTTCGCCCGTGGCGGCAGCGTCTGTGGCTGCTGTTGTCATGCCATCAAGTCTTCCACGCGCACGCCGTAGAGCGCCGGGGCTAGCATCAGAGCCATGCCATCGGGGCTGCGCCATGACGTGGAGATAGCGGTGTTGGGGGGCGGTGTGATCGGCCTGGTCTGCGCCTGGAGGGCGCGGCAGCTCGGCCACAGCGTGCTAGTTCTCGAGCGCGATCGACTCGGCTGCGGCGCCTCAGGCGTCGCAGCGGGCATGCTCGCCCCCGTCAGCGAGGCCGAGTTCGGCCCGGCGGCGCAGGCGGTGCTGGAGATGAACCTGCGCTCGGCGGAGATGTGGCCGAGCTTCGCCGCGGAGCTTCGCCAAGAGAGCGGGGTCGATGTGCAGTTGCACCGCAGCGGCACGCTGATGCTGGCAAGGGACTCCGACGAGGCCCGCGCGCTCGAGCGCCAGAGCGAGTTGCGCGACAGTCTCGGCCTGCAGACCAGGCGCCTGCGCGGCAGCCAGGCACGCGAGCTCGAGTCGGCACTTGCGCCGCGGGTAAGGCTCGCGCTGGAAGCGCCGGAGGATCACAGTGTCGATCCGCGCGCGGTGGTGGGGGCACTCGCCAGTGCGTGCGAGCACGCCGGCGTGCGGGTGCTTGAGGGTGCGGGCGAGGCGGCCGTGGCGATCGGTGGCGAGGCGGTGAGCGGCTTGCGACTGCCGGATGGCTCGTTCGTGCATGCGGACACGGTGGTGCTCGCGGCGGGCGCCTGGAGCGGTGCTGTGTCGGGGCTCTCCGATATCGGCCTGCCGGAGGTGCGTCCGGTGAAGGGCCAGATCCTGCGGCTGCGCGACCCCTCCGGCCCGGGCCTGATCACGCGCGTGCTGCGCTACGAGGGCGGCTACATCGTGCCTCGCGGAGACGGCCGGTACGTGCTCGGCGCCACCGTCGAGGAGCAAGGCTTCGACGAGCACCCCACGGCAGGCGGCGTATACGAGTTGCTCAAGGAGGCATGGGAACTGGTCCCGGGAATCGCCGAGCTTGCGATCGAGGAGATCGGCGTCTCCTTCCGCCCCGGCACGCCGGACAACGTGCCGCTGATCGGCCCCGCCGGGCCTGCGGGCCTGATCTGGGCTACGGGGCACTACCGCAACGGCATCCTGCTGGCGCCGCTGACGGCGGAGCTGGTGTGCGGGTCGCTGACCGGGGCGGTGGCGGCGTGATCGTGCTCAACGGGGAGCAGGTGGAGCTGCCGCATGGCGTGAGCCTGCTCGCGACGCTGCAGAGCATCGGCATCACCGACGAGAGCAAGGGCGTGGCGGTAGCGGTCGACGGCGAGGTCGTGCCGCGCACTCACTGGGAGGCGTACTCGCTGCACGACGGAGCGCGGGTCGAGGCGCTGACCGCGATGCAGGGAGGATGATGAGCCCGATGAGCGCGCTGGAGCAGAGCCAGAGCATCGAGGACCCGCTGGTGATCGGCGGCAGAACGCTTGGCTCCCGGCTGATCTCGGGCACCGGCGGCTTCGCCTCGATGGAGCTGATGGCGCAGGCACTCACGGCCAGCGGCAGCGAGATCGCCACCGTCGCGCTACGTCGGATCGAGATGCCAAAGACGGGCGCCGGGCAGCGGGGCTCGCTGGTGGACGTGCTGGCCAGGGCGGGCGTGGAGGTGCTGCCCAACACGGCCGGTTGCCACACCGCGCGCGATGCGGTGCTGACCGCCAAGCTCGCGCGCGAGGCGTTTGGCACAGACTGGGTCAAGCTGGAGGTGATCGGCGACGAGGAGACTCTGCTGCCCGACGCACCCGAGCTGCTTGCCGCCGCAGAGGAGCTCGTGGACGACGGTTTTGTGGTGCTGCCGTACACAACCGACGACCCCGTGCTCGCGCGACGCCTGCAGGACGTCGGCTGCGCGGCGGTGATGCCCCTGGGCGCGCCGATCGGCAGCGGCATGGGCATCCGCAACCCTTACAACCTGACGCTGATCCGCGAGGCGGTGAGCGTTCCGGTGGTGCTGGACGCCGGCGTCGGCACAGCCTCCGACGCGGCGATCGCGATGGAGCTCGGCTGCGACGCGGTGATGGTTGCAAGCGCGATCTCGCGCGCGGCCGACCCGGTGAAGATGGCACAGGCGATGAAGGCGGCGGTGGAGGCGGGGCGGCTTGCGCGACTGGCCGGCAGGATCCCGCGGCGCCTGTACGCGACCGCCTCCACGCCCGAGGAGGGCCTGGCGCAGCTTTAGAGCACGACGCAAACCCGCTGGCCGGCCCTCGAAGGCCGGCCTTCGTTTAGGCCTTATTCGACGACTTCGATCGTGCCGTTCATCGTCGTCGGCTGCAGCGTGCACTCGTAGTGGATTACCCCGGTCTTGGTCACCTTCAGCTCGTATGTGTGCCCTTCACCGAAGTTGCCCGATGAGAAGTGCATGGGCCCGCCCTCACTGACCACGTTGTGGGGCACCGAGTCGTAGTTGGTCCACTTGATCGTGCTGCCCACCTTCACCCGCACCGCGTCGGGTTCGATCGCGATGTTGCGGTAGGCGATCTGGACGGTGCCACTCTGGGTCGGCGCCGAGGCGGGCACCTTCGCCCAGTCCGGCGTTTTGCCGGTGTTTACTTCCAGGCCGGTTTCGCGCTTGGGCTTGCTCGCCTTGCGCGTCGTGGTGGTGCTGGAGCTCGCGCCTGCCGGCGACCCGCTGCCCCCGCAGCCCGCTCCCAGCAGCGCGAGCGAGATGCATGCGAGCGGCAGCGCGATCGTACGTGCCTTTCTCAACTACCCCTCCTTGCTTGGACCCTTTGCACGAGCATATCCCGCCTGCTCGAGCGCACGGCACCTCCGCACTCGGCGCGTAGACTGGCAAGTGTGCCACGCCATTTCCTCACCGGCGCCGAGATCTCCGCCGCGGAGCTCGGCGCCCTGCTCCAAAGAGCCGGCGAGCTAAAGGCCAATCCGCTGAGCTCCCGCGCGCTTGCGGGCACAAGCGTCGCGCTGATCTTCGAGAAGCCCTCGACCCGCACGCGGATCTCCTTCGAGGTCGGCATTCACGAGCTCGGCGGACATCCGGTTGTGCTGCGCTCAGGGGAAATGCAGCTCTCCCGCGGCGAGTCGATCCGCGACACCGCGCTCGTGCTCTCGCGCCAGGTCGCGGCGGCGGGCATGCGGACTGGTCCGGACCACGTGCTGCAGGAGCTCGCCAATCACGCCTCTATCCCGATCTTCAACATGCTAAGTGAGCTGCACCACCCCTGCCAGGCGCTCGCGGATCTGCTCACGATCCAGGAGGCGTGCGGCACGCTGGAGGGCGTACGCGTCGCCTACCTGGGCGACGGGACCAACGTGGCGCGCTCGCTGGCGGTGCTCGGAGCACTCGCAGGCATGCACGTCACCGTCGCCTCCCCGCCCGGCTACGCGCTAGAAGGCGATCTCGCCCTGCCCGATGAAGCGGGCGGCACGCTCACGCTCTACGAGGATCCCTATGAGGCGGTTGCAGGAGCACAGGCGATCTGCACGGACGTGTGGGTGAGCATGGGCCAGGAGGAAGATGCCGATCGGCTCGCAGCGCTTGCCCCCTACCGGCTCGACGACACGCTGCTTGACGCCGCGGCGCCCGGCGCCTTTGCTCTGCACTGCCTGCCGGCGCATCCCGGGCAGGAGATCACCGCCGAGGTGCTCTACGGACAGCGCCAACGGATCTGGGATCAGGCCGAGAATCGCCGTCACGCCCAGAAGGCGCTGCTGGAGCTGCTGCTGCGCCCAACAGGCGAGGACCCTGCCGCGGCGCCGGTAGACAGCGCCGCAGGGGCAACGGCGTGAGCGCTGCCGCCACGCCAACGCGCAGACCCGAGCGCGGCGAGGAGATCGAGGTCACGATCGACTCGCTCGCTCACGGCGGCGAGGGGTTGGCCCGATTCGGCCAGGACGGATACGTCGTGTTCGTCGCCGGCGCGATCCCGGGCGACCGTGTGCGCGCGTTTGTGCACAAGCGCAAGCGCGCCTACGCTCATGCACGCGCAGTGGAGATCCTGCAGCCGGGCCCCGAGCGGATCGAGCCCAGGGCGGCTCACCCGGGCGTTCCCTGGCAAGTGCTGCCCTACGAGCGCCAGCTGGAGATAAAGCGCGAGCAGATCGACGAGGCGCTTTCGCGGATCGGACACCTGGAGGGCTATGAGCTGCAGGAGATCGTCCCCGCGCAGCAGCAGTGGCGCTACCGCAACAAGCTCGAGTACTCCTTCGGTGCCGGACCCGGCGGCGAGCTGGTGTGTGGCTTCCACGCACCGGCCGGCTGGAACAGGGTTGTTGCGATCGAGGACTGCCTGCTGGCCTCCGAGCTCGGCAACCGTGCGCGTGAGGTCGCGCTGCGCTGGGCGCTGGCCGAGGGATTGCGCCCCTGGGAGCGCGCCGTCGGTGCGGCGGTCGAGGCGGATGGCGATGGCACGCCGGGCGCCGATCGCCGCAGGCTGCACGCGGACGCAAGGACGGACCCGGGGCCCGACGGGCGGGCGCGGCTGCGCAACCTGGTCGTCCGTGAGGGCAGGCGCACCGGCAAGCTGCAGATCCGCCTGGTCTCGACCCCTGGCGAGCTTGAGATCGACTCGTTTGCACACGCGCTCACCGACGCGCTCGGCGAGCATGCGATCTCGGGTGTTCTGTGGACTCGCTCCCGCAGCCTCGCCGAGAGCACCGGCGGCGGCGAAACCGAGCTGGTCTATGGCGATGCGCAGCTGCCAGAGCAGCTGGGCGATCTCGATCTGCGGATCTCGCCGCAGGCGTTCTTTCAGACCAACACCGAGATGGCCGAGGTGCTCTACGGCATCGCCACGGAGCTCGCGGGCCTCACCGGCTATGAGCGCGTCTTTGATCTCTACTGCGGCACCGGCACGATCGCGCTCACGCTGGCGCCGCGTGCAGGCGAGCTGTGGGGCATCGAGCTGGTCCCCGAGGCCATCTCCGACGCCGAACAGGCCGCGAGGCGCAACGGGGTGGCGGGCGCCCACTTCCTCTCCGGCGACGCGCGTCTGGTGCTGCCGCAGCTGCTGGAGCGGGCGGGCCGACCGGATGTGATCGTGATAGATCCCCCGCGGGCCGGGCTCTCACAGAAAGTCGTGCGCCGGATCATCGACTGTCAGCCCAAGCGGATCGTGTACGTCTCCTGTAACCCGACCACGCTTGCGCCGAACGCCGCACAGCTGGTGGAGGCGGGATGGAGGCTCACAAAGGTACGCCCCGTCGACATGTTTCCCCAGACACACCACGTCGAGTGCGTTGCGCTGCTCGACCGCGAGGGTTGACATGGAGCCGCAGGAGCGCGGCCACGAGCAGGCCGCAGGCCCACAGCGTGAACGCCTCAGCAGCGAGGCCCGCAACGATCTGGCGCGCGCCGCGCTGACGCCGCTTGCGCCGGGCGAGCGGCCAGCAGCACTGTTGGTCTCGGTGGCAGTGGCGATCGTCCTCGCGCTCGCCGTGATCGCGGGTGTGCTCACCAGCCACGACCTCTCTAAACAGGGCGGCTCCGTGCCCGGCGGCATCTTCCTGGCCGCAGTGCTGCTGCTGCTGGCGCTCAACATGCTGCGAATGCGCTACTGGGCGGTGCTCGGGTTCGAGGGCCTGCTGGCCTTCCAGGTGCTGATCGCCAGCCTTGCGCTGATCCTCGCGCGCACGCTTCTGGCTGCTGGCGCCTGCCTTGTGGCGATTGCGATCGGCGGGGTGCTTTTCTGGAAGCTCGTGCGTGTGATGGGTCGCATCCAGGCCACCGAGCGCACGACGACGCTTGACAGTTGACGGCTGATAGTCTCGCGCCTGCACATGGCCGAGCAGACCTTTGATTGCGTAGTCATCGGTACCGGACCCGGCGGCTATGTCGCCGCGATTCGGGCGGCGCAGCTGGGGATGAAGACGGCCGTAATCGAGAAGGACAAGATCGGCGGGCGCTGCCTGAACTACGCCTGTATTCCCGCCAAGGCGGTCCTGCGCAGCGCCGACCTGCTTGCCGAGGTGCGTGACGCGAGCGAGTTCGGCCTGAACGTCAGCGGCGTTGAGGTCGACTACGCGGCGATCCAGGCCCGCCGCGAGAAGGTGGTCTCAACGCTCACCGGCGGCGTCGCCAGCCTGTTTAAGAAGAACGGGATCGAGCTGATCGAGGGCGAGGCTTCGCTCGCCCCCAAGGCCGGCGGCACCGGCGAGGGCGTGAGTGTGATCGTGGACGGCCGCCAGATCGCCGCCCGCACCGTGATCCTCGCGGTGGGTTCTGTGAAGCGAAGCATCCCCGGCGTGCAGTTCGGTGGCGCGGTGATCGGCACCGAGGAGGCATGGGCGCTGCCGCAATTGCCAGCGCGCCTCGCGGTCGTGGGCGCGGGCGCCTCCGGCGCAGAGATCGCCTCAGGTTTCGCGCGGCTGGGCAGCGAGGTCGTGCTGCTGGAGGCGCTTGAGCGGGTGCTGCCGACCGAGGATGCCGACATTTCGCGGCTGGTCGAGCGCGGACTCAAGCGTCAGGGGATGACGATCGCGACCGGCGCACCGATCGAGAACGTGGAGGCGAGCGCGGATTCGGTGCGCTTCACCTACGGCTCCCAGAACGCCGAGGTCGACCGACTGGTGATCGCCGCCGGCCGGGGTCCAGACGTGGAGGCTCTGGGTCTCGCCGGCGCAGACATCGAGCTCGACGAGCGCGGCTTGGTGAAGGTCGACGGCGCGCTGAAAACCAGCAGACCGGGCGTGTACGCGATCGGCGACATCGTCCCGGGACCGGCGCTTGCCCACAAGGCCTCCGACGAGGGCATCATCGCGGCCGAGGACGCAGCCGGGCGGCCCACACATCCGCTTTCCTATGTGGACATCCCGCGGGCGACGTTCTGCACCCCCAACGTGGGCTCCTTCGGCCTGACCGAGGAGCAGGCCCGCGAGCAGGGCTATGACGTAGTCGTTGGCAAGGTGCCATACGGCGCCGTTGGTGGCGGCACCGTATACGGCGATCGCACCGGCCTGGTGAAGGTCGTGGGCGAGACCAAGTACGGCGAGTTGCTGGGCGCTCACATCGTCGGCAGCAAGGCCACCGAGCTGATTCAGGAGCTCGTCAACATCCGCGTGCTCGAGGGCGGCTACCCCGAGCTCGCACGCATCATCCACGGCCATCCGACGCTCTCAGAGGCCGTGATGGAAGCCGGTCGCGCAGCCGACGGCTGGCTGATACACGGCTGAGGGAAAGTCGATCCCCGATACAGCGGGAATCAGCCGCTGGAGGGGTCGCCTGGTCTGCGCTGCTGCGGCTAGGCTCATGACGTGAGCGAGTCTCCCGCAAGACTCTTCTGCTTCAACCTCGCCGACCCGCTGTGCTACATCGCGGCCGAGCGGGCGCTGCAGGCAGCCACAGATGGGCCGCTGGAGTGGCTTCCCGTCAGCGCGGGCAGCCTGCCGCAGGCAGGACGACTGGAGTCGTTTCGATGCCAGGCGGAGCTGGAGTGCTTCCAGGAGGACGTGGAGCGTAGGGCGCGGCGGCTCGACCTGCAGCCGATTCGCTGGCCGGATCGGTTTCCATTCGACGGCGAGCTCGCGATGCTCGCCGCCACGTACGCGAAGGAGATCGGGCGTGCGGTGCCGTTTGCCCAGGCGGCGCTGCGGCAGGCCTTCGCTGGTGGCCATCCGCTGGACCGCGAGGACTTCGTGCTGGTGGCCGCAGCGGCCTGCGAGATGCACCCGCGTGCGGTGCTGAGCGCGATCGGATCTTCGTCGATCGCGCAGCGACTGCGGGACGCCGGCCAAATCGCCGTGGATCGTGGCGTCAGCGAGCTACCGGCAGTCGTGCTTGGCGAGGTCGCGTTCTGCGGCGAGCAGGCCCTCGACTGGATCTTGGAGCGCGTGAGCGTCGGGGGTGAGGCGGCGAGTGCACGCGGGAGGAGCGCTACCCAAACCGACGAGCGGCCGTTCACGGTAGAGGCGTGGACCGGATGAGAGCGCGTGAGGCCTACCGGCTGATCGTGCGTCGCGGCGGCCTGATGCCGGCGATTCTCGCCCACCACGAGCGTGTCGACCACGTCGAGATCGTGGAGGTCGACAGCGGTGAGGTGGTGCTTTACTGGGACTGCCCGGCCCAGCGCGCCAGGCAGCTCGTGCGCATGTTGCGCGAAGAGCTCTCCCAGATGGAGGCGGCCGATTTCCTGGACCGCTGGATCGCGGTAAGCGATTGAGCGCAGCACGCTAGGCTGAGGCGAGCACATGAGCACGCTGGCGCCGAACACCCCCGAGCTGTGGGTCTGCCGCCTCGGTACCGTCCCCTACCGAGAGGGGGTTGCAATCCAGGAACACGTGGCGGCGCTGCGTCGCGCGGAGCAGATACCGGACACGCTGCTGCTGCTCGAGCATCCGCCCGTCTACACGCGCGGACGGCGCTCCAAGGACGAGGAGCTCACGCTGGGGGAGGACTTCTACCGCCGGCAGGGGATCGAGATCGTGGCCACGGACAGGGGCGGGCGCGTCACCTATCACGGCCCCGGACAGCTCGTGGGCTACCCGATCATGGGGATCGACGACGTGCTCGCGCACTTGCGTCAGATCGAGGCCGCGATCGTGGCCGCGCTCTCGCAGGAGGGCATCGCGGCCCGCTCGCGCTGCGAGGAGGGCCCCGACTGGACCGGCGTGTGGGTGGGCCAACGCAAGATCGCCTCGCTGGGCATTCACGTCTCCCGCGGTGTGAGCACCCACGGGTTCGCGATCAACGTGCTCAACGACCTCACGCCGTTCACCTGGATCGTGCCCTGCGGGCTCTCCGGCGTGAGCATGACTTCGGTCGCCGGCGAGATCGGCGAGGCGGCGGACTTCGAGCGCCTCACTGAGCGTGTCGTGGCCAGCTTCGCCGAGATGCACGGATTGGTGGCGCAGCAGGTCACCCCCGCGGTGCTGCGCATCGACCGCAGCCTGGCGGTGGCCGCATGAGCCCCACCCGTTCGCGCTCCAATCCCGGCGGCATGGACGTCCTGAAGGTACTCGGCCCCGATGTGCGTCCTTTGCGCGAGCGCAAGCCGCCGTGGTTCAAGGTGCCTGCGCCGGGCGGCACCCGCTACCGCGCGCTGACCGAGATGATCAAAGCCGAGAACCTGCACACGGTCTGCCAGGAGGCGGCGTGCCCGAACGTCGGCGAGTGCTGGGAGCGCGGCACCGCGACGTTCATGATCCTCGGCGACACCTGCACCCGCCGCTGCGGATTTTGCAACGTCAAGACCGGCAAGCCGACCTGGAACGATCCGCTTGAGCCCGCGCGCGTCGCGCGCTCGATCGCGCGCATGGGGCTGCGCCACGCGGTGATCACCTCCGTGGATCGCGACGACCTCCCCGACAAGGGCGCCTCCGCGTTCGTCGGCGTGATCCGCCAGGTGCGCCGGCAGGCGCCCGGTTGCCGGGTCGAGGTGCTTACGCCCGACTTCCAGGGCCAGGAGATGCCGCTGGCGAAGGTGATCGCCGAGCGGCCCGACGTCTTCAATCACAACGTCGAGGTGGTGCCGCGCCTCTATCCGGTCGCGCGGCGCGGGTCGGAGTTCGCCCGCTCCTGCCGCGTGCTGCAGCTCGCAAAGGAGATGGGCGGCGATGAGGTGGTGACCAAGTCGGGCCTGATGGTCGGCCTCGGCGAGACCCACGAGGAGATGGTGGAGACCTTCGGCGCGCTACGCGAGCACGGCGTACAGGTGCTGACGGTCGGGCAGTACCTGCGTCCTTCCGAGCGCCACCTGCCGATCGTGCGCTACTGGCACCCGGACGAGTTCGCGGCGCTGGAGCGCGCCGGCTACGAGCTCGGCTTCGACCATGTGGCCGCGGGCCCGCTGGTGCGCTCCTCCTACCACGCCGACCGCCACGCCGACGGCGCCGGCGTGCAGCTGCTCCCCGGCCAGGGTCCGCTCGCCGCCGGCAATGCCTCCTCGTAGGGCATTGCAGCGACGCGGCGCCCGCCGCCGGTAAGCTCGATCGATCCTCGTCCCGCTCAAGGACAACGTCTCGCATGAGCGCTTCCCGCTCCTGACGCTGGTCGTGATCGCGATCGGCGCGGCGGCCTGGCTTGCCGGACTGCTGCACGGCGGACTGCTGCAGCTGCTGGCCTGCCTGGCGGCGCTGGCGATCTTCGGGCAGAGCGTCGAGGATGTGCTGGGTCGCATCTCCTACGTGCTCTTGATGCTGTTCGGCGCGGCAGTCGCCCTTGCCGCGCAGCTCGCCGCCGGCCCTCATGCGGGCGCGGCCACGCTTGCCTGCGTCGGTGTCGTTGCAGCCGTGCTTGCCGCCTATCTGACGCTGCGTCCCACCGCGCTCGTACACTCGGTGCTCTTCGCGCCGCTGTTCTCCACCGTGCTCGCGGTGCCGGCAGCGCTGCTGATCGGCTTCTGGCTGGCGCTGCAGATCGCGCTCGGGCTCGGCCTCGACGAACCGCTTGCGAGCATCGGTGGCGCCTGGTTTGCGCACCTTGCCGCGATCGCGGCGGGTGCTCTGGCGGCGCGGGCGCTCGCACGCCGCAGGCCGCTCACGCCGACCGCGCGCACCGCATAGTCATGCGGAGGCTGCTGATCTTGCTCGTCGGAGTCGTGTTCGTCGGCGGCTTCGGCTTCCTTACGCTGACCGTCGTGGAGCGCGCGGGGTTCTCCATCGGCGGCGTTGGCGCAGCGGCTGTGTCGCTGTTCGTGATCGCGCTAATCGTCGTTGGCATCGTCGGGGCTCTGCGCGATCCTCACTGAGATGGCCGGCTCACCATTCATCCCGCCACCGCGCCGGCCGAGAAGGCGGCGCTCGCCATGGAGACGGGCGGCAAGGCGCATCGTCTCCGTGGCTGTAATCCCTCTCGGCATCGTCATCGCGCTCGCGGCGCAGACGAGCAATCTCATAGGCGGCTCCATTCATGGCTCGACCCCACAGCGGCACGGCAATGTCGTCCATGCCAAGACGGCGACTCGCTTTCTCTCGGCAGACGCCATGCCGCTCGGCAAGCCGCTGCTGCCGCTGCAACTCGGCACCGACGCGGCCGACCCGATGCACCTGGGCTTTGCGCAACCTCCGCGCGCGGGCATCGTGGTCAACCTGGACACGGGCGCCGTGCTGTGGCAGATCCACCCGCTGCGGCGGTTGCGGATCGCGAGCCTGACCAAGATGATGACCGCGCTGATCGCCGCGAAGTCGAGCAACCCACAGACGCGTGTGCTGATCACCAGACAGGCCGAGGACATGCCGGGCTCGAAAGTGGGCCTGCTGCCGCTCGGCAAGCGCGTGGACATCGAACCGGTGCTCTATGGGCTGCTACTGCCGTCTGGAAACGACGCGGCGGTGGCGCTCGCACAGCACGTCGCGGGCACCGTGCCCCTGTTCGTGAAGAAGATGAACGAAGAAGCGGCACGACTCGGGCTTGGTTGCACGCGCTACTCCTCTCCCTCCGGCTACTACGACGCGGGCAACTTCTCCTGCGCCGCGGACCTGGCCGAGCTGGCCCACGACGATCTCGCCCAGCCCCGAATCGCCGCGATCACCCGCACCGCCAACGCGGTGCTGCCCTTCCCGATCAAGGGTCACAAGCTGTTCTTGACCAACAACAACCCGCTGTTGCTCTACGGCTACCCGGATGCGACGGGGCTGAAGACCGGGTACACCGAAGCCGCCGGCCCGTGCCTGGTGGCCACCGCGCAGCGGAACGGGGTGCGTCTGGCAGTGGTGCTGCTGGACTCGATGGAGCCCGGCACTCAGGCCGCGGCCCTGCTCGACGCGGCGTTCGAGCACGTCTATCACCTGCCTGCGGCGCCTCACCCGCCGATTCCCGCCGGCGTGTAGGCTTCCCAGTCCGGCGACTGGCCGGACAGCCAAAGGAGGCATGGGGTGGATCTCGACGACACACCGGAGCAAGCGGCATATAGAGCGCAGGCGCGCGCATGGCTGCAGCAGCACCGCAGTGAAGCGCCGATCCTGCGCGGCCCCGATGCGCTCACCGACGAGCAGGAGATAATCGCGGCACGGCGCGTCTGGCAGGGCAAGCTCGCGGAGGGCGGCCTGGCCGGAGTGACCTGGCCCAAGGAGTACGGCGGCCAGGGCCTTGGCCCAATCGAGCAGGTGGTCTGCAACCAGGAGATCGCCGCCGCCAGGGTGCCCGGGATCCTCGACGCGATCGGCGTTGGGATGCTCGGCCCCACGATCATCGCCCATGGCTCACCCGAGCAGAAGGCGCGCTACCTGGGCCCGATGCTGCACGGCGACGAGGTCTGGTGCCAGCTCTTCTCCGAGCCCGCTGCCGGCTCCGATCTGGCGGCGGTGCAGACGCGCGCCCAGCAGACCGACGATGGCCGCTGGCGCCTGAACGGCCAGAAGGTGTGGACAACCAACGCGCAGTTCGCCTCCTACGGCCTACTGCTGGCCAGGACCGACCCGGACCTCGCCAAGCACAAGGGCTTGACGATGTTCATCGTGCCGATGGACGCGGAGGGCGTCACGGTGCGGGGCCTGCGCCAGATCTCCGGCGAGGCGGAGTTCAACGAGGTCTTCTTCGACGACGTCGCCCTCGACGCAGACGCGGTGGTGGGCGGCGTGGGCTCCGGCTGGGGCACCGCGCTGACCACGCTGATGTTCGAGCGGGTCACAATCGGTCTCGGCGGCGAGGGACTCGGGTACAACGCGGGCCGCTTTGCGGCGGCGGTCGCCTCCGATCCACACGCAAGCAGAGACCCCGAGGTGCGCGCGCGGCTCGGCGAGCTGACAAGCGAACTGATGGCGGTGCGCTTCACCGGATACCGCACGCTGAGCGCGTTGCAGCGAGGTCAGATCCCCGGCCCCGAGGCGGGCCTGGCGAAGGTCACGATCGTCAACGGAGCGATCAAAGCCGGCGAGCTGATCGCCGACGTGCTTGGGCCCGACGCGCTGGATGAGCACAGCGAGTGGGCCTACATGATCTCCTTCCTGCCGGGTCTGAAGTCGGCGGGCGGAACCGAAGAGATCCTTCGCAACACGATTGGAGAGCGCGTGCTTGGCCTGCCACCGGAGCCGCGCCTGGACAAGGGCATCCCGTTTTCGGAGCTGCGCAGCAAGGAGGCGACCCGGGCATGAATCTCGCACTCTCAGACGAGCAGGTGCTGCTGCGCGAGGCGGCGCGCGGGACGCTCTCGCGCTACAAAACCTTCGAAGCGGCCCGGGAGGCGCTGGACGGACAAGGCGCGCTGCCGGATCTGTGGGCAGCCGCCAAGGAGGCTGGCTGGCCGGGCCTGCTGATCAGCGAGGCAAACGGTGGCGCCGGCCTGGATGCATTCGACGCGATGCTCGTGCTCAGCGAGTGTGGGCGCGTGCTGGCGTCCGTGCCGCTGCTTGGCCACCTGCCCGCCACGGCAGTGCTGGAGGAAGCGGGCGCAGAGAGCGATCTGCTTCAGGCGCTGGCCAGCGGCGAGCGCCGTGCTGCCTACCTGCCGGCAGCACCGCCGAGCGACATGAGCCAGGAGTGGAGCGCAGACCCGGCCCATGGCGCGACGCGAGCCCCACTTGCGACCGCCGCGCGCGACAGTGCAGAGTGCGCGCGCGTCAGCGGCACGATCGCCTTCGTGCCCGACGCCCCCGGCGCCGATGTGCTGGTCGGCGCTGCGCAGCTCGACGGCGAGGTCGTTGCAGTCGTGATCGAGGCCGCACAGGCCGGCGTCAGTGTGGAGGAGGTGACGCGCTATGACTCCACGCGGTCGCTCGGCCACGTCAAGCTCGACGGTGCGCAAGCGCAGGTGCTCACCGGCGCGGCGGCGGCGCTCGCCTCCGCCTGGCATCTGGCCCAAGCGCTGATCGCCGCGGAGTCGCTGGGGGCAGTCGAGAGTGCGCTAGAGGTCTCTGTCGCCTACGCCAAGGAGCGCTACACATTCGGACGCCCGATCGGCTCCTACCAGGCCGTCAAGCACTCACTGACCGAGGTCCTGCGCCAGCAGGAGAACGGCCGCTCGCTGCTCTACTACGCAGGGTGGTCACGGCATGGCGCGCCCGCAGAGTTCCCGCTGGCCGCCAACGCCGCGCGCTCGGTCTGCGGGCGGGCGCTGGACTTCGCCGCGCGGACGATGATCTCCGTCCACGGCGGGATCGGCGCCACCTGGGAGCACGACGCGCCGCTCTACTTCCGCCGCAGCCAGCTCACGCGCAGGCTACTCGGCGGCACCGGCGCAGCAACCGACAGGGTCGCGGGCGAGCTGATCGCCCAGGCCGCCGTCTGAACGACGCGCAGCGCCTCAGCGGCCGCGCAGGCTCTTGCTCTGCGAGGCGGTGGCTTCTTCGGAGTGCGCATCGCGGCGGCGGCGTTCCTGCGCGCGGCGCGCCTGCGCCGCCGCTTCTTCTTCAGCTTCGATCTGCGCATCCACGGGCGCACCGTATGCCGCCTGGACGGCGTTTATCAGCGTGCTTGAGACGCCGCAGCCGGTGCAGAAGCCGTGCTGGGACCAGCCGATCGCGCGGGCGAGCACCAGGTCGGCGTAGGTAACGCCGTAGGCGTCGTGGCCGTAGTAGTCGTAGGCAGCCCACCAGGCGGAGTCGTCCAGGGCGTAGCCCGCACCGTCGAGCTGCAGCAGATGAGCTGCCGCCATGATCGCGTCGAAGTCGTCGTAGATCGAGGGGTGTTGCGCTGTCATGTGGTCGTAGTGAGCCGGCCGCGGCCCGTCCCGATAGGAGTCGGCGACCAGTTCCCACGTCGATGGACTACCCACCCCCCCGTCGGTGACGTTGAACTGCATCGGCCCGCCGCAGCAGTGGGCGAAGTTGAGGCCGTGGTAGGTACCCAGCGCGGTCGAGAATGCGGTCTCCTGGGCATGGATCGAGGCGATCAGCAGCCAGTTGAGGCCGAAGGTCTTCTGCGCCGTTTCATAGATCGGGTAGAAGCCTTCCATCCAGCTCGCCGGCACCGGGCTGCCGAGCACACCCTGCACAGACGCCGAGCTTGCGATGAAGCGTTTGGGCGCCGCGCCGCTCTTTGGCGGCGGATGCGCGACGATCGCTGCGCGGCTGGCGGTAGCTGTCGTGTCGGAGGCGTAGATGCGCTTACCGGTGGTGGGGTCGACCGTACTCTGCGCTGGAGCAGGTACGACCGCTCGCACCGCCACCTCTGGCGCACTCACGCTCCTGCTTCCCACCAGGCCGCTGAGCACCGCTGCCAGCGTCCCGGCGCCAAGCGCAGCGACCGTGGCGGCGAGCGCCCAGTTGCCCCGCTGAGACGGCGGAGCGGGAACTTTCCCGTCGATCTCCGCGCCCATCTCCGCCTCAGGCTGCACTCAGCGCGCCCAGCTTCTCCTGAAGACCGTCGAGCAGCTGCGTAAAGGAATCGGAGAACTTCTGCACGCCCTCGCGCTCCAGCGTCTGGGTCACGTCCTCATAGTCCACGCCGGCACGCGCAAGTTCGTCGATCAGCGCTTCCGCGTCGGCCAGGCCCTTGCGCAGCGTCTGGGTCGGGGCACCGTGATCCTGGTAGGCCTCGATCGTCTCCTGCGGCATCGTGTTGACGGTGTCCGGCCCGATCAGCTGCTCGACGTAGAGCGTGTCCGGGTAGGCGGGGTTCTTGGTCGAGGTCGACGCCCACAGCAGCCGCTGGGGAGTGGCGCCCTTGGAGGCGAGGTAGTCAAAGCGCGGGCCATGGAACGTCTCTTCCCAATGCTTATAGGCCAGCCGTGCGTTCTCGATCGCCAGGCGCCCGCGCAGCCGCGGATCGGCGCCGACCTCTTCCAGCCGGCGGTCGGTCTCGGTATCGATCCTAGAAACGAAGAAGCTTGCGACCGATGCAACCTGTGCGGGGTTGCCACCCTCAGCGACCAGGCGCTCGATGCCGCGCACGTAGGACTCGGCGACATCGGCGTAGCGCTGCAGCGAGAAGATCAGCGTCACGTTCACCGAGTGACCCTTGGCGATCACGTCCTCGATCGCGGCAAGGCCGGGGCGGGTGGCCGGGATCTTCACCATCAGGTTGGGTCTGTTGACGGACTCGTGCAGGCCGATCGCCTCGCGGTAGCTGGCGAGCGTGTCGTAGGCCAATGTCGGGTCGACCTCCAGCGAGACGTAGCCGTCGCGGCCATCGCCGGCCTCCCACACCGGACGGAAAACGTCACACGCATCGGCGATGTCCCGCTTGGCCAGCTCCCAGAAGCACTCCTGCACGCTGAGTCCCTGCTGGGAGAGCTCGCGCATCTGGGCGTCGTAGGCATCGCCGGAAGTCATCGCCTTCTGCAGGATCGTGGGGTTGGAGGTCGCGCCTACGACCGCGTCGCGAGCGATCATCGCCGCCAACCCGCCGCCATGGATCAGGTCACGGGAGAGGTAGTCAACCCAGACGCTCTGTCCAAGCGCCGAGAGGCTATGCAGCGGTGAGAGCTGGACGTCGGTCATGGTTCTCCTTGCTCGGGGGCCTCATGCTCTGGGAGCGCGGGCTAGTTCAAGGGTAGGGCGTGTGCGGCTTGGCCGCGCCTCACAGGTCGGCATGCGCACGGTCGCGCAGCCGCCGCCACAGCGTGCGCGCACGGTCGGTGATCGCATCCTGGCTGAAACCGAAGTGCTCGAGCACGACGGGCCCAGGCGCCGATGCGCCGAAGCGGTCTATGCCGACTACCTCGCCGTCGTCTCCCACCCACTTCCACCAGCTCATGCTGGCTGCCGCCTCCACAGCCATCCGGCCGGGAACATCTGGGGGGATCACCTGGTGCCTGTACTCCTGCGGCTGCTCTTCGAAGAGGTCCATGCACGGCATCGAGACGACGCGCACCGCTGCCCCCTCGGTGGCGAGCGTCTGTGCGGCGCCAAGCGTCGGCGCGACCTCGGACCCAGTCGCGATCAGCACCAGATCCAGCTTGGCCTGACCGCCGTCGGAGCCGGCAGTCGCGCGCGAGTCCCAGAGGACGTAGCCGCCGCGCGCGAGCTCCTGCGCCGGCGCGAGGCCCGCGGAGCGGTCGAACACGGGCAGGTTCTGGCGCGAGAGCAGCAGTGCGACGGGGCCGTTCTCACGCTCCAAAGCCATCCGCCAAGCCTCCGCGGTCTCGTTCGCGTCTGCCGGCCGCATCACCCACAGGTCAGGGATCGCGCGCAGCGCGGCGGCGTGCTCGACCGGCTGGTGGGTGGGCCCGTCCTCGCCCAGGCCGACCGAGTCGTGGGTCCAGACCCACACCACCGGCAACCCCATCAGCGCGGAGAGCCTCACGCTGCCGCGCATGTAGTCGGAGAACATCAGGAACGTCGAGCCGTACGGCTTGACGATCCCCCCATGTGCTGCGGCGCCGTTGACGATCGCGCCCATCGCGTGCTCGCGGATGCCGAACGGCACGTTACGGCCACTGTGCGCTCGACTGAACACCCCGGCGCCCTCGTAGAGGGTCTTGGTCGACTCTACGAGGTCCGCGGCTCCGCCGATCGACGTGGGCGCAAACTGCGAGAAGGCAGCCATCGTCTTCTGCCCCGCCGAGCGTGTGGCGATCTGTTGACCGGCGGCGAAGTTCGGCAGGCTCTGCTGCCAGCCCTCGCGCAGGCGGCCTGCCCATGCAAGATCCCAATCCGCGGCTATCTCCGGGAACTGTCCCCGCCACTGTGCGAAGCGCTGCTCCCACTCCTGCTGGTCGGCCTGCCCCTGCTCACGCAAGCTCATGTGCTCGTACACGGCTGGATCGACCTCGAAGCTCTTCTTGGGGTCCATGCCCATCGCCTGCTTGGCCAGAGCGACCTCCTGCTCGCCGAGTGGCGCACCGTGGGCTTTGGCGGTGTCGACCGCGTTTGGCGCCGGGTAGGCGATGTGCGAGCGGATCGCGATGAACGACGGGCGCTCGTGCTCCTGCCGCGCGGCCGTCAGTGCCGCCTTGATCGCATCGACGTCCTCGGCATCGCTCACGCGCTGGACATGCCAGCCGCTGGCCGCAAATCGCGCGGTGTGATCCTCGCCGTCGAAGGAGATCGCGGTGGAACCGTCGATCGTGATGTGGTTTTCGTCGTAGCAGACGGTGAGCTTGCCAAGGCCGAATTGGCCGGCGATCGAGGCGGCCTCCTGGGAGATCCCCTCCATCAGGTCACCGTCAGAGCAGATCGCGTAGGTACGGTGGTCGACCACGCTGATGCCGGGGCGGTTGAAGATGTCTGCGAGAAAGCGCTCGGCGATCGCCATGCCGACCGCATTTGCGATCCCCTGCCCGAGCGGCCCCGTAGTGACCTCGACCCCTGGCGTGTGGCTGCGCTCGGGATGTCCCGGAGTACGAGAACCCCACTGACGAAACTGCTTCAGGTCATCCAGTCCGAGGTCGAAGCCGGTCAGGTGCAGCAGCGCGTATTGGAGCACGCAGGCGTGCCCGGCGCTGAGCACGAAGCGGTCACGGTCGGGCCAGGAGGGGTCCTGCGGGCTCAGTCGCATCTCTTCTCGGAAGAGGGTGTGAGCGAGCGGCGCAAGCGCCATCGCGGTGCCGGGATGGCCCGCGTTCGCCTTCTGAACGGCATCCATCGCCAGCGCCCTGATCGTGTCGATCGAAAGGCGCCGCAGCTGATCCTCGCGTTCTGGCTCTTGCATTTGCTGGGCTCCTCTGCCCGGAAGCGTCGCTTTTGATGCCTTGGCAGCGTCTGCCGAATACCGTCAGGTCGATCCTAGCCCCTGGCGGGCGAGCTTGGCAGGAGCGCTCAGCGACGCAGTTTGACCGCGGTCTGCAGCAGCGTGCTCTTCGGGTTGCTGCGGTCGGCGTTGCGCACGACCAGGCGCAGCGTGAGAGTCACGTGGTGCAGGCGGCCAAGGCGCGAGCCGGTTCCCGGCGGAATCGCGATGTTCATGGCTCCGTGCGCGCCCCGGACGGTGATCAGCAGGGCGTAGGCGATCACGGTCTGCGCTTGCGCGCCCGGCGGCAGTCCCTTGGCGGGCTTGCCTTTGATTTTCAGGCGTTTGGCGATCCGTGCGGGCATCAGCACTTCAAAGTGGCCCGCGACCTGCTGATTGACCGAATAGCGTACGTCGAGCCCAGATTCGACCGCTTTTTCCAAAGAGGTCGTCGTCACGATCGCGGTGGCTACGGGTTTGGGCAGCGGCGACGTCGAGCCGCTCGATTTGCCCGCCGACTTCGATTTGGAGGATGTGGAGGTGCTAAGTCCTCCCGGACTGCCCGCGCCACCTGAGAGCGTGCCACCGCCCAAGGTGCCACCGCCACTGGAGACGGATGGAGACGGCGGGCCGGCGACGTCAATCTCCTTAGTCACGGTGGAGACGTTGCCACCAACGTCGGTCGCGGTGAGCGTGACCTGATACTTGCCGCCGTAGGTGTAGGAGTGAAATGCGCTGGCGGCGCAGGGGCTGAGCCACGGCAGTTCGCAGGGAGTGGTTTCGGGCGAATTCTTGCTTGGAGCTCCGGGTGCATATCCCTTTACCGTGGAGCCGTCACCGAAGCTCCATTCGTATGTCGGATAGGTCGCTATCGGTTTGCCGCTCACATACGCGGTGCCCTCATCGAGGGTGATGTTCGACTCCATGCCGTTGAAGCCGACGATTTCGCCTGCGTTCACATTGACGGGGGCCGTGAAGCTTGCTTCCAGCGAGGCGCCTTTCAGGCACGGCACGCCGGGGTATGGAACCTTGATCGCGGCCAGGTTGAATGCGGTGTTGAGGTAATAGTGGCCACCCGCAAGTTCGGCGTCGTAGAGCGTGCCGGCTTCGGTGCCCTTCTCGCCGTGGTGCGGCTTCTTATTGGCCAGCTTCTTCGCTTCTTCTTTGGCTTCCGTCGAGGACATGCCGCCTTCTTCGAACTTCTTGATTAGTTCTCCTTCTTCCAGTTTCCTGGCGGCCACTTCTTCGGCGCTTTCGACGCCGCTGTTGCCGCCGAGCGCAGGCGCGAAGAAGTTGCGGCAGAGATCGGTCACCTCCTGGCCTTCGTCCTGCCCGCCGCCCTGTGTCTGCCAGGCATTGAGCAGCGGGTCCGTGAGGATGTTCTGCTGCTCGGTGGCTATCTGGCCGATGATGAGGTCCGCCAGGCCGGCATCGTATGAC
Organism: Solirubrobacteraceae bacterium; assembly: GCA_036008645.1. Taxonomy (GTDB): domain Bacteria; phylum Actinomycetota; class Thermoleophilia; order Solirubrobacterales; family Solirubrobacteraceae; genus Palsa-744. The sequence goes on from DASYNI010000011.1 coordinate 33,718, forward strand.
CCGTCCGGGCCCAGGCCGCTCTGGTTTGGCTCCTGCTCAACCGGTTCTATCTCGGGCGTCTCGGTTTCCGCTTCCTGGCCTTCAACGACAGGTTCCCAGCCGCCATCCTGACATTCGGTGGCGGGGCTGCGAGGCGAGACATGGTAATCGCCGAGGCCGCCTGCGGTCCAGGGGATGGCTGCATACAAAACGGTTTCGGCGCTTCCCTGCGGGCTGCCGCCGGGATTGATCGCGGCGTGGTAGCTGCAGAAGCTGTCTTCGTAACTTTCGTTGCCTGCTTCCGCGGAGCCCGCGTAGTCGGAGCAGTCGTATTTTCCGATGCCGGCGGCGAGGCAGTCGGTCACACCCGGCGGGGTGAGCAGGTAGTAGATCGTGCTCATGCCCTGCGGCAGCGTGTGATCGGCGATGAAGCTCTTCAGCTCCGTTTCAATCTGTTCGCTGGATAGACAGGTGATCTTGCCCACGACCAGCGGTGCGGGATCCGGGCAGCCGGCCGGCAGTGGGTAGGGGTCGGTGTCGGTATAGGAGCCGGCGAAGACGTGCGAGCTTGCGTGCTGCCCAGCGGCGTCGGTGTATTGGGTGTCCACGGCGAAGGGATCTCCGAGCGCGCCGCTGGCCCCCGCCATGCCAGCGAAGAACTGGTTGACCAGGTGCTGCCAGTTGCCGTGGTAGACGTCCCCGGGATCCCAGTAGATCGCATACACCTTCGCGGTGGAGACCACGGGCATGCCTGCCGGGTTTGAGAATTGGAAGGCACCTTCGCTTTCGACCCGCTTGCCGCCGCCTTTGCGTGAGTGAGTCTCATACAGCCCGGCTTCGTGGACGTTAGTGTCGCGTGGCTGCAGCCCGACCTGCTCCGAGCCGACGGTCTTCACCTGCGCGGCTGCGGGTGCCGCGCCGACCAGCGCAGCCAGCACCGTCAGCCCGATCAGCCAATGATGGAGGCGGGATCCCTTGCCAGGGGCGCTCTTGGATGGTCTTGGGCAGCGTGCCACCCTGCTCTCATCGGCACCGCCTCCGGGTTGCCTTAGCTTCGCTACCACGCCTGCCAAGCCGGGGTGCGCGTCGGTGAGAGCTACAGGAGCTGTGTGCTCGCGCCTGTACGGCTCCCCGTTCGTACAAAACGCCGGGCGAAGTTTTATACACACGTACAAACGCTGGTGGGCCGCGCTCGCCCAAACTGAGAGCTTCGGTGATGCGAGCGCGGATGTGAGCAGTACGCCTGCGACGGACCTCGCAGGGCCCGAGCAACGGGTCCAGCTAGGCATGCTCGCCGCCGTGCTGGACGGCGAGGGTCTGGGACGCGTGGCAGAACTCGCCGCCTTAGCGGTGGGGGCGCCGGTCGTGATAGTCGCGCCCCAGGCCGGCGGCTGCTGGGCGGCGCCGGTTGCCGCCGTCTCCGACGCCAAGCGCGGCGCGTTGGAGCGCTACGTTGCGCGGGGACTGCTCGGCCGGGAGGCTCAGGCGCCGGCGGGAATTGCCGCGGAGGTGCCGATCACGGCAGCAAATGAGGCGCTTGGAGCAGTGCTGCTGCTGGATACGGTCGCGTCGGTCCAGCCTGCCATATGGGAGCTGATGCGCTTTGCGGCGCTTGCCACGGTGACGCAGCACGCGATCCTCAAGGCGCGCTTGGAGGGCGAGCAGCGCGTACGCCGCTCGCTACTGGAAGAGCTTCGCGACAAGGGCGAGATCGACGGCGAGGAACTGCTGCGCAAGGCGGCAAGGTTGGGCGCGAGCCTGCAGGAAGGCGCAGTTGCGCTCTGCGCGGAGGTCGACCAAGGCCAGGCGCGGCAGACGCTATCGCTGGTGAGCAGCGAGTGTCCCGAGGCGCTTGCCGAGTACCTCAGCGCTCATGGGCCAGACGCTCCCCGACGGCTGTACGTGCTCATCCCCGCCACGGGAGCGGAGCTCGCGGCCGACACCCGTGCGCTCGCTCGCCGGCTCGCAGTGCGGATCGGCCGCCACGGACTCGTCGGGATCTCCTCGTTCTGCCCTGAGCCGGCCGAGCTTGGACGCGCGGTGCAGGAGGCCGAACTGATGCTCGACGTGCTGTTGAAGTCGGATTCCGAGGCGCCGATCGCGCAGGCGATGCCGAGCATGGGCACATATCGGCTGCTCTTCCGCGTGCTCGTGTCCAGACCGGCCGAGATCGAGGCGTTCCTGGACGAGACCATCGCACCCTTGCTGGCTTACGACGAGCAGTACAAGACCGACCTGCTCAGCACGCTGAAGACCTACCTGGCCAACAACTGCAGCATGAACGCGACCGCGGAGGCGCTGCTCGCCCACCGCCACACCGTCGCCTACCGGCTGGATCGCATCCAGGAGCTCACCGGCCTTGACCCGCGCCAGGCCGAGCATCGCGAGCAGCTCGGTCTGGGCCTGAAGGCCCATCGCATCCTGCAGTCGCGGCCGCGGTGGTAAGCCTCGCCGCGGCTGCTGCCCTGATCAGTATTTGGCGCTGGTCGAGGCGACCGGCTTGATGTTCTGGCCAACGATTTCGAGTAGGTACGTGCAGGCGTAATGCCCGGGCTTGTCGCCTGAGGGAGGCGGAATCGGAAGGTGGAGCGTGAACTTGAAGTGCCCGGCGCCTTTGGCCTGGAAGTCCGTGAACCCCACTTTGGTGCGTTTGGTCTCCGCCGTGTAGCTGGAAGCGCACTTGTGCGGATCGAAGTTGACTTGCACCGAATCGCCCGACGCGGCAGCGGTGCCGGTGATCGAGAGCTGTTTTTTGGTGGCGCTCACGTGGACGTTATTGGAGGCGGCGAGCGCCGTAGCGGCCAGCGCAAGCGCGATGAGCAGGCCCAGCGCGATGGTGGTTGCAAGTGGATGGCGGCGCCATGCACGCAGGCGCGGGATTCCCAGCATTTGCTGCTCCTTTCGTCGTCGATGGCGATGCCGAGATTACTCGTTGGCGCTGTATCGGGCGGCAACCAGCGCAGCGCGCACGGAGGCCGAAGCTGACCTCGCGCTAGGTATCGCCTCGCAGCTCATGCTACCGTGCGTGTCGCTGTGGGCCGCCCTCGTACGGACGCTTTGACAGAGGCTCACGCAATGGCGTTGTCAAGCCCCAGGGACGAGAACACCGCGTGACGGCACCATCGTTTGAAAGCAAGCTGATAGCCACGCCGCCCGAACCGGGTGCCGAGGACCGAGGTTGGATGCTCGATGCCTACTTTACGCACCGGGCAGCGCGGACGCCGCATCTGGAGGACGTCGCGATTGACGCCCTCGACCCCTTTCTCCGGGCGCTGCTGTTCACCGACGGCACCGTTACTCGTGCGCTTGAAGCGCACGTCCTGGAGCGAGTGAACGTCGAATGCGTCGAACAGCTCATGGCTCGGGTTCCAGAGCAGACCGCGACCTTCCTGGAGATAGACGAGGGAGCTCTGGCTCTGCGGCGTCGAGTTGCGATATCTGCTGCAGACATACCGATGGTTTGGGCTGAGTCATTCATCGTCCCCGAGAGAATGCCGGCGGGCTTCGCCGAGATGCTTGACAGCGCCCACCGCGGAATCGGGGAGTTTCTTCAGCGAGCGAGGCTCGAGAGCGTGCGCGAGCTTCTCACGTGCGGAATTGGGCCGCCACCACAGTGGGCTCCGCGGAGATCGAGCAGCGGACTCACCCGCTTTTATCGGATCATCACGCAAAACAGGCCTACGCTGCTAATCGCAGAGACATTTCCCATTGAGATCGATTCCGGCCTGTATCGCCTGAAGGGCTTGGCGAAGACCGCTTGAGGCGCCTACCGATGGCCACAGCCACAGCCGACCGGGTATCGACGCATCGTCTGCTCCAGACCTTAAGACCACAACGTTAACGCCGGGGAGTACCTGATGACACGCTGTAACGCCAGCCTGATGGTCGATCGTGTCATAGACGCCGGCCATGGGCAGAAGGTCGCTTACGCGTCGCTGGGAGACGAGCTGTCCTACGAGGAGCTGCGCCGTTCCATCAACCGCATGGGCAACCTCCTGCACGAGCTCGGCGTGCGGCGAGAAGAGCGGGTTCTGCTCGTTCTGGACAATACGACGACCTTTCCGATCGTGTTCCTTGGGGCGCTGCGCGTCGGCGCCGTTCCTGTTCCAGTCAGCGTTCTGGAGACCGACGACAACCTCAGACACGTTGTCGAGGACTCCTACACCAGACTCGTGGTTTGCGAGAAATCCTGCCTGCCCCGCGTTCAGGAGGCGTTGGAAAATCGGGACGTCAGCTACCTCGCTCCTGGCGATGGCGGCCCTGATGCGCTTGACCTGGATGCAGCGCTGCGCACGCAGAGCAGCGAGCTCAACGCAACGGCGCTTGCGGGCGATGACGTGGCGTTTTGGCTCTACAGCTCCGGCTCGACCGGCAGGCCGAAGGGTGTCGTTCACCTGCACAAGAGCATCGATGTGGTATGCGAGATGTTCGCCCAGCGCGTCCTCGACATCGGCGAGAGCGATCGCATCTTCTCGACTACGAAGTTCTACCACGCCTACGGCTTGGGCAACAGCCTCTTGTTTCCTCTCTACTTCGGAGCGACGTGCACGCTGCTCGACGGCGCACCCCTGCCGGAGCGAATATTGCAAGTACTGCAGGAGCTGCAGCCAACTGTCCTCTTCTCCGTGCCTGCCCTCTATTCGCTGCTGGTCGGCGACTCCGACGCAGATGGCAAGCTCGCCTCTGTGCGGCTGTGTGTGTCAGCAGCAGAGCCCCTGCCTACACGTATATTCGACCGCTGGCGAGAGCGGTTTGGCCTGGAAATCGTCGACTCGATCGGCTCCACCGAGATGCTTCAAGCCTATTGCGCGAACCGGCCCGGCGCGGTCGTTTCAGGCACGATGGGGCGTCCGGTGCCCGGATATGACCTGCGGCTCCTCGACGATGCTGGCCGCGAGCTTGAAGGACCTGCGGAAGGCGTCCTTGAGGTAAGAGGTGAGTCTCGCGCCGCCTTCTACTGGCATCAGAGTGAGTTGACGAAGCGCGCGATGCGGGGAGAGTGGTTTGTTACGGGAGATCGCGTCGAGCGGCGCGAGGACGGAACCTACCGGTATGTAGCCCGCGACGACGACATGCTCAAGATATCTGGGCTATGGGTCTCGCCCTTGGATATGGAGCAGGTGTTGCGTGAGCACCCGGCGGTCGCCGACGTGGCGATAGTAGGTGTGAGGATCGATGACTACAGTCGCATTGCTGCTTTTGTGGCTTGCTCGCAGGGTGCAAAGCCGGACGATCGCCTCCGAGATTCGTTGCGCTCGTGGTGCAAGGAGCGCATGCGCGATAACGAGTTCCCCCATCTCGTCCGATTCGTCGAGGAGCTTCCCAAGACGAAGACAGGCAAGATTCAGCGCTTTGAGCTACGGGAGATGATCGCTGCAGAGCAGGGCGCGACACCGGATCGCGCGCAGCCGACAAATCAAGCCGACGACGAGGCGGCGGTGCCGCAGCAAGGCGCGAGCCTGCCACAACTTGCCGATCTGGCGGAGAGCGAGCGCGAGTTGGCGTTGTCGAACTTCGTCTGCTCCCAGGTGGCTGCCGTGCTAGACCAGGAGAGCGCCAGCGAAGTGGATCCTGAGCGGAGCTTCAAGGAGCTCGGCCTCGATTCGGTGACGGCGGTCGAGCTGCGAAACCGTCTCGGGCGCGCCACTGCAGTGCAACTCCCGTCGACGCTTGTCTATGACCATCCCTCTCCAAGGGCTGTGGCGCGCCTTCTGAATCCTCTACTCAAGACGACGCGGACAGGTGACGAGCACACCGATGAGAAGCACGGCGTTGGCGCGCAGACACTAATGCCGGTCGTCGGCACGACCGAGCAGACCTCCGACTTGGCGGTCGCGGTTCGGGCGATCGTCGCCGTCTCCTCGCCGCCACCGCTGCCGCGCGCGGGCTTTGCCTTGCGCTTGAAAACCGCGCCCTGGCTGCGCGCCGCGCTGCCCGATCGCCTCATCGTCGCGAGAGCACAACGGCAGGGCCAGTTGATCTGGCGGCAAGATCCGCAAGCGCGCAAGGGCCACATCGAAGCGATGGAAAATATAGTGAGTGGCACCTCGCGCTCGCACGAATGCCGCGAGCTCGCAGAGCTCCATCTGATTGAGAGCATCGTCGACAAGGCGCTCTTCTGGCAGCGACCCTGGGCAGCGGAGATCGATCCGTCCTCGACGGCACGGTTGGACGCTGCGCTCTGCGGAGATCGTGGCATCGTGCTCAGCGCCTGTCACCTCGGGCCGTATTACCGTCTGGGTTGCGCGAAGCCGTTCATGCGTCGAGCGACATATCTCGTTCCTGGAGAGTGGTTTTTTGAGCCTCCCAGTGCCGACTACTGGGGCTTGCGGCTGGCGCGATGGCGGCGCGGCACGAAGGCTCGACTGGTGCCGGGACGCGGATCATTCCCCCTCCTTCAGGCGCTGCTGCAGGACGGTCAGGCGGTGTTCTTGTTCTTTGACATGCCGGGGCAGCGTCAGGAGCGCTTCCTCGGAAAGCCGGCGGCTCTCGCTGACGGCACGGCGCAATTGGCGGCGCGCGCCGACGCGATCGTGATCCCGGTTCGAGCTCGGCGTGATCGCCATCGCGTGTGGATCGACGCCGCCGAGCCCATAGATCCCCGCGATCTCGGCGGCGCCGCAGCCGTGCAGGCCGCGCTTCTCGCGCAACACGAGCAGTGGATCCTCGAACACCCCGCCGCAATGGAGGATCTGGCCGAGAGATGGGAAGGTGGAGCTTCCGCGGAGGCGTGGATCGCGCCATGACGCGATCACAAAGGCGCCCTCTGACCAAACGTTCGATGGGCGATCCTGGATTCGAACCAGGGACCTCTTCCTTATCAGAGAAGCGCTCTAACCGACTGAGCTAATCGCCCGCTGCATCGGCGCGTTTGCACGCGCCGCCGGGGGCCATCGTAGCGCGCAGCCGAGGTATGAGTTTCGCTGGCGCGCGACGGCGATCACAGGGCGCCGCCGGACAACCTCGCCGCTACCGCCCCGCTTGACCGTCTGCGACGGCGCCTCCCAACCGGCGCGCAAGCTCTTGGGCCGCCTGCACCGACTCAAAGACCAGCTCTGCCCGATAGCGCCCCTGGGCCTCGCTGCTGACCTTGACCTCCGCCCCCATTGCCTGTTCGAGCAACTCGGCGATTTCCGATGATGCGGCCAGCTGATCCGCGTCGGGCGTCGGCTTGCGGCGGCGTAGCTTCTTGCGCGCCGTCGCCTGCACGCCGTTCGCGTTGCGCGCCTGCGACTCGAGCGTCCGGACAGACCATTCCCGATCAGCGCACTCCCGCGCCAGCCGGCGGCGGGCCGCGTGGTCCTCGGCGAGCAGCAGAGCGCGGCCGTGGCCCTCACTGAGGACGCCCTTCTCGATCAGGGCGAGTGCCTCGTCCGGCAGATCCAGCAAGCGCATGAGGTTGGAGACCGCGACCCTGCTGCGGCCGACCCTGGTGCCGACCTGCTCCCTGGTCAGGCCGAGCTCCTCGACCAGGGCGGCGCAGGCTCTCGCCTCCTCGACGGGGTTGAGGTCCTCGCGCGCCATGTTCTCGATCAGCGCGATCTCCAGCGCCTCGGCGTCCCCGTGGGAGCGCACGATCGCCGGGATCTCTGCCAGGCCCGCGATCTTGGCGGCCCGCCAGCGGCGCTCTCCAGCGATCATCTCATACCTGCCGTCAGCGAGCGGCCGCAGCAGCACGGGCTGAAGGACGCCCCTTTCGCCAAGTGAGGCGGCCAGCGCGTTCAACGGCTCCTCGTCGAAACGGCGCCTGGGCTGGCTGGCACTCGGCGCCACCAGGTCGACGGGGACGTTGCGCAACTCCTGCTCAGCCTCCTGGTCGCGGGTGACCGAGAGGATCGCGTCGAGGCCACGGCCCATTCCGCGACGTGGCGGGGTCATGCCGGTCCTCCCACCAGTAGCTCCCTGGCGAGCTCGAAGTAGGCCTCGGCGCCGGCGCTGTGCGGGTCGTGGTGGGTGACGGGCAGGCCGTAGCTCGGCGCCTCGCCGACACGCACGTTGCGCGGGATGATGGTCTCGTAGACGAGGTCGGGGAAGTGCTTTCGGACCTCCTGCTCGACGTCCTGCCCCAGCCGTGTGCGGGCGTCGTGCATGGTCAGCAGCATCCCGGCGATCGTGAGATTCGGATTGATCTCGCGCCGCACTCGCGCGAGCGTGTCCAGTAGGCCCGCGAGGCCCTCCAGAGCGAAGTACTCGGTCTGCACCGGAACGATCACCTCGTCTGCGGCCGCGAGCGCGCCCACGGTGAGCGGACCGAGCGACGGCGGGCAATCGATCAGGATGTACTCGAAGTCCGCGCGCAGCGGGGCGAGCGCCTCGCGCAGGCGCAACTCGAAGTGATCGAGACGGGGAAGCTCGATGTTGGCGCCTGCCAGGCCAGGGCCTGCCGGCAGCAGCCGCAACCCGGCCACGGATGAGTCGACGACAGCCTCAGTGGCGCTTGCCTGCCCGCAGAGCACGTCGTAGAGACCGGGTTCCTGGGAGCGCGGCACGCCGAGGCCGACCGTCGCGTTGGCCTGCGGATCCGCGTCGACGATCAGCGTCGTGCAGCCGGCCTCGGCGATGCATGCGCTGAGGTTGACTGCTGTCGTGGTCTTGCCGACCCCACCCTTCTGGTTGGCTATCGCGAAGACGCGTCCCATGAGCACTGCAAGCTATCGCCGATCGCGGTCGAGCCGGGTACCGCCTGTGCCTGCGCCGCCGAGCGGCCGCTTGCGAGCTACGCCCGGACGGCGTGGGTAGCGGTTCGGGGTCGGTGCGATCTTGCGGTAGATGTGGAGGTGATGGTCGGTGGCGGCTGGGAAGGGCTGGACGTGGCGCACCTCCTGCAGCGTGAGCCCAAGCTCCGCGCCTGCCAGGCCCGCCTGACGCTCCTCCTCGGAGTTGCGCCTGCCACGCCAGTCGACGAGCACCCCGCCCAGCTCGAGCAGCGGCGCGGCGTACTCGAGCACGACCGGGGCCGGTGCGACGGCACGGGCAAGGGCGAGATCGTGGCCGCCCGCGCCAGATGCCCACTCCTCGATGCGAGCACAGACCACCCGTGCATTGGAGATGCCGGCCAGAGTCCGGGCCCGCTCCATGAAGCCACACTTGCGCGACTGGCTCTCGACCAGCGTGAAGGCACCGTGTGGCAGGACGGCGGCAAGCGGAAGTCCGGGAATTCCGGCGCCGGCACCGAGGTCCACCACCCGCGACGCAGCGCGCACCGTGTCCACCTCCAAGGCGACGAGCGCGTCGGCGATGTGGACATCGACTGCACGCGAAGGCTCACGAACGCTGGTAGGCGCCTGATCGTCGTCGGCGAGAATCGTGAGAATCGCCCTCAGTGAGGTCGCGGTGGCGAGTGGCAGGCCATGACGATCGGCGATCTCGGCCAGGCGCCGCTCCACCTCACCGTTCATATCGGGCAAAGAAGCTCGCGTACCTGTCCTTCATCTCGCGGACACGCCCGTTGACATGGGCGTCGATCTCGTCGGTGAGCACGCTCTCGACGAGGGGCAGCACGTCCTCCGCGAGCGCCGGTCCGCGGGCCATCCATTGGTAGTAGTGGCGATCGCCGTGGTGGTATGGGCCATAGAGCCTTGAGCGCGGGAACAGCCGCAGCAGCCAACGGAACACCGCCTCGTGGCGGACGTGCATACGTAGCGTGATGTGCGGGTTCTTGCCGTCGCCGCCAAAGTGCCCCTCGCCGATCAGCAGCCCGACCACGAGGCCGCGCTCGACCTCCGTGATCGGCATGGGCACGTCCTGGTCGGTCATCGCGCGGATTGTTTCACCGTAGAGAAAAACGTGAAACGGTCGGGGCCGGGCGGCCCCGCGACTACGAAGCTAGGGGCGAGATCACGAGGAACCTCTCCGGCTCCTCGCCCTCGCTGTGCGTCCCCACATCGCCCCGCAGCCGCAGATGCTCGTGCACGACGCGTCGATCGTAGGCCGGCATCGGGTCCAGCTCAATCGCTTCGCCGAGCTCAATCGCTTCGTCCGCCGCCTCGTCGGCCTCCTCGCAAAGCGCTACCTCGCGCCGCTCACGGTATCCGTCGGCGTCGACGATCACCCGCGTCGGGCTCTCGCCGGCCTTGAACACGATTCGGCGAGCCAGGTGCTGGATCGCATCAATCGTCTGTCCTCTCTTGCCGATCAGAGGACCGACTTCTTCGCCCTCGAAGCGCCCCACGATCGCCTCGTCGGTCTCCTGCACCGCAACCTCGACGTCGAGCCCGCTGCTCTGCGCAATCACATCCAGCAGCTCGACCAGCGCCGCCTTGGGGTCCTCCTGCCCACTCACCGTCTTCTCCCCGAGCGCTTCTTGCGCTTGCGTGGAGGTGGCGGCGGGGCGGCCCCCGACGAGGAAACAGCCGCCATCGCGGGCTCCAGCGTGCGCTCCGGCTTGCCTTTCGGCGCCAGATCTCCGCCGGCCACCGGCGGCGGGCCAACCCTGCGGCGGATGATGTACTGCTGCACGACCGTCCACATGTTGGTCGTGATCCAGTAGACCAGCAGCCCTGCTGGGAATTTGAAGACGAAGAGGACGAATACCAGCGGCAGCAGCATCATCATGCGGCGCTGGTTCTTGTCCACTGTGGCGCTCATCAGCATCGTCGAGCCAAGCTGTGAGCTCACGTAGAGCAGGATCAGGACCACCAGCACCACGCCGCTGGCGTGGTTGGTGATGTCGGGGATGAAGAGGAATTTCGCCGAGTGCGGCGCGACCTGTTCGCAGGTCGTCTTTTCCAGGTACTTGGCCGGTAGGTGCGCGGCGTTGGCGACGGCCGGGCTGTGCGTCGCGTTGTAGTGCGAGACGAGGCTTTCCCCGCAGATGTGCTTCTTGAGGTCTACCCGCAGCATGTAGAACAGCGAGATGAAGACCGGCAGCTGCAGGACGAGCGGTAGGCAGGAGGCAAACGGGTTGATTTTGTTCTCCTGGTAGAACTTCATCAGCTCCTGCTGCTGGCGCTGCTTGTCGTCCTTGTACTTCTCCTGGATTTCCTTCATCCGCGGCATGTGCTGCTGAAGGCGCTGCATGGAGTGGAACTGCTTGACGGTCAGCGGCACCATCACGGCCCGCACCACGACGGTCAGGCCGACGATCGCAAGGCCCCAACTGCCGCCCAGAACGCTGTTGTGGATGAAGACCAGGATTTCCTGGAAGATGGAAATCAGCGGCGAAAACGCGCTTTCGATGATGTTCGTGGCGAGGATCAGGGTCATCTGGGCACCGCGGTACGCAGCCCGTCAGGCATGTGCGCGGCGGTCGTGCTTGAACAGCCGCTGGGCGTCGACTGGATCGTATCCGCCATCGCTGAACGGGTTGCACCTCAGCAGCCTCCAAGCGGCAAGCACCGCACCGCGCAGGACCCCGAACCGCTTCACCGCCTGGATTGCGTACGCCGAGCAGGTCGGCTCGTAGCGGCATCGCCTGGGCAGCGCCGGCGAGATCAGCCTCGAATAGAGGATCAGCGGCGCCAGCGCAACCGACCGCAGGCCACCACCGATGAAATCGAGCGAGCGTCGAAGGCTGGAGAGCTCCCGCTCCCGCTGCCAGTGCTGTGCTTGCCTCATGCCGCCCGGCGCCTCTGCTCTCGCTCCTGCGGCTGGGCCTTGGCGACCAGCTCTGCAAGGGCCCGTGCGACCCCGGCAAGCCCCTCCGACTCGGCCAGCCTGAGGACGTCCGGCCTGGCGACGAGCACAACATCACACCCGCCCGGCAACTGCGCGCCACTGGATGCCACGGCTTCCCGCAGCAGCCGCTTGACGCGGTTGCGCTGTACCGCACCACCTACGCGTCTGGACACAGAGAACCCCACGCGCGGCTCGGATACGCTCGGGTTCGGGAACGTGTAGAGCACCAGATACCGATTCGCGTGCGAGCGGCCCTGTCGGTAGACGCGCTCAAACTCCGCGCTGCGCGTGAGGCGACCGCGGCCTGCTTGACGCGGCTTCATCCCCACGCCGTCACACTGACAGGCGCTTGCGTCCCTTGCCGCGACGGCGCTTGAGCGTGAGCCGCCCAGCGCGCGTCCGCATACGGGCACGAAACCCGTGGGTCCTGGCGCGCTTGCGTTTCTTCGGCTGATAGGTCCGCTTCATCGTCTCTTCCTGCGTCTAGTCGCGTCTGAAGCACACGGCAGGTCACGCCGACCGCGCTCCGAACAGCGAAGTATAACGGCGCGTGGCGCGCCTAGCCGACCCACGTCGCGAGGCGCAAGGCGCAGCGCCGGCCGAAGAGACCTCGCAAGCCTGGGTGGCGACCCAGGCACATGCACCATCCCTGTCTTCATCGCTCATTCCAGGTCTGGCGTACCGACTTTTGATACAGACTCTCCGTTTTTCTCGCCATTTGCGGAGACCGTGTCCTGGGGCCTGCAACCACCGGCGGGCGTTGGCTATATTCGCCTGCGCCGGGCTTTTGACGGCCCCCTCTTCAAGTTCCGCCCGCGACGCTCCCAGCTGGGAGCGTCCGCGCGCTCACGCCTGCCCTCGCCTCCACCATCTGCACCCAACACCCCCTTGAACGCTGACGTCGATCACATCTGGTCGCTGATTGAACGCCATCTCGCAGCGGCCGTCGACGAGCCGACATTCCGCATCTGGCTGGCCCCGCTGCGACCCGTCGGCTTCACAGACACAACACTGCACCTCACAGCTCCTCCACAGACCTGTGGATGGGTGCGAGACCGCTTCGGCCGCCTCCTGCAAACGGCAGTCGCCGCCACCCTGGGCCCGCACATGACCGTCGAGGTCACCTCCTCCGCAGACGCTCAGACCGTCGCGGCCAGTCATACCCCAGCCGCTGTAGCGCCTGCACGCCGCCCAGCAACCGACGCCGAACTGCTCTCCAACCCCAAGCTCTCCTTTGAGCAGTTCGTGATCGGCGACTGCAACCGCCTGGCTCACGCCGCCGCACTCACGGTCGCCGAGATGCCCTCCCAGGCATACAACCCGCTCTTCCTCTGCGGCCCCCCCGGAGTCGGCAAGACCCACCTGCTGCGGGCAATCGGAGCTCTTTTGCTCTCCCATGACCCCACGTTGATCGTCCGCGCGATCACCGGGGAGCAGTTCACAACTGACTTCCTCACAGCCCTCTCCTCTCGTCATACAGACGAGTTCAAGGCTCGCTTTCGCCACGTCGACGTCCTGCTCATCGACGACGTCCAGTTCCTCGAGCGCAAGACACGCACCGAGGAGGAGTTCTTCCATACCTTCAACGCTCTCCACGACGCGGGTAGCCAGATAGTCCTCACCTCCGACCGACCGCCCCGCAGTCTCGAGGATCTCGAGGATCGCCTACGGGAGCGCTTCGCCTGCGGCTTGGTCGCTGACATCCAACCTCCCGATCGCGCCACCCGCCTAGCGATCCTCCGCAAGCGCGTCGCACAGGACGGCATCGCCCTCGCCGACCCTGGGGTCCTCCATGTTCTTGCCGATCGCATCACGATCAACGTTCGCTCGCTGGAGGGCGCTTTGATCCGCATCGTGGCATTCGGGTCCCTGACTGGCAAGCCATTGACTCAAGAGCTGGCCACAGAGGTCCTCGATGGGCTTTATCCCGTCCTCCGTACCAAGGCCCGAGAGCGTTCGGTCGCGGAGATTCAGCGTGTCGCCTGCCAACACTTCGGCATCACCGACGAGGAGCTCGTCTCCACTGCTCGCTCGATGCGGGTCGCCTGGCCACGACAGCTGGCGATGTACCTCTCTCGTGAGCTGACCCACGAATCTCTGCCCGCTATCGGCCGTCAGTTTGGGGGCCGAGACCACACCACCGTGCTACACGCATGGCGGCGTACCACCGCAAGGCTCGACTCAGACCTACGTACGCAATCGGCTATCGCTTCGCTGCGAGACCTCCTTCAGTAGACCCGCACGCTGCGCCGACCGTAGGTCCTGGCACACTTATCCACCTCACTCCACAGTCTCCCCACAGCCTCCCGCCTCGGCATCGCCTCCCGCCACTTGTCTTTCCGCACGCCATCCACAAATCCACAACCTCTCCTTCTACTTAGAGATCAACCAGTCGTAGGTGACCTGTGAAGCTGACTCTCTCCACACAAGACCTTCTCTCACAGCTGCAAAACGTTACGCGGATCGCATCTACGCGTAGTGCCGTGCAGGCGCTCTCTGGCGTCATGCTCCGTGCTGCGGCAGGCGCGTGCGAGCTCATGGCTACTGACGTAGAGGTCTCTCTGCAGGTTTCCATCCCTGCTGAGGTCGCCTCTGAGGGCTTTGCTGTGCTACCCGCTCGGCTCCTCCTTGAGGTCGTCCGCTCATTGACAGCGCAGACACTCGACATTGAGCTCCGCGCAGCCGAAAACGATGTCGAGATCGTCTGCGGTGGCGCCACCTTCCACTTCCGCACGCTGCGCGCCGAAGACTTCCCGGCGCTCCCTCGGCCCGCAGCCGAGGGTCGAATCTCGCTGCCGACTCAGGCTTTCGTCGACACAGTGACCAAGGTCTCCCGCTCGGCGTCGCACGACGAGACGCGCCCGGTGCTGACGGGCATTCTCGTGTCCGCGTCCGGCCAGGAGCTCGTGATGGTCGCCACTGACTCCTATCGACTAAGCGTCAAGCGGACGACGCTCGACTTGCCGCTGAACGGCAGCTTTGAGGCAAACGTGCCAGCCCGCGCACTGCAGGAGCTGGCGCGCATCGCAGCCGCCGCCTCAGAGGCGCAGCTCAGCGTCGGGGTGCAGGAGGGCCAAGTCGTCTTCGAGGCTGCCGGCGCGGTGCTTTCCTCGAGGCTGATCGATGGCCAGTTCCCCAACTACCGCCAGCTGTTGCCCGACTCCGTCGAGCACGAATTGCGGCTCTCGACAGCAGAGCTGGCAAGCGTCGTTCGCCGGATCAGCCTGCTTGCACAGAAGAACTCTCCTCTGCGGCTGCGGTTCGCAGAGGGTCAGCTCACGGTCACGGCGCAGACCCCGGATGTGGGTGAGGCGACCGAGTCGATCCCCGTGCCATTTCAGGGGGAGCCGTTCGAGATCGGCTTCAACGCCGAGTTCCTGCGCGACGGGCTGGAGAGCGTTGAGACCGACGAGCTCGTTCTGAAGCTGATCAGCCCAGTCCGTCCAGGTTTGATCGAGTCGCCTGACACGAGCGACTTCATCTACCTGATCATGCCGATCAGGCTCACCGCCTGACCGCTTCGCTGCGGCCGGCAGCAGGCCGATGCAGCTAAGCGCGCTCGAGCTGCGCGACTTCCGCAGCTACCAGGCCGCCGAAGCCGGGCTTGGTGCTGGGCTCACGGTGATCCACGGCCACAATGGCTCAGGAAAGTCCAACCTACTCGAAGCGATCTGCTTTGGATGTACGGCTCGCTCTCCACGCACGCGCAACGATCGTGAGCTGATTCGCTTCGGGGCCCCCGCGGCGCGGGTGGCCCTACGCCTGATCGACGACCGCGATACCGAGCACACGATCGCGATCGGGTTCGGGGCGCTGGAGGGCCAGACCTCGCTGCAGAAGCGCATCCGCTTCGACGGCGCGACGATCGAACGTGTAGATCAGATCCCCGACCGCCCCCTGGTAGTCGTCTTCGTACCCGACCGACTGGAGCTGATCAACGGCGCCCCAGCGATGCGGCGAGGCCACCTCGACCACCTCATCGCTGCGCTGTGGCCGTCCCGCGCTGCGGATCGCGCCGAGTACGCGCGTGCGCTCGCGCAGCGCAACGCGCTGATCTCCCGGATCAGGTCGGGGGCGGCCTCCGACGCCGCCTTGCAGAGCTGGAATCTCGAGTTGGCGCGCCACGCGTTGGTCCTATGCGCAGATCGGGCAGCCGCGATCGAGCAGATCTCCACGGGCTTCACGCTCCGATGCCAGGCGCTTGGGCTTGCCGGCGCTGCGAGGCTCGAGTATCGACCGCGCACCAAGGCGAGCACGCCGGAGGAGTTGGTCGAGGAGCTTCAGCAGCGACTCCCTGAGGACTTGCAACGCGGCTACAGCACCCACGGCCCGCACCGCGACGACGTCGCGATTCTGCGTGACGGCCGTCAGCTGCGCACATACGGCTCCCAAGGCGAGCGCCGGCTGGCGCTGCTGGCGCTGCTGCTTTCCGAGCGTGCGGCCCTGGCCGACGCGCGCGGCCGCGCGCCGCTTGTGTTGCTTGACGACGTGATGAGTGAGCTCGACGAGCAGCGCCGGGCCGCGCTACTTGCGGATCTCGGCGGTAGCGGCGGGCAAAGCGTGATCGCGACCACGGATCTAGGGCACGTGCCCGGAGCGCTCGCGGCGGACGTGAGGCGGCTTCGGGTTGCTGACGGCGCGATCCTCGCCGATGATTGAGAGCATGCGACGCCGCGCACCCAGACCGCTGGCAGCCGCGCTGAGCGTGCTCGGGCAAGAGCTCGCCCCGCAGACGCCGCTGGCCAGGGCGCAGGCGGTCTGGGAGAAGGCGGTCGGCGGCCCTGCTGCCGCTCACTGCCAGCCGGCGTTCGAGCGTTCGGGCACGCTCACGGTCGATTGCGACGAGGCCGTATGGGCGCAGGAGATGAACATGCGCGCGGTCGAAGTGCTCGAGAGCCTCAACGCCGCTCTTGCGCCCGGTAGCGAGCTCGCCGCGGTGCGTTTTCGCGTGCGCTGAGACCGTCTTGCCCGCACGTGCCAAAAGCGCTGGAATTTCCGCCATTTGCAGCGTGTTTGAGGCGGATTCAGGGGGTCTCTGTGATATCGTGGCGAGCACAACGAACTCGCCCCGGCCCGCGCTTTCTCGCCCCGGACGCCGGGGCGTTCTCACGTAATCGGCGGGCGAGTGGAAGGACCATTGGCAACGGGAACCAACAGCGAGGGGCAGGAGCCCGCGGGCTCTGAGGCCGCCAGCTACGACGCACAGGACATCACCGTCCTCGAGGGCCTTGAAGCGGTACGCAAGCGGCCCGGCATGTACATCGGCTCCACGGGCGTGATGGGGCTGCATCACCTCGTCTACGAGCTCGTCGACAACTCCGTCGACGAGGCGCTTGCCGGCCACTGCACCGAGGTCTCGGTCACGATCCACCCCGACAACTCGGTCACGGAGGTCGACAACGGTCGCGGCATCCCGGTCGCCATGATGGAGAAGGAGAAAAAGCCGGCCGTCGAGGTCGTACTCACCGTCCTTCACTCCGGCGGCAAGTTCGGCCAGGGCGGCGGCTACAAGGTCTCCGGCGGCCTGCATGGCGTCGGTGTCTCTGTCGTAAACGCGCTCTCCGAGCGGCTGCACGTCGAGGTCCGCCGCGACGGGCACGTCTTCAGCCAGGACTACGCGCGAGGAACGCCGTTGGCGGAGCTGGCGCAGGGGGAGGCGCTCGCCAAAGACGCACCAACCGGCACGAGCGTCACCTTCCTGCCCGATGCCGACATCTTTGAGACGCTCGACTTCGACTTCCGCACGCTGGAGGAGCGCCTGCGGGAGACGGCGTTCCTGACGCGTGGCCTGCTGATTTCGCTGATCGACGAGCGCGCCGAGGGCCGCGCTGTCGAGTTCCGCTACGAGGGCGGGATCGAGGATTTCGTCGCCTACCTCAACGAAAACCGCGATCCGGTGCACCGCAAGGTGATCTTCTTCGCCGGCGACGGAGAGGAAGGCGCCGCCGAGGTCGCGATGCAATGGAACTCCTCCTACCAGGACTCGATCCACTCCTTCGCCAACAACATCAACACGCGCGAGGGCGGCACCCACATGTCCGGCTTCCGCTCCGCGCTGACGCGGACGCTGAACAAGTATGCGCGCGAGCACAACCTGCTCAAGGAGAAGGAGGACAACCTCTCCGGCGAGGACGTGCGTGAGGGCCTGACCGCCGTGATCTCGGTCAAGCTGCGCGACCCGCAATTCGAGGGCCAGACCAAGACCAAGCTCGGCAACCCCGGCATGGCCGGCTTCGTGGAGTCGATCGTCAACGCCGGGCTCTCTGAGTTCTTGGAGGAGAATCCGAGCGAGGCGCGCTCGGTGATCCTCAAGGCGGTGCAGGCGCAGCGAGCCCGCGAGGCGGCGCGCAAGGCCCGCGACCTGACCCGCCGCAAGTCGGCACTGGAGAACTCGATGCTGCCCGGCAAGCTCGCCGACTGCGCGGTCAAGGACCCGAGCCTTGCCGAGCTGTTCGTGGTCGAGGGCGACTCCGCCGGCGGCTCGGCTAAGCAGGGCCGCGACCGCAACACCCAGGCGGTGCTGCCGCTGCGCGGCAAGATCCTCAACGTCGAGAAGAGCCGCATCGACAAGGTGCTCCAGAACACCGAGATCCAGGCGCTGATCACCGCGATCGGGACGGGTGTGCGGGACGAGTTTAACATCGAGAACGCGCGGTATCACAAGGTGATCCTCATGACAGATGCTGACGTCGACGGAGCTCACATCAGGACCCTCGCACTCACACTTTTGTTCCGTGAGATGCAGGAGCTGATCGAGGCTGGCTACGTTTATATAGCCAAGCCGCCGCTGTACAAGCTCAAGCAGGGATCGCGTGAGCGTTACATCGAGCGTGAGCACGAATTGGAGGAAATACTTCTCTCCGATAAGTGGGACAAGATCGAGATCGTCGACCGCAACGGCAACCGCTTCAAGCTCACCGAGACGCGCTGGCAGAGTTTCACCAGGCGTCTGAAGGAGTACGAGGGCTGGGCCTCCTCGCTGCGCGCAGCTCACGGCCACGATGTCGTGCAATTCCTGGAGGAGTCCTCACTGCTCGGTGAGCAGGTGCTCTCTGCCGAGGCGGCGATCGAGCTGCTCTCACGCGAGGGCCTGGAGGGCGAGACCCATGCAACCGAGCTCTTGGAGCAGGATCCGCTGGAGATAAGAGTGAAGGCGGTGGAAGCCAAGACCGGTTTCGCGCGCGTGCATAGGCTGCGGCGTGAGATGTTCGACTCCCAGGAGTACCGCAAGTTGGTGCAGGTGCACCGCCAGCTGATCGAGCTCGCGGGCACGCCAGCCTTCGAGGTTCGGCTCGGCGACTCCCTGGAGACCGCTGCGAGTTTCGATGCGCTGCGCGAGGCGGTGCTCACCGTCGCACAGAAGGGCATCAAGCTCCAGCGCTTCAAGGGGCTCGGGGAGATGAACGCCGACCAGCTCGGTGAAACGACGATGAATCCCGCGAGCCGCACGTTGGCACAGGTGACGCTGGAGGACGCCGCGGCAGCCGACCGCATCTTCGCGATGCTGATGGGCGATCAGGTCGAGCCGCGGCGCGACTTCATCGAAGAGAATGCCCGGACCGTCGCCAACCTTGACGTTTAAGCAGGGAGGTGAAACATGGCCAGTGTTGATGTCATAAGCGGCGGCAACGTCGAACCGCGCGCGCTGGAGGACGAGATGCGCACCGCGTATCTCGACTACGCGATGTCCGTGATCGTGGGCAGGGCGCTGCCCGACGTGCGCGATGGCCTGAAGCCCGTGCACCGGCGCGTGCTCTACGCGATGAACGAGCTCGGCCTCGGCCCGACCCGCTCCTACTCCAAGTGCGCGCTGATCGTCGGCGAGGTCATGGGCAAGTACCACCCCCACGGTGACTCGGCGATCTACGACACGCTCGTGCGCATGGCCCAGGATTTCTCGATGCGCGCGTTGCTGGTCGACGGCCAGGGCAACTTCGGCTCAGTGGACGACGACCCGGCAGCCGCCATGAGGTATTGCGTCGTTGGTGACACTCGTGTCCAACTTGCCAGCGGCACCGCGCGCATTGCGGACCTCGCCGCCGGCCTTCAGCCTGAGAGTGAGCGCGAGGTCGACATCGCCGTGCTTGATCGTCTCGGCCGGCCGGTACACGCTTCGCGCGTCTTTCACTCAGGCGAGCATCCAACGCTGAAGCTCCGCACCCGCGAGGGCTACGAGTTGGTCGGCACGCACAACCATCCGATGCTGTGCCTCTTCGAGCTCGCGGGCGTGCCGATCCTGTTGTGGCGGCTGCTGAGCGAGATTCGCCCCGGCGAGCGCGTCGTGATGAACGTGGCAGCGCTAGCGGATCTCGTCAGCTGCGACGCGGGTCATAGCCAGCCACTCGGTGTCGGCGGAGCGGCCGTGCTTGAGCGGCTTGCCGAGACGCTCCCCGCACTGGACGAGCCGCTCAGCGATGACTACTACTACTCCGCAGTCGAGTCCGTGACCCAGGCCGGCATCCAGCCCGTCTACTCGATCCGGGTCGACACGGAAGACCACTCCTTCCTCACGAACGGCTTCGTCAGCCACAACACAGAGGCCCGCCTAGCCCGTATCGCCACCGAGATGCTGCGCGACCTCGACATGGACACCGTCGACTTCGCGCCCAACTACGACGGGTCCAAGCGCGAACCGCTCGTGCTGCCGGCGCGCTTCCCCAATCTGCTGGTCAACGGCTCCTCGGGGATCGCGGTCGGCATGGCCACAAACATTCCGCCGCACAACCTGCGCGAGGTGATCGACGCGACCGTGGCGTACGTAGAGGACCCTGACATCACGCTCGAGGGGCTGATGGCGCACGTCAAGGGCCCTGACTTTCCGACCGGCGGGATCATCCTCGGCATGGCGGGCATCAAGGATGCCTACGAGACCGGCCGCGGGCGGGTGCGGGTGCAGGCCAAGGCCCACATTGAGCCGCTCAAGCAGGGCAAGGAGGCGATCGTCGTCACCGAGCTGCCCTACATGGTCAAGAAGGGCGGGCCCGGCGGCCTGATCGAAAAGATCGCTGACCTCGTGCACGAGAAGAAGATCCCCGAGATCTCCGACATCCGCGACGAGTCGGACAAGCGCGGCATGCGGCTGGTGATCGAGCTCAAGCGCGACGCGATCCCGAAGGTCGTGCTGAACAAGCTCTACAAGCACACCTCGCTGCAGACCACCTTCGGCGTGAACATGGTCGCGCTCGTGGACAACGTGCCGCGCACGCTGAACCTGCGCGCCGTGATCCACAACTACGTCGCCCACCAGCGCGAGGTGATCGTACGCCGCACCAAGCACGAGCTCTCCGAGAAGGAGGCGCGCGCGCACATCCTGCAGGGGCTGCTGAAGGCGCTGGAGCACCTCGACGAGATCATCGAACTGATCAGGGCCTCACGCGATCGCGACAGCGCCCGCGAGCAGTTGATCGAGCGCTTCGAGTTCAGCGCGATCCAGGCCTCCGCGATCCTCGACCTGCGCCTCTCCCAGCTGACCGCGCTGGAGGCCGACTCGATCAAGCGCGAGCACGCCGACGTGGAAGAGCGGATAGCCGAGCTGCGCGCGATCCTCGGCGACGAATCGCGCGTGCTCGGCGTGATCAAGGACGAGCTCTCGGAGATCTCAGAGCGCTTTGCCGACGAGCGGCGCACCGAGATCAGCCCCTCCAGCGACGAGATCGACATTGAGGACCTGATCGCCGACCAGCAGATGGTGATCACGATCACCCAGACCGGCTACATCAAGTCGCTGCCGCTTGCGACCTACCGCCAGCAGCAGCGCGGCGGCCGCGGCGTGACCGGGATGGACATGAAGGACGGCGACTTTATCGAGCATCTCTTCGTCTGCTCCTCGCACGACTACCTGCTGTTCTTCTCTAACCGCGGCAAGGTCTACCGCTCCAAGGTCTACGAACTGCCAGAGGCCTCGCGCACCGCTAAGGGCAGGGCGCTCGTGAACGTGCTGCCGCTGCGCGAGGGGGAGCGCATCCAGGCGGTGCTCTCCACCCGCGACTTCTCCGAGACCAAGTACCTCGTCTTCGCGACCCGCAACGGGACCATCAAGAAGACCGAGCTGATCGCCTACAACACGCCGATCAGGGCGGACGGGATCATCGCGATCAACATCCGCGACGACGACGAGCTGCTCGCCGTCCGTGGCGTGGACGAGGGCGAGGAGGTGATCATGGTCTCTAAGGCCGGCCTGGCGGTGCGCTACCCAGAGTCCGCGGCGCGCTCGATGGGCCGCGACACGACCGGCGTGCGCGGGATGGATGTGGGCGATGGGCAGGTGATCGCGATGGACGTTGCTAGAGACGACATGGACCTGCTCGTGGTGACCGAGAACGGCTACGGCAAGCGCACCCTGATCGACCAGTACCGCAAGACCAATCGCGGCGCCAAGGGCGTAAAGACGATCGGCCTGACCGAGCAGAAGGGCGCCCTCGCGGGCGCGCTGGTGGTGCGCGAGCACCAGGAACTCGTATTCATCTCCGTCGGCGGCATGGTCCAGCGCACCTCTGTGGCCGGGATCTCCCGCCAGGGCCGCGCGGCGACCGGCGTGCGCGTGATGAACCTCAAGAACGACGACGCCGTCTCGGCGGTCGCGCTCGTCGTCGAGGGCGCCGCCGAGGAGGTTGAGGATGGTGCCGGGATCATGGAGCCCGACCCGAGCGGCGAGTCGCCCGACGGCGCCGTCGGCTGAGCCCTTGCCCCTTGCATTGCGTCCATAGGGTTCGCTAGTCTGGTTGGACCAGAGAAAGGAGGTGGTCCTCACGTCTAGTGACAGTTCTTCCGGGACCCTGGAGGTGTCCGGCCGCTAGGTCGGATGGCTGGACCGCTTAGCGGAGTCCAACCCGGGACACCCCGAGAGGGCCGCCGGACTGGTCCCCCCGGCGCTGAGATGGCCGTCTCGGCATTCCAGTTCAAAGCAGCATGCGAAGGGCGCCCTCGTCGAGGCGCCCTTCGTTGTTAAGAAGGCTTTCTACGCTGCCTGCGGCAGGTACGCCTGCCATGCCGACGGGATCGTCGGGCTGGCGACCTGGATGAAGATCTCGGCGTGCGGCGCGCGTGGCGTGCGGCGCGGATGCATGCCGGCTTGGCGCGGGAGCCGGTCTCCCTTGCGGCGGTTGCAGGGGGCGCAGGAGGCGACGATGTTCTCCCAACTGGAGCTGCCGCCCTTGGAGCGCGGGACCACGTGGTCGACCGTGAGGTTCGAGCGCGAGCCGCAGTACTGGCAGGCCCAGCCGTCACGGGCGAATACCGCGCGGCGGGTGATCTTGCGCCTGTGCATGTCGCGCGGCACGTGCACGTAGCTGACTAGGCGGATCACGATCGGGCGCGTGATCGAGGAGCGCTCGGAGTGCAACTCCCACGCACCCCGCTCCACGACCTCCGCCTTGTCCTTGAGCAGCAGTACGACCGCTCTGCGCACCGAGCAGACGTTGATCGGCTCGTAGGTCGCGTTGAGGACGAGCACCCTGCCGCTCACCCCAATGGGGAGCGGGTCAGGTCCACGCCGCGGGTGCTCTGCTGCCGGCGCGGACCCTGCTAGTCCGGATGGCGCGCTGGTATCCATCGCTTCAGGCCGCAGTGTAGCGGCGTAGACGGCCCGATGGTGTCGCCTACCGGCCGTCTACTGGCTGGTATCCGCGGGATATGACCCCAGCACCCACACCTGCTCGCAGAGCTCGCGCAGACCCGCGATCGCCTCCGCCACGTCTGGCTCCGCCGCATCGCCCTCCAGATCGACGAAGAACATGTAGTGGCCCATTCGCTCCCGCCGCGGTCGCGACTCGATCTTGGTGAGGTTGATCCCGCGGTGCGCGAACTGGTCCAGGCAAAGCACTAGCCAGCCGGCTCGGTCGGCGCCGGCGCCCCAGAACACCAGCGAAGTCTTGCTCCTGGCGCCAGGATCGCGCGCCACTGGCGCCTGCCGAGGGTCTGCCGATCTGCGGCCAAGCCAGACGAAGCGCGTGAGGTTGTCGTCGCGATCCTGGACGTCCTGGTGCAGCACCACCGCCCCGTAAAGCTCGGCGGCCAGCCGCGGACCAATCGCCGCCGCGCCCTCGGAGGGGGCGGCGCTCGCCGCCATCCGCACTGCCTCAGCCGTGGAGCTGGCCGGCACCACCCTCGCCTCAGGCAGCTCCTGCCGCAGGAACTCACGGCACTGGCCTGGAACCTGCGGGTGCGTGAGCACCGTGCGGATCTGCGCCAGCGGCATCTCCGCACTGGCGGCCAGGAAATGGCGCACGGCCAGCAGCTGCTCGGCAACGATCTGCAGCTCATCGGCGTGGTCGGCAAGCAGGTCGAGCGTGACCGTCACCGAGCCCTCCAGCGAGTTCTCGATCGGCAGCACCGCCCAGGACACCTCGCCGGCGATCACCGCCATCGCCGTGTCGTAGATCGTCTCCAGCGCAACCGGCTGCACCGACCCCGGTGCCGCGCTGGCTAGCAGCGCCTCCTCAGTGAAGGTGCCGGCGGGCCCGAGGTGGCCTACACGCGAGCGCGCCTCAGCTTGCGCGCCGGACGCCATCGTCTCCGATTGCACTGGTCTCGCTCGCGCGCTGCACCGCTTCGGCCTCCTCGGGGGATAGCTCGACATCGCCAACGCCCTGGCGGACGCGCTTGGCGTAGACGCGCGCCTGGTCGCGATGGTGGATGCAGGTGATCACGATCCCCGAGCGCGTGCCGTCCAGCAGGGCGATCGACATGGACTGCCTGCCGGAGAGCTCGTTGTAGGCGTCGTAATGCACGAGTGCCCAGTTTGAGATTGCCTCGATCAGCGACTGCTCAACGTCCGCCAGCCGCGCCTCCAGCGCCTGCGCGACCTGCGCGCTGTAGGCGCGCAGCGCTTCAAATGCCTCCTCCAGGCCGGCGGCGTGCTCGATCAGGTCACGCTCGCCCGCCGCCCCCACGACCAGGCTCTGCGCGCGCCGCATCCGCCGCACCGAAGCGGCAAGGCCGGCGCAGCCAAGCAACGCAACCACCGCGACCGCCGCGGCTGCGATGGCGAGGATTCCCTGGGTATCTGTCAGCGAGGAGGCGAGCATCGGCCCGCTGCTCACGATATCTGCCGTCCTGGATGCACAGATCCCTCGGCGCTATTCGAAGACAGCGAGATAGCTGGCCTTGTTGTTTTCGAGGTTCGTCTCGCCCGCCACCTTTTCGACCTTCGCTTCAACCTTGGCAGGGACGCCGGTGGTGACCCCTTTGACGGTCACGTTGACGTTGTAGGTCTGGCCCGGTTCGGTCTTTTCCACCGTGTGGAAGGCGGAGACGGTATTGCCGGCGCTGGTCACCGAGACGAGCACCTTCGTGTTGGTCTCGGAGTTTTCGCCGGTGTTCTGGAAGGTGAGCGTGAAGGTGGGGTTGGCACCGCCGGAGAGGTGGTTTTCCGCCGGTTCGGCCGCCAGCGTGATGCCACCCACTGCCAGGCCTGTGAGTGCGTCGCCATGCGTGCCGGCGCTTACGTGGCCCGAGGATTCCGCTTCTTCTTTGCCGGTGATCCGGGCCACCGCAGTTTCGGCGTTCAGCCAGCCGAGGTTGGGCAGCGAGCGGCTGTCTGCGGTGGTGAGGTCGTGCAATCCGCTGGCGGAGAGCTCTTCGTGCACGAGCGGCTGCACGCGCTGGGACCAGATCACATCTGAGGCGAGCAGGATCTCCATCGCGCCGGCAAGATGCTGCGACGCGGCTTTGGCTTCGGAGCCGGTGAGCTTGTGCAGCAGGCCCTCGATCTTTTCGAGCGCTTCGGTGCGCATCTGCAGCGCCAGCAGCAGGTTGCGCTGGGCTTCGGACATTTCGCCCGGTACGCTCATTTCGCGGGCGTGTTCGACCATCCGCTGCGCGGTGCTGTGAAGTTCATTGATCTGCTGGTCGACTTTGATCGATTCCTGGCCGCCTGCGCCCACGAGCGCGCTGAACAGCGGCTTGGACACTTCTTCTTCGGATTCGTGCGCGATCTGGCCGACGTCGTGGTTGTATTTTTCGAGCGCCGAAGTTTTCTGGCCTTTGACGATCGCGCTCACGATCAGCACGATCGCAATCAGCAGCAACACGCCGACGCCGGCCGCGACCCGGCGGCGCATCATCAGCGCATGCTTGTCTGCCGACCGATGCGACCCGATCGGCTGCGGCCGCCGCGGCCGCGGCCGCGACCCGGCCGGCGTTCGCCGCTGCCTGGTTGCCGAGGGTGGGGTTGAACCTTCGTCGTCGTCGAAGAACGACACGCACTTGCTCCTTGCAGAACTGCTGGCCAGGCACCAGTATGAATGCTGCGCGTTGGCGCCTCCCTGTGAGTTCTGCAACTTCTCGCTCAAACCACGATCTCCTGCCTGAAGCGGGCAGGGTCGACGCCGATCGCGGCGAAGCGTTCATGACGGTGGACACGGCAATCGCTGCTGCAGGCGATGGGGGGCGCGCCGCACCCGTGCGGGTGCTCGGGCGCTATCTGTTGCTGCAGCGGCTCGGCTCGGGCGGTTTTGGAGAGGTCTTCAGGGCGCAGGACGAGCTGTTGCGCCGGCAGGTGGCAGTCAAGCGCATCCGATGTGAGCCGGACGGCATCGGCGAGCGCGCAGCGCGCGAGGCCCAGGCCGCCGCGCGGCTCTCACATCCGGCGATCGTCGCCCTGTATGAGGCCACTGAGCAAGACGGCTGCTTCTACCTCACCTCCGAGCTGGTGCAGGGGCAGACACTTGCGCGGCTGATCGCTCAGGACGCCCTCTGCGACGAGGAGATCCTGGAGGTCGGCCTCGTGCTCTGCGACGCGCTGCGCCACGCCCACAGCCGCGGGGTGATCCACCGCGACGTAAAGCCGCAGAACATCCTCGTGCCGGACGAGCCCGTCGACCGCTCCGGCGTGGCCAAGCTGACCGACTTCGGTGGCGCGCGCCTGGACGGCGAGGAGGCTCTGACGGCAACCGGTGACGTGCTTGGCACGCTGGCCTACATGGCCCCCGAGCAGAGCGAAGGCCAGCCAGCCGGGCCGCGGGCGGACCTCTACTCGCTTGCGCTTGTGCTCTACGAGGCGCTCACGGGCGAGAATCCGGTGCGCGCCGCCACGCCCGCCGCGACAGTGCGCCGGATCGGCAGCGAGCTGCCGTCTTTGCGCCGCCAGCGTCGGGACCTCCCGCGCGAGCTGACCGACGCGATCGACCGTGCGCTTGCGGGCGAGCCCGAGGACCGGGGAGAGATCGCCGCGCTGGCGGCAGGGCTGCGGATCGGTCTCGGTCCTGCCGCTGAGGCCGACTGGGAGCACGAGCAGGAGGATTTCGAGCAGGAGCGCTCGCGCAGCGACGCCGACGATCCGATTGGGTCTGCGGCGACTTCGATCGGCCCGCAGCTTCATGCGGCCAGGACGTCGCCGCGACAGCCCGACCTCGTGCCGGTGCAGCGCCCGGGCTGCGCGCGGGCACCAATCGAGCAGCAGCAGCCCGCGGCTGAGAGCCGATTCGCTGCCAGTACGCGGCCGAGCATCTGGTTGCCTTCGCTTCCACGGCTTGTGTGGGCTGCCGCCACGATCGCGCTGCTGGCCTGGCAGACGATCGGCGGGCGCTCCGGCCTGACGCTGCTGCTGGCGGCCGGTGCGCTGCCGCTGCTGGTCGCCATGCCACGTCGGGCCAGCCTCGGCTGGCTGGCCCCGGCGCTTGCCCCACTGCTGGGGCTGATCGGCCTTGCCACCGCCTTCCCAGCGATAGCAAGCCTCCCATCCACGCCGCGTACGCGCGCATGGCTCGGTGCGCTCGGCTACTGGTGGCTGTGCCTGGCGCAGGTCGGCCTGCAACGCGGCCTTGCGCCGGCGGTCGCCTTCTCGACCGGCTTCCCCTCGGCCAACGCGGGCAGCGCCTGGGCGCGGCCGGATTGGGAGCGCTCGCTGACTGCCACCGCGCATGCGATCGGCCCTCTGCTGCGCCCTGCGATGATCGCCGGCGCGGCGCTGTGGGCGCTCGGCGCCGTGCTCGCGCCCTGGCTCGTGCGCAAGCGCGGGGTGGCGCTCGACCTGCCGCTGGCCGGCCTCTGGAGCGCGGCGATGCTTGCCGGCCCGACCCTGATCGCCGGCATCCTGCAGGCCGGATCGAGCACTCCCGCCCCGCCGGCGAGCGCGATCCTCGGCGCCGTGCTGGGCGCGCTTCTGCTCGTCGTCGGTGCGCTGCGAGTCGATCCGCCGTATCGTGGGTACGCCGCGGAGCCGCCGCACCCTTAAAGTTGTGATGGCAGGGCTGCCCTTCCGTAGCCTGAGAGTACGCGGTCACATGAGCCTGCTCAGAACCCTGGAG
The DNA here is from genome assembly GCA_036008645.1 of Solirubrobacteraceae bacterium. GTDB lineage: Bacteria > Actinomycetota > Thermoleophilia > Solirubrobacterales > Solirubrobacteraceae > Palsa-744. The sequence goes on from DASYNI010000011.1 coordinate 61,560, forward strand.
TCGAAGATCGAAGGCCTCGTCGAGGGGACGTTCGGTCGCGTCTTCCGCTCGGAGGTGCGCCCGATCGAGCTCGCGCGCAAGCTCGTAAAGGAGATGGACGAGCACCGTACCCCGTCGGTCTCGCGCGTCTATGTGCCCCACGAATACGACCTCTGGCTCTCGCCCGCCGACCGTGACCACTACGAGGGCATCGAGGGCGAGGTGATAGACGAGCTCTGCGCCTACCTGCTCGAGCACGCCCGTCGTGAGCAGCTCGTGCTCGCCGCACGCCCGGTGATCCGCCTGCAAACCGACCACGACCTCGCGCTGGGCGAATTCGGCATCCAGACCCACCCGGTGCGCCTCGACGGCGAGGAGCAGGCCCGCCCGCCGCGCGCCCCGCAGCAGGAAGCGTGGTCGCAGGAGGCTTTCGCGCCCGTCCCGGCGCGCGAGCCGCCGCGTGCCGAGCCCGCGGAGGAGGAGGCCGGGCGCACGATGATCCAGCGTTCACGCGGCCGCGGCGGCGCAGCCGCGGCGACTCCGAGGACCGCGAGCGCGCTGCTGCTGGTAGCGGGCCGGCAGCTGCTCGTGCCGCCGCAGGGCGCGGTCATCGGCCGTAGCCGAGAATGCGACATCGTGCTCGACGACAGCGGCATCTCGCGCCGCCACGCCCAGATCATGCCCGCCGCGGGGGGTTGGAGGATCGAGGATCTCGGCTCCACCAATGGGCTGCGTGTGAACGGGCGCCGCGTCCAGGGCTCCGCGCAGCTGCAGGGGGGCGATCGCGTCGAGATGGGCTCGACTGAGATCGTCTTCGAGCTGCGGTAAGGCGATGACCTCCTCCGTGGAGCCAGTGTCGGTGGCGCTGAAGTACGGCTTCGTGATCGTGCTCTACCTGTTCCTGCTCTGGGTCGCCCGCAGCGCGCTAAAGGACATGCGCGGCCGCGAACGGACTTCCACCGCGCGCGTGGGCGAGCACGTGCCCGCAGGGATGGCGGCAGCGGTCGTCGCACCGGATGCGACAGGCATGTTCTCGGCCTCTACGCTCGGCCCGGTCGACGTGCTCTCAAGATCTCCGCGGCTGGTGGTCGAGCGCGCCCCGGGGCACCAGCCCGGAATGATCTACGATCTCGACGGCCCCGTGCTGCTCGGCCGCGGCGGCGAGGCCGAGATCCGGCTGGAGGACCCCTACGCCTCCTCCGAGCACACCCGCATCTTCGAGCAGGGGGGTATTCTCGCTGTCGAGGATCTCGGCTCGACCAACGGCACCTATCTCAACGAGGAGCTGCTGGAGAGCCCGCGGCCGCTGCATCCAGGTGACCGCCTGCGGATCGGGGACTCTGAATTCACGTTCGAGGTCGACTGATGCTCCGAGTGGCAGAGCACTACGCGATCACCGATACGGGCCTGCAGCGCCGCGCCAACGAGGACTCGATGCTCGCTCGCTCGCCCCTGTTCGTGGTGGCTGACGGGATGGGCGGCGCGCAGGCGGGCGAGGTCGCCTCGCGGATCGCGGTGGAGACCTTCGGCGAGGACGGGCAGGACTTCTCCGACCCTGAGCAGACGCTCGCCGCCTACACGCAAGCCGCCAACGCTCGCATCCACGAGCTCTCTCACAGCGATGCCGCCCACGCGGGCATGGGCACCACGCTCTCGGCCATCTACGTGGGCGAGCGGGACGTGACGATCGCCCACGTGGGCGACAGCAGGGTCTACTGCCTGCGCGACGAGGAGCTCCTGCGGCTGACCGACGATCACTCGCTCGTCGATGAGCTGATCCGCCAGGGGCGGCTGACGCCCGAGGAAGCCGAGGAGCACCCGCAGCGCTCGATTATCACCCGGGCGCTCGGTCCCGAGGCAAGCGTGGAGGTGGACACACGCTCCTTTAAAGCGCGCGCCGGGGATGTCTACCTGCTCTGCAGCGACGGCCTGACCTCGATGGTCGGCGAGCAGCGGATGAGCGAGCTGATGTCCCAGCATGATCGCCTGACCGAGATGGGCAAGGCGCTGATCGCCGAGGCAAATCGCGAGGGCGGCAGGGACAACATCACCGTCGTGCTGGCGCGCGTGGAGGAGGTCGACCTCTCGGACTCGCCTTATGAGCCCGAGCATCAGACCGTGGTCGGCTTGCCGGCGGCGGAGCCGGTCGATAGTGATGCGCAGCAGCAAGACTCGGCGCCGTTGCAACCGCAGACCGCCGCCGGTGCGGCGCTTGCGCAGGCGCCCGCGCGCCGTGTCGTCCACAGACGCCTGCCAAGGGCTGCGCCGCCCCGCACCGGGGAGCGCCCGCGACGAGGTCGGCGCATACGGCGTGCGGTGGTGTCGCTGAGCCTGCTGACGGTGCTGGGCGTGATCCTCGCCGCGGCTTATCTGGCGAGCCAGACCGTGTTCTTTCTCGGAACCGACTCAAACGGGCTGGTCACCGTCTATCAGGGCGTCCCCTACCAGCTCCCGCTCGGCATCGACCTCTACACGGTCGACTACGTCTCCGGCGTGAGCGCCTCGACGATCACCTCGCAGCGCCGCCACACCTTGCTCAATCACGCCTTGCGCACCGAAGCGAACGTGAGCGCGCTCATACATCAGCTCGAACTGGGCCAGATCAGCGGTGGGTGATCGCACGCCGTGAACAAGCCGATCGTCCGCCTCTACGCGCTGGTTGCGGTGCTGTTCGCCCTGCTGATCGCATTCACCTCGCGCTGGACGGTCTTCGAAGCCGCCTCGCTGCGTGGCAACGGCCTCAACAAGCGGGCGGAACTGGCGCGCGAACGTGTCGCGCGCGGCGAGATCCTCGCCGCCAATGGCGCGGTACTTGCCAAGAGCGTACGCACGAGCAACGGCACCTACGAACGCCGCTATCCGACAGGCTCGCTGTTCGCCACGCCGATCGGCTACTCGTTCGTGACCGAGGGCAGCACGGGCCTGGAGCTCTACCGCAACGAAGCGCTCGAAGGCCAGCTCGGCGGCGGCCTGCAGCGGCTGCTCAACCAGCTGCAGGGCATCGAACCCGGCGGCGACACGGTGCAGACCACGCTCGTCCCCTCTGCTCAGCGCGCTGCGGTGTCCGCCCTGGCCGGCCGCGACGGCGCGGTCGTGGCGCTCGACCCGCGCACGGGCGCGGTGGAGGCGCTGGCTTCCTCGCCGAGCTTCAACCCGAACTTGGTCAACTCGCATGCGGGCCTCAGGCAGGGGGAATCGGAGTTCAACAGGGTCACAGAGGGCGGCTATGCCCCCGGCTCGACCTTCAAGATCGTCACCGCCACCGCGGCGCTGGATAGCGGCTTGTTCACCCCGCAATCCACGCTGGATGGGCGCAACGGCATCCTCGTCTCGGGCGTGCCGCTGAACAACGACCAGGACGAGAGCTACGGCCAGATCACGCTCACCCAGGCACTGGCGCAGTCGGTCAACACGGTCTATGCCCAGGTGGCAGAGCGCGTCGGCAAGCCCACGATGGAACGCTACATGCAGCGTTTCGGTTTCGACGCAAAGCCGCCGTTGGACTTCCCGAGCGAAGAGATGACGGCCAGCGGCGAGTACTTCGAAAATCGACTTACCCTCCCGACCAGCGAACTGGTCGATCTCGGTCGCATGGGCATCGGCCAGGACCACCTGCGCGCCAGTGCGCTGCAGATGGCGCAGGTCGCCGCCGCGGTCGCAAATCACGGCACGCTGATGGCGCCGCACCTGACGAGCAGGGTCATCAACTCCGAAGGGCAGACCGTGGAACAGATCCAGCCCAAGGTCCAGTCGGTGGTGATGAAGCCCTCCACGGCGGCGGAGGTGACCAAGATGATGGAAGCGGTGGTCAATGAAGGCACCGGCACTACTGCCAAGATCCCCGGCATTCAAGTCGCGGGCAAGACCGGCACTGCGGAAATCGTGCTGGGGCAGTCGACCAACAATGCCTGGTTCATCGCCTTCGCCCCCGCCCCCAAACCGACCGTCGCGGTCGCGGCGACCGTCGCAGGAGTACCCGGCTACGGCGCCACGTTCGCCGCTCCGGTGGCCAAGCAGGTGATGGAAGCGCTGCTTCGATGATCGAGCCCGGCACTGTCATAGACGGTCGCTACGAGGTGCTGGAGCGTGTCGGCTCCGGCGGAATGGCCGACGTCTACCTGGCCTCCGATCAGCTGCTCGGCCGCAAGGTCGCGGTCAAGGTGCTGCACCACCGCTTCGCCGAGGACCAGGAGTTCGTCGAGCGCTTCCGGCGCGAGGCATCGAGCGCCGCCGGCCTCTCGCACCCCAACGTGGTCTCGGTCTTCGATCGCGGCGAGTGGGACGGCACCTACTACATCGCAATGGAGTACCTGCCTGGCAGGACGCTGAAGGCGATCGTGCGCGAACGCGGCCCGCTCGATCCGGCGGCGGCGATCGACATCGTCGTGCAGATCCTGCGCGCGGCTCGCTTTGCCCACCGTCGCGGGGTGATCCATCGGGACCTGAAGCCCCACAACGTGATCCTCGACGAAGAGGGCAGGGCGAAGGTGACCGACTTTGGGATCGCGCGCGCGGGGGCCTCCGACATGACGCTGACCGGCTCGATCATGGGCACCGCGCAATACCTCTCGCCGGAGCAGGCGCAGGGCCATGCCGTGACAGAGTCCTCGGATATCTACGCGATCGGCGTCGTGCTCTACGAGCTGCTGACCGGCAAAGTCCCCTTCGAGGGCGAGACCGCGGTCACGATCGCGCTGGCGCACATCTCCAAGGAGCCGCCACCGCCAAGCCAGATCAACCCCGCGGTGCCGCAGGCGCTCGACGCGATCGTGCTGCGCGCGCTGAGCAAGGACCCGGCGCAGCGCTACCAGAGTGCCGATGAGATGATTGCCGCGCTGGAGGAGGTGCGATCCACGCTGCCCGGGCCGCGCGACGAGCATGCGCTTGCCGGTACCAGCGCGGCAGCCGGTCTTGCCGCTGTTGCCGGATTGGTGCAGCCGGGCCTCAGCACCCTGCGCCAGGGGCGCGCGGCCCCGACCGCGACCGGCTCCTGGCATCCCTCGACCGGCCAACTCGCCCCCTACGCTCCCACGACGGTCGCGGCCGACGGGCCCGGCAACGGCGATCAGCCCCCCGACGGGGACGCCGACCGCCGCCGCAGGCGCGCTCTCTTGGCGGCTGCGGTGCTCATCCCTCTGGCTGTGGCAGCGGTGCTGATCGTGCTGCTCACCTCTCCCCGCAGCGTGACGGTGCCAAAGCTTGAAAAGCTGACCAGGGCCGTCGCCGTTGCCAGGCTGCACAGCCTCGGGTTGAAGGTCGATCCCTCCACGGCCTCCAGTACGAGCGTACCCGCAGAACACGTCGTCACCCAGTCGCCTGGCCCGGGCAGCCAGGTCAAGCCCCACACCACGGTTGGCATCGTGGTCTCGACGGGCCCAGGCGCCACGTCGGTGCCGAAGGTCGTGGGCCTATCCGAGGAAGCCGCGGTCGAAAGCCTGAACGCCCGCGGGCTTCATCCCAACGTCGTCCACGAGCACAGCGAAACGGTCAAGAGCGGGTTTGTGATCTCGACCAGCCCGCCCGCCGGCCATGGCGTGAAGGAGGGCACCTCGGTAACGGTCACGGTCTCAGACGGCGCAGTGAAGGTGAAGGTGCCAAGGGTAGTCGGCGAATCGCAGAAAAGCGCTGAAGAAATACTTGAAGAACACGGCCTATCCGTCACGATCGCCGAACGCAGCAGCGAAACAGCGAGCGCCGGCACGGTGCTCGAACAGACCCCGCACGCCGGGCAGCAGGTCACCAAGGGCACCAGCGTTGCGCTCGTGATCGCTAAGGCCCACGGTCCGGCCAAGGTCGTCGTGCCGAGCGTGATCGAAGACGGTAGCGAAGCCGCTCTGGCCACGTTGCGCGCGGCCGGCCTGAAGCCGGAAGAAATTCCGGAAGCGATTTCAGGCGCCGGTCGCGTGGGCTACGTGATCAAGCAGGAACCACCGGCCGGCACTCGCGTGAGCAAGGGCTCCAAGGTGAAGATCTACGTGGGCGCCGAATCGTCCACGACCACGAGCTCCACGACAACGTCGGGCTCCGACACGACCACGAGCTCCACGACCACCTCATCCACCAAATCGAGCCCGCCCGGCTGACGCGTCGTGCCCCTCAGCGCAGCAGCGTCACATCAGAGACCTGCGCCGAAGCGCTTCCCACAGGTAGCTGGGTGATCCAAAAGAGGTAGTAGCGGTAGCTGATGCCGCTCGTGCTGAGCGCGATCTTCGTGCGGCTCGTGATCGGCACCGGCGCCGCGACGCGCACCCACCCGCGCCTGTTCAGCGGCGTCGTGTTCCCGAACGGCAGCGATGCGTCGAATTCGTGGGCCGCGTAGATCGCCATCTCAAAGCCCGGCGATGGCGTTTGCACGACGACTGCGCGCGCGGCGACTCCAGGGGCGGCGTCGACATAGAACCCAGTTCCCGGCTTGGGCCGCAGCGTGTCTTCCCGGTACTGCTGGGTGCTCCAACTGGTGCCGGGGTCGCCGTCGACCAAGTTGCCGACCTGCGGTGCGTCTTCTTCTTCGGTGCCGAACGGGTTGTAGCCGTGCGCTGAGCTCTGTGCCAGGTCCACCGGCGTAAGGCCCGCGCTGCCGTGCACTTCCGGCGGCGTGCCCGTGCCCCGTTTGGCGTGCCCGAGCGCAAAGATCAGCACCGCTGCGACCGCAACGCCGATCAGGCCGATGCTGGCGAGCCAACGCATCGGATGGCGCATGCGCCAGGGCAACCGTCGCCGCGCTGGCGCCGGGAGCGTGCGCAGCACGCTGGTCACCTCGCCGCCGGCATGGCCGGTGCGCGCCGCCTCGATCGCCAGCGCCTCCTCCAGGTCGGCGATCATGCTCTCCATGTCCGGGTAGCGGCGCGAGAGGTCCTTGGCGGTCGCGCGGTCGACCACGGCCGCGGTGGCGGCCGAGAGCTCGGGCCTGCGCAGCTGCACGTCGGGCACCTCCTCGCGTACGTGCCGCATCGCTACCGCGACAGGAGTCTCGCCGCGGAAGGGCACCTCTCCAATCAGCATCTCGTAGAGCACGATCCCGAGCGAATAGATGTCCGACTGGACGGTGACGGCCTGCCCGAGCGCTTGCTCCGGGGAGACGTAGTCGGTCGTGCCCAGCACGCGCCCGTCCATCGTCAGCCCCTGCTCGGTGAGCGTGCGCGCGATCCCGAAGTCGGTGATCTTCGCGGTGCCTTCGCCTCCCACCAGCACGTTCTGCGGCTTGACGTCGCGGTGGACGATCAGGTGCTCGTGCGCGGCCGCCAGCGCCCGCGCGATCTCCAGCGCATAAGCGAGCGCCTCGGTACTCGCAAGCTGACCTTCGCGCCGGATCAGGCGCTTGAGCGTCTCGCCTTCGACGTGCTCGAAGACGATGTACGGAGCCCTGTCCTCACCGGCGCTGCCGTTGGAGCCGGCATCCCCGTCGTCAAAGTCGATCACGGTCACGATATGGGGATGGGAGAGCTGCGCCACCGCGCGCGCCTCACGCCGGAAGCGCTCATGCTGATCGGAGTCGGTGGCCACATCCCGGTGCATCACCTTCACCGCGACCGGCCGTTCGAGCACCGTGTCGAAAGCCTTGTAGACCGTCGACATCCCGCCGCGGCCGATCTCGGCGTCGAGCCGATAGCGCCCGCCGAGCGCGGTGCCGATGCCCGCCTGGTTGCCTGTCGGTGACCCGCTCATCGGTGTGAGGCCGAAGGTCAGTCTCTCATGTCAGCTTATGACCCTGGAGGGTCATCGGAGCGGCCGCGTAGCGTCCAAAGCGCCAGCAGCAGTCGGTAGACGCAGAACGGAGCCAGCGGCCAGCGACCCATGCGCAGGCGCGACTGCACCTGCGCGCTTGCGAGCGTCGAGGCGAAGGCCGTGCTCGCGCCTGCCAGCAGGGCAACGCGCTGCTCGCCGGAGGGTGGCTTGCGCAGCAGCTGCGATCCCTTCAGCGCGCAGGCACCGAGGATCACCGGGATCGCTACAAGCCAGGAGAGCTCGTCCGCGTCGGCGCGCGAGAAGCCCCGCAGCCGCGCCGCGGCCAGCGTCGCGCCGCGGCGCGAGACGCCGGGCATCAGGGCGCTCGCCTGCGCGAGGCCGAGCGCGAGCGCGTCAGCGGCACCTGCCTGCTCGATTCGTCGTTGCCCGCCGCGCCGGTCCGCGATCCCCATGGCCACCGCTCCGACCACGAGGCCGGCCGCGATCGACTGCGACCCACTGCCGCGTCGCTCTATCGGACCCTCCAGCAGGTATCCGGCCAATGCCGGTGGCAGCGCGCTCAGACCAAGGAGGGTGAGTCGCCGCTTCGACGCCTGCGCGTCCGCGTCCGCACAGGCGCGCTTGCCGCTGCGCCGCAGCCTGCCTCCCATTTGCAGCGCGAGCGCGAGTGCCGTCCCGCCGTGCAGGGCGACCTCGAAGCTCTTCTCAAACGAGTGGTCCTGCGACGAGCGCCCCAAGCTCCGCTGCAGCAGAGCTGTGTGCGCCGAAGAGGAGACGGGCGTCATCTCGGTCGGCCCCTGCAGCAGGCCGAGCAGGATCGCACGGCGCATCGTCTCAGCTGGCGTTCGTGCCGCTGTGCGTGACCTCCGGCTCGGCCGCCGCGGCCGCCGACGGCTGCCGCCCCCGGCGGCGCCACAGCGACCAGACGATGCCGGCCACGATCAGCGCGAGGATCGCGTAGTCGACGTACTCGAAGCCGGTGCGGATCTTGGTCCAGTCCGAGCCGACCGCTTCACCGGCCAGCGCGAGCCCCAGCACCCAGGGGACGGTGCCGATCAGCGAGAGCAAGCTGAAGCGCACCAGCGGCATCTTCGAGACGCCGGCCGGCAGAGAGACGAAGGCGCGCACGAACGGCACCATTCTGCCGAGCAGCACGGCCCAGTCGCCGTAGCGCGCAAACCACCGGTCTGCGCGTTCGATCTGGTTGGGCCCCATGTGCAACTTTGCCCCGTGGCGTTCCAGCAGCTCCAGCCGGCCGCCACGGCCCACGCCGTAGGCGATCCAGGAGCCGACCATCGAGCCGGCCACCCCAGCCAGCACGATCCCCAGCAACGTCAGGTAGTGGCTGGAACCGCTGGAGGCCGGATCGGCGACCGCAAAGCCGGCGAAGAGCATCACCACCTCGGAGGGGATCGGGATGCAGGCGGCTGAGATCGCCATCAACGCGAAGATGCCGGGCAGCCCGGCTTCGCGGATGAAGTGCGAGATTTCGTTGACCAGCGCCCCGGAGATCGAGGCGATCACAAGGTGCATCGCGTCAAACGATACCTGCCGGTGCCTCGCGCCCCGCGCGCATCCACCGTGAGATTTCGCTTAGCAGGGCGACGCACTCACCCGCGGTGTTTACTTGAGGCCCGTGCGCGTCTGGATCGACCTCACCAACAGCCCGCACGTGCTCGTCATGCGTCCTGTGATCGAGCGCCTGCGTGCGCATGGCCACGAGGTGCAGGTGACCGCGCGCGACTTCGCGCAGACGCTCGGCCTGCTGGAGCGCTTTCAGATCGACCACACCGCGATCGGCTGCCACCGCGGCGGCAGCATGCTGGGCAAGGCGCGCGGCATCGCCTCTCGCTCGGCCGCGCTCACGCGCTGGGCGCGCCGTCACGGCCCCTTCGACATCGCACTTGGCCACGGCTCAAACGACGTCAGCGTGGCCGCGGCGCTGCTGCGCCTCCCCAGCTCGACGATGTTCGACTACGAGTGGGCGAGCATCCAGCACAACGTCAACTGCCGCCTGGCGCAGGCGGTGGTCGTTCCGGAGGCGATCCCGCCGCAGCGCCTTTCCCGCTACGGAGCCGCCGGCAAGCTGCGCCGCTACGCGGGTCTGAAGGAGGAGTACTACCTCGCCGACTTCGAGCCAGACGACGCTGTTCTGGCTGAGCTTGGCCTGGATCCCTCTCGCCCGATCCTCACCGTCAGGACGCCGCCGGAGCTCGCGCTCTACCACCGCTTCGAGAACGACCTCTTCGGCGCGGTGCTGCGTCGGCTGCGCGCGGCGGCCGTCAAATGCGGGCTGCAAACCGTGGTGCTGCCGCGAACGCAGGCCCAACGCGAGCAGCTGCAGCAGGTCAGCGAGTTCACGGTCCCGGACAGGGCGATCGACGCCCAGTCGCTGATCTGCTTCTCCGAGCTGGTCATCTCCGCCGGCGGCACGATGAACAGGGAGGCGGTGGCGCTCGGCGTGCCGGTCTACTCGACCTTCGCCGGGCGGCTTGGCGGCGTAGATGAGCGCCTGATCGCCGAAGGGCGGCTGCAGCTGCTGAGCGACGCTGACACGGTCGACCTGGACCTCGGCAAGCCGCGCCGCCCAGGCCTTTCGAGCACGCGCGTGCGGCGCGATGTGCAGGTGCTGATCGACCTGTTGCTCTCCGCCACGGCCGCTGCCCGCTGACTGCGCATATAGCCGCAGTCAGACCGCGGGTATCCCCTGTCCACCTAACCCTTACAATCAGGCGGATGCGCCGACGTATTCGCTCGGCGGCTATGCCGATCCATAGGCACTCGCTGCCCCAGATAGCCGTCGACGGGGCGTTGATCGCGCTCGCCTGGTATCTGGCGTTCGAGTTGCGTTTCAACCACGGCCCGCAGGGCCGCTATCAGCATCTGCTGGAACGCACCCTGCCCTGGGTCGTGGTCGGTGGCCTGGTCGTACTGGCCGCAAGCGGCGTCTACGAGCGCCAGTGGCGCTACTCCTCCCAGCGCGATTACGTGGCGCTGGGGCGCGGGATGCTTGTGCTCACGGTTCTTGCGGTGCTCGGCGTGGCCGTGCTGCACCCGGTCTTGGTCTCCCCGAACGGCCAGGGTCTGGGGCACAAGCTGGTGGGGCTCGACGTGCCTGACGGCGTCAGCGTGCTGTTCCTGCTGCTCGGCCTGGCGTTCCTCTGTAGCCTGCGCGTGGCCGCTCGCTCGCTGCACGAGCGTCGCCCGCTGGCGGCGCTGAAAGCCGCTTCCACAGCGCAGCGCAGCGTGCTGATCGTTGGCGCTGGCGACGGCGGCCGCCTGGTGCTGCGCGAGATCCTGCGCAACCGAGAGTTGGGTCTTGTCCCCGTCGGCTTCCTCGACGACGACCAGCGCAAGCACGGGCTGCGGATCGACGGCGTGAAGGTGCACGGGGACACCCACGGTGACCTCGGCCGCACCCTGGATGAGGCCGAGCCGGACGAAACGATCATCGCGATTCCCTCCGCGCCCGGCTCCACGCGGGCACGCATCGTGCGCGCCTGCCGCGAACGGGGCGTGCCTGTGCGCACGCTGCCCACCGTCTTCGAGCTGCTGCGCGACCAGGACGCCTCCAGCGGCGGCGCGATAGCAAAGCAGGTGCGCGAGGTGCGCGTCGAGGACGTGCTCGGCCGCGACCCGGTCCACGTCGAGCTGCGCACCGCCGGTGCCTATCTGACCGGCGAGACGGTACTGGTGACCGGTGCGGGCGGCTCGATCGGCTCGGAGCTCTGCCGCCAGATCGCCCAGGTGCGCCCACGCCGCCTGGTGCTCGTGGACCACGCTGAGGACAACCTGTTCGCGATTGCCAGGGAGCTTGAGCAGGAGCGCCACGTGCCGCCTGCCGTGATCTGCGCCGTGTTGGCCGACTGCAAGGAGTCCGCGCGAATGAAGGAGGTCTTCGCCGAGCACTCTCCCGCCGTCGTCTTCCACGCCGCCGCCTACAAGCATGTGGGCCTGATGGAGGCCAACCCGATCGAGGCGGTGCGCAACAACGCGCTGGCCACGCGCCTGGTGGCGATGCTCGCCGGCGAGCACGGGGTGGAGCGCTTTGTGCTGGTCTCCACCGACAAGGCCGTTGCGCCTGCGACTGTGATGGGCGCCTCCAAGGCGCTGGCGGAGTTGGCGCTGGAGGTCGCGACCGCGGCCCATCCCGACACCCGCTACGCGGGCGTGCGCTTCGGCAACGTGCTCGGCTCCTCGGGCAGCGTGGTGCCGATCTTCAGGCGCCAGATCGAGCGCGGCGGGCCGGTGAGCGTCACCGATGAGCGGATGGAGCGCTACTTCATGACGATCCCCGAGGCGGTGCAGCTGATCATCCGCTCCGGGTCGCTTGTCTCGCCTCGCAGCGGCGGGCGGGGCGCGGAGTTGTTCGTGCTCGACATGGGCGAGCCGGTGAAGATCGTCGATCTGGCGCGGGCGATGATCGAGCTCTCCGGGCTGACCCCCGAGCGCGACATCGAGATCGAGATCGTCGGCGCCCGTCCCGGCGAGAAGCTGAGCGAGGAGCTGGTCGCCGATTACGAGCGCCTGATGTCCACCGAGGCCGAGAAGATCATGCGCGTGGAGCGCAGGCGGGCGGCGGCGGCTGTCGTGGAGTCCGCCTTCGGCTCGGTGGAGGCGATGCTGGCGGAGGCGGACGCTGACACCCTTTGTGCGCGGATGGCGAGCATCGCGACCTCGCCCTGGGCAAGCCCGGCCGCGTTGCCGGCCAAGGACGCCGGCCCGAGCCCCGCGGGAGGGGCTGCGGGCGCGCTCACGCCGCCGCCCTCCTCGGCGGCGAGCCCCGCACAGAGCGGTGAAGCCGCGCCTGTGCGTCTGCCCTCCTCGTAGACTCCCGCATCAATGGCCTTGGTGCTAGCGCTCTCCCTCTCAGGCTCCGTCTCGCAGGTCAGCGTCATCGTCGCCGCCGCGGCTTTGCTTGGCGTGATGGTGCTCACGCTGTTGTTCTTCGCCCACGCGCGCGAAGTCAAGCGGCTGCGGGAGTGGGGCACCGAAGCCTCCGATAGGCTCGCCGAGCTCGCGCGCGAACAGACCCAGATCGCGATTCGGGCCAACCAGCTCGCCCAGCGCCAGGCCCAGGCCACGCAGGCTCAGGCGGCGCAGGGCGCGGCGCGACCGCGCGCGGTCCAGGTCATTCCCCCCGCCGCGACCGCCGCCGCCGGCACGGCGCTCCTCCCAACCAGCCCCGGGACCGCGGTGGCAGGACTGCCCGTCGCGGGAGAGCTCGCGCCTGCTGCCGCCGCAGTGATCGTGGGGCAGGGCGTCGCATTGGCCGGCGAGGGTTCTGCGCCGCCCCAACAGGAAGGTGCGCTGGCCGCCGGGCCCGATGGGCGGCCTGTGCCGCGTGTGGCTGCCGCTGCCGCCATCGCAAGCGGTCTTGCCGCCGCCTCGCGCGCTGTGAGCCCTGCGGCTGCGTCCGTCGATGCTCCAGCTGCGCTGAGCCCGTCGACAGCTGCTGCTCCGCCGCCGGCGGCTGGCGTACCTGCTGCCGGGCCGAGCGCGCCGGCGCCAAGCCCTGCCTCGGCAGGGGGCGCTGCGCCCCCAATCGACGCGTCCCGCCAAGGTCCGCCTGCACCGTTGGCGGGCGGACCGCCCCGTCCTGCGCTTCCACCGGCGCCACCGCGCATGAGCGCCGCCTCAAGACCAAGCGCCAACGGCGCTCCCTCGCAGCCCCCGCCGAAGCCGGTCGCGGGCCGTCGCGACGCCGAAGACGGACGCTCACCCACCATCTATCGACGCGAGCGCTCGACCGGCAAGATCCTCGCGGTGGCGCTCGTCGCGGTCGTGGTGCTCGTCGCCGTGGTGGTGCTCGCCTCGGTGCTCTCTAAAGGCTCGAGCACCGGCTCTGGCAACGGCGCTGGCTCCTCGACGGCCTCCTCGCATGCTGCACGCAAGACCTCGACCGCGATCGAACCGCGCTCACTACGCGTGGTCGTGTTGAACGCCACCCAGACCAACGGCCTCGCCGGCAAAGTCGCAAGCACCCTCAAGAGCCACGGCTACGGCCAGGCGGCCGCGCTTTACGGCACGCCATCTGGCTCCTACTCGAGCACCACGGTGCAGTACGCAGAAGGCCACGCTGCCGAAGCAAGGGGAGTCGCAAGCACGTTGAAAGTGCCTGCGTCCGAGGTCCAACCGCTCAGCTCGTCTGTCGCGCCGCTCTCCGGCGGAGCGCCCGTGACCGTGGTCATCGGCGGCTCCGGTACCGAAGGCAGCGGCTCGGGCAGTGAAGAAAAGACGGGCAACACCGAAGGGCAAGCGGGCGGGGAAACCGCTGGCGGCGGCGAAGTCGGCTCCGAATCCCAGGCCGCCGAACCGGGCGCGTGAACTTCCTGGACATACCCGCACGGTCGGCCAAGCCGCGGCAGCAGGGCATCACCCACGTGATCGACAAGGGCCTCTCGATCGCCGCGGTGGAGGGCCTGATGGAGTCGGTCGGCGGCAGCGTGGACATCGTCAAGCTCGGCTGGGGCACGGCGCTGGTGAGCGAGAACCTGAAGCCCAAGCTGCAGCGCTACGCGGCCTACGAGGTGCCGGTGGTGCTCGGCGGCACGCTGACCGAGATCGCGATCAAGCAGGGACGTGTGGAGGGGCTGATCGCCTGGTTGCACGAGCTCGGCCTGCGGCATGTGGAGGTCTCCGACGGGACGATCGAGATGGAGCCACAGCGCAAGCAGGAGCTGATCGAGCGTCTGTCGCGGGAGTTCACCGTGCTCTCGGAGGTCGGCTCCAAGGACGCCCACGCGATCATGGCTCCCTATATATGGATCGAACGCATCCAGGGCGAGCTCGCGGCCGGAGCTTGGAAGGTGATCGCCGAGGCGCGCGAGTCCGGCAACGCGGGGATCTACCGCGCAGACGGCGAGGTCCGCAGCGGCCTGATCGACGAGATCGCGCATATGATCGACTGCGAGCGCATGATCTTCGAGGCTCCGCAGAAGGAGCAACAGGTGTGGCTGCTCGAATACTTCGGGCGCGAATGCAACATCGGCAATGTCGCCCCCGACGACGTGCTCCCATTGGAGACCTTGCGCCTCGGCCTGCGCGCCGACACCGTCGGGCGCCTCAACGGCGATCGGGGCTCGTGAGCGCCGCTAGTGCCACGGATGCCTCCGCCAATCCGCCGGCTGGACGGCTCGGAGTGCTCGTCTTCGGCCTGCTCGTGCTGGCGAGCTTCGCAGCGTTCTTTCTCGCCCAGCGCCTGAAGCACATTCCGACCGCGGTGCAACAGCTACGCTTCGATGCTGCGTTCTACCCCGAAGGGGGCGGCACGCCCGCTGCAGAGCCGATCTCATTTCAGATTGAACGCGCGGACCGCGTCACGGTGAGGGTGCTGAGCGCCAAGGGCGCGCTCGTCGCCACGTTGGTAAGCGAACATCATCTGGCCGCTTACACCACTTACTCGGTCTCCTGGAACGGGCTGCGCGGAGCGCCGGGGCCGGAGGGCCAGCCCCCCGGCTCGCCTGCGCCCCGCGGGGAATACCGCGTTCAGGTGATCCTCGCCCAGCGCAAAGTGGAAGTCCGCTCCCCTTCTGCAGTGCAGCTGGAAAGAGTGTCGCGATGACCTCGATCCTGGCCAGCGTGCAGGGCGCCTCGGGCGCCGGCTATGAGATCGCGCTGATCGCGTTGGCGCTGCTGGCCGCGGCGGCGGTGCTGCTCGCGCCCACGCAGGCGCCTGCTCGGCTGAGGGCCGCTCTGCTGCTCGGGACGGTGCTGCTCACTCCGGTGCTGCTTGCGGCCGACATCTGGGGCAGCTCGCCGATGCGTCATCTGCGCGGGCATCCTGCGCTAGCCGTTGGGGCGGTGCTGGCCGCGATTGCGCTGATCGCAGTGCTGAGCGGGATCTTCTTGAGGCGGGCGTGGGCGTTCCCGCTGGCGGTCGTATTCACGCTCCCGTTCCGCGTCCCGATCACCTCGGGCGGTGACACCTCGAACCTGCTGGTGCCACTCTACGCAGTGGTTGTGGCAGGCGTGATCGCCCACGCCATACGGCTGCTTGCGGTGGGCACAGAGGCGACCGACCCCATCGCCGATGGCCGCGACGGTCGTGGCTGGCGCTCAGCCCTCATCTCCGTACGCACCCTGGAGTGGCTGCTGATGGCCTCGGTGGTGCTCTATGCGATCCAGGCCACCTATTCGGAGGACTTCTCCAAGGCGTTGCAGAATGTGCTCTTCTTCTACGTCCCGTTTGCGTTGATGCTCGCGCTGCTGGCGCAGGTCCGTTGGAGCCGGGAGCTGCTGCTGCGCTGTGTGGCGTTGTCGGTCACGCTGGCGGTGGTCTTCGTGGCTATCGGCTTCGTGGAGGACGCGCGCAAATCGCTGCTTCTGAACTCCTCTCTGGTCGCCGCGAACGTCTATGGCAACTATTTCAGGGTCAACTCCGTCTTCTACGACCCCAACATCTACGGCCGCTATCTGGCGCTGGTGATGCTGCTGCTGGCCTGCATCGTGCTCTGCGCCCGCGAGCGCCGGCACGTGCTGATCTGCGCCGCCGCGCTGGTCTGGCTGTGGGCGGGCCTGATCACGAGCATCTCGCAGACGAGCATGGTCGCGCTGCTGGTTGGTCTAGCGGTGCTGGCCGGATGGCGCTTTGGCGCCCGCAAGGCGGCCTACGCCGCCGCGGCCCTGGTCGCGGTGGCGGTGCTCGTGCTGCTGGCGGCCCCCTCCTCGCTGCACTTCGGGCTCAAAGGCAAGGGCGGCTCGGTCAACAACGCCACCAGCGGCCGCGCGAATCTGATCCGGGGCGGGATCGACCTGTTCGCCGACCGTCCACTGACGGGCTTCGGCTCTGGCTCCTTCGCCAGCCAGTACAGATCCCATCAGGCCGCAAGCGTCGCCAGCTCAACCTCAGCCTCCCACACGATCCCGGTTACCGTCGCCGCCGAGCAGGGCATTCTGGGGTTGGTCCTCTACCTGGCGCTCGTGCTGTGCTCTGTCGCGTTGCTGTTCACCTGGGCGGGCCGTTCGCCGCCGGGGATCGCAATCGCCGCCTGCTTTACCGCGCTGCTCGTGCACACGATGGCCTACGCTGACTTTCTGGAAGACCCGATCACCTGGGCGCTGCTGGGGATCGGGATGGCGCTGGCTGCCGCCGAGGCCCACGCGCGCAGCACGCAGCACGCGCTTTCGATGAGCGTCGGGAGAGAGCCTGCGTCGGCGGCGCGGTCGCCCCATCAGGCGACCGCCGCCGGGTAGCCGCCGCGGGGTCCCCGTGCTCGACCATCTCAAGCGGCTGATAAAGACTGGCGCCGCCTACCAGGCGGCGGACATCCTCGCCAAGGGGATCGCGGTCTTCACGCTGCCGCTCTACACGGCGCACGTCTCAAGTAGTGAATACGGCGCCTACAGTTCGCTGCTGACCGCGGTCATCCTCGCCTCGATCATCGTGCGCTTCGGCGTGGGAGAGGCGTTCGTGCGCTTCTACTATCACGACGAGGATCCGGAGCGGCGCAGGCGGATCGCCAAGACCACGATCGCCACCGTCGCCTGGACCACGACGCTCAGCTCCGCGCTGCTGATCGCATTCGCCGGGCCGGTCTCGCAAGCGGTGCTCGGTCACCACGAGCCGCTGCTGCTGGACTGCGCGGTGGTTGGCCTGTGGGCATTCACCAACCTCGAAATCGCTTACGCGCAGCTGCGGGTCGACGAACGCGCCCGCGCCTACCTGATCGCCTCGATCACAAATGTCGCGCTGACGGTGCTGATCACCGTCAGTCTGGTGGTGATCGGCGGCTTTGGCGCGAAGGGCCTGCTGCTTGGCAACTTCGGCGCCTCGGGCCTAGTGGTACTTGGGCTGTGGGTCGCGTTGCGCTCCCGCTTCTCGCTGCGCGTGAGGTGGTCGGACTTCAAGGCGATGCTGTCCTTCGGCGCGCCCACCGTGCCGGCGGACGCGATCGTCTACTGCCTGCAGGTGGCCGATCGCTTCTACCTGCTGCGCTTCTACAGCGCCTCGGCTGCCGGCCAGTACGCGATCGCGTTGCAGCTTGCGACGGTCGTGTTCGTGGCGGTGCGCGGGTTCCAGTACGCCTGGCCGCCGGTCGCCTACTCGATCAAGAGCGACGCTGCTGTCGCGCGGCTCTACTCGCTGGTGGCGACCTGGTTCGTGCTGGCCACCGGCGTTGTGGTCGCGGGCGTGACGCTCCTTGGACGCTGGCTGGTGCGGCTGCTGTCCGCCGCCGAATACTTTGGCGCGCACTCGGCGCTCCCATGGCTGGCGCTCGGCTGGACGCTCTACGGCCTCTACCAGATGGCGATCGTGATCACGGGCAGGGCGGGGGTCACCCGCCGGAACATCCCGGCCGCGAGCGTCGGTTTGGCGGTCAACGTCCTGCTGCTGCTGTGGCTTGTTCCAGGTCCCGCCCACCCAGGGCCGCTGCCCGGCGGCGGAGCCGGCCTCGGCATCGCCGGCGCCGGGATGGCGCTCTGCGGCGCCTACGTGGCGATGCTGCTCGTGATCCACACGATCACGCGCAGAGTCTTCCGGATCTCCTTTGAATGGGCGCGCCTTGCGCGCCTGACGGCGATCCTCGGCGGGGTGGCGGTCTCAGGGAACCTGCTTCTGCCCACCTCAGGCGCCACGGGCTTCATCGCCCGCGCCCTGTGGCTCTGCCTGATCCCGGCCCTACTGCTGTTGACTCGCTTCCTTGCCCCACGCGAGATGGTTCAGCTGCGACTGCTGCTGCGCTCCGCGCGGCGGTGGCGCCAGCTTGCGGGGCAGCTGCGGGCGCGTTGAACCGGCTCAGCCGGCCCCTTCAGTCGGCGACGTTTGCGAGTAGCGCGGCGATGTCGAGGTCTGGCACGCCGTCTAGCGGGCAGGGCGCCGTTTCGCCGAGCTTGTAGGTCTTGACGCTCTCGTATCCTTGCTCGCCAGGCTTGGTGCGTATCTCCACGGCCCGGGCCGGCACGTCGATCAGCCAGTAGGTGGGTATGCCCGCATGCGCGTATAGGCGTGCCTTGACATTGCGGTCGATTGGCTGTGAGCTGACTGCCACCTCGATTACCAGCACAGCGCTGCGGGGGTGGTGCCCTGCTTGTGCCGGCTCTCGCACGAGTGCCAAATCGGGCTCGGGCTCTGAGTCGCCGCTCACTTCGAGCGGCAGTTGCACCCGGAGCCTCTCCGTGGCGGCCGCAAAGTGCCTGGTGAGCACCTCGACCACGGTTGCATGTGCCGGTGACTGCGGGCTCATGTCGACGATCGTCCCGTCGAGCAGCTCGACGTGCTGACTTTCCAGCGCGCCGGAGGCCACGATCCGGTTGTAGGTCTCGACGTCGAGCCGGTGCAAGGGCAGCGTCGTTGCGGGTGCGGCAGCCACGAGATCATGCTACCGCTATGCCATCACCGCTTTGGCATGGATCGATCGGGGTGTGATCCTCAAGCGCGGAGGTCTACCCCGCGCTTGGGATGTTTTGAGTGAGTCGAGAGAGCGGCCGCGGCGCCTACAACCTGCGCCCTGCGGCTACCGCCCAGCCGCGGCAGCCGGCGGCCAGTCGATCCGCTGCGCCAGATCGGCGGCGGAGAGGTCGATCAGTGCGCTGCGCTCGATCGGACGGTAACTCCCATCGTCTGCGCGCGAAAGCCAGTCGACGGTTCGCTGGCGCGGGTCGATGATCAGCAGCTCCTTGACCTGGTGGGCGGAGTAGAAGGGCAGCTTCTCCCAGGTCTCGTCGCCAGGCGAGACGATCTCCACCACGAGCGTGGCGCTTGCAAACCAGGTGCCGCTTGGTCGCTTTGCGTGAATCCCGCCGTCAGGCACGCGAAAGTCGGTTTCCGAGTCTCCGAGGTTGAACTCGCCGATTGTCGGCCAGAGGCCCGCGTCACGAGCAGGGCCATCGAGGATCACGGCGAGCTGCTGAGCGATGTCGGCGTGCTCACCGGAAGGCGCAGGCACCACGTGCAGCACCCCCTCCCACACCTCGTCGAGTCGGTGCAGGCCGGAGCGCCGTCGGGCCTCCAGCGCGGCCGCGATCTCGGCCGGAGGCGGGTCGGGCCAGAGCGTTCTCATCGCTTTGAGAGTAGCGGCGCGCCTTCGATATCTTTTGACCGGTGTTCTGCATTCCTGCTCGACGATAGGCGTCGGTTGGGATGGCTGGCCCGCATCACCCCGAGTCGCGCGCGTCAAGCCCTCGGTTGTACGCCTCCGCCGCCTCCCACAATCCCTCGCCGCGCTGCGGCCACAGGGTCGCGGTCACGTGACGCAGGTAGCGGCGTGGCGAGTGGCCCGGCAGCACGAGCGCAGCCAGCGCGCGCAGCGCGTAGGGCATCGCGGTCAGCCACCTGAATGCGAGCGCTGTCGCGGCGCCGTGGTGCTTTCGCATATACAAATCCCGGTTGCGCGAGAACTCGACGATCCTGCGTTGCGGCACCGCGCCCGTCGAAAGCTGCTCGTGGTGAACGGCGACCGCCGCGGGCACGTAGAGGCTGTGCCAGCCCGCGTTATGCAGCCGCTTGGCGAAGTCGACCTCGTCGGAGTAGACGAAGAAGTCGGGGTCCAGGTAGCCGACCTGGGCGGCCGCGTCTCGCCTGACCAGCAGTGCGGAGGACTGGCACCAGTCGACCCTGCGGGTGCGCTGCCCGCGGCTCTGTACTGTGACCAGGCGGTGCAGGAACAGCGCGCCCGCGAGCGCCGTCCAGAGCGTCGGAAAGCGCCAGGCGCAGGGCTGTGGCACGCCGTCCGGCCGTTGCAGCGCGGCGCCCGCGCATGCAGCCTGTGGATCGCGCTGCAGCGCTTCGTGGAGCACAAGCGTCGCGCCCGGCATCAGCTCGGCGTCCTCGTTTAGCAGCAGCGCATAGGTGCCCTGCGCCTCCTGCAGCAGAAGCGAGTCGTTGAGCGCCTTGCCCTGCCGTCTGGGCAGCGCGATCACGCGGTCAACGGCGGGGTGGGCTTGCGCGGCCTCCACGGAGCCGTCCTGCGAGCAGTTATCGAGCACGATCGCCTCAGTGGGAAACGCAAGCGCGCGCTTCTGCTCGGCGATCGCGTCCAGCCCGTGCACAAGCAGATCCCGCTGGGCGGTGTTGACCACGCAGAAGCTGAGCTCGACGCCTGTCATCGCGGGCACGCTACCGCCGATCGGTGGATGACGGTCTTGCACCATCCGCTGGACAGCCGGCAGCCCACTGGATACTCGACTGCTTCACCGTTTTGCGCTCACGCGCGCTCCCGTTAGGTGTCGTGGCTAGAAGATGCGCCGAGAGCGCCGTTTGAGCCTCCGCAGCGTCCATTATCGTCATCTCGTGTTCGCGCTTCGCGTATTTTCCGGCCTGACGGGGCTGGCGCTGCTCGCCTCACGAATCGTTTGCCTGGTCGTGCTCGCGTGGTTCGTGGTCTTCGCCGTCGACCAGTCGAAAGTCGCCGCCAACCACCAACTTGGCGAGCTTGCCGGCACCGCCCAGCAGGTGCAGAGCAAGCCGCCCGCAAAGCAGAGCGGCGCCACCAAGACGCTCGACCAGGTGGCCAAAGCCGTGACCTCCCCTTTTGCGAGCCTGACCTCGGGCCGCAGCCCCTGGGTGATGCACGGCCTGGACCTACTCTTGGTGCTGCTGATCTACGGATTCGGCGTCGGCTTCCTGGTCCGGATCGTACGCCTGCGCGTGTAGCACGTCTGCTTCTACGCCGGCGGGTGTAGCCTGCGAGACATGGACTATTTCAAGTTCAGGGACCGGCACCGGATCGCCTATAGGGAGTACGGCGGCGGCCCTGCCGCGGTAACCGAGTCCGGCACGCGCGGGCGCACCGCGCGCTCCTCCAAGGCGCTGCAGCGGCCCTTGATCCTCGTCCACGGCCTGCTGCTCTCCCAGACCATGAACCAGCGGCTGGCTGAAGACCTTGCCGCGCGCGGCAACCGGGTGATCACCGTAGATCTGCTCGGGCACGGGGAATCCGATCGCCCGCGCGACATGTGGCTCTACTCGATGCAGGCGTTCGGAGCGCAACTGATCGCGCTGATGGACCACCTCGCCATCGAGGAAGCGGTCCTGATGGGCGCCTCGCTTGGCGCAAACGCCGCCCTGGAGGTCGCAGCCGCCGCGCCGCAGCGCCTGCGCGGAATGGTGCTCGAGATGCCGGTGCTGGATAACGCGCTGCTCTCCAGCGCGCTCGCGTTCACGCCGATCCTGGTGGCGCTCACCTTCGGCGAGCCGGTGATGAAGCTGGTGCAGCGCGGTGCCGGCGTGGTGCCACGCCGGCTGCTGCCGCACTACGGCAACGTCCTGCTCGACCTGGTGCGCCAGGACCCGGGCCCGGGCGCCGCGGTTCTGCAGGGCCTGTTCTTCGGCCGGATCGCCCCGCATCGCAGTGAACGGCGCGCCTTCCAGACGCGCACTCTGGTGATCGGCCACAGGCGCGACCCGGTCCATCCCTTCTCCGACGCCGGGATGCTCGCCGAAGAGCTCCCCAACTCACGCCTGATCGAAGCCAACTCGCTGGTGGAGCTGCGGCTCAAACCGGCGCGCCTGACCAACGAGATCGCCGGTTTCCTCGACGAGATCTGGTCGGTTCGCAGCCCCCGCCGCCGCGCGAGCACGCCTCGCCGCAGCCCAAGAGCTTCTTAGGATCGACTCCTAACCCTGTGAGCCGCTGCCGCTCGGTTCGTAGAGCTGGATCTCATTGATAGCGGCTTCGGTGCCGGTGAACTGACCGGTGGCCGAGATCGGCGCCTTGATGATCCACACCAGCAGTTGCCGGAAGCTCTTGCTCGCTTCCATCAATTTGATCGTCGCCTTGCGCTTCTGGACGAGATGGGCGTGGCTGAGCGGCACCCATTCTTCGGAGTGCAGCGACTGTGGGACCTTGCTGGACTTGGTGCCGTAGATTTGGACGGTGATGCCGGTCGTTTCGGTGATCAGCGTCATCTGCGCGATCTTCAGCGGCGCGTTGAGGTTCAAGGTCAGCCCGGCGCCAACGGACGGGGCTTCGCTCACTTCCAGCTGCACCGTCCATGCGGTGGTGGTATCGCCGTCGATCGCCAGGCTGGGGTCGCCGAAACGGCTTGCCGGGAAATTGCTTGGGTTGTAGATCTGGGAAGCGTTGGTGTCGAGCAGCACCGGCTGGCTGGTCGAGGAGGTGCTGCTGGAGGTGCTCGTGGTTGTCGTGCTGCTCGATTTCGTGCTGGTCGACGTCGTTGTCGATTTCGTGCTGCCGGGTGTCGAGGTACTTCCGGGAATCTTCGGTGGCGTAGTCGGCGTGTTCAGCGATGGCGATTTCGCGCTGGGTGTCTGCGTGGGTGTCGTGACGGGTGGAGGCGTGGTCGTGGTCGCAGTCGTGGTCGTCGTGGTGGTCGTCGGCGTCTGCGCGACCGGCACGGGCGGCTTGGTCGGCGTGCCCTGCTGTAGCGCGGCATAGGCGGCCGCTGCGGCGCCGAGCACCAGCACGCCGGTGGCGCCGAGCACGGCTGCGGCCGAGCGCCAGCCCGGCCCGGTACGGGAGCTGCCGGGTACGCCGGCGCCGCACTGCAGGCACCAGTCCTGGCCTTCCTGCATCGATGCGCCGCAATGGGAGCAGGTTCGCCCGCCACTCATCGCAGCCATTCTGGCAGCCTCACGCGGTCGGGGGCGCAGGCCCGTTGCCCACGAGCTCCCTGCCCGTCGGCTGCATCTGCGGGTCGAGCTCCAGCTGCCAGTAGTAGCGGGTGAAGGTCATCCCGGAGATAAAGTCGCCGAGGTGCGGCTGGATCCGCTCGCCGGCCGCCATCCTGACGATCAGCTCCGGGTAGCTCATGCCGGGACGCGCCGCGTACGCCGGCCCAGGGAATGCGCCGCCGAAGCGGGTGTTCACGTCGGTGATGCCAAGGCCGATCTCGGGGTCGCGGAAGACCTGGATCGTGGCCGGGCCGCACACTGCCAGCGCCTCCATCACGCGGGCGCCCAGCTCGATCAGCTCCTCGTCGTGGACGACCGTCCCCTTGATCGACTCACCGCCGCGCGACTCCAGCATCGTGCGCGGGATCGCGTTGAGGCAGCGGCCGTCGAGGTCGCCCAGGCAGTCGACAGACATCTCATCGCCGCCCATCGCCCACTGCACCATCGTCGGCTCCTGCACGTAGTCGATGAAGAAGCGGGCCTGGTCGGGCGTGTGCGCAAGGTGGATCGAGCGTGCGCCCGAGCCGCGCCTGGGCTTAACCATCACGGGGTAACGCAGCCTGTCAAGGTCGGTCTGCGGCAGCGCCGTGGGCGGCGATGGCAGGCGGAGCCGCCCCAGAACCAGGTGCGTCTCGTACTTGTCATAGGTCGCCCGTGCGACCTCCGAGGATGGGGTCAAAGATGGCAGTAGCCCCTGCTCGCGCGCCAGGGCCAGCGCCTCGATGTCGAGGTCGGTGAGCGGCAGCACCGCCCCTACGGCATGCTGCTCGCAGAGCTCCTGCAGAAACGGCACGTAGCCTGGATCGCTGATCGGCGGCGGGGCGCTGCGGATCTGCGCCGCGTACTGGGCGGGCGCCAGCGGATTCGGGTCCACCGCGATCGTCTGCGTCAGCGCCGCAAAGCACGAGACGATGTCGTAGCGCTTGCCGACCCCGGTCAGCATGATCGCCGGCTTCATCTCCACCCTCCCGTCTGCCCCTTGTAGAGGCCGTCGCCTGCGAACACGAGCCGTAGCGTCCGCAGCAGGATTTGCAGGTCCAGGGCCAGGCTGCGGTGCTCGATGTAGTGCAAATCGAGCTCGATCCGCTCACTCCACGGCAGCGAGGCGCGGCCGTTGACCTGTGCCCAGCCGGTGATGCCGGGCTTGACCTCCAGCCGGCGCCGCTGGCGCGGCGTGTACTGCTGCACCTGCACCGGGATCGTGGGGCGCGGGCCGATCAATGACATATCGCCGCGCAGCACGTTGAGAAGGTTGGGCAGCTCGTCGAGCGAGGTGCGCCGCAGCAGCGCGCCCACCCGCGTGATGCGAGAGTCATTCTCGTTCACGGCCAGCCCGGCGCCGATGTGCTCGGCGCCCTGCACCATCGTGCGCAGCTTGAGCATGTCGAAAGGGCGTCCGTCCTTGCCGACCCGCCGCTGCCGGTAGATCGCCGAGCCCGGCGACTCGAGCCTGATCGCCAGCATCGCTGCGGCCAGCAGCGGGGAGGCAAGCGCCAGCGCGCTCGCGGAGACGACGATGTCGATCGTGCGCCGGATCATCTGGTGCCCTCCGCGGCCTCCCACGATGCTGCGGCCCCGTGTCGCAACCAGTCGAAGAGCCCAGTCGCAAGCGAGGCGGTGGTCAGCACGTAGTAGCGCGCGATCAGCAGCGCCCTCCAGCGCAGCGCGCCGCCGAGCAGCGCTGCCGCAAGCAGCGCGAGCTGGACGGCGAGCGTCACCGCGTAGAGGATCGTCTGAGCGCCGCCCTGGCCGGCGTAGATCGCCACCAGCGCGATGTTGCTCGCCAGAGCGAGCAGATGCAGAAAGGGGGTGAAGTAGCGCAGCAGCCTGTGGGAGAGGATCATGATCGCGTAGCCGGGGCCATAGCCGCGAGGGGAGAGCAGTCCGCCGCGGAAGACGATCGCCCAGGTGTGGGCCATCATCCGCCGCTTGCGCTGCCGCTCACCCTCGATCGAGGGCACCATCTTCTCGTTTGCCAGAGCGCTCGGCACGTACACGGCGCGCCTGCCCCGCTTGACCATGTTGAACGGGAAGGAAAGGTCGTGGCCCATCACAGGGTCAACGACGATGTAGTCCTCGCGCCGGGTCCCATAGATCGCGCCGTTGCCGGCTGTGATCGAGGCCAGGCGGGACTCGAAGCCACGCAGCACCATCTCATATCGCCAGTAAGCGCCCTCCTGGTTGGTCGCCTGCACGCCAGCGGTGGCCTGAGTGAAGCGCACTTGCCCGCAGGCATACCCGACGTCGGGGTCCGCGAAGGCCCCCACGAGCTCCGCCAGCGCGTCGGGCTGCCAGAGCGAGTTTGCGTCCGAGAAGGCGACGATCTGCGCTTGCGCGCGTTCCACTGCTACGTCCTGCGCCCTGATCTTGCCGCCTCTCGGCAGCTCCAGCACGACGTCTGCGCCGGCGGCCCTGGCTCGCGCGGCGGTCTGGTCGCCGCAGCCGTCGCATGCGACCACGATCTCCAGCAGCTGCCGCGGATAGCGCAGGCTCAGCGCGTTGTCCACCTTGGCCTGGATCACAGACTCCTCGTCATGGGCGGCGACGATCAGGCAGACGCTTGGCAGCTGCGGGCCGCCGTCGGCGGTCACGATCTGCCGCGTGCCACGCACAGAAGCGGCGAGCCACAGCGCAAGGCCATAGCCGAGCTGCGTCCAGACGATCAGCCCGGCGCAGAGCCAGAAGACGATTTCTAGGGCGAGGTCCATGTCGCGGCGCCATTCTCGCCCAATGGGGCGTCGAGCAGCCGCTCGTATAGGCGCATGTGTGCGTGGGCGACCTCCACCCACGAGTAGGGGCCGTCCGCGGCCGCCTGCGCGGCGGCAGCCATCCGCGTAAGCGCGGCGGGATCGCCGAGCAGCTGCGTGAGCGCGCCGGCCAGCACCTCTGGATCGCCCGCGGGCACGGTCGTGGCGGCGCCGGTGGCCGCGATCTCCGGGAAGCCGCCGATGTCGCTGAGCAGCAGCGGCTTGCCGAACGCAAGCGCCGTGAACAACACGCCGGACTGGTCGATCTCGCGGTATGGCAGCACGACCAAGTCCGCACGCGCGAAGTAGGCGGGCAGGTCGGCGTCGGCGATGAAGGCAGGCGCGACATGGATGCCTTCCTGCGCAGCGGCACTCCGACCTGCCGGCGTCTCGACGCCGGCCAGGCCGTACTGGCCGAGATCCATGCGCGGCATGCCTGCTACCCAGAGCTGCGCCTGCCCACGCTGCCCGGCGCTCAGCGATCGCCATGCCTGCAGCAGCACATCCAGCCCCTTATAGGGCCGGATCAGGCCGAAGAACAGTACGACAGGCCCTGGCGGCTCCTGCCCGAAGGGCGGCGGGCCCGCAGGGGCCGCAGCGAGGTGGGCGAAGGCGCCGTGAGGGATCACGTGCACCTTCTGCGGATCGACGCCAAGCTCGGTGGTCAGGCGCCGCGCGCCGTGCTGCGAGTGCACCACGATTGCGTCGAAGCGCTCGTAGAGGAGCCGCTGCCCACGCAGCTGGCCCCGGCGCGGCTCGCGCGGCATCACGTCGTGCGCGGTGATCACCAGCCGCGGGCCCCCGCCACGCCGCCGCATGGGCAGCAGGTGCGCGTCGAGCTGCTGCACCGGCAGCCATTGGAAGTGGGCGATGTCGGCGCCTTGTGCGATGCGGCGGCAGCGCAGCATCCCTGGTACGTGCTCGGCAAGCTTCAGTGTGAGTCCACCGCGCGAGCGGGCGCCCGCCGCCGCCCCGGCGTGGGAGTGACGGTAGAAGATCTCGCGCCGCGCATATCCGTCGGGCGGCGCCAGAGGCCCATAGGGGAAGCGGCTGGTGAGCAGCTCGACCTGCGCGCCTGCCGCGGCCAGCGCGCTACAGAGCGCATGGTCATAGGGCGGGGTGTAGGCCGATGGGTCGACGATCTCCACGCGCATGCAAGCGAACGATAAGCCCGCGCGGATAGCGCAGCCCGATGACCTGGCGCCGCCGGTGGCGTGACGGCCTCCGGTCGGCGCCTGAGGATCTGGACATATTGCGCCGAGGGCGCCGATCCGCACTCAAGTGTGTGCATCGGACGACCGATTTACAAGCCATGTCTGCGCGTGCGGCCAACACGATGCAACCTGCAAGCGTGCGGGAGCGCGAGCGCCGTGCCGAGGCGCTGCGCCGCCACCGCGCAAACCCGAGCCTGCGCCTGGCCGGCGACGAGCTTGGCTACCTGCGCTCCCAACTGCGCCTGGCCTCGCGCCTGACCGCGCGGCTGGCGTCCATGCGCGACGTGGACGAGATGGCGCGCGTGGTCGTGCAGGATCTGCACAGCACCTTCTCCTTCTATCTGGCGGCGATCCAACGCCTGGAGGGTGACACGCTGCGCCTGATCGCCGGGCGGGGCCCGCTGGCGGAGGTGATGACCGAGTTCCTGCTGGTAGAGCAGCCGATCGCGCAAGGCGTCAACGGTCGCGTCGCCCGCACCGGCCAGACCGCCCTGGTCGCCGACACGCGGCAGGAGCCCGACTATGTCGTGCGCGACCCGCTCACCGACCCGCGCAGCGAGCTGGCGGTGCCGATCCTGCTCGACGGCAGAGTCTGGGGAGTGCTGAACATCGAGGCGGCCGAGCCGGGCGCCTTCGGAGAGGCCGAGGCCGTGCTGGTCGAGGCGGTCGCCGCGAGCCTGGGCTCGGCGCTTCACCGCGTCTCGCTGCTCGCCGATCTGGAGTGCGCCTTCACCACGATGCTTTCGGTGCTGGTCAGCACCGTGGAGGCCAAGGATCTCTACACCGCCAACCACGGCCAGGACGTGGCAGACCTGGCCGAGCGCGTGGCGCTGCGGATGGGCCTTGCGCCGCGCGAGGCCGCGGACGTCCGCTACGCGGCGATGCTGCACGACATCGGCAAGATCGCGGTCCCGACCGAAATCCTGACTAAGCCGGGCCCGCTTACCGATGAGGAGTGGGTGCTGATGCGCCGCCACGCCGAGGTCGGCGGCGAGCTGGTCGGTCGCGTGGAGACTTTCGCCCACCTCGCCCCCGCGGTGCGCTCCAGCCACGAGCGGGTCGACGGCGGCGGCTACCCCGATGGCATCGCCGGCGAGAGCATCCCGCTTGCGGCCCGGATCATCGCCGCTTGCGACACCTTCGACGCGATCGTGACCGACCGGCCATACCGCCCCGGCCGCGAGCCAGGGGAGGCGGCGATCGAGCTGCAGCGCGTTGCGGGCGCGCAACTCGACACCGGCGTGGTGCAAGCGTTGCTGGTCGAGCTGCAGCTCGACTAAGAGACATCGGCGCGCCAGGACGCCGGAACCGGCGCGCGGCGCCTAGCACGGAAGTCCCCGACGGCGCCTGCGATGGCCGGGCCGCCACCAGCCCGGGGGCCCTGACCGTCGCAGGCCGCGAAGGCGCCGCGGCAGCTGTGGGATCGTGTGGCCCCGGCATCCGAGCCCGGACGCTCCCTCCAGTTGCGTCCGGGCGGCGGATGCCCCTCTCCAGCGGACCTTGCTCCCACAGGTCCTTCGACTGCCAGAACACGACGGCTACGCAGAAGGTGCGGTCTCACACAAAGCGTTTTCGCGGTAGCGTTCTCTGCTCGGATTCGTCTTCGAGGAGGAACCAGATGGCAAGGCAGCTCCGCGTCCTGGCAGGACAGACGGTCGCTATCACCGGAGGCGCGCGCGGCATCGGCCGTGCCACCGCGGGTGTGCTCGCCGGCGCTGGCATGAGGGTCGCGATCGGCGACCTCGACCTCGATGCTGCCCGGCAGGCGGCCGTAGAGATCGGACCCAGTGCCGTTGCGCTGCCGCTCGACGTCACCGATAGGGCCTCCTTCACCGCGTTCCTCGACGGCGCAGAGCAGCAGATCGGGCCGCTGGAGGTGCTGATCAACAACGCCGGGATCATGCAGCTGGGCCGCTTCGTCGACGAGGACGACGCAACCTCTCAGCGGATGATCGACATCAACCTCGGCGGCGTGATCCTCGGCACCAAGCTCGCGCTGGCGCGGATGGTCCCGCGCAACCGGGGCCACATCGTCAACATCTCCTCCCAGGCGGGCAAGTACGGTGCGCCGGGCGGGGCCACCTATTCAGCCACCAAGCACGCGGTGATTGGTCTCACCGAGGCGGTCAGGGGGGAGTTGCGCCTGATGAAGGCCGATATCGACGTCAGCTACGTGATGCCCTTCGTCGTGAACACCGAGCTCGGCTCGGGGCTTGGCCAGGCACGCGGGATGCGCAGCCTGCAGCCCTCCGACGTGGCCGATGCGATCCTCGACGCGCTGCAGCGGCGGGTGGTCGACGTGTGGGTGCCGAAGTCCGCGCGTGCCACGCAGACATTCGGCTCGCTGCTGCCGCGGCGTGTCTCGGAGGCGATAGCGCGCGCGATGAAGGCCGACATGGTGCTGGCCGGAGCGGATGCCTCGGTGCGGCAGGGCTATGAAGTGCGTGCAGCGGCTTCGGAGCCGCGCCTTACGGGCGGAGATTCGCAGCCGGCGGAGCTCGGGAGCGGGACGTCTACGCCGTAAGCCACTCGGCTATCAGCGCGCCGATCTGCGGACCCTGGTCCTCCTGCAAAAAGTGGGAGGCGTCCTGGATCACGCGTGGCGGCTGCCTGCCGATCGAGGCGGCGAACTGCTCACCGACCGCAAGCGGCAGCACCGGGTCGGAGTCGGCCCAAAGCATCAGCGTCGGCCGGCTGTCATCGCGCAGCGCGTGAAGCACATCGCGTCCCGCCGCCGCGCCGGGGGCGTTCGGCTCCTGCGGGATCAGCAGCGGGAAGGCACGTGCGCCGGCCTTGCTTGAGGCGGTCGGGAAGGGGGCGTCGTAAGCGGCAATCACCTCATCGCCCGGGTCCTGCTTGCAGGCGCCCTTGACCAGGAAACCGACCGGCAGGTCCTCAGTGCGCGCCACGAAGTCGCGGAAGGCAAGCCACGCGTCGCTCATGCGCTGTTGGCCAGTGAAGAGACCTGTGTCCAGGATCACGATTCGGTCGATCCGGTCTGCGTGCTCGACGGCGAGCCGCAGCCCGATCGGGCCGCCCCAGTCGTGGACGACGATCGTCGCGTCGCGGAGGTCGAGGTCGGTGAGCAGCGTGGAGGCAAACCGGGTGTGCTTGTCGTAGCTGTACCAGCCGACGTCGGTCGGCTTATCGGAGCGCCCGAATCCGGCGAGGTCGGGGGCGATGCAGCGAAAGCCCGCGTCCCGCACCGGCGGGATCACCTTGCGCCACAAAAACGACCAGGTCGGCTCTCCGTGCATGAAGAGCACCGGTGCTCCCTGCCCCTCGTCCAGGTGTGCCAGGCGAAGTCCGTCGACCTCGCGGTAGTGCGACTGGAACGGGAAGTCGGGAAGCCCCTCAAGCACCTCCTCGGGTGTGCGCAGGACCTCAGCCATCCTCGGCGGCAAGCATAACGGCCGCTGGCCCTCGAAACCGGCGAGTAGCATCGATCTATTGGAACGGCAGCCGCCAGGCCTCGTGGACGTCCACTGCCACATCCTGCCGCGCTCGACGACGGCGAAGTGAGTCGGCCGTGCCTGTGCGAGCTCATCGCCAGGTCGCGTGCCAGCGAGCCGCCTGCCGGCCATCCGGATTTGGCCGAGGCCGCAGACGGGTAACTCCTGAATAGCCGCTTGCCAGCGGGGCCGTCGTCGGCTGGCCATGACTTAGATTGAGTTCGATGTTTCCGACTCTTGACGGACCTGCGGGCATGGCCTAGCTTTGGATGGCTGGATTGGATGGAGGTTCCGGGGAAGGCAAGCGTCACCCGTGCTGAGTGCGATGCTCGGCGGCTGGTCTTGCACCCGGAGGGGAGTCTCGTGAGCGACGATTACATCGACAGTTCCGAATACAGGGAGCAACGCCAGCGTGAGCGGCTCTGCGTCGCATTCGTACGGGCGATGGCCGACGGCGGCTACGAGACGATCACCATCGCGCGGGTAAGCGAGCTCTCCGGCTGCTCCCAGGAGACATTCCATCGCCACTACGAGGACCTGCTCGCTTGCTACCGAGACGCCTGCTCCTACTCGCTGCAGGAGTCGTGCTCGGCGACCGTCGCTGCGTGGCTGGCAGTACGCGGCTGGAGCGAGCGGCTGCGGCGCGCCTGCCATGCGCTGCTCACCCATGTCGAGGAGCACCCGGACGCCGCCAGAGCGGTGCTGGTTGCAGCGCTTGCCAGCGGCCCCGAGGTGGCCGACCACGTGCGCGAGACGGTCGCCTTCCACGAGCGGGCGCTGGTGATGGCCTTCCAGCTGCATCCGCAAGGCTTTCCCACCTCGCGTCTGACCCCGCGGGCGCTCACCGGCGGGATGCGGCATGTCTTGCATCTGAGGATGCGCGAAGGCAGAGAGCGGCAGATCGCGGGACTGGCCGACGACCTGCACGAATGGATCGAATGTCACCGCTCAACCGCGGCGGCACGGCTGCCATTGACCACCGGCAGCCAGATGCGGGGCCGCTCACTTGCGCGGCTGCAGCCGCAGCACGGCGTGCAGGCAGAGTTGATCCTCCCTGTACAGGACGAGCGCTCACGTGTGCTCCAAACCGTCGCCCAGCTGATGCTCCAGCCGTGCCGCGAGACGCTCGACGGCGCGACGGTCGCCCGCTTCGCCGGTGTCTCGGCGGCACGCTTTCAGGCCGACTATGGCGGAGTGCAGACCTGCGCCACTCAGGTCGTCGACGACTTCGTGCGCGCCAATGGCGCAGCACTGCGAATGGGAGCGCACCAGGGGAAGAGCTGGCCGGAGTCGGTGCGGCTCGCGGTCGTGCAGAGCCTTGCGCACATCGACGCCAACCGCGAGCTCTCGATGTTCGCGCTGCTGCGGCTTGCCCTTCTGCCCGAGGTGTGCAGCGCACGACACGCCGCGCTGGCCAACGGCATCGTCTCGGTGGCGCTCGATGGCGCGCCAGCACCGCTGCACGCAGGGCGACTCGTCGCTGACGCGCTGCCGGGCACGGTGAATGAGCTGCTCACCTGGACAGTTGCGGCTGGGGGCTTCACTCGCCTGCCCGCGCTCGCCGACCAGATCGCCTTCTTCCTCCTTGCGCCTTACCTCGGCGGTGAGCGCGCCGCCGAGGAGGTAATCGCCTCGGCCGACGCGGAATGGCTCGGGCGCTCGGTGGAGCCTGAGTAGCTCCTGCAAGATCGAGTCGCGCTGTCGGCGCTAGGAGCTCTCGCCCGGCCCGACTGCGGGCAGCGCGCCGTCGATCACCTGCCGCGCCCACATGACGGCGGCATTCGCGAAGTGCTCTGCCTCCTGGCGCTGCACCGTGTCCTGCGGTGCCTGGTCGTAGCGCGCCGCCACGGCGTAGGGGGTGAGAAGGTCAGCCTCGTCGAGCTCGCTCGGAAGCGTCGATCCCGCTGCTTCGCAGAGTTCGGCCAGTGCGTCGATGTCGTGGGTGAAGGGATACTCGAGCTGCCCGGCCGCCAGCACCGCCTTCAGCGCACGCTCGACCGCCTGTTGGGCGTGCAAACCCACGACGGCATCGGTGATCGGTGTCACGCCGACCATCGCCTGCACCGTGGCGAGATCTTCCTCGGCACGGTGCATCAGCTCCAGCGCGAGATCGTGCTCGCTCGCCATCACTGTGTCAGCTCCCGCCCCTCGGCCAGCGCGGCGCCGATCAAGCTGTTGCTTACGGGCCGCCACTGCCGTGCGCTGCTCTCGCTGATGACGAAGATCTCGGCTGCCAGCAGCATGCCGCGCAGCGCTCGGCGCAGCCGCACGGCCTCAATCGCTGGACTCTCGACGCGCCCCGGCTCGATCACCAGGAGATCGAGGTCGCTGTGTGCGCTGGCGCGTGCCCAGGCATGCGATCCGAAGACCACGATTCGGGTTCCGGGCGGCGTGGCCTCCCACAGCCGGCGGGCCGCCTGCTCGATCACGTCCTCATCGATCATCGGCTCATCGCTCATGCGCGTCGGCGCGTTGCCCTGCGGCCTTCGGCTGCGCCTGCTCGGCGCTGACCGCAGGTCATGTGCATCGATCGCATCCTGCTCGGCGACGTCGCCGATGCGCGGTACCCCGGCCGCTTCCAGTTCGCGCTTGACGTCCTCCCAGCCGCGGGGAGCTCGGCGGTAGAGCCTGGGCAGGCGCATCAGTCCATGCCTTGCAGCAGCTCACCCGGATCCACCCCCAGCGCCCTGGAGAGCGCGACGATCATCTCCAGCCGTGGCGAGCGAGCGCGTCGCTCAAAGAGGCTGACCTCTGTGCGGCTCAGGCCGCAACGGTGGGCGAGCTGGTGCTGGGAGAGTCCCAGTTGCAGGCGAGCGGCCTGGAGGTTGTGAGCAAAGCATTCCCTTGTCGCGGCCTGCGGTTTGATCGCCATGTCTGTGCTCCCCCTCTCAGGTCGCTTTCAGATTGCTCCTAGCTTGGGCGGCAGCCACTTCAACGTCTGGTCGGCGGGGTCGCCTGCCATTTCCACGGGACCCTGGCCGGCCAGCGCCGCTCGGACGGCAAGGAAGTCGGCGGTCTGCTCGACGTCGTGCACCCGCACGATCTGTGCGCCGGCGTCGACCCCGAAGGAGACCGCCGCCAGCGTGCCGGCGAGACGGTCGACCGGCCCGCGGCCGGTGAGCATACCCAGGAAGTACTTGCGCGAGACGGCGAGCAGCAGCGGGCGGCCGAAGCTCTGAAGCTCGGGAAGGCGACGTAGCACGTCGATCGACTCCTGCGGGGTCTTGGCGAAGTCCAGGCCTGGATCGAGGATCAGCTGCTCCTGCTGAACGCCTGCCGTCAGCGCCCTTTCGATCAGGGCTTGCAGCATGCTCTTGACGTCGGCGACGGGGTCCTCGTAACCCGGGAAACTCGCGGTCTTGGGTGCTGCTCGGGTGTGCATGAGTACGAGTGCGGCACCGGTCTGCGCCGCAACCGCCGCGAGATCCGGGTCCGCCAGGCCGCTGACGTCGTTGATGATTGCGGCGCCGGCGTGCACGGCTGCCTCGGCGACCGGCGCACGCCAGGTGTCGACGGAGACTGCGGCGCCCCCGTCGGCAAGCGCCTCCACCAGCGGTCGCAGCAACTCGATCTCGTGCTCGACCGAGATCGGCTCGGTATCGGTGCGACCGGACTGGGCGCCTATGTCGATGATCGCGGCGCCTGCGGTGATCTGCGCTCGCGCCACGCGCAGCTGATCCTCCAGCGTCCACAGCCGCAGCGGATCGGCCACTGAGTCGTCGCCGACGTTGACGATGCCCATGATCGCTGGGCGGTCGCAATCGATCTCCAGCAGCTGGCCTGCAGCGCAGAGTCTCATCGCCGTCCCTGCATTCCAGATGAGCGCGTCCCGAGCGCGTCGATCTGTCTCACGCAGCCAACGATCGCACATCGTG
This sequence comes from Solirubrobacteraceae bacterium, assembly GCA_036008645.1. Taxonomy (GTDB): domain Bacteria; phylum Actinomycetota; class Thermoleophilia; order Solirubrobacterales; family Solirubrobacteraceae; genus Palsa-744. Next base: position 96,087 of record DASYNI010000011.1, read on the forward strand.
CGGGCATCGTCCAGGCTCCCACGCGGTGGCTCATGGGACGCATCGAGCCGGCACGTGCTTCAGGCACACATGCCGCCGTCAGGGTCCTGCTTGGGGAACCACGCCTCGCGCGCGCTGCGGGGCAACGGGCCCGCGCCCGGCGCATCACGTCGCTGCGGCTGCGTGTCCGCCAGTTCGGCGTCCTCTGCGCTATGCAAGGGCTCCTGCCCGCCATGAATCGGCGTGGGCGGCTCCGGGCAGGTTTCGTGACCCAGAAAGCCGCCGCGCGGCCCCTGCTGCGCCGCCGCCCGCGTCTCGGGGTCAAGTTCGGCCAAGCACTCGCCGCAGAGCACGCAGCAATCGTCCTGGTCAAAGAGGATGCCGAAGATCGGATGCGCACTGACAAACTGCGCCGACTCAAACCCGACCGGCATACCGCACATCTCGCAGGCCCGGCCGGCGCGTCTGAGTGCCCTTGCCTTCACGATGTCGGTGTAGCGCACCGCCTCGCTCCCTCCTCGGTGGGACCCCGGCGCAAGCGGCTTGCGACCGGCGAACATCCGGTGATCCGCTGAAGGATCAAGGCCCAGCTTACAGCAGATCTTGAGACTTTGCGCACAAGTCGCGCCCCATCCCACGGTTCCTAGATCTTGACTTCGTGCAGAAGTTCGGCCGGGGTCACGCCAAGTCCCCGGCACAACGCCACAACCGTTTCCAGCAGTGGCTTGCGCTGGCTGCGCTCCAGCAGGCTGATCTCGGTGCGGTGCAGGCCGCTGACTTCGGCGAGCTGCTCCTGGGTCAGGCCGCGCTCGGTGCGGACTCGGCGCAGGACTGGGCCGAACTGGTCTCCTGATCGCATGTTGGGACTGTGGCAGACCGGCACACCGCCGTCAAGACGAGTTCAGGATGTTCATCCTCTGACCAGAATTACGACGGGCCGCATGTGCGGCATCCGCCCATTGAACTCGCCAAGCCGCTGTCCTCCGCGGAAAGCCCAGATCGATCCAGCAGTCGAGCGAATGGTGCCCGCGGCGAGGGCGCCGAGTGAGAAACATCCCTTTTCACACGGGACAACGGTCGTTAGAGTCTCACGCCATACCGCGGGTGAGAGGTGAGTACGAACGCTACGAGGTGCCGGGGCCGTCTCGGCAGCAGCGCTCTGCGTGCAGGCCGCCGCGCACACGCGTCAACACGCAATGTTAGACGGGAGGGAGAGATGCTGTCATTCATCAAGCGGCGGCTGACCTACGCCAACGTCGCCGTCACGGCCGCGCTCGTATTCGCGATGGCCGGCGGCGCGTTCGCTGCGAGTCGCCAGGCCGGCCCCATCGCGAGTGGCGCCGGAAGTAAAGGCAAAGCAAAATACGTCATCACGTCCAAGAGCCAGATAAGCCCGGCAGTGCTGAACGCGCTGAAAGGGGCCGCCGGCGCGACGGGATCCGAAGGCAAGCCTGGAGCTGCTGGGAAAGAAGGGCTCGCCGGGAAAAATGGGGTAAACGGCAACGAAGGCAAACAGGGCAACGAAGGCAAAGAAGGCAAAGAAGGCAAACAAGGCATCCCGGGCGAAGAAGGCGAACCGGGCAAAGAAGGCTCGCCCTGGACGGTCAACAGCACACTGCCTGTAGGCAGCGCAAAGGTCGGGAAAAAAGGCAAACCGGGTCCGCAGGAGACTGGTGTTTGGACGTACGTGCCAGCAGCCGTCGACACCAACGAAGACGTGCCGATCTCCTTCCCAATCAAGTTGGCGACGGCGTTGCCTGCCGAAAACGCGACGTCCCACGAAAAAAGCGTGCAATTCATCGAACCAGATAAAGCAGAAGGCCAGCTATTTGAAGCTGCCGCGATCACCCAGGGCCACTGCGGCGGCACCGCCGAACATCCGGAAGCGGCGGCCGGGTACCTATGTATCTTTATAGGTTACGAAGTCGGCGAAATTAGCTACGAAGGCGTCTACTCGCCGCTGACGGCGGGCCGCCAAAGCGCTGAAAGGGGAGTGACGGCAACAACTGGCGCCGTACTCGTCCTCGAGGCCGAAGAACTAAAACGAGAAGAGGTCGGCACCTGGGCAGTCGGTGGCGACTAAGACCGATCTGGCCGGCGTAAGTCGGTCCACGGGGCGTGGAGGAGGTATACCTCCTCCACGCCCCGTCCCCGTTCCCTGCAGGAGCAACTTTGGACTGCGCTGGCGCGGGGACTGAAGTCGAATATAGGCTCACGCCCGCCTGAAGCACACGTATCCGCGAGTGAGAAACAGGGCTTTACATGCTTGGCGGCAGGTTGTACCTTGATGTCGTGTCCGTCCCTCGGCGCGGGATGCATCCACGAACGTCCTGCATCTATCGACGAAGGCGACACGCGAAATCCGGAGATAGATTAGCTCCATCTTCGAGTAGGGGCTCCCTATCACCGTAATCAGCCTCTAAACGGGGCACATAAAAGGAGATTACGCTAATGCGCAGTATCAAGATGTTCGCAGTCCTATTCGGCGTCGTGGTGGCGATTGTCGCCGTCGCATCCGCGTCGGCGTCTGCCGCTGCATTCTTATCGAGCGGAACCGGCACGCTCAGCGGAACACAGCTCGAATCACAGGTGTTCAAAACCGGCGCCGGCACGGTCACCTGTACGAAGCTGAAAGGGACGGGTTCAGTAACCGAAACCATGACTGAATCACAGAACGCGTCGATCCAGTATGAAGAATGCACCGCATTCGGCATCATCGAAGCAAAAGTGACGTTAGCTGAATATTTATTCATGGCGAACGGTGAAGTCACAATCCAGAAAACGATTACCATTACAGCCCCGGGCTGCGAAATCATAGTGCCGGGCAGCAAAACGGTTAGCTCAGTAAGCTACAAAAACAAAAACAGCCAGATCGAAATCGTGCCGGCTGTGACTAACATTGAATCTGAAGGTAAAGGCGCGTTCTGCACCTACGCGAAAGAAACCAAAGGTACCTACAGCGGTACCTCGTTAGCTACACTAGGCGGCGGCACAATCAGCTGGAGCTCAGCAGGCTGACAAGGTGGTGGATTGACTAATCGCTTGAGTGCGAGTAGCATGAAGTACGAGTAAGCATGTTGCGGATGGCGGGGGCCCTCGGAGGGCCCCCGCCTTCCAATGTGCCGTGCACATTGGAAGGCCATGCGGCTAAACATCGGTAGGCGCGCGGCTTATATGAGAGGGGAGTGGATGACATGGGGTCATATGACTTGGCAATCGTTGGAAGGAACACGACAAGAGCCGCTGGCATCGTGCGCAGTGTTCTACTCGTCGCTCTCGTCGCGGTCTGCTCTCTGATCTATGCAAATCGCGTGGCCGCTGCTCCGGTCCCGGCCACATGCCCCAATCGCCCTCTCCGGATCGGGCAGGCTGCCGAATTGCCTGACTGCCGAGCCTATGAGCAGGTGTCGCCGGTCGAAAGCGGAGGCTACAACGCTGTCGATTGGGCCGGTTTGGAAACCGCGCAGGCCGCTGCGGGTGGCGAACGTGTCTTCTATCAGGGCAACACGGTCTTCGCCGGGGCTGGAGGAAACACCGCGGCTACCGCCGGCCATCTCAGCATACGCACGGAAGCCGGCTGGCGGACAATTGAATTGACGCCTAGCACGGCGACACTTGCTGCGGAGAAAGAAGGCTGGATGATGTACCAGGGCGTCAATGAAGAATTGACCGAGATCATTTTCAAGGCGCCATTGGCATTGACGCCGTCCGCCAACCTCCTGGCCTTCAATCTCTATGCACGCAACTTGTCAAGCGAACCTTCGTGGACCAGCCCGGAATACACGTGGATCAATGATTTGCCGTTGCTTGCGCCCGCATCGGAAATGTGCGACGTGCCGGCACAGGTGGGCGTTTCACCGGAAAAGGCCAGTTGCTATTTCGCGGTCGGGTACGCTGGAGCGTCGTCTGATCTGCGACACATTCTCTTCGAGTCACAGATGCAGCTGATGGCTGGAGCACCCGCCTATGGCGTCGAAGCTCTATATGAAAACTCGGGTGGCGTCATACGGATCGTCGGCGTCCTGCCCAACGGTGAAATTGCCCCCACGGGCGCGACCGCGGGAGCAGGCAGCAGCACATACGCTCCGCGAGCAGCAAAACCACTGGAACCAGGGCGCGCAGACAGAAGAGTCGAACGCGCCATGGCGGCCAGCGGAGAAAGGTCCGTCTTCGAGGCCGAGTCGAACGAAGGCGAGGCTGACGAAGAAGGTCAGCGAGGCCTCGCCGAGGTCTATGACCGGATTGGAAATTCGACCGAACACGCCAGCACCATAGAGCTGTCGGCACGGGCCGCCGGCGCTGCGCCAAAAGTGAGCAAAGCTGAGCCGGCGACTTTCTGGGCCGCGTCTACCGACGGATCGCGCGTTTTCTTCACCAGCAGCGCCGAGCTGACGAGTCAGTCAAATACCGGAGCGGCCAACGAAGGGAGCGACCTCTACGAAGCGCGGCTTGAAGAACAGGGAGCCAGCCAGCCGCCCAAGGTGGCGCTGAGTGACCTGAGCGTCGATAACACCGATAGCGCCGGCGCTGATGTGCTCGGCGTGGTGGGTGCATCCGAAGACGGTGAATACATCTACTTCGTGGCGGACGGCCAACTTGTGTCCGGCAAGGGTGTGGCCGGAAAGCCCAACCTGTACATGGAGCGAAATGCAGGTAGGCCGATCTTCATCGCTACGTTGCGCCCAGGCGTTGTTGGTGGTACTGTGCACGAAGAAGAACTCGCGCTCGGCGACTCGCTAGATTGGACACAGTTTGGGGAAGTTCAGCGCGCTTACGTGACGCCTGACGGCCGGCATCTTGGCTTCATGTCGGTCGAAGAAGTTCCCACTGTCAACTTCCCTAGCGGCTATGACAACGTGGCCAGCGTGACGCAGGAACATGAGAGCGAGGTGTTCGAGTACAGCGCACCGAGCCCTACCGAAGAAGCGAAAGGGATGACCGGACAGCTGACGTGCGCCTCTTGTGACCCGACAGGCGCGCCGCCTACCGGAAACGCGTTCTTGGCGGGAACCGGCGACTCGCTGGGCAACGGGCCGAGCGAAGAAGAAGGACAGGAGACGCCGACGGCAGCGGGGAGCTCCTTCTTTCATCCGAGGTCTGTCAGCAACTCTGGTATGCGCGTATTTTTCGCAGCGACGCCATTCACCAGCGAAACCGTCGCCAACAGCCAAGAGACGCCAGTCGCCAAGATTTACGAGTACGAGCAGGACGGCGAAGGGAGCTGTGCTACGCGTGTTGGTTGCACTTACCGGGTTTCTGGCGCGACGAATCCCACCCGTGATCTGTTCGTCGGCGCGAGCGCCGAAGGCGAAGATGTGTTCTTCGCGACGTACAGCCAGCTCACGGCGACCGATAAAAGTGCGCTGTTTGATGTGTACGACGCACGCATAGACGGCGGCTTTCCTGCAGCTACACCGGCGCCGGAATGCGTAGCAGGCTGCCGGTCGGCATCTACATCTGCAGAAGGTGCTCCCCTTGTAAGCGCTCTGGTGGGGCCTTCGGGCAACCTGGCACCGCCGGCATCGTCCGCCGGCAAATCCATAAAATCACCCACCAAATCGAGGGAGCAGTCACCGTGCGTCATGAAGGCGAAGAAAATCAAGAACGCGAAAGCGCGAAAGCGAGCGCTCGGTCGCTGCTCAAAGAGCAAAGCTAGCGCCAGTCATGCTCGGGCGAGGAGAGACCATCGCCCGAGAGGTGGGCATTCGGCAGGGGCGGGACGATGATTTCGGTCGCTTACGCAGACCGGATTGCTTCAAGCCGGTGTCGAGCAGTAGCGGCTTTGCTCACGGCCGTGACAGTCGCGCTTACGTTGACGGCGTCCCCGGCGGCCGCGACGCAGACGCCTCATTGGGCGATGACTTCAATTCCGGCGCCGACATGGTTCCATCCTGGAGATGTCGACGACATATACGAAGTCGCCGCGATGAATGATGGTCCGGTATCGACCAGCGGACCGCTCACGATTACCGACAAGCTACCAAAGGGTCTGACCGTGGCAGCCATCACAGCCGACGTCGAGCCAGGCGCCACAGATGTTGCGCCAGCGCAGTTCGTGCCGTGCGAAGAAACGACCGCCGCAAAGATCGTAACGGTGACGTGTACGTCGGGCATTCCTGTGCACAGCGATCGGATGGTTGCGGTGAAGATCTCGGTTGATGTACCTACTAAGGCTACCGGCACCCTTTCCAACTTCGCGAGCATCTCGGGCGGAGGCGCGGAAACCGCGAGTGCGGAAAACCTGACGCCGGTGACGCCTGTAGCGCAGAAGGCGCCCTTCGGCGTCTCGGTGGCGAGCGATCTCGTCGCTGACGATGGTTCGCCGGATATACAGGCAGGATCGCATCCCTACGCCTACACGACGATCCTTGCGTACAATAGCGCGGGGATCAGCCTCGACGAAGAATGTGGCGCCGCGTTCGTCGTTTCCGGGCGGCAAAATCCTGCCAACACCCAGGGATGTCCGAATCAGGCAGGAGCGCCCCGTAATGTCGAAGTGGCCCTCCCGCCAGGCTTCGTTGGCGACCCGATGGCCACGCCGCGCTGTATCGCACGCAAGTTCCAGACCGCCGGCTACCGTGGGTGTCCAGCTGCTTCCCAAGTGGGCGTCGCTGAACTGGAGTTCTTCGATAGCGAACTGACCCAGAACCAGCTGGTGCCCATCTACAACGTCGAACCCACGCCGGGACAGCCGGCTGAGCTGGGCTTCAGCATCAGCACGATCGGCCATGTGGCGATGTTCTTCCATCTCCATCCCTTGGCGGACGGCGGCTATGCTCTGACGTCCACCGTTTCGCAGATAACTCAGTTTGTGAGTCTTCACGCACTTGTCTTTACGCTTTGGGGGGTGCCCGCGGAAGAATCTCATACACCGATCCGGCTCTCTGAAGCCGAGGGGCAAGAATGTGCGAGCGGAACCGACGAAGATTGCGCCGATCGTGCGGCTCCCAGACCGTTTCTCACGCTGCCGACGAGCTGCACCGGCGTTCCGCTCGGGGCGGGCGTCGGCGTCGACTCCTGGCAGAATCCGCTGGCTGCCCCGCTGCCGGTCACGGCGGAAGCGGGTCTCGGCACCATCACTGGGTGTGAAACGCTTGCGTTGGGCGAACCATCGATCGCCGTCGCACCGAGTACAGATCAAGCCGGTTCGCCTGCAGGCTATGGCGTGCGCATCGCGGTACCACAGAACGAGGAACCGGAAGCATTGGGCACACCCGATGTGCGCGATGTCCAAGTCACGATGCCTGAAGGCACCGTGATCTCTCCGTCTGCCGCGAACGGACTGCAGGACTGCAGCTCAGCGCTGTTCGGGCAAGGCGAGGAAACTGTCGGTCACTGTCCGGCGCAATCGCGGATTGGGACGGTGCAGATCACCTCGCCGCTGCTCGATCAACCGATCACAGGCAACGTTTACGTAGGCGAACCAGAATGTTCGCCGTGTACCGCACAGCAGGCGGAAGAAGGAAAGATGGTCCATGTTCTGATCGAAGCGAAGCTCACTAGTCCGCAGCGGGAAGCGGAAATGACGCAGACCGAAAGAGAAAACTACCGACCGGCTGTGCTGATCAAGCTTTCCGGGGACACCATGATCAACCGGCAGACGGGGCGCTTGACGACGGTGTTCGACGAAAACCCGCAATTGCCATTCAACGAACTCAATCTCGAAATCGAAGACGGGCAAGATGCACCGCTGGTGAACCCCACGTCCTGCGGGCCGATCGCGGCCACTGCTCATCTCACTGCTTGGAGCGCGCTTGTGAACGCGGAAGGCACGGTCAGTGACCCTGCCTCCGAAGCAAACATCTCGTCGTCGGCTGTATCGATTGGCGGCTGTGCCACCCCCGGGTTTTCTCCAGCCTTCTCGGCCGGCATGACGAGCAGCCAGCGTGCCGGTGCATTCAGCTCGTTTGCCGTCAACCTGCAACGGCCGGACGGCCAGCAGACCCTCGGCTCGGTCACGATGCACATGCCCCCCGGACTCGTTGGGATGCTCTCGAACGTGCAGTTGTGCGGTGAACCGCAGGCGAATGAAGGTACTTGCTCGGCGGCCTCGCAAATCGGCACGACCACCGCCGTGGTAGGTCCGGGTACCGAGCCCTATACGATCGGCGGAGGGAAGGTGTATCTGACGGGCCCGTATGGCGGAGGTTCCTTCGGACTTTCAATTGTGGTGCCGGCGGAAGCGGGCCCCTTCCATCTGGCCGGTCTCAACGGCGCGGGCGGCGAAGGCGACGGCAGCGTTGTGGTGCGCGGATCGATCAAGATCGATCCGACTACATCGGCGCTGACGATCGTGACCAATCCGATTCCGACGCAGCTGAACGGAATACCGCTCGACTTGCGGCATGTCACGGTCGAAGTGAACCGGGAAGGCTTTATGTTCAACCCGACGAATTGCGAAGCCATGACCATCGCGGGGACCATCGACAGCAGCTCTGGGGCGGTCGCAGATGTCAGCTACCCATTCCAAGCGGTGGACTGTGCGGCTCTGCCCTTCAACCCGAGCTTCGCAGTGGCGACGCATGCCAAGCACACGCGCAGGGATGGCGCCTACCTGCACGTGGATGTGACTTCCGGAGGTGGCCAGGCGAACATAAAGAGCGTTTTCGTCGAACTGCCAAAAGTCTTGGCCGCGCGGGAGGAAGCCCTCAAAGGTGCTTGTTCGGAAAAGCAGTTTGCTGGCAACCCGGCAGGGTGCCCGGCCGGCTCCTTCGTGGGTACGGCGACTGCCGTGACGCCGGTGCTCAACAAGCCGCTCAGCGGACCGGCGATCTTCGTCTCTCACGGCGGGGCAGCATTCCCCGATCTGGATGTGATGCTGCAGGGCGAAGGCGTGACCGTCGATTTGGCAGGCTCGACAAACATAGTCAAAGGCATCACCAGCTCCGACTTCAAGGCGGTGCCTGATGTACCAGTCACACGATTTGAACTCACGCTTCCGGAGCAAAAGAACGCCGCTCTGGCTGCCACGGCCAACCTTTGCTACCAGACCACCACCAAGCGCGTGAAGGTCAAAGTGCACGGCAAAACTGTCTACCGCAAGCACAGAACCGAGCAGCGTCGCACGCTGGTCATGCCCACCAAGATCACCGGCCAGAACGGCGCGGTAATCAACCAATCCACCAAGATCGCGGTCGAAGGATGCGGCACGAAGGCTCGCTGATGTGCAGGAAGTGTGGATAACAGCCAGTCGCATCGAGATATGGAAACACGGCGCGGTACAGAATCGGCGTGGTGGGGCGCAATCTTGGACCGCGCTTGCCGAGTGGGCAGTTGGCTGAAAAGATGAGTGCAAGTATGCAGAGGGCCATTGATAAGCGGAAGGAGATAGTTGCGGTAGCTGTCATCGCAGCTATGCTCTCGCTGGCTGCATGTGGCGGCTCCTCAAAAGCGCCGAGTCAGACGGCGAACTCCGAAAAGACCAGCTCTACGCAATCACAGTCGAACTCGTCGAGTCAAACGAAGAGTGCAGAAACACAAAGTCCTTCGCGGTCTGCCGAAGAAGCGCGCGCGAAACGCGTGCTCGTGGCACGTATAGCCGGCACAAGGAACTTGGTCCAATGCTTGCGTGCACACGGGGTTCACGTGCCGCCGCAGAACCTTGCAAAGGGCTTCTCCGCCAAGGGCGTCGACTCAACCAGCAAGCAGTTCAGGCAGGCCTACCCGGGATGCCTTCGCGCCTCAGTTAAGGTGTACCACATCGCGTTGCAGGACTGAGTGCTGAGAGCGCGCTGCCGCGCTTCTTCTTTGGAGCTCAAGCCCTACACGTGATCCGTCGCAGCGCTTGCGCCAAGCAACGTATCCCTCCCGGCGTCTGTCCAAATCGTCTGCTCGCGCCCAGGCCCGACGCCGACCAGAGCAATGGGTACGCCAAGTTGCTCCTCGATGAACTTCAGGTACTCGAGGGCAGCCGGCGGGAGGTCGCCCATTGCTCGACATTCACCTATGTCCTCGCTCCACCCGGGCAGCTCGGTGAGCTTAGCGTTGGCATGGTGGAGCACAGTCTGGTGGTAGGGGAAGCCATGAAACTCAGCCCCCTCTGCGCCGCTATAGCCGGTGCAGACCTTGATTGTCTCGAAGCCTGAGAGAACGTCGAGCTTTGTGATCGCAAGGGTCGAGAGGGTGTTCAATCGGGCCGCGTAACGGAGGGCGACGAGGTCGAGCCAGCCGGTCCGGCGGGGGCGCCCCGTGGTTGTGCCGAACTCGCCACCCTTGGATCTGATCTCTTCTGCCGTGTGATCGTGAAGCTCACTCGGGAACGGCCCCGCTCCGACACGAGTTGTATAAGCCTTGCTGACCCCCCACACCTCGTCGATCGCTCCAGGTCCGACTCCGGCGCCTATACAGGCGGCGCCGGCAATCGGGTTCGAGGAGGTGACGAATGGGTAGGTGCCGTGATCGATGTCGAGCATGGCGCCCTGGGCGCCCTCGAAGATCACGGTCGCTTGCTCGTCGAGCATGTCCCAGAGCAGCTTGCTGGTGTCCGCGATGTGTCGCTCCAGCTGATGACCGTAGGTGAGGTATTCCTCGGTCATGGCCTTCAGGTCTAGGATAGGGTTCTTCTCGAAGGGCCGTAGCGAAAGCCGCTTCGGCTCCATTGCGGCGACGATCTTCTTCTTGAGGATCTTCTCGTCCAGCAGATCCTGGACTCTGATGCCCAGCCGTGCGGCCTTGTCGGCGTAGCAGGGCCCGATCCCGCGCCTGGTGGTGCCGATCTGCAGGCTTCCCAGCTTGGCCTCACCCGCCGAGTCGAGCAGCAGGTGATAGGGCATGATCAGGTGCGCGTTCGCGGAGATCCGCAGCCCCGAGACGTCCACCTTACGCGCGCGCAACGTGTCGAGCTCGTCGATCAGCACCTTCGGGTCAATCACGACGCCGTTGCCGATCACGCAGGTCTTGCCTGGGTGCAGGATCCCCGACGGAATCAGGTGCAGCTTCCACTGCACGCCGTCCCTGACGATCGTGTGCCCCGCGTTGTTGCCGCCCTGGAAGCGCACGACCGCATCGCCCTGCTCAGCGAGCAGGTCGGTGATCTTGCCCTTGCCCTCGTCGCCCCATTGGGCGCCGACTATCACGATGCCTGGCATGAGGCATGCAGTCTACTAAGGGCGTTCGCTGGACATCGGCCTTTGCCTGCCTCCTCGGGAGCCCTCATTTTTCAGACCGGCCTTCTCGAAAACGACGGTCCCGTGCCAGCGATTGGTCGAACGACGGCAGAAGTGCTAGCGACGCGATGAGCCTCCGCGCGAGCCGCCTCGCGAAGGCGCTCAGGACCAGCGCTTGGTCTTTGTGTCGTACGCTGAGAGCGAAAGGTCGGGCAATACGATAATTCGTAAGAAGGAAATGCGTCTTTACAATTGCATCCGTGGGGTGTAAGTTGGTGCCGAGTCCATCCGCAGCACGCGATGCATCGACGCGATATCGGGCGCCGCCGGTGAAGGCGACACGCGAATCCGGCGGTCGGCTTGCGCCTTCGAACGGGAGCTTCCCTACCACCGTAATCCGCCCTGTAACAGGGCGGATAAAGGAGATTGTGCTAATGCTCAGTACCAAGGTGTGCGCAGCGGCGTTCAGCGCTGCGGTCGTGCTTGTTGCCGTTGGGTCCGCCTCGGCGTCTGCCGCGGCGTTCTTATCCAGCACAACCGGCAGTCTCAGCGCAACTGCCCTCGAAACACAAGTGTTCAAAACCTTAGCCGGCTCCGTTGAATGTACCAAACTGACGGGGACCGGCTCGGTAACCGAAACAATGACGGAAACTCAGACGGCTTCGATCACGTACGAAAACTGCACCGCATTCGGCATCACAAACGCATCGGTCTCGTTAGCTGAATATTTATTCATGGCTAACGGCGAAGTCACAATCCTGAAAACAATTACCATTACTGCCATCGGCTGCGAAATCATAGTGCCGAGCCAAACGGTTAGCTCGGTGAGCTACAAAAACAAAAGCGGCCAGCTCGAAATCGTGCCGAGCGTGACCAACATTGAAGTTGAAGGCAAAAATACTTTTTGCACCTTCCCCAAAGGCAGAGATGGCACCTACAAAGGTGCCTCGTTAGCTACACTAGGCGGCGGCACAATCAGCTGGAGTTCAGCAGGCTGACCTTCTGGCAGAGGGCGATTGATTGATTGACGCGATGGTGAGAGGCGCCGGAGCGCTCCGCTCCGGGGTCTCTCAACCAAGCTGCGACGGCAGCCGCAGCTCCCGCCTGCGGTCCTGCCCGTACAGCGGCAGCGGGTCTCCGCACATCTCCACGAGCCGCGAGACGGTGCGCTGCCCGATTTGCTCGCCGAGCTCGCTGGGGTCGAGGTTGGTCGTGACCACGATCGAACGGGAGTCCTCGTAGCGGGTGTTGACGATCGAATAGAGCTGCTCCAGCGCCCAATCGGTCCTGTTCTCGGCCCCAACGTCGTCGATATGCAGCAGATCGACGGTGGAGAGCCTGTCCAGGAAGCCGACCACCCCCTCCTCCTGCTCGATGGACTCCCTGATCAGGTTGAGCAGCCGCGGCAGGGAGTAGATCGCGACGGTGTGCCCTGCCTCCAGCGCCACGCGGGAAATCATCATCGCAAGCGCGGTCTTGCCCGTGCCGACATCGCCCATGATCCACACGCCGCGGCCCTGCTCCAGGTTCTCGGAGATGTGGCCCGCGAACCGCCTCACCATCCGGATCTGCTCGGGGAACGCAGCCAGCATGTCTCCCTCCAGCTGCTCGAAGGAGAGGCCCACGTAGCGGCGCGGGATCCTCGCCTCCAGCCGAGCCGCCCGCGCCTGCGAGATTCGGCGCGCCCGGCAGCGGCAGTCAGAAGCCGTGTTGGTCTGCTCGTCGACAGCGAAACCGCTGCCGTCGCAGAGCCCGAAGGGGCAGGGGCCGCTCGACTCAGAGACCTGCTGTGTAGCCGGCTCGATCACGCCGCGTAGCGCTCGCCGGCGTAGTTCATGAACTTCGGGTACTCCTTCTGGAAGGTGAGCGTGACGTCGCCCGTGGCGCCGTTTCTGTGCTTGGCGATGATCAGGTCGGCCTCGCCGGGACGTTCTGACTCCTTGTCGTAGTACTCGTCCCTGTATATGAACATCACCAGGTCGGCGTCCTGCTCCAGGTTTCCGGACTCGCGCAGGTCGGAGAGCTGCGGGCGCTTGTCGGGGCGCGTCTCTACCGCGCGGGAGAGCTGGGAGAGCGCGATCACCGGCACGCCAAGCTCCCTGGCCAGGATCTTCAGGCCGCGGGAGAGCTCGCCCACGGCGGTGACGCGGCTGTCGTAGCGGCTGTCGGTGCGCATCAGCTGCAAGTAGTCGATGATGATCAGGCCGAGGCCGCCGGGCGCCTGGGTGTGCAGCCGCCGGGCCTTGGCCCGCAGTTCCAGCATCCCCACGTCGCTTGAGTCGTCAACCCACAGCGGCGACTCAGCCAGGCGCTCAGAGGCCTTCAGGATCTTCGGCCAGCGCTGCTCGGCGACGCGGCCCTTGCGCAGCTCCTCGCCCTTGATCCGCGCCTGGGATGCCACGAACCGCTGCGCGAGCTCCGCCTCAGCCATCTCAAGCGAGAACAGGGCGACGGGGCGCCCGTGTTCCACCGCGGCGTTCTCGGCGATGTTGCACACCAGCGCGCTCTTTCCCATCGCGGGGCGTGCGGCGATGATGATCAGGTTGCCAGGCTGAAAGCCGCCGGTGAGCTCATCGAGATCCTTGAAGCCGGACGGCGTGCCGGTCAGCGAGGTGCCTTCAGTGGAAAGCCTGTGCAGCTTGTCCAGCTCCTCGTGCAGCACTTCCTCGATCCGGCGGAAGTCTTGTTGGCGATCGTCGCGCGCCACCTCGAGGATCGCCTTCTCGGCCTGCTCGACGAGCTCGCGGGGCGCGGTGCCGTGGCCGAGGACGCTGCCCTGGATCTCATAGGAGGCGCTGAGCAGGCGCCGCAGCAGCGCGTTCTCACGCACGATCTGGGCGTAGCGGCGGGCGTGCCCGGCAGCAGGTACCGCCGCAGTGAGCTCATCCACAGCGGCCTGCCCACCGGCCCGATCCAGCTGGCCATCCTGGCGCAGACGGTCGGTGACGGTGAGCACGTCGACCGGCTCGTTCTCGTTGTAGAGCGCGAGCATCGCAGCGTAGATCAGGCCGTTGCGCTCGTGGTAGAAGTCCTCGGCCTTCAGGCCCTCCTCGATCACCAGCGCATAGAGCGAGCGGTCCGAGAGCAGGATCGCGCCCAGCACGGACTGCTCCGCATCGAGGTTGTGCGGAGGGACGAGCGGCGCGCTGCCCGCGCCGCTCGCAGCCGGGCCGCCTCCGTTTGTCGTCGCGGTGCTCACCTGGCCGAGTTTAGGCGGGCGGGCGGGCGTCCAGGCAGGCCGTTGCCGCAAAGTGGGGGCTCGATGCGGTGCCGCCCACATACGAACATATGTTCGTGTACCATCGAGCCATGGAGAGCCAGCCCGGTCACGATCCCTTCAGAGCAGCACTGGCAAGGGCCCGCTCGCGAGAGGCCCGCCACATCCGCAACTGCCTGCTTGCCGACCAGGTGCTCGGCGTCTTCGGAGAGGCCGAGGTCGGCAAGACGCAGACGATCCGGCAGGCGCTTGGCGGGAGCGCAATGCGCGTGTTGCGACTCGACCTGCGCTGGGCGGCCAGCTACGAGCACCTCGGGTTTCTGTTGGCCTGCGAGATGGCCAGAACGTTGGCGCCGGGATTTGCGCCTTCAAGCCTCGCCTATGGCGGGCGGCTGCCAGCGGCGGTTGAGCAGGCGCGGTCGCGACTGGTGGAGACGCTTGGCGGCGGCCTTCAGGAGGCTATGCGGCTCTGGCCCTCCGGCCGTTACGACTGGCCTGTGGCGCTGGAGAGCCTCGAGCTGCTCGCCCAGGCCGAGGAGGCATTGCTGTGGGTCGATCATCTTGAGGCTCCGCGTCTGTCCTTCCGGCATCCGCTGAAGCTCGCGCCGCTGCTCTGGAGCATCAGCGAGCTGGTGGAGCGGGCGCCAAACCTGCGTCTGCTTCTCTCCGGCCGCGAGGCGGCTAGAGCGGAGGTCGAGGCGCCCAGAGCGGCCTTCAGCGATCGCGGCCGCTGGCTCTCGTTGCACGCGCCATCGGCCGACGCCTGGTGCCAGGTCGCGGAGCTCGTGGATGCCGGCAGCGCTCTGGTAGCCGAGCTTGTCGACATGACGGCCGGGCATCCGCGCACGATGCTGTTGGCGCTTGCGAGCGTCGCAGGCCAGCCGGCTCCGCCGCCCGCCCAGGAGGTTCTGCTGGCGCTGGCCGAGCACGACGACGGGCTGGCCGCGCGGGCGATGGAACATGCGCGCTCGCTGCACCGGCTCGGAGGCCAGGCACTTACACAGGCGGCACTGGGACAGCGCCCCTACGCGACAGCCCAACGCGGCACGACCACCACCCAGGAGCTCAGCAAGGCGCTGAAGCGACTGCGGCTTGCCGGCCTGCTGCGCCACGAAGACAGCTGGAGGGTCGTCAACCCGCTGCTGGCGATGAGGCTGCGGGCGGCGTCCGCGCCCGAGTCGCCTACTTCTGTGCGACCACCATGGTCTTGACCGTGGCGGTCACGCCGTCCACGACTTCGACCACGACCATGTAGGTGCCGAGGTTCTTGATCGGCTCAGGCAGGAAGACCTTGTTGCGGTCGAGCTTCAGACCGCGCGCGTCCTTGATCGCAGCGGAGATGTCCTGGGGTCCGACCGAGCCGAACAGGCGCCCGTCGGGGCCCGCCTGGGCTGAGATCGTGATCACGGTCTTGCCCAGCAGCGCGGCGTTCTCCTGCGCCTTTTCCTCGGCGTAGCGCTCGGCGCGCTCGGCGGCCATCTGGCGCCGGCGGACGTCCTCGATCGCGCCCTTGGTCGCCGGCTGGGCAAGTCTGCGCGGGATCAGGAAGTTGCGCAGGTAGCCCTTTGAGACATCGACGACGGCGCCCTTGGTGCCGAGCGGCTCGACGTCTTGGAGCAGGATCGCGTCAGGCACAGCTTGTTCCTAGCGTTCGCGGTCGCCGCGTTCGCGACGGCCGCCGGTGGCGTCGTCACGCCCGCCCTCGTTGACGTAGGGCAAGAGTGCAAGCGTGCGTGCACGCTTGACGGCCTTGGCGATCTGGCTCTGATGGCGCCTGCAGGCGCCGGTGATCCGCCGCGAGCGGATCTTGCCCTTGTCGGAGACGAAGCGACGCAGCGAGGCGATGTCCTTGTAGTCGACCTGCTCGATCTTGTCGCGGCACTGCGGGCAGGACTTGCGCCGGCCACCGGATTGGAGGCCACGCTTCTCCTTGCGCCTGCTGGGCTTGCTGCGTCCGCGTGCCTTGGCCATACGGAGTTGGTCCTCGCTGTTTTCGCTTGCTGAAAGGTCTAAAAGGGGATGTCCTCGTCGGCAACGGAGCCGACGGGGCTCGGCTCATAGTCTCGCTCATCGACCGGGACCTCGCCGCCACGGGCTGCTCCCGACCCCGCGAATCCGCCGCCCTGGCCTTCATCGCGCGAGCCTAGGAACTGCACCGAGTCGGCGATTATATCGATCGACTGCCGCTTTGCGCCCTCCGGGGTCTCCCACTCGCGCCATTCCAGTCGTCCGTCGATCGCGACGGGTCGTCCCTTGGCCAGAAAGCGCGAGCAGTTCTCGCCCTGCGCGCCCCAGACCTTGACGTTGAAGTAGTTGGGCTTGTCCTCCCACTCGCCGGTCGAGCCGTTCTTGCGGCGCGTATTGCAGGCGATCCGCAGCTCGCAGACCGAGCTGCCGCTCGGCAACGCCCGCAGCTCGGGGTCCCTGGTCAGGTTTCCGGTGATGATCACGCGGTTGATGTTGGTTGCGGCCACGGCTGCTCCTCTGCTTTCTTGACTATCTCTGTGCCCGCGGTCTATGTGCGTCGGTCACTCCGCGGCGGGCGACGAATCGCGTCCCTCCGCAAGTTTAGAGTGATGACGGGCTGCGTACCCGCGAGCGGCGCAGCAAAGGCGCTATTTGCTAGCTTTCGCATATCTGGCGGATGACCCGCTAGCACCAGATTTCGAGATCGCGAGCCGAGCTCGGGGAGTGCCCCAGCGGAGCCCTCCCCGAGCCTGAAACACCCGCGACCGGCGGCGGGCTGCTGACCAGCGGATCAGCTTTTGATTTCGAATTTCAGTTCGATCGGATTGGCCGCGTTGCCGTATTCCAGCTTGTATTCCCCTTTCTTCCCGCCGGCCGCCGAGGTGATTTCGATTTCACATCTTGCGCCGCCAGCGAGAATCTCCCCACATTGTTCGGCGCCTTTGACTTCTTTGAGGCCGAAGTTACCTCCTTCGTTGACGGCCAGAACCCCAGGAATGTGTTCTGCGGTTTCGTTCAAGAACTGCCTCCTGAGAGCCCCGGGATTTCTGAGAATCAGATGGCGTGCTTTTTCTCCAGCGCCGAACGTAAACGGTTTGCCCGGGCCGACAAGTTCGCCGGCGCCGGCGGGTTCTCCGGTGACATTGTCGTTATTGCCCACCTGAATTTCGCCGCCTTCCAGTTCGGTGAAAGCTGTACCTTTGTAGGTGCCTTCTTTTTCTTTGGCGTAGGCGCAGAAACTGCCTTTGCCTTCAGATTCAATTTTGGTCACGCTCGGCACGATTTCGATGCCAACGCCACGGTTTTTGTAAGCCACCGACGATACTGTCTGCGCCGGGACGGTGATTTCGCAGCCCGGGGCTTTTATTTCTATCGTTTTCAGGATTTTGACTTCGCCGTTAGCCATAAATAAATATTCAGCTAACGAGATTGATGCGCTTATGATGCCGAATGCGGTACAGTCTTCATATTGGATCGAAGTCGTTTGCGTTTCCGTCGTTGTTTCGGAGACGGTGCCCGTCCCTTTCAGTTTCGTGCAACTGATGCTGCCGGCTTTTGTTTTAAATACCTGTGTTTCCAGCGCCGTGTCGGTCAGTTTGCCGGTTTTGCTCGCGACGAACTCTTCCGCTCCTGCCGTGCCGGCCAAAACGCCGCTGAGTGCGAGCGCGGCCGCGGCGACAAGGAAGCCTACGCGTGTTCTCTGCATATTGACGCTCCCTGATTGTCCTTGCAGTAAGAAGCGGCTCGGCGAGGCCATGTGGATTGTGATGCTGCCGTGAACCAGATCTGCGCCGCGCGGGACCCTTACTGACATTGGTACCTTCCCTGAAGGTGCCATGTTGGCAGTTGCGGATGAGCTACGCAAGGTATGGTCGACTTGTGTTTCTGATTGCCCATGCGCCTAGCAGGCTGAAGTGCGCGGCTCTTGCAAAGGGGGCGCGTCTCACTCGGCCTTTGCAGACCTTGCCGGGGAAGCGTCTGGACGCTTCCCCGGCACCGGCCCTCGGGCTATCGCCCTTGCCGCACACCGGGCACCGCCCCCGCCCGCTGAGCGCTTATCAGACTATGAGCGAGACTTTGTTTTTTGCATTGGCAGGACTGACCGCGGCTTCCCACTTTACGTTTTTTCGCCCGCCACGGTGACTTTGAGCACCTTGACCCCGATGTCGCAGCTGGCGCCTACCCCATATAGCTTCGTTCTGCATTTCGGCCACTTTTGTGACTTCGTAGAAGCCCCCGACGGCTCCACCGCCCAGGCGTATTTCCGCCTCTGGAAGCGTGTTTGGCGTGCCCGCGGCCGTTCTGACATTTTCCACTTCGATCGTGCGTTCTTCCCCGGCTTTGGGCGGACTTTTCAGCGCGCCGCCAGGATTCCTGATTTCAAAGAGGGCGCCGCCACCACCGCCGCCACCGAATTCGATTTTGCCTTCCGCCAGTTCGACAAATGAATTGCCCGTATATGTGCCGGATTTTTCTTTGGAATAGCTGCAGGTTGTGCCCGTCCCTTCAGATTCTATGCCGCTCACGTTGGGTTTGATGGCCAGGCCTTCGCCAGAGTCCGTATAAGTGAGCGTGCCGAGCCCATTCTGGGCAGGCACACTAATCACACAATCAAGCGCTTCTACCGTCAGCGCTTTCTTGAGATCAACCATGCCATTACTCATAAATAAATATTCAGCCGGCGAGATTTTGGCGGAAACGAAGCAAACGCGGTGCAGTTTTCGTATGTAACTATCGCCAACTGCGTTTCGGTAGCCAGTTCTTCGACCTCGCCAGTGACAGACAGTTTTGTGCATTCAATTTTGCCGGCTTTGGTCGTAAATGCCTGCGTGGACGTCGCTTTGCCCGAAAGCGCCCCGCCATTATTCGCGATGAACTCTTCGGCCGACGCGGTTGCGGCTGCGATGGCGAAAGAAGCCATCACTGCCACCACCGCGAGGCAAGTAAACCTGATGCCTCGCATATGCCTAAATCTCCTATTTCGTGGTTCACGTGCGAGTGCGCGCTGCGCTCGCCTGTGCCATCGGCCGCCGGTCGAAGCAAGCGTCAAGCAACTAACTGTTTCTAACACGATGGCACCACCGTCGAGGGCGGATGAGATGCGCGGATCGGAGATGCGACGCCGGGCTGATCCTGGGCGGATCAGCTGTAGCTCAGTGCTGCGTGCTGCGCTGAGCTCCGTACCTGTCCACCGGGGAGGTACGAAACACCTCATCCCAGTAGGGCGCGCTGATCCCGAAGCCCTTGGTGTCGTCCTGGAAGTGATGCCTCATGTGGCGCTCGCGCAGCGCCTTGCCGAGGCGGCTGTTCGGCACCGCGTGGTGCAGTGCGTAGTGGAGCATGTCGTAGACGAGATAGCCCCCGAAGAACCCGGCAGCAAGCCCGGGCGCATAGGAGTCCCCGAGCACCAGCCACATGACGCCGAAGACAATCGCCGCAAGCGGCACGCTGACGGCAGGCGGCATGACCAGCCGAAGCGGGTCGTTGGGGTGGTCGTGGTGGACGCCGTGGATGATCCAGTGCAGGCGTGCGCCGATCCCGTCCTGCGGCTCGAAGTGGAAGACGAGGCGGTGCAGCCAGTACTCGAACAGCGTCCAGAGCATGTAGCCGCCGGCGAAGAGGCCGATGCTGAGCAGCACGGAGACCGTCGAGAGGCCCCAGATCTCCATCGCGACGATCGCCGGCACGAAGATGAGCACCGGAACCGACGGATGGACGCGCGAGAAGAAGTCGAGCAGCCTGGAATCGAACATCGGCGGGGAGGCCTTCAGGACGTCGGTCCTGCGCTGGCCCTGAGCAACCCCCGGTTCCGGACGCTCGCCGATCTGTCCGCTTGCCATGGCGCGAGTTTAGCGACGTCGAGCCGGCTCTCGCCTGCCGGGTGTCGGTGCCCCGAGGGGCAGACTCTGCGCAGCGCTGCAGCTAAGCCGCAGCAGCCGGCTCCGGCTCCGCCGGCGCGTGTCGCACCGCCCGCGTGTCCGGATTCGGCGGCGCCTCGGGCGTGCCGGGCGCAAGCTTGCTGATCATGAAGCGCAGCACCTCGTCGGATAGGTGCAGCGAGCGGTCCAGCGACTCGAGCACGCTCTTGTCGCTGACGTGGAACTGGAAGAGGTGGTACTCCGCCTCGGTGCGGTGAGCAATCGGGTAGGTCAGAGCGCGCAGGCCCCACTGATCCTGGCGCAGCAGCTCTCCGTGCGCCTCGATGGCCGCCTTCGCATCGGCCAGCACCTTGGCCCGCGCCGGCTCATCGGCCTGCGGGTCCAGCAGTACGACGAGGTCATATGTGATCGGCGCCTTGCTCATAAGCGGCCGCCGATGATACCAGCGCTACCCTGCCGACCGCTTAGCGGCGATGTCGGCCAGCTGCGTCTCGATCCAGTCGCCGGGGTCACGGGAAGTCACGGTCTCGCGCAGACCGGCCGCGCGGGCGCTGCGCTGCGCCGCCGGCATCGAGAGCGCGGCGTGGATGCAGTTGGCGAGCTCCTGGATGTCGAAGGGGTTGACCGAGAGGGCGTGCTCGGCCAGCTCCTCGTGGGCGCCGGTGTTCTCGGAGAGGATGCAGACGCCGTCGCGGGTGTTGACGATCGGGCCCTCCTTGGCGACGAGGTTCATGCCGTCGAACATCGCGTTGACCAGCAGCACGTCGTAGTGGCGGTAGGCGGCCATCGCCTCGTCGATGTCGTCGCGCAGCTTGAGCTGGATCGGCATCCAGTCGGGGGTTCCGTGGCGGTGGTTGACGACTGCGACCAGCGCCTCGATCCGCTCCAGGTACTCCTGATACTGGGGGACGTCGGTACGCGAGGGCATCATCTGCGCCATGAAGGTCACCCGCTCGCTGAACTCCGGGTGCTGCTCCAGGAACAGGTCGAAGGCGGAGAAGCCGCGCAGCACGTTCTTTGAGAGGTCGGCACGGTCCACGCGCAGGATTAGGAAGTCCCTGCGCCGGCGCAGAATCTCGCGCTCGAAGGCGGCCACGCGCGGCCCATGCGCGATCTGCAGAGTGGCCTTGTGATCGATCGGCAGCGGGTAGGCGCGCACCCACACCTCCCGGTCGCCAAAGACCACGAGGCCTCGCTCGAAGTCGACCTCCAGGTCCATCAGGTCGCGGCAGCACTGCAGGAAGTTGCGGCGGTAGGAGCGGGTGTGGAAGCCCACGATGTCGTTGCAGAGGATGCCCGCGTAGATCTCCTCCCTGATCCTTGCCGGCAGCACGCGCCAGGCGTCGGGCTGGGTCCAGGGGATGTGGATGAAGTGGTGCAGGAAGGCGTCGGGGCGGGCGCTTCGCACCATGCGCGGCAGCGTGTAGAGGTGGTAGTCGTGGATCATCACGACCGGGCTCTCCTTGCCCTCGATCTCCTCGATGACCGCGCCAGCGAGGTCTTCGTTGACGGCGTTGTAGCCGAACTCAAACGCCTCGATCTCCTCGCGCCTGATGTCAGGCGCGTTTGAGAGATCCCAAAGGTAATGCTGGATGAACCACAGCATCGGGTTGGCAAAGACGTTGTAGAAGCGGTCGTATGCCTGCGGGTCGGATGCCACCAGGCGCACCTCGTACTCGCCGCCGGCGGGGGAGCGCACCGGGAAGGCGCGCCCGCCGTGGGAGCGGGAGACCGCGACGTCGTGCTCATTCATCGCCGAGGCGATCCAGATCGCCTCGCGGTGGGAGGCGAGGCCGGTCAGCGCTGTCACGAGGCCGCCGCTGCCGCGCCGCACCTCGCCGTTCTCGTGGAAGGTGACGGGCCCGCGGTTTGAGACCAGCACGAGCGGCGAGGCAGGCCGTTGTGGCAGTGGCGCCGCCAGGTCTTCTGCGGTGCCGGGCGCCATCTTCGCTTCAGCTCTCCAGCAGGAGTTCGCCGAAGATTCTCAGGTAGTCGCGCAGGTAGCGCGGCGTGAGAAAGTGAGCCCGCACGTGCTCCTTGCCGCGGCGGCCGAGCGACTTGCCGAGGGCTGGGTCGGCGAGGATCTCCAGGGAGCGCTGTGCACACTGCTCGGCGCTGGTGACCAGGAATCCGGTGATGCCGTCTTCGATCTGCAGCGGGATGCCGCCGACATCTCCGCCGATGAACGGGCGGGCCTTCCAGATCGCCTCCGAGACGGTCAGGCCGAAGCCCTCGCGGGTGGACTTCTGGATCAGCACGTCGGCGTGGGACTGGAAGGCGTTGACCTCGATCGCGCCGACATTGTTGAAGTTGTTGAGGATGTGCACGTCGGGGTCGCCGTCGGCATGCGCGATCGTGGAGTTGAAGTAGTCCCAGCCCTCGGGGTCGTCGGAGGCCATCGAGCCCACGAGCGCGAGCTGCACCTCCGGGATCCGCTCCTTGACCAGGCGGTAGGCGTCGATCACCCCGAGCGGATCCTTCCAGGGATCAAAGCGCGAGACCTGGCAGAGCAGCGGCCGATCGACGTCGATCCCGAACTGATCGCAGACGTAGGTGGCGTCCTCAGGGGAGAGCGCCATGTTCTTGGGCATGAGCGGATCGATCGCGGGCGGCACGACGTTTACGTGGCCGTTCATGCCGGCGGGCACGTAGCTCGGCATGTGGAAGATCGACTGGGGGTAGTCGCGAATGTAGGGAAGCAGGCGCTCGATCGTCTGGGGGTTTGGAGTGGAGATGTCAATGTGGCAGCGCCACAGCCACCCCTGCGCCTTCTCCGGCACCAGCGAGTAGAGCGCGGCGGGCTGCGGGTCGTGCACCAGGCAGACGTCCCAGCCGCCGGAGAGCTCGCGCGCGTTCATCTCGTTGTAGCGCCGCCAGGTATCCCACTGCTCCTCGTCGAGGTCCTGCGGCGCGCCCTGCAGCGCGTTATGCATCAGCTTGGTGGCGTTGAAGAACTCCTCGCGGCCGTAGATCACCTGCCACTCGCAGTCAAGGCCGGCGTCGCGCATCAGCGGCACCAGCGTGTAGAGGATCTCCGAGACGCCGCCGCCAAACGCCGTGGCGGAGACGTGCACCACGCGCCTGCCCTTCAGCGGCTCCGCCAGCTCCCTGATCTCATCGATCAGCCCGCGGCCGCAGATGTGCGTGTAATCGGATAGCTGCTTGTGGCCTACGGCGACGGGCTGGAGCACCGCGGGCACGATAGCCGATGCGGCCCGCCGCACCATCGGTCATTATCGTCCGGTGTCCATGGCAGCAGCAAAGCCCATGGAGGAGAGGCCTGGCGGCCGCTCGCGGCCGCCACAGTCGTCGCTGAACTGGCGCATCTACCGTCTTTGCCTGGCGCCGGTGATCGCGGCGGTGCTGATCGCGTCCTTCTCGCTTGGTAGCGCCGCACCGCCGCTGAGCTCCAACGCAGTCACCGAAGCCTTTGAAGGCGCTCGCGCGTACTCCGAGCTCTCACATATGGCGCAGATCGCGCCGAATAGGCGCCCGGGTAGCGCCGGGGATGCGCGCTTGCTGGCCTATCTGCGCTCGCGGCTGGCTTCGCTGGGCTCTTCGGCCAGCGGGGGCTACGCGGTCAGCATGGTGCGCAGCAGTGGGCAGACGACCTGGGGGTCGATGCCCCAGACGCTGCTGATCGGCCACCGTTCGGGCACCGGTACGCAGGCGCCGATCGCGCTGATTGCCTCGCGCGACTCGGCGGCGCGCGGAGCCAGGGCGCAGCTTTCGGGCACCGCCGCGCTGCTGGAAGTCGCCTCGGTGCTGGCGCAGGGGGAGACAAGGCACCCGCTGTACGTGATCTTCGCCGATGGCGGCAGCAACGGCGACGCGGCGATCGTGAGCTGGCTGCAGACCGCGCTCGGCGGGCGCCTGGATGCCGCGCTCGCGCTCGGCGACCTCGGTGGAAGGAGCCTCGTCAAGCCGCTGGTGCAGCCGTTCTCAGCCGGCTTTGGCCTGGCTCCCGAAGTCCTCACCGACACGGTCTCCACGGCGCTCTCGGGGACGATGGGCATGAGTGCCGGCGCCCCCAGCGTCGCCTCGCAGCTGGCGCACCTGGCATTCCCGATCAGCATCGGGGAACAAGGGCCGCTGAACGGGATCGGGATTCCTGCGGTGGGCGTGAGCCTGGCCGGCGAACGGGGCCCGCGGGCCGGCGAAGGCATCAGTGAGCGCCATCTGCAGGCGGCCGGCCGGGGCGTGCTGAGCGCCTTCTATGCGATCGACCACAGCGGCGAAGTGAGCACTGCTCGCAGCACCGGCCTACGCATCGAAGGGCGCGTGCTCCCCGAGTGGGCGGCGGCGCTGATTGCGTTCACGCTGATCCTGGGGCCGGCGCTCATTGCTGGAGATGCGCTGGTGCGGCGGGCACGCGGGCGGCGCCGGCGGGTTCGGCGCTGGCTGGTTGCGCCGCTGCTGTGCGCGTGGCCGTTCGCGCTCTGCGCTGCGGCCCTGAAGCTGCTCTCGATCGCTGGCCTGCTGCACAGCCCGCCCAACCCGGTCGGCGCCTCTGCGCTGAGCTTCGACGCGGGGGCGGTCGTGGCGCTGATCTTTGCGCTCGCGGTGCTTGCTGGATCCTGGTGGGGCTGGCACAGGCTCAGCGGCGCCGGCGGCCCGCGCAAGGTGCCGGCCTCAGGCGTCGCGGGCGTGGCGGCGCTCTGCGCCGGCTGCCTGCTCGCGCTGCTTGTGTGGCTGATCGATCCCTACGCGGCGCTGCTGCTGATCCCGGCGCTCCATCTCTGGCTGATCGCGATCTCGTCGGAGCTTGCGCCGAAGCAGCGCCCCGCAAAGCTGGCATTGCTGCTGGTTCCGGCGCTGCTCCCGCTGGCGCTGCTGCTGGCCTTCTATTCCCTCTTGCTTGGCCTCGGACCCGCGCAGATGCTGCTGGAGGGGATGGTGATGGTCGGCGGGGGCTATGTGAACATCGGCGGCCTGCTGCTGTGGAGCCTCGCGTTCGGGCTGCTGGTGGCGATGGGGATCGCGACGCTTGGCACCACCAGCTCGGCGCCGCGCGTGCACCCGCCGCCCGAGGACCGCATGCCCGTGCTCTACAGCAGCAGGGTGCCCGCCGGCCGCGAAAGCGTGCTGAGATAGGTGGCAGGGTGTCGGAGATCCTGTTCACTATGCGCAAACCCAGGCGCCGTCGCCTGCGGTTTGCGCGCGCACTTTCATGGCTGCTGATCTTCTTCGGCGTGCTCGCGCTCGCGGACGCCGCCGTCACCCTGGCCTGGCGTGAGCCGATCACCGCGCTGATCGCCTCGATCCGCCAGGAAGGCACAGAACACCAGCTGGCGGTGGTCGAACACGAGGCGCCCTCGCAGCGCGAAAGCGAAGTGCTGCAGAGCTTGCAGGCTGAGCGCCGCCGCGTGCGCTTCCTGGCGCAGCGCCTGGAAGCTCGTGCCACCGACGGCAGCGCGGTGGGCAGGATCACGATCCCCCACATCCACATCTCCTACGCGATGGTCAAGGGCAGCGGCGAGGCCGAACTGGAGCTCGGCCCTGGCGTCTACTCCAAGGCGGATTTCCCGACCACCTCATTTCCGGGGGTGGGCAACACGACAGCGATCGCGGGACACAGGACGACTTGGCTTGCGCCGTTTAGGCGCATCAACGAACTGCATCGCGGAGACAGGATCTTCGTGACGATGCCTTACGGCCGCTTCACCTACATCGTCACCCACGATCGGATCGTGCCCGAAGCCGACGTGGAAGCGGTGGTCGCGCCCAGCCGCACTCCGCACGTCGTGCTCTCGGCCTGCTACCCGCTCTTTAGCGCCGAAAAGCGGATCCTCGTCTTCGCGCGCCTGGCGAGCATCCAGCCGCGCGGGGCCGCGGTGATCCACGAACACAGCCACACCGGCGCGTTCGCAAAGACGCTCACCCCGAGCGAGCTGGCCGCTGGTCAGAGCGAATCGGAAATCACCAGCGGTGCTCGAAGCCGCTCATCTGCACGGGCCCTGCCTCGCTCCTGAAGCGGGCGCCCGGCTCGGTCTCGGCGCCAGCCAGCACCTCGCCGATCCAGCTCACGCTCACCTCGCCCGCGCCGCCGAGGGCCCGCTCTATCTCGGCGCGCCGCTCCGGGGCAGCGCAGAAGCAGAGCTCGTAGTCCTCGCCGCCAGTGGCCGCGAGCCGCCAGGGCTCGAGATCCAGCTGCGCTGCCGCCTGCTCCACGCCGGTGTCCAGCGGCAGTAGTGAGAGGTCTATCTCCAGCGTCAGCCCGCTGGCGCGGCCGATGTGGCCTGCGTCGGTGGCAAGGCCGTCGGAGATGTCGATCATCGCCCGTGCGCCTGCGCCGGCCAGCGCAAGCCCCTGCGCAAGGCGCGGTTGCGGCCGGCGGGCGCGCGAGAGCACGTGCGCGGCGAGATCCTGCGGCAGCGCGATCCGGCCGTCCATCAGCGCGACGCCGGCGCCTGCACCACCGAGCGTGCCTGTCACCCCCACCAAGTCGCCCGCGACGGCACCCGAGCGATACACAGCAGACTGCGCTGAGTCGGCCCAGCCGACGACCGTGACGCAGAGGCTGAGTACAGGCGAGCGCACCACGTCGCCGCCGGCCACGCAGACCGCCGCCTCCGTGGCGATCTCGCACACCCCGTCGATCAGGCTCAGTGCCTGCTCCTGCGTCAGGCCAGGGCTCGCGCCGAGCACCACGTACGCCTCTCCCGCCTGCACGCCCATCGCGGCCATGTCGGAGAGCGCGCTGGCAAGCGCCTTGAATCCCACGTCAGCATGGCTGAAGCGGCCCTCGCCAAGGCGAAAATGAACGTCCTCCACGACCGTGTCCACCGAAGTGAAGCTAACCGGCCGCGCAAGCACGACCGCCGTGTCATCGCCCGGCCCAGTGAGCACGCGCGGCCCGCAGGCCGGCAGCCGCCGCGCTAGCGCCTCGATCAGCGAGCGCTCAGCCCCGCCGTGCATCGACGCTCACCGGTGGCGGTAGGTGATGCGGGCGCGATCGAGGTCGTAGGGGGAGAGCTCGCAGCGCACACGGTCCCCGGGCAGGATCCTAATCCGGAAACGGCGCATCTTGCCGGCGACGTGCCCGAGCACTTCGTGCCCGTTGTCGAGCTTGACCTTGAACATCGCGTTGGGCAGGGCCTCAACGACCTCGCCCTCCAGTTCGATCTTGTCTTCCTTGGCCACGTTTTCGGATTCCGTATCTGACGGCGCAGCCGTCGACTCGTCTCGGTTTTGCGCAGATCAACCTATCAGCCGGGATGGTGAGGGGCTATTGTGGGTCAGCGTTCAGGAGGCCGGCTGGCAATTTCGACAGCGCGTAACGGACTGGTAAGTACCTGCGTAATGGACTTCTAGCAAGCTGCGTAATGGTAGTCTAGGGCAATGAATGCCTTGCACGGCGGGCCGTATCGAAGGCGTGTTGTGGACGATCGCCTCGACGAGCTGCTCGGGGGACTACCCGCAGTGTCGATCGAGGGTCCAAAGGCCGTAGGCAAGACCGAGACTGCGCTGCAACGCGCTGCGACGGTCCACCGTCTCGATGATGAGAACGAGAAGATGATCGCTGCAGCAGATCCGACGCTGCTGCTCGATGGCGCGACCCCAATACTGATCGACGAGTGGCAGCGACTGCCGGAGTCCTATGACCGAGTGCGCCGCGCGGTCGACGAGGGTGCGGCGCCGGGCAGCTTTCTGCTCACCGGTTCGGCCACCCTCTCTCATCTGCCAACGCATTCCGGCGCCGGAAGGATCGTTCGTGTGCGGCTGCGTCCGATGACGCTTGTGGAGCGCGGCCTCGCTTCGCCAACCGTCAGCCTCTCTGCGCTGCTGGACGGCAGCTCTCGAACGATCGCCGGCGGCACGGAGGTCGATCTTCGACGCTATGTGCAGGAGATTCTGGGCTCCGGCTTTCCAGCGATCCGGCCGCTGACTCCAAGCCTGCAGCGCGCACAGCTCGACGGCTATCTCGATCGCATAGTTGAGCGCGACTTCGAAGAGCTCGGACACCAGGTGCGCAGGCCGGGGACGCTGATGCGCTGGATGCGCGCCTATGCAGCGGCCACGGCGACGACTGCCTCCTACGAGAAGATCCGCGATGCGGCGAGCAGCGGAGTCTCCGACAAGCCCTCCAAGACAGCCACGCTGCCATACCGGGACGTGCTGGAACGACTTTGGATACTCGACCCGCTGCCGGCCTGGCTGCCAAGCCACAACCATCTTGCCCGTCTCGCCGCGCCGGCCAAGCATCATCTGGCCGATCCTGCGCTTGCGGCCAGGCTGCTTGATGTCGACGCGGACACACTGCTCGGCGCGCGGCATGTGCATCCGACCATGCCGCGGGACGGGACACTGCTGGGGGCGCTCTTCGAGTCGCTGGTGACGCTCTGCGTTCGCGTATACGCACAAGCTGCGCAAGCGCGCACGGCGCACCTGCGCACCTGGAAAGGCGAGCGAGAGGTGGACTTGATCGTGGAGCGGGGCACACGGGTACTCGCGCTCGAGGTGAAGCTCGGCCGGGTGCCGGATGACTCTGATGTACGCCACCTGCTGTGGCTGCGCGATCGCCTCGGCGATGACCTTGCCGACGCGGTAGTCATCACCACCGGGACGACTGCCTACCGGCGTCGTGACGGGATAGCCGTCGTGCCGGCGGCGCTGCTTGGCCCCTGAGCAGGCCGCGATTATGGGTCAATGGCTCGGCGCGGTTCCGCCGCCCGCGCCGACCCCCGGGGCGCCGCCTGCGCCCGCGCCCGGCGTGCCGGCGCCCGGAGTGCCGGTCCCCGGCTGCGCGCCCGGTTCGGTGTGCGTTTCGGGTTCTTCGGCCCCACCGCCCGTCCCCTGCCCATTTTCATGCCCCGCGCCGGTCTTTGGAGAGGTCTTGTGGCCGTGTTCGCTACCGCCCGGCGCAGTCGTGGCGGTGGAGGCCGCCGTCTGCCCGGCCAGCGCGAACTTGCCATAGAAGGGCTTGTAGATCAGCGGTTCGGTCGGTTCGGCGAAGGGCACGCAGCGGCCATCAACCACTGGTTCCATGTAGGTGTGCCAGATCTCGGCGGGCAGCGCGCCGCCCTGCTGGGGTTCGCCTTGCACGTCGGTCATCGGCACGCGCTTGTTCGGGTAGCCCATCCACACCGCGGTGGCGTATTCGGGGGTGTAGCCGTCGAGCCAGGCGTCGACCAGTTCCTCGGTGGTGCCGGTCTTGGCGGCGGTGGGGCAGGAGATTTTCGAGCGCACCGCGGTGCCAGCCTGCACGTTCTCTTCCAGGATCTTGGTCTCCTCCGCGGTGACTCCGTTGCTGAGCACCTTGGTGCGATGCGGCCTACCCCAGCTGCTGTCGACATGCCCGTCGGGGAAGACGACCTTGGTGATCGCGATCGGCTTGTTGCGGTAGCCGCCGTCGGCCAGGGTGGCGTAGACGTCTGCCATTTCCAACGGGCTGACCCCGATCGTAAGCCCGCCGAGCGCCTCGGAAGGGTAGCTGTCGAGGTGGACCTTGACGCCCATCTTGTAGGCCATTTCGGTGATCGATTCCTCACCCAGATCCGCGGCCAGCTGGGCATATACGGTGTTGTCGGAGGTGAGGGTCGCTGCGACGAGGCTAATCGCCGAGTTCAGCGAGGTGTTCTCAAACGTTTTGACTTCATAAGTGGGGTAGGCCGGCAGCCAGCCAGGGGTCAGCGTGTGGGAGACGTAGTAGGTGCTGTTCGGGTCCACTCCGCGCGAGAGCGCCTCGGCGAGGTCGATCGCCTTGAAGGTGGAGCCCGCCTGGCGGTGCCCTTCGGCGGCGAGGTTGTACTGCGATTGCGCGTAGGTGCCGGATTGCGCCATCGCCTCGATGTAGCCGTTGTGCGGGTTTATCGTCACAATCGCCGAGGAGGGGTCTTCGGGCTCATACAGCACTTCGGAAATCGCCTTCTTGGCCAGTTCCTGCATATGCAGGTTGATCGTGGTGTAGACCTTCAGGCCACCCCGGTCCACGGTGGCGCGGCCGTAGCGTTCGATCAGCAGCTGACGCACGTATTCGAAGAAGTAATTTTCGCGCCGACGCTGGTAGTAGTAGCCGCGCTGCACCTGCAGCCCCATCGCCTTGGTCTGCCTGGCGGTGGCCTTGCTTATGTAGTGCAGTTCGGCCATCTTGGAGAGCACCTCGTTGCGGCGCTTGCGCGCTTCCTGCGGGTCCAGGAACGGGTTGTACTGCGAGGGCGCTTGCGGCAGGCCGGCCAGCAGCGCGCACTGCTCCAGGTCGAGCTGCGAGACCGGCTTGTTGAAGAGGATCCTGGAGGCCGCCTGCACGCCCAGCGCGGTCTGCCCACCGACGGTCGTATAGGGGACCGTGTTGAGGTATTGCGTGAGGATTTCCCGCTTGCTGTGGGCTTCGTTGTATTCGAGCGCGAGCTTGGCCTCGGCGATCTTCTGCTTGATCGACTTCACGTCGCCGCCGAGGTAGAGGTTGCGGACCAGCTGCATCGTGATCGTGGAGGCGCCCTGCAGCGCTTCGCCCTGGATCGCGTCGCGCGCGGCGCTGCGAAAGATGCCGGTCAGGTCGACGCCGTCGTTTTCGTAGAAGCGCTGGTCCTCGATCGAGATCGTCGCCTGCCGCAGATATTTCGGCATCTCTTCGGTGCCTACGGGCGTGCGCAGCACTTCGGACTGAATGAAGCCCAGGCGCGTGCCTTCGGCCGCGAACACTTCCGAGGAGGCGCCGGCGACGATCGCCTTGCGCCCGGCGAGCTTGTGGATCGTTGAGGCGACCGCGAGCACGTAGACGCCGCCGCCGATCGCGAGCGCCAGCGCGCCGACCAGCGCGACGATCAAGCCCACGCCAACCATCCGCGCGCCGCCGCCGCGGTTGTGCCTGCTCCGACGCTTTCGTGCCTGTCTTGACATCTCGAAGGTGATCTGCGCTCAGCGCCCCAGGCGCCTGCGCGCCACGGTGGGCGCGCAGCGGGACGCCGATCGAGATTACCGCCAAAGCGGGCGATCTCCTCCAGTTGCAGGCCGCTTCGCAACGGCGCGCGCAGCGCGCGGGCCGCGCTGATCTAGCGAGCGTTCGGGTTCGCGGCCCGCCCGCGCGGCGGCACCTGCGGTTCGCTCTCGATCTGTTCGAGCGTGGCCGCGAAGTCGGCTGGCGTCAGCTCGAGTGCCCGCAGCACGCGTCTGACGGTCCGCCACTGCGCCCCTCGCTCGCCGCGCTCCAGGCGCCCGACGAACGTGGTGTGCACGCCCAGTCGGTCCGCGAGCGCTTCCTGGGTTATCCCTATCTGCCTGCGCATCGTGCGGATGCTCGCGCCCAGGTTGACGCGGTCGGCGGGCGCCCCGGGATCGTTCGGATCCCCGGTGCCGTCCTGCTCTGTAATGTCGTCTTCTGTATCAGCCATGTCCTCGAAGGGGTCGCTTGTCGTCCACCACCAGATGTAATGGTCTCCGACCGAAAGGGGTCGGCGCAAGAGCAGTTTAGGTCTTATATGCCAAAAGGCGCCCGCGAGTCGGTGACCCGCAGTCAAAATCGCTCATGAGGAGAGCCCACCGACGAGCGTGGCGGCACGCGGAAAAACTCGCATTTAGCATCGTTCGTCGTCGCCAATCGGCGGAATCCTTTCCGGTGGCGCGAACCAGGGGCCGCTGCGCCTTTTCACGTGCGAGAATCTGCCGTTCTGTCTGCGATGAGCCCCGACACTGCCGAGATGGCTGCGGTGGCCTCCCCCGCCGCTGCGGTCCCCGCCGACGCGCTGCTGCCGAGCCCTGCGGGCCTCGGCTCGCCGCCTGCGTTGCACTCAGCGCAGCTACCGCCATCGGCCAGCGCCGAGTCTCTGCCGCTGCGGCAGCGCCGGGCGACGCTGCCCTCTTGGCGAGAGCTGCTGGCCCGTCTGCGCCTCACGCAGGCGCAGACGCAGGCGCTGCGCGACAGCGTCTCGCTGCTGGTCTCTTCGCGGGCGCTGGTGTGGATCGCCGGGGTCGGCGTCGTGCTGCTGTTCGGCTTTGGCCCCACCCGCTCGGCCTTCCACCCACCCGGCCTGACGGGCGGCTTCGGGCCGGTCGGGGACGTGTTGGCGGCGCCGGCGGCGCGCTGGGACGCTGCCTGGTACCTCACGATCGCCCATTACGGCTACCTGCCGGAGCTCGGTCCCTTTACCGCGCAGCGTGCTGCCTTCTTCCCGCTGTATCCGCTGCTGATCTGGGCCGTCTCACTGGTCGGGATGGCGGGCGCGCTGGCCGGCGTGCTCGTCTCGCTGGTGGCACTGCTTGGCGCGATGTATGCGCTGCACCGGCTGACCACGCTTGAGCTGTCGGCCGGCTATCTGCTGCCCGAGATGACCCAGCGGCTGCGCAGCACGATCTCTGAGCGCAAGGTGGCACGCATCGCGCTGGCGAGCATGGCCTTCGGGCCGATGGCCTTCTTCCTCTCCGCCGACTACTCGGAGTCGCTCTACCTGGCGCTCTCGATTGGGGTGTTCCTGCAGGCGCGGCGCGGGCGATGGATGTGGGTGGGGGTTCTCGGTGGCTTGGCGGCGGCGACCAGGAGCACAGGGGTGCTGCTCGTGCTGCCGGCGATCGCGCTGTACCTGATCGGGCCGCGCACCGACCGTGAGCCTGATCACCAGGTCCAGCCTTGCCCCCATGGGTTCACCGCCACGGCGTGGCTGCTGGCATGGAGCAGGATGCATCTGACGCCGCGGTATGCGCTGCGCACAGATGCTTTGTGGCTGCTGCTGATTCCCGCGGGGCTGGCGGCGTTCATGGCCTGGTTCTGGCTGGCCGGCGGCGAACCGATGGAGCCGTTCCGCGCCCAGGCGCTGTGGGGCCGCCAGTTCGCGGGGCCGTTTGTGGCCAGTTGGGACGCGGCGCAGGCGGCCTTCGAGGGGGCGAGGCAGATTCTCTCGGGGCAGAGCAGGCACCTCTACTTCCCGTTGGAAGGCAAGAGTGCCGATATCGAGGCGGGGCATAACATTATGCTCTTCGCATTCCTCGCGCTGGCGGTTCCGCTGACGATCGGGGTGCTGCGCAGGCTGCCGCTTGCTTATGGGCTCTACACGATGGCAGCGCTGACGCTGCCCCTCTCCTACCCGGTAGCCACCCAGCCGCTGATGTCGATCCCGCGCTTCATCCTGGTGCTCTTCCCACTGAACATGTGGCTCGGCGGGTATCTGGCCACACGCAGGCGGGCCCGGATTGCGGCGTTTGCGATCTCCGCCCTGGCGCTGGTGTTCTTCACGGCACAGTTCGCCACCTGGCATTGGGTGGCGTAGGAAGGCATGAACGAGGATGTGCCGGACGCTAGAGCCAGCATGTTCAACGCAGCAGCTTTGTGCGGTAGACACCCATCGCTGTGCGCAGACATCCCGGATAGGCGCTCTTGAACTGGGCGCTTGTGGTATCTATACCGTTGGTCGAGAAGCCCGCTACGGGGTTTTGTGTTGGCACATATACGCCGTGCTTACGCAGGCAACCGGCAATGTTGGTAACTGCGGCGACCCGCGCGGCATGCCGCCGCGCTTCCGTGGCAGGAGCGGTCGATGAGGTGGTGCTATGCGGACTCACTTGTGAGCTGGTCGTCTGCGCTGAGGAGGTCGACTGCGATCGTGTCGTAGCGGTTGCGGAATGTGAACTCCTTGTCTGAGCAGAAATTTTCGCGGAGCTCCCGCAGCCTTGCAGCCACAATGCAACCGGCAGGCAAGCGGCGACTACGAGCCGTCGGTCGAGATAAGGCATTCTCGGCATCTGATCCTCCTGTCTATCGCCTCATGCATCCTGGAGCTTGTATTGCAAGGTTGCAGGACGCTGGTCGGCACGCAAGTGCAGGTCTATATCTCTCGCCAGCTACGCGCGGTCTGCGTTAGCAATTGTTTCTAGCTAGCCATCAAGGGAGTCAGGCCGGCTTTGGGAAAGAGGACTTGATCAAAGATGACGTCCATGCATAACATTCCACAAACGCGCCGCCGCAGATGGCCGCAAACATTTATAGAGATTGAGGAGATGCGCAATGATGCTGGCTTATCGGGGCACGCCGTTCTGGACTCGATTAGTGCAGGCCTGTCTCAGCGCCAGGGTTCTGCTCATCGTGACCGCAGGCGCTGCAATTGCGCTCGCGGGGTGTGGCCGCGAGCGTGTCTCCAGTGTCAAATCATCGTCCTCCGGGGCGCAGCAGCAGACAATTAGTATTGCTTTGAGCGGGCTCGGTGAAGACGAAGCCGCGCAGACGAAACAGGCGATCAAGGCATTTGAACGACAGAATCCCAGCATCAAGGTAAAGCTCGACGTCCTCTCCTTTACATCGCCGAACTCGCCCCTATACTCAGAACAGCTGGAACGACAACTTCAAGAGGGCGCAGCGGGCCCTGACCTCGTGGAGATCGAAATGACCCAGACGCAAGTGCTTGAGAAGGCGGGTTGGATCGCGTCTCTGAGTCGGTTCAAGCCTGATCTGGGCAGGTTCTTCCGGGCGGAGATCGCCGCCAGCGAGGTCGCAGGCGCTCCTTACGCGATTCCGTGGTTCACCACCCCGGAGGGCCTCTTCTACCGCACCGATTTGGTTCCGCGCGAACCGAAAGCTCCCGCAGAAATAGTGTCAGCCGCCAGTGCAGCCGTAGCCAGGGATCGTATGCTAAAAAGCCGTCCTCTCAATGAGTCCTTCGCGTTCGCCGGCTACAAGAACGAAGCAATCGGCACGTTCACGGCAATCGCTCCCTCTTTCGGCGGAGACCTGACCGCGACCAGCATCGATACAAAGGGCAACGTCGAAGCGTTGAACTGGTTGCGCGAAGCGATCTACTCCTATAGAATCGCGCCTAAGACGGTGGCGAGCTGGGACGTGGGTCCAGTCCAAGATGAGTTCAGCGCCGGCCGCACGGCGTTTGCAATTGATTACCCCTTCGTTGCCGCGAACAAAGAACCAGGGAGCCCTACGAACGGCAAATTCGACTACGTCCCATTTCCAGCCAGACCAGGAGGCAAGCCGGGGGCTGCCCTCGCAGGCGAGATGCTTGCCATCAACGCAAAGAGCCGGCACGCCGTCGCGGCCTACAAGCTGATCGAGT
This sequence comes from Solirubrobacteraceae bacterium, assembly GCA_036008645.1. Lineage (GTDB taxonomy): Bacteria > Actinomycetota > Thermoleophilia > Solirubrobacterales > Solirubrobacteraceae > Palsa-744. The sequence goes on from DASYNI010000011.1 coordinate 131,224, forward strand.
TTCTGACCTCACCCGCTGTCGAGGTCGCTCGAGCCGAAAGTGCCTCCTATGACCCTCCATCGCTGCGCCTCGCCTACACTCCAGCGCTTTACGCGACAAGACCTGTGTTCAAGCAGGTGAAGTTGCTCAACGAAGACGCGCAGCCAGGTCTGCTGAGCCCTGAGTATCCCCAAATCGCCTTGGTCCTCAAAAGCGCTTTCTCAGCGGTTTTTGCGCATGCGGCCTCGGCAAGCAGTGCGCTAAGACGCGCTGCATCGCAGATCGATACCATAGAGCATAAACGTACGGCGCAGGCCTAATGATCAGGTCTCGTCTTTGACATCTGTGCGGTCACGGCTACAGCTGTGATCAAAGCATACGTTTGCCGCGTTGCTCTGCCTCAAGCTTATCAAGCGCGCGTACTAAGTAAGGTCTGCTGTTTCCGCGCAGCGCGTCATCATCAAAACTACCTCGTGCTGCAATAACGCGTGTTTTACAAGTATGTTTCTAGGTTTACTTTGGCTTATTCTAGCCATTTCGCCTAACCTGCCTATCGCCATCGTGCCGTATCGTTTGACATGACCAAGCTGCAGTGCAACGCTGTGCGCTGCCCGCCAACGCGAACGCTGTGGGCGGGGCCGGGGCGGGAACGCGGTGCGCGGATCGTCCGCTGAGTGCCACCATATGGATATTCAGCACACTAGCCGTCGATGAGTATTGAGCTGTTGCATCCTACCGTGAGTGTGACCACTAGCAGTGGTGACTGCGGTTACACGCGGCGATCCGGTGGTATGGCTAGCGTCGCTTGGGAGCTTCTCGCGTCGAAACAAAGCCGGCGGTTTGCTGGCAAGTGTTCTGTCAAGCGATAAGAAAGGATCATGTTACATG